>NZ_FOAG01000006.1 GCF_900109455.1 Roseovarius azorensis | reverse complement strand
TTCGAGCCTCGCAGACCGTCACAGAAAAACCAAAACAGCCCGTCCGACATACACGACAACACCAAAGCGCCGCCGGTGAAGCGCTATTTACGGATAGGGGCCTGCCCCTGCAACCCCTTTTTTCCCCTTTTGTCATGTTTTTTTCAAAATCTGGAATTTCACCTGAAAACAAAGGGATTAGCGAAGCGTTCGGCAAGACCGCAAAGCGCTTGCGCAAGATTGTTGTCACCCCTTCCCGGTTTCGTGCACCAGATATTGCGTCATCCACAGGACGCGCCCCAAGTCGCGGCGCGCGGCATCTGTCCGCGCGGGCGAATTCGCCCGCTCAGGCGCGCTGATTCTGTGGCGCCGGGCGCAGCCGCAGGCCAATCAGCCCCAGAATCACCGCCAGATAGATCAGCGGCTCGATCTGAAAGCCCTTGCTCAGCCAGATGAAATGCACCGCCCCCAGCACAGCGACCACATAGGTCAGCCGATGCAGCCGCCGCCACCCCGGTCCCAGACGGCGCACCGACCAGTTGTTCGATGTCACCGCCAGCGGAATCATCAGCAGGAACGCGGTGAATCCCACCGTCACATAGGGCCGCTTGATGATATCGGCCCAGATCTGCGCCATGATCTGCACATCCAGCACCAGCCAGACCAGCAGATGCAGGCTCACGTAATAGAAGACCAGCAGACCAAAGGCGCGCCGGAACCGGATCAGGTTGATCCCCGGATACCGCCTCAGCGGCGTGATCGACAGACAGATGATCAGCAGTTGCAGCGCGACCTCGCCCAGTTCGCGCTCCAGCGCCTTGATCGGTTCTGCCCCCAGCCCCCCGGTCATCCCCAGATAGAAGAACCAGACCGACGGCGCACCATAGACCAGCCAGATGGCCCAGACCGGAATCCGCCGGGCGACCCCGTTGATCCGGTCGACCCACATCAGAAGTTCTTTGCCAGGTCCATACCCTGATAAAGACCGGCCACCTCGTCACCATAGCCGTTGAACATCAGGGTCGGCCTGCGCGGCGAGAACAGCCCACCGCCGATCACCCGTTCCGTCGCCTGTGACCAGCGCGGGTGATCCACCTCGGGGTTCACATTGCTGTAGAACCCGTATTCGCGGGGGTTGGCCCGGTTCCAGCTTGTCGGCGGTTCGGTGTCCGTCAGGGTGATCCGCACCACCGACTTGATCGACTTAAACCCGTATTTCCACGGCACGACCAGCCGCAGCGGCGCGCCGTTCTGGTTGGGAATATCGCGGCCATAGATGCCCGTAGCCATGATCGTGAGCGGATGCAGCGCCTCATCCAGCCGCAGCCCCTCGACATAGGGCCAGTCCAGCACCGGATAGCGCGTGCCGGGCATTTCTTCGCGGCGCAGCACCGTCTCGAACGCCACATAACGCGCGCCGCTCTGCACCCCGGCCAGCGCCAGCAGATCGGCCAGTTCAAACCCGTTCCACGGCACCACCATCGACCAGGCCTCGACACAGCGGAAACGGTAGATGCGCTCCTCGACGGTCATCTGCGCCATGATCTCGTCAAACCCATAGTCACCCGGCCGGTCCACCAGACCGTCGATCGTGACGTTCCATGGCTTGGTCGTCAGCATCCGGGCATTGCGCGCCGGATCGCCCTTGTCGGTGCCGAACTCGTAGTAATTGTTGTAGGTGGTGATATCCTCCCAACTGTTCGGCTCCAGCGTCTCTGCCCGCGCGGGCATTCCCGTTCCGGCAAGACCAAGACCCGCCACCGCCCCGGCGATCAGCTGACGGCGGTTCAGAAACACCGCCTCCGGCGTCACATCCTGCGCGCTCAGCGTATTTGTCCAGCGATAGGCCATGTCATCCCTCCTGCAGGTTCAACGATCATATAGGGGCAGACACGGCGACCGCCAGCAAAGGGTTTCACCACGCGGTCACAAAACCGCGTCCGCATTGTAACTTGGCCGGATCTTGTTGAACGGCACCGACGTGCCATCCGCCTGCACCAGCCGCACATGCCGCCGCCGCATCAGGCGTGGCTCGGCGACGCCGACCGAATGGGCGATGGTCTCGACCTCCTTGATCACCGACAGCGCATAATTGGCGACCTTGAGGTATTTGTCCTCGACCACCAGACCCGCCTGCAACCGCCTGTCATGCGTGGTGATGCCCGTAGGACAGGTGTTGCGATTGCATTTCAGCGCCTGGATACAGCCAAGGCTGAACATGAAGCCACGTGCTGAAGTCACGAAATCGGCCCCCGCGCAGATCGCCCATGCCACGTCGCCCGGATTGATCAGCTTGCCGCTGGCGATCATCCGGATGCGCTCTTTCAGACCATAGCGGTCCCGCAGATCCACCATGCGCGGCAGCGCGTCACGGATCGGCATGCCGACCAGATCCATCAGCGGCATCGGCGCCGCCCCGGTGCCGCCCTCGCCACCGTCGATCGCAATGAAATCCGGCGCACAATCCGCCCCCCGCGCGTTGATCATCTCAAACAGCGGCTCCCACGCCTCTGACGATCCGATCACCGTCTTGAATCCGACAGGGCGGCCCGTCACCTTGCGGATATGGCCGATCACATTCAGCAACTCACCGTAATCATTGATATCGGCATGGCGGTTGGGCGAGATGCTGTCGCGGCCCTGTTCGATCCCGCGGATTTCGGCAATCTCGGCACTCACCTTTTCGCCGGGCAGGATGCCGCCCTTGCCGGGCTTGGCTCCCTGCGCCAGCTTCAGTTCGAACATCTTGACGGAGGGGTTGTCCGACACCTCGCGCAGCCGCGCATCGCTCAGATTGCCCGCCGCATCGCGCACGCCGTATTTCGCCGTGCCGATCTGATAGACCAGATCGCAATTTCCGATCAGGTGAAACGGGCTCAGACCGCCCTCGCCGGTATTCAGCCAGATCCCTGCCTTGGCCGCCCCCCGGCTCAGCGCCTCGACCGCGGGGCGCGAGATTGCGCCATAGCTCATGCCCGAAACGTTGAAGATGGATTTCGCCCGGTAGGGAATCGCCGCTGTCGGCCCGATTTCCATCGGTGCGGTGATGGCGAACTGATCGTCCAGCGGAGGAAACACCGCCGGCACGAAGATCGGGGTGCCCGGCACACCCAGATTGCGCGTCGAGCCAAAGGCGATCGTATTGCCCTTGCCCTTGGTCGCGTGACTGACCCAATCGCGCTGCGCACGGTTGAACGGCATCTCCTCGCGATCCATGGCAAAGAAATACTGCCGGAAGAACTCCCCCAGCTTGGTGAACAGACCGCGAAACCGTCCGATCACCGGATAGTTGCGCCGGATCGCATCGCCGGTCTGCGTCTTGTCCAGCACGTAGAACAGCACCACCATGAACAGCACCGCGCCCAGAACCAGCACCAGAAGCAACGCCAGAACCTCAAGGATCTGCGTGACGTATTCCATTCGCAATCTCCGATGAAACCAGCCCCTGCACCCGAGGGGTCTTTGGCGGCAACCTGCGCCTTTCACCCGCGTCAGACAAGCCGGTAAATCGCCTGAAGACATCATGTTTCATAACGAATTCGTGGCCTCCGGGCGATTTTCCCGCCGCCTGCGAAACCCGCAGGACAACCGGCTGAAACGCCGTTGAAACACGGGAGGCTTGCCGCATTATCACAAAAACGTGATTGGATATTTCAGACAGACCCAGCTTAGCGGCCATCCGTTTTTTGTCAAACCGCCTTGGCGGAAATCCCCGATGAACCAGAACGCCCGAGCGCCCGTAGCTCACCCCATGATGCCAATGCAGGCATCGTCAAACCATGTCTGAAAACGGAGACGTAAACCATGTTTCGCAGAACTTATCTCGCCCTGACCGCAGCCACCCTGATGGCAGGCCCGGCATTTGCCGATGGTCACGGCAAGGATATCGTTGACATTGCCGCCGGTGATGAGAATTTCTCTACCCTCGTCGCCGCCGTGCAGGCCGCGGGTCTTGTGGATACCCTCAAGGGCGAAGGCCCCTTCACCGTATTTGCACCGACCAACGAGGCATTCGCCGCCCTGCCCGCAGGTACGGTCGAGAACCTGCTCAAACCCGAGAACAAGGATCAGCTGACCGCGATCCTCACCTATCACGTAGTGCCGGGCAAGGTGATGTCGGGCGACCTGTCGAACGGCATGACCGCCACCACCGTGCAGGGCACCGACGTCACCATCATGACCGAGGGCGGCGTCACCGTGCAGGGTGCGAACGTAACCGCAGCCGATATCGAGGCCAGCAATGGCGTCATTCACGTCATAGACGCGGTGATCCTGCCGGAATAACGCGACCGCCCACTCACGGGCCGGGACGGCCCTTGCGGGCCGCCCCACCACGAACCTGCAACCGCGACAGGATCACGTCAAACTCGCGCGCCACATGCCGCGGCGATGACATCTCGCGTAGATACCGCATCCGTTCGCTGGCCTCGCGCCACGCGGATGTATCGTACAGATCCTCCGCCCGGTCGAGCGCAGCCGCGATGGTCGCGGGCGCAGAGTCATCGACCAGAAACGGATACTCCCGCCCCAGATACAGCTCGGCATCATCGGTGTCGCGCGTCACCAGCACATTGGCCCCCAGCGCCGCCGCGACGAATCCCTTGGTAAAGGGCTTGGCCACATCACCATCCGGCGCTCCCGCAGGACCGGGCGGGCGAATCGTGTAATGCAGATTGAAATCGCACAGCCTGTCAAAGGCCGCGGGCATACCCGCTCCCCGGCCCAGCGCGATTCGCTGGATCCGATGACTGATTTCCCGAGGGATATGAACATTGCGGGGATGCCCCAGATATGCGGCCCGCAGGGTATCCTGCCTGCGCGGCACCATCCCCTCCAGTCGCGGGTCGTGATGATGCGTCAGATACGCCACTCCGGCCCGCCCGTCGACAGATCCCTTGCGCGCCAGCACCCGCCGCAGGATCGCCTCACCGGCATGCGAGGCCGCGATATGCAGATCCGCATGCGGCGAGAAACACTCGCCCGCATGTCCGTCCACATAGTCGATCGCCAGACCCCGGCTTGCCGCACGCAGCATCCGCATGCCCTCCTGACCCAGCATCGCGGCCGTGCCCTTGAGCAGAACCACGATACTGCCCGCCAGACTTTCGGCAAAGTCACGGCGCGCATCGTCCGTGGCCATCTGCGGCAGGGCACGCACCGAAAACCTGTAACGCTCTCCCAGATTGCACCGACCGATCTCGGCCAGTTGATCGCAGCGCATGATCTTGGACCCGGCGCGCCACAGACGCCTGCGGCAGATGAAAACAACCTCTTGCGTCACTGACCCGCTCCGCCACTGCCCGGATTGGGGCAAGACCCGTCTCAGATACCCACGTCGATCATCGCCCGCGCCAGCACCGGAACGGTCGTCTCGTTCAGCCCGGCAATGTTGATCCGGCTGTCGCCGATCATGTAGATGCCATGCTCCGCCCGCAACCGCTCGACCTGCTCAGGCGTGGCCCCCAGCCGCGAAAACATGCCGCGATGCTGCGCGATGAACCCGAACCTGTCCGACCCGGACAAACGCCGCAACTCTCCAGCCAGCTGCTCGCGCAGCCGCAGCATGCCCAGCCGCACCTCCTCCAGCTCTGCCTGCCAGTCGGCCCGCAGCGCGTCATCCGTCAACACCATGCTCACCAGCCTCGCGCCGTGATCGGGCGGAAAGGAATAATTCTGCCGGTTTAGATAGGCCAGATTGCCCTGCGCCACCCTCTGCAGCGCGCGATCCTGCGCGACGGCCATCAGAATGCCGGTGCGCTCGCGGTAGATGCCGAAATTCTTGGAACAGCTTGCGGCGATCAGCGTCTCGGGGCAGTTCACCGCCACGTAACGCACCGCCGCCGCATCCGCCTCGAGCCCGTCGCCAAAGCCCTGATAGGCAATGTCGATCATCGGCAGCGCGCCCTTGGCGTTCAGCAGATCGACCACCGCCTGCCATTCGGTCATGTTCAGATTGGCGCCCGTCGGATTGTGGCAGCAACCATGCAGCAACACCACGTCACCCGCGCGCAATCCGTCCAGATCAGCCATCATGCCGCTGAAATCGACACCCACCGTCTCGGCATCGAAATAGCGGTACATCACCACCTCGATCCCCATATGCGCCAGAATACTCAAGTGATTGGGCCATGTCGGATCCGAGACAAAGACCCGCGCCCCCGGATTGACCATGCGGATCAGATCGAACGCCTGCCGCACCGCCCCTGTGCCGCCCGGCGTGGCAATCGCCGACACCTGATCGCGCGCCAGCGCCTCGCCCAGCACCAGCCCCACCATCGCATCGAGAAACGCCGGATCGCCCGTCAGCGCGGTATAGGCCTTGGTCGTCTCGACTTCCCAGAGCTGCCTTTCCGCCGCCTTCACGGCGCGCATGATCGGCGTCACCCCCTCGGGCGTCTTGTAGACACCAACGCCCAGGTCGATCTTGTCCGCGCGCGGATCCTCGCGATACGCCTGCGCCAGCGCCAGGATCTTGTCGGCGGGCTTTTCCTTCAACTGCTCGAACATCATGCCTCTCCCGTGGCGACGGGCAGCGTCGGAAACGCGCCCCATTCGGTCCATGACCCGTCATAAAGCGCGTGGTCGGACTTGCCGATCCGCTCCAGCGCCAGGTTGATCACCGCCGCCGTCACCCCGGAACCGCAGCTTGTGATCACCGGCTTGGCCATGTTCACCCCGGCGGCGGCAAACACCGCGCGCAGGCCATCAGGATCCTTCATCGTCATGTCGGCATTCAGAAGATCCGTGTAGGGCACATTCTTCGACCCCGGAACATGCCCCGGACGCAGCCCGGCGCGCGGCTCCGGCGCCTCGCCCCGAAACCGCCCGGCAGAGCGCGCATCGAGGATCTCGTAATCGCCCAGTTTCGACGCCGCCGACACCTGCGTCACGTCCTTGACCATGTGGTTCTGCCGCCGCACGGTCATGTGCCGGTCGCGGATCACCGGCGGCATGTCCTCGACCGGCCGCCCCTCGGCCTGCCACTTGGGAAAACCGCCATCCAGCACGGCGATGTTATCCTGCCCCATCAGCCGGAACAGCCACCAGACCCGCGCCGCCGAAAACAGCCCCTTGGCATCGTAAACCACCACCTGATGTCCGTCGCCCACGCCCATCGCGCGCAGCTTCGACATGAATTTCTCGACCGGCGGCGCCATGTGCGGCAGGTCCGAACGGGCATCACTGATATCCTCGATGTCGAAAAACCGCGCGCCGGGAACATGCGCGGCCTCGTATTCGGCGCGCGCATCGCGCCCCTCGGCGGGCATGAACCATGTGCCGTCCAGCACCCGCAGATCCGGATCCTTCAGATGGGCCGCCAGCCAGTCGGTGGAAACAAGGGTTTTCGGATCGTCACTGGCCATATGCGCCCCCCGGGTTCAGACCCTTTCTGCCTACAGTCCGGGGGGCAAAAGGGCAAGACCGCGCAGCGCGGAAAGGCTCACGTCCGAGGCCGGTCCCGGCGTCCCGCGACGCGCCGGGCGGCGCATCGGTTCGCTGACAAAGCCCCTGCTGTTTCCGGTTGGGGCAGGCGCGTCAAAAGTCCACCGCCTGTGTCCTGTCTGTTCGCCCTTTTCCGGCTTCGGAGCGTGCTGCTGCCCGGACCTTCCTTGCCCCGACCTTTGTCAACGGCCGGACGCGTCGTACGCGCATCATTTCACCAGCATTCGACGAATCAGCCCGAGGACAATCATCACCGCCCCGCCGCCCGCGCCGCCCGAGACCAGCGCACCGGCAATCGCACCCATATCGCCACCGCCAGCACCCAGCGCGGACAGAGCCTGCCCGCCCAGACCGCCACCCAGAATCCCGGCCAGAGAATTGCCCGTCAGCCCGAGACTCAGGGTCTTGAATACTCCCCCCGCGACATTGCCCCCGACCGCCCCCGCGATCAGACCGAGGATGAGTTCCATGCGATCCATCTCCCGGGCCTCACTGTGCCCTCACTCTCCATGCCGCAGCAATCTCTGCTTCTGCCGGGCCCAGTCGCGCTTGGCCTCGGTGTCGCGCTTGTCATGGGTCTTCTTGCCCTTGGCGATACCGATCTTCAACTTGGCGATGCCGCGATGATTGAAATACAGAACCAGCGGCACCAGCGTCATGCCCTTGCGCTGCGTCTCGCTCCAGAGCCTCGCCAGTTCCTTTCTCGACACCAGCAGCTTGCGTCGCCGCTTTTCTTCATGCCCGAATGTCTTGGCCTGCTCATAGGGCGCGATGTAGGAGTTGATCAGCCACAATTCGCCGTTCTCCACCGCCGCATAGCTCTCGGCGATATTGGCGCTATGGGTGCGCAGCGATTTCACCTCGGAGCCCTGCAGGATGATACCGCATTCCACATCGGCCTCGATGGCATAGTCATAGCGTGCGCGCCGGTTCTCGGCGATCACCTTGTAATTCGGATTGTCCTTTGCCTTGGCCATTCGGCCTACCTAATCGCGCGCGCGCACACTGTCCAGCAGAGCGCACCAACCCTACGAAATCCGGGCAGAACTGTACGGTCTTGGCGGCAGCGGGATCGAAACCTATTCCGCCGCGCGCCGCAGGCTGGCCATCAGCAAATGGAATTTCTCGCCCTGAATCGCCACATGGCCGCGCAACGCCTCTGCCGCCCGTTCGGCTTCGCCGGCGCGCAATGCCGCGACGATCGTCTCGTGTTCGGCCATGGATTGCGCCATTCGGCCTCTGAAACGCAGTTGCAGTCGTCGAAACGGCTTGAGCCGCCGATGCAGGCGCAGCGCCTCCTGCTCGAGAAAGGCATTGCCCGCCTCGTGATAGATAACATGATGAAAATGCTCGTTTTCCCGGTAATACCCGTCGGTATCGCCAGCCTGCACGGCGGCATTGCAACGGATGTTTGCCGCATCCAGATCATCCAGCGCCGCCTCCGAGATGCGCTGCGCCGCCAACCGCCCGCACACCCCCTCGATTTCCGCCATGGTCTCGAACATCTCCATCAGTTCCACCGGACCGGGCTGCCGGATAAAGACGCCCCGGCGCGGGATCTGCTCGGCCAGGCCAGAGGACACAAGCCTCTGCAATGCCTCACGAATTGGCGTTCTCGAGACGTCGAATTGCCGGGCCAGACGCAATTCGTCCAGCCTGTCGCCATCGCTGAAACCGCCGGTAAACACCAGTTCCTCCAGCGCATCCGCAATGATATCGGCACGTCTCATTTCCATGAAAAAAGCCTAGCCGTGGCGCGACCTGTGCGCAAGATCAAAGTTCTTGTATACAAAAATCTTGACTCTGAATTCAAAACCCCGAACACTGCCCGCCACGCTTCCGGGCTACCCTGTCCGGGCAAAATGGGAGGATAGAATGAACAAGATGACTTTCACGGCAGCAACAGCCGCCGGGATGATGCTGCTCGGCAGCATCGCCACCGCAACCGAACTGCGGCTTTCGCATCAATGGTCCAGTCAGGATGTGCGCCATCAGGTCGCACAGATCGTGGCCGACGAGGTCGCCGCTGCGGGGGTCGATCTGGAGATCAGGATTTTCGGCTCTGAATCGCTGTTCAAGGCACGCGAGCAATATACCCCGCTCAGCCGGGGCCAGCTCGACATGACCGTGCTGCCGCTCAGTTATGCAGGTGGGCAGCAACCCTCTTACAACCTCACGTTGATGCCGGGTCTGGTCAAGAACCACGACCACGCGGCACGTCTGTCCGACAGCCCTTTCATGGAGGCGATCGAGGCCAAGATGGCCGAGGATGACGTCATGGTTCTGGTGCATGGCTATCTGGCCGGTGGCTTTGCCAGCACCGGTCAGTGCATTACCCGCCCCGAGGATGTAGCCGGAATGCAGACCCGTGCGGCGGGCAAGGCGTTCGAGCAGATGCTGGCCGGTGCCGGGGCGTCGATTGCCTCGATGGCGTCGTCGGAAATCTACAACGCGATGCAGACCGGGGTTCTGGATGCGGTCAACACCTCGTCCTCGTCTTTTGTATCGTTCCGCATCTATGAGCAGGTCAAATGCTACACGCCCGCAGGCGATATCGCGCTGTGGTTCATGTATCAACCGCTCCTGATGAACAAATCCACCTTCGAGGGTCTGACCGCAGAACAACAGAGCGCCCTGCTTGCCGCCGCCGAGAAGGCCGAAGCGTTCTATCTGGAAGAGGCCAAGAAAGAGGATGCCGCCTCGGTCGATGTGTTCCGCGATGCAGGCGTCGAGATCGCCGCAATGACCGAAGAGGATTTCCAGGCCTGGCGTGCGCTGGCGCAGGAAACCTCTTACAAGGCATTTGTCGAGAGCGTGCCGGACGGGCAGGCGCTGCTGGATATGGCCTTCGCCGTCGAGTAGTCGCACCGGGCCGCCGGGCAAGGCGCGGCGGCCCTTCCTGACACCTTTTATTTACGCGAGGACTGACCATGGCTGGCCATGTATCGGGTACGGTTGCGCGCACTGGACAAAATCCGTTTCTGCGCGCTGTTGCGGCGCTCTCGACCTTTGCGGGCTGGGTCGCCGCCGGGATGATCGTCGCCTCTGTCATCATCACCTGTCAGATGATCTGGGTGCGCTTTGTCCTCAATGGCACAACCGTCTGGCAGACAGAGGTGGTGATCTACCTGATGATCGCCGCCACGCTGCTGGGCCTGCCCTATGTGCAGCGGCTGCGCGGGCATGTGAATGTGGATCTGATCCCGCTCGCCCTGCCCGGACGCGCGCGCAAGGGGCTGGCCGTGCTCACGCTGACGCTCTCCATCGCAATTGTCGCGGTCATGCTGTGGTATGGCTATGAATTCTGGCACATCGCCTGGGCGCGCGGCTGGACATCCGACACGGTCTGGGCGGTCAGGCTGTGGATACCCTACCTCGCGCTGCCGATCGGGCTTGGCCTGTTTCTGTTGCAACTCATCGCCGATCTGGTGGCGGTGGTGCTGAATATCGACACGCCCTTTGGACTGGAGGACGCCTGATGGACCCGCTTCTGCTTGGCCTGATCGTGGCGATTGCAACGATTGTGGTGCTGTTCTCCGGCGTCTCGGTGGCGCTCGGCCTGCTGATTGTCTCGGGCGGGTTCCTGATCGTCTTTGACGGGGTGCGCTCGCTGGAACTGATGCCCGAGATCTTCTTTGGCAAACTCAACAATTTCGCGCTGCTGTCGATCCCGATGTTCATCATCATGGGGGCCTCCATCGCCTCGACCCGCGCCGGGGCTGATCTCTACGAGGCGCTGGAACGCTGGCTGACGCGCGTGCCGGGCGGCCTCGTGATCTCCAACCTCGGGGCCTGCGCGCTGTTTTCGGCGATGTCCGGGTCGTCGCCCGCCACCTGCGCCGCCATCGGCAAAATGGGCATTCCCGAGATGCGCAAGCGCGGCTATCCGGATGCGGTCGCGGCCGGCTCCATCGCCGCCGGTGGCACGCTGGGCATCCTCATCCCGCCATCGGTCACGATGATCGTTTACGGCATCGCCACGGAAACCTCGATTGGCCGGCTGTTTCTCGCCGGGGTCATTCCGGGCCTGATGCTGGTCGGCCTCTTCATGATATGGTCGCTCTATTCCACCTGGCGCTCGGGCGACGTGAACCTTCTGGGCGGGCGCAGCTATTCGTGGACCGAGCGGCTCGAGATCCTGCCGCGCGTGCTGCCGTTTCTGGCGATCATTCTGGGCGTGCTCTATGCCATGTATGGCGGCATCGCCACACCGTCGGAAACCGCCGCTGTCGGCGCGCTGCTCTGCCTGCTGATCGCCATGATCATCTACAGCCTCTGGTCGCCCCGCGCGCTGTGGGTCGTCCTGCGCGATTCGACGCGCGAAAGCGTGATGATCCTCTTCATCATCGCCGCGGCGGGGGTGTTTTCCTACATGCTGTCGTCGCTGTTCATCACCCAGTCGATTGCCCAATGGATCGGCACACTGGAGGTGAACCGCTGGGTGCTGATGGGGGCAGTCAATGTCTTTCTGTTGATCGCGGGCTTTTTCCTGCCGCCGGTGGCGGTGATCCTGATGGCGGCGCCGATCCTTCTGCCGATCATCATCACGGCTGGCTTCGATCCGATCTGGTTTGCCGTGGTTCTGACGATCAACATGGAAATCGGCCTGATTTCGCCGCCCGTGGGCCTCAACCTCTATGTCATCAACGGCATCGCGCCGGATATTAAGCTCAAGACGATCCTCTATGGCTCGTTGCCTTATGTCGGCTGCATGATCCTCGCCATCGTTCTGCTGTGCTTCTTTCCGGGGCTTGCAACATGGCTGCCCGATGTGGTCATGGGAGTGACGCAATGAGCGTTCTGGCCGATCTGCTGACGACGATCTTCGAGCGGCGCTATCGCGGCGCGTCCGAACCTGACCGGCAGAATCGCAGCATCGAGGATCTGGCCCGCGATCTCCTGGGCAGTTCCGGCGAGGTCTCGGGCATGGCGCTCTCGCGACTGATCCTGGATCGCTACGCCGGCATGGAGGACGCGGGCAAACTGGCGTTCTTCGGGTTTCTGACGAACGATCTTGGTGTCGACCCGGAAACGGTGCGCAACGCATTGGACGCTTTTGAGACGGCCCCCGACCGGGGCAGCTACCGCGCTTTCATGGCAGCCGCGGAACCGCCGCGTCAGGAACTGGCGCGCAGGCTCAATCAGGTGCCGGGGGCGACCGCGCAACTGGTGGCGATGCGCGCCGATCTCTTGCGGCTGGCGCGGGACAATCCGGCTCTGGCGGTGGTCGATCTGGATCTCAAGCATCTCTTTGCCTCGTGGTTCAATCGCGGCTTTCTGGTGCTGCGGCCGATCAACTGGTCCTCGCCCGCCGATATCCTGGAAAAGATCATCGCCTACGAGGCGGTGCATGCGATCGACAGCTGGGATGATCTGCGCCGCCGTCTGGCGCCAAAGGACCGGCGCTGTTTCGGGTTCTTTCACCCGGCGATGCCGGACGAGCCGCTTATCTTTGTCGAAGTGGCGCTGAGCCGCGGGATACCCGGCGCGATCCATGACGTGCTGTCCGAGGACCGCGAGGCGATCCCGGCGGATCAGGCGGACACGGCGGTGTTCTATTCGATCTCGAACTGTCAGGCGGGACTGGCCGGGATTTCATTCGGCAACTCGCTGATCAAGCAGGTGGTGGCGGATCTCTCGCAGGAATTGCCCAATCTCGGAACATTTGTCACGCTCTCGCCAATCCCAGGGCTGACCCGCTGGCTGGACGAGACCGGCACGCCGCTGCCCGACGAGGCGGAGGCGCGGCGCGCGATCACTGCGCGCTATCTGCTTAACGCCAGGCGCGAGGATGGCGGACCCTATGATCCGGTGGCGCGGTTCCATCTGGGCAACGGGGCGTCCGTGCATGCCATTCACGCCGATGCCGATCTGTCCCCCAACGGACAAAGGCAATCGGGCGGCGTGATGGTGAATTACCTTTACGACCGGGCGCAGATCTCGCAGAACCACGAGCGGTTCGCGGGGGCGGGCGCGATTGCCGCCTCGGCAGAGGTGACGACGCTGGCCGCCGCCGGGAAAAAGACGGACTGAAGGACAAGACGCATGGCCAATCCCCTCTATGACACGCTGTTCGGTCGCCATGCCGGGCAGAGCGCGCCGTTCCTGCATCTCGCCGATGGATCGGCGGTCAGCTACGATGCCTTTCTGCGCCTGACCGCACGGTTTGCCCACGCGCTGCGCAACGCGGACCTCGCACCCGGTGACCGGCTGGCGGCGCAGGTCGAGAAATCTCCGCAAGCGCTCGCGGTCTATGCGGCCTGCGTGCAGGCGGGGATCGTTTTCCTCCCACTCAACACCGGCTACACTGCCGATGAACTGGCCTATTTCGTGACCGACAGCGGCGCACGGCTGCTCCTGTGCGACAGCCGGCGGGCGGATGCGCTGAAGGTCGTGGCCGATCAGGCCGGGGCGCGGCTGATGACGCTCGATGCCGATGGCACCGGCACCCTGCCAGAGGCGGCCAAGGGCCAGCCCGAGACGTTCGAGACCACCCCGCGCGGTGCCAATGATCTGGCGGCATTCCTCTATACCTCAGGCACGACGGGACGTTCCAAGGGGGCAATGCTGACGCAGACCAACCTGCTGTCCAATGCCGAGGTGCTGGTGGATTGCTGGCGCTTCACGGCCAAAGATGTCCTGCTGCACGCGCTGCCGATCTTTCACACGCACGGCCTCTTTGTGGCGACCAACATCATCCTTCTGGCGGGCGGGTCGATGATATTCCTGCCGAAATTCGACCTCGACCAGATGATCGACAACCTGCCGCGCGCCACCTCGATGATGGGAGTGCCCACATTCTACACCCGCCTTCTGGACGATCCGCGTTTCACCCGCGATCTCGTGGCGCATATGCGCCTCTTCGTGTCCGGGTCGGCACCTCTGCTGGCGGAAACCCATGTGGCGTTCGAGGAACGGACCGGCCATCGCATCCTTGAACGCTATGGCATGACCGAAACCAACATGAACACCTCGAACCCCTATGACGGCGCGCGGCGCGCGGGCACGGTGGGCTTTCCCCTGCCGGGGGTGGAACTCAAGATCACCGACCCGCAGACCGGTGCGGAGCTGCCGCAGGGCGAGATCGGCCTGATCGAGGTGCGCGGACCCAATGTGTTCAAGGGCTATTGGAACATGCCCGAGAAAACGGCGGAAGAGCTGCGCGAGAACGGCTTTTTCATCACCGGCGATCTGGGAATGATCGACGATCAGGGCTACGTGCAGATCGTCGGTCGCAACAAGGATCTGATCATCTCGGGCGGCTACAACATCTACCCAAAGGAGATCGAGTTGCTGCTCGACGAACAGCCCGGCGTGCTGGAAAGCGCGGTAGTGGGCGTGCCGCATCCCGATTTCGGCGAGACGGTGGTGGGCTTTCTGGTGGCGCAGAGGGGGGCCACGCTTGATCTCGACGCCATCGCGGGGACGGTCGCGCAATCGCTCGCCCGGTTCAAGCATCCGCGCAGGCTGATCGTTCTGGACGAGTTGCCGCGCAATACCATGGGCAAGGTGCAGAAAAACATCCTGCGCGCCGACTATGCCGGTCTCTTTACATCATCGTGATCCCTTACAAAGACGCCTCTGGCCGAAAACCCTCGGGGATATGATCCACCCCCTCCAGAACCAGGTCGGCCATCACCTGCCCTATGCCGGGGGCCATGCCGAACCCGATCTTGAAACCGCCATTGGCGATGAATTCGCCCCGGCGCAGGGGGTGCGGGCCCAGCATCGGTGCGCGCGACCGTGCGCGCGGGCGCAGCCCCGCCCACCGCTCCAGCACCCTGGCCCCATCCAGCACAGGCACAGCGGCAACCGCCCGCGCGATGACCTCGTCAAGCTGCGCATCGGTGCTGGCGGGTTCGTCATAATCACGTTCGCTGGTCGATCCCACGGCCACCGTGCCATCCTCATGCGGCACGACATGCACGCCATCCGCAAAGATCTGCGGCAGATCACGCGCATCATACGCCAGCACCGCACCCTGCCCCTTGACCCCGTTACCGACCAGCCGCCCGAAAGCCGCGTTCAGTTCCTCCAGCCCGGCAACGCCCGTGGCCCGGATCACCTGACCCGACGCCGCGCCCTCGTGCAGCACCTCGGCCCCTCTGGCCCGCAGCGCCGCCACCAGCGCCGCGCAGGCGCGGCGCGGATGCAGCCGCGCGCTCAGCGTGTCGCGGATCACATACCCGGTGGCGCTGACCGGCATCCACTCGCCCTCTGCCCGCTCGACGCGCCACGCGGCCTTGCCCAGCCACAGATCCCGCGCACTTTGCTCGCGCCGCCGCGCCAGGGTCAGTCCCGCCTCGTCCATGATCGGCTGCACCCGCCCCAGCCGCGCATAACCTGGCGAGAGGTCCGCCGCCTCCGCCACCCCGCCCCAGAACGCCCCTGCCATCACGAGGCTTTCAAACTGAAACGCCTTCTTGTCGTTCCAGTTTTCCGGCACATGCGGGGCAAGCGCGCCGACAACGCCCCCCGACGCCCCGGCACCGGGGCCAAACGGATCAATCACCCGCACCCGCGCGCCCCTCTGCACGCAGGACCACGCAACCGACAGGCCGAAAATCCCCGCGCCCATCACCGTGATATCGGCCATTGCCAATCCCCTGCCTCCGCGCCATGGTCGCGCGCATCCACCCCGTCTTAGAGGATCGCGGCATGCAGGGCCAGCAGGCAGAACTCTTCTGGCGCGACGGCGATATTCCCGTCTCGGTGCGTTTTGACGATCCCTATTTCAGCCTCGAAAACGGCCTGGCCGAGACACGGCATGTGTTTCTCGCAGGCAATGACCTGCCCGCGCGCTTCGTGGACGGGTTTCACATCGCCGAGCTTGGTTTTGGCACCGGGCTGAACCTTCTGGCCAGTCTTGCCGCATGGCGGGCGGCGGGCATCCCCGGCGTGCTGCATTACACCAGCTTCGAGGCCTACCCGATGACGCCGCAAGACATGCGCCGCGCGCAAAGCCGCTTTGCGGAACTTGCCGGGATCGCCGCAGAGCTTGCCCCCCATTGGCAGGGACAGGCGCAGCGGATCGCCCTGCCGGACCTGCATTTCACCCTGATCGACGGCGACGCGCGCCAGACCCTAAACCGTTGGAAAGGCAAGGCGGACGCATGGTTTCTCGACGGGTTTTCCCCGGCGAAAAATCCCGAACTCTGGCAACCCGACCTGATGGCAGCGGTTGCCGCCCATACCACCGACACTGGCACTGCGGCCACCTATACCGCCGCCGGCTTCGTGCGGCGGGGGCTTGAGGCGGCGGGATTTTCTGTTACCCGTCTGCCGGGATATGGCCGCAAACGGCACATGACCGTCGCGGCAAAGGGCAGGGCATGACCACGCAGAACACCCGTCTAGGCATCTGGCTCATGGTGCTCACCACCTTCATCTTTGCGGTGCAGGACGGTCTCTCGCGCCATCTGGCGGCCGAGTACAACGTGCTCATGGTGGTGATGATCCGCTACTGGTTCTTTGCCGCCTTCGTGATCACCATCGCCGCGCGCAAGGCCGGTGGATTGCGCGCCGCCGCCACTACCAGCCAGCCGCTGATGCAGGGGTTTCGCGCATTGTTGCTGGTGACGGAAATCTGCGTGATGATCTTCGGCTTCACCCTGTTAGGGCTGGTCGAGAGCCACGCGGTCTTTGCCTGCTATCCGCTGCTCGTTGCGGCCCTCTCGGGGCCGGTTCTGGGTGAGAATGTCGGCTGGCGCCGATGGACGGCCATCGGCGTGGGCTTTGTCGGCGTCATCATCATTCTGGAACCGGGCTTTGGCGTTTTCAAACCCGCGGCGGTGGTTCCCTTCATCGCCGCGCTGATGTTCGCGCTCTATGGCCTGCTGACGCGCTACGTGGCACGTCGCGACAGCGCCGCCACCAGCTTTTTCTGGACCGGCACTGTGGGTTCTGTTGCCATGACCGCTGTCGGCATGTGGTTCTGGGAGCCGATGACAGGCTCCGACTGGATCTGGATGGGCGCGCTCTGCATCACCGGGGCGGCGGGGCATTATACGCTCATCAAATGCTACGAGGTGGCCGAGGCCAGCGCAGTGCAGCCCTTTGCCTACCTGCAACTGCTCTTCGCCAGCACCATCGGCATTCTCGTCTTTTCCGAGACCATACGCCTCAACGTGGCGCTTGGCGGCGCGCTGATCGTGGGGGCGGGGCTGTTCACCCTCTGGCGGCAGCGGCGGCTCGGCTGACCGCCGAGCCCCGACCGACATCAGAACGTCACCCGGTGCGCGACTACTCTCCGACCGGAGCAACGCTGCTGCCGCTCAGCTCCTCGGAAAACGGTCCGGGCAGCGGCTCCTTGCCCAGACGCGCGCGATAGGCGGGCAGGCTTTCGGCCACGCGCATCACGTAGTTGCGGGTCTCGCGAAAGGGGATGTTCTCGATCCAGTCGACGATGCCATGCGCATCGCGCGCGCGCGGGTCGCCGTATTCCTGCACCCATTGCGCCACCCGCGCAGGACCGGCGTTATAGCCTACCGCCACCAGCACGACGTTGCCACCGAACCGCCCACCCAGATGCGCCAGGTAGGCCGAGCCGAGCCGCGCGTTATAGACCCAGTCGTTCAGCACGTCCGAGGGCACATACATCAAGCCAAGATCGCGCGCCATGTCCCGCGCCGTGCCGGGCATGAGCTGCATCAGCCCCTGCGCCCCCGCACCGCTGACCACGACGGAGTTGAACTCGCTCTCACGCCGCGCAATCGCGAGGGCAAGCTCCATCGGAGCACTCAGCTCCATTTCGGCCATCGGGTGTAGCGCATAATACGGCCCCTCGACCACGATCCCGCGCTCTGCCGCCGCCTTGCCCAGCATGATCTGAAGATGCGGCTGGCCCAGTTCCTCCAGCATCTGCCCCATCTGCCCCAGCCCGGTACGATCCTGCAACTCTGAAAGCCTGATGAAAAACTGGCGCGCCAGCCCCGCATCGCCCATCCTGAGTGCCAGCGTGCCGATCTCGTGCAGATCGCTCGCCGCAAAGGCCGCGTCACGCCAGGGCGGGAAACGCTCCTGCCCGCCCAGCCGGTCGTCGGGCGGCAAGCCCGCCTTTTCCGCCGCCAGCAACCCGTAAAAGCTGGTCTGATGCGCGGCCCCTTCGGCATAGGCCACCTGCGCCGCCTCGCTATCCCCCAGCGCCTCCTGCGCGCGCCCGATCCAGTATCCCGCCCGCCCCAGCGAAATCGGCGTGCCGACGGCGGCGCGAAGCCGCTGGAAATGATCCAGCGCCAGTTCGGGCGCATTCAGGTAGGTCAGCGCCACATATCCTGACAGCCATTCCAGGTCTGCGTAGTCCGACCCCTCGACCAACTGATGCACCGAGGCGATATCATAGGCCAGCATGGCATCACCCTCGCGCATTTTCTGCCGGGCGAGCGCACGCCGCCAGCTTGCCCAGCGCTCCGGCTCTCCCAGACCTCCCTCGATCCGGCTCTGGCGCAGCAGAACCTCGATCGCCTTCTCGGGCGCGTTGCTCAGGTGACGGGTAAAGAGCTCATGCGCGATGCCCGCATTACGCGCCTGTGCCGTGCTCAACCCCTCGCCGCCCTCACGCTTGACCTTCGCCCGCAACTCCGCCAGGGCGCGGGTGCTGTCGCTGACCAGCGGCAGCATGTCCTCGACATCGTTCAGCCCGCGCCAGAGCGCCATCTCCAGCCGCGCCTCGTGATGCGGAGCCAGCAGCGCGCCATGCTCGCGCAGGAAACCTTCATGCTCGGCGCGCGTCAGATCCAGCGTGCGCCACGCCAGAACCAGGCCCGCCTCGGCCTCGCCCTGCCGCCCACGAGCGATCAGTGCCCGCGCGAGGCTGAGCGCGCCGGTGCCGGTCTGGGGCCGGTAGCCATCGTAGAACGCAAGCACTTCGTCGAAATCGGCACGCGCCATCACCTCTTCGCACTGCCACCGCAACCGATCCAGGCCCGGCCAGTGCCCGTTGCGCGCGAGAAAGGCCAGCACCTCAGCGGGCGTACCCAGCCCGGCACGCAGCCGATGCCATTCGATCAGATCGACCGCCGCCGCACCCTCGCGCGCCGCAAGGCGCGCGGCGATCTCCCAGCGACCGCCCTGCATCGCCTCCACGGCACTTGCCAGGGGACGCGGGGCGATCCGCGGCACATCCGCCGCATATGCGGCGGAAACCTGTGAAATCATCCCCAGAACCAGGGTGAGCGCGCGCAACATCTCTTGCATTTCCCGTCATTGCGAAGGATAGACAGCGCCAGCCTATGCGGCCCGCGCGCCCGCGTCCATTCACGATCACGGACCCCTGCGCGATGAACCGCCCAAGGCCCGCCAAATGGAAACGAAAGGAGCGTGTCATGTTCAAAGGATCTTTTCCTGCCCTGGTCACGCCGTTCAAGAACGGCGCGCTGGATCTCGACACGCTCAAGACCCTCGTGGAATGGCATATCGGCGAGGGCAGCCATGGCCTTGTCCCGGTCGGTACCACCGGCGAAAGCCCGACGCTGTCGCATGAAGAGCATGAAACCGTGGTAGAAGAGGTGGTGCGCGCCGCCGCCGGGCGCATTCCGGTGATCGCCGGCGCAGGTTCGAACAATACGGTCGAATCGATCCGTTTCATGCGCCACGCCCACAAGGTAGGCGCCGATGCCGCCCTCGTGGTGACCCCCTATTACAACAAGCCGACGCAGGCGGGGCTGATCGCACATTTCACCGCACTGCACGACTCCTGCGATCTGCCGATCATCATCTACAACATTCCCGGTCGCTCGGCGGTGGACATGACGCCCGAAACCATGGGCAGGCTGGCGCAACTGCCGCGCATCATCGGGGTCAAGGACGCAACCGGCGATCTCGCGCGGGTCTGCGCGCAGCGGATCACCTGCGGCAAGGACTTCATCCAGATTTCCGGCGAGGACGCGACCGCTCACGGTTTCAACGCGCAGGGCGGGGTCGGCGTGATCTCGGTCACCGCCAATGTCGCGCCGAAACTGGTGGCGCAGGTGCAGGAGGCGACGCTGGCGGGCGACTATGCCACGGCGCTCGACCTTCAGGACCGCCTGATGCCGCTGCACCGCGCGATCTTTGCCGAACCGGGCGTGGTCGGCGTCAAATACGCCATGTCTCGGCTGGGGCTGTGCAGCGAAGAGGTGCGCTCGCCGCTCACCGGCCTTACCGACCCGACCCGCGCACTGGTCGAGGATGGCCTGCGTCACGCGGGCCTGATCAACTGACGCGCCAGCGTCACATCGACCTTGACGCCGCGACGGGCTTGGGCTGATCTGGCCGGAACCGGAGGGGGAAAGACGATGGTTCAACCCGCAATAACGGGATCAGGCGTGTTCACACCGCCCGAGGTGATCACCAATGACGAACTGGTGGCGGCGTTCAACGCCTACGCTGCAACATACAATGCCACCCACGCAGAGGCCATTGCCGCCGGAACGGTCGAGGCCAAGGCACCGTCCTCCTCCGATTTCATCGTCAGCGCCTCGGGCATCGAGCAACGTCATGTGATGGACAAGAGCGGGGTGCTCGACCCGAACGTGATGCACCCCCACCTGCGCGAACGCAGCAATGACGAACCGGGGATCATGGCGGAAATGGCGCTCGATGCCTGCGCCAGGGCGCTGGCACAGGCGGGGCGAGAGGCGCGGGAGGTCGATCTGGTGATCTGCGCGGCCTCCAACCACGAACGCCCCTATCCGGCGATCGCCATCGAGATCCAGCAATTGCTGGGCGCAGGCGGGTTTGCCTTTGACATGAACGTCGCCTGTTCCTCCGCCACTTTCGGCATTCAGGCCGCCGCCGACATGATCCGTTCAGGCAGTGCGCGCCGCGCGCTGGTGGTCAGCCCGGAAATCTGTTCGGGGCATCTCGAATGGCGCGACCGGGACTGCCATTTCATTTTTGGCGATGTCTGCACCGCCCTGCTGATTGAGCCGGCCGAGGACGCAGAGGGATCGCATTTCGTCATCCGCTCGACCCGCTGTGCCACGCAGTTCTCCAACAACATCCGCAACAACAACGGATTTCTGCGCCGCACCCGTCCCGATGGCATGGCCGACCGGCGCGACATGCAGTTCGTGCAGGAGGGGCGCAAGGTGTTCAAGGAGGTGCTGCCGATGGTTTCGGCGCATGTTCTGGCGCATCTGGACGACGAAGGCGTTGCGGCGGCCGACCTGCGCCGTCTCTGGCTGCATCAGGCCAACAAGGCCATGAACGATTTTATCGGGCGCAAGGTGCTGGGCCGCGTGCCAGAGCCCGGCGAGCAGCCCAATATCCTGCAGGATTACGCCAATACCTCGTCGGCGGGGTCGATCATCGCGTTCTCGAAATACTCGGACGATCTGGCCCCCGGCGACCGTGGCCTGATCTGTTCCTTTGGCGCTGGCTATTCGGTGGGTTCGGTTCTGGTCGAACGCGCCTGAGGCGCGCGAAAAAACCCGGCGCAGTTGCCTCGCGCCGGGTCAGTCAGGGAACTCCGGAACCGGATCAGCCGAAAACGCGGGTCAATGCCTGATCGGTGGCTGACACCAGATGGTCGATATCATCTCTGGTGGCGATCAGGGCCGGGCTGTAACACAGCGTGTTGTTGAACCCCGGCAGCGAACGGTTGGTGGCGCCGATCACGACGCCCTGCGCCATGCAGTCGGCGACGACGGCCTGCACCTGTTTCTCCGGCGCGGGCTCTTTGCTGCCGCGGTCGCTGACCAGTTCGGCCCCCAGAAACAGCCCCTTGCCGCGCACATCGCCGATGACCGCGTGCTTGTCCTTGAGCGCACGCAATTGGTCGAGCATGTAGTCGCCCATCGCCACGGTATTGTCGAGCAGCCCCTCTTCCTCGATGATCGCCATGTTTTCCAGCGCCGCGGCGGGACCGGCGGTGCAGCCGCCAAAGGTGGAAATATCGCGAAAATAGTTCATCGGATCCGTCGCATCATCGCGGAACATCTCGAACACGCGCTCATTCGTCACACAACAGGCGATGGCGGCATACCCGCTTGCCACCCCCTTGGCCATGGTCACGAAATCGGGCTCTACCCCGTAATGCTGATAGCCGAACCAAGTGCCGGTGCGCCCGACGCCGCACACCACCTCGTCGATATGCAGCAGGATGTCGTATTTGCGGCAAATCTCCTGCACGCGGGGCCAATAGCCCTCGGGCGGGACGATCACGCCGCCACCGGCGGTCACCGGCTCAAGACAGAGCGCGCCCACCGTATCGGGGCCTTCGCGCAGGATCACCTCTTCAATCGCATTGGCGGCGGCCAGCCCGTATTCCTCTCCGCTCAGATCCCATTGCGCGCGATATTCCAGACAATGCGGCACCCGCACGAAACCGGGGGTGTAGGGACCGTATTGCGCATTACGCTCGTCCTGACCGCCGGCCGAGAGGCAGGCAATCGTCGTGCCGTGATAATCGCGGTCGCGATAGAGAATCTTGTGCTTCTTGCCGCCATGACGCTTGTGCGCGATCTGGCGGACCATCTTGAACGCCTTTTCATTCGCCTCGGAGCCGGAGTTCGTGTAGTAAACGCGGCTCATCCCCGGCATTTTCGAGATCAGCTTCTCGGAAAAGAGCGCGCCGGGGATCGACCCGGCGGTACCGGCGAAATAGGGCAGTTTGATCAACTGATCGCGCACTGCATTGGCGATGCGCTCGCGCCCGTAGCCCACGTTCACGGTCCAGACGCCGCCCGACACACCGTCGAGATGCTCCTTGCCCTTCTGATCCCAGACCCGCATGCCGCGTCCCTCGACGATGATGCGCGGATCGGCCTTGGGATCCGGGCCGGTCCAGCCTGCATGCTGAATCAGATGATGCCAGACATGCGCGCGGTCGGCCTCGACCACATGAGAGATGTCGTTGTCGCGAAGTTTGCCGTCCATGGCGATGCTCCATCAGGTTGAGGCCCGGCGCGGGCACGCGGGCCATGTATCTGTAACACGGGTGTTCCGACAATCATATCAGCCGCGAAACCGGGCATTCCGATAGGGCCAGATCAATCCATTATTTAAGACCAAATATGTGCGGCCTCACATGAAATTCATACTAACACCCTGAAAGGTAAATGTTTCCTCCCGGGGCCACATTGATGACAGCATATCTCGGGCTATCCGAAAACCTCTTTTCGGAAATACTGAAATGACCTTAGGTCTGCTATTATTGCGTTGATCGGTGCCTGCGGATCGGTTTCACTCCTGACTATTGCCTGTCGTCGGGATGGCCGTTCAGGTCGCAGCCCGGGCGCAACCAGAACCCGCCGGAACGTGCGGTGCCAGGCAGAGAATGAACTTGAACCAACGGGAGAGTATAAAATGAAATTGAAATCAAAGCTGATGTCAGCGGCGGCGGGACTGGCTGTTCTGGCGGGGACCGGAATCGCCAATGCGCAGGAGATTACCGTTGCCTATTTCCTCGAATGGCCGATGCCGTTCCAGTATGCCAAGGAAATGGGCACTTATGACGAGGAGATGGGCGTCAAGGTGAACTGGCGCGCCTTCGATACCGGAACGGCCATGAGCGCCGCGATGGCATCGGGCGATGTGCATCTTTCGGTCAGCCAGGGCGTGCCACCGTTCGTGGTGGCGACCAGCGCCGGACAGGATCTGCAGATCGTCGATGTGGCGGTCAGCTACTCGGACAATGACAACTGTGTCGCCGCCGAGGCGCTGGAAATCGACAAGACCAACGCCAAGGAACTCGAAGGCAAGAAGGTCGCCGTGCCGCTCGGTACTGCGGCGCATTACGGCTTTCTCAAGCAGATGAACCATTTTGGCGTTGATGTCGCGAAAATGGACGTGGTCAACATGGCCCCGCCCGAGGGAGCGGCGGCCATCGCACAGGGTGCGGTCGATCTGTTCTGCGGCTGGGGCGGCAGCCTGCGCCGCGCCAAGGAACATGGCAATGTGCTGCTGACCGGCGCGGAAAAGGAAGAACTGGGCATTCTGGTCTTTGACGTGACCTCGGCCCCGGCGGCCTTTGTCGCGGAAAATCCTGATCTGGTGGCCAAGTTTCTCAAGGTGACGGCAGATGCCAACGCAATGTGGGCCGACCCCGCCAACCGCGACGAGATGTTGCCCGTGATCGCCAAGGACAGCGGCATGGACGTCGAGGCGACAGCCGCGACCATCGACACTTTCGTCTTCCCCACGGTCGAAGAGCAACTCTCCGCCAAATGGCTGGGCGGCGGCGCGCAGGAGTTCATGAAGGGCGTTGCCGATGTCTTTGTGCAGGCAGGTAGCATCGACAAGGCGCTCGATACCTATGAAAACAACGTCAACACCGGACCTCTTGCTTCTGCCAGCGGGATGTAATCTCCGGACCGGTGCGATCGAGGGGGCTGCCTGCGATCCGGGCAGCCCTCACCCGATGATCCGACACATTCAGGGGGTGGGGATGTCTACACTTTCCATCGAAAACATCTCGATGCGGTTCGACCTGCCCAATGGCAGCCATGTTCAGGCGCTCCAGAACGTATCGCTCGAGTTGAACACCGGCGAACTGATGAGCGTTCTGGGTCCATCAGGCTGCGGCAAGACCACGCTGCTCAACATTCTCGCCGGGTTTCTCGCCCCCACCGAGGGGCAGGTCACCCTAAACGGTCGCCGCGTGACCGGCCCGGACGCGGAACGCGGCATGGTGTTTCAGCAGGGCGCGCTGTTTGAATGGATGAGCGTGCGCGACAACGTGAGTTTCGGTCCCCGCATGAAGGGACAGCGTGAGACACAGTTCAGGCAGAACGTCGATCACCTGCTTGATGTGGTCGGGCTGCGCGACTTCAAGGACAAGGCGGTTTATGAACTCTCCGGCGGCATGCAGCAGCGCGTCGCGCTCGCACGCTGTCTGGCAAATGAACCCGACGTGATCCTGATGGATGAACCGCTGGGCGCGCTCGATGCCTTGACCCGTGAAAAGATGCAAGGGCTTGTGCTCAAACTCTGGAAAGAGACCGGCAAGACGATCATCCTGATCACCCATTCGGTCGAAGAGGCGCTGCTTCTGGGCGAGCGGCTTCTGGTCATGGCTCCGCGTCCGGGGCGGATCCATCGCGAATACCGCCTGCCCTTTGCCGATGCGGGCGTGGGCAAGGATCTGCGCGAGGTCAAGAAGGATCCGGACTTTGGCGCGAAACGCGAGGAAATCCTGTCGATGATCTGGGACATGGAAGAAGAGATCATGGGTCGGACCGAAGAGGTGGGCGCATGATCATCCTGGTTATCTATGTTGCGATCTTCACGGCGGCGTTTTTCGTGGTCCGCTTTGGCGTGCGCAAGTTCCGTCAACTCAACGATTTCACCTCGCTCAAGACGGTGACCTTTGGCGATGAGAGCGCGGTGCGACCGGATCGCTGGGCCAGCGTGATTTCGGTGCTCACGATCTTTCTGATCTGGGGGGCGTTCACCGGCAGCAAATGGGTGCCCGTCCACGCGCCGGGGCCGTTCGTTGGCGACACCCAATTCACCTACACGCTCGAGGCCCCTGACGGGCGCCGCGACGATGCCACCGTGTTCGTGCGCGTGTTCAAGGTAGGCGAAACAGTCTCGGAACCCGAGGCGGAACCGGGCGACGGCTTTGCCAGGAATGACGTGCTGGCCGTGGGCGCGTGGCGCTCGCAGCTCTTGTTGATGGACAAGAACGACGAGATAACGCGGGAGGACGGTGCGCGCGTCGTGGCGATTGACGGCCAACCCGTGACCGAAGGCCAGACCGTCAGCGTGGCTGACGGCACGGTGGCGGTGACCGCCAAGGGGTCGCTCAATTTCGCACCTACCAAGGGCATGCAGATGGAACCGATCTGGCTGCCGCCGCCCGAGGCGGTGGTCGCCCGCGTCGCCGAGATCGCGAATTCCGGCTATCAGAATTTCACCCTGTGGGAGCATCTCTACTGGTCGCTCTTTCGGGTGATCGTGGGCTTTGCCCTGGGCGCGCTGGTGGGGATCCCGCTGGGATATGCCATGGGCCTCAGCGACTGGTTCCGCGGCTGGTTTGACCCGATCGTCGAATTCATGCGCCCGGTGCCGCCGCTGGCGCTCATCCCGCTGGTCATCATCTGGGCCGGGATCGGCGAAAGCGGCAAGATCATCCTGCTGTTTCTGGCCGCGCTCTGGATCATGACGATCTCGGCGCGCGCGGGTGTGTCCGGCGTGGCGATTTCCAAGGTGCATGCCGCCTATTCGCTGGGCGCGTCCAAGTGGCAGTTGATGCGCCATGTGATCGTGCCCAATTCCCTGCCCGAGATATTCACCGGCGCGCGCGTCGCCATGGGGGTCTGCTGGGGCACGGTAGTCGCTGCCGAACTGGTGGCCGCCGAAAAGGGCGCTGGCATGATGATCATGGTGGCCAGCCGCTTTCAGCTCACCGACATCGTTCTGATGGGGATCATCCTGATCGGGATCATCGGCTATGGCATCGACATCCTGATGCGCAAGGCCGAGAACTGGCTGGTGCCGTGGAAAGGGCGCGTCTGAATACTGCGCGCCGGGCCGTGCCCCGGCGCGGCCTTCCTCAGTTGACCAGATTGGGCGGCGTCTCGCCCGCGAAAAATGCCCGCAGGTTATCCACCGCCATCAGCCCCATCGCCTCGCGCACCTCCAGCGCCGCGGTGCCCAGATGCGGCAGCAGCGTGACATTCTCCAGCGCCCTCAGCGCTTCGGGCACCAGGGGCTCCTGCTCGTAGACATCCAGCCCGGCACCGGCGATCCGGCCCGACTGAAGGGCGGCGATCAGCGCCGCCTCGTCCACCACGTCGCCGCGCGCGATATTGATGAAATGCGCGGTGGGTTTCATCGCGGCAAACACCCCCTGCCCGATCAGATGACGGGTCTCGGTCCCGCCCGGAACGGCAACCACGACGAAATCCGCCTCTGCCGCGACCGCCTCCGGCGTTTCCAGCTGACGGGCCTCGAACTCCACGGATTTGGGCGAACGGTTGTGATAGACCACCTTCATGCCAAACCCGAAATGGCAGCGCCGGGCAATCGCATGCCCGATCCGGCCCATGCCGATGATCCCTACCGTCCTGCCCGTCACATGCAGGCCCAGCATCTGCGTCGGATTCCAGCCGGACCACCTGCCCGCCCGCAGCATCCGCTCGCCCTCGCCAGCGCGCCGGGCGCTCATCAGGATCAGCGTCATCGCGATATCCGCAGTCGCATCGGTCACGGCGCCCGGCGTGTTGGTGACCGCGATTCCCACGCCCCGCGCGGCGGCTGTATCAATATGGTTATATCCCACGCCAAAATTCGACAGGATTCGACAGCGACAATTTTCGGCCTCCGCAAATACCTCGACCGAGAACATGTCCCCCAGCGTCGGCAGAATCCCGTCATAGAGCGCCAACGCGCCACGCATCTGCCCCGGTTTCAGCGGCGTGTTCTCCTCACGCATCTCGATTTCGAACAGGTCGCGCGCGGCCTCGACCACACGGTCAGGCAGCGGACGGGTCAGCAGGATACGTTTCAATGCAATCTCTCTCCGATGGGCACATTCTGGTCGGGGCCTACCAGAACGATATCTCCATTGCCATCGCTGACCCCCAGCACCAGCACCTCTGATAAAAACCGGCCGATCTGGCGCGGTGGGAAATTGACCACGGCCATGACCTGCCGTCCGACCAGACGATCCGGATCGTAATGCGCGGTGATCTGCGCGCTGCTCTTCTTCTCGCCGATCTCCGCACCGAAATCGACCCATAGCTTGATCGCGGGCTTGCGCGCCTCGGGGAAAGGCTCGGCGCGGGTGACGCGACCCACACGGATGTCCACCTTCAGAAAATCGTCGAAACTGATCTCAGCCATCGCGCAGCTCCCGCGAGCGATCCGTCGCCGCCGCCACGGTCTTGCCGATCAGCGGCGGTAATCCGGTGGCCTCGTCCATCAGAACCTCAAGGCCCGCCTGCGTGGTGCCATTGGGGCTTGTGACATTCTTGCGCAACTGCGCCGGGCTTTCCTCTGCCGCCTCGGCCAGCGCTCCGGCGCCCGCCACCGTCGCCTGCGCCAGTTGCATCGCCAGATCCGGCGCCAGCCCCTGCGCCTCGCCCGCGCGTGCCATGCATTCGATCATGTGGAACACATAGGCCGGGCCAGAGCCCGACAACCCCGTCACCGCATCCATCTGATCCTCGGACTCGAGCCGCACCACCTGCCCCACCGCCCGCAGCAGCATCTCGGCCAGATCGACAGCGTCCGCCCCGGCATGCGCATTGCCGATGATCGCCGTGATCCCGCGCCCTATGGCGGCGGGGGTATTGGGCATCGCCCGCACGATCGGGGTCCGCTCGCCCAGCACCACCTCGAAGGCCGCGATCGGAGTGCCGGCGGCAACCGAGACAAAAAGCGTCTCGCCATTGCCCATGGCCGCGAGCACCGGCAACGCCTCGCCCATCATCTGCGGTTTGACGGCAATCAGCACAATCGCCGGTTTGCCGGGCAGATCGGCGTTGACATGCACGCCGGTGCCGCGCAGCCATTCGGACGGATTGGGATCAATCACCCAGACCGATGCGGGTGGCAGCCCCTGCGCCAGCCAGCCCTGCAACATGGCGCTGCCCATCTTGCCGCAACCCAGCAGAACAAGACCGTTTTCGGCCACATGATCCATGGTCATCGTATCGCCCCCACGTCGTTCAGATCATTTCGCGGGGGCCAGTGTTACGCGCGTCCATAGGCCTCTGCAATGGCGACCTGCATCGCATCGCGCGGGGATTTCCCACCCCAGATCGCCAGTTGCAACGCCGGATAATACCGCTCTGCGCTCATCACCGCCGCGTTCAACATGGTGTCAATCTGCTCGGGGCTGGCCACCTGCCCGCCCGCCAGCACCAGGCCATAGCGATAGACCATCAGCTTCTGCTCGTCCCACCAGGTAAACGCCCCCGCCCAGCACTGGTCGTTGATGCTGTTGAGCATCTCATGCAGCACCGGCAGCCTGGACTCGGGCGGCTCCATGTCGAACGTGCAGACCAGGCGCAGCGTCTCGTCATAGCCCGACCACGCCAGCGTGATCGAATAGGTGCGCCACTGTCCCTCGACAGCCATCGCGATCTGATCGTCACCGATGCGGTCAAACTCCCAGTCGTGATGCTCGGCAATATGCTCGACTATGTCGATAGGGTGGATGTCATCCTGCAAGAACTGCTCGGAAAGTCCCATGGCGCCGCCTCATTTGCTATAGCGCAGGGATGGCGTTGCACCCCCAAGCGCTAGGTGCCTGCTCTACGAACGGGGGCTATTCCCACCGTCCATACCAGATATGGTGCGGCCTTTCAGGCAGGGTGTAAAGCAATTTGTTGTGGATATATGCAATAAGTTGTGGAGGGCGGCAAATCATCATCAAGATGCAGGCAGCGACACCCGATACGCCATACAGGCAAGAACAGCCTGGCCCTCAGCTGCGCGAAACCGGCTTCACGCCACCATCTGCTCGGCCTTGCGCAGATCGACCGAAACAAGCTGGCTGACCCCCTGCTCGGCCATCGTCACACCATAGAGGCGATCCATCCGGCTCATCGTCACCGCATGGTGGGTGATGATCAGAAAGCGGGTTTCGGTGCGGCGGCACATCTCGTCCAGCAGATCACAGAACCGCGTCACGTTGGCGTCGTCCAGCGGCGCATCGACCTCGTCGAGCACACAAATCGGGGCGGGATTGGCCAGAAATACCGCAAAGATCAGCGCCAGCGCCGTCAGCGTCTGCTCGCCACCGGACAAAAGGCTCAGCGTCGCCAGTTTCTTGCCCGGTGGCTGGCACATGATCTCCAGCCCCGCCTCGAGCGGATCGTCGCTCTCGACCAGCACCAGACTGGCCTCGCCGCCACCGAACAGATGCCGGAACAGCAGCGTGAAATTCGAATTCACCTGCTCGAACGCGGTCAACAGCCGCTCGCGCCCCTCGCGGTTCAGACTGGCAATACCGCTGCGCAGGGTCTTGATCGCCTCTTCCAGATCAATCTTTTCGGTGATCAGCGCGATATGTTCGGCCTCGACCTCGCGCGCATCCTCTTCGGCGCGCAGGTTGACGGCGCCAAGCGCATCGCGCTGCCGCTTGAGACGGTTCACATCCGCCTCGATGACATCCGAGGCAGGCATTGCATCGGGATCGGCCCCGAGGCTGTCGAGCAGCGCCTCGGGCGTCACCTCCTGCGCCTCGTGAATGCGCTCCGACGCCAGATCCAGCGTCTCGCGCGCGGCATCCACACGCGCTTCGGCGCGCGCCCGCATCTCGCGCGCCTCCGAGGCCAGCCGCTCTGCCTCGCGTTCATCCAGCGCCGCCTGCCGCGCCACACCCTCGGCTGTCGAGAGCGCATCGGCGGCGGCGGCGCGGCGCGCCTCGCTGCGGGTGATTTCCTCACCCAGTTCGGCGCGCTTGGCGCTCAGGATCTCGGGCGCGGCACTTGCCTCGGTCAGTTCGGCCTCTGACGCCGCCTTGCGTTCGGCAAGTTCCGCACTGCGTTTTTCCGCCGTTTCCAGACGGTGCCGCCAGCCACTGACTTCCTTGGTGATCTCCTGACTGCGACGGGTGCGACGTTCGCCCTCGCGGCGCAATTCATCCGCCGCCGAGCGTTTGGCCATCATGGTCATGCGCGCGGCTTCGACCGTCATCTTGATGTCTTCGAGATCCGCACGCGCCGCGTCGAGATCCCCCAGACCGGCCACCCCCTTCTCAGCCTCTGACAGACCCTTGCGCGCCGCCATCGCCTCTTCTTCATGGCGGGCAACCGCAAGGCCCAGAGATTCGAGCCGCGAGCCTGCCAGATTCCGATCGGCCTCGGCCCGGCTCAGCGCGCGGTTGGCCTCGTTCACAGCCGCATCCGCCGCCCGCCGCGCCTCGCGCGCCACGCGATCCTCCTCGGTGCGCTGCGTCAGCGTCACGCGCAACGCCTCATGCGCCCGCATCGCGCCATCAGCCCGCGCCGTCGCATGCTCCAACTGCTGCTTGAGTTCCTCCAGACGGTTCAACTGCTGCAGGCGCAGGGCCGCCGCGCTCGGCGCATCCTCGGCCCAGGCCCGGAAACCATCCCACCGCCACAGATCGCCCTCGATGCTGACCAGCCGCTGACCGGGCTTCAACTGCGCCTGCAGGCGTGCACCGTCATCCGCATCGACCAGCCCGATCTGCGCCATCCGCCGCGCCAGCACGGCAGGCACGGAAACATGCGCGCTGAGCGCGCTCACGCCTTCGGGCAGGGATTGTGGCGCGGGATAACCCGGCAGGACGGTCCAGCCCGACGGCCCGTCCACCCCGACCTCGGGCGCGCGCAGATCGTCTGCCAATGCCGCACCCAACGCCTTTTCATAGCCTTGCGCGACGCGCAGCCGGTCCATGACCTGCCCGCCCTCGGCGGTATCACGCTGCACCAGCCTTGCCAGCGCCGTCACCTCGGCGCGCAGGGCGTTCAACTCGCCTTCGGCTTCGGAGCGGGCGGCGCGGGCTTCGGCCTCATGCGCCTGCGCCTCTGTGCGCGCCTCGTCGGCGGCCACCAGTGCGACCTCTGCCGCCTCTGCCGCCGCCACGGCGCGGCGCTCGGCCTCGACCGCCACGCCATGATCGCTGATCGCCGTATCGAGCGCCGTGCGCGCCTCGGTCTGCGCCGCGCGGGCGCGCTCCGCCTCTGCCTCGCTCTTGGCCAACGTCTTGCGGCAGTCTTCCAGCAGGCGCTGCGCCGATTGATGGCGTGCGGCAAGGCGCGCCAGGTCCTCGGTCATCTGGCTCAGGTCGTTCTCACGCTCCTGCAACACCCGCGCCGCGTCTCGCGCCTCGGCCTGCGCCGCCTCCAGCAGCGCCTCCTGCCCCTCGGCCCCTTTGGCCAGTTCCGCCGCTTCCCAGTCGAGCCGCGCGATGGTCTCGACCGCGTCCCGGTTGAGGCCGGTCTCGCGCTCGATGTCGCGGGCCAGTTGCTCGATCCGGCCAGTCAGCATCTCGATCCGGTCGCGGGCGCTTGCCTCCTGATCGCGCAGGATATCGCGCTGAACAGTCAGGCGCTGCAGGATGGCCGCCGCGATCGCCTCTTCCTCGCGCAGTCCGGGCAGCGCCTCTTCGGCCTTGGCGCGCAGCCTGCCGGCCTCGCGCGCCGCCGCCTCGGACCGGGCCGCCGCCGTGGTGCGCTCGCGCAACTCGTCCTCGGCGCGCGCCCGCGCCAGATCGGCCTCTTTCCAGCGTCGCCAGAGCAACAGCCCCTCGGCCAGCCGCAACTCCTCGCCGATCTGCCTGTAACGCGCCGCCTGCTTCGCCTGCCGCGCCAATTGCGCCAGTTGTGCTGCCAGTTGCTCGACAACGTCATCGACGCGCGTGAGGTTCGTCTCCGCAGCCCGCAATTTCAACTCGGCCTCATGACGGCGCTGATAGAGGCCGGAAATTCCCGCCGCCTCTTCCAGAATGCGCCGCCGCGATTTCGGCTTGGCGTTGATCAACTCCGAAATCTGCCCCTGCCGCACCAGCGCGGGCGAATGCGCCCCCGTCGATGCATCGGCAAACAGCATCTGCACATCGCGCGCGCGCACATCCTTGCCGTTCAGCTTGTAGGCGCTGCCCACATCGCGGGTGATCCGGCGCACGATCTCCAGGTGGTCGGCCTCGTTGAAACCCGCAGGCGCCAGACGTTCGGAATTGTCGAGATGAATGACCACTTCGGCGAAATTGCGCGCGGGCCGCGTGGCGGCCCCGGCAAAGATCACATCCTCCATCCCGTCGCCACGCATCGCCGTGGGCCGGTTCTCGCCCATCACCCAGCGCAGCGCCTCCAGCAGATTCGACTTGCCACAGCCGTTCGGCCCCACCACACCCGTCAACCCATCGGCGATGATCAGGTCGGTCGGATCGACAAAGCTCTTGAAGCCGGTCAATCTGAGTTTGGAAAACTGCACGCTTATCTCTGGCCCGGTGATTCCACTATCCCGGAATTGTGGGCGGCGGGGCCTGCGTCTGTCAACGGCGAACCACCGCATATGGGGCGCACCGACCAGTTATCCACACAATATTGCGGCAAACTCCGTCGGCGCCAACCCTGCCGCCATTGGAACATGACCTGATCCGCCCACAATCGACGTTGACGCATGGCGTCCGGCTCTGCATACCAGACCCGTTTGCAGCGGGAATTTTCCCAAAGCCGGAGGGACGATACATGAAAAAGCCCTGCGCCGTCGCCGCCATCATCATGGCCGCGTCACCCGCGCTGGCGCATCATCCGCTTGCGGGTGCGCCGATGATCACCTTTGGCCAGGGGGTGCTCTCGGGCCTCGGCCATCCGGTTCTGGGGTTCGATCATCTCTTCTTTGTCATCGCGATGGGCATTGCCGCGCGCTTCACTCCGCGCCCGATATTGGCCCCCGCAGGCTATATCGCCGCCATGCTGCTTGGCTGCGGCCTGATGTATGCCGGTCTGGGATTGCCGCTCAAGGAGGCGATGATCGCACTTTCGCTGCTGGTGCTTGGCGGCGTCATCCTGTCGGGCCGCGCGCTGTCCACCGGCGGCGCCATCGCGATTTTCGCAGGCTTCGGCCTGTTTCACGGCTCTGCCTTCGGTGACACCCTCGCGGCGCAGGAAGGCGGCGCAGGCATCCCGGTCCTGATCGGCTACCTCATCGGGCTGGGGCTGGTGCAATATGTGATCGCGCTCGCCGCAGGGCGGGCCGCCGGGAAATTTCTCGGCGCGACCGAGGCGGACGCGATCAACGCCCGCCTTGCCGGTGCCATGATTGCAGGCATCGGGTTGTTCTTGTGCCTTGAGGCCATCGAGACCCCGGTTCTGGCGATGATCGCAGGCTGAGATCAGGACCGCCATGACCCCCGACGCCACGCTGCACATCGGCTACGGTGATCCCCGCGAGCCCGGCACGGTGGCCCTGCTGCGCGCCAGCCACGCGCTGATGCAATCGCTGTTTCCACCCGAAGAGAATTTCTTTCTCGACATCGACGCGCTCTGCGCGCCGGACATCCGCTTCTTTACCGCCCGGATCGGCGACCGCGTTCTCGGCACCGGCGCATTGGCGCTCAGGCGCGGCTATGGCGAGGTGAAATCCATGTTCGTGGACGACTCGGCCCGTGGCCGTGGCATCGCCGACGCCCTGCTGCGCCGGATCGAAGAAGAGGCGCGCAACCTTGATCTACACTATCTCCGGCTTGAGACCGGCGACAAATTGCACGCGGCGCACCGGCTCTATGAACGCCACGACTTTGTCCCGCGCGGACCCTTCGGCGACTATCCCGCCGCGCCCTCGTCGCTGTTTCTGGAAAAGACCCTCTAGCCCTCTTTCGCGGACTTTTCAGCCTTGGCCTTGAGCCGGGCAACCAACTCTTCCTTGGAAGGGCGCTTGCCAAACGGGTTCTTCTCCGATCCGGGCGCGTTATGCTCCTTGTGACGCGGAATCTTGTTGCCCTTTTTGGGCGCGCCTGCTGCTTTGTAATCCATGATCGTACCCTTTCGGCTGTGCACCCGCTGCCGGGTCGCTCTGGCCGCTCTGTGCCGCAAACCCGGCATTCATTCAAGCGGCAACCGCGCAGTCGGTCAATGTCTCGGTGTGCAGATCAACTCGGCATAGCCGCCATGGATATGATCCAGTTCACAGTCATAGGCATGCCCCCTGGGCAGGAGGGCGGCGCCCTCTCCGCAATCAATCTCGGCCACCATCACCGCCTGATCGCCCCAGACGCGCACCACCCGGCAGCCGCTCACCTGCGCGATGGCCGCGGCCCCGCGCGGCGCCACCGCCTCCAGCCGTGGCGCCCATTCGGAATTGACCCGGATTGCCTGCGCCCTTGTGCCGTCGACACGCACATCGAAAACGCTCCGCCCGACCTGCGCCCTTACCGGGTCTGTCCCGCGAAACTCGGGACCGGGTGTGTTGCACCCGGCAAGTGCCGCCATGAGTATCACAACAAATCCGCGCATGCCGCGGACCCTGTATCGGATATGATTAACATCCCCTTAACGCCGCGCACCCGGCATGCGATGCCTTGCCCGCGACCGCCTGGCGTCCTATCGTCACCTTCCTTTGCCCCCGATCTTTCCAAGGAGCCGCCCATGACCCACGACCCCGAACGCCACACGCAGAAAATGATCCGCATCAAGGCCGCGCGCGACAAAATGATGGCCACCAAGACCGGCGAAAAGGGCCTCATCATCGTCCATACCGGCAATGGCAAGGGCAAGAGCAGTTCCGGCTTTGGCATGATCCTGCGCTGCATCGGCAACGGCATGCAATGCGCCGTGGTGCAGTTCATCAAGGGCAGCATGCCCAGCGGCGAACGCAGCCTGCTGAAAGAACGCTTTGCCGATGTCTGCGCCTTTCACACGATGGGCGAGGGCTTCACCTGGGAAACGCAGGACCGCGTCCGCGATACGGAAATGGCGCAGGCGGCATGGCACAAGGCCAAGGATCTGATCCGCGACGACGCCAACAGCATGGTGCTGCTGGACGAGATCAACATCGCGCTGCGCTACGACTATCTCGATATCGCGGACGTGGTGCGCTTTCTGACCGAGGAAAAACCGCCGATGACGCATGTGGTGCTGACCGGGCGCAACGCCAAGCCCGAACTCATCGAAATCGCCGATCTGGTCAGCGAGATGAAGGAGATCAAGCACCCGTTCCGCGATCAGGGCGTCAAGGCGCAGCCGGGTGTCGAGTTCTGACCACAGCACGCTTGCCCGATTGCCCCGGTGGTCATATGATCTGACCAATTGTACCAGAGTGAAGACATGCCTTTTCAGAAAGTCACTCCCGAGAAACTCTCAACCGCCGTCACCCGGCAGATCGAGAAACTCGTTTTGCGCGGTATCCTGCGTCCCGGCGAACGTCTGCCCGCCGAGCGGGAACTGGCCGAGAAACTGGGTGTCTCGCGCCCCTCTCTGCGCGAGGCCGTCGCGGAGCTACAGGAAAAGGGCCTGCTGACCTCCCGCGCCGGGGCCGGTGTCTACGTCGCCGATGTGCTGGGCAGCGCGTTTTCCGAGGCCCTGATCCGGCTCTTCGCCGAGCATGACGAGGCGGTGTTCGACTACATCGCCTTTCGCCGTGACCTTGAGGGGCTGGCCGCCTGCCGCGCGGCAAAACTGGCCTCGGACACGGATCGACAGGTGATCCAGACCATCATGGACAAGATGGAAGCGGCACACCGCAAGACCAACCCGGCAGACGAAGCCCGGCTCGACGCAGAGTTCCACATGGCGATCATCGAGGCCAGTCACAACGTGATCATGCTGCACATGATGCGCTCGATGTTCCAGTTGCTGCGCGAAGGCGTGTTCTACAATCGTCAGGTGATGTTCAAACAACGCACCACGCGCGGAGCGCTGCTCGATCAGCACCGCGCCATCAACACCGCCATTCAGGCGCGCGACGCCGAGGCCGCCCAGGCCGCCGTCACCGCGCATCTGAACTATGTCGAGAAGTCACTCGCCGATCAGCAAAAGGCAGACCGCAACGAGGCGATCGCGCGCCAGCGATTCGAACACGAACGCTCGCGCTGAGCGTCGTACGTCACACCCTTCAGCCGTCCTGAATTTCAGACCAAGCCGCCCTGCCGCAGCATGGGCAAGCAATTTTGACCCTCATTCTAAATTTTACCAATTGATAAAATTTCAAATCGTGGAATACTGAGATCAGCCATCCGATCCTATGGAGACCGCCATGAGTGACAACGCGCTGACCCCCGGCATCGTCGCCGGTCGCCTCGATCCACAGCATCTGGCCGAGAATTTCACCGATCTGCACCCGGCACTTGACGATCACGAGGCGCTGGTTGCCGCCGACCGCTGCTATTTCTGCCATGATGCGCCCTGCATCACCGCCTGCCCCACGGATATCGACATCCCGCTTTTCATCCGGCAGATCGCCACCGGCACGCCCGAGGCGGCGGCCAGAACGATCCTCAGCCAGAACATTCTTGGCGGCATGTGCGCCCGTGTCTGCCCGACCGAAACCCTCTGCGAAGAGGCCTGCGTGCGCGAGGCGGCGGAGGGCAAGCCGGTCCTGATTGGCCGCCTGCAACGCTATGCCACCGACACGCTGATCGCGCAGGGCGTGCATCCCTTCACCCGCGCCGCGCCCACCGGGCGGCGGATCGCGGTGGTGGGCGCGGGGCCTGCGGGCCTCGCCTGCGCGCACCGGCTGGCGATGCACGGACATGACGTGACGCTCTACGACGGGCGCGCGAAACCCGGCGGCCTCAACGAATTCGGCATCGCCGCCTACAAGAGCACCGACAGCTTCGCCGCGCGCGAGGTGGACTGGCTGATGCAGATTGGCGGGATCACCCTGGAGACCGGCAAGCGGCTGGGCCGCGAGGTGTCACTGGCCGGCCTGCGCGAGGATTTCGATGCGGTCTTTCTCGGCATCGGGCTGGGCGGGGTCAATGCGCTCGGTCTGAACGGCGAGGACCGCGAGGGGATGCGCGACGCGGTGGATTTCATCGCAGACCTGCGGCAGGCCGGCGATCTGGCGCGCCTGCCCATCGGCCGCGACGTCGTGGTGATCGGCGGCGGCATGACCGCCGTGGACGCCGCCGTTCAGGCCAGACTCCTTGGCGCGCTCAATGTCAGCCTCGTCTATCGCCGGGGCCGCGACCGAATGAACGCCAGCCGCTATGAACAGGATCTCGCCACCTCCAAGGGCGTGCGGATCATCACCAATGCCACCCCCATCGCCGTGCATGGCAATGGCGCGGTGCGCGAGGTCGAGTTCGAATATACCGATGACGATCTCAACCCCACCGGCCAGCGGTTCCGCCTTGCCGCCGATCAGGTGTTCAAGGCCATCGGCCAGACGCTCGAAGGGGCGGAACTGCCCGATCTCGAGGGTCGCAAGATCGCCGTCACCGGCGCCGGGCGCACCTCGCTGCCCGGTGTCTGGGCCGGGGGCGATTGCGCAGCGGGAGGGGACGATCTGACCGTGACGGCGGTGGCCCAGGGCCGCGACGCCGCCGAGGACATCCACGCCAGCCTGACAGGCCGGGCGAGCTAAGGGAGACAGAGCCATGGCTGACCTTACGACGAATTTCATCGGCATCACATCGCCCAACCCGTTCTGGCTGGCCTCGGCCCCGCCGACGGACAAGGAATACAATGTCCGCCGCGCCTTCGAGGCGGGCTGGGGCGGCGTCGTATGGAAAACACTGGGCGAAGCGGGGCCACCCGTCGTCAACGTCAACGGCCCCCGGTACGGGGCCATCTATGGCGCTGATCGCCGCCTTCTGGGGCTCAACAATATAGAACTGATCACCGACCGCCCGCTCGAAGTGAACCTTGAGGAAATGAAGCGGGTCAAGCGCGACTGGCCCGACCGGACGCTGATCGCAAGCCTGATGGTCCCGGTCAACGAGGACGCATGGCGCGAAATCCTGCACCGGGTCGAGGATACCGGATGCGACGGGGTAGAACTGAATTTCGGCTGCCCGCACGGGATGAGCGAACGCGGCATGGGCAGCGCCGTTGGCCAGGTGCCGGAATATGTGGGTCAGGTGGCGCATTGGTGCAAGAAACACTCAAGCCTGCCGGTGATCGTGAAACTGACGCCGAATATCACCGACATCCGCAAACCCGCCCTTGCCGCCAAGGAGGGCGGCGCCGATGCAGTGAGCCTCATCAACACGATCAACTCGATCACCTCGGTCGATCTCGACAGCTTCAGCCCCGAACCCAGCATCGACGGCAAGGGCGCGCATGGCGGCTATTGCGGGCCTGCGGTGAAACCCATCGCGCTCAACATGGTGGCCGAGATTGCCCGTGATCCGGCCACAAGGGGCCTGCCGATCAGCGGCATCGGCGGCGTCACAACATGGCGCGACGCGGCGGAATTCATGGCGCTTGGCGCGGGCAATGTCCAGGTCTGCACAGCGGCCATGACCTATGGCTTCAGGATCGTGCAGGAAATGATCTCGGGCCTGTCGCAATACATCGACGACAAGGGCTTTGCCTCGGTCGACCAACTGGTCGGGCGCGCCGTGCCCAATGTGGTCAACTGGCAGGATCTGAACCTCAACTATGTCGCCAAGGCCAGGATCAGTCAGGACGACTGCATCAAATGCGGTCGCTGCTATGCCGCCTGCGAGGATACCAGCCATCAGGCGATCGCGATGTCACCCGACCGCGTGTTTACCGTCAAGGATGACGAATGCGTCGCCTGCAATCTCTGCGTGAATGTCTGTCCGGTCGAGGGCTGCATCACGATGGAACCCATGGCGGCGGGCGCGGTCGATCCGCGCACCGGCGAAGTGGTGCGCCGGGAGTATGCCAACTGGACGACGCATCCCAACAATCCGGGGCGATGCGCGGCGGAATAGGGCCTGTCGTCCGACCACGCCCGCCCTCAGGGCGTCAGCAGCCGCCGGAACATCCGCTCAAGATGCGCCGCGGCGCCCGCATGCACCTCTGCCTCGTCCATCAGCACCCGCACCTGCGCGTCGAAATCCGCGTAATGCTGCGTCGTCGCCCAGATCGAGAACAGCAGATGCCGCGGGTCCACCGGGGCCAGCCTGCCAACAGCGATCCAGCCCGAGATCAACTGCGCCGTCTGATCCACCAGCGGTCGCAGCACACTCTCCAGATGCGGGGTCATGCGCGGCGCACCCTGCAGGATTTCGTTGGCGAAAAGTCGGCTCTCGCGCGGCAGATCGCGGGCCATCTCCAGCTTGCGCTGCACATAGGTCAGCAACTCCTCCAGCGGATCGCCCTCCGGGTCGACCGCGCGCAGCGGTGCCAGCCACTCATCCATCAGATGATTGAGCAGCGTCACGTGAATCTCTTCCTTGCCCTCGAAATAATAGAGGATGTTGGGCTTGCTGATCCCGGCCTCCTCCGCGATCTGATCCAGCGTCGCACCGCGATATCCATGCGCCGAGAACACCTCGAGCGCCGCATCGAGAATCCGCTTGCGATTGCGCAACTGAATGCGGCTGGGCTTGCGCGTCGCCTGCGCGGCGGGGCTGTCCTGCATCCTGGTCCTTTCACGTCGAGCGGTGCGATTTTCACCGCCCCCGCGTTCAGGTTAGCCAGATCGCCCCCTCGTCCCAAGACGAATCTTGACAGGGCAACCCCGGCACGCAATCGTAAGTTTACCAAATGGTAAAAAAGCGACAAGGGGCGGCGCGGCGCCCCCGGCAGGAAATACAGTGAGGACACCAATGGCGGCACCCGGCGAAAACCTGAAAATCAACGGCGAACGGCTCTGGGACAGCATCATGGAAATGGCGCAGATCGGCCCCGGCGTGGCGGGCGGCAACAACCGTCAGACCCTCACCGACGAGGATGCCGAAGGCCGCGCGCTCTTTCAGAAATGGTGCGAGGCGGCGGGCCTCGGCATGGGCGTGGACGAGATGGGAACCATGTTCGCACGCCGCGAGGGCACCGACCCCAAGGCGCTGCCGGTCTATGTCGGCAGCCATCTCGACACGCAGCCCACGGGCGGCAAATACGACGGTGTGCTGGGCGTGCTGGCGGGGCTGGAAATCATCCGCACCCTCAACGATCTCGACATCAGGACGCGCCACCCCATCGTCGTCACCAACTGGACCAACGAGGAAGGCGCCCGCTTTGCCCCCGCCATGCTGGCCTCGGGCGTCTTTGCCGGCGTGCTGGATCAGGACTGGGCCTATGACCGGGTCGATGCGCAGGGCAAACGCTTTGGCGACGAGCTGGAGCGGATCGGCTGGAAAGGCCCGGAAAAGGTGGGCGACCGCAAGATGCACGCCTTTTTCGAGCTGCACATCGAACAGGGGCCGATTCTGGAGGCCGAAGGCAAACAGATCGGCGTCGTGACCCACGGTCAGGGCCTGCGCTGGATCGAATGCACGGTGACGGGCAAGGGACAGCACACCGGATCGACGCCCATGTACATGCGCCGCAACGCGGGCCGCGCGCTGGCGCGTGTCACCGAACTGGTGCATGAGATTGCCCTGCAATACCAACCCAATGCCGTTGGCGCGATCGGCCATATCGACGTCTACCCCAACAGCCGCAACATCATCCCCGAAAAGGTGGTGTTCACGGTCGATTTCCGCAGCCACGTGCTCGAAACGCTGGAGGCGATGGTCGAGGAACTCATGGAGACCGCGCCGGGGCTCTGCGCCGACATCGGGGTGAAATTCAGCGCCGAGGTCGTGGGCTTCTTCGACCCGCCCGCCTTTGACGAGACGCTGGTGGGCCGGGTGCGCGACGCCGCGAAACGGCTGGGCTACAGCCATATGGACATCATCTCGGGCGCAGGCCACGATGCCTGCTGGGTCAACAAGCTCTATCCCACCACCATGGTCATGTGCCCCTGCAAGGACGGCCTCAGCCACAACGAGGCCGAGGAAATCACCCCCGACTGGGCGCGCGCCGGCGCGGACGTGCTCCTGCACGCGGTGCTGGAGACGGCGGAGGTGGTGGAATGATTGGGGGCCAGCCCCCAAACCCCCGGGGTATTTTCGCCAAGAAGAAACCCCGGGCATCAGAGCTACAGGGAGACAGGACATGACCACCAAAGTCATCAAGAACGGCACCGTCGTCACCGCCGACCGGACATGGAAGGCCGATGTGCTGATCGAGGGCGAGACGATCAGGCAGATCGGCACGGACCTTAAAGGCGACACCTATATCGACGCCACGGACGCCTATGTCATCCCCGGCGGTATCGACCCGCATACCCATCTGGAAATGCCCTTCATGGGCACCACGGCGGCGGAAACCTTCGAGACCGGCACCTGGGCGGCGGCCTGTGGCGGCACCACGATGGTGGTGGATTTCTGCCTGCCCGGCGCCGATGGCAGCATTAAAAATGCCATCAACGAATGGCACCGCAAATCCACGCCGCAGATTTGCAGCGACATCGGCTATCATATGGCGATCACCGGCTGGAACGAGAGCGTCTTCAACGAGATGAAGGATGCCGTCGACATGGGCGTCAATTCCTTCAAGCATTTCATGGCCTACAAGGGCGCGTTGATGATCGAGGATGACGAGATGTTCGCCTCCTTCAAGCGCTGCGCGGAACTGGGCGCGCTGCCGATGGTCCATGCCGAGAACGGCGATCTGGTGGCCGAGATGCAGCAGAAATACTTTGACCAGGGCATCACCGGACCCGAGGGCCACGCCTATTCCCGCCCCCCCGAATTCGAGGGCGAGGCCGCCAACCGCGCGATCTGCATTGCCGATGCGGCGGGCGTGCCGCTCTATATCGTGCATGTCTCCTGCGAACAGGCGCACGAGGCGATCCGCCGCGCGCGGCAAAAGGGCATGCGCGTCTATGGCGAGCCGCTGGTCCAGTTTCTGACGCTGGACGAATCCGAGTATTTCAACAAGGACTGGGACCACGCCGCGCGCCGGGTGATGTCGCCCCCCTTCCGCTCCAGGGATCATCAGGACAGTCTGTGGGCCGGGCTTCAGGCCGGCTCGTTGCAGGTGGTGGCCACCGATCACGCCGCCTTCAACACCGAGCAGAAACGCGCCGGACGCAACGATTTCCGCATCATCCCCAACGGCTCGAACGGGCTGGAGGAGCGGCTGGCGGTGCTCTGGACGCACGGGGTGGAAACGGGGCGCCTGACGATGAACGAATTTGTCGCCGTCACCTCATCGAACGTGGCCAAGATCCTCAATATCTATCCGAAAAAGGGCGCGCTGGTCGAGGGCGCGGATGCCGATATCGTGGTCTGGGATCCAAAGATCACCAAGACGATCAGCGCTTCGAACCACCATTCGATCCTCGATTACAACGTCTTCGAGGGCTTCGAGGTCAAGGCGCAACCGCGCTACACCCTCAGCCGCGGCGAGGTGATCTGGGCCTGGGGGCAGAATTCGCAGCCACAGCCCGGTCGCGGCCGCTTCGTGCCGCGCCCGGCCTTCCCCTCGGCGCATCAGGCGCTCTCGAAATGGAAGGCGCTGACCGCGCCCAAGATGATCCGGCGCGACCCGCTCAACATTCCGGCAGGGATCTGAGAAATCCGGCGCGCCCCGCCGATTTCGCGAGGCGCGCCTCTTGACAAGAACGAGCCAGCCGGGCGCATTACGCGCGGGGCCAGCAGGGGATGGAAATTGACGACGAATACGGTGATCAGCGCGCGCGACCTGTCGCTGACCTTTCAGACCAATGACGGGCCGGTGCATGCGCTCAAGGACGTGAGCCTCGACGTCGAAAAGGGCGATTTCGTCAGCTTCATCGGCCCCTCGGGCTGTGGCAAGACGACATTCCTGCGCTGCATGGCCGATCTGGAACATCCCACCGGCGGCACGATGACCGTCAACGGTATCAGCCCGGAAGAGGCGCGCAAATCCCGCGCCTATGGCTATGTGTTTCAGGCGGCGGGACTTTATCCCTGGCGCACGATCGGCGGCAACATCCGCCTGCCTCTCGAAATCATGGGCTATGCGCACGACGATCAGGACGCCCGCGTCAAGCGCGTGCTTGAACTGGTCGATCTGGCGGGGTTCGAACGGAAATACCCCTGGCAGCTCTCGGGCGGCATGCAACAGCGCGCCTCGATCGCCCGCGCCCTGGCCTTTGACGCCGACATCCTCTTGATGGACGAACCCTTTGGCGCGCTCGACGAGATCGTGCGCGATCACCTCAACGAGCAACTCTTGCAGCTCTGGGAGCGGACCAACAAGACGATCTGCTTCGTCACCCATTCGATCCCCGAGGCGGTCTATCTGAGCACCCGGATCGTGGTCATGTCGCCGCGCCCCGGCCGGATCACCGACGTGATCGAAAGCACGCTGCCCCGCGAGCGTCCGCTCGGCATTCGCGAGACGCCGGAATTCCTCGAGATCGCCCATCGCGTCCGCGAGGGGCTGCGCGCGGGGCATGGCGATGAGGTCTGAACCCGCCCGCCCTGAAAATGCCCCCTCCCCTCTGACGGGGAGGAGGACTTTCCTCGTTCTCAAAATACTCCAAACCTGCGCTCGATTTCAGCGCTGCGATCCGAGTATTTCCGGAACAGTGAAAGCAGGGGATACGTGATGCGCAATCTTCTTCCGGTTCTCACCATTGTCGCCGCGATTTTCGCCCTCTGGTATGGCTCTGCCGTGGCGCTCAACGCGCAATGGGCGCGGGACCAGGCGGCGCGGGCGGGGCAGGATCTGACCATTTCCGCACTCGTCGCCGACACCTGGTCGCAGGACAAGCCCAAGCTGCCCGCGCCGCATCAGGTGGCCGCCGAGATATGGAAGACCACAGGCGAAATGGTGCTGGAGGGGCGCGGATTCTCGAAACGCTCGCTGTTCTATCACAGCTGGATCACCTTCAGCGCCACCGCGCTCGGGTTCCTTCTGGGCACGGGGCTGGGCATCGCGCTGGCCATCGGGATCGTCTACAACCGCACCATGGACATGAGCGTGATGCCCTGGGTCATCGCCAGCCAGACGATTCCCATCCTCGCCATTGCGCCGATGATCATCGTGGTGCTGAATGCCGTGGGGATTTCCGGCCTCCTGCCCAAGGCGATGATCTCGATGTATCTGTCGTTCTTTCCGGTCGTCGTGGGCATGGTCAAGGGGCTGCGCAGCCCCGGCGCGATGCAACTGGACCAGATGCGCACCTGGAATGCCAGCGCATCACAGACCTTCTGGCGGCTGCGCCTGCCGTCGTCGATGCCCTATCTCTTTACCTCGCTCAAGGTGGGCATGGCCGCAAGCCTCGTAGGCGCCATCGTCGGCGAACTGCCCACCGGCGCCGTGGCGGGACTGGGCGCGCGCCTGCTGGCCGGAAGCTATTACGGCCAGACCATTCAGATCTGGAGCGCGCTCATCATGGCCGCGACCCTGGCGGCGGTGCTGGTGGGGCTGATCGGCCTCATCCAGCGGATCACGCTGAAACGCATGGGGATGGCGTGATGGGCTGGCTGGCCACGGGGGTTTTCGCATGGGTGCTTGGCTGGTGGATCAATTCACGGCTGGCGCGGCAGTCCCGGACACGACTGACCGGATTGCTGGTGCCGGTCATCTTCGGCCTTACGGTCATCGTGATCTGGGAAAGCCTGGTGCGCGGGCTGGGCATCTCGCCCGTGCTTTTGCCGCCGCCCACGGCAATCGCCACCACTTTCGCCAGGTCCACGCATGTTCTCTGGCAGGATTTCGTGCAGACCGCGATCAAGGGCGCGCTCACGGGCTATGTGCTGGGCTGCGGCGCCGCCTTTGTGATCGCCATTGCCATAGACCGATTCCCGTTTCTCAAGCGCGGCCTCCTGCCGGTGGGCAATTTCGTCGCCGCCCTGCCGATCATCGGCATGGCGCCAATCCTCGTGATGTGGTTCGGCTTTGACTGGCAATCCAAGGCCGCCGTGGTGGTGGTCATGGTGTTCTTTCCGATGCTGGTGAACACCGTTCAGGGACTGCAGGAGGCGGGCGCGATGCAGCGCGACCTGATGCGCACCTATGCCGCCGGATACTGGCAGACGCTTCTGAAACTTCGGCTGCCCGCCGCCATGCCATTTGTTTTCAACGGGCTCAAGATCGCGACGACACTGGCGCTCATCGGGGCGATCGTGGCAGAGTTCTTTGGCAGCCCGATCCGTGGCATGGGCTTTCGTATTTCCACCTCGGTGGGGCAACTGGCGCTCGATCTGGTCTGGGCCGAGATCGTGGTGGCCGCCATCGCAGGCTCAGGATTCTACGGCGCGGTAGCGCTGCTGGAAAAGGCGGTGACCTTCTGGCATCCGTCGCAAAGAGGCCGGGCATAAGGCTTGATGTTCAACAAGGGAGACGACCAATGAAAAAACTGATGGGAACTTTTGGCGTCGCGGCGCTGACCAGCCTCGCGGGCATGGCACAGGCCGCGGATGATCTGACGCTGCAACTCAAATGGGTGACGCAGGCGCAGTTCGCGGGCTACTATGTGGCGCAGGACAAGGGTTTTTACGCCGAAGAAGACCTCAACGTCACGATCAAGCCGGGCGGACCGGATATCGCGCCCACGCAGGTGATCGCAGGCGGTGGCGCGGATGTGACGGTGGAATGGATGCCCGCCGCCCTGTCGGCGCGGGAAAAGGGCCTGCCGCTGGTGAATATCGCCCAGCCGTTCAAGTCCTCAGGCATGATGCTGACCTGCCTCAAGGAAACCGGCGTCACCGGGCCGCAGGATTTTCCCGGCCGCACGCTGGGGGTCTGGTTCTTTGGCAATGAATTTCCGTTCCTGTCATGGATGAGCCAGCTTGGCATCCCGACGACCGGCGGCGCGGATGGCGTGACGGTGCTCAAACAGGGCTTCAACGTCGATCCGCTGTTGCAGAAACAGGCCGATTGCATCTCGACCATGACCTATAACGAATACTGGCAGGTGATTGATGCAGGCATCTCCGAGGATCAACTGATCACCTTCAAATACGAGGATCAGGGCGTCGCCACGCTCGAGGACGGGCTTTATGTGCTCGAAGACAAGCTGAGCGATCCCGCCGAAGTGGACAAGCTCACCCGTTTCGTACGCGCCTCGATGAAGGGCTGGAAATGGGCCGAGGAAAACCCCGAAGAGGCGGCGATGATCGTGCTGGACAATGACGCAACCGGCGCACAGACCGAAGAGCATCAGATCCGCATGATGAGCGAAGTGGCCAAGCTGACCGCAGGCTCAAACGGCGCGCTTGATCCCGAGGATTACGAGCGCACGGTGCAATCCCTGCTGTCGGGTGGTTCTGATCCGGTGATCAGCAAACATCCCGGCGACGCGGCCTGGACCCATGTCATCACCGATGCGGCGCTGAACTGATCAATATTTCAGCAAGAGAACAGACCCGGGCGGCGCGCCCGGGTCGCTTTTTCGTGACAAAATCCTGCTCCCAACCTGCGCATCGGCGGATTTAGAGGGCGGCGCCTTATTGCCCACCATATCTTGTCTGACCTACCTGCCACGCTAAAATTTCTTAGAAATGAACGCTTTAAAACAAGCCCTTCATGTGCTAGCGTTCGACCATAATCAAAGCCAGTCGGATAACCGGCGGCGTGAGGCAGTATAAGAGCGGTTCTATGAAAGCACGGGGCAGGCAGCCGGTCCGTTGGGGTCTGGTGGCGTTCGCAACCTTCTGGATGCTGGTGATCGTGCCGCTGAGCGCGGCGGCAGCGCCCTATGCGGCGCTTGTGATGGATGCGCGCAACGGCGAGGTGCTTTATTCCCATAATGCGGACACGCGGCTGCATCCGGCTTCGCTGACCAAGATGATGACGCTCTATGTCGTGTTCGAGGCTGTCGAGAACGGCGAGATCGGGCTGGACGACAAGGTGCGCATCAGCGCCAATGCCGCCAATGAGCCGCCCAGCAAACTGGGCCTGCGCGCAGGCCAGACCATCGCGCTGCGCTATCTCATCCGCGCGGCGGCTGTGCGGTCGGCCAACGACGCGGCCACAGCGCTCGGCGAGGCAATAGAGGGTTCCGAGGCACAGTTCGCCCGCCGCATGAACCGCACCGCCCAGGCGCTCGGGATGACGCGCACCACATTCAAGAACGCACATGGTCTCACGCAGTCAGGGCACCTGTCGACCGCACGCGACATGACCATCATGGGTCGCCACCTTTTTTATGACTATCCGCAATACTACAACCTGTTCTCGCGCATCACCGCCAATGCCGGCATCGCTCAGGTGAGCCACACGAATCGCCGCATGCTGGAGAGTTATCGCGGCGCGGACGGGATCAAGACCGGCTATACCCGTGCCGCCGGATTCAACCTGACCGCAAGCGCGGAACGTGGCGGCGAGCGGATCATCGCCACCGTCTTTGGCGGCCAGTCCACCGCCGCGCGCAATGCCAAGGTGGCCGAACTGCTCGATCTCGGCTTCAACAAGGCCCCGAACCGCGTCGCCTTGCATCGTCCCGCGCGTCCCCCCTACATGGGCAAGATCGGCTCTGGCCCGATCATGATCGCCGTCGGACAGGACCGTCCCGAACTGGCCGGCAAGACCGTGCGCCTCGCCGAAGCGGCCGCTGTGCGCAAGAGCCTGAGACCACAGGTCAGGCCAATGCCTCAGTCCGCGCCCGTGCTGGTCGCCGCCCGGTCAGACATCGAACGCGCTCTGCGCGCAGCCCAGGGGACCGCGGTTGCCTCCGCTGAACCTGAGCCCGCCTCGATACCCCAGGGCAGCACCGGCGTAACCCCCGAAGTGCGCCCCGAACCCCGTCCTGAGGATGTCGTGCTGGCAAGCCTGCCCGAGGCCGATCCGACACCAGAGGTCGTGACCCGCGTCTCGACATCCGGGGGGCGGCACTGGGGCATCAATGTGGGCCGTTATCCCAATGAATACAAGGCGCGGCAGGTTCTGTTACAAACCGCACTCAATGAAATGGCCACGCTCGACGGATCGCTGCGCAAGGTAGTCCGGAGACCGTCCGGCTTTGACGCGAATTTCATGGGCATGACCCGCGAATCCGCCGATCTCGCCTGCCGCCGATTGCAGGCCAAGAAGATCACCTGCTTCATGATCGGGCCAAGCTGAAACGAGACCGATCTCACGGCTTGGGCCGGTCGTCCCAGTCATCCGACAGGATACGGCGCGCGTCGCCCTCGGGGTCATCATACTGGTTGCTGCGCACCGTGTAGACAAAGGCCAGCAGGCCAATCCCCCCCAGGATCAGCGAAATCGGAATCAGGTAGCTGAGAATATTCATCGCCGCTACCTCAGCCTCAGCGCGTTCAGCGTTACGGTAATCGAACTCAGCGACATGGCCAAGGCCGCAATGAGCGGCGTCGCCAGTCCCGCCACGGCAAGCGGCACGGCAATCACGTTATAGACCGTGGCGATCTGGAAATTCTCACGGATGCGGCGGGTCGCCGAACGGGCCGTATCGCAGGCCGACGCAATCGGCGAGAGGTCATTGCCCAGGAGCACGATATCGCTGGCCACACGCGCCGCATCAAGCGCCGTGGCGGGCGAAATCGAGACATGCGCGGCAGCCAGCGCCGCCGTATCGTTCAGCCCGTCGCCCACCATCAGCACATGCGCGCCTTCGGCAGTCAGCGCCTCGACGCGCGCCGCCTTGTCGGCGGGCAACGCCTCGGCCATCCATTGCGGGATGCCCAGACGGGTGGCCAGCGCCTCGACCGCCGGGGGGGTGTCGCCTGATATGAGGATCAGCCGCTTGCCCTGCCGGGTTAGCCCCGCCACCGCCTCGACCGCACCGGGGCGCAGCGCATCGGCAAAGGTAAAGGCCACCGGCGGCTGATCCCCCAGCCGCAGGAATGCCGCCGTTTCCGACAGCGCCCGCGCTCCGGTCCAGCTGGCCCGCCCGAGACGCACCTCCTGCCCCCCGGCCATCGCCCTCGTGCCATATCCCGGCACCTCGGTCACATCCGTGACCGCCGCCGCCGCAAAACCGGCCTCGCGCGCGGCACGGGTGATCGACTGCGCCAGCGGGTGCGACGATCCCTGCGCCAACGCCAGCGCCAGTTCGACCACGTGACGCGGCAACCCCTCCAGATTGGTCAGATGCGGCGTGCCAGTGGTCAATGTGCCGGTCTTGTCGAACACCACCGTATCGACCTGCGCCAGCCGCTCCAGCGCGGTTTCATGCTTGATCAGCATCCCCCGCCGGAACAGCCGCCCCGAGGCGGCGGTCGTCACCGCAGGCACCGCAAGACCCAGAGCACAGGGACAGGTGATGATCAGCACGGCAGCGGCAATATTGAGCGCGGTGCGCATATCCCAGGTAAAGACATACCAGCCCGCGAAACTGAGCGCCGCAAGGATATGCACCCCCGGCGCATAAAGCTTGGCCGCACCATCCGCCAGAGAGGTGTAGCGCGAACGCCCCGATTCCGCGATGGCCACCAGATCGACCATCCGGTGCAACGAGGTCTCCGCCCCGACCGCCGTTGCCCGTATCGTGAGCGGCCCGGTCAGGTTGACCTCACCGGCGCTGACCGCCTGCCCTTCGCCCGCAAAGACCGGCAGCGTCTCGCCCGTCAGAAGAGAGCGGTCGATTTCCGACGTGCCGCTGACCACCACCCCATCCACCGGCATCCGCCCTCCGGGACGCACAAGGATGAGATCGCCTACCGCCAGTTGCGCGACGTTGACCTGCTCCTCGGCCCCGTCCCGCAGCCGGATCGCACGCGGCACCTCGAGCGCGGTCAACTCCTCTGCCGCAGAGCGCGCAATCGCCCGCGTGCGGTGATCGAGATACCGCCCCGCCAGCAGAAAAAACGTGAGCGCCATGGCCGCATCGAAATAGGCATGATGCCCCGACAGCATGGTTTCCCACAGCGAGGTGACAATCGCCAGCACGATGGCCAGCACGATCGGCACATCCATGTTGAGCCGCCGGTTGCGCAGCGCGGCCCAGGCATTTCGAAAGAACGGCACGCCGGAAAAGGCAATCGCCGGCAGGGCGATCGCAGCGGAAATCCAGTGGAACATGTCCCGCGTCGCATCCTCGGCCCCCGACCAGACCGAAACCGACAGGAGCATGACATTCATGCTGGCAAAGCCCGACACCGCCAGCCGCATCAACAGGTCGCGCCCCGCCCTGTCATTGGCCGTGGCATTGAGCGTGCCCGCGTCCAGCTCGTGCGCCTCATAGCCCAGCCCCTCGACCAGCGCGCGCATCTCTTCCGCCGTCACCTCTGGTGCGGCATCAATACTGGCACGTTTGAGCGTCAGGTTGACACGTGCCGAGGTGACCTGCGGATGGGCACTGAGCGCCCGTTCGATTTTGGAAATGCAGGCCGCGCAATGGATCGTCGGCAGCGACAGCGCGATCTGCGCGGGCAACAGGGCGCGGGTAGCCAGGGCCTCCGCCGCCGGGGCGGCGGCGCAGGCAGGACAGGCCGAAGGCGCGGGGCGCATCGTGGCGGTCATGATCTAGTCCTTGTGCAGCACGACGCGCTGCTGAAAGAGCGTGCCATCGGCGGCCCGCGCCGTCATGCGGATGTTCCAGTTGCCGTCGCCCAGATCGACCGGCGCGACATGGGCGCGCCCGTCGAACCGGAATTCCGGCGTCTGGTCGTCGAACACATGCGTCGCGCGCCCCACCGTCGCCTCAAGCTGCGCGACCTCGACAGGCTGGCCGCTCTCATTCGTGATGCTGAGCATCAGAACGCCATCCGCGTGATCCGCGCTCACCGTCCAGCCCAGCGCCTCCTGCGCCGCCTTGCGTTCGTCGAATTCCTGGCTGGCGACATAGGAATTCCTGACCTCCAGCCCCGGAAAGGTGCTGACGGCAGAATAGGCCAACAGCAGATTGACCGAAATGATCACACCAAAGGCGGTCACGAAGATCAGCAAAACATGCCGCCCTGTCAGTTTTCCTTCGCTCATCACTCTGCCTTTCCGTTGAATACCGTATCCCTGTAGGCACGCTCGCCATTCACCATGTCCTCGATCCACAGCCGCGCGTCGGTGCGATCCATTCGCGCCGCCGCAGTTCCCGACGGGGCCACCAGATAGACCCGTTGCAGGAGCATCTCGTCGGCGGGCACGCTAACCCTGGCATCGGTCGAGCCCTCCAGTTCCAGGCGGATCGCCGGGTCGCCCTTGACGGTGATCTCGAACGTCCGCTCTTCGTGATGCATGTTGCGGATGCGCACCTCATAAGTGTTGCGGATCGCGCCATCCGACAGCATCACATAGGTCGGGTTGCGCACCGGCGCGACCGTCAGGTCGATATCCGAACGGATGAACAGCGCGAATATCAACCCAAGACCCACCAGTGACCAGAGCGCGGTGTAGAGGATGGTTCGCGGGCGCAGCACGTGTTTGATGATCGGCTTGGGCGCGCTGCCCGCGCGCTCCGACACCTCGTCGGTCAGCGCCATGTAGTCGATCAATCCGCGCGGCTTGCCGATCCTGGCCATGATATCGTCACAGGCGTCGATACAAAGCGCGCAGGTGATGCACTCCAACTGCTGACCATCGCGGATGTCGATCCCCACCGGGCAGACATTGACGCAGGCCATGCAGTCGATGCAATCGCCCTGCTCCGCCCCCGCCTTGACCGCCTCGGAATTCTTGCGCGGCTCGCCGCGCCATTCGCGGTAGCCGACGGTCAGCGTATCCTCGTCCATCATCGCCGCCTGAATGCGCGGCCAGGGGCAGGCGTAGATACAGATCTGCTCGCGCGCAAAACCGCCAAAGAAAAAGGTCGTGCCGGTCAGCACCGCAATCGTCGTATAGGCAATGGGATGGGCATTGAGCGTAACGAGATCGACAAGAAGCGTCGGCGCATCGGTGAAATAGAACACCCAGGCCCCCCCGGTTGCGACCGCGATCAACAGCCATGTAATCCATTTCGTCAGCCGCAGCCGCGCCTTGCGCAGATCCCACTTCTTCTGCCGGTGCAGGCGCAGCCGGGCGTTGCGGTCCCCCTCGATCCAGCGTTCCACAAGGATGAAGAGATCGGTCCAGACCGTCTGCGGGCAGGCATAACCACACCAGACGCGCCCCAGGGCGGAGGTGAACAGGAACAGCCCCAGTCCCGCCATCACCAGCAGACCGGCCACGAAATAGAATTCATGCGGCCAGATCTCGATCCAGAAGAAAAAGAACCGACGGTTCGCCAGGTCGAGCAGCACCGCCTGATCCGGCAGGCTCGGGCCCCGGTCCCAGCGAATCCAGGGCATGACATAATAGATGCCAAGGGTGACGATCATGATCACCCATTTCAGATTGCGGAACTTGCCATACACCCGCTTGGGAAAAACCGGCTCACGCGCGGCATAGAGGGACTGAGGTGCGGTTGGCTGAGAGTCGGCCACGGACATACTCCGGGTTCAGGGATGTGCTGACCCTCTTGTGGCAGGGTGCGACTCGGGCAGCTTTGACCTGTATCAAATTCTGAATCCCAAACCGATCTATTTGACCGGCACCGCCTGCCGCCTCAACCAGCTCACAAAGGCCTTGGCAACCCCCCGCAGCACGCCGGGGCGCGTGACGATATAATAGCCCGCATCCCCCGGTTCTTCAAACAAGAGCCGCAGCCGCCCCGCCGCGATATCCTGCCGCACCCAGTCATGAAGGGTGACGGCCACCCCCTGACCGTCGCGCAACCCATCCAGCAACAGATTCCCGGGCACCTGCACCAGACCGGCGACCCGCTCTCTGGTCACCCCGCGACGACGCAGCCAGTCGCTCGCCTCGTTGGTTCCGAATTCCTGCAACCACGGCAATTCCGCCAGATCGGCGGGCGTCTCGACCCGCACCCCCTCGACCAGTCGCGGAGCGGCCACCGCCACCAGCGGCGAGCAGAACAGCAACTCCGCCTCAAGCCCCGGCCAATGCCCGGTGCCATAGCGTATCGCGATGTCGATGCCGCCCGGCTCCAGCGAGACGATCCTCGGGGTGGGGTCGATCATGATGTCGATCTGCGGATGCGCCTGCCGGAAATCGCTCAGCCGCGGCATCAGCCATTGCGCCGCGAAACCCGGCGTGGCCGAGATCTGCAGCGCCCGGTCGGCATCCGCCCCGGTCAGCGTCTCTACCGCCCGCGCAATCGCCCCGAACCCCAGCGTCAGCGCATCCGCCAGATCCTGCCCCTCTGCCGTCAACCGCAACTGTCGCCCCGAGCGATCGACCAGCGCCACGCCCAGATGCGATTCCAACTGCTTTATCTGCTGGCTCACGGCGGCATGGCTCACATTCAGCCGCGCCCCTGCCGCCACCGTGCCGCCGGTCTCGGCCAGAGCGGCAAAGGCACGCAGAGCGGTCAGCGGAGGCAATGAAAGCCAGTCCATGATGTTAGACTACCTTACAAGTCGGAATTTTTCCAGACTCGCGTAAAATACGCTGGTTGTCCATATTGAACACAGAAACACCGCAGACAAAAGGATCATACCATGTTCAATATTTTCGCCGATACTTTCAGGACCGCAACCCGTATCGACACTGGCGACACCCATCGCCGCCACCACTACGGTCGGGCCCACTGGCCCCCGGCAGAACGGTTCGACGCCCGTTCGGGTGCCGAACTCGAGGCGCATCTCATAGCGCGCCGCCGCGACTGAATCGCCGCCCCGCGCGCTCTTCGACCACCGCGGCAAGGCGCATGCCAACCCCGGGCCATGCTGTCAGGCACGGTCCGGGGTATTCCTGCGGGACCTATTCGCCCCCGCCCAGTTGGTGAACATAAACCGCGACGGCGCGCAGCTCGGCCTCGCTCAGACGACCTGCCCAGGACGGCATCACACCGTAACGGGAATAGGTGACGGTCTCCCTGATCGTGTCGTAATCCCCGCCATAAAGCCAGATCGCATCCGCAAGGTTCGGCGCACCCTGAGAAATGTCACCCTGCGCCTCTTCGCCATGACAGGCGGCGCAATTGTCCATGTAGACGGTCTCGCCTGCGGCCACCAATGCCGGATCCTGCGGCTCGCCCGAGAGCGACATCACGTAGTTGACCACCTGGTCAATTTCGGCGCTTTCGAGAATTTCGCCAAATGCGGGCATTTCGGAATAGCGCGCATCCGGATCATCCTCATTGCGGATGCCATGGGCAATCGTGGCGTGGATATCCTCGATGGTGCCCCCCCAGAGCCAGTCATTGTCCAGCAGGTTGGGATAGCCCGAGGCCTGAACACCGGCGGCACCCGACCCATGGCACTGCGCGCACGAGGTCCTGAAAACCGCGGCACCCGCCGATGTCGCATAGCCCTGCAGTTCCGGGTCAGCCGACACCTCGCTCAGTTCGGCCGCAACCAGCTTCGCGTTGATCCCGGCATTCGCCGCCTCGGCCTCAGCCAGTTCAACCGCGACATTGGCGCGCGTCGACCAGCCCTTGTAACCCGCCGTCGCCTGATTGATCAGCGGCCAGGCCGGGTAGGCGATCACATACCACAGACCCCAGACAATGGTGGCGTAGAAGGTCCACAACCACCAGCGCGGCAAAGGGTTGTTGTATTCCTGTATGCCGTCCCACTCGTGGCCGGTGGTATCCGGTTCCTGTTTGCTGATTGGTTTCTTGGCCATGTCTCACGCCTCCTTGGCGTCGGCATCACGCGCCGGTGCCGGTTTGTCTTCGTGCCGGAATGGGATGTTCGACGGATCCTCGTAGGTCTTGGTCGCGCCGGGGCGGAACACCCAGAGCACCACACCGACAAAGAACAGGAACAGGAAAAGCAACATCCAGCTATCGGCGAACTCACGCAGCAGCGAATAGGTTTCCATCTCCGTGCCTCCTAACGGTTTGCGACCGGCGTGAAGGTCGAGAAATCGACCAGCGTGCCCAGCATCTGCATGTAAGCGATCAGCGCGTCGGTCTCCGATATCCCCGGCTGACCGTCGAAATTGCGCACCTGCGCCCCCGGATAGCGCTCCAGCAGACCGTCGGTATCGCCGAACGGGTCGATCTGCACCTTGAAATCGGCCTGTGCGTTCTCGATCATCTCGTCGGTATAGGGCACGCCGATCAGTCGGTGGGTTTTCATCAGGTCGACAACATACTTGCCGTCCAGCATCCGGTTTTCGAGAAAGCCGTATTTCGGCATCACCGATTCCGGCACGACCGACTGCGGATCGCGCAGGTGGTCCACATGCCAGTCATCCGAATAGCGACCGCCGACGCGGGCCAGATCAGGCCCGGTGCGTTTCGATCCCCACTGGAACGGATGGTCATATTTCGACTCCGCCGCCAGTGAATAATGGCCATAGCGCTCGACCTCGTCCCGCATCGGGCGGATCATCTGGCTGTGACAGACGTAACAGCCCTCGCGGACATAGATATCCCGCCCCGCCAGTTCGAGAGGGGAATAGGGGCGCATGCCCTCGACATCCTCGATAGTGTTTTCCAGCCAGAACAGCGGGGCGATCTGCACGATCCCCCCGATGGTGACCACGAGAAAGGCAAAGATCGCCAGAAGCGTGACGTTCTTTTCCAGGATTGCGTGTTTGTCCAGAATTGCCATCTCTGCGTCCCTCTTATTCAGCCGGGACTGCGCTGTTCGCGGCGGCAACGGCCGGCGAACGCCTTACAGTCATCCAGAGGTTGTAGCACATGATCACCGCACCGGCGAGGAACAGCACCCCACCCAGACCGCGCACCACATACATCGGAAACTTGGCGGCCACGGTATCGGCAAACGAGTTCACGAGAAAGCCGTTGGCATCCACCTCGCGCCACATCAGGCCCTCCATGATGCCGGTCACCCACATCGAGGCGGCGTAGAGAATGATACCGATGGTCGCCAGCCAGAAGTGCCAGCTCACGAGGTTGAGGCTATAGAGCCGTTCACGGTTCCACAACTTCGGCACCAGGAAATAGAGCGCGCCAAAGGTGATCATCCCGTTCCACCCCAGAGCCCCCGAATGCACATGCCCGATGGTCCAGTCGGTGTAATGCGATAGCGAATTGACCGCCCGGATCGACATCATCGGCCCCTCGAATGTGGACATGCCGTAAAACCCGATCGAGATCACCATCATGCGGATGATCGGATCGGTGCGCAGCTTGTCCCATGCTCCCGAGAGCGTCATCAGACCGTTGATCATCCCGCCCCAGGACGGCATCCACAGAATGATCGAGAACACCATGCCAAGGGTCGAGGCCCAGTCCGGCAGCGCCGTATAGTGCAGGTGATGCGGACCAGCCCAGATATAGAGAAAGATCAGCGCCCAGAAGTGGATGATGCTGAGTTTGTAGCTGTAAACCGGGCGCTCCGCCTGCTTCGGCACGAAATAATACATCATGCCCAGAAACCCTGCGGTCAGGAAAAAGCCCACGGCGTTATGGCCATACCACCACTGCACCATCGCATCCTGCACGCCCGAGAACACCTGCACCGATTTCGAACCAAAGATCGACACCGGAATGCTCAGGTTGTTCACCACATGCAGCATGGCCACGGTGATGATGAACGACAGGTAAAACCAGTTGGCCACGTAGATATGCGGCTCGCGGCGCTTGACGATGGTGCCCAGGAACACCGCCAGATAGGCCAGCCACACGACCGTCAGCCACCAGTCCACATACCATTCCGGCTCGGCATATTCCTTGGATTGCGTGGCCCCCAGCAAATAGCCGGTGGCTGCCAGCACGATCACCAGCTGATAGCCCCAGAACACGAACCACGCGAGATTCCCACCCCAGAGTCGCGCCGCAGAGGTGCGTTGCACCACATAAAAGGACGTCGCAATCAGCGCGTTGCCGCCAAACGCAAAGATCACCGCGCTCGTATGCAGCGGACGCAACCGCCCGAAATTGGCATAGCCCTGCGCCCATTCGAAATTGAGCGCCGGATAGGCAAGCTGAAAGGCAATGAACGTCCCCACCAGAAAGCCGACAACCCCCCAGAACGCGGTTGCAACGACCCCGGCACGCACCACGCCATCCATGTATTCCCCTGACAGATCCACCTTTTCGACGGGTTCATCGGTATGGCGCAGCACCCACAGAAACAGCCCGCCAGCCACCAGCGCCACCGTCAGCGCATTGACCAGATAGGCCAGATCGCGCGCGTAATTGGCCGCGATCAGTGCAAAAAGCGTGACCAGACCTAGCGCGATCAATTTGATATAATTCGTCATGTTACGTCCCTTTGTCTCTTTCCGCGCGATTCGAACAGTCCCGCGCGGGCGCGTTCAGACTGTAGCCGTAATGGTGGGAACGGATTCAACTATCCTTGATCTGCATCAAGACGAGCCAGAGCTTTACTTGATCGGCATCAAGGCATGAAATGCCGCCCGCGTAATACGGTGATGCTATAGGCAGCTAAAGAAAGGAATGCGACATGACATACCGAAGCCTGTTTTCCGTACTCACCGACGAAGCGCTCATTGAGCAAACGCTGGCTCATGCCATCGAGGCCGCCAGCATCAATGACGCCCATCTCGACGTGCTCTGCCTCGGCGTGGACCGGAGCCAGTCAGGCTATTACTACGCCGGGGCCAGCGCGATTGTTCTTCAGGAAACCATCACCCGCGCACAACAGGAGGCCGAAAAGATCGAGACCAGGGCGCGCGCAATCCTCGGCGGCACCTCCCTGCGCTGGGGTGTCGAGGGCGGCGTCGCGCAGCTCGCGGATCTGGGGCGGCATGTCGCGGTCCGGGCCCGGTTTTCCGATATGGTCATCCTGCCGCAACCCTATGGCGAGGGGCGCGGAGCCGAGCTTGAGCCGGTCATCGAGGCAGCGCTCTTCGAGGGGCGCACCGCGGTCCTGGTCGTTCCCGCCGGCGGCGCGCCGGTTCCGCGTCCGGCCCGAATCATGATCGGCTGGAATGAAAGCAGCGAAGCCCTCGGCGCGGTCCGCGCCGCGATGCCATTGCTCGAATCGGCGGACGAGGTGCATGTCGTGGTGATCGACCCGCCAACCCACGGCCCCAACCGATCCGATCCCGGCGGGCTCTTGTCGCAATATCTGGCGCGGCACGGGGTCAAGGTCGAGATCGACGTCCTGTCAAAGACCCTGCCGCGTGTATCGGACGTGCTCTTGCGGCACGCGGGCGACATGGCCGCCGATATGGTGGTGATGGGGGCCTATGGCCATTCGCGGTTCCGCGAGGCGATTTTTGGCGGGGCCACGCGCTATATGCTCGAACAGGCCAGGGTGCCGGTCCTGATGGCACATTGAGCGCGCCGATTGAACCTCGCCAAGCCTTGCATGGTCGCCGCTAACCCCGGCGGCCCAGCGACTCGAATATCGGGCGCAGATGTTCGGCCTCTTGCGGCCCGCGCAGGGTCTGACGCAACTCTCCCTGCCCGTCAAACAGCAGCAGTGTCACATGCGGCACGCCGAACCTGCCCGCAAAGGCGCTGCCCTCGGCCGTGCGTATGCTCGCGATAAGATAGAGAAGATCCTGTTCGTCGATCCCGCGCAGCGCCTTGCGGGTCTGTTTTTGCAGCGCCATGCAGACCGGACATTGCGGGTCATGTATCTGAACGACCGTGGGCACGCCCTGTCCCACACGGCTCAGGTCATGTTCGGCATTGATCGCCTGCACATGCCGGGTGCCCCAGATGCCGGCCCCACCAAAGGCGGCAACCCCCAGCGCCCCGTAGCCCAAACGCCCCAGCAGCCGACGCCGCGTCATTTCGGGCGTAGCCGGTTCTGCGGCGGGGGCTTTTGAATTGCCGGCTTTTCGGGTGCGCGCGCGAGATTGGGTCTTGGTCATCGTGATGCTCCAGATTTCAGCCAGTCCTGAAGCAAGAGTAGTGATGTCGCGCGCAGACAAGAACAGATATCGACTCACTTTACGCTCACGCGGCGGTAACGAGTGTGTCATATTCCGCCCGCGAATACGGCAGGTCAGACCAACAGCCCGCCATCGCTGTCATCGCCCGCCTCTTCGAGAAGGCGGTTGAAATCGGGCACCGTCACCCGGCGCTTGCCTTCCAGCATTATGACCCCATCCCGCCGGAGCGCCGAGACCTGACGGCTCACTGTCTCCAGCGTCAGGCCCAGATAATCGGCCATCGCTTCCCGCGTCAGCGGCAGATCGAATACCAGCGGGCCCTGCATCCCCGCGGTGTTCAGCACCGCATCACGCCGCGCAATGATCGCGATGAGCGAGGCGATCTTCTCGCGCGCCGTCTTGCGCCCCAGAACCAGCATCCATTCGCGCGCCGCGTCCAGCTCATCGAGGGTCATTTCCAGCAGGCGCTGCGCAATATGCGGCGTGCGCGCCATCATGTCTTCAAACGGCTTCTTGCGAAAACAGCACATCACGATATCGCTGACCGCCACCACGTCATAGGCGGCGCTGTCACGCCCCGGACGACCCACGAAATCGCTGGGCAGCAGCAGGCCCACCATCTGCGTGCGCCCGTCCTCCATGGTCTGCGTGAGCGTGGCGATGCCCGACACGACCGACCCCACGAAATCCATCTTGTCGCCGGACCAGATCAGCGTCTGGCCCGCCTCGAAAGAACGGTAATACTTTATCTGATCCAGCCGCTCCAGTTCATCGCTTTCACACCGCGCACAAACGGCGCGGTGCCGGATCGGGCAATCCTCACAATCGCGAGGGGCAGCACTGGCAAGTTCCTTCAGCATCAAACTGTCATTTTTCCCGTGAATTGATCTGCGTCAAGGATTACAACTCGGGTCCTGCATAATCCTTGGCACATGAAAACGCAAACTCAACTGGGAAAACTCGGCCTTTTTGACGCCAAGGTGCCGCGCTACACCAGCTACCCCACCGCACCGCATTTCAACCGCTCGGTGGGGCCAGATCATTTTAGCAGCTGGGTCAGGGCGATTCCAGAGAACGCACGGATATCCCTCTATGTGCATGTCCCCTTCTGCCGCCGCCTCTGCTGGTTCTGCGCCTGCCGCACGCAGGGCACCCAGACCGATGCGCCGGTGACCGCCTATCTCGAAACGCTCAAGGCAGAGATTGCCATGCTGGGCGCGCTTCTGCCGCGCGGCGTGCGGCTCTCGCGGCTGCATTGGGGCGGCGGCACGCCGACGCTCCTGCAGCCCGGCATGATCGACGAACTGGCCGGCGCAATCCGCAATATCGCACCCTTTACGGATGCGACCGAATTCTCGGTCGAGATCGACCCGAACGAAATCGACGGCCCCCGCCTCGACGCGCTGGCCGCCGCCGGCATGAACCGCGCCTCGATCGGCGTGCAGGATTTCGACGACGAGATCCAGAAAAGCATCGGACGCCTGCAAAGCTATGACATCACCCGCCAGGCGGCGGACGAGATTCGCGCGCGCGGCGTGGTCAGCCTCAATGCCGACATCCTCTATGGCCTGCCGCACCAGACCGGGGCGCGCATCACCGAAAGCGTGCAGAAACTCCTGTCGCTCAGCCCGGATCGCGTGGCGCTCTATGGCTATGCCCATGTCCCATGGATGGCCAAGCGCCAGCAATTGATCCCCTCGGATGCCCTGCCCACCCCGCAGGAACGACTTGACCTCTTCGAGACCGCCCGTCGCCTGTTTCTCTGGGACGGCTATCAGGAAATCGGCATCGACCATTTCGCCACCCCTTCCGACGGCCTGAGTGTCGCGCAAAAGGCGGGGCGCCTGCGCCGCAACTTCCAAGGCTATACCGACGACACCGCCGAGGTGCTGATCGGCGTGGGCGCATCATCCATTTCGCGCTTTCCGCAGGGCTATGCGCAGAACGCGCCCGCCACCGGCGCGCATACCGGCGCCATCCGCGAGGGGCGGTTTTCCACGGCGCGGGGGCATGTATTTTCACCCGAGGACAGGCTGCGCGCCCGCCTGATCGAGGCGCTGATGTGTGATTTCCGCATTGATGCAGCAGAGATCATACGCGACCACGCCATCACCGCCGATGCCCTCAAACAGATGCTGTCAGAGGCCGATCAGGCCTATCCGGGACACCTGCGCCTTGACGAAAGCGGCCTTGCCATCCCGCCCGAGGCACGCCCCCTGACCCGCATGATCGCGCGTCAGTTCGACGCCTACGAGATGGACGAGAACGGGCACAGTTCGGCGATCTGAGCCCCTATGCCCCCACCCGCCCCTCCAGCGCCGCCGCCAGAAGGGTGCGCGCATAGTCCGTCTGCGGCGCGGAAAACAGCGCTCCGGCCTCGCCCGCCTCGACCACATCGCCGTCCTTCATCACGATCACCCGGTGGCTCATCGCGCGCACCACATGCAGGTCATGGCTGATGAACAGATAGGCCAGCCCGTATTTCACCTGCAGATCGCGCAGCAGATCGACGATCTGCACCTGCACCGTCATGTCGAGCGCCGATGTCGGCTCGTCCAGCACCACCAGTTTCGGCCGCAGGATCATGGCGCGGGCAATGGCGATCCGCTGCCGCTGACCGCCCGAAAACTCATGCGGATAGCGGTCCATCATGGCGGGGTTCAGCCCCACCTCATCCATCACCTCGGCCACAAGGTCGCGCTCGGGCCGCCCGCCCGGATTGCCATGCACGCCCAGCCCCTCGGCGATGATCTGCGCGGCCGTCATGCGCGGGCTCAGGCTGCCGAACGGATCCTGAAACACGATCTGCATATCCGCCCGGTGCCTGCGCAACTCGCGGGTGGACCAGCGGTTTACATCCTCGCCGCCAAACCTGATCTTCCCCTCCGACGCGATCAGCCGCATGATCGCCAGCGCCAGCGTGGTCTTGCCCGACCCGGATTCGCCCACGATCCCCAGCGTCTCGCCCGCACGCACGCGCAGGGTGGCGGCATTGACCGCCTTGACGTGACCCACCGTGCGCTTGAGAAACCCTTTCTGGATCGGGAACCACACGCGCAGATCCTCGGTCTCGGCCACCACCTCGCCGCCGTCGGGCACGGGTGCGGGCACGCCCACGGCCCGCGCCCCAAGCAACTTGCGGGTATAGTCGTGCCGGGGCGCCGCAAACACCTCCGCCACCGGCCCGCTCTCGACAATCTCGCCATCCTTCATCACGCAGACCCTGTCGGCGATGCGCTGCACGATCCCCAGATCATGCGTGATGAACAACAGGCCCATCCCCTCTTCGCGCTTCAACTCTGCCAACAGTTCCAGGATCTGCGCCTGAATGGTCACGTCGAGCGCCGTCGTCGGCTCGTCCGCGATCAGGATATCGGGCTTGTTGGCCAGCGCCATGGCGATCATCACCCGCTGCCGCTGCCCGCCCGACAACTGATGCGGAAAGGCCCCCAGACGGCTTGCCGCCTCGCGGATGCCAACCCGCTCCAGCAGGTCCACGATCCGCGCCCGCGCCGCGTCCCCGGTCAGCCCCTGATGCAGCTCAAGGCTCTCGCGCAACTGCTTTTCCAGCGTATGCAGCGGGTTGAGACTGGTCATCGGCTCCTGAAAGATGAAACTGATGTCGTTGCCGCGCACCCTGCGCAACCGCCGGTCATCCGCGCAGATCATCTCCTGCCCGTCATAGAGGACAGAGCCGCTGACCTCCGCCGACGCCCCCAGCAGCGACACCGTTGACAGCGCCGTCACCGATTTACCCGAACCGGATTCGCCCACCAGCGCCACCGTCTCACCCCGGTCGAGGCCGAACGACACCCCCCTGACCGCCGGGATCAACTGCCCGTCCTGCCGGAAACTCACCCGCAGATCCCTGACCTCCAGGACACTCATTGAAAGGTCTTTCTCGGATCAAAGGCGTCGCGCACACCCTCGAAGATGAACACCAGGAGCGACAGCATGATCGCAAAGGCAAAGAACGCCGTGAACGCCAGCCACGGCGCCTGCAGGTTCTGCTTGGCCTGCAACGTCAACTCGCCCAGCGAAGGGGCAGAGGACGGCAACCCGAAACCCAGAAAATCCAGCCCCGCCAGCAGCGAGATCGTCCCGGTGATCACGAACGGCAGCATGGTCAGCGTCGCCACCATCGCATTGGGCAGCATATGGCGGAACATGATCGTCAGATTGCTGACCCCTAGCGCCTTGGCGGCGCGCACATACTCCAGATTGCGCGCGCGCAGGAACTCCGCCCGCACCACACCAACCAGCGCCATCCAGCCGAACAGGACTGTGATCACCACCAACAGCCAGAAACTTCGCGGCAGGATCGCGAAAAGGATGATGATGACATATAGCTGCGGGGTCGATGACCATATCTCGATGATCCGCTGAAAGATCAAATCCGTGCGTCCACCGAAATAGCCCTGCACCGCCCCCGCGAATATCCCGATGACCGACGACAATAGCGTCACGATCAGCGTGAACATCACCGACAGACGGAACCCGTAGATCACCCGCGCCAGCACGTCGCGCTTGGTATCATCCGTGCCCAGCAGGTTCTGCCCGTTGGGCGGCAGCGGGGCGGCGCCGGGCCGGTCCACCGTGGTGTTGTAGCTGTAGGGGATGGGCGGCCAGATCGCCCAGCCCTTCTCGATCACCTCGCCCCCGACCACGCCGTCTGCGGCATCCGCGATAACGCCCTCGGGATCGTCGAAACAGATGTCCAATCCCCCCGACGCGATCAGGCATTGCACCTCGGGATCGCGATAGATCGCCTCGGTCTCGAAATCCCCGCCGAACGCGGTCTCGGGATAGAACCGGAAAATCGGCATGTAATAGTCGCCGCGATACTGCACCAGGATCGGCTTGTCATTGGCCACGAACTCGGCAAACAGCGTGATGGTGAAGATCACCGAAAAAATCACCAGCGACCAGAACGCCCGCCGGTTGCGCCGGAAATTGCGCCAGCGGCGCTGATTGAGCGGCGACAGGCGGATCACAGCCTCAGCCCTCCCGCTTTTCAAAGTCGATGCGCGGATCGACCAGCACATACATGAGGTCGCTCAGGATGCCGACCACCAGACCGATCAGGCCAAACAGAAACAGCGTGCCGAACATCACCGGGTAATCGCGCCCCACCGCCGCCTCGAATCCCAGGCGCCCCAGCCCATCGAGACTGAAGATCGTCTCGATCAGAACCGAGCCGCCAAAGAACACCCCGATGAACACCGCCGGGAACCCCGCGATCACAATGAGCATCGCGTTGCGGAACACATGCCCGTAGAGCACGCGGCGCTCGCTCAACCCCTTGGCCCGCGCGGTCATCACGTAGTGCTTCTTGATCTCGTCGAGAAAACTGTTCTTGGTCAGCAGCGTCAGCGTCGCAAAGGCCGAGATGGTCGAGGCGATGACCGGCAACGCGATATGCCAGAGATAATCGCCGATCTTGCCCACGAGGCTCAGCTGATCGAAATTGTCCGAGGTCAGGCCGCGCAGCGGGAATATCTGGAAATAACTGCCCCCCGCGAACAGAACCAGCAGCATGATCGCAAACAGAAACGCCGGGATCGCATAGGCCACGATGATCACGCCGCTGGTCCATGTGTCGAACCTCGTGCCGTCCCGCACCGCCTTGGCCACCCCCAGCGGGATCGACACGATATAGGCGATCAGCGTCGACCACAGGCCCAGCGTGATCGAAACCGGCATTTTTTCCAGCACCAGATCCAGCACCTCGATCTTGCGGAAATAACTCTCGCCGAAATCGAAGCGCATGTAGTTCCACATCATGTTGAAGAACCGCTCGACCGGGGGCTTGTCGAGACCGAACTGTTCCTCCAGTTCCTTGATCAACTCCGGCGGCAGGCCCCGCGCGCCGAGGTATTGATCGTTACCGCCCGCCGTGCCCACCATCTCCTGCCCGGTATCGGACCCTGCGCCGGAAAAGCTCTCGAACACATTGCCCTGCCCCTGCATGTTGGCGATCATCTGTTCGACCGGCCCGCCGGGCACGAATTGCACCAGCGCGAAATTGATGACCATAATCCCGAAGAGCGTGGGCACGATCAGCAACAGCCGCCGCAGGATATAGGCGCCCATCTCAGACGTTCCCCCGGATCACAGCGCGCCCGCAGCCTTGAGCGCCTCGGCCTTTTCCGCGTCATACCACCAGAAATCCAGCACTCCGGTGGCATAGGGCGGCAGCGGCCGGGGATAGTCGAACATATCCCAATAGGCGACCCAGCTCTGGTCCAGATACCATGTCGGCACCATGAAGAATTCATAGCGCAGCGCCCGGTCCAGTGCCGTCAGCGCCACGTCCTGCTCTTCCTTGCTGCCCGACTCGAGGGCGCGGTCGATGATCGCATCCACCATCGGGCTTGCCAGCCCGGCGGGGTTGAACAGGCTGAACGCGGCCTCCTTGCTGCCATAACGCTGATGCAGCCCGGTGCCCGCCTCAAGGAACGCGACATAGCTGTCAAATATCATGTCATAGTCGCGGTCCCGCTCGCGCGCGGTATATTGCGCAGCGTCGATCTTGTCGAATTTCGCGTCGATCCCCATCAGTTGCAGATTGCTCACGAAACTCTCGACGACCGCCGACATGGTGGCAGATCCAGAGGCGGAAATCGGGATCTCGATCCTGAGCACCTCGCCTGCCGCATTGCGCCGTTTGCCGTCGCCGCCCACGGCCCAGCCCGCCTCGTCCAGCAGTTTCATCGCCGCCCGCAGATTGCGCCGGTCATTGAGCCGCGAACCGTCGGATTCGTGCGCCATCACCGCAGGCGCGGTCAGCATCTCCTCGGGCACCAGATCGCCCAGCGATTTCAGCAGTTCCAGTTCCGCCCCCTCCGGCACGCCCTTGGCCTCAAGCGGCGTATCCTGCACAAAGGAATGGCGCTGCCGGAAGAGACCGTATTGCAGCGACGCATTGGTCCACTCGAAATTGAACCCCAGCGCAATCGCCTGTCGAACCCGCTTGTCCTGCAACTTCTCGCGGCCAAGGTTGAAGACGAACCCCGAAGGCGTCGGCGGCAATCCGTCGGGCAGTTCGGCCTTGACCACATGCCCCTTCTGCATCGCCGGGAAATCGTATCCGGTCGCCCAGGTCTTGGAATTGCCCTCGGGCCGGAACGTGTAGATGCCCGCCTTGAACGCCTCGAACGCGGCGTTGTCATCGGCGAAATACTCTATCCTTATACGGTCGAAATTATGCCGCCCCTTGTTGATCGGCAGATGCCAGCCCCAGTAATCGGGGTTGCGCTCATAGACGATGTTGCGGTTCACGTCATAGCTCTTGACCTGATAGGGGCCGGACCCCGGCGCCGCCTCCAGCCGCGGCTCATCCAGCCGCGCGCCGGTATCCTCATACCACTTGCGCGGAAACACCGGCGTGCCCCCCACCTGATCAATCAGCGACCGGCGCGAGATGCCCTCGGCAAAGGTGAATTTCACCCGGTGATCGTCCAGCGCCTCGGCGCTCAGCACCCGGCGCTTGACCGCATCGGCATAGGATTTCAGCCCCTGTTCCAGAAACAGGTCGTGCGAGAACACCACGTCATGCGCCGTGACCGGCGTGCCATCGGCAAACCGTGCCTCGGGCCGCATGTGAAAAATCACCCAGGTCTTGCCCTCGTCATATTCCAGCCGTTCGGCCAGCAGGCCATAACCCTCGTTATAGCGATCCCCCGGCAGCGGCTCGCCGGTGGCCTCCGATCCGCCCAGGAGGCTCTCGTAGACCATCCACGACAGCCGCCCGGCGCGGCCCTTGCGCGAATAGGGGTTCATCGAGTCGAACGTACCGGGCGCATACAGCGCGATCTCGCCACCCTTGGGCGCATCCGGGTTCACGTAATCGAAATGCTCGTAATCGGCGGGATATTTCAGATCGCCATAGAACGAATAGCCATGCGAGGTGATGATCTTTTCCCCGGCCCACACCGCCTGCGCCATGAGTGCCGCAATCGACAGGCCCGCAAGGGCCATGAGCGCGCGCCATGGCGCAACTTTCCAGGCAACCCGGGCGTCAGCCGGGCATTGGTGTCCGGTCATGCTATCATCCTCCTGCCGCTGCCTTATCTGGCGCTTTTTCTGTTCTTGGCAAGCTAAGGAGGGGGGACGCCTTGTTCAAGCGCGATCATCCGGCGCACCCATGAAAAAGGCCGCCACCCGCACCGGGCAGCGGCCATGTTCACGAAATCGTCAATCTCAGTTGCCGACGCTTTGCAGATAGCCGATCAGATTGGCGCGGTCCTGCTCGTCCTTGAGGCCGGGGAATCCCATGCGGTTGCCCGGCGCAAACTCGCTCGGTTTCTCCAGCCATGCGCTTAGCTTTTCCGGCGTCCATTCACCGTCCAGCCCCTTGAGCGCGTCGGAATAGTTGAACCCCTCGACGCTGGCGATATCACGGCCGACCACGGCAAAGAGATGAGGCCCGGCCTTGTTCTCGCCATCCGCGACCGCGTGACAGGCGGCACAGCGGCGGAAAATCCTCTCGCCCTCGCCGAGATCGGCAGCGGCAACCAGAGCGGCAAAATCCGATGCGCCGGACTCTTCCGTCGCTGCCTGTTCCGTTGTGGGCTCCTCGGTCGCACCCTCTTCCGCAGCGCCTTCCTCGGTCGCACCCTCTTCGGCAGCGTCCTCCTCGGTCGCACCCTCTTCCGCAGCGCCTTCCTCGGTCGCACCTTCCTCCGCCGCAGGCTCTTCGGCCGCCGCCTCATCCACCGGCATTTCAAAGGTCGTGCCGTCGGTCTGATCGAGATAGGCGATCAGGTCGGCGCGATCCTCAGCCTTGCGCAGCCCGGCATAGCCCATCGACGTGCCCGGTGCATAGCCACGCGGATTTTCAAGAAACGCATTCAGTTCCACCGGCGTCCAGACCTCGGCCACCTCGGTCAGCGCACCGGAATAGCCAAACCCGTCAACCGACCCGACAGCCCGGCCAACCACACCGTAGAGATGCGGCCCGGCCTTGTTCTCGCCATCCGCGACCGCGTGACAGGCAGCACAGTTGCGAAACACGCTTTCGCCATTCGCCGGATCCGCGGCGGCCATCAGTTCCGCCAGACTCGGCCCCTCATCGGCGACCTCTTCTTCGGTATCGCCCGCGCCGGTGTCGATCACGTAACCCTGCGCGTGATCCTCACCATGACCGCCACCTGTCGAATAGATCGTCTCCGCCGCCCAATTGCCGAGAAGAAAGATCAGCAGGGCGCCGCACAGGGCGCCAGCGGTCTTTGTCAGTGTCATTGTGTCGAACATTGGCCCGTTTCCATTTGATCCATTGTTGGCCGCGTATCTATCCGCTTCCCCTACTGACGCGCAAGGTGTAGTTTCCGCGACCAAACGCCCGACCGGGCCAAGAACACGGAAAAATGCGGATGACCAACCACATCGCCTTTCAGGGAGAGCTTGGCGCCTACTCGCACCAGGCCTGCCGCGAGACATATCCCGCGATGGAACCCCTGCCCTGCCGCACCTTCGAGGATGCGATTGCAGCGGTGCGCGAAGGCGAGGCTGATCTTGCCATGCTGCCGGTCGAGAACTCGACCTTCGGGCGGGTCGCCGATATTCACCACCTCTTGCCCGAATCCGGACTGCATATCGTGGCAGAGGCCTTCGTGCGTGTGCACATCAACCTTCTGGCCCTGCCCGGTGTGCGCCTCGACCAGGTCGAGAGCGCGATGAGCCACACCATGCTTCTGGGTCAGTGCCGCGCCTTTCTGGAGCGCCACGGCATCCGCCGGATCACCGGCGCCGACACCGCCGGATCGGCCCGACATGTCGCCGAGGCCGGTCGGCCCGAAATCGCGGCGCTGGCCAGCGAGCTTGCGGGCGAGATCTACGGCCTCGACGTGCTCGCACGGCATATCGAGGACCAGAGCACCAACACCACCCGGTTTCTGGTCATGGCGCGCGAACCCGATTTCGCGCGCAGGGGCGGTGACGGCATGATGACCACCTTCGTGTTTCAGGTGCGCAATATCCCCGCCGCGCTCTACAAGGCGATGGGCGGCTTTGCCACCAACGGGGTGAACATGACCAAACTCGAGAGCTACATGGTCGGCGGTTCGTTCACCGCGACCCAGTTCTATGCCGATATCGAGGGCCACCCCGAGGATCCCCCAGTGGCCCGCGCGCTGGACGAGCTGGATTACTTCACCTCCGATGTCACCATCCTCGGCGTCTACCCCGCCGACCCGCGGCGACACGAGGGCAGCTAGGGCCGGCCACCCCGCCCCCCTCGCGCCCGTCATCCCCGCGCAGGCGGGGATCTTTCACCCCAGGCCACCCGCCACCGGATCCGATCCGCTGCCCCGGGTGCGATGGTTTCCGATTGCCGCAACACTCAAGGGGCGCAATTCATGCGTCCTGACCCTGGCCAAGCGCGCGCTGCGACCAGTGCCACAGCTTGACCCAGTTGCCGTCAAAACCCCGGCGCTTGAGTTCCTCGTAGACGACCGAGCACGGCATGATCTCGTCGGTTGCAATCCGCCCGGCAAGCGCGCGCCGCTCGCAGTCAAGATATGTCTGCTTCAGATCGTCGACCGACAGCGGCATCGGCACCTCTGTTTCGGCATGACCGCCACACGCCATGGATACGAGCACGGCAATCGACGCGGCACAGGTGCGGATCATCTCGGCGAACATGGCGCTTCTCCCCTGATCGGAACAGATCGAGGTTACGCGCCTTCACGCCACGCCACATGATGCGGTTGTCCCGCTCGGTGGGATTTCCCAAGGGATTTCGACGTCGGCGCCGGGACATTTGCCCCGCTCACCGACCGGCTTCGCCCGGTCCCAGCCCGGCACGAATCGCCCGGACGATCGCCTTGGCGCGCGTCGGAACACCAAGTTTCGACAGGATGCCCGACACATGATTGCGCACCGTCTTCTCGCTGATGTCGAGCGCCGTGCCGATCTCGCGGTTGTCCAGCCCTTCCGCAACCGCGCGCAGAACTTGTTGCTCGCGCATGCTCAGAACCGCGGCCAGTTCATCGCTTTCGCGCAGGCCGGGCAGGAAAGAGTCGAGCGCATCGACCAGTTCGGCCCAGGCCGGTTCCTTCGGAAGCATGAAGTGATTGCGGCTGTCAAATGTCAGAAAACTCGCACCAGGTATTTCCCTCGCGAGAATGCGCCCCTCCTCCAATGGCACCACGGCATCCTCCCGGACATGGGCAACCAGCGTCGGGCAACGGATTTTACGCGCATCCTCCATCACGTTTATATCGAACATGATCCTGGTCAGGGCGACGGCGCTGCTTGCCGATGCCGCCTGGCGTTGCAGCTTGCACCACGTCCGCAGATGCTCCAGCGTGCCATCCGGCTGAAACTGCGTGGCAAAGGAACGCATGAACGCGCTGTCCTCGTCGGCCCATCCCAGTTCCAGCATCTCCAGCATGACCTTGGCCTTTTCAGGCTCCAGGGGCACATCGTCGCGGCGGTTCCGGCCTCGCGCATAGGTGCCATACAGGACCAGACGATCCACCCGGTCCGGGCGCGAGGCGGCATAGCGGATGGCAACGGCCCCACCCTGGCAAATGCCGATCAGCGAGACCCGGTCAAGACCCGCAGCATCCAGCACGGCATCCACATCGCGCACCCAGCTGTCGAACGAGAGGTCGTCGATATCCCGGTCCGACAGTCCGCAGCCACGCGGATCGTACCGGATCAGATGGTTCCGGTCCCACAGAAACTCGAGCCATGGACGCCACGCCGTGCTCTGCCACTGATAGTCGAGATTCGACAACCAACTGGGCATCAACAACACCGGCGCACCCTGCCCCGTCACGCAATAGGCGATGCGGGTTCCATCGAAACTCCTGCAAAATCTAACTCGTGACTGCGTAATGCGCTTTCCCCACCCGTTGTCAGATCAGGCCGAGCATAACACATTTCCGGGCTCCGGGCGCTTGCGACCTCGTGGATATTTCAGGCCGCAGGTCTGCGGCGCAGATACCATGACATGTCATCCGAATGTGGTCACAACGCCCCCGCCACTTCCGGCGGGGCCGGTGCGCCGGAACTCAGCCGCTTGTGTCCTGCCGCCCCCTTCGGACCCCGGAACCTCCGGCGTCGTCTGACCGGACCTTTCGCGCCGACCCTTGCCACCTGACCGCCATGACGTGTCATATATGACATGTCACCGGGGAGGGGTCATAACCGCCTGCCACTCCCGGCGGGGCCGATGCGCCACAAACCCGCCGCCTGAGGCCTCCCTGCCCCCAACGCCGAACCCTCCAGCACATCTTGCCCGAATTCATTGGTCCCGACCTTGCCAACAGCCTGAACCCGGCGATTGCCGGGTTCTGCGTTTCTGGTCATGCCGTTTCGCGGGCGGTCATACGACGTGGGACTGCCTGCACCGCTGGAAATAGATCACCCCCCCCAGCACCGCGCCGATCACCCAGGCATAGCCCGACAGCTGGCTCAGGGCCGGCACCCAGACCGTCGCGACCGAGAACACCGCCGCGATGCCGAACGCCACCAGCGCATTGTCGTTCCAGCCGTTGCGATAGTGATAGGTGCCGCCCTGCATGTTGTAGAGATCGTCCCGGTTCAGCACCTCTTTGCGCAGCAGGTAATAATCCGCGATCATGATCCCGTAGAGCGGGGCCAGCGTCGCGCCCAGCGTGTTCACAAATCCGCTGATACCGAACTGGCTGATAAAGCTGGTCCACAGTCCACCGATGATCAGCGCAAAGAACGACGTGATCAGCCCTGCCTTGCGAAACCCGATCTTGGACGGCGCAAGGTTGGCAATGCCGTTCACGGCCGGAATGAAATTGGCCACCAGGTTGATGCCTACCGTCGCGGCAAAGAATGTGATGGCCGCGATCACGCCCAGCAGCACGCTGTCGGTCCGCGCGACGATCTCGGTCGGGTTGATGATCGCCTCGCCATAGACCACCGCCGCCCCCGCCGTCGTCAGAAGCGCCAGCGCCGAGAACAGGATCATGTTGAACGGCAGACCCGCAAGGTTGCCGCGTATCATCGCCTTCTTGTCCCGCGCATAGCGGGAAAAGTCGCTGAAATTGATCATGACAGCGGCGAAATAGGCCACCATCGTGCCGATGATCGCAACAAAGCCCGCGATTTCAGTAGACCATGTGCCCTCCGGATTGGCAAAGATCGTGCGCGCCTGCGACAAAAGCTGACCCTCGGACTTGACCCAGAGCACGGCAACGAGACCGATCATCACCACATAGACGAACGGCCCCGCGATGTTCAGAAACGTCTCGACCCAGCTCATGCCGCGCCAGAAGATGACGATGTGAAAGACCCACACCAGAACAAAGGACAGCCAGTCGATCCCCGTCAGACCCAGCACCTCGGCCCCGCCCGTGGCGCCCGTCACCGACCGGATCAGAAGCGACAGCGCGGTCGAGGCGAAATAGACCTGCACCCCGTACCAGAACACCGCCACCGTCGCGCGCAACACGGCGGGCAGCCTTGCGCCCGCCGTGCCCATGCTGGCCCGCGCAAGCACGGGATAGGGTATGCCATAGCGCTCACCGGCGGCACCCGACAGGTTGACCAGCACCATGACGAACAGACCCGCGACGATCAGCGCGGCAAAGGCTGTCCAGCCGCTGACGCCATAGGAAATGAACAGCGACGCAACCAGCGAATAGCCAAACAGCGACTGAATGTCGTTCGCCCAGACGTTGAAGATGGCAAACCATCCCCAGGATTTTTCTTCTCTGGTGACAGGGCTGAGCGTGTCATCGCCGGGCTGCGAGCCATGGCTGCGGATCGGCACACCGTCTTTTTCGATAATCAAACCTTGCATGAATTTCTCCCTGATGAGTCGGATCTTGCCGATCCGGACATATTGGTTGTGTTGGTTCTGAATTCCGGAGTTCCTGCTATTGTATGTAAAATGTTAGATGCTATTTCAGATTCTGATAATGCGGGATTTGAGAAAGGACCTTCAGGAAATGCAAGATGCCCGATTTTCCGGCGGTCAGCCTGTCGATTGATGATGGCCCGGAACGTTCCTGAAAGACGCAGGGAACAGATGACCGCGCCCGATCTTCTGACCGAGCGCGCCTATCAGGCGCTGCTTTCCCGGCTGCGCGACGGGCGGCTGGCCAGCGGCGCGTTCCTGTCGATGCCGGTTCTGGTCGAACAGTTGGGCCTGCCAATTGCGGCGGTGCGCGACGCGGTGAAACGCGCCGAGGCGGGCGGATTGCTCAGCGTTCTGCCAAAGCGCGGCATCATGATCATGGATGCCGGTCCCGAGACCACCCGCGACTGTCTGGAACTGCGCGCGATGTTCGACTGCGAAGGGACCCGCCTGCTGATCGAACGGGGCGGCGAAATCCCTATTGCGGCGCTTCGGCAAGAGCACGAGCGCCTGCGCGACGAGGCGCAGGCGAAACTGACCGCCGACCTGTCCCGCCGCGCGGTCCGGACCGACCTTTCGCTGCACGACGCATTGGCGACCGGACTCGGGTCAGGGCTCGCCAGACGGCTCTACGCCGAAAATCGCGACCGGATCGCTGTCATCCAGAATACACGACCCTTCGTGCCGGACCGCATCGTCCCGGCGATGAACGAACATCTCGCCATCATCGCCGCGATCGAGGCGCGCGATACGAACCGCGCATTTGCCGAAATCCGGAATCACCTGCGCAATACGCTCAGGTGGTGGGGCGTCCTGGTCTGATCCGTTCAGGCGCCGCGCCTGAACCGTTCTTCCAGATCCACCGCATACCCCGCCACCCGCGATCTGAACCGGTTGGCCAGATTGGCCCTCGCCAGTTTCAGCGACTGCACCATCAGGCGCGCCGCGAGGGTCTTTGGCGTCACCGCCAGATCGACCGTCATCCGCGTGCGCCCAGGCGACAACGCCACCAGATCGACATCCATCCGCCCACTCAGCAAGGTCGAACGGGCCAGGACGGTGACGCCGCTCGGCGGGTTGTATTCGGTCAGCTCCGTTTCAATCTCGCGCCGCTTGCCCCGCAACATGAAACTGGCATGCCAGCCCATGCCGACACCGGGCGACGCGCGCTCGTCGTTGCGCCGGACCTCCGCCCCCCGACGCAGCGCCGCCCGCTCAAGGGTCTGAAAATCGGTAATCCGGGCAAAGACATGGTCGATGGGCGCCTCGATGTCCGCCTTGCTGGTGAATCGCATTTCAGGATGTTCCCTGCGCCTCGCTATGTCCCGTTCGCGGTCACTGTCGCGTCAATCCAGACGATCGGCAAGCCACATTCTGAGCAGGAAATGCGCGATCGCCCCCTTGCGCGCGGGCAGGATCTCGGGATGCTCCCCGGCGAAGGTCTGCAATATCTCCTCGCGGCTCATCCAGCGGGCATCCTCGATCTCCTTCGGATCAATCGTGATCTCCGTGTTCAGTGCCGCACCGCGACAGCCCAGCATCAGAGATGCCGGAAACGGCCAGGGCTGACTGGCCAGGAAATCGACCTCGCCCACCCTTATGCCCGCCTCTTCCCAGACTTCCCGGCGCACGGCGGCCTCGACGGTCTCGCCCGGCTCGATGAACCCCGCCAGCAGCGAATACATCCCCTCGGGCCAGCCCGGAGAGCGCCCCATCAGCACGGCATTGCCCCGCGTGATGAGCATGATCACCACCGGATCGGTGCGCGGGAAATGCTGGCCGCCGCAGTGATTGCAACTGCGCTGCCAACCGGCGCGGATCATCCGGCTCTCCTTGCCGCAGCGTGCGCAATGGCGATGCGTGACATGCCAGCCCAGAATCGCCTTGGCGGTCGCCGCCAGTTCCGCGTCGCGTGCATCCAGATGGGTCATCACCCGGCGCAACTCGGCAAAGACAGCGCCCTCCGGCAGATCGGGATGCACCTGCTCGGAGGCATCCAGAAACGTGTCCAGTTGATCAGGCTCAAGCCCCGGCGGCACCCAGGCGGAAATGTCATGCGCGAGTATGAGATCGCCGTTTTCATCGCGCCCCAGCAGGATCGGCGGCACGTGATAGCGCGCCAGCACCGGATGATCGGGGGCCAGCCGGATCAGCCGGTCAAAGGTGCCGCCCGCCACCAGCGGCTTGCCGCGCCACAGCACCAGCGCCTGCGCCCGCCCGGCAGCCGCCGCCGCCGCGATCGCCGCCTCGTCACCACGCAGATCGTCCGCCCGGTCCAGCCCCGATCCGCCGAATGTCACCTCTTCCGCCTGCCGCATCCCACGCCCCCGTTTCGTCTCTTTCTCTACACATACCGGCAGCCCGCACAAGACAAGGGCACAGCACAACAAAGCTGCAAAAAATTCGCGCGGTACAACTTATGGTGTGTTGATCCCCCGCTGCGGCTATGCCACCTTCGCCCGCGCGGCAAGGCGGCTGTGACAGTAGCATGTGGATCGGGTGACCTCTTCCAACCAACCTGGACAGATATCCCAGGCCAGCGGACGTTGCAGAATTGACCGAGTTCCCCGATCCCTCCGCCCCCGAGCCGATACCCCCTGCAACAATACGGCTGCGCGTGCTCCAGACCACGGATGTACACGGCCATATCCTGCCCTTCGACTATTACACCAACACAGGCGACCGGCCCTATGGGCTGGCACGGCTTGCGACGCGCGCGGCTGAGGCCCGCGCCGCGGCGGGGGCTGGGAACTGCCTGCTGCTCGACAACGGCGATTTCCTGCAGGGCACGCCGCTCAGCGACCTGACCGCACAGCCCGGTCGGGGCTGGCGCGGCCGGCACCCGGTGCTGCACGCGATGAACCTCATGGGCTATGACGCAGCGACCCTTGGCAATCACGAATTCAACTTCGGCCTCGACTGGCTGCGCAAGACGCTCGGACAGGCGCGCTTTCCCCTGACCTGCGCCAATGCGGTAACGCAGCCCGGCGCGACCCCGGTTCAGGATCAGACCCTGCTGCCCCCCTACCTGATCCTGCCGCGCCGGATGCGCGATACCGACGGTCACTGGCACAGCCTGCGCATCGGCCTGCTCGGCCTCCTGCCGCCGCAGATCACGACATGGGATCACGCCCATCTCTGCGACCGCCTGACCGCCCGCGACATGGTCGAGACCGCGCGCGCATGGCTGCCGGTGATCCGTGCCGGAGGGGCCGATATCGTGATCCTGATGGCCCATACCGGCATTGATCCCGGCCCGGATCGCCCGATGATGGAGAACGCGGCGCGGGCGCTTGCCCGCCTGCCCGGCATCGACGCGATCCTCGCGGGGCACAGCCACAAGCGCTTTCCCGGCGCCGATCACACCGCCACGCCGGGGGCCGACAACGCGCGCGCCACGCTCCACGGCACCCCCTGCCTCATGGCGGGTTTCGCCGGATCACACCTTGGCCAACTCGACCTGACGCTCACGCGGACCGCTGGAAAATGGCGGGTCAGAGATCATCGCGCCAGCCTGCTGACCGCCGCCGGGGCAGAACCCTGCCCGCGCCTCTGCCGCGCGCTCACACCCGCCCACGCCCATACCCTGCGCCTGACGAACCGGCCTCTGGGCCATGGTGCTGCCCCTCTGCACAGCTACCTCGCGCTTTTGCGCAACGACCCGGCGACGCAGCTTGTGAACGACGCCCAGCGCGCCGCCCTCACAGAGGCGCTCGCCGATACCCCCCACGCCGGCCTGCCGGTCCTGTCGGCCTCGGCTCCGTTCAGGACCGGCGGTCGCGGCGGGCCCGCGCATTACACCGACATTCCCGCAGGCCCCCTGCGCCTGCGCAACATCGCCGATCTCTACGGCTTTCCGAACACGCTCTGCGGCCTGCTCGTTACCGGCGCAGAACTGCGCGACTGGCTTGAGCGCGCGGCAATCTGCTTTCATCGCATCACCCCCGGCGCGCCCGGTCAGACGCTCCTCGATCCCGGCGTGCCGGGGCACGATTTCGACGTGATCGACGGGCTCAGCTACAGCATCGACCTGACGCAACCGCCACGCTACAGCCACACCGGCCAGATCTTGCATCCGACCGCCCGGCGCATCGGCGACCTTTGCCACGCCGGTCAGCCCGTGGCCGGTTCCGACCGCTTCGTGATCGCCTCCAACAGCTACCGCGCCTGGGGCGGCGGACCATTTCCCCCGCTGGCCGGAACCGCGCTCATCCACGGCAATCCCCGCCCGATCCGCGATCTTGTCGCCGATCATGTGGCGCGCCTTGGAACGGTCACACCAAGCGCTCGCGCCACATGGCGCTTTGCACCCATGGCTCCGACTACCGTCGAGGTCGAGACAGGCCCCGGCCTGCGCGCCTATCCTCAAGAGATCGCGGCACTCGGCGCCACCGACCTCGGCGACAGCGCCACGGGCTTTGCCCGCCTGCGCCTGACGCTGCCGGTCGTGACAGCGGCGCAACGCCAGCCTCCGCCACACGCCCTTGCGAATCCCGCCACAGAGACCTATATCCCGTCCCGAGAGGTTGGCGCGGGCAGGCACCTCGCCAACCCGGTCAGGTCCGGAAGGAAGCAGCCGTAACGAGCCTCGCTTGGGTCGTTGTCCAGCCTCTCACCCCAATCCCCTCGAAATCAAACTGACCCCGGCGACAACTCCCCGTGCGGGGGCGCTCTATTCTTCCACGCGGATCGTGACCGGATCGGCGTAGAGGTAAAATTGCTCCTCGCCGGACCTGGTGGCGGTGAACACCACGGCCCTTGCCGGCGTCGGCCCGCCGCACGAATTGCTGATGCGAAAGCCGACACCTCCGTCCGACCAGACCCCGATGGCAAGCGAGGGAAGGTTGTGCGCGACGGCTTCCCAAGGGGGCGGCTGCTCGCCGCACAGACTGCGCTCGCCGTGGATCACCACGGATTGCCCTGTCTTGACAACAGTATGCTCGCGGTAGGGAATGCGCTGGCCGGTCATGTCGATGATTGGCGCGCCGGTGTCTGGCCCCGGTCCAGCCACGGCAACGGCGGCCACACCCCGAGGCTGAACCATGTTCAGGGTGACGATTGCGCCTCCGCCAGCCCCCAGCGCCACAAGCGCAACCGCCGCCGCGATCTGCCGACCGACGGAAAGACCTGCACCGGCAGGCTGAATCGGGGCCGCGCTCAGAGACTCGCGCTGCTCGCCATTCTCCGGCTCAGAGGGCGGCTTGCGCCGCTGGGCCTCTTCATAAAGCAGGTTCCAGTGCGGCAGCACCCCGGCCATGTCCTCGACGCGCAGCAACAAGGTCAGGATGCGAAAGTTGCGGCGGCTGGGAGTGTGCAGCCCCTGCCGCCAGTTGTTCAGGCTCTTGAGCGCGGCTTCATAAGCGCCATTCGCCTGCTTCCTGGTAAGATTACAGTATTCGCTGGCGAGCTGGCCGTTATCAACATGGCCGCGTTCGGTGCATAGCGCATCGAACAGCCTCCACCATTCAACGAAGTCAGCAACACTCTCCCTCACGTTGTCCTCCCGCGCGGCTTTCCTGCTTTTGTCTAGCCAGATCGGGATATCCGATCAAGCCATTGAGAATGGTCACATATTCTCACCGTTTTCCGCTTTTCCAAGTTTTCCGGCTTTGCCGGTGACACCCGATGTGGACCGATCATAAAAAATGACCGGGCGACCCCTCGCACAAGCGGTGGTCGCCTGCCCTCGCGTATCCGGGGGCGGACGGCATCGGCAATCCTTACGAAAACCGGAGGCAACCATGACCAATAAATACAGGAATTCCCTGCGACCCGCCGCTCTTCTCCTGGGCGGGCTTCTCTTTACGATGGCAACGGCGTCAGGTGCGCTCGCCTGCCGGGGTACTGCGGAATACCCGGAAGTCGCGGCCAGGCTGGCCGCCGCCTCGCTGCCCGCAGACAAGAAGGCCGACCTTGAACGACAGTTCGAAGAGGGCCGGGCAATGCACGAAAAGGCACACCAGCAGAACGACCCCGACGCCATGCGGGACTCCCTGAAAATCCTCGACCGGCTCAAGGGTTCGCTCTGATGCGGACGATGACGATGCGCAGATCAATGATCGCGGCGCTGGCCGCCGTAGCGCTGCTCAGCCTCATGGCCGGTCAGACCACCGCAGCCGACAACACCAACCGCCTGACGGCGGATCAGGTGCGCGACATCTTCGTCGGTCGCGAATGGGGGCAGGGTGTCGGAATCTTCATGTTCTCGAAAGACGGCACCTATCGGTATGACGACAGCAGCATGAGCGCGCGGGGCACCTGGCAGATCGCCAATAACGGCGTGCTGTGCACGAAAAACTCGGGCACCGGCCGCAGGACCTGTTACACCTTCTACCGGGACGGTGACGGATACCGATACTGGCACGACCGTTCCGCCCGGTACTGGCCCGCCTACCTTCGCTGACCCGCTTTCAGAAGAGTGCGCCAATGAAAGGCATCGCCCTTGTGGTCGGCTTCATCGCGGCCATGTCAGCCACACTCGCCGATGGGTCGGCGTTCGCCTCCTTGCAGAAAAGACTGTAACGCTGGCGCTGCCCCCCGCCGGACGTCTTGACCGCATCCGCAGGACCGGCATGCGCAAGACTCCGGCAATTCGCCCTCGCACCCGCCCGACAACTCTCTTATAACCCCTGCCAACCATGCAGGGAGTCGCTGTCATGACCGGAGAACTGTCGCCCATCGACAAGGCCAAGTTCGTCGCCGCGCGGCGGTCCGTGGATTTTGTCGAGGACGGGATGCGCGTGGGCCTCGGCACCGGCTCGACCGCCGCCTGGATGGTGCGCTGCCTGGGCGAACTGGTGCGCGACGACGGGCTGCGCATCAAGGGCGTGCCGACCTCGACACGCACCGCCGATCTGGCACGCGAGGTCGGGATCGAGGTGATCAGCCTCGACGAGGCGAAATGGCTCGACCTGACCATCGACGGCGCGGATGAATTCGACGGCAATCTCAACCTCATCAAGGGCGGCGGCGGCGCATTGCTGCAGGAAAAGATCGTGGCCACCGCCAGCGACCAGATGATCGTGATCGCCGACGCCGGCAAGGAGGTCGAGACGCTGGGCGCCTTCCCCCTGCCGGTCGAGATCATACCCTTTGGCTGGCAGACCACGAAGTCGCTGCTCGAGGAACTGCTGATCAACATGGATGTCCTGGGCCGCGACGCGAAGCTCAGAATGAATGGCGGGCGGCCGTTCCTGACCGACGAGGGCAATTACATCCTCGATCTGCATCTCCAGCGAATTGGCAACGCCCACCGGTTGTCGATGGCGCTCAACCAGATTCCGGGTCTGGTCGAGAACGGGCTTTTCCTCGACATCTGCGATGTGGTGATCGTGGGGCATGGCGACGGGCGTGTCGAGACCCGCAACATCAACGAAGGCACGGTCGAAAACGACCGGCTCGACTTCATCGAAACCGACAATCTCTTCACCGATCTGAACGACTGAGGCAGCAACAGGCATGACATTCGACTACGACCTATTTGTGATCGGCGGCGGCTCTGGCGGGGTGCGCGCGGCGCGGGTGGCGGCGCAGGGCGGCGCGCGCGTGGCGCTCGCCGAAGAGGACCGATATGGCGGCACCTGCGTGATCCGCGGCTGCGTGCCCAAGAAACTGATGGTATTCGCCTCCGAGTATCGCAGCGCGATGGCCGACGCGCAGGCCTATGGCTGGACCGTGCATGCGGGCGGCTTTGACTGGGCCGCGTTCAGAACGAAACTGCACACCGAACTCGACCGGCTCGAAGACGTCTATCGCGGCGTGCTCGGCAACAACGGCGTCGTCACATTCGATGCCCGCGCGCGGCTGGCGGATCCGCATACGGTGGAACTGGCGGACGGCACACGCAAGAACGCCAAGCATATCCTCATCGCCACCGGCGGGCGCCCCGTGAAACCCGATCTGCCGGGAGCAGAACATGGCATCACCAGCAACGACATCTTCCATCTCGAAAAGCTGCCCAAATCAATCCTGATCATCGGCGGCGGCTATATCGCCTGCGAATTCGCCTGTATCCTCAACGGCCTCGGCGTGCAGGTGACGCAATATTACCGCGGCGCGCAGATCCTGCGCGGCTTTGACGATGAGGCGCGCGGCCTTGTGTCGGACGAGATGATCCAGTCAGGCATCAATCTGCATCTGGGCACCAATATCCTGTCGATGGAAAAGGCCCCCGGCGGCTATCGGGTCAAGGCCACCAACGGCAGCGAGGCGATATTCGAACAGGTGATGTTCGCCACCGGACGCGCGCCCAACACCGGGGACATGGGCCTCGAATCGGCGGGCGTGGTCATGGGCCGCAGGGGCGAGATCGTGGTGGACAGCTACAGCCAGACCGGCGTGCCGTCCGTCTACGCCATCGGAGATGTGACCGACCGGGTCAACCTCACCCCGGTTGCGATCCGCGAGGGCATGGCCTTTGTCGAAACCGTGTTCAAGGGCAACCCCACCCCGGTCGATCACGATCTGATCCCGACCGCGATCTTCACCCAACCCGAAATGGGCACCGTCGGGCTGAGCGAGGAGGACGCCCGCGAGCAGGAACCGATCGAGGTTTATGCCACCTCCTTTCGCCCGATGCACAGCGCCTTTGCCGGTCGCCCCGACCGGGCTCTGATGAAGCTGATCGTCAGCCGGAAAACCCGCAAGGTGCTGGGCTGTCATATCGTGGCCCCCGGCGCGGGCGAAATGATCCAACTGGCCGGCATCGCGGTCAGGATGGGTGCCACCAAAGAGGATTTCGACCGCACGGTCGCGGTGCATCCGACCATGTCGGAAGAGATCGTAACAATGAAAACCCCTGTCCGAACGGCTTGATTTTCCGGCATAACTGCACAGGTATTGATCAGGTCCGTCACGGACGGAACAACAAGGGAAGAGAGACGTATGGCTGGAAACTCTGGCGGCCCATGGGGCGGCGGCAATTCGGGCGGGGGCGGAGATGACCGTGGCCGCAACACCGGCGGCGGCAGGCGCCCCCCCGAAAACGGACCTCAGTTGCCCGAGATCGACGAACTGGTGCGCCGGGGGCAGGACCGGCTGCGCGTGCTGATGGGCGGGCGCGGCGGCGGCAATCGCGGCGGGCCGGGCGGCGGCGGCGAAGGTCCGCAGTTCGGCAAGGGCACGATCGGCCTTGCGGCGCTTGGCGCCGTGGCGCTCTGGGTCTTTGCCAGCCTCTACACGGTCAAACCCGAGGAACAATCGGTCGAGCTTTTCCTGGGCGAATATTACAAGACCGGCAATCCCGGCCTCAATTTTGCCCCCTGGCCGGTGGTCACCGCCGAAGTGGTCAATGTGACCTCGGAACGCACGGAAGACATCGGCAGACGTGTCGGCGGCCGCGAAGAGGGGCTGATGTTGACCACTGATGCCAATATCGTGGACATCGGCTTTCAGGTCGTTTGGAACATTTCCGACCCTGCGAAAGTGCTGTTCAACATCCGCGATCCGCAATTGACCGTTCAGGCGGTGTCAGAGTCGGTCATGCGCGAGATCATCGCCGCCTCGAACCTGTCGCCGATCCTCAACCGGGATCGTGGCATCATCGCCGATACCGCGATGCAGAACGTGCAGGCCACGCTCGACGAATACGACAGCGGCATCCGCATCGTCCGGGTCAACCTCGACAAGGCGGATCCGCCGCTCGAGGTTATCGACAGCTTTCGCGAGGTGCAGGCTGCCGAACAGGAACGCGACCGGCTGCAACGCCAGGCGGATGCCTATGCCAACCGCGTCCTTGCCGAGGCCCGCGGTCAGGCAGCACAGATACTCGAAGACTCGGAAGGCTACCGCGCCCGTGTGGTGAACGAGGCACAGGGTGACGCCAGCCGCTTCACCTCGGTTCTGACGGAATATGCAAAAGCGCCGGATGTGACGCGCAAACGTCTCTATATCGAAACGATGGAGCGGGTTCTGGGCGGTATCGACAAGACCATTCTGGACAGTTCCGTTGTCGGCACCGAGGGCGGCAGCAATGTCGTACCCTACCTGCCGCTGAACGAACTGCGCCGCAACACGACCAGCGAGGGGAACTGAGACCATGGGCAAGACAAAATTCATCATTCCCTTTCTGGTCGTGATCCTGTTCCTGGGCCTGTCCTCGATCTTTGTCGTGGATGAACGCGAAAAGGCGCTGGTGCTGCAATTCGGCCAGATCAAGGCCGTCAAGGAAAACCCCGGCCTGTCGTTCAAGATCCCCTTCATCCAGGAGGTCGTGCGCTATGACGACCGCATCCTGTCGCTGGATACCGAGACCATCGAGGTAACGCCCTCGGACGACCGCCGCCTCGTGGTCGATGCCTTTGCCCGCTACCGGATCCGTGACGTGGTGCAGTTCCGTCAGGCCGTTGGCGTGGGCGGGATTCGCGTGGCCGAGGACCGGCTGTCGTCGATCCTCAACGCCCAGATCCGAGAGGTTCTGGGTGCCGATCAGGTCACGTCGGACACGATCCTTTCGGAGGATCGCCGCGAGTTGATGCGCCGCATCCAGCGACAGTCACAGCAAAGCGCCCAGGGCCTTGGTCTCGATGTCGTCGATGTGCGTCTCAAGCAGACCAACCTGCCCGATCAGAACCTCGAGGCGACATTCGCCCGGATGCGCGCCGAACGTGAGCGCGAAGCCGCCGACGAGATCGCCCGCGGTAACGAAGCCGCGCAGCGCGTGCGCGCCCTTGCCGACCGGACGGTGACGGAAACGCTCTCGGATGCCGAGCGGCAGGCCCAGGTCGTGCGCGGCGAGGCCGATGCCGAACGCAACGCCATCTTCGCCAATGCCTTTGGCGCGAACCCGGAATTCTTTGCCTTCTACCGCTCGCTGGAAGCCTATGAAAAGGCGTTGCAGGGCGGTAATTCCTCGATGGTGATGACACCGGACAGCGAGTTTTTCGATTATCTGCGGTCGGGAACCGCATCGCAATGATCGAAACCGCGCTTCTGGCCCTTGGGCTGGTGCTGATTGTCGAGGGGCTGGTCTATGCGCTGGCCCCTTCGCTTATCGACCGGATGCTGCTGGCGCTCGCGGCCCTGCCGCCCGAGGCGCGGCGCATTGCCGGCATGCTCGCGCTCGTCATCGGACTGGCGCTGGTCTGGATGGCCAAGTCCCTCGGCGCTTGATTTCGCCGCGACAAAAGGTTCACATGCGCGTGACACGATGTCGCGGACTTTGCGATCCCGCCCAGACCCCCTACATTGAGCGGCAAGGGGTGGCCGGAACCATCGCCGCCGAATGACACAGACCAAAGGAGATATTGGCGTGACACTCCCAACAATTTCCACAACCCTGAAGGACACCAGGCCCCTGCGCCAGCTCGCGCTGATGACTCTCGTTCTGGCGCTGATGCTGGCGCAGGCGATTGCAGCGCAGGCGCGGCCCGACAGCTTTGCCGATCTGGCGCAAAAGATCAGCCCGGCGGTGGTGAACATCACCACTTCGACGGTGGTGGCCCAGGGCACCGGACCCTCGCCCATCGTGCCCGAGGGCTCGCCGTTCGAGGACTTCTTTGAACAGTTCCGCAACCGTCAGGGCGAGGGCGATCGCCCGCGCCGCTCCTCGGCACTCGGTTCCGGGTTCGTCATCTCCGAGGACGGTTTTGTCGTGACCAACAACCACGTGATCGAAAGCGCCGATGAGATCGTGATCGAATTCTTCTCGGGCGAAACCCTGCCCGCCGAGGTGATCGGCACCGACCCCAAGACCGACATCGCGCTCCTGAAGGTCAAGGCCGACAAACCGCTGCCCTTCGTCAGCTTTGGCGACAGCGATACCGCGCGCGTCGGCGATTGGGTGCTGGCTATGGGCAACCCGCTGGGCCAGGGCTTTTCGCTCTCCGCCGGGATCGTGTCGGCGCGCAACCGCGCCCTTTCGGGCACCTATGACGATTACATCCAGACCGACGCCGCGATCAACCGCGGCAACTCCGGCGGCCCGCTCTTCAACCTCGACGGCGAGGTCGTGGGCGTGAACACCGCAATCCTCAGCCCCACAGGCGGATCGATCGGCATCGGGTTCTCGATGGCCTCCAACGTCGTCAAGCGCGTGGTCGATCAGCTACAGGAATTCGGCGAAACCCGCCGCGGCTGGCTCGGCGTGCGTATTCAGGACGTGACCGATGACGTGGCCGAGGCGATGGGGCTGGAAAAAGCCGCCGGCGCACTGGTGACCGACGTCCCCGAAGGCCCCGCCGCCGATGCCGGCATGCTGGCCGGTGACGTGATCCTGTCCTTCGATGGCAAGGATGTGGCCGACACCCGCAGCCTGGTGCGTCAGGTCGGCAATACCGAGGTCGGCAAGGCGGTGCGCGTCCTGGTGTTCCGCGACGGCAAGACCACCACGCTCAAGATCACCCTTGGCCGCCGCGAAGATGCCGAGGCCGCCATTCCCGTCGCCCAACCGGGCGGCGAGAGCCAGGAACCTGCCGAGAAAACCATGCTCGGCCTGACGCTCAGCCCGCTCAACGACGAACTGCGCGCGCAGCTCGAACTGGACAGCAACGCAAGCGGACTGGTCGTGACCGATGTCGACAACCTGTCCGAAGCCTATGAGAAAGGACTGCGCGCAGGCGATCTGATCACCGAGGCCGGTCAGCAGAAGGTGGCCGCGATCAGCGATCTCGACGACCGAATCGCCGAAGCCCGCGAAGCCGGGCGCAAATCTCTGCTGCTTCTGGTGCGCCGCGCCGGCGAGCCGCGATTCGTGGCGCTCGGCATCGAGGAATAACACCCGCTGTCGCCAGACCCAGGGGGCGCTCCGCACGAGCGCCCCTTTTCATGCAGGGCCACGCATCACAGCCCCGGAAAATCCATCAGACCCGTATCCCTGCGCAGATAGAGCGGATGCTTGGCCGATCCGTCCTTGTTCAGCCCAAGACACCTGAGCGGCCGCCCCGTCGCCGCAATCGCCCGCAACGCCGCCTGCACCACGCCAGAGTAGCGCGCATGCAGCCTGCCATAGGCCAGCACGACCATCTCCGACTCCCCGGCCATCGCCACCAGCGCCGGAATATTCGCCGGGCTGCACGCCTCTGCCGGATCGGCGGGCAGATCCCTGGGCGAGGTCGCCCGCCAGTCCAGCACATTACCCTTGAGGTAGCGGGTAAACCCCCAGTCGCGGGCAAAGACAAGCTCGCGGTGACAGGTCGGATCGGACACCTCGGCACTGGCCACCGACGGGTTCATGCCAACGAAAAGCACCGTGCGCGGATGGGCCCCCTCGGGCGTCCAGTCTCGGCTGAGCATCTGCCGGTAGCGTCCGCAAGGCGAATAACCGGCACCGCCGATCACCCCGTCAGGCAAGCGCAGCCGCACCTTGCCACCCGGATCATGCAGATCATCCGGCGCCCCGACAGTCATGTGTTGAAAACCCGCGAGGGATGCAATTCCCCCGCCTTGTAGCGCCCCACCGCCACCGCGCGCCCCTCAAAGGAGGCCCAGCATTCCTCGCCATACTCAACCTCCCGCGCGATCACCATCCCCGGATTGCCGTTCCTCAGCCGCGCCGCGCCCTCGGGGGTCGCGGTCACCATCGGCAGATCGGCCAGCCCCTCTTCGAGCGGACGCAGATATGCGTCCAGCGCCGGATCGTGCGCCAGCCTGTCGATCTCGTCCAGGCTCAACCCATCCTGCGCCTCGAACGGCCCAGACCAGATCCGCCGCAACCACGCCACATGACCATGACAGCCCAGAACCTCCCCCAGATCGCGTGCGATCGCGCGCACATAGCCGCCCTTGCCGCAGGTCATTTCCAGCACCACGTGATCGGCATCGGGCCGCCCTGCCATGATCAGTTCTTCCACCCACAGCGGACGCGCGGCGACCTCGAATTCCTCGCCCTCGCGCGCCAGGGCATAGGCGCGCTGCCCGTCGATCTTGACGGCCGAGAATTTCGGCGGCACCTGCATTATGTCTCCGACAAAACGCCCGAGCGCCGCCTTGATCTCGTCATCGGTGGGGCGTGCGTCGCTCTGCGCCACCACCTCGCCTTCGATGTCGTCCGTATTGGTGGCCTGCCCGAGACGCACGCAGAACTCATAGGCCTTCAACGCATCGGTGATATAGGGCACGGTTTTCGTGGCCTCGCCAAGCGCCACCGCCAGCACCCCCGTCGCCTCGGGATCGAGCGTGCCCGCATGGCCCGCCTTCTGCGCCTGCAGCGCCCATTTCACCTTGTTCACCACGGCGGTCGAGGTGACGCCGGCGGGCTTGTCCACCACCAGCCACCCCGAAATATCGCGCCCCTTGCGTTTGCGTGCCATGCCCGCCCCATGAATCCCCTGTCAGACGGCAGGGCCTAATCCACGGCGGCGTCAGCGTCAATCACCGCGCCCACCATCGGCCCCATGGCAAATCCCAGATCCGACCGCCCCAGACGCGGCGCATGCAGCTTCGAGATCTTGCCATCGAAATACAGCGCTTGCGGCACCTTCAGGTGATCGCGAAACACCCGCCCGAACGTATGAAAATTCACCGCCCGATCCGAGATCACGAACCACGCGCGCCGCCCGTCCGCCGAGGTGCCCACACCATTGCGGATATGGCGGCTGTCGCTGTCCTCGATGAAACGCGGGTGCAATTCACCGTCGATCACCAGCATCGGCCCCGATTGGCTGGCGGCGTTACAGTCTGGCCCTTCCTCGGCAAATCGCCGGGCCTCGATCACATCGGCGCGGCCCTCGCGCAGGCAAAAGACGCCGTTGGGCAGCAGCCCGAAATTTCCCGGCCCCGCCCGCGTGACCAGCGGTGCCACCTCGCGCCCGTTCTCGACATATAAACCCACCGGGCTGCGATCCGCATGATACATGCCGGCATTCATGGCAAAGGCCAGCACCTTGCCTTCAGCCTGCAACAGCCGCTCGATGGCCACGAAACTGCCCAGCGGCGCGCCGCTGCCCGGATCGTTGAGAAAAAGCCGCACATCCCCCCGCACCAGATCGACCTCGCAGACCGTATAGCCCGCGCCGTCGAATCGTTCGACGCGACACTCCGCCGCCTGCACCGCCCCGGCCCATGCCAGCGCGATCAGCGTCAGCGCCACCCTAGCTTTCCACATCCCGGCGCACCTTGTCCTGCGCGAAAAGACGCCTTGCCTCGTCCATCTGGTCAAAGGTCTCATCCAGCCGGAACCGCAGATCGGGGGCGTATTTCAACCCCACCTTCTTGCCGATGATCCGCCGCAGTTCATGCTTGTTGCGCGCCAGCAGCGCAATCAGGTCCTCGCGCCCCTCGCCGCCCAGCGGCATCACATAGGCGGTGGCGATCTTGAGATCCGGCGAGGTGCGCACCTCGCCCACCGTCACCGAGATGCGGTTGAGGTCGGGATCATGGATATCGCCGCGCATCAGCACCTCCGACAGGGTGCGCCGGATGAGCTCGCCCACGCGCAACTGCCGCTGCGACGGTCCTGGCCCGTCATGAAAGCTGTTCTTTGCCATACCCCGCATCTAATCGCTTGGCCCCGCATTTCCAAGCAGGGAAATCCACCGCGTTTCTTCTTGGCTCAAATACCCATCGCACCGGCACCTCATAGCGCCCCGCCCGCCCCCTTGCCGCCCCGCCTGTCGCGCGCTATGCAAAAGCGCAATCAGGACAGGAGCCGTCGCCATGACCGATCTGCCGGGTATCGTGATCACCGGGGCCTCGGGCCGGATGGGCCGGATGCTGGCCCGCACGGTTCAGGACAGCCCCCGCGCCCGGCTCATCGGCGCGCTGGAACGGCCCGGCCATCCCTGGACCGGGCAGGATCTCGGCACCGCCATGGGCGGCGCGGAAATCGGCGTGACCGTGACCGACGACCCGCTCGAGGTGATTGCCCGCGCGCAGGTGGTGATCGACTTTACCGCGCCCGCCGCCACGCTGGAATTCGCCACGCTCGCGGCACAGGCGCGCGTCGTGCATGTGATCGGCACCACCGGGTTCAATGCGGCAGACCTCAAGAAACTGGAGGCCGCGGCGCGCCATGCGGTGATCGTACGCGCCGGCAACATGAGCCTCGGGGTCAATCTTCTGACGCAACTGACGAAACGGGTGGCCGCCGCTCTCGACGAAGATTTCGATATCGAGATCGTCGAGGCGCACCACAACCAGAAAGTCGATGCGCCCTCGGGCACCGCGCTGATGCTGGGCGAGGCCGCCGCCGAAGGGCGCGGCGTGGCGCTGGAAAACGTCAGCGACCGTGGCCGCGACGGGATCACCGGCAAACGCGAACGCGGCCATATCGGGTTCTCGGCCATCAGAGGCGGCGACATCGTGGGCGAGCATGACGTCATCTTCGCCGCCGCCGGTGAACGCATCGTGCTGCGCCACATCGCCACCGACCGCGCGATCTTTGCCCGTGGCGCGCTGCGCGCCGCCCTCTGGGGGCTGGGCCGCAAACCCGGCAGCTATGACATGATCGACGTTCTTGGCCTCGGCGAAAACTGATCCGATTGCCCCCGCCGCGCGTAGACCGGTACATAACCCTGAAAACAGGTATGTCCGATGCGCGCGATCCTGGCCCTCGTCCTGTCCCTTGCCCTTGGCAACCCGGCCTTTGCCGAAGGCTTTGCCCAGATCACCGAGCGTGACAGATTCGTCTCGTTGATCGAGGGGCGCGATCTCACCCGCTTTGGCATCACCCTCAACGTGACCCCCGACGGCCGGATCAAGGGGCGCGCCTTTGGCCGCGACGTGACCGGCGCATGGCGCTGGAACGGCGGATATTTCTGTCGCGATCTCTATTGGGGCCAGATGGATCTCGGACCCAACTGCCAGGCGGTCCGGGTGCAGGGCAGCACGCTGCGCTTCATTTCCGATCAGGGACAAGGGCAATTCGCGGACTTGCAGCTGCGCTGACAGACCGCGCCCGCAATCCCGCTCAGAAATCGACCGCCAGCCCCTTTTTCTCCCAGTCGCCATAGCGGACCGGCTCCAGCCCCTCGCGCCGCCCGCCCAGTTCCCGGGGCAGATCCAGCGCCTCGGCGGCCTTGCGCCGCTCTTCGGCCTCGGCCAGCGCGCGCAGGGCTGCTGGCGGCAGATCCCTGGTCTCGGGCGTGTCATCGGTGCTCATGGCCGGGCTTTCCTTGTGCTGACCCCGCTGATATATCCCGCCTCCAGCCCGCCGCCAAGGACAACCCGATGAAAAAGAGCGCCCCCACCGCCCGCGCCGCCGCCGTGCATTTGCTCGACCAGGTATTGGGCGAGAGCCGCCTCCTGTCCGATCTCATCGCGGGCGGCGCTCTGGATGCCCTGTCGCCCCCCGACCGCGCCCGCGCACAGCGGCTGGCCACCGATACGCTGCGCGGGCTGGCGCGCGCAGACCGCCTCCTGTCGCGGCACCTGCGCAAACCGCCGCCGCTGCCGGTGTTCAACATCCTGCGCGCGGGCACGGTGGAACTGGCGCAGGGCGGCGATCCGCACGGTGTGGTCAACGAGGCCGTCGGGATCATCGCCCGCCACCCCCGCTTTGGCAGCCTCAAGGGGCTGGTCAACGCCGTCCTGCGCAAGATGGCCGAGGACGCCCCCCGATCCTGGAACGACCTGCGCGTGCCCGGCCTGCCCGCATGGCTGCGTGGCCCGCTCACCGAGGCCTGGGGCAAGGCCGCCGTCGCCGCGATGGAGCGCGCGCATTTCGCGGGCGCGCCGCTGGATCTGACGATCAAATCCGATCCCGAGGGCTGGGCCGAACGGCTGGGTGGCATCGTCCTGCCCACCGGCTCTGTCCGGCTGGGCGACCCCGGCCAGATCTCTGCCCTGCCGGGCTATGCCAGCGGCGACTGGTGGGTGCAGGACGCCGCCGCCGCCCTGCCCGTGCAGGTGCTGGCCCCCTTGCCGGGTGAACATATCCTCGATCTCTGCGCGGCCCCCGGCGGCAAGACGCTGCAACTGGCCCATGCCGGGGCGGATGTGACCGCCCTCGACCTCTCCGCCCGGCGCATGGCGCGCGTCACCGAGAATCTCGCCCGCACGCAGCTCACCGCCACCTGCCTTGTCGGCGACGCGCTCGACCACCGTGGCGGACCCTATGACGCCATCCTGCTCGATGCGCCCTGTTCGGCCACCGGCACGATCCGCCGTCACCCCGACCTGCCGCACGCCAGGGACGGGTCCGACTTCGGCGCGCTGATCGCGCTGCAGGCGGCGATGATCGACCATGCGCTGACACTGCTGAAACCCGGCGGGCGACTGGTCTATTGCACCTGCTCGCTCCTGCCCGACGAGGGGGAATGCCAGATCGAAGAGGCGATGCAGCGCCATCCAGGCCTCACCCCCGACCGCGCGGCGCTCGATCGCCCCGGCATCGACCCCGCGTGGATCACCGAAGAGGGCGGCCTGCGCCTGCGCCCCGACTTCTGGCCCGATCTGGGCGGCATGGACGGATTCTACATCGCCTGCCTGCGCCGCTGAGGCCGACAGCCGCGCCCGTCATCCCCCGCCGTTTCCCGTCATCCTCCGGCTTGACCGGCGGATCTTCTGCCGGACCCGATCCTGCATCAGGAGACCCTCGGGCCTTTCCCCAGGATGACACAGGGATGAAACCGGCCAACCCGGCAATCCGGACACCGGCGGTCAATCAGGCGGTGACTTGGCCGGACCGCGCGGCTATAGTGCCCCCATCAGCGCCGCCAGAAGCGTCCAGAGGCACATGTCGCATTCCGAACCCCTGTCAACGCGCTGGGCGCGCCTGATGAACCGGCTGGCCGCGCGCCGCGCCGCGCTCAGCCGTCCGGCCACCGCCCTGATCTCGCAACCCGAACCGCGCAGCATCGGCTATCTGGCGCGTGGCCGCCAGCTCTGCGCCGGCAACTTCGTCTTTGCCGGGCATCTGGTGCAGGCCCCCGACACGCCGATCTGGGAACTCGATCCGCCCGACGCCGCCTTTGCCGCCGAGATGCACGGCTTTGGCTGGCTCGACGATCTGGTTGCTGTCGGCGATGGCCCGGCCCGCGCCCGCGCGCAGGAATGGCTCTGGAACTGGATCGACCGCTACGGCAACGGCACCGGCCCCGGCTGGACCCCCGATCTGACCGGGCGACGCCTGATCCGCTGGATCAGCCAGGCGATGTTCCTGCTGCGCGGCCAGCCGTCCGAAGCCTCGCGCCCGCTGTTTCGCTCGCTGGCGCAACAAACCGCCTTCCTCGCCCGGCGCTGGCACGCGACCAGCCCCGGACTGCCACGATTCGAGGCGCTGACGGGGCTGATCTACGCGGGCCTGGCGCTGGAAGGGATGGAACGCCACCTCGCGCCCGCGCGCACCGCGCTGGCGCGCGAATGCGATGCCCGGATCGACGCGCAGGGCGGCCTGCCCACCCGCAACCCCGAGGAACTGCTCGATGTCTTCACCCTGCTCACCTGGACAGCCCTCACGCTGAGCGAAGCCGGGCATTCCGCCGACGACGCCCATTGGCGCGCGATAGAACGCATCGCCCCCACCCTGCGCCTGCTGCGGCACGCCGATGGCGGGCTCGCGCGGTTCCATGGCGGCGGGCGCGGGCTGGAGGGGCGGCTTGATGCCGCACTCGCCACAAGCGGCGTCAAGACCCGCCACGCGCAGGGGCTGGCCATGGGCTATGCCCGGCTGGGCGCGGGACGCACCAGCGTGATCATCGACGCCGCCGCTCCGCCCGTCGGCCCGGCCTCGGGGGGGGCGCATGCCTCGACGCTGGCATTCGAACTGACCTCGGGCCGCCGCCCGCTGATCGTGAGCTGTGGCTCGGGGGCCAGTTTCGGCACCGAATGGCGGCGCGCGGGCCGCGCCACGCCATCGCATTCCACGCTGGTGCTGGCCAGCCAGTCAAGCGCCCGGCTCAGCAATGACACCGCCCATGGCGACTGGCTGAGCGAGGCCCCAAGCCATGTGCCCGTAAGCCTCTCGCGCGCCCCCGACGGGCTGCGGTTCGAAGGCGCTCAGAACGGCTATGTCGCCGCCCATGGCCTGACCCATATCCGGCGGCTCGATCTGACCTTTGACGGGCGGGGCCTTGCGGGCGAGGATATGCTGATCGCCATCGAAGAGGCCGACAAACGCCGATTCGATCTGGCGCTCGACGCCACCCGCCTGCACGGCGTGCCCTTCGACATCCGCTTTCACCTGCACCCCGATATCGACGCCTCGGTCGATCTGGGCGGCACCGCAATCTCGCTGGCGCTGCGCAGCGGCGAAATCTGGGTGTTCCGCAGCGACGGACGCGCCGCTTTGTCCTTGCAACCCAGCGTCTATCTTGAAAAAACGCGGCTCAAACCGCGCGCGGCCGAACAGATCGTCCTGTCGGGCCGCGCGACGGCCTATGCAACCCATGTCAGATGGTCGCTGGCCAAGGCACAGGATACCCCCATCGGGATCCGCGATCTGATCGAGGACGTGCCCGAGCCCGCGACCGACGACTGAACAGACCGATACAGGATCACATGCCCATGGCCGATTTCGCGCCCGTCACACGCGCCCTGCTCTCCGTTTCCGACAAGACCGGCCTCATTGATCTTGGGCGCGCCCTCGCCGCGCGCGGGGTCGAACTGCTCTCGACCGGCGGCACCGCCCGCGCGCTGCGCGATGCGGGCCTCGATGTACGCGATGTGGCCGAGATCACGGGCTTTCCCGAAATGATGGACGGCCGCGTCAAGACGCTGCACCCGATGGTGCACGGCGGGCTTCTGGCGCTGCGCGACAATCCCGCGCACGTGGCGGCGATGGCCGAACACGGGATTGGCCCCATCGACCTGCTGGTCGTCAACCTCTACCCGTTCGAGGAAACCGTGGCGCGCGGCGCCGATTATGAAACCTGCGTCGAGAATATCGACATCGGCGGTCCGGCGATGATCCGCGCCGCGGCCAAGAACCACGCCCATGTCACCGTGGTGGTGGATGTCGGGGATTACGATAAACTGCTGGGCGACATGGACCAGCATGACGGCGCCACCTGCCCCAGATTCCGCCGCAAGCTGGCGCAGCGCGCCTATGCCCGCACCGCCGCCTATGACGCCGCCGTGTCCACATGGCTGGCGGAGGCCATCGGCGATCCCGCCCCACGCCGCCACGCCTTTGCCGGAACCCTCGCGCAAACGCTGCGCTATGGCGAGAACCCGCATCAGACGGCGGCCTTCTACACCGACGGCACGCACCGCCCCGGCGTCGCCACCGCCCGTCAGGTGCAGGGCAAGGAACTGAGCTACAACAACATCAACGACACCGACGCGGCATTCGAGCTGGTCAGCGAATTCGCCCCCGGGAACGGCCCCGCCTGCGCGATCATCAAACACGCCAACCCCTGCGGCGTGGCGCGCGGCGCGACCCTGCTTGAAGCGTATAAAAACGCCTTCGACTGCGACCGCACCTCGGCCTTCGGCGGCATCATCGCGCTCAACCAGCCGCTCGACGCCGCCACCGCCCAAGAGATCAGCCAGATCTTTACAGAGGTGGTGATCGCGCCCGGCGCGGATGACGCCGCCATGGAAATCTTTGCCGGAAAGAAGAACCTGCGCCTGCTCCTGACCGAGCGGCTGGCCGACCCGGCGGCGACCGGACGGGTGATCCGGCAGGTCTCGGGCGGCTATCTGGTGCAGGACAAGGACAATGGCCGCATCACGGCAGAGGCTCTGCGCGTGGTGACGAAACGCGCGCCGACGGATCGCGAACTCTCCGACATGCTCTTTGCATGGAAGGTGGCGAAACACGTCAAGTCGAACGCCATCGTCTATGCCCGCGACGGCGCCACGGTGGGCGTGGGCGCTGGCCAGATGAGCCGGGTCGACAGCTGCCGCATCGCCGCCCGCAAGGCGCAGGACATGGCAGAGACGCTCGGCCTGTCCGCACCGCTCACGCAGGGCAGCGTGGTCGCCTCGGATGCGTTCTTTCCCTTTGCCGACGGGCTGATGACGGCGGCCGAGGCCGGGGCGACGGCGGTGATCCAGCCCGGCGGCTCGATGCGCGACGACGAGGTGATCGCAGCCGCCGACGCCGCAGGACTCGCCATGGTGCTGACCGGCATGCGCCATTTCCGGCACTGAGACGCACATGAGACTGACACTCTGGACCGCCTTCTGGATCTTTCTGCTCGATCAGGCGACGAAATACATCGTGGTTCATACCATGGACCTGCGCAGCCTCGGTCGGATCGACGTCCTGCCGCCCTTTCTCAACCTGCGCATGGCGTGGAATGACGGGATCAATTTCGGCCTGCTGGGCGGCGAGGCGGCGGCAACCCGATGGATCCTCATCGCCGTGGCGCTGGTGATTGTCGGCGCGGTGCTCTGGTGGGTGCATCGCGAACCCGGCACGCGGCTGCATCAGGTTGCGGCGGGTCTGCTGGCGGGCGGCGCACTCGGGAATGTGATCGACCGGCTGATCTATGGCGCGGTCGCGGATTTCCTGAACATGTCCTGCTGCGGGATCGACAACCCCTATGCCTTCAACATCGCCGATATCGCGGTCTTTGCCGGAGCCTTCGGCATGGTTCTGCTGCCCGCAGGCAAAAAGCCCTCGTGACCTTGGCCCGCGAATGCGGTAAAGCACATTGAAAGTTGCAGGAGAGTGGCGATGATGATGCCGCGTAAAACCGTTCTGACCCTACTGGCGGCGGCCATTGTGGCCGGTTGTTCCGGGCGCGATGACGTGACCCTGACGCGGCTGCGCAATACCGGCAACGGCCCGGACGAATTCTCGATCCTTCCCGGAAAGCCGCTCCAGACACCCGAAGATTACGCCACCCTGCCGCAACCCACGCCGGGGGCCGCGAACCTGACGGATCAGAACCCGCTGGCCGATGGCGTGGCGGCGCTTGGCGGCAATCCTGCCGCCCTCGGCGCAGTCGCACCCTCAGCCGCGAATGGTGCTCTGGTCAACCATGCCAATCGCTATGGCGCGACACCGAACATCCGGCAGACCCTCGCCGCAGAGGACAGGGATGTGCGCAGGAATTACGGCAACGTCAATATCCTGCGCATCCTGCCCGGCGACGATTACGTGCAGGCCTACCGCCGCGAATGGCTTGACGCCTATGCCGAAGAAGAGCGGCTGCGCAAGCGCGGCGTGCTCACCCCGGCCAGCCCGCCACCGCCCCGGTAACGGACCTGTCGCTTGAATCCGGGGCGCAGGGGCGTATCTATACGGTCAGACACCCACAGCACCGGAGACCGGATATGCGCCTATTGCCTGCCTGCCTGCTGCTGATCCTCGCCCCGCTCGGCGCGGGCATGGCACAGGCATCGACAACCGATCAGGTCTCGACCTTCACCCTCGACAACGGGCTCGAAGTGGTGGTGATCGAGGATCACCGCGCCCCGGTCGTCACCCAGATGGTCTGGTATCGCGCCGGCTCGGCGGATGAGAAACCGGGCGTCTCCGGCGTCGCGCATTTTCTGGAACACCTGCTGTTCAAGGGCACCGAAACGCTGGCGCCGGGCGAATTTTCCGCCACGGTCGCGCGCAATGGCGGCTCTGACAACGCCTTTACCAGCTACGATTACACCGCCTATTTCCAGCGCATCGCCGCCGACCGGCTGGATCTGGTGATGCGCATGGAATCCGACCGCATGACCAACCTGCAACTCGACGAGGCCGACATCCTGACCGAACGCGACGTGATCATCGAGGAACGCAACCAGCGCGTTGAAAACAGCCCTGCCGCGCTGTTTCGCGAACAAAAAAGCGCGATGCAGTATTTCAACCACCGCTACGGCATCCCGATCATCGGCTGGCGACACGAGATGGAGGCGCTCGATCTCGACGACGCGCTCGACTATTACCGCACCTTCTATGCGCCCAACAACGCGATCCTGATCGTCGCGGGCGACGTGACGCCCGACGAGGTGCGCGTGCTGGCCGAGAGGTATTACGGCCCGATCCCCGCCAATCCAGACCTGCCCGAGCGCATCCGCCCGCAAGAGCCGCCGCAGATGGCCGAACGCCGCATCACCTTTCGCGACGCCCGCGTCTCGCAACCCTATGTCAGCCGCTCCTACCTCGCGCCCGAACGCGACAGCGGCGCGCAGCAAGAGGCGGCAGCACTGACGCTTCTCGCCGAGATTCTCGGCGGCGGACAGACCTCTTTCATGGCCGAGAAACTGCAATTCGACACGCAGATCGCGGTGCAGGTCGGGGCATGGTATTCCGACATGTCGCTCGATGACACCACATTCGATCTCGTCGTCGTGCCCGCCGCAGGCGTCACCCTGCAAGAGGCCGAGGCGGCGATGGACGACGTGCTCACCAGCTTTCTCGAAACCGGGGTCGATCCCGAACAACTCGACCGCATCAAGATGCAGGTCCGCGCCTCGGATATCTATGCCCGCGACGATGCAGGCGGACTGGCCAACCGCTATGGCCGCGCCCTGACCCAGGGCCTCACGGTCGCGGATGTGCAGGCCTGGCCCGACATTCTGCAATCCACCACGGCCGATGACATCATGGCCGCCGCCCGCCGCGTGTTCGACCGCAAGAAATCGGTCACCGGCTGGCTCATGGCCCCGGAGATCACCCAATGATCCGTATCCTGCTCAGTCTCTTCATCCTCTTCGCTGCCCTGCCCGCCCGCGCGGGTGTCGACATCAAGGAGATGACCACCCCCGGCGGACTCAGCGCCTGGCTGGTCGAGGATCATTCGATCCCCTTCGTGGCGCTCGAACTACGCTTTCGCGGCGGTGGCTCGCTCGATGCGCCCGGCAAGCGCGGCGCGACGAACCTGATGGTCGCCCTGCTCGAAGAGGGCGCCTCCGACATGGATGCCCGCGCCTTTGCCCGCGCCACCGAATCGCTGGCCGCCAATTTCAGCTATTCGCTCAGCGACGATCAGATCAGCGTCTCGGCCCGTTTCCTGACCGAAAACCGCGATCAGGCGGTGGACCTGCTGCGCGCCAGCCTGCTACAGCCGCGTTTCGACCCCGACGCCATAGAACGTGTCCGAGGCCAGATCATCTCGAGCATCCGCTCGTCCGAAACCAACCCGCGCGATATCGTCGGTCGCTCCTTCGACAGGCTCGTCTTTGGCGATCACCCCTATGCCACCTCGCTCGACGGCACGGTCGAGAGCGTCACGGCGCTGACCCGCGAGGATATCGTGGCCGCCCATGCGGCGGGGTTGACCCGCGACCGGCTCTATATCAGCGCCGTAGGCGACATCACCGAGGCGGAACTGGCCACGCTGCTCGATCACCTGCTTGGCGACCTGCCCGAGACCGGCGCGCCCCTGCCCGGCCCGGCCGATCTGAACCTGCCCGGCGGGGTGCAGGTGGTCGATTTCGCCACGCCGCAATCCATCGTCGCCTTTGCCCAGCCCGGCATCGACCGGGACCACCCGGATTTCTTCGCCGCCTATATCCTCAACCACATCCTCGGCGGCGGCGGCTTCGAAAGCCGCCTGATGACCGAGGTGCGCGAGAAACGCGGCCTGACCTACGGCGTCTATTCCTATCTCGCCGACAAGGACGCGGCCAAGCTGTGGATGGGCTCTGTCGCCTCGGCCAATGATCGCGTGGCCGAAGCCATCGCCGTGATCCGCGCCGAATGGGAACGCATCCGCAACGAGGGTGTGACCCAGGAGGAATTGCAGAACGCCAAGACCTATCTCACCGGCGCCTATCCCCTGCAATTCGAGGGCAACGGCCCCATCGCCTCGATCGCCGTGGGCATGCAGATGCAGGGCCTGCCGACCGATTACATCGCCAACCGCAACGACATGGTGAACGCCGTCACCCTCGACGACATCACCCGCGTCGCGCGCGAACGGCTCGACCCCGACGCGCTGACCTTCGTGGTCGTGGGCCAACCCGAGGGGCTGGAAAGCACGGTGAACTGACACAGATCCGCCGTCACGTAGGCCGGGGTTCACCCCGGCCCCACACATCCCTCTGGACACTCCCCCGCGCCGGTGGCAGAATTTGATCAAATTCCACCCCTGCCGGAGCACCCCCATGAAAGACGACAACTTCCTGCGTGAAATGAACGCCCGCCACCTGTGGCACCCGATGGGCCATCCCGGCGAGGCACAAACCAACACCCCAAAGATCATCAAGGGGGCCGAGGGCGTGCGCATCACCGATATCGACGGGCACAACCCGGTCGATGCCGTGGGCGGCCTCTGGTGCGTCAACCTTGGCTATTCCAACGACGCGATCAAACAGGCGATCGCCGATCAGCTCTGGCAACTGCCCTATTACTCGGCCTTCGCCGGCAGCACCAATCCGGCGGCGATCGAGGCGTCCTACGCCGTGCAGGACTTCTTCGCCCAGGACGGCATGACCCGCGTGTTCTTCACCTCCGGCGGCTCCGACAGCGTCGATACCGCCCTGCGCATGGCCCGGCAATATCACCGCCTGCGCGGCGAACCCACGCGCACCAAGTTCCTCAGCCTCAAGAAAGGCTATCACGGCACCCATTGGGGCGGCGCATCGGTCAACGGCAACAACCGCTTCCGCATCGGCTATGAACCGATGCTGCCCGGCTGTTTCCACCTGCCCAGCCCTTATACCTATCGCAACCCGTTCGATGAAACCGACCCGGCGAAACTGGCCGAAAAGATCGCCACCGCCATGGTGGACGAGATCGAGTTTCAGGATCCCTCGACCATCGCCGCCTTCATCATGGAGCCGATCCAGGGTGCGGGCGGCGTGATCGTCCCCGACGCCAGCTTCATGAAACACATGCGCGCGATCTGCGACCGTTACGGGATCCTCATGATCTCGGACGAGGTGATCACCGGCTTCGGGCGCACCGGCGACTGGTCCGGCGCGCGTCATTGGGGGGTGCAACCCGACCTCATGACCATCGCCAAGGGCATCACCTCGGGCTATTTCCCGGTGGGCGGGGTTCTGGTCGGCGACAAGGTGGCCGAGGTGTTCGAATCCGCCGGCCCCGAGGGCAGCATCTGGACCGGCTACACCTATTCCGCCCATCCCGTCGGCGCGGCGGCGGTGGTGGCCTGCCTGTCGGAAACGCTGCGGCTGGACACCAGAACCAACGCGGCGGCACGCGGCACGCAGCTATACGAGGGCGTTCTGAAACTTGCGCGCAAACACGACATCATCGGCGATGTGCGCGGCGGGCATGGCCTGATGACCGGCATCGAGATCGTCAGCGACAAGGCACACAAGACGCCGATGGACGCGGCCAGCATGAAACGCATCCATCAGGCCACCTATGAGGCAGGGGCAATGGTGCGCCTCGGCGCCCACAACATCCTGATGTCGCCGCCGCTGACCATCTCCGAGGATGAGGTCAACGTGATCCTCACCGCGCTCGACGCAGGCTTTGCGGCGGCCTGAATTCCACGGGGCGCGCACCCACCTGCGCGCCCTGACGCCTACCCGAACCGCCCCCAGGCGTCCTGCATCGCCTTGGACATGCTCTCCCACGCCTTGTCCGCGCCCGCGCGAATGTCGCTCCACGCCGCGGATTGCGCATCACGCAGCTTGTGCAACTGCGCCTCGATCTCCTTGCGGCGTTCTTCCAGATCTTCCAGCTGTTCGCGATATTTCAGCCTGGCATCCGCCTGCGCGCCATCGACCTTGGCCTGCAACTTGTCGATATCCGCACGCCATTCCTTCAGCTTGGCTTCCAGCTTCTGTTGATAGACCTGTTTGTCATCCATGGTATCAACCCCTTTCTGCAATGAGATTTGTATCACCTCTCCAAGAATGTGCCCCATTGCGCCCGCAATCAAGCCCGGCGGCCAAACCCCGCCGACGCAGAGTGGTCCTGACAGACATGCCGGTCGTGACATCTCCGCGCAGCCATGAAGAAATGCACAAGGCCGGGGCACAAACTGCGCCCCGGCCCTCTTTCCGTTGCTCGGAACGAACTCACTCGAACTTCTTGATCTCGCCCGATTTCAGTCGGCTCATGTAGCTGTCCAGCTCACGCTTGACGACCGGCATCAGGAAATAGAGGCCGATGATGTTCACAACCGCCATCGCAAAGATCGCTGCGTCGGAAAAGTCGATCACCGGGCCAAGGCTTGCCGCCGCGCCGATCACCACGAAGACGCAGAAGATCAGCTTGAACACCAGTTCCTTGGTGTCACCCTCGCCGAACAGATAGGTCCATGCCTTGAGCCCGTAATAGGACCAGGTGATCATGGTCGAGAACGCGAACAGGATCACCGCGATGGCCAGCACATAGGGGAACCAGCCAATGGCGCTGCCAAAGGCAGCCGAGGTCAGGCCCACGCCCGAGGTGCCGCCCACCGTCTGCACACCGTTACCCGCCTCGTTCAGCAGGTAGAGACCGGTTTGCGGATCGGTCACCAGTTGCTGCGTGATGATGATCACCAGCGCGGTCATCGTGCAGATCACCACCGTGTCGATGAACGGCTCAAGCAGCGAGACGACGCCTTCAGTGATCGGTTCCTTGGTGCGCACCGCGGAATGCGCGATCGCGGCGGAACCCACGCCCGCCTCGTTCGAGAACGCCGCCCGCTTGAACCCCTGAATGAGCGCGCCGACCATGCCGCCAGCCACACCCAGCCCGGTAAAGGCACCGGCAAATATCTGGCCAAAGGCCCAGCCGATGAGGTGATAGTTCATCGCGATGATGACCAGCGCGGTGCCGACATAGAGAAGGCCCATGAACGGCACGATCTTTTCCGTCACCCGTGCGATGGATTTGATCCCGCCCACGATCACGGCAAAGACCAGCCCGGCAAAGACCAGGCCGGTGATCCAGCCCGGATACTGCCCCACCACGCCGGTGATCTGCTGATGCGCCTGGTTGGCCTGGAACATGTTGCCGCCGCCCAACGCACCCAGGATGCAGAAGATCGAGAACAGCACCGCCAGGATCCTGCCACCCGGCAGCCCGCGTTCGGCAAAACCCTTTGAGAGATAGTACATCGGCCCGCCCGAGACGCGCCCGTCCTCGTATTCGTTGCGGTATTTGACGCCCAGCGTGCATTCGGTGAACTTCGACGCCATGCCCATCAGACCCGCAAGGATCATCCAGAACGTCGCCCCCGGTCCACCGATGCTGACCGCGACGGCCACGCCAGCGATATTGCCCAGACCCACCGTGCCCGAAAGCGCGGTTGCCAGCGCCTGAAAGTGGCTGACCTCACCGGCATCGTTGGGATCGGAATAATCGCCCTTCACCAGCGCGATGGAATGGCCCACCGCCCGGAACTGGATAAAGCCGAAATAGATCGTGAACACCGTCGCCCCGATCACCAGCCAGGCCACGATCCACGGAAAACTCGTGCCGGGAAAGTTGGCGAATATCAGGTTCACGAACCAGCCGGTCGAGTCTGCGAATATCTGGTTGACGGTCTCGTCAACCGACTGCGCATGTGCCGGGACACCGGCCAGCGCCAGCCCCGCCGCGGTCATCACCGCGGGAAAACTCTTGTTATACATCTGTGTCATCCCTGTTCTGTCATGTTCACGGTACGATGGTGCAGGCGACCGGCGAGGTCTGAACCAGCGCCACCGCGACCGAGCCGAAGATTCGCGCGCCGATCTCCGATTGCCCGTCGCGCCCGATCACGATCTGCACCGCATTCATCTCCCGGGCGACCTTGCCCAGCTGATCGGCGGTGTTGCCATAGCGGATCGCGGTTTCCACCGGCACGCCAGAATCCTTGAGTTCCGCCACCACCGGGTGCATGATCGCTTTCTCAGCGCGCTCCATCTCTTCGCGGCGGCGCAGGTGACGCTCTTCCAGTTCATTGGGTGTGAGGAACGAATACGGCGACCACTCCAGCACATGCGTCAGCACGATGCTGCCGCCCTGTGCGCGGGCACGCTCGACCGCGAATTCCAGCGCACGCCGCGCCGAAACGCTGCCGTCGTAACCGACGACGAATTTTCCAGACATGACAGGATCTCCCTCGTTGTTTGGTTATCCGGACCCTCTTTGCGGGATCCGATGGCGCACTCTACCAAAAGTTTTCTTTTCGTTTGTACCGGAATCCATGATTTCACGCGCCGATCGCGTCAAAATCGCGCCAGGTTTGACCAATCCTGCAAAAATCTGCCGTGATCGCAGGACCGTTCCTTGCCGCGCGCATCTCTGCCGCTGCACCGGCGATGTCGAGGGCAGCCATTGAACTCGGCAGCGGTTTTACGCATATGATGGCCAGAACCGCCAGGGAGGGCCCGATGGACCTGCGCCAGATCACCCACGATTTCACCGTATCCCCGCAGATCGACTGCGCCGACATCCCCGCCATCGCCGCCGCCGGGTTCCGCTCGGTCCTGTGTAACCGCCCCGATGACGAAGAACCCGGCCAATGCGCCTATGACGATGTGGCGGCGGCGGCGCAGGCTGCGGGACTACAGGTGCGCTCCGTGCCGATCGTCTCGGGTCAGGTGACACCCGCCGACGCAGCGGCATTCCGCACCGCCCTCGACGAATTGCCCAAACCGATCCTCGCCTATTGCCGCAGCGGCACCCGCTGCACGATGCTCTGGAGTCTGACCAGCTACGGCGAGCGGACCGGCGAAGAGATCGTCAGAGCCGCCGCCGCTGCAGGCTACGACATGTCCGGCCTCATCGCACAACTCGACCGGTCCCGATAACCGCCCGGCGCGCTGCGTTCATCGTTCCTCAAATACTCAGATCGCGCCGTTCTCCACCGGCGCGCCACCGCGATGCCGGCAGGGTCCGAACAGCGCCGCCAGCCCCAGGATCGCCCCCGACACCGTGGCGATCATCCCCGCCGCACTCAGCGCATTCTGATAGCCCAGCCAGAGCGGCCCATACCCCGCCAACACATAGCCCAGAACCGCCGACAGGCAGGCAAAGACCACGCTCCACGCCACCTGCCAGCCCATCCGGTTGGTCATCAGCCGGGCGGCGGCGGGCGGACAGATGAACATCGCGATCACGATGATCGAGCCGACAGCGTCGAACGCCGCCACCGCCGCCACCGCCGCCACCGCCACCAGTCCCAGACCGATTGCGCCGGTCGGCAGGCCCAGCGTGCGCGCGAATCCCTCGTCAAAGGTCGAAATGACCAGCGCCCGCCACATCACCGCCGTCAGCGCGATGACGCCCAGCATCACCCCCCCGATGCGCGGCAGTTCCGGCGGCAATCCGCGCAGCGCCTCCGCATCCATCAGCGCCCCCCAGCCCCAGCCATCCAGCCAGATCAGGCTTTCGAGATTGCCATAAAGCGCATGCTGCACATCCAGGTGCACCCCCGAGGCGGCGCTCTGTTCCAGCAACAGCACGCCTCCCGCGAACATCGCGGTGAACACCACCCCCATCGCCGCCCCCGGCTCGATCCGCCCCAGCCGCCGGATCGTCTCGATCAGCACCACCGCCAGCAGCGCCGCCGCCGCCGCGCCCAGCATCATCGGCCAGGTCGCCACCACGCCCGTCACCAGGAATCCCACCACGATCCCCGGCAGCACCACATGGCTGATCGCATCGCCGATCAGTGCCTGCCGCCTGAGCAGCAGGAAATTCCCCGGCAGCGCACAGGCCACCGCCGCGCAGATGCCGATCACCAGCGGCGGCAGCGACAGCATGACGAAATCCTGTCCCATCACACGATCCCCTCCGGTCCCAGCCCGCGATCCAGCGCGGCGATCTGATCGGCGGTCAGCACCTCTTCCAGCGGCGTCAACCCGTCATATCGCGCCGCCGCCGCCTCGAACGCCGGATCGCTGCGCAGCATCTGCCAGCGCCGCTCGTCCAGCCGCGCGCGCGCCGCCATCGCCCGGCCGGTTTCGGTCGCCACGCCATCGGCGCGCACCAGTCCCGCCCGGCGCATCAGCCGCAGGGTCAGCGGCTCATAAACCGGCTGCCCCCCGGCCAGCGCCAGCAATCCCTGCCGCAGATGCACCCGCCGCTGAAACCGCAGATGCCGCAGCGTCGCCGCCAGCACCCCCCGCCCCGGCGCCAGCAGGAGCGACAGAAGAAACAGCGCAAAGGCCATCAGAACGATGATCGGCCCGGTCGGCAAGGCGGGCGCCGTGGCCGAAATCGCGGCCCCGGCATAGCCCGCGATCCCGCCGAAAAACCCGGCAATCGCCACCACCACGCCAACCCGCTCGGACCAGAACCGCGCCGCCACCGGCGGGATGATGAGCAATGCCACGATCAGCACCAGCCCGACGATCTTCAACCCGACCACCGTGATCGCCAGCGCGAGCCCCATCATCGCCAGCTCCACCGTGCGCAGGCGCATCCCCTGCCCCGCCGCATAACCCGGATCGAACGCCACCAGCGCCATCGGCCGCCGCAGCAGCACCACCAGCCCCAGCACCAGCGCCCCGCCCAGCGCGATCACCACCGCCTCGCCCCACAGCATCCCCGCCGTGGCGCCCAGCAGGAACGTCTCCAGCCCGGCCTGCCGTCCGGCGCTCATCACCTGCACCACCGTCAGCAGCACCACGCCAAAGCCGAAAAAGACCGACAGCACGGCCCCGATCGCCGCATCCTCCGCCAGCCGCGTGCGCGCCGCCATCCATGTGACGGCAAGCAGTCCCGCCCCCGCCGAAACCGCCGATCCCAGCATCAGCCCCGGCAGAAACCGCCCGTCACCGCCCAGCGCCACCATCGCCATGAACGCCAGCACCACGCCGGGCAATGTCGCATGGCTGATCGCGTCGCTGACCAACGCCCGTTTGCTCAGATAAAGAAATGTGCCGGTGGACCCCGCGGCGACACCCAGCATCATCGCGCCCAGCGTCACCAGCGTGGCATTATAGCCCAGTTGCAGGCTCAGCGCCTCCCAGAGCATGATCACCCCGCCGCCGCGCTGCCCAGTTGCGCCAGCGCCAGCCGCCCGCCATAGGCGACCTGCAGATTCGCGGGTGTGAACACCTCGGCCATCGGCCCCTCGGCAATCGCCGTGGTATTGATCAGGAACAGCCGGTCGAAATACTCGGGCACCGTGGCCAGGTCATGATGCACGGCAATCACCGTCCTACCCTGCGCGTTGAGATCTTTCAGGACGTTGATGATCGCCTTTTCCGTCGCCGCATCGACCCCGGCAAACGGCTCGTCCAGCAGATAGAGATCGGCCCCCTGCGCCAGCGCACGCGCCAGAAAGACCCGCTGCTGCTGCCCGCCCGAAAGCTGACCGATCTGCCGGTTGGCAAAGCCTTCCATGCCGACACGCGCCAGACAGGCCATCGCCCGCGCGCGGTGCTGCCCGCGCATCCGGCCCAGCAGGCCCAGTTCGCGGTAAAGCCCCATCATCACCACATCGAGCACCCGCGCCGGGAAATCCCAGTCCACGCTCGCCCGCTGCGGTACATAGGCGATGCGCGCCCGCATTTCGTCGAGGGGGCGGCCATAGCTTGTCACCCGCCCGGAAAGCGGTCGGATGATCCCCAGCGCCGCCTTCAACAGCGTCGATTTTCCCGCCCCGTTGGGGCCAACGATCGCCGTCATCTGACCGGGCTGAAAACTCACATCGACCGAAAACACCGCCGGTTTCTCGCCATAGGACACGGTCAGCCCGCTTATGCTGAGCGGGCTTTCCGACGCATCCGCAATGGTTTCGCTGCCGACGAGTTCCAGCCCCATGCTCAACTCCCCGCCGCCAGGCGCGCATCCATGCCGCGCTCGGGCGCCACACCGCCAAGCGCACGCGCGATCGTGGTCACGTTATGGTCGATCATGCCCAGATAGGTCCCCTCATAAGTGCCCGGCACGCCCATCGCGTCCGAAAAGAGCTCGCCGCCCACCTGCACCACATGCCCCCGCGCCGCCGCACCCTCGATCAGCGCGCGCACATTGCGATCCGATACCGTGCTCTCGACAAAGACCGCGCCGATGCCCCGCGCGACCAGCATTTCGACCAGTTCCCCGATCCGCGCCAGCCCGGCCTCGCTCTCGGTGGAAATCCCCTGAATCCCCTCGACCTCGAAATCATAGGCGCGCCCGAAATAGCTGAACGCATCATGTGCCGTGACCAGCACGCGGGCAGGCGCGGGCACGCTTGCCAGCACGCCACGCGCATATGTTTCCAGCCGCCCCAGCTGCGCCTTGTAGGCATCGGCGCGGGCGACAAAACCCTCTGCACCTTCGGGGCGCGCGGCGCTCAGCGCATCGGCAATCCGGTCCACCACGGACAGCCACAACTCCGGCACCATCCAGACATGCGGATCGAACCGGCCCTCGTAATCCTCATGGTCGATCAGTTCCGACTCCGGCACCGCCTCGCCCACCGCCACCACCGGTGACCGCGCGCCCAGCTTGTGCATGAAATCCTCCATCTGCGCCTCAAGATACAGCCCGTGCCACAGCACCAGATCGGCCCGGGTGAGAGCCGCGATATCGCTGCGCGTCTGCCGATAGGAATGCGGGTCGATGCCGGGCCCCATCAGCGCGCGCACCTCCACCAGATCGCCACCCACCACACGCGCCGCATCGGCGATCATGCCGGTGGTCGCCACGACCGTCAGTCGCGCCTCCTGCGCCCCTGCGCCCCCTCCCGCCCAGACGGCGGCTCCGGCGGCAAGACCCATGACATCGCGGCGGTTGATCAGCATCACATCCCTCTCGTTTCATCTCCGGGAGTGAATATGAGAGTTATTCGCAACTAAGTCAAGTCGCTTGCAACTCATTCGCAAATTCAATACCATATGGAGGATAGACAGACGCATCGCCGACATCGCGCGGCGGTCACTCGACCCCTCCGCTCCCCCTCGGACAGCCCTCTTGGAATTGTGTATAAAACCCGCGTGCAGGATGATCACCCTGCACGCGCGCGCCCCGTTCAGGACCGCTTCAGCAGCGCCAGAAATTCCTTTGACGGCACGCCGTCCGGCGTCACCCCGACCGCTTGCTGAAACGCGCGGATCGCCTTGACGGTATTCGGCCCGATGATCCCGTCGATCTTCTCGATACCGTAACCCTTGCTCTGCAAACGCCGCTGCATCTCCATTTTCTCTTCGAAAGTCAGAGGGTTGTATCCCCGCGGCCAACTCGCCTGAATCTCCGGTCCGCCACCGATCCGGTCCGCCAGATGACCCACGCCCATGACATAAGAGGTGGCGCGGTTGTATTTCTCGATCACCGCGAAATTGTCGAAAATCATGAAGGCCGGCCCCTGCAATCCAGCCGGCAGCAGGATCGACGCCCGCCCATGATCCGGCACCGCACGACCGTTTAACCCCACAACCCCTTGTGCTGCCCACTGCGAGGGCATCTTCATCTTGTTGCGATCAGCCGCCCCGGCACTGAACCCACGCGGCAATCTCACCTCGACTCCCCAGGGTTGCCCCTTGGTCCAGCCGAACCTTTTGAGATAGGCCGCCGTCGACGCCAGCGCGTCCGTGGGATCCTCTGACCAGATATCGCGCTTGCCATCGCCGGTGAAATCCACCGCATAGGCCAGATAAGAGGTTGGGATGAACTGCGTATGCCCCATCGCCCCGGCCCAGGATCCTTTCATCCTCTCCGGCGTCACGTCACCGGATTGCAGGATCTGTAGCGCCCCAACCAATTGACTTTCAAAGAATTTTCCGCGTCTGCCGTCATAAGCCAACGTCGCGAGGGACTGGATCAGCGGCAGATCGCCCAGGCGCTCGCCATAGGTGCTCTCCATCCCCCAGACCGCCGTCACGATCTCTTTCTCGACCCCGTAATGGGCCTCTATGCGTTCCAGCACGCGGCGATGACGGCGCAGCGCCTCCTGCCCGTTCTTCACCCGCACAGGCGACACCGCGCTGTCCAGATAGTCCCAGATTTCGCGCTTGAATTCGGACTGGTTGCGATCCCTGGCGACAATCTCCGGGTTGAAGGTGACCCCGCGAAACGCCCGGTCAAACACCTGTGCACTGATCCCCTGACTCAGCGCCCGCCCACGAAACCCTGCAACCCAGCGGTCAAAACCGGCATCAGTCGACGCAGACACAAGCACCGCATCGCCGCCTCTCTCGGGCCGTATCTGCGGGCGCAGATTCCGGACCGGAACATCGCTCGACACCACCGTGGCGGCGGTGATCAACCCCGAACCGGGCCGCATCTGCGGACGTGGCGAAACCTCTACTGCCGCCGCCATGGTGGCGCTCAGCCCAATGAAAACACTGATAAACCCAAGAAAACATGCCTGCATTGCCCGGCCCCTTCTACGGTGTGGCTCTGCTCCGATCATAGCCCGGTTCTCACCGAATCAAAAGCAAACTCGGCACAGTTGCGCGTGCTCTTGCCGATCCGGGGCGGGCGTCTGGTGACGGCAACCTAACCCCGATCCGACTGAACAGCCTTCTGAAATTGCACACCTAGCGTCGCCCCCGCTCCGTCTTGCGCTTGACCGAGGCCGCCTTGCGTTTCGCCACCCCCAGCTTGCGCCGGGGCGGCTTGCCGCGCGCCGCACGCGGCCCTTTCGGCATCGTCTCACCCTCAAGGCTCACCAGTTCCAGCGCGATACCGCCCGTCACCGGCGCAGCCTCCGACAGCTTTACCGTCACTCTCTGCCCCAGCCCGATGGTCAGTCCCGTATCCGATCCCATCAGCGTGCCCGCATCGCGGTCGAAGTGAAAGAACTCGCGCCCCAGCGATCGCACGGGGATCAACCCGTCCGCGCCGGTCTCGTCCAGCCTGACGAACACCCCGAACTTGGCCACCCCGCTGATCCGGCCACTGAACTCCTCGCCCAGCCGCTCCGACAGGAACGCCGCCAGATAGCGATCATTGGTGTCGCGCTCGGCCATCATCGAGCGGCGCTCGGTCTCGGAAATATGCTGCGCGGTCACGTCCAGCCGTGCTTCCTCCTCATGGCTCAGCCCGTCATCGCCCCAGCCATGCACCGAGATCAGCGCCCGATGCACCACCAGGTCCGAATACCGCCGGATCGGCGAGGTGAAATGCGCATAGGCCTGCAATGCCAGACCGAAATGCCCGAAATTCTGCGGCGCATAATAGGCCTGCGTCATGGCACGCAGGGTGGACATGTTGATGACCTCGGAATGATCAGTGTCACGCGCGGCATGCAAGAGCGCATTGAGATGCGCCGTTTTCAGAACCTGCCCCTTGGCCAGAACCAGCCCTGCCGCCTCGGCCACGTCGCGCAGCGTCTCCAGCTTCTCGGGCGCAGGCTCTTCATGCACCCGGAACAGCAGCGCCGACTTGCGCGCGATCAGCGTCTCGGCAGCAGCAACATTGGCCATTACCATGCATTCCTCGATCAGCTTGTGCGCCTCCAGCCGCTCGGCGAAACTGACCGACAGGACTTTACCCGCATCGCTCAGCACCACCTTGCGTTCAGGCAGGTCGAGATCGAGCGGTTGACGCCGCCGCCGCGCCTCCTGCAATGCGTCATGCACGGTATAAAGTGGACGGATCACCTCTTCCATGAGTGGCGCGCATTTGTCGTCCGGCGCGCCGTCCATCGCCTGCTGCACCTGCTGATAGGTCAGCGTCGCGGCAGATCGCATCAGCCCGCGCACGAACCGATGCCCGATCTTGGCCCCATGGGCATCAATCTGCATCCTGACCGCTATACAGGCGCGCGGCACGCCCTCATGCAGCGAACACAGGTCGCCCGACAGACGATCCGGCAGCATCGGCACCACGCGGTCGGGGAAATAGCTGGAATTGCCACGCCTGCGCGCCTCGCGATCCAGCGCGGAGCCGGGGCGAACGTAATGCGCAACATCGGCGATCGCCACCCAGATCACATGCCCCCCCACATTCCTGGGGTCGTCATCGGCATGCGCCCAGACCGCATCGTCATGATCGCGCGCATCCCAGGGATCAATCGTGATCAGCGGCAGATCGCGCAGATCCTCACGCCCCTTCAATCCCGCGGGTTTCATCGTATCGGCTTCGGCAATCACCTCGTCGGGAAACTCATCCGGGATGCCATGCTGATGAATGGCAATCAGCGACACCGCCTTGGGTGCCGACGGATCGCCCAGCCGCTCCAGCACCCGCGCGCGCGGCAGGCCCATTCGGCCCGCGGGTCCCGCCTGTTCGGCCTCGACCAACTCGCCATCCCTGGCACCACCGGTTGCGTCGGCGGCCACCACCCACTCCTTGCCGTCGCCCTTGTCGATCGGCAGAATGCGCCCGCCCTCGGCCCCCTTGCGGAAGACGCCCAACACCTTGCGCGGATTGGTGCCTATCCGCCTGATCAGCCGCGCCTCGTAATGATGCGCCTCGCCCCTTACCTCGGTCAGCCGAGCAAGGATGCGGTCGCCCTCGCCCATCGCCGGATCGGACGCGCGCGGAATCACCAGCACCACCGGCTCCACCCCTTCGCCCTGCCATTCCAGCGGCTTGGCCAGCAATTCGCCATCCGGCGTCTGGCCGGACACCTGCAGCACACTTACGGGCGGCAGGCGATCGGGATCGCGATAGGTCTTCTTGCGCTTTTCCAGATGACCCTCGTCCTCCAGCTCCTTGAGGACACGCTTGAGGTCGATCCGCGCAGCCCCCCTGATGCCAAAGGCCTTGGCTATATCGCGCTTCGAGGTGAGTGTCGGGTGGTCAGAGATCCATTCGAGAATCTCGTCCTTGCTGGGCATCTGGCTCATGCCCCGCCCCTAGCACGAAGTCAGAGCGCCGTCATCCGCGAAAAGGTCGCCGATCCCCCGCAAGCGGTCGCATTGATCCCGTCCCCCCTTGCGCATATAGGCAAGGTCAACCACGAGACAGCAAACCGAGGAAACGCCCATGTCACATGCTGCACTGGAAACTGCCATCAACACCGCCTGGGAGGCGCGCGACACCATCACCCCGATGACCGGGGGCGAGACCCGCGAGGCCATCGAGGACACCCTGAACGCGCTGGACAGCGGCGCGCTGCGCGTCGCCGAGCGGCATGATAATGGCGACTGGCACGTCAACCAATGGGCCAAGAAGGCGGTGCTCCTGGGCTTTCGTATCAAGGATATGGAAATTCATCCGGGCGGCGCGCAGGGCGGTGGATGGTGGGACAAGGTAGACAGCAAGTTCAAGGGCTGGGGCGACAACCAGTGGCGCGCCGCCGGATTCCGCGCCGTGCCGAACTGCGTGGTCCGCAAATCGGCCTATATTGCGCCGGGGGTGGTCCTGATGCCAAGCTTTGTCAATCTCGGTGCCTATGTCGATAGCGGCACCATGGTCGATACCTGGGCCACCGTAGGTTCCTGCGCGCAGATCGGCAAGAACGTGCATCTCTCAGGCGGCGTCGGCATCGGTGGCGTTCTGGAACCGATGCAGGCAGGCCCCACGATCATCGAGGACAACTGTTTCATCGGCGCGCGCTCAGAGGTGGTCGAAGGCTGCATCGTCCGTGAGGGCTCGGTGCTGGGGATGGGTGTTTTCATCGGCAAATCCACCAAGATCGTCGATCGCGAAACCGGCGAGGTCATGTATGGCGAGGTGCCGCCCTATTCGGTCGTGGTGGCAGGTTCGATGCCCTCGAAGAACAACGTCAACCTCTACTGCGCGGTGATCGTGAAACGGGTGGACGAGCAAACCCGCTCCAAGACCGGCATCAACGAACTCTTGCGCGACTGACCTCCGCCGCGCCTGCACTTCTTCTTGGCGCAAATACCTCGGGGAGCGCGAGGGGCCGGCCCCTCGCTGACCGCTCGCCGGGGTTGGCGCTCAGCCTTTATTCGGCCTCTCCCCCACCGCGCCACCTGCCGCCTGCCAGCCCTTGAAACCGTCACTGATATGGCTCACGTTCTCCAGCCCCATCTCCTGCGCGGTGCGCGCCGACAGGGCCGAGCGCCAGCCCGAGGCACAGTAGAACACAAAGCGGTTGCCACTCTGGAACTGCGGCTTGGCATACGGCGACTCGGGGTCGATCCAGAATTCCAGCATCCCGCGCGGGCAGTGAAACGCACCGGGGATCATCCCGTCTCGCTCCAGTTCGCGCGGATCGCGCAGATCGACAAAGGTCACCCCCTCGGTCCCCAGAAGGTTTAGCATTTCCTCCGCCGGGGCGTGGTCCACCACCGCATTCGCCTCGGCCACCATGTCCTTGATCCGTTTCATCCGCCCATTCCCATGCTACTCTGATCCGCAGGCTAACGCCGCGCGAGGCTGATGAAAACCCTTGTCCCGCTTGACTTCGCACGCGCCTTGCCGCAGGGCTGCGACCGACGGAGGGCCGGACCATGGCGGATCAGGAGCAGAGGAAACCCAACCGCCAGCAGGTCTATACCCTGCTGGTCGAGGTAGGGCGCAAATACGGCGACGGCCTGCCCGCCAAGGCGACGGGAGCGGCGCTCTTGATCTATGCCTCGGGCGTGGACGAGGCCGAAGCAGTGCGCGAAACCGTGGCGATCCTCAAGCAGGCCGACACCGCGCCACTCGACGTCACCGGCTACGGCACACTTGCAGAACGCGAGGCAGAAGGCGACGACATCCCGGAGGAAGAACGCGCGCTCATGCAGCGGGCGCTGGAGGAGAACGCCGTCATAGTGGCACAGGTGACGCCATTCTTCGATTGAGGTCGGGGTGATTTTTGGCGAGTGTATCTGTCGCCACCGTCAGTCCAATGTTCGATCCGGAATCTCTGAGAGCCCGCGTCAGAATTGAAGAACTATCGACAAAGACGTTTTTGATCTATTCTGCCGGCAAGATCGTTGGGGGCCTGTGGAATGGAATACTATGACCTCGGGTCGTACTCTCGTGCGGTTTCGACCTCGTCAAAAGAAGCCCAAAAATGGTTCGACCGTGGTCTGGCATGGACCTACGCCTACAACCACGAAGAGGCGATAGCGTGTTTTCGAAAAGTGCTGGTCGCTGACGCGGAATGTGCGATGGCTCATTGGGGCATCGCTTATTGCATCGGCCCCAACTACAACAAGCCGTGGGAGACGTTCGACGAGGACGAAAAACCTGACTGCATCAAGGTCGCACAGTCCTCGATCCACGCGGCACGGGGAATACTGGATCAACTTACACCATTCGAGCGCGCGCTGATTGAGACGTTGCCCGCACGCTATCCCGCCTCATCGGATGTCGACGACTTCAGCCCTTGGAACAACGCCTTTGCCAACGCGATGCGCAAGGTCTACGCAGAGTTCAGCGATGATCTGGATGTCTGCGCGATATTCGCCGAGTCAATCATGAATCGAACGCCATGGCAGCTTTGGGATCTGCCTAACGGCCAGCCTGCAAAAGGCGCGAACACGTTGGAAGCCATCGCAGTTCTCGACAAGGCGTTCGAAACCCTACCGGGAGCCTGGCAGCACGCCGGGCTTCTGCACATGTATATCCACCTGATGGAGATGTCGCCGCATCCCCAACGGGCACTTCGCCACGGCGATGCGCTCAGTACACTGGTCCCCGATGCAGGCCACCTCCTGCACATGCCGACCCATGTGGACGTACTCTGTGGCGATTACATGAATGTCGTCTTGCGCAACGAAGCGGCGATCGTGGCGGATCGGAAATTTCTCAGGCGCGAGGGCGCTGACAATTTCTACTCCATCTACCGTTGTCACAACTATCACTTCAAAATCTACGGCGCGATGTTCCTGGGTCAGCCCACGACCGCGCTGGAGGCGGCGGATGAACTCATATCGACGCTGCCGTCAGAGACACTCCGACCTATGGCAGACTGGTTCGAAGGATTCATACCGATAAAACAGCACGTCCTGATCCGCTTCGGGCATTGGCAGGATATTCTGGATCAGGAACTGCCCGCAGACGAAAAGCTTTTTAGCGTGACTCTTGCCATGATGCGCTATGCCCGCACCGTAGCGCTGGCGAACCAGCAACGGATTGCTGAGGCCGAAGCCGAGAAGGACGCATTCTACGACGCACTAGACCGCGTTCCCGAAAGCCGCATGCTCTTCAACAACACCTGCCGCGACATTCTGAAGGTCGCTGAACAGATGATGCTTGGGGAACTGGCTTATCACAAGGGCGAGCACGAAACCGCCTTTGCCCATCTGCACAAGGCGGTCGAGTTTGACGACAACCTGCCCTACGACGAACCGTGGGGTTGGATGCAGCCAACCCGGCACGCTCTCGGCGCGCTGCTATTGGAACAAGGCAGGATCGAAGAGGCAGAGGCAGTCTACCGCGCCGACTTGGGTCTCGACGCAACCCTGAGCCGGGCATGCCAGCATCCGAGCAACGTCTGGAGCCTCCACGGTCTTTACGAATGTCTGACCCGGCGCGGTGAAACCACCGAAGCCGCTCATATCAAACTGCAACTGGACAAGGCGTCCGCACGCGCGGAAGTGCCGGTGCGAGCGTCCTGCTATTGCCGCCAAAAACAACTGGCGGCCCAGTAGCCTGAAAGTCGGTCTTTCAATCTGATTCCGGTTCAGACAGCAGCTTTGCCGCAACTCGATCCTTCCCCCTCAAGCCGCCCGATTCATCGCCAGCGTGATCGCCTCATAGGGCCTCAGCACCGGCCAGACCGGCCTTGGGTGTTCGGGCAGGCGCGCGCGGTCGAAACCGGCCAGCCAGCTTGCTGCCAGAAGGTCGCGGTTGCGGCGCAGCCGTCCGACATAAAGACTCTCGGTGCGGGTGCCTGCGGCGATGATCTCTTCATGCCCCGGCAAGAGCAAGTGGTGATAGGTGACCACCGGCGGGGCATCCGCCAATTGCGCCGAGAGTCCGTTGACCAGATGGCGCGCCGGGACCAGCACCGCCTCGGAGCCAAAGAGATACTCGACCTCCGATCCCCGGATCACCAGCCGCTGCTGCGGGCTGACGACGATATCCTGCCGCAACCCGAAATAAGGTGCGCGCAACCGCACGGGGCGGAAACTGCCATATCCGGGCACTCGTCGCGCAATCGCCCGCAAAACCGGCACGGGCTCCGCACCGTCGGTCTCGACCTGATCGCCACGCCGGATCCGGCTGATCGGCACATAGCCGCGAGGTGTAAGAACCGGCGCGTTGACACAAAGACCTGGCAACGGGCCTACCGGCTCGACCTTTGAGGACAGCGCGACAAAGATCACCTCTCGGTCCATCTCGCGCTGTTGCGGATCGGTCAGCATCGCCTGCATCATGGGCACCGGCAGCGGGCGGGGCATCGGCAGGGTGACGCAATGCACGTGGTCCGTCTCGGGCCGCTCCAACACCAGCCGTCCCCATTGCGCGGGCGCATCCCAGCAGAAACTCAGGCGGATGATATCCGTCCGGTCATCGGGTTGATAAGGCAGCGTGACATGGCGCATGTCCCCCGCCTGTGTGAGAACCAGAACGATCCCACCCCCGGGCAAAGCCCGGATCGAAACCTCCTCGACCCAGGGAAGGCGCTGGCCAAAGGCCAGCAGCGTCTGCGGCCGGTCCTCCTGCGACAACCGCGCCTCCAGCATCAAAGTGCCGCGCGGCATCAGGGCGATCCCCGCCTCCAGTGGCCTGTCCGGCCCGACCGGGCGATCCGCGCCCAGCCCTTCCGGCTCGAACCGCCCGCCCGCCTGTTCCAATATTCCGATCCAGCCCATCTCAGGTGGCGCACCCCCGGATCATCGGCGGGCATGCTTCACCATACCTGCACATCCGGTGCGCGGTCGGGCCGTAACCGGCCCCGGTCACCCACCTCGCCAAGGAATTCCGACCTGCCGTAAGTTCAGAACCTGCAACCATGACTGCCCCGAATCTCTGCCGGAGGCAGTGCAACCATGCATTCGCGCGACCGGCCCAAGCGCGCATTCGATACGCGCGTAGCATCCCGATATCCGGGCCGATGCGTCCCTTGCGGATCTTGTGGCCCTGCTCTGGTTTACCCTGCCTCGGGTGTTTATTATCATCTCGGCTTTAGCAAATTATCCGACTCCTGTTAAGGTTTATTAACGCTTTCAGATATTTGCCCCGAACCTGTTGCCATTTGCGCTCGGCAACGATCCGGGTTAGGCCGCGCACAGACCCGAATGACAGGACAGGCCCGCATGCCACAGACCCCTATCGACCCTGCCCGACTGACAGCCGACCTCGTTCGCTGCGCCTCGGTCACGCCTGAAGAGGGCGGCGCATTGCAGCTGCTGGAACGCGTGCTGAGCGAGGCCGGATTCTCCTGCACACGGGTGGATCGCAACGGGATTGCCAATCTCTTTGCACGCTGGGGAGCGCGAGGGGCTGCGCGCAGCTTCGGCTTCAACGGCCATACCGACGTGGTACCAACAGGCGACGCATCCGTCTGGAGCGTGCCGCCCTTTGGCGCGGTTGAAAAGAACGGCTGGCTCTATGGACGCGGAGCAACGGACATGAAATCGGGCGTCGCAGCCTTTGTCGCCGCCGCGGTGGATTTCGTGACGGCGACGCCGCCCGATGGCGCCGTGATCCTGACCATCACAGGCGACGAAGAGGGCGACGCGGTCGACGGCACCATAGCGATCCTTGACTGGATGCGCGCGCAAGGCGAAACGATGACTGCCTGTCTCGTGGGCGAGCCGACCTGCCCCGAACATCTGGGCGAGATGATCAAGATCGGGCGGCGAGGTTCGCTCTCGGCGTGGTTCACTCTGACCGGCGTGCAGGGCCATTCCGCCTATCCGCACCGCGCCCGCAACCCGCTGCCCGCAATGGCGCGGCTGATGGACCGGCTCGCCTCGCATCGCCTTGACGAAGGCACCGCGCATTTCGATCCCTCGACGCTGGCCGTAGTGACCATCGACACCGGCAATCCGGCCACCAACGTGATCCCCGCCCAGTGTCGCGCCACCGTCAACATACGCTTCAACGACGCCCATGACAGCGCCGGGCTGATCAACTGGATGCAGGACGAACTGGATTGCGTGGCCGGAGAATACGGTATCACCGGCGAGATGTCGGTCAAGGTCTCGGGCGAGAGCTTTCTCACCCCGCCGGGGCCGCTTTCGGATCTCGTGGCGCGCGCGGTCGAGGCCGAGACAGGTATCACACCCGCGTTGTCCACCACCGGCGGCACCTCGGATGCACGCTTTGTCAAGGATATCTGCCCGGTGGTGGAATTCGGCCTTGTGGGACAAACCATGCACCAGGTCGACGAGCGGGTCGAGATCACCCAGATCCACCAACTCAAGGCGATCTATGCCCGCATCCTGCGCGACTATTTCGCCTGATGCGCCGCACGCTTGTCGTCATGGTCAAGGAACCGCGCCCCGGCCGGGTCAAGACACGGCTCGGTCGCGAGATCGGGATGGTTCCCGCGGCGTGGTGGTTCCGTCATCAGGTAGCGCGCCTGCTGCGCCGCCTCGACGATTCGCGCTGGCAGATCATCCTTGCCGTCAGCCCCGACCGCGAGGGACGCCAGAGCCGCGTCTGGCCCGCCCGCCTGCCCCGCGTGGCACAGGGGCCGGGCAATCTCGGGGATCGGATGGGCCGACTACTGCGGGGCCTGCCACCCGGCCTCGTCTGCATCATCGGAGCGGATGTTCCGGACATCACGCCCGCCCATATCGCCCGCGCCTTCGTTGCGCTCGGAGCGCATGATGCGGTCTTTGGCCCGGCCCATGATGGCGGCTATTGGCTCATCGGCATGAAGCGCAACCGCGCTGTTCCGGCCTCGCTCTTTGAAGGCGTGCGCTGGTCCGGCGAACACGCTTTGAGCGACACCATAGCCAGCCTCGGCGGGCTGCGCGTTGCGTTGACCGACAGGCTGAGCGACGTCGACACCGCCGCCGATCTGCCTCACCCGTCACGCTAGGTCAGGGGATCGGGCGTGATATTACCGCCGCAGACAAGCACCGCCACCCGCTCGCCCTTTGCCGGTCGATAGGCCCCCGACAAGAGCGCGGCAAGCGCCGCTGCCCCCGCCGGTTCCACCAACTGCCGCGTCTCGCGCCACAGAACCGCCTGCGCTTCCAGGATCGCGGCATCGCTCACCAGCACGCTCTCGATTCCCTGCGCCCGCGCCAGATCGAAACAGATGCCGCCGATCCGCCGCGCACCCAGCGCATTGGCGGCCACGCCGGACACCTTGACATCGACCGGCGCACCCCCCTGCAAGGCGGCGTGCAGCGCACAGGAAGTTTCGGGCTCCACCGCGACCACCCGGCGACGCCCAGCAAGCCACGCAAGCGCCCCCGCAATCAGGCCGCCGCCGCCCACGGCGATCAGCACCGTGTCGGCGTCATATCCCTGATCCTCCCATTCGGCCATGACCGTGCCCTGTCCGGCAACCGTCGCCCCGGCATCATAGGGATGCACCTCCATTGCCCCCGTCGCGACCCGCCAGTCGCGCGCACGGTCCGCCGCGTCGGCATAGGCCCCCGACACCACCTGCAGAACGGCGCCCTGCGCGCGAATGAGCTCGATCTTGGACGGGCCGGCAATCTGCGGCACATAGATTCGCGCCTTGTGCCCCAACCGTGCCGCCGCATAGGCCACCGCCGCCCCGTGATTGCCCCCCGACGCGGCCACGATCCCGGCCTCGGGTACATCCGCCTGCAACAGCGTATTGAACGCGCCCCGCGCCTTGAAGCTGCCGGTATGCTGCATCTGCTCAAGCTTGAGCGCCACCCAATGCCCGTCAAACATCGCCATCACGACCGGCGTGCGCCGCACATAGGGCGCGATCCGCGTGCCCGCCTCTGCAATCAACTGCTTCCAGCCCATCCGCCACACCTCTGTGCCTTCCATTGATCCGGCAAACCCTATACTCCTGAGAAGAAAGACCCAAGCAAGGATCGCCTCCGATGAAAGACGACCGCCTCAGCCAATTCCGCGATGCCGGTTCGGACCGCTCCACCGCCGAACAGGTGCCCGACACCGCCCAGACCCGTGCACCCGCCTACCGTCTGGCCTTTGCCGATCCGGATTTTCTCTGCCGGGATGAGCTGCGTCCGGTGCGCCTGCAACTGGAACTCCTGAAACCCGAGATGATCCTGAACGAGCGCGGCATAAAGAGCACCGTCGTCCTCTTTGGCGGCTCGCGCATTCCCGAACCGTCCCAGAAGGACACGGCGCGCACCGGGACACTGGCTGACCTGTCGCGCTATTACGACGAGGCGCGCAAATTCGCCCGCCTGATAACCGAAAAATCCATGGCCACCTACGGGCGCGAATTCGTCGTGGCCACCGGCGGCGGCCCCGGCGTGATGGAAGCAGGCAACCGCGGGGCGGCAGATGCAGGCGGAGCCTCGATCGGGTTCAACATCGTGCTGCCGCATGAGCAGGCCCCGAACGAATACGTGACACCCGGCCTGTGCTTCAACTTTCACTATTTCGCCATTCGCAAGATGCATTTCCTGATGCGCGCCCGCGCGGTCTGCGTCTTTCCCGGCGGCTTTGGCACACTGGACGAGACATTCGAGGCTCTTACCCTAATCCAGACCGATCGCATGGCGCGCGTGCCGTTCCTGCTCTTCGGAGAATCGTTCTGGCGCTCGATCATAAACTGGGACGCGCTGGCCCAGTCCGGCACGATCAGCGACGAGGATCTCGACCTCTTCCGCTTTGTCGAAACCGCCGATGAGGCAATGGAGATCATCAACAACTGGCCCGGAAACCAAACCACCGATATGGGTTGATGCCCGACACCGCCTCGCCTATCGGATGAGGATACCCGCCCAGAGGCACGGAACATACACGATGACCATCCAGACCATTGATCGCCTGCTCATGGCCCTGATCGCCGTGACATTGATCGCCAGCGTGATCATCGCGGTCACGGCACCGGATTATTTCCATCTCACCTTCGCTGCCGAGGACCGGTTGGTGGAAAACGGTACGGCTCTGTTTTTGCTGGTGGCCAGCATCGTGCTTTTCCGCAATGCGCTCAGTCTGCGCCAGCGCGGTCTCTGGCTGGCCACTGGGCTGACCGCACTATATGCGCTGCTGTTCTTTTTTGCGGCGGGCGAGGAAATCTCCTGGGGGCAGCGCATATTCGGTTGGGAGGCCAGCGATTTCTTTGCTGAAAACAACTATCAGGGCGAGACAAACCTCCACAATCTGATGGTGGGCGACCATCGGCTCGCCCGGACTCTCTTCGGCAGCATTTTAACCACCGTCCTGCTGCTCTATCTCGTGGTGCTGCCACTTGCATATCCGCGCGTCGCATTGATCCGACGTCTGGCAGATGCCCTTGCCGTGCCCGTGCCGGGGCTACGCCATGCCGCGCTCGCGCTTCTTGCAAGTCTGGTCATCGCTGCGGTCGACGTGCCCCGCAAATGGGAGGTCTACGAGCTGATTTTCGCAATCATCACCACGTCGATCTTTCTGCTGCCGGTGAACCGCTGCAAGACCCGCTGAGACCACGATCACATTCGGGAAGGCCCGCGTTCCGGCACTGGCCAGAGGGGTATTTGTGACATAACAATGAAATTGAAGTAACAGTTTCGTAAAGGCCCGATCCCTCCAATGCCCGCCAATGCCCCTCTTGACCGTGTTCTGCTGCCGCTCGTCGCAGCTAACATCACCGCGCTTGTCATCTTTCATTTCCTGCGCACGGATTTTTTCCATACGGTCTATGCGATCGAGGACGGCCCCGCCGAATGGGCGACAGCAATCCTTCTTTTCATTTCCTTCCTGGTGCTAGCCCGACATGCGGCCAGATTTGCCCGTGCAGGGCGCAAACCGGCAATGGCCATCATGGCGCTTGGTGCGCTTCTCTTCTTCTTTGCCTCAGGCGAGGAAATCTCCTGGGGGCAGCGCATCGTCGGCTGGGAAGCCGGCGAATTCTTTACCGAAAACAGCCACCGCGAGGAAACCAACCTGCATAATCTCAAGATCGGCGAGGTAAAGCTGGTCAAAGTGCTGTTCGGCAATATCCTGACACTGGTGCTTCTGCTCTGGCTGGTGGGGCTGACTCTGATCTACAAACGTATGCCCGCCGTTGCAAAGACCGCCGACCACTGGGCCATTCCCGTCGCGGGCTACCGCCATGCCGTTCTGGTGCTGCTGGCCTCGGGGGTGATCGCGCTGGTCGACCTGCAACGCAAATGGGAGGTCTACGAGTTCATCTTCAGCCTCGTCGCGCTGTCGATCTTTCTCTACCCGCAGAACGCCCATGTCTTCGGACGCGCCCGTCACGCGAGGTCGAAATCAGAACGTCAACCCGCGCATGCTCCCCAAAGGTGACCTCGGCAGAACGCATGAAACCGCACCCGCTTGATGCACCCGCGCACATGCTGTAACCGCGCACATGCTGTAACCGCGTGCCATCACCCTGATCTGCCAAAGGCCCAAGACATGCTCCGCCTCAACGAACGCTCCAATCTCAGCCATGCCGATGTCGTGCTTTTCGGTCTGGCCTATGCCAGCCTGATCTTCACCATCGCCTATTACGTCATTGGCCTGCACGAGGAATTCCGCACCGGATTTGCCATCGAGGATGGGCCGGTCGAATGGGGAACGGCGGTCTGCCTGTTGCTGTCGGCGCTGGTGCTCCTGCGCAATGCTGGCGTGCTTTGGGCGCGGCGTGGCAAGGCGGCGGCGCTGATTACCGGATTCTACGGCCTTCTCTTCATTTTCGGCGCGGGCGAGGAAATCTCCTGGGGCTACCGCCTGTTCAACTGGGAGGCCAGCGAGTTCTTTCTCGAAAACAACGCCCAGCAGGAAACCAATCTGCACAACCTGGTGATCGGCGATGTCAAGCTGGTCAAGACCGTGTTCGGCGGCGGGCTGTCGGTGGTGATCCTGCTCTACCTGCTGGTCCTGCCGCTGCTCTACACCCGCGTGGCGCGGCTGCGTCAACTGGCGGATCGCCTGGCGATTCCGGTCGCCGATACCCGTCACATGATCCTCGGTCTTGTCGCTACCATCGTGATCATGGCGGTGCCGCTGATGACCAAATGGGAAACCTACGAGCTTGTCTTCAGCCTGCTGACGCTGTCGATCTTTTTGCGGCCCCGCAACGCCGCTCAGGTGACCTGATCACTCCACCACCCGCAGCGTATCGCGCGCGGCCCGCAGCGTGTCCTGCCGCGTGCCGTGCAACTTCGAGACCAGCACACCGCGCCCGGCCTCTTCGACGATATCCAGCGCCTCCAGCGCGGCCTGGATATTGGCGGCGTTCTGCGCGAATCTGGGCCGGTTCGAGACATTGTTGACCGCGCCGCCGGGCGGTTCTTTCACGGCAAAGCCGCAAAAATCCGCCACTGCGGCAACAGCTCCCGGCGCTTCGATATTCACTGCGATGAAATTGTCCCGCCCTCGGAAATACTCCAGCGCCCATGCGAAATAGTCAGCCCGCCGCAGGGCTTCATTAATGAAATTCTGCACGCTGAATACCTTTTGATGATGTGTGGCGATGCTGTTGAGATAATGACGCAGTGGTCTGAAATTCAGGATGAACCGCGCATTGGGATAGACCCGGTCATAGGCCGCGACAGGTCGCACTTGCCCGAAATCCGAGAACGCGTCGTATCTGCCGGTCTGCCAGTCGCGCGAATCGTGAAAACTGTTGATCCCGTTGGCCTCAAACAGCTTGTGCATCGTTGTGGTGCCGGTTCTTGGATGGCCGATTACAAAATATTTGACCGCGCTTCGGTCACCCTTGGGGGTGGCCATGAAATGCAGCCTCATCCGCGTGTGGATGATTCCGAACGCGATGTCGTTGATATCGATTGTGCGTCTTGGTTCTGCCATCAGATGATCTCGTCCTCGTCAAAGAGCGGCGCGGCCTCGAGATGCGCGCTGATCCCCTCTGCCGCCGCCTCGGCGCGGGCGGTCTCGGCCACATGAAACAGCGCATCCCCCTCATAGACCACTGGCAGATTGCTGCGCCCGATGATGATGCCGGTCACATCGGCTACCAGTTCGGTCTCGACATCGCCAAAGGCATTGGCCACCGCACCCAGCACCGTGCCCGGTTGCACCGCATCGCCAAGCGCCAGATACCCCCGGAACAGCCCTCCGCGCGGCGCCCGGTACCAAGTCGAGCGCGCGGCGCGCACCGGCACGCCATGCGCCTTCGGCACCCCCTTGCCGCCGATCATCTTCAGATGGTGCATGACCCGCAGGATACCGCTCACCCCGGCGCGCACCGCAAATTCGTCGAACCGCAACCCCTCACCGCCCTCATAGAGCAGCACATCCACCCCCGCCGTCTCGGCCGCCATGCGCAATGACCCCTCGCGCAGCTTTGACTCCATCATCACCGGCGCGCCGAACGCCCTGCCCAACTCCTCCAGTCGCGCATTGCCCGGCGTCAGGCGGATCTGCGGCAGGTTGGTGCGATGGATCGCCGCCGAATGCAGATCGACCCCGACATCGGCCCGTGCCACAACCTGCGTCATGAAGATATGCGCCAGTTGCGAGGCCATCGACCCCTCGCTCACCCCCGGAAACACCCGATTCAGATCGCGCCGGTCAGGCAGATAGCGTGAATGACCAAGAAACCCGAAAGTGTTGACGATGGGGACCGCCAGCAACGTGCCCGCCATGGTCCTGAGCGGGGCGGCACGCAACAGGCGGCGCATGATCTCGACCCCGATCACCTCGTCCCCGTGGATCGCCGCCGACACGAACAGCACAGGACCCGGTCGCCGCCCGTGCAGCACCTCGACCGACAGGTTGACCGGCGTGTGATTGGACAACGTACTGACCGGGATATCCACCCGCGCCCGCGTCCCCGGCATCACCGCCCCGCCATTGATCTCAAAGGGTTTGCGCCGGTTCATTGCGTCCTCGCTCTGCCTCACGCCCACAGGCTTAGGCAATATCCGCGCGCCTGTCCATGCCGGCCCGGTTCCTGCCTGTCATCATCCTGCGTGACCGAATGACCTCTCGTCCCAAGAGCGCCGTCCCATCTGGCAATTCCCCGGAAATGCTTTAAACCTCACCCGCATGACGTCCACCACAGCCCCCGCCTGCCCGGTCTGCCGCGCCGCGGGTCCCCGTCATTTCGGACGGTTCGACGGGCGCGCCTATTGGCGCTGCGACCGCTGTGAGGCGACGGGCCTCGATCCCGCGCATTTTCCCGACAAGGCCCAGGAACACGCCCATTACCTGCATCACGAGAACCAGATCCACGATCCGGGCTACCGCCGGTTCCTGTCACGGCTCGCCGATCCACTGCTGCCGCTGCTGACGGCCGGGATGCGCGGACTGGATTATGGCTGTGGCCCCGGCCCCGCTCTTGCCGCCATGCTGACCGAGGCAGGCTATCGCATGGCGCTCTATGATCCGTTCTTTCATCCCGATCCCGCACCACTGACGAACCGCTACGACTTCATCACCTGCACCGAGACAGCAGAGCATTTTCACCACCCCGCCGACGAATTCGACCGGCTGGGCGCAATGCTCAATCACGGTGGGTGGCTGGCGGTGATGACCTGCTTTCAGACCGAGGACTCGCGTTTCGGAGCCTGGCATTACCGCAAGGATCCTACGCATGTGGTGTTCTACCGCGCCGGGACATTCAGGCAGATCGCACAGGCGCACGGCTGGTCCTGCACCATACCGGCCAACGATGTGGTCCTGATGCAGAAGCCCGCCGCATGACCACGCCCCTGCATCGCGACCGGCTGGAGGCCGTGATCCGGGCCATCACACAGACCGGCGCACGAACCCTGCTCGATCTGGGCTGCGGCGATGGCGACCTGATCCTGCGGCTGGCGCCCCTACCACGGATCACCCGCCTGACCGGGCTGGACATCGACCTTGCATCGCTCAGCACGCTGCAAGCCCGCCTTGGGGCGCTGCCGCGAGACGTCCGAGGCAAGGTGCAACTGGCCCATGCCTCGATAACTGCCGCACACCCCAAGCTGCGCGGCTACGATTGCGCCTGCCTCGTGGAGACCATCGAACATCTGCGACCCGCCGATCTCAACCGGCTGGAACACGCGCTCTTCGCCGACATGCTGCCCGCCCACGCGATCATCACCACGCCCAACGCCGATTTCAACCCGGTGCTGGGCGTACCCGCGCACCGCTATCGCCATCCGGGACATCACTTTGAATGGGGACGCGACAGATTTGCCCGATGGGCCACAGGCATTGCCGTGCGCCATGGCTATGACGTCAGTTGCCATGACATAGGCGGCACGCATCCCACCTTCGGCGGGGCTAGCCAGATGGCGGTTTTCCGACGTGCCACGCACATCCCGTAGGCCGGGGTTCACCCCGGCCTCCAACCCCTTCCTACCCCGGCAGGCTAGTCCTGCGCAGATAGGGTAGCACCTTCTCAAACTTGCCGAATTTCGCAGTCGCATCGGCATCGTTGACCGTCGCGGGGATGATCACATCCTGCCCCACGGTCCAGTCCGCGGGCGTCGCCACGCCATGCCGCACCGTTGTCTGCAACGCATCGAGCGCGCGCAGAACCTCGGCGAAATTGCGACCCACCGTCATCGGATAGGTCATGCTGAGCTTGAGCTGCTTGTCCGGCCCGATGATAAAGACCGAACGCACCGTGGCGCTGTCGGCGGGCGTGCGCCCGTCGGGCAGGTAGGCCTCTGCGGGCAGCATGTCAAAGGCCTTTGAGACAGCCAGCCCATCATCGGCGATGATCGGAAACTCAGGCGCCACACCGCCTACCTTTTCGATATCGGCCTTCCACTTCTTGTGATCCTCGATTCCGTCCACCGAAACGCCGATCACCTTGCAGCCGCGTTTCTCCCACTCTCCCTCCAGCCGCGCCACCGCCCCGAATTCAGTGGTGCAGACGGGCGTGAAATCCTTGGGATGCGAGAACAGGATCGCCCAGCTGTCCCCGATCCAGTCATGCAGCGAAAATGTCCCCATATCGGTCTCGACCTTCAGATCGGGAACCATGTCATTGATACGCAGGCCCATGTCAGTCTCCTTTGTCGCATTGTTCATCCACCGGCAGTAATCTGATCAAATCTTCCATCATCTCTCGATTTCCAACCTTGCAGGTCGCCATCACCCCTGACACAGTGCCGCCAAATTGCAGGAGGTCAACACCATGATCGGGAAACGTCAGTTCTACATCAACGGCGCTTGGGTCAAGCCCTCTACGGCCAACGACCACGTCGTTATAAACCCCTCGACCGAAGAACCCTGCGCGATCATTTCGCTTGGTGGACAGGCCGATACCGACGCCGCCGTCGCCGCCGCCCGCGCCGCATTCCCGGCATGGATGACGACGCCACCTGCCGAGCGTATCGCCTTTGCCGAGAAAATTCTAGAGGTCTACAAGACCCGCACCGAAGATCTGGCACAGGCGATCAGCCTCGAGATGGGCGCCCCCATCGACATGTCGCGCGAACAACAGGTCGGCGCAGGCACCTGGCATATCTCGAATTTCATCCGGGCCGCGCGTGACTTCCCTTTCGATGAACCCCTTGGCGACCATGCCCCGAATGACCGGATCATCCACGAGGCCGTTGGCGTCGTGGGCATGATAACGCCCTGGAACTGGCCGATGAATCAGGTCACGCTCAAGGTGATCGCCGGGCTGGTGGCGGGCTGCACAATGATCCTCAAACCCTCCGAGGAATCACCGCTCAACGCGCTTATCTTTGCCGAGATTGTCGACGCGGCGGGTTTGCCCAAGGGCGTATTCAACCTCGTCAACGGCGATGGCGCGGGCGTCGGCAGCCAACTGACCGCGCATCCCGATGTGGACATGATCAGCTTTACCGGCTCCAGCCGGGCGGGCAGACTGATCTCGAAATCCGCCGCCGACACGCTCAAGCGCGTCAGCCTGGAACTGGGCGGCAAGGGCGCGAACCTCATCTTTGCCGATGCCGATGAAAAGGCGGTCAAGCGCGGCGTGCTGCATTGCATGAACAACACCGGTCAGTCCTGCAACGCCCCCACCCGGATGCTGGTAGAACGCGGGCGCTATGACCGTGCCGTCGAAGAGGCCGCCGAAGTGGCGCGGTCGATCAAGGTCGGCCCCTCGTCCGAGTCAGGCCGCCATATCGGCCCTGTTGTCAACGAGACGCAATTCAACAAGATTCAGGATCTCATCCGTCAAGGCATCGACGAGGGCGCGCGTCTCGTCGCTGGCGGCACAGGGCGGCCCGATGGCCTCAACCGGGGATTTTTTGTCAAACCCACGGTCTTTGCCGACGTGAACAACGACATGACTATCGCTCGCGAGGAAATCTTTGGCCCCGTGCTCTCGATCATCCCCTTCGACACCGAAGAAGAGGGCATCGCCATCGCCAATGACACGCCATATGGCCTGACCAACTATGTTCAGACCGGCGACCCGGCCCGCGCCAACCGCCTTGCGCGCGCGCTGCGTTCGGGCATGGTGGAAATGAACGGCAAATCGCGCTCTGCGGGCTCGCCCTTTGGCGGGATGAAACAATCCGGCCACGGCCGCGAGGGCGGCAAATGGGGCATCGAGGATTTTCTCGAGGTCAAGGCCGTCTCGGGCTGGACACCGGACGCCTGAGGACAATGGACGGGCACGCCTTTGTCCTGCATCTTGCGCGTGCCACAGCACGGCGCGACAATGCGCACGCCCTTCTCGCGGCCTGCGGGCTGGCAGGCGAGATATGGTCGGCCGTCGATGGTGCCGCCATGTCCTCTACCGACCTTGCCGTGACGGTCGGCGCGGACCTCTTCGCGCCTGCCTACCCCTTTTCGCTCAGGGCTGGCGAGATCGGCTGTTTTCTCAGCCACCGCCAGATCTGGGCCGAGATCGTGCGCCGCAATCTGGATTACGGGTTGATCCTCGAAGACGACGTTGCGCTCGATACCGAGATTTTTGGCCACGCCTTGTCCTTGGCCGTGACCCATATAGCCGCTCTCGGCTATATCCAGCTTCAGAACCGGATGCCACACCAGAGGGGAAACCTTATCGACACACGCGCCGGGAGCATGTTGAGCATACCCGTGGTGACGCCGCTGCGCGCCTCAACCCAGCTTGTAAGCCAGAAGGCCGCGCGGCATCTGTTGCATCTGTCCGACGTTTTCGATCGCCCCGTCGATACATTCGTGCAAAGTCACTGGCACACCCGGTTGCGTCCGGGCGTCATCTATCCCGCCGGCGTTCGCACCATCTCGGATCAGCTTGAGGGTTCAACCATTCAAGGTCGCCCCAGGACGCTCCGACAACGCCTGTTTCGCGAAGTTGCGCGCAGCTTCTACCGACGACGCGTAATGAAGTTTTCAAAGCGCAGTGCAGCGCAACCCGGGAGTGGTTTTTCGTGACCCAGGCGCGGATCATCTCGCGGCTTTTCGGAGGGGCGGGCAATCAGCTCTTTCAATATGCCGCAGGTCGTGCGCTTGCCGATCATCTTGGCGTGGCACTGCAACTCGATACCCGCTACGTGGGTGGCGGCAGGGCCAACTGTTTCGGCCATTTCAAATGCACGCGCTTCACCGAAGAGCCGCCCCTGCCCCCCGCCAAATCCGACGGGCTGCTGCGTTATGGCCTCTGGCGGCTTTTTGGCCGCAACCCGCGCTTTCGGCGCGAGAGGTTCCTCGGCTTCGATCCCGCTTTCTTCGACCTGCCCAGAAACACTTATCTGCACGGCTACTGGCAATCCGAGCACTATTTTGCCCCCATCCTCGAGCGCTTGCGCAGGGATCTCACCTTCACCACACCGCTCGACCCGGCCAATGCCAACATGGCCGCGCGCATCGCCGACGCCGCCTGCCCGGTTTCGGTTCATGTCCGGCGCGGCGATTATCTGGCATCGGGCAGCTATGTCGCCTGCCCGCCCGAATACTACCAGCAGGCGATTGCCACGCTGGCGTACGACCTTGGCCAACCGCTGACCTGCTTCATCTTCTCAAACGATCCCGACTGGGCACGCGATAACCTCGCCCTCGGACAGGAACAGGTCGTGGTGGACATCAACGACGAGGCGCGCGGCCCGTTCGATCTGCACCTCATGTCCCGCTGCGCGCATCACGTGATCGCCAACTCCACCTTTTCATGGTGGGGGGCGTGGCTCAATCCCGGTCCTGACAAGCGGGTGATCGCGCCGAAAAACTGGTTCGGCACGCCCAGACTCTCGAATCCCGATCTGATCCCCGAGGGCTGGAACCGCCTCTGACGCCCGATCTTCCCCCCGCGCCCAAAACCCTCTACACCCGCGCCATGACCGACACCCCCGATCCTGCCCGCGCCGCCTTTGTGCCCGAAACCGTACACAAGCGCGATGTGTTCTCCGAAACGATCTCGGGGCATCTCGAAGGCTATCCCGATATCCCGGTCGTGTTGCGCAGGCTCGATGGCGTGCCCGGCTATGCCCGGCCGCTGGCCTGGTGGCTGGCGCGCAAGGAAATCCGGGGGCTGCGCGCGGTTCAGGGGATCGAGGGCTGCCCGATCCTCATCCGCGCCGACCGCACCGGCCTCCTGCGCAGCTGGACCAGCGGCACGCCGCTGCATCTGGCCAGACCTGCCGACCCCGCATGGTACAAGGACGCCAAGCGCCTGCTGCGTGAAATGCGCCGCGCGGGCGTCACCCATAACGACATCGCCAAGCCGCAGAACTGGCTGATGACGCCAGAGGGGCGCGCGGCGGTGATCGACTTTCAGCTCGCCTCCACCCATCGCCGCCGCGGCCTCGTCTTCCGGCTCATGGCGCGCGAGGATCTGCGCCACCTGCTGAAGCAAAAGCGCGCCTATGCGCCGCATCTGCTGACCGCCTCGGAACTCCGCCTGCTGGCGCAGAAATCGCTGCCCGCGCGGCTGTGGATGGCCACCGGCAAGCGCGCCTACAATTTCGTCACCCGCCGCCTCATGAACTGGTCCGATGGCGAGGGCACCGAGGACCGGGCGGAACGGGACGGCCCCGCCCTGCGTGCAGCGCTCATGGCGCATCCGCAGGTGCATGATCTCGCACTCTGCACCTATGCGCTGCCCGCCCGTGGCGTCGGTCTCTATGCCTTTGTCGAAACGACACTCGACGCGGGCGCGCTTGCCCGCCTCGTCACCGATCCCGCGCCGGACCTGATCCAGCCGGTCACCCACCTGCCCCGTCACCCCGATGGCAGCCTGCGCATGGACGCGCTCAGCCTGGTGGCGGCCAACAGGCTCAGCGAAGTGCAGGAGATGATGCGGCGCGAACCCGACCTCGCAGAGGTATTGCAGCCGATCCTCGCCGCGCGCCTCAACCTCACTGACCGGGTGATGCGGCGCTAGAACGGCACCCCGGCACGAAACTTCACCCCCGCACCCCCGTCGGGATGACGCAGGCGTAACTCCTCGGAATGCAGCATCAGCCGCGGATGGGCGCGCGCCTCTCCCGACGCATAGAGCGGATCGCCCAGAATCGGATGACCCAGGGCCAGCATATGCACCCGGAGCTGATGGCTGCGCCCCGTCATGGGACTCAACCGAACCCGCGTCTCATTCGCCTCCTGCCTGATCACCCGCCATTCGGTCAGCGCCGCGCGCCCGCTCTCATGGCAGACCTTCTGCAAGGGCCGGTTGGGCCAGTCCACCACGAGCGGGAGATCAACCACGCCCTCTTTCGGTTCCAGCCGCCCCCAGACCCGCGCCACATAGCTCTTGCGCGCCTGCCGCTTTTCGAACTGCAGCCCCAGATGCCGCTGCGCGTGGGGCGTCAGCGCAAAGATCACCACCCCCGACGTATCCCGGTCCAGCCGATGCACCAGAAGCGCCGTGGGAAACACATCCCTGACCCGCGCCATCAGACAGTCCGTCAGATGCTCGCCCTTGCCCGGCACGCTCAGCAGACCGGCAGGCTTGTTCACCACAACGATCTCGTGATCGTCATGCAGCACCTCAAGGGGATCGGTGGGCGGGTCGTAATCGGACATGCCCGCGCCTTACACGAGCCTCCGCAAAGACACCACTCCCGCTTTGATCTGGCCCGAAATACCTCGGGGGGCGTGGGGGGCTGGCCCCCCACTCCGTCTCACGCCTTCATGCGCTCCGACTTGGGATCATACATGGGGCGCAACGACGCCTCCGCCTTCACCCGGCGCCCCGCCACATCCACCTCATAGGAAGACGCCAACACCTGCTCGGTACTCTCGCCCTTGCATGGCACATAGCCCAGCCCGATCGCGCCCCCCAGATGATGCCCGTAAGCCCCTGAACTCAGATAGCCCACGATCTCGCCATCCCTGAGCAACGGCTCGTTGTGATAGAGCATCGGCTCGGGGTCGGTCAGGCGAAACTGCACCAACCGCCGCTCGAGGCCCTCATCCTTCTTGCGCATCACCGCGTCCCGCCCGATGAACGCCGCCTTGCCCATCCCGACGGCAAACCCCAGACCTGCCTCCAGCACATGATCCTCGCAGGTGATGTCATGGCCGAAATGCCGGAATGCCTTTTCGATCCGGCAACTGTCCATGGCATGCATCCCGCAGAGCCGGATGCCATGATCCGCGCCCGCCTCATGCAGCACCTCGAACACATGACCGCACATATCGGCACTCACATAGATCTCCCAGCCCAGTTCACCTACATAGGACACCCGGTGCGCTCGCGCGATCCCCATGCCGATCTCGATCTGCCGCGCATGGCCAAAGGGATGCGCCGCGTTCGAGAAATCGCCGGGCGACACCGCCCGCATCAGATCGCGCGCGTTCGGTCCCATTATCGCCAGAATCCCCTCACCCGCCGTCACATCGGTGATGACAACGCTCAGATCCCCTACATGCCGCCGCAGCCATATCTCATCCGCCAGGCGCGTCGCCGCGGGTGTGACAACCAGATATGCGGTCTCGGCAAGCCGCGTCACCGTCACATCCGCCTCAATTCCGCCGCGCTCATTCAGAAATTGCGTATAGACGATCCGCCCCACGGGCACCGACATCTCCGCGCCACAAACATTGTTCAGGAACACCTCGGCGTCCCGCCCCTCGACCCGCAGCTTGCCGAAACTCGACATGTCATAGAGGCCCACCTCGCCGCGAATGGCCCGATGTTCCGCTGCGGCATTGTCAAACCAGTTCTGCCGCTTCCACGAATAGCGATACTCCCGCTCCTGCCCGGCCTCGGCGTACCAGTTCGCCCTCTCCCAACCCGCCAGTTCCCCCATGACAGCACCTTGGGCCAGCAATTGCGCATGAAACGGCGTTCGCCGCACACCGCGCGCCGTGGCCTTCTGTCGGTAGGGGTAGTGATCGGCATAAAGCAGGCCCAATGTCTCCTTGGAGCGTTCGAACAGATAATGCTTATTGCCCTGAAAGGGCTGCATCCGCGCCACATCCACATCGCCCAGATCAAACGGCCTCTGACCCTGATCCATCCAGAGCGACAGTGCATGGCCCGCCCCCCCGGCACTCTGAATGCCGATCGAGTTGAACCCCGCCGCCACCCAGACATTGTCCATCTCGGGACACAGCCCCAGATGATAGGCATCATCCGGCGTGAAACTCTCGGGTCCGTTGAAGAACGTATGAATCCCCGCCTCCGCCAGCATCGGCATGCGGTTCACCGCCGCCTCCAGGATCGGCTCGAAATGGTCGAAATCCTCGGGCAGCTGATCGAATTCGAAACTCTCGGGAATGCCGTTCATCCCCCAGGGTTTTGAAACCGGTTCGAACGCGCCCAGCATGATCTTACCCGCGTCCTCCTTATAATAGGCGCATTCATCGGGCACCCGCAGGACGGGCAGTTGCGTGAGGTCGGCAATCGGCTCGGACACGATATAGAAGTGCTCACAGGCATGCAGCGGCACATTGGTGCCTGCCATCCGCCCCACCTCATGCCCCCACATGCCCGCGCAGTTGACGATCATCTCGCAAGCGATGTGGCCCGCACCGCCATCCTCGGCCCGCCAGTCCACGCCTGTCACGCGACGGCCCGTCCGCGCGATGCCCGTGACCCTGACCCGCTCCTGCACCCGTGCGCCCCGGTTGCGCGCCCCTTTGGCCAGCGCCAGCGCAATATTCGCCGGATCCGCCTGCCCGTCCGTGGGCAGCCAGACACCGCCCGTGACGCCCTCAAGGTTGATATGAGGATACCGCTCCTTGATCTCTGCCGTGTTCATCTCCTCCACCGGCACGCCAAAGGCGCGGGCCATGGCGGCATTGCGATTGAGTTCCTCCAGCCGCTCCCCCGTCAGTGCGACCGAGACCGATCCCACCTGCCGCATTCCCGTAGCAATCCCGGTTTCCTCTTCCAGCCCCATGTAAAGCTCCGCCGAATAGCGTGCGAGCCGCGTCATGTTGGCACTGGCGCGCAACTGTCCAATCAGCCCCGCCGCATGCCATGTGGTGCCCGAGGTGAGCTGCTTGCGCTCCAAGAGGACCACATCGGTCCAGCCCAGCTTGGTCAGATGATAGGCGACAGAACAGCCCACGACGCCACCGCCGATGATGACCACACGGGCCCGAGTTGGAAGATTGGTCATTCATAACCCCATGAAACGATGATGAAAGTGGCGAGGGTGGGGGCGCTGCCCCCACACCCCCGAGGTATTTCCGGCCAGATGAAGACCTCAGACAATCTCATGCCCCGCCGCACACAGCCGCCGCGCCAGTTCCGCGATGTGATCCGGCCCCACCTCGCAACAACCGCCAACAATGCTGGCCCCCTGATCCACCCAGCCCATGACAAACTCCGCATAGGCGGCGGGAGTCAAATCGGTTCGTTGCTCCAACGCATCGACCGTGGGCGCCGTGGTCAGGAACCCGGCGCTGATGCAACTGAAGCCGTTGGCATAGGCCCCGAAGGGACGACCGAAATGCCGGACGATCTCCAGCCCCGCCGCCACGGATTCAGGCCGCGTGCAGTTGATCAGCACCGCCTCGGGCGCAAATTCGACCACCAGCCCAGCCAGATCGCCCAACCCCTCGCCCGAGCGCAGCCGCGTGCCGTCCTCGTCCATCACCGTCACGCCCAGCCAGACCGGCAACCCGCTGGCCTTGGCCGCCATGAGCCCTCCGCGCGCCTGATCGACCGAGGCCATGGTTTCCAGCAGGATCAGATCCACCCGGTCCTTGAGCAGCGCCACATTCTCGGCATAGAGCGCCGCCGCCTTGATGGCAGGCGGGCAGAGGTCGGGGCGATAGGACTGCACCAGCGGCCCGATCGCGCCCGCCACCCGACCCGACCCATGCGCATCGCGCGCCGCCACCGCCGCGCGCACCGCCACATCGGTGAGCCGCGCCACCTCGTGCTGCAATTCCACCCGCAACAGCCGGTCGCGCAGCACCGCATAGGTATTGGTCGAGGCCACCGTCGCGCCGACTGCAAAATAGGCGTCATGAACCTCGCGCACGATCTCGGGATGGTCGATCATCACCTGCGTCGACCAGAGCGGCGTCGCCCTGTCGCCCGAACGTTTCACCAATTCCTGCCCGATGGAACCATCGAGCAATGTGATTTCGGTCATTCTTCGACCTCCGGCGGCAAAAGCACCAGTTTCCCGGCATGGACCTTCGTCTGGAAATCCGCTTGGGCCCGGGCGATCTCATGCAGTGGGTAGGTGGCGGCGATACGGGGGCGCAAGCGGCCGGCGCGGAGCATCTCCATCAGACGGGCAAAGACTTCTGGCGACTGAAAAGTGCAACCGTGCAGCGTGATGTCGCGCAGGTAGATGCGCCGCAGATCGGCTGTGACCATAGGCCCTGCAATGGCGCCCGCCACGGCATAATGCCCGCCGGGACGCAACGCGCCGATGAGCGATGCAAAGGCGGGGCCGCCAACAAGGTCGATCACCGCGTGAAAGCGGTTCTCGGGCAAAGAGGCGTCTCGGGCGATCACCTCCGTCGCGCCGTCTTCGCGCACGGTCTCGGCCTTGGAGGGCGCGGCGATGCCCGTCACCCGCGCGCCCATCCGCGCGGCAAGCTGCACCGCTGCGAGGCCGACATTGCCCGACGCCCCGGTAATCAGCACCTCCTGCCCCGCCTTTACCCCGGCCCGGTCCAAAAGCCCGAGTGCGGTGCCGAAGGCGCAGGGCATGGCGGCGACCTCAACGTCCGACAGCGGCGCGCCCGATATGTCATGCAGGTCGTCCGCCCGCATCAGGCAATATTCGGCAAACGCCCCGTCGATCTCCGAGCCGAGGGCGACGAAGGCCACCGGGTTCTCGTCCGTCGGGCGGGGGATGTTGATGGGGCAGGTGACGCGCGCCCCGAGGGCCGGGGCGGTGACGCCCGGCCCCTGCGCCACCACCTCGCCGCAGAGATCGCCGCCCTGGATCAACGGAAAGCGCAACGCCCCGGACCAGCCCCCGACCTCGACGCCCGCGTCGGTCTCGCCCGTAGCCCCCGTCACCTCCGCCGCATACCAGCCCTCGCGCGTGTTGATATCGGTGTTGTTAACACCCGCCGCCCGCACGCGCAGCAGCACCTCGCCCGGCCCGGGGCGCGGCACGGGGATATCCTCGCGCCACGCCAGCGCCTCGGGCCCGCCGTGGCGGGTGAGGGTGACGCCGCGCATGGTGGCGGGCAGGGTCACGCACGCAGCCTCGCGTTTGCCGGATCCCAGAGCGGCGCGTCGGGCTGCACCGTGGCCGGGAACCGTTCGCCGTAGATCTCCACCTCCAGCTTCGTGCCCGGAACCGCCAGATCGGCACGCAGCATCCCGAGCGCTACCGAGGCATTCACCCGGTAGCCCCAGGCACCACTCGTCGTCTCGCCCACGATCTGTCCCTCGTGCCAGAGCGTCGACATATAGGGCGCATCCGCCGCATCCGCCGCCACGATGAGGGTCACAAACCGCTTCTTCACGCCCCTTTGCTTCTCGGCCATTAGCGCCGCCTTGCCGGGGAAATTCTGCGGCTTGTCGAATTTCACGAACCGCTCCAGCCCGCCCTCGAGCAGCGAGTAATCGGTCGAGAGGTCCCCCTTCCACGCGCGATAGCCCTTCTCGATGCGCAGGGAGTTGAGCGCCCACATGCCGAAAGGCTTGGCCCCGGCGTCGAGGACGGCCTCGTAAATGGCCGGGATATCGGCGTTTTCCGCATGGATTTCCCAGCCGAGTTCCCCCGCGAAGGAGACCCGCAACAAGGCGGCCCACCGTCCCGCCACCGCCGTCTCCTGAAAGCTGAGCCAGGGCAGGCTCAGGTCGGCATCGGTGAGCGGCCGGAGCAGATCGCGCGACGCGGGGCCGGTGACGATCAGGGTCGACATCCTGTCGGTCCAGTCGTCCAGCGTGAAACCCGCCCCCTCGGGCATGTGCCGTTCCAGCCACTCGCGGTCGTGCCATTGCGCTGTTGCGGCGGTGACCAGCACAAAGAGATCCTCTGCCTCGCGCGTCACCGACATCTCGGTGACGATGCGGCCCCGCTCATCGGCGAAATACACCAGCCCCACGCGACCCACCTTGGGCAAGGCCCCCGTGGCCAGCCCGCGCAGCCAGTCATCAGCCCCCGGCCCCTGCACCTTGAATCGCGAGAACCCAGGCAGGTCGAGCACGCCGCAATGCTCGCGCACCGCCTCGCATTCCTCCCGGATGCGCGACTCCCACGGCCCCGCGCGGTCCCAGGTCTGGGTGGCCTCTTCCGAGGTGTCGTCACCCGGCTGCGCGAACCAGTTGGCCCGCTCCCAGCCGTTATAGGCACCCATCACCCCGCCCAGCGCCTTGATGCGGTCATGCAGCGGTGACAGCTTCCTGTTGCGCCCCGCAGGCCAGCTATGCCAGGGAAAATGCATGGCGTATTCGTGGCCATAGACCTCCATCCCCTTGGCGACGCAATACTCGTGATCGGTGTAATTTGTATAGCGGCGCGGATCGCAGGCCCACATGTCCCATTCCGTCGCCCCCTCCGTCACCCATTCCGCCAGCACCTTGCCCGCGCCGCCGCCCTGCGCAATGCCGAAGGTGAACACACAGGCCTCGAAGGCATTCGGCACGCCGGGCATCGGGCCAAGCAGCGGCATCCCGTCCGGCGCATAGGGAATCGGGCCATTGATGACCTTGCTGATCCCCGCAGTGCCCAGCAGAGGCACCCGTTCCATGGCGTCGGTGACGATCTCCTCGATGCGGTCGATATCCTCCTGCCAGAGTTGAAAGCTGAAATCGTCGGGCATCGGGTCGCTCGGGTCGACCCAATGGGCGCGACAACGCGGCTCGTAGGGGCCGAGGTTGAAGCCATGCTTCTCCTGCCGCAGGTAATAGGAGACGTCCACATCGCGCAGAAGCGGCAGCTTGTGGCCCGCCTCGCGCGTCCACGCCTCTATCTCGGGGATTTCCTCGGACAGAAGGTATTGATGGCTCATTACCATCATCGGCACAGTGCGACCACCATAGGGCTTGAACCATTCACCCACGCGCTGTGCATAATATCCGGCAGCATTGACCACGTATTCACAGCGAATTGCACCCTTCTCGGTCTCGACGATCCATTCCCCATTCTCACGCCGCACGCCGGTGGCAGGGGTAAATCGCAGGATCGTCGCCCCCATGTCCCGCGCACCCTTGGCCAGCGCCTGCGTTACCTGCGCTGGGTCGATATCGCCGTCGTTCGGATCATAGAGCGCGCCCACCAGATCATGCGTCTCAAGGAACGGATAGCGTGCCCGAATGTCGCCCAGCCCGAGGATCTCCAGATCCATCCCCTGATACTTGCCCATCCCGCGTGCGCGCCCGAACTCCTGCATGCGTTCGCGCGAATGCGCCAGGCGGATCGACCCGGTCTGATGATAATTCATCGGATAATCCACCTCGCCCCCCAACCGCGCGTAGAGTTCCGTAGAATAGCGCTGCATGTTCATCACCGACCATGAGGTCGAAAACGTCGGCACATTGCCTGCCGCATGCCACGTGCTCCCCGCTGTCAACTCGTTCTTCTCCAGCAGCACGCAATCGGACCATCCCGCCTTGGCCAGATGATAGAGACAGGACGCACCCACGACCCCGCCCCCGATGATCACCACCCGCGCCGTGGTTGGAAACTCCGCCATTGCCTTCTCCCTCAATCCGTCTGCGGCACGCCGTCCGCGATGTCGTAGTAATCGCCCTTGTCCGCGACGAAGATATGCTTTTCGAGCTTCAGTCCGGTGGGTAGATCCAGTGCCCCCAGCGCGAAACTCATCGTGTTCTCGTCATGCGCCTTCCAAAACAGGAACGAACCGCAACGCGGACAAAAGCCGCGCCTAGCCATCGCGCTCGCCTCATACCAGGCAACCGGTCCCTGCACCTCGATCGCCTCCTCCGATACATAGGCCGAGGCCCACAGGTGCCCCGATTGCCTGCGGCACTGCCCGCAATGGCACACGCTCGCCCCCTCAGGCGGTGCGCTCACGATGAATGTCACGTCTCCACACAGACACGAACCTTTGTGCATGATTCCCTCCGCAGTTTTTCGGCGCTGCCAATGCCGCACCATGGATCACGACTGGGGCGGCCATCCCCCGCTTCGGCCAGATATCGGGAATCGCCCTCTCAATAGACCGGCGGAGCGATCACCCAGATCGCCACGCAGGGGGTGTCATAGGGATTGGCCCAGGCATAGGGTTCGCCGCGAAAGCGGAAACTGTCACCCGGACCCACGGTGAATCGCCGCCCCCCGATCGTCAGATCAAGACGCCCGGACAGGATATAGCCCACCTCCTGCGTCGGACGCTGCGCCGGGCGCTGCATCTTCGAGCGGGGGCGAAACGTGGAATGAATCACCTCGAAATCATCGGTCAGGTCGGGCGACAGAAGTTCCTCGATCAACCCTTCCTCGCCCGATCCCATCGGTCGCCGCGCCCCGGCACGCACCACATAGCCCTGTTCCTCAGCCGGCGCGCTCGCATGGCCAAAGAGCAGTGACATCGGCACGCCCAGAACCTCGGCCACCTGCCGCAGATCGCTGATCGACGGCTCCGACAGATCGCGCTCGACCTGGCTGAGCCAGCCCACCGACCGGCCCAACCGTGCCGCAAGTCCGGCAAGCGTCAGCCCCCGCGCCTTGCGCAGGGCGCGCAGGTCAGCCCCAAGCGTCCGCGCGGATGTGATCCGGGATTGTTCCATTCCGACTCGGCTTCCATGAAAAAAATTATCAGAATTTCACGTTCCAGCAATTCAGTGAAAAAATCAACTCTAATTTCACGCGCAGCTACAGCTTCTTCCTGGCTCAAATACCCAAATCCCGCCGCCCCGACCGGGTGCTGCGCCGCGCGTTTCAGAGCCGCCCGAAAACCTGCGCGAGAATCACCGCCAGCCTCGCGGCATCTTCTTCGGTAAAGGCGGCGGGTTGATCGCTGTCGATATCCAGAACCCCCAGCAAGGCGCCCGCCCCGTTCCATACCGGCAGAACGATCTCGGACCGGGTGGATGCGGCGCAGGCGATATGTCCCGGAAATGCCTCGACATCGTCAACCAGCTGTACCTCGCCGGTGCGCGCCGCCGCTCCGCAGACGCCGCGCGCGAACGGGATCGTCAGACACCCGTGCCCACCTTGATAGGGGCCGATCTTGAGCATTTCCGGCCCGGTTACGCGGTAAAACCCGGTCCAGTCAAACCGGTCGTCGGCATGGTGCAACTCGCAAACCACCGTGGCCATGAGAGCGACCGTATCGGTCTCACCCGCCGTCAGCGCGGCGATGGTCCCGGAAATGGCGTCGTAATCAATCCGCATGGGCGCTCCTGCGTGACGGGCGGCAAAGCGGGGGCCAGCCCCCGCACCCCCGAGGTATTTTCAGCCAGATGAAATCAAACCCGCTCTATCGCAATCGCCGTCCCCTCGCCACCGCCAATGCAAATGGCGGCGACACCGCGTCTGAGACCCCGCTTTTCCAGAGCGTTCAACAGCGTGACCATGATCCGCGCACCCGAGGCCCCGATAGGATGACCCAGCGCACAAGCGCCACCATTCACGTTCACCTTGTCGCGCGGCAGGCCCATCTCGTGCATGAAGGCCATGGGCACCACGGCAAAGGCTTCGTTCACCTCCCAGAGATCGACATCGCCGATGTCCCAACCCAGCCGTGTCAGCAGCTTTTGCGCGGCGGGAACCGGGGCCGTGGTAAACCAGCCAGGCGCCTGCGCGTGGCTGGCATGCCCCATGATCCGGGCGCGGACATTGAGGCCCTGCGTCTCGGCTGCTGCACGCGAGGCCAGCACGAGCGCCGCCGCGCCATCGCTGATCGAAGATGAATTGGCCGCCGTCACCGTGCCGCCCTCGCGAAAGGCGGGTTTCAGTTGCGGGATCTTCTCGGGTCGCGCCTTGGCGGGCTGTTCATCTGTGCTGACCGTCACCTCGCCCTTGCGGGTACGGATCGTGACCGGCGTGATCTCGCCCTCGAAAGCGCCAGACCGCTGCGCCTCGAGCGCGCCCTCAAGCGAGCCGAGCGCATAGTCATCCTGCGCCTGCCGAGTAAACTGGAACTTCTCGGCGCAGTCCTCGGCAAAGGTGCCCATCAGGCGGCCCTTGTCATAGGCATCCTCCAGCCCGTCGAGGAACATGTGATCGACCACCTGCGCATGCCCCAGCCGCGCGCCGCCGCGCATCTTGGGCAGAAGGTAAGGCGCGTTCGACATCGATTCCATGCCGCCCGCAATCATCGTCTCCGCATGGCCCAGCGCAATCTGGTCATAGCCCATCATCGCCGCCTTCATACCCGACCCGCACATCTTGTTGAGCGTGGTGGCGGGCACCTCCTCGCCCAGCCCGCCGAGGAACCCGGCCTGCCGCGCCGGAGCCTGCCCCTGACCTGCGGGCAGCACACAGCCCATCAGCACCTCGTCCACCGTGGTCGCGCGCGCATCCGCCAGCGCCGCGCGAATCGCGGCCCCGCCCAGTTCCGCCGCTGGAACGCCGTCGAAATCACCCTGAAAGCCGCCCATCGGGGTGCGTGCCGCCCCGGCTATAACCACCTCTCTCATCGCCTTGCCTCCTCCAGAACCTGTTGCTGCATACCGAATGGTAAGGAATCACGTCTAGCCTTGCCTGTATTACTACGTATCCGGCCGGAGGGACCATGGACCTGCATTCTGCAACGCATCATGACATGCACATAATCACCGTCAGTCAGCCGCGTATCGACGCCGCCGCCGCCGTCCGGTTCAAGGATGCGATGCGCGCGGCCACCGCAGAGGGTCCGGCGCATGTGGTGCTGGACCTGAGCAATGTCACCTTCGTGGATTCCAGCGGCCTCGGGGCCATCGTCGCCGCGAAGACACAGATGGGGGGCGACCGGCATCTCGATCTGGCGGGACTGACGCCAGACGTGGCAAGGGTGTTCCGGCTGACCCGAATGGACAGGGTTTTTGTCATTCACGAGGATATCCGTGCCCTCGCACCGCGCGCCACCGGGTGACCGGCAACGCCATGCGGTGCAATCCCGCCATGTCACGGGAATGATCACGGTAACATCACGGATGCGACCGCCGGATTTCACCCTCAGCCTCGCCGCCACGGAAATGGCGGTGCGCGCGGCCCTGGCCAACCTGCGCACATGCCTTGCCGCGCGAAAAATGCCGCCGGATCTTCTGAGCACTGTCGAACTGGCGCTGGCCGAAGCCCTGAACAATATCGTCGAACATGCCTACGCCCCGGATCGGCCGGGTGAAATCCGGCTGGCAGTGGTCCTGACTCGCGACCGGCTGCGCTGCACCCTGCGCGACCGGGGCACGCCACTGCCAGACATGGCGCTGCCCGATGACGATCCGCCCGATCCCGATGTGGCGCGCGACACCCTGCCAGAGGGCGGATTTGGCTGGTTCCTGATTCGCCACCTGACCGACGGGCTTTGCTACGCGCGAACCGGCGATGAAAACATCCTGACACTCGAATTCACGTTTGATGCTCGGAAAAACAACCATGACGTGTGACCGCCCTAATCTCACCGCAATCCGATCAAACTGCCGCCGCAGACCAGTGCAATCCATGATCCCGTAGCTGCATATGGCTTCCCTCGGTGTCGCGTGAATTAGCCCCCACCCAATGCGCGGCACCGAGGTTCTTGATTGCTCGCATCCCCCGATTGGCAAATCCCCACGCAACCCCTAGTGTCATCCCGATTGATGACACAAGGAACCCGACATGCGTGATTTCCACCTGCCCGGTCGTTCGGCCACCTTTGCCAGCAATGGCATGTGCGCCACTTCGCACCCGCTGGCCGCCAAAACCGCCATCGACATTCTCGAACGCGGCGGCAATGCGATGGATGCGGCGATTGCCGGGGCCGTTCTACTGGGTATCTGCGAGCCGCAGATGACCGGGATCGGCGGCGATTGCTTTGTGCTGTTCAACCGGCCCCGCGACCAGACCATCCACGCGCTCAACGGCTCGGGCCGCGCGCCCGCCGCCGCCTCGGCCGCCGCGCTGCGCGTCGCGGGACATGACACCGTGCCATTGCACAGCGCCCATGCGGTAACCATTCCCGGTGCGATCGACGCCTTTTGCCAACTCAGCGCGGATCACGGAAAACTTGGCCTCGACGCGCTGCTCGCCCCGGCGATCCGCTATGCCGAAGAGGGCGTGCCGGTCGCACCCCGCGTGGCCTTTGACTGGCCGACTGCGGGCAAGGCGCTTCAGGGCCATGGCATCGCCCATTTCATGCCCACGGGCGCGCCGCCCAGAGCAGGGCAGATCTTTCGCGCCCCCGGTCAGGCCGAGGTGCTGCGCCGCATCGCCCGCGACGGCCGTGCGGCATTCTACGAAGGGGAGGTGGCCGAGGATATGCTGGCCGCGCTCAACGCAACGGGCGGCGCTCACAGCGCAGAGGATTTCGCCGCCCAGCGCTGCGATTACACCACGCCCGTGAGCGGCGACTACAAGGGTACCAATCTGGTCGAGCATCCGCCCAACGGTCAGGGGGCCACGGCGATCCTGCTGCTGAATATCCTCAAGCATTTCGACATCGCGGGCATGGAGCCCTTTGGCGCAGAACGCACCCATATCGAGGCCGAGGCCACAAAACTGGCCTATGATGCACGCAACCGCTTCATCGCCGATCCCGATCACACGACCAAACTCGACTACATGCTATCCCCCGAGACGGCGGCGCGCCTTGCCGCGCTGATCGACCCCAAACGCGCCATGCCCGCCGCGAAACCGCTGACCGAAGCTGTGCATCGCGACACGATCTACATCACCGTGGTGGACCGCGACCGCATGGCGGTCTCGCTGATCTATTCGATCTTCCACGGTTTCGGCTCAGGCATCGCGTCGGAGAAGTTCGGCGTGCTGCTGCAGAACCGCGGCGCTGGCTTTACCCTTGAAGAGGGACACCCCAACGAGCTGGCGGGCGGCAAACGTCCCATGCACACGATCATCCCTGGCATGCTGACCGAACGAGACCGGGTGACCATGCCCTTTGGCGTAATGGGTGGCTCGTATCAATCGACCGGCCATGCACGAATGGTCTCGAACCTGCGCGATTTCGGGATGGATCCGCAATCGGCCGTCGACGCGCCACGCGCCTTTGCCGATCCGGCCGGACTCAAGCTGGAACGCGGCTATGCGCCGGAGGTGGCGCAGCGTCTCGCCGATCTGGGGCATCAGGTGATCACCCCGCCCGAGGCCATCGGCGGTGCGCAGGCGATCCTGATTCACGAGGACGGCGTGCTGGAGGGCGGCAGCGATCCGCGCAAGGATGGTTGCGCCTTGGGTTACTGAGGGGTTGGCAGGTTGACACCCACCCCAGCGGCAGGTCGCACGCAGGGTGGGTGCAAATTCATCTGTTCTTCAATTCAGCTGAAAATGCAGCGGATAGTGCCCGTCCTCGAAGGGCCCGAAGAGATCCGGGATATCCGGGTGATCCACCGGCTCTCCGGAATAATCGGCGACAAGGTTCTGCTCGCTGACATAGGCCACGTAATAGCTCTGCTCGTTCTCGGCCAGAAGGTGATAGAACGGCTGCTCCCGGGATGGACGGCTATCCTCGGGGATCGAGGCATACCATTCCTCGGTATTGGAAAATTGCGGATCGACGTCAAAGATCACCCCCCGAAAGGGATGTTTCTTGTGACGGACCACTTGCCCCAGGTAATATTTTGCACGCGTCTTGATCATTTCGCACTAGCCCCTACCACACATATTTACCGTTTCAAGGGCTGTTTGTCCAATCCTCGGAGCAATGATGCGGGAAACAGTCTGTGAACCCAACCTCGACAGCGAAAACCGGGCGACACTGATAAATTCGTGATTTCCCCTCCGGGTGGTTTCCATTACACTTGTGCAAAAAAAAGAAAGCGAGAGGCAGATGAGCAGAACTCTTCGCGCATTCATGCTGTTGTTGTTGCTGGCCTCCTGCGGAGGCGGCTCCGGCTATGGCACGGCACCGCGCAACCTTGAAAACGCCTGCGAAATCCTGCGCGAACGACCCGAATACGGGCGCGCCTTCGCCGCATCGGAACGCCGCTGGGGCGTACCCGCACATGTGCAGATGGCGACGATCTATCATGAAAGCCGATTCATCAGCGATGCACGCACCCCCTACCGCTTCACGCTCGGGGTGATCCCGATGGGCCGGCAGAGCTCGGCCCTTGGCTATAGCCAGGCGCTCGATGGCACATGGGACGAGTATCGCGCCGATACCGGCCGCCGTGGCGCGCGGCGCACCGATATCCATGACGCTGCGGATTTCATCGGCTGGTATATGGCCAAATCCAGCGAGCGGCTTGCGATCCCGCTGAACGACGCGCGCAACCAGTATCTTGCTTATCACGAGGGGCGCACCGGCTTTGCTCGCGGCAGCCACAATGGCAAGCCGTGGCTGCTGCGCGTCGCGAATGACGCGGATATTCGCGCGCAGGTCTATCACGCACAGCTGAGTCAGTGTCGGCAGGGGCGCGGCTTGGTCTGAAGACCGGCGCCCCTAGCGGTCGATCCGCATCCTGTCCCGACCGGGAATGACGAAATTCTCATCCGCAAGCTGAACTCCGGTCTGCAATTCTCCCAGCACCACCGTGGTTCGACTGCCACCACTGTCATTGATCACCCATTGCCGCAATTCGACCGGATTAGCGGTGAACACCAGGTCAATGCTGCCATAGTCGGGATTGTCCGGATCCTGCGCCCGGACCGTGGTGCTGGTTCCGTCGCTGACATGGCCGGTGACCATCCGCGCCCGCGTCAGATCCACATTGCGCGCCAGAATTATACTGAGCGGCGTGCGGTTCAGCGGATAGCCCTGCGGCCCATCATTCGAGCGCGGATCGATGATGCCCAGCGTCGCCCCGTCAGCCACAACCAGCGCTGCCTCGGGCGGATCATACTCGAACCGCACCCGACCGGGACGCCGGATCAGGATTTGGCCGGTGCTGATCGTGCCATCCTCGTTGATCTGGGTAAACTGCGCTCGCGCGGTGCCCAGACTGTTGAGATAGGTGGAAATCTCGCGCAGTGACAGCTTTTCCGCCGCCGCTGGCAGGCTCATCGCCAGCCATAGGGCGGGCACCATCAGGAATCGCATCTGTTTCATGATGCCTATGTATGATGCCCCGCCGGGCATTTCACCTCTGCGGGGTGCAAAAATTTTCACGCCCTGGCACCTCGCCGCCTATTGCGGCTCGGGCACCAGAACCTCGCGCTTGCCGACATGGTTGGCGCCGCTGACCACACCCTCGTCCTCCATCTGCTCGACAAGCCGCGCGGCCTTGTTATAGCCGATGGCCAGTTTGCGCTGGATATAGGAGGTCGAGCACTTGCGATCCTTGATCACGATCGCGACCGCCTGATCGTAAAGAGCGTCCTCGCCATCGGAATTACCGCCGCCCAGACCGAGCACCGCGTCGATGCTGTCGGCCCTATCCTCGTCGGGGCCCTGCAACACGCTGCCCAGATATTCGGGCGGCCCATAGGCCTTGAGGTGATTGACCACCTCCTCGACCTCTTCATCGCTGACGAAAGGCCCATGACAGCGGATGATCTTGCCACCCCCCGCCATGTAGAGCATGTCACCCATGCCCAACAGCTGCTCGGCCCCCATTTCCCCCAGAATGGTGCGGCTGTCGATCTTCGAGGTCACCTGAAACGAAATCCGAGTCGGGAAATTGGCCTTGATCGTGCCGGTGATCACATCCACCGACGGGCGCTGCGTGGCCATGATGAGATGAATGCCGGACGCCCGCGCCATCTGCGCCAGACGCTGGATGCAGGCCTCGATCTCCTTGCCTGCCACCATCATCAGATCCGCCATCTCATCGACGATCACCACGATATAGGGCATCTTCTCGGGCGCGAATTCCTCTGTCTCGAACACCGGCTCGCCGGTCTCGTCGTCGAATCCCGTCTGCACCGTGCGGCTGAACATCTCGCCCTTCGACAGCGCATCCTCGACGCGCCCGTTATAGCCGTCGATATTCCGCACGCCCATCTTGGACATCTTGCGATAGCGGTCCTCCATCTCGGCCACCACCCATTTGAGCGCGACCACGGCCTTCTTCGGATCGGTCACCACCGGGCTCATCAGATGCGGAATACCGTCATAGACGCTCAATTCGAGCATCTTGGGGTCAATCATGATCATCCGGCAATCCTCGGGCGTCAGCTTGTAAAGCAGGCTCAGGATCATCGTGTTGATCGCCACCGACTTGCCCGACCCGGTCGTCCCTGCAATCAGCAAATGCGGCATCTTGGCCAGATTGGCCACCACCGGATCCCCGGCGATATCCTTGCCAAGCGCCAGCGGCAGGCGCTGATTGCCGTCGCCATAGGCGCGGCTCGACAAGATCTCGCGAAAGCCAACCATCTCGCGGTTGTCATTGGGCAATTCGATCCCGATCACCGACCGCCCCGGCACCGTCGACACCCGCGCACTGAGCGCCGACATTGACCGTGCGATATCGTCGGCAAGACCGATGACCCGGCTCGCTTTCAGACCCGGCGCGGGCTCCAACTCGTACATCGTGACCACGGGTCCGGGGCGCACGCTCACGATCTCGCCCTTGACACCGTAATCATCAAGAACACTCTCCAGCATACGCGCATTCTCCTCCAGCGCGTCATTGCTCAGATGATACCGCTCGATCCGGGCCGGGTCCGACAACAGGCTGAGCGGCGGCAATTCATACTTCGGCTGCGACGGCTCATCGAATTGCAGCGTCGGCTGCACCTCGGCCATCGCGCGCGCCGAGGGTTGCGCGGGTTTGCGGGGGCCGGTCTGCACCAGATTGCGCGGCTCGGCCAGAGGGATGCGCGCAGCACCTGCCAAGGGCTGCGGCGCATAGTCCAAATCGTAGTCGTCTTCCGCATCGGGGTCATATCCGTCATCGTCCGCCTCGATGACCGCGTTCCGCATCGGCGCAGACGCCGCCGCCGCATGGCGCGCGGTCAGCGGCGGCTCAGGCGGCAGACCATGGCGCGGCGCGGCTTTCAGGATCAGCGGATCGGGCCCGCGCCCCCTCCCCTTGGTCAGGGGCGCAACGGCGCTGACCTCCGTGTCAGGGTTTAGCCGCCGCGCGCGGATCACATTGGAAATCTTCGCCCGGATACGGTCATCGCCGGGGATCTCGGCCATGCCTTGATATGCGGCGGTTTCAACCAGTTCCGGCTCGGGCATCCGGTCGGGTTTGCGAATCAACATCGGCATTCGCGCCAGCAATCCGCCCGGCTTCTCCCGCATCGGGGGCGTGCGATCCTCGTCCACCTGCGGCGCGTCAACAGACCGGCGCACCCGCGCGCCTCGCAACACCGGCTCTGCACGCCTGATCTCGACCGCCTCCGCCCGGCGCTCCCGCCGGTCGGCCAGCCGCGCCTGCATCACCTGACCAGCCCGCGCAGCCCCCCCCGCGCCGATACCCAGCAGCGTCCGCGTCGCGGCATAGGTCAGGATCATCCCGACCAGCAGAAACCTCCCGATCCGGCGCAGTTCCAACCGGGTAAAGCCCAGCACAAAGACGCCAAGCACCAGCATCACCACACCCAGAACCGGCGACAAGAGCTTGAGCCCAAGACTCGCGCCGACCGGCAGCACCCCCAGCAGCGTGCCCAGAACCGTATCGCCAAACAACCCGCCCAGCCCGAAACTATGGGTCGCCGCCCAGCCCGCTCCCGGTGTCAGCGACGCGGCATAAAGCGCAAGAACCGCCAGCCATATCGGCGCAAAGATGAGCCGCCCCACCGCGCGCTCCTCGCCCCGGTGCAACGCGAACCGCGCCCCCCAGACGCCGGGCACGATCGCAAGCCCCCATGACCCCCAGCCGATGATCATGAACAGCGGCGCGGCAACCGTAGATCCGATACGGCCCATCCAGTTCTGCACCGGCGCATCCGTGGCAGATATCCAGCTTGGATCGTCCGGGCTGTACGACAGCACCATGGCCGCCGCCATGGCCGACAGCACTATGAGCGCCAGCCCCAGCAGTTCCTTGCCGCGTTTCTCGATGGCTTCGGCCATTCTGCTGTCCAGCAAAGGATCACGTCCGCGCGTCTGATATGCCATTTGGTCCCTCGTCCTCGCTCATCCGTAAAGACAGTCGCGCAGGCGCATGAGCCCGCGCGCCATCTCGTCCTTCGGGGCCACCATGGCGACCCGGATATAACCCTTGCCGGGATTGTCGCCCCCGGCCTCCTGCCCCAGATAGGCTCCGGGCAGCACCCTCACGCCGGTCTCCTGCCAGAGCCGCAGCGCCGCCGCCTCACCATCTTCGACCGGCAGCCACAGAAAGAACCCCGCCTCAGGACTGCGATAGCCCGGCAGATTGCCCATGATCTCATCCGCCACCGCGTATTTCCCGGCATAGAGGCGGCGGTTCTCGATCACATGCGCCTCGTCGGCCCAGAGCCGCGCCGCCGCGTGCTGCAAGGGCATCGGCAGGGGGCTGCCCGCGTAATTGCGCAACTGCTTCATGGCCGCAATGCTCTTTGGTCCCGCCACGACAAAACCGCTGCGCAGCCCCGGCAGGTTCGACCGTTTCGACAGGCTGTGAAACGCCACGATCCGCTCGGGATCCGCGCCCATCTCCTGCGCCATCTGCAGGATACCCACCGGCGGCGTGTTGCGATAGATCTCGGCATAGCATTCATCGGCGAAGATGCGGAAATCGTGGCGCTCCGCTAGCCCGATCAGATCGGCCCAATAGGCCCGGTCCGCCACTGCGCCCTGCGGATTGGACGGCGAGCAGAGATAGACCACCGCCACCCGGTCCAGCACCTCGTCGCTGACCGCTCCGAAATCAGGCAGATACCCCGTCTGCCGCGTCGCGTTAAGGAACACCGGCTCCGCCGCCACGCTGAGGGCTGCAACCATATAGACCTGATAGAACGGATTGGGCAGCAGAACGACCGGCCTCAGCCCCCGCTTCTTCTCGGGGCAAAGCGCCATCATCGCATTATAAAGCCCTTCGCGCGTGCCGTTCAGCGCCATCACGCGGTTGCCCGGATCAAGCGTCACACCATAGCGCCGCCCGACCCAATCCGCCGCCGCCTCCAGCAGGGAGGGCATGCCCTCGTTGACCGGATATTGCCCGAACCCGTCGGCATATTCCGCGATCACATCGACAATCCAGCGTGGAAATTCGTGGCGCGGTTCGCCGATCGTCATATGCACCACTTCGCCGCCCGGCGCATGGGCGTCAAGCAGGCTCCGCAGGCGCGGAAACGCATAGGCCGGTAGGTTCGCAAACCGCTCGGGAAACATCTGGTACTGCCTCAATTTTCGGGATCATGCTCGCCCCGTTTGGGCCAAATCTACCCAAGCGCTGCCTTCAGGTCCAGCAAAACCAAGGGCTTGACAGGCCTATTGTGGCATTTTTGGCAGCGCCACGCCCCGCACCCGCCTTCACTGTTCCGAAAATACTCAAAAACCGCCATCCGCCCCGCGCGCTGACACCCTCAGATCAGCGCCGACTCCACCGCCGCGGCCACCCTCAGCAGCCGCTCTTCCTGCATCGGCAGACCGCAGAGCATGATCCCGCAACCGGGCATTCCCGTTGGCAGTGTCACCGCGCAGAGACCCATCAGATTCCCCACCCGCGTGTTGCGCAGGGTCAGCAGGTTCTCGGTCACGTAATAGTCGGCATCGTTCATCAGCCGGTCCAGATCCGGGGGCAGATTGGGGGCCGAGGGCATCAGCACCGCATCATAGCCCGCAACCCGTGCAACCCAATGCGCGCGCAATTCCTCCAGCCTGCGCCAGGCGGCGACATAGTCGGCTGCACTGATCTCGCGCCCACTGCGGAACCGTTCCAGAATGGGGGCGAACATCTTGTCCGGCGCAGCCTCGATCACATCACGCCACAGACCATAAGCCTCGCCGGTGAACAGCGCGGGCGACAGCGGCATCGCCTCGGCCACTTCCTCCGACTTGATCTCCTCGACGACGGCGCCCGCCTCGCGCAACCGCGCAACCGCGGCCTCATAGGCCGCGCCCGGCTCGGGTCGGATATCGTCCAGCACCACGGTTTGCAGCGCCGCAAACCGCAAACCCCGGATCGTCGCGCCGCGCAGATCCATCCCTCTGCCTCCCTCCAGCGCTGCCAGCATCAGCGCCGCATCCTCGACCGAGCGCGCCAGCGGCCCCACCGTGTCGAATTTGGCGCAGAGCGGCACCACACCCCGCAAAGAGACCCGCCCGGCGGTGGTCTTCAACCCCACAAGATCGTTCCACGCCGAGGGAATGCGCACCGACCCGCCGGTATCCGACCCGATCCCGCAGGCAGCCAGACCAAAGGCCACGCTCGCCGCCGCACCAGAGGATGACCCCCCCGGCACGGCATCTGCGTCATTCACACAAGGCGGCGTCGCCGTCACCGGGTTCAGCCCCAGCCCGGAAAACGCCAGTTCGCTCATATGCGTCTTGCCCAGACACACCAGCCCGGCGGCGGTTGCATTGCGCAGCACCTCGGCGTCGTGTTCCGGCACCCGGCCTTTCAGCAGGGCCGATCCCGCCTCGGTCGCGACCCCCGCACTGTCGAACAGGTCTTTCCAGCTGATCGGCACTCCGTCGAGCGGTCCCAGCCGCTGCCCCGCCCGCGCCCGCGCACCCGCCGCCGCCGCCTCGGCCCGTGCCCTCTCGTGCGTCACCACGCTATAGATGCGCGCGCGCAGCGGATGCGCGTCGATCGCCGCCAGATAGGTTTCGGTCAGCGCTTCCGGGTCGATTTCGCCACGCCCGATCCCGCGACCCAGATCGCCCGCCGTCATCCTCAGCCAGTCCCGCATCGCGCTGCTCCCTCTCACTTGTCAGAAATCATTGCTAGCGGCAGAGCGGCGCATGGACAATCCCGCGCGCACCGACATATTGAACAGCATGGAGCATGACAGCGATATCCTGATCATTGGCGGTGGCCTCAACGGCCCCACCCTCGCCCTTGCCGCGGCACGTGCAGGTCTCACCAGCACGGTGATCGACGCGCTACCCGAACCCACCCGCAGGAACGCCGCCTTCGACGGTCGCGCCTACGCGCTGGCCCTCGCCTCGGTGCGGCTCCTGCGCAATCTGCGCATTTGGGACCGGGTGGCGGAGAACGCCCAGCCGATGCTGGAAATCAAGGTCTCGGACGGGCGTGCAGGCCAGGGTCCATCGCCCTTCTTCCTGCATTTCGACCATGCCGAGATCGAGGAAGGGCCGATGGGCCACATGCTCGAGGATCGATTCCTGCGCCGCGCCCTGATCGACGCGATGAAAGAGACGCCAGAGATCACGCAAGTCTCAGGCGATACGGTCACCGCGCAAGAGGCGGATATCACGAGCGTCACGATCACGCTTGCCTCGGGCAAGGTGTTGCGCGGGCGGCTTCTCGTGGGCGCAGACGGACGCGCCTCGGGTACGGCGGCACGCGCGGGCATCCGGCGCACCGGTTGGGGCTATCGCCAGACCGCGCTTGTCGCCGCAATCGAACACGAGCGGCCCCATCACGGCATAGCGCATCAGTTCTTCATGCCGCCCGGCCCGCTCGCCATCTTGCCCCTGCCGGGCAATGTCAGTTCCATCGTCTGGTCCGAGACCGACGAGACCGCCGCCCGTTTCTCCGCCCTTTCTGACGACGCCTTCATGGAGGTGCTGCGCCCCCGCTTTGGCGATTTTCTGGGCGCGATTAAGCTGCGCGGCAAGCGCTATACCTACCCGCTGAATCTCACCATCGCCAACAGTTTTATAGCCGACCGCCTCGCCCTCATCGGTGACGCCGCCCATGGTATGCACCCGATTGCAGGTCAGGGCCTCAACGCCGGGCTGCGCGACGTGGCAGCACTGGCGCAGGTGGTGACCGAGGCCAGCCACCGGGGCGAGGACATCGCTGCCACCGATGTGCTCTCCCGCTACCAGCAATGGCGCCGTTTTGACACCGCGACACTCGCCATGGCCACCGACCTTACCAACCGGCTTTTCTCCAACGACAATCCCCTCCTGCGCGCCGCCCGTGATCTCGGCATGGGGGCGCTCGGCCATATGCCCGCCTTGCGCCGGGGCTTCATCCGCGAGGCAGCGGGGCTGACGGGGGATCTGCCGGAGTTGATGAGAGGGTGAGGGTGTGAGGGCGGTATTTGGCCTTGATCAGACGTTCGCCCCGAGCACCCATGCGCGGAATCAAGGTGCCGCAGGCACCGCCGCGCAGCGCTCGTCCGCCCCCTCGGGCGGGTGCTTTTGCAACGGCTCAACTCATTGATAACCCGGAAGGGTTTGGCAGGCATAAAGTGCCAGCCGACTAAGTTGCTGCGCCCACCCGGCGGACGGGCTCCGCGCAGCTCATCGCTCGGGGCTAACGTCTAATCAAAGCAACAATTACCGCATTCAACACACGCCCCTACACCCGCTCCAGAAACCGTATCACCGTATCGCCATACCGCCGCTCCTCGATCAACCGCAAACCCTCAGGAGGGGTGATCGCGGCACTTTCCTCCCACACGATCAGCGCCTCCTCGGCAATCCACCCCCCGACCAACGTCGCCGCCAGCGCTTCCTCTCCCAACCCCTTTCCATAGGGCGGATCGAGGAATACCAGACTATGCGGCGCACCAGAATTCCTCCCCGGCTTGCGCGCATCCACCGGGAAAACCCGCACCTGATCCTCAGCCCGGCACAGCCCGATATTCTGCCGCAGAAGCGACAGTGCCTTGCGCCCGTTCTCGATGAAACTGACCGAGGCCGCCCCACGCGACAGCGCCTCCAGCCCGAGCGCGCCGGTGCCCGCAAAAACATCCAGCACTTGCGCGCCCGTCACAGGATCGCCGTAACCCCCGGCCAGCACGTTAAAGAGACTCTCGCGCACCCTATCGCTCGTCGGGCGCAGATGTGCCGCCGCATCCCCCTTGCCGACGCTGGCCAACGCCCGCCCACGATGCGCGCCGCCAATGATCCTCACGGCTTCAGAAGCGGCTTCAGATCGGCCCCGGCATCCGCAACAATCGCAGGATCGGCACTCTTGCCCGCATCAATCAACCGCTTGCCCACCATATAGGCGCGCGGATCGTTCATCGCGTCGACGGCCAGCAACTGATCGCCCCTGAAGTACCAGAACGACACCGCCTCACCACCGTCGCGCGTCACGATCCGGTCATAGCCGGTGCTCAGCCCGGTGATCTGCAACTTCACATCATACTGATCCGACCAGAACCACGGCTGCGGCACGTATTCCTGCCCCTTGCCCATGATGTTGCCCGCCACACATTCCGCCATGTCGATTGCATTCGGCACGCTCTCCAGCCGCAGCAGCCCATCGCCATGCGGAAAGGACGCGCAATCACCCGCAGCCCAGATCGCCGGATCGCTGGTGCGGCCCTGCGCATCGACCACGATACCGTTCTGGGTCTCCAGCCCCGCCGCCTCAGCCAGCGCCGTATCCGGCAGGATGCCGACACCGACGATCACCATGTCCAGATCGATCTCGGAGCCATCCGTCAGCCGCGCGCCGCTCACCCGCCCGGCACCCAACAAGCGCTCCAGCCCGACACCTTCGCGAATATCCACTCCGTGCTGCCCATGCAGCGCACGGAAATAATCCGAGGTCTCTTTCGCCGCCACGCGCTGCAATATCCGCTCGGCCATCTCGACCAGCGTGACCTGCATGCCGCGCGAGGCCGCCACCGCCGCGGCCTCCAGCCCGATATAACCGCCACCCACAATCAGGACCCGCGCGCCCGCGACAAATCCCGGCGCCATGGCATCCACATCTGCCAGCGTGCGCACCACATGCACCCCACCCAGATCGCCGCCAATCGCAGCAGGCAGCCGCCGCGGCAGCGATCCGGTCGTCAGCACCAGATGCTGATACCCCAGCCGCTCCTCGCCCATCACCACCTCCTGCACCGCCCGGTCGATACCTGTCACCCGGACCCCAAGCCGCAGATCAATGCCCGCTTCGGCATAAAAACTCTCGGGCCGCAGATAGAGCCGCTCCAGCACCATCTCTCCCAGCAGGTATTTCTTTGACAGCGGCGGGCGCTGATAGGGCAGCACCGGCTCTGCGCCGATCAGCGTTATGCTGCCTGCGTAACCCTCCGCTCGCAATTTCGCCACCAGCGAGGCACCGGCCTGCCCGGCCCCGATCACCACAACTCCCGACATCCTGCTCTCCCGAATTTCCGTGGTCACTCAGACATGATCCGCTATATACTCATCCGGAATCCGTTTGACAGACAAGGAACGATCATGACCATTTCAACAGGCGACAAACTCCCTGACGCAACGTTTCTGCAATTGGGCGACAGCGGCCCGCAGGAAATTTCCCTCGCCGATCGCACCAGAGGCCGCAAAGTGGTGATCTTTGCCGTGCCCGGGGCCTACACGCCCACCTGTTCTTCCGCCCATGTCCCCAGTTTCGTGCGTACCAAGGCGCAGTTCGACGCCAAAGGCGTCGATGAAATCATCTGCATCAGCGTCAATGATCCGTTCGTGATGAAGTCATGGGCCGCCGCCACCGGCGCCGCCGAGGCCGGGTTGACCATGCTTTCGGACCCGCATAGCGCCTTCACCAGAACTATCGGCATGGATTTCGACGCCCCCCCGGCAGGCCTCTATGGCCGTTCCAAACGCTACGCCATGCTGGTTGAGGACGGCACCGTCAAACTGCTTCACGCCGAGCAAAGCCCCGGCACCTGCGAAGTCACGGCAGGCGAAGCGCTGCTCGCGGCGATGTGAGAACGCCGGCGCCCGGAACGGGCGACACCGCTCCGGGCCATTTGCGGTCAGTTGCCAACATGCCGGATTTCATCCGACCCCAAACACTGAGATCCAACCGCACCTCAGCCCGCCAGCCCATCCATCTTGCGGGCCAGCTTTACGTCAAGCGCGCTCAGCCCGCCCACGTCATGCGTGGTCAGCGTGACCTGAACCTTGTTGTAGACATTGAACCATTCCGGATGGTGGTTCCATTTCTCGGCCCAGATCGCCGCGCGGGTCATGAACCCGAAGGCCTCGATGAAATCGCCGAACCTGAACTCCTTGCAGATCGCATCGCGCGTCTCATCAAGGCTCCAGCCGTTCTCCAGCAAAGGCGTCAGCGTGGTTTTCCGGGCAGTGTCGCTCAGATGTTCGCTCATTGGTGATCCTCCATCTCGGTTTTCCGGAACGGGCCATAGCCGGTGAGGATCTCGATATCCTGATCCACGGCGGCGCGTTCAGCCTCCAGGTAATGCGCGACCGCCTCGGCAAAGCCAGGATCGCGTAGCCAGTGCAGCGATTGCGTGGCCACCGGAAGATAGCCGCGCGCCAGCTTGTGTTCACCCTGTGCGCCGGCCTCGACCCTCCTCAGCCCCTCGTCAATCGCAAACTCTATGGCTTTATAATAGCATAGCTCGAAATGCAGACAGGGATGTTCCTCGATACATCCCCAGTAACGGCCATAAAGCGCCGAGGCGCCGATCAGGTTCATCGCGCCCGCCACCGGGTGCCCGTCGCGCATCGCCAGCACCAGCAGGATGTCGTCACGCAACGTTTCGTGCGCGCACACGAAAAAGCCGCGCGTGAGATAGGGCATGCCCCATTTTCGTGCGCCGGTATCCTGATAGAAGGTCCAGATCGCATCCCAGTGCTCTGGCCTAATCTGATCGCCGGTGAGTGTCACGATTTCGCCGCCAAAGCCCTGCGCGCGGGCACGCTCCTTGCGGATCGCCTTGCGCTTGCGCGATGACAGATCCGCTAGAAACCCCTCGAAATCGCGGTAGCCGCGATTGACCCAGTGGTATTGCTGCGTGCGTCGCACCATCAGACCAAGCGCTGCCGCCGCCCGCGCCTCATCCTCGGAGCAGAAGGTGAGGTGCAGCGACGACAGCCCGCTGCGTTCCGCCACCTCGACCGCGCCCGCCACCAGCGCTGCACGGCCCGTTTCCTCATACCCCGGTCGCGTCAGCAGCCGCCGTCCGGTCACCGGCGTGAAGGGCACCGCGATCTGCAATTTTGGATAATATCGCCCGCCCGCCCGCTCATAGGCATGCGCCCAGTTATGATCGAAGATGTATTCACCCTGACTGTGCGACTTGAGATAGAGCGGCGCGCAGGCGATCACCTGCGTCCCCTCCTGCGCCGTCATGTAACGCGGAACCCAACCGCTGCCGACGCCGACAGATCCGCTGTCCTCCAGCGCCTTGAGAAAGTGGTAGGTGGTGAACGGATCCTCTGGCCTGCCGCCCGCTGCCTCGGGACAGGCGCAGGCATCCCACGCCTCTGCCCCGATTTCCGTCAGGCGCTCGTGCAGGCTGATCGTGATTGCGCTCTGCGTCATCGGTTCTGCCCTGTCTGCCTGCGCTCTATCTGTGCCGGTCGCAACAGGGATCAAGCCGGGATCGCGGGCAGATATCCCTCGAACGTGATGTTATCCGCCACCCGCCGCGCCTTTGCCTCGGCGCGGGCCGAACGCACGGTCCAGCACAGTAGCGCCGCACCCTGCGCACGCAACTCCGCCAGGCGCGGTCGGTCCAGATCGGCAATGTCATGGCTGACGAAAACCGATCCGCTCGCGGCATAATCGGGAATGTCGCGCAGCCTGTCGCGGATGCCGGACGGCAAGAGCGGCCAATCCGCCGCCGTGTAACCACAGGTCACGATCCCGCGCGGCACATCCGGGGCGAGGTCCGCCATATGTATCACCATATGCGGGTTGAACGACATCACCGCCACCGGCCCGGCATAGCCTGCCAGGCACTCGGCGGCGGCACGCTCCAGCGCGCCGTCGCCTGATCCCATCCGTCCCTCCTGATCCTTGAGTTCCACCAGCAGCGGCACCCGTCCGGCCACGAGCGTGAGAATCTCCGCAAATTCGGGGATGCCCTCGTCGCCACCCCTGAGCGGGATCCGGCGCAAATCCGCCGCATCGCGCTGTCGCACCGGACCCTTTTCCATCGTCAGCCGCTTCAAATCGTAATCGTGAAACACCATCGCCCGCCCGTCACGGCTGAGTTGCAGGTCGATCTCGATGCCATAGCCTGCCGCGATCGCCGCGCGGATGCTTGCGCGCGAATTCTCGGGTCGCCCCCGGGCCACGTCATGCAGCCCGCGGTGCGCCAGCGGCACCCGGCGGAACTCTTCCGGCAATGCGCTCATCTGATCTGAAACACCCCGTCGATCTCGACCGCAACACCAAACGGCAGGGAGACAGCCGAGACCGCAGCGCGCGCATGCCTGCCCGCCTCGCCCAATGCTTCGCCGATGAAATCAGAGGCCCCGTTGATCACCTGCGGCTGCTCGGTGAAATCGGCCGTCGAGTTGACGAACCCCGTCAGCTTGACGACCCGCACCAGCCGGTCCAGATCCCCGCCACAGGCCGCCTTGACCTGCGCCAGAAGCGCGATGGCACAGGCCCTCGCCGCCTCGGCTCCGGCGGCCACATCCATGTCATGACCCAGTTTGCCGGTGATCAGACCACTCTCGTCCTTGGCGATCTGACCCGAGACATGGAGTATGTCGCCCGCCTGAACATAAGGCACGTAATTAGCCGCAGGCGCAGGGGCCTCAGGCAGGGTCACACCCATTTCAGCAAGCTTCTTCTCGAACTGGCTCATTTCCGCATCTCCTGTTTTCCGGATCTTCGCGCCGACGCTAACCTCTGTCGCCAGCGAAGGAAATCGAAAATCCATATCGCTCCGTCCCAGCCTCGCCTCGCCGGAAGCCGTCTGTCATCCAATCGAAACCCCGCACCCGGTAGCGCGCGCGCAATTCTGCGTGAGCACCGCCACCATCGCGGCCTTTCCGCGCGCAACCCGGATCAATATCCTGCAGAAAACCCCTTGCGGATTAGGGAGTTTCAAAGCCACGGACAGCGTGTCGCCATTCTGCCACAGGCAGATAAACTCCTGTCGTGCCATGCTGGGTTTGCACGCCGGATCGATTATGTAACACTCCGGACACTTCATTTAGTGGATTTCATCTTGCTGCTGCCTGCAATCGCATCCCTTCTTCGCCATACACCACGCGCCGCAGCTCTGCTGGGGCTGGTAGTGATTGTGGCATGTGCGCGGCCCGACCCGTCAGCGCCGACGCAGGACATATTCGATCCCTACGAACAGTCGAACCGCGACGTGCATCAGTTCAACCGCAGCCTCGACCGGGCCTTTGTCCGGCCTGTGGCAAAAGGCTACAGCGCTGCGATTCCCGACGATATCGAAACCGTCATCGGGCGCGTCTCGCAAAACCTCTCGCTGCCCAGTGATATCATCAACAACATGCTGCAACTCAACATGCGTGGCGCCATTCAGGACACCGCGCGATTCGTGGTTAACAGCACCGTAGGCCTCGGCGGCACTTTCGACCCGGCCAGCGAAATGGGCATGGCCGCACCCACCAATACCGATTTCGGCGAAACGCTGCATGTCTGGGGGGCACGCGAGGGCGCCTATGTCGAACTGCCGGTGCTTGGCCCCTCGACCGAACGGGACACATGGGGCCTCGCGGTGGATCTCTTCACCAATCCGCTGACCTACATTCTTGATTCGCCCGAAAACCTGATCGGCACCGCAGCAGGCGTCGCATCCGGTCTGTCGAACCGCGAAAAATTCTCCGACACGATCGACCAGATTCTCTACGAGAGCGCAGACAGTTACGCACAGTCACGCTCGATCTACCTGCAAAATCGCCGGTTCAAGCTGGGCGGCACCTCTGGCAGCGTCTATGATGATCCCTATGATACACCCGCTCCATCAGAGGTTCTGGAGGATCCCTATGCCGAGTAACCTGACCCGTCGTCACCTTCTCACCACCGGCGCCGCCACCATTGTGCTGTCACTTCTGACCGCACCGGCCCTGGCGATGAACGACGCGCGCGCCCGCACGCTCATTGATGAGGTCGTGAGCGATATCAACCGCGTCATCGCCTCTGGCCAGCCGCTGTCTGGCATGATCTCGGATTTCGAGCGTATCTTCAGCCGTTATGCCGATGTCAGCATCATCGCCCGCTCGACGCTCGGAGCCGATGCCAACCGCATATCGGCGGCCCAGTTGCGCGCCTTTACCGACGCATTCAGGGGTTACATCGCACGCAAATACGGCAAACGGTTCAATGAATTCGTCGGAGGCCGGATCGAGGTGAATACCGTGCGGCAGGTCAAATCCTGGCACGAGGTGAAATCGACCGCCTATCTGCGCGGCCAGTCGCCGTTCGAGGTCAGCTTTCTGGTCTCCGACCGCTCGGGCAAGGATCTGTTCTTTGACATGATCATCGAAGGGATCAGCCTGCGGCTCAGCGAACGCACCGAGATCGGCGCGATGCTCGACCGGCGCAACGGCGACATCAACGCCCTGATCGAGGATCTCAAGCGCGCCGGCTGACCTCTGCTGGCGCACTCCCGGCTCTGCGACGGTTCCCCTTTTGCGGGCGCCGTTTCAGTTCATCCCGAAAAGACCGCGCAGGATATTCTCGATCGGATTACCGCTGGCCACCGGCGCACGGCGCCGCGGCAGGGGTTGCACCGGCTCAGGACGCGGCGCGGGGCGCAGCATCGGCAGCGGATTGGCGGGCAGCCCCTCATGCACGCGCACCATCGTTTCCTGCCAGATCTCCGCTGGCAATCCGCCGCCGGTTACTCCGGTCAGCGGCGTGTTGTCGTCATAGCCCATCCAAACCCCGGCCACATAATCCGCGCTGAAGCCGACGAACCACGCATCTCGCGCCGCCTGCGTCGTGCCGGTCTTGCCCGCAGCCTCACGTCCGGGCAGTCTGGCGCGCGTACCGGTACCGCTCTCCAGCACCCGACTCATCATGTAGATCAGCTCGCGCGCCGAACGCTCCTGGATCACCCGCTCGCCAATGCCGCCACCGCTGCCCATCAACGGCTCTTCCTCACCCATGAGTTTCAACTCGACCAGCCCGTAGGGTGTGACCGACGAGCCGCCATTGAGAATTCCGGCATAGGCGCCGGTCATCTCCAGAAGCGTGCTTTCCGAGGCACCAAGCGCCAGCGCCGGTCCGGCAGCCAGATCGCTCTCGATGCCAAAATCGCTGGCGACCTTGCGCACCACGTCGCGGCCCACCGTCTCGGACACCTTGACCGCCGGAATATTCAGCGATTGCGCCAGCGCCTGTGCCAGGGTCACGCGCCCCTTGTAGTCGCGGGTGTAGTTTTCCGGGCACCAGCGCCCCGATCCGGGGATGTTCAGGCAATAGGGTTCATCCACCACGACCGAATCGCTGCTGTGGCCAAGATCCAGCGCCGCGGCATAGACAAAGGGCTTGAACGCCGATCCGGTCTGCCGTCTGGCCTGAGTGGCGCGGTTGAAAGCCCCCACGACGCGCGTATCGCGCCCGCCAACCATGGCCCGCACCGCCCCATCCGCCGACATCACGACGATGGCGGCCTGGGCTTTGGATCCGTCGCGCACCTTGTTTTCGAAAATATATCGCATCGCCTCTTCAGTGGCGGTCTGGATCCGCTGATCCAGCGTCGTTCGGATGATCACATCCTCGGTCGTGTCGCGGGTGAAAAACTCGGGTCCCGAGGACATCACCCAATCTGCGAAATACCCGCCTGCCTGCCGTTCCGCCGCCTCGGACAGTTCCGCCGGATTGGCCAGCGCAACCGCCGCTTCCTCGTCGCTCAGATAACCCTGCCGCCGCATCAGCCCGATCACCACGCTGGCGCGGTTCTGCGACCGCGCGAGGTTTGCGGTCGGCGCAAGCGTCGAGGGGGCGGTCAGCAGTCCCGCGATCATCGCCCCCTCGGCGACATTCAGACTGGCCGCCGATTTGCCAAAATAGCGTTGCGCCGCAGCCTCTGCCCCATAGGCCCCACCGCCCAGATAGGCCCGGTTGAGATAGACCGACAAAATCTCGTTTTTGGTGTATTTCGCCTCCATTGCCAGCGCATAGGTTGCTTCCCTGGCCTTGCGCCAGAGCGAGGTGCGGCGGCAATCGGCCACATATTCGGCCTCACTCGCCCACTGGCTCTCGTCATACTCGACGCCGAAACACAAGAGCTTTGCCGTCTGCTGCGTGATCGTCGAGCCGCCATTGCCCGACAGCGGCCCGCGCCCTTCGCTCAGATTGATGCGGATGGCGCTGGCGATGCCGATGGGATCGACGCCCGGATGAAGATAGAACCGGCGATCCTCGGTGGCAATTACAGCATTCTTGAGATGCTTGCTGACCGAATCGGCTGTAACCACGCCGCCAAACTGATCGCCGCGCCAGGCAAAGACCTCGCCCTCGCGGTCCAGCAGAGTGACCGACCCCCGCGCGCGTCCGTCCATCAGCGCCTGAAACTCCGGCAGTGTCGTGTAGGTATAGGCGACGATACCCCCCACGACGAGCGCGATGATTGCCGTCACCCGCCAGCCGATCCCCCAGAGCAGCCGCAAGATCCAGCGCAGGATGCCACCGAACAACCGCACAACCGGGTTGCGCGACCTTGCCCTTGTGCGCCGCGCCGGTTTGACCTTGGCCTTGCGCGCGGGCTTGGCCAGCGCACCGCGTGTGCGTTTGGGGGCCACCAGCGGCGGTTTTCTGCGTCCTGAAATGCTCATGCTCGTCCTGCCCGGACCTGTTTCTTTGCCCCAGTCTATAGCGCCCGTCCGGAAATGTAGAGACCCAGACGCAGGTCATCGCAATTTCCATTTCGCCCATAATTTAGACATTCGTAAATTAATGCACACGAATTAATCATAATCTTCCCGCATCGCCCACAAAACATGCTCGCGCGCCTTCCAGACTCCGCGCAGAACGATTTTTCTGCGGATGCAAACAACGTGCTGAGACACCGCAAACCGAAGGGGGCAGACGTGAAACTCATCATTGCAACGATAAAGCCGTTCAAGCTCGAGGAGGTCCGCGAGGCGCTGACCGATATTGGCGTGCGCGGCATGATGGTTACCGAAATCAAGGGCTTTGGTTCGCAATCCGGCCATACCGAAATTTACCGTGGCGCCGAATATGCGGTAAATTTTGTGCCCAAGATCAAACTCGAGATCGCCGTATCGTCCAGCATGGCCGATCAGGTGGTCGACACCATCACCAAAACCGCCCGCACCGGCAAGATCGGTGACGGCAAGATCTTCGTGCTCGACATCACTCAGGCCGTACGTGTGCGCACCGGCGAAACCAATGACGACGCGCTGTGATCGCGCGCAGGGGAAAGGACAGACCAATGAATTTCATGCTCAAACTCGGCCTCGCCGCAATGCTCGTCGCACTGCCGCAGCTTGGCCTCGCCCAAGAGGCAACGGCTACCGCCGAAGCGGCTACGCCCGCCGCCGTGCCCACTGATGTGGTGTTCATCCTCAACTCGCTGCTCTTTCTCATCGGCGGGGTTCTGGTTTTCTTCATGGCCGCCGGCTTTGCCATGCTCGAGGCAGGGCTGGTGCGTTCCAAGAACGTGACCATGCAGCTGACCAAGAACGTCGCGCTCTTCTCGCTGGCGGCGATCTTCTACTACCTCATCGGCTATAACCTCATGTATCCGCTGGGCACCTGGTCGGTCGAAGGTATCCTGTCCGGCGTCTGGGGCCCTGGTGTGCTTGAAGCCGTGGGGGTCACCGCAGAGGACGCCGATGACTATTCTTACGCCGCGACCGGCTCGGACTTCATCTTTCAGCTGATGTTCTGCGCCGCCACCGCCTCGATCGTTTCGGGCGCGCTGGCCGAACGGATCAAGCTGTGGCCATTCCTCGTCTTTACCATCATCCTGACCGCCGTGATCTATCCGCTTCAGGCCAGCTGGAAATGGGGCGGCGGTTTCCTTGACGAAATGGGCTTTCTCGATTTCGCGGGTTCTACGGTTGTGCATTCGGTGGGCGGCTGGGCCGCTCTGGCGGGGGCCATCATCCTCGGGCCGCGCATCGGCAAATACGGCAAGGACGGCAAGGTCCACCCGATACCCGGCTCCAACCTGGCACTTGCCACGCTCGGCATGTTCATCCTGTGGCTGGGCTGGTTTGGCTTCAACGGCGGCTCGCAGCTGGCCATGGGCAGCGTCGGTGACGTGGCCGATGTCAGCCGCATCTTCGCCAACACCAACACCGCCGCGGCGGGCGGGGCCGTAGCCGCACTGATCCTGACGCAACTTCTCTACAAGAAGCCGGACCTCACCATGGTGCTGAACGGCGCGCTGGCGGGTCTGGTGTCGATCACCGCGGAACCGCTGACCCCCAGCCTCGGGGCTGCCACCCTGATCGGCGCAGTCGGCGGCGTGATCGTGGTCTTTGCCGTGCCCTTCCTCGACAAGCTCAAGATCGACGATGTGGTCGGTGCAATCCCGGTGCACCTCTTTGCGGGCATCTGGGGCACGCTTGCGGTGCCGCTGACCAATTCGGACGCTAGCTTTGGTACCCAGATCATCTCGATCGTCATCGTCGGTGCCTTCGTGCTGATCGCCTCGGCTGTGGTCTGGATGATCATCAAGGCTAGCATGGGCCTGCGCGTCGACGAAGAGACCGAGATCAACGGTCTCGACATGGCCGAAATGGGGATGGAGGCCTATCCCGAATTCTCCAAGGGCTGATCGCGCCTCTTCCCGATCCGTTCTCCGAGAGAAACCCGGGCGTTCGCGCCCGGGATTTTTCATGCCCGGGCTGCATCCGGCCTCTCTGGCAGAATCGCCCCAGACCATGCTAAGTATTGGGGCATGAACAGCCCGACCCCCAAGATAAGCGCAAATCAGCCCATGATCCGTCAGCTTGACGAGGCGGCGATCAACCGCATCGCCGCCGGTGAAGTGGTCGAACGCCCCGCCTCGGCGATCAAGGAACTGGTGGAAAACGCACTCGATGCCGGGGCCAACCGGATCGAGATCGCCTATGCCGACGGCGGCAAGACGCTGATGCGCGTGACTGATGACGGCTGCGGCATTCCGCCCGATCAGTTGCCGCTCGCACTCGCGCGCCACGCCACCTCCAAGATCGACGGCTCGGACCTGCTCAACATCCACTCCTTCGGCTTTCGTGGCGAGGCGCTGCCTTCGCTCGGCGCAGTCGCCCGCCTGACCATCACATCGCGCGCGCCAGGGCATGAAGCAGGCGAAATCGCCGTCTCGGGCGGACAGGTGGGCGCGGTCAGGCCTGCCGCCCTCACCTCGGGCACCATCGTCACCCTGCGCGATCTCTTTTACGCCACGCCTGCACGCCTCAAGTTCATGCGTTCCGACCGGGCCGAGGCGCAGGCGATCACCGATATCGTCAAACGCCTCGCCATGGCCGCGCCCTTCGTCGGCTTCACCCTGCGCGATGTCTCTGGCGGCGGCGAGGGCCGCGTGACCTTTCGCGCCGAGGCGGAGACCGGCGATCTTCTCGATGCGCTCTACGGTCGCCTCGCCCATATCCTTGGCACGGAATTCGCCGGGAACGCGCTGCGCCTCGCTGCCACGCGCGACGGTCTGACCTTGACCGGCTACGCCGCCCTTCCCACCTATTCGCGGGGGGCTGCGATCGCGCAGTATCTCTTCGTCAATGGCCGTCCGGTGCGCGACCGGATGCTGCATGGCGCGCTGCGCGCCGCCTATCAGGATGTGCTGGCCCGCGACCGCCACCCGGCGGCGGCACTCTTCATCGACTGCGACCCGACGCTTGTCGATGTCAACGTCCACCCCGCCAAATCAGAGGTCCGATTCCGCGATCCCGGCGTTGCGCGCGGTCTCATCGTCTCGGGTTTGCGCCACGCCCTCGCCGAGGCAGGACACCGTGCCTCCACCACTGTCGCCGGGGCCACGCTGGGGGCGTTCCGGCCAGAACCGGCCGCAGCAGCGCGCATCTACCAGATGGACCGCCCCACCCCCATGGCCCGCGCCGCCGCCTATCAGGCTCAGTCCCCCGGCTTTGCCGATATGGCCGCGACCTACAGCGCCCGCATCGAGCCGACAGAAGATCCTGACGACACACCCACCGCCCTGCCTCTTGGGGCCGCCCGCGCGCAGGTTCACGAGAATTACATCATCGCCCAGACGGACACCGGCCTCGTCATCGTCGATCAGCACGCCGCTCACGAACGCCTCGTCTATGAACGCCTCAAGGCACAGATGGCCGACGCCGGTATCGCGTCACAGGCCCTACTGATCCCTGAAATCGTCGATCTGTCAGACACTGACCATGCCCTCCTGACCGAACACGCGGATGACCTCGCCACCCTCGGACTCATTATCGAACCCTTCGGCCCCGGAATCATCGCCGTGCGCGAAACCCCGGCCATTCTCGGCCCGGTCAACGCCGCCGCCCTCCTGCGCGATATCCTTGACGAACTGGGGGACGCGGGCGACAGCCACACGCTGCGCAGCCGAATTGATGCGATCCTTTCCCGCGTCGCCTGTCACGGTTCAGTCCGTTCGGGCCGCCGCATGTCCGCCGACGAGATGAACGCACTCCTGCGCGAGATGGAGCGCACGCCGATGTCCGGCCAGTGCAACCACGGCCGCCCCACCTATGTCGCGCTGGAACTGTCGGACATCGAACGTCTGTTTGGCCGCACATGATCCAGATCGGCCCCAACAACCATGCGCTCGACGATCCGCTGACTCTCGCCGTCCTGTTCGGTGCGGGCCTGATCCTGCTGATCCTGATCCTGCTGGTCATGGCGGTGCGCGCCTCTGCCCGCTCCGCCCGCATGGCCGAGCCGCTGGCCTATCAGGTCAACCAGCTTGGCCAGCGCGTTCAGGGTCTCAGCGATGGCCAGCACCAGTTGGCAGGCGGCCTCAACCACGTCTCCGAAGCACAGGCTGCCGCCCAGTCCCACCTCCTTCAACTGATGGAAAAACGCCTTGCAGAGGTGTCGAACCAGATGTCAGAGAACCTTCAGGGATCCGCCCGCCGCACCGCGCAATCGCTCGGTGATCTGCAACAACGCCTGCAGGCCATCGACAAGGCGCAGGATAATATCACCAAGCTGTCGGGCGATGTTCTGTCGCTTCAGGATATCCTGAGCAACAAGCAGACGCGCGGGGCCTTTGGTGAGATCCAGCTCACCGATATCGTGACCAAGGCGCTGCCCTCGGACAGTTACAGCCTGCAACATACACTGACGAGCGGACGCCGCGCCGATTGCCTCATCCACCTGCCCAATCCGCCGGGTCCGATCTGTATCGACAGCAAATTCCCGCTCGAGGCCTACGAAGCCCTGCGCCGCGCCAAAACCGATTGGGACTTGAACGAGGCCGCCAAGGCCATGCGCGTCGCAGTCAGAAAACATATCCGCGACATTTCCGAGAAATACATCATCGAGGGCGAGACCGCCGATGGCGCGCTGATGTTCCTGCCGTCCGAAGCGGTCTATGCAGAATTGCACGCCAATTTCCCCGAACTGGTGCGCGAGGGATTCACCGCCCGTGTCTGGATCGTCTCGCCCACCACCTGCATGGCGACGCTCAACACCATGCGCGCCATTCTGAAAGACGCCCGGATGCGCGAGCAGGCCGGCGCGATCCGCCGTGAACTGGGCCTTCTGTTCGCGGATGTGGACCGGCTGGGCAACCGCGTCGAGAATCTCGACCGGCATTTCCATCAGGCCGCCAAGGACATTTCCGACATCAAGATTTCCGCTGACAAGGCCGGTCGCCGAGCGCGCCGCCTCGACAATTTCGACTTCGAGGAACTCGCGCCCGAGACCGATCCAGCGATCCTCCCAACACCGTCACCCCGGGGACAGACCTGACGCCACCCTCACCCCGCCTTTGCCACCTCTGCAAGCAGCGCATCCGCCGAAATCCCGCGCCGCGCCGCACTCGCCCGCACCGCGCCCTGCAATGCCTCGCTGCGCTGCAACAGCTTGCGGAACCGGATCTCGTTCAGCACCAGCAGCGTCGAGGGCGCGATCGCCTTGACCTCGGTGCGGCGGGGCTTCTGCATCAGAATCGCCATCTGCCCAAACATTTCACCGCGCCCCAGCCGCCAGATCTGACCGGCGCTTTCGACCTCGACCGCACCCGAGGCGATAAAAAACACGCTTCTGGGCGCACTGTCCTTGCGGATGATAATCTCGCCCGCATCCGCATAACGGGTGCTCAGCGCCCGTGTCAGCCGCTTCAGCGCCGTCGGATCCAACCCGGCAAAGAGCGGGAACTGCTGCACTAGTTCGGCCCGCTGCAAGGCCAGATCCAGCTTGGGCCGCTGCTCCGCCTCTGATCGGCGACGGGCGATATCCTGCGTCAGTGCCAGATACAATTCCGGCCCGATCAATCCATCCTCACGCATGGAACCGTACTCACGCTCTTCCAGCCGCAGCGCGGTGCGCCGGATGAACCGGCGCTCCAACTCTTCGGCATAGCCCGGATATTGCAGACGCAACCCTTCCAGTGCGGTTTCCAGCGCCTCTACCCGCCGCGCCAGCAGCTCGTGCAACAGATCGGCCACGCGCCGCCCGTGAATCCGCCGGATTCGCCCGTCGATGAATCCGTCCAGATCGCGCAGGATCAGCCCCTGCGACAGCAGGATCTCGAAACGATCCGCCATCATCCGCGCCAGTGGCCGGGAAATCCTGACGCGGTTGTGCAACCGGGCGGCGATGCGGAACATGCGCCCATAACCGACACTCTCGCTCGACGCGCGCCGATAGCCGTTGCGCCCGCCGCTCCGCGTCGCCTCGATCAGCCGATCAGCATCGGACAAGAGTTGTTCAGCCAATCGCGCCGACACGGTGCGCTCCTGCACCTGTTCGATGATCGCGTCGCGCTCTGCCCCGGCCAATGCGATCAGGCCCAGCGTGATCCGCTCGCGGTCGAGGATCTCGGCCTCTTCCTCCGCAGCCTTCACCGCCTCGTCCAGCCGGGCGGCAAAGCGCTTGGCCTCGCTGCGCACGATATCTCGGGTCAGGTCATAATCCTCGACGGTGCGCGCGACATCCTCGCGCACGGTCTGCAGCGCCACGGCGATGACCTGATTGCTGAGCGCCTGATCAATCGGCGAAAGCCGGTCAAGCCCCAGACGCCCGATCACCCAACGCAGCGTCGTGCCCTGTGCAAATAACGTGAAAAGCGTGAACCCGGTGGCCAGTATCCCCACCAGCCGCTTGACCTCGATCGGCACCCGTAGACTTTCGGTGACAGCCAGCGCCAGCGCCAGGGTGACCGCCCCGCGCAATCCCCCCCAGAGGATCGCCACGCGATAAGGCCGCTCCACCACCGGCGACAGGCGGATCAGGCTCAGTACCGGGAAAAGGCCGAAGAGGATCACCGCCCGCGCCGCCACCGCCGCCAGAATCACCACTCCGATCAATGCGAAATCCGACCAGCGCACCTCTTCCAGAAGCCGCGGAATGAGCAGCGCAGCCAGAATAAAGATCAGCGCTCCGGCCCAATGCGCGAGCAGTTCCCACACTTCGCGCAGATTGGTCCAGACCTGCGGCGGTAACCGCCCCGGTGCCGTAAGGTTAACGGTCACCCCTGCCACCACGACCGCGATCACACCCGACGCACCCACGCTCTGCTCGGCCACGATATAGGCCAGATACGGCAAGGCGACCGAGATCGTAAGTTCTGCCCGTTCATGCCGCGCCAAGAGCGCCATGAGCCACACCGCCAGCCGTGCCGCAATCCAGCCGGTCAGCACACCACCCGCAATCAGCACCGGAAACTGCGCCAGCGCCTCACCCAGCGCCGGGTCCGGCACGCCCAACATGACAAACCCCATGAACAGACCAAAGAGCGCAATCGCCGCTGCATCGTTGAGCAGGCTTTCGCCCTCGATGATTCGCGTCAGCCGTCGGGGCGCGGAAATCGACCGGAAGATCGCAACCACCGCCGAGGGGTCGGTGGTAGAGACAATCGCCCCGATCAACAGACAGGCTGCCAGCGACAGCGCGCTCACTGCCGAGAGCGCATAACCCACCACCAGCGTCGAGACGACCACCGCGACCACCGCCAGCACCAGGATCGGCACCCAGTCATCCAGCATCCGGCGCAGGTTCATGCCCAGCGTCGCCTGAAACAGCAGCGTCGGCAGCAGCACGTAGAGAAACACGTTGGACCGGATCGGCAGGCCCAGAATCGCCTCCGCTACCGGATTCAGCGCGTCGGTCAGATCGGTCTGCAGGAAAAAGATCGCTGCCGCCCCGATCAGACTGCCCAGACCGGCAAGGATCACACTATAGGGCAGTCTCAGCCGCGCAGCCAACGGCTCGGCCACCCCGATGACGAGGAACAAAACAGCAACAACGGTGGTGACGAAAACAATATCCATTTCACAATAGGATAGACCATGACCGCTTAAGTGGAAATGCGCGCCTGCGGCATCGGCAAGGGAAATTTGCCAGCCGCGTCACCCCTTGCCCCGCCCGGATGCACCGCCGGTCAGAACGCGCCCATTTCCAGTCCTGCCGCCAGAGCAGCCCCCAGCGCGCGGCACTCTGCCAGATCGGCATCGGAAATGGTCTTGTCCGCCAGGATCGCCTCGGGCGTCTGCGCATGGGTGCAAACGATCATCGGTTCCTGCACCACCCGCAGCCGCCAGCCCTGCGCAATCCGCGCGATCTGCCGCGCCGCATTGCTGCCGTCCGAACCCGCGCACACCATCTGGGCATAGGGCCGCCCCTCGATCCGGCCGAGCACCGGATAATAGCACCGGTCAAAGAATTCCTTCATCATACCGGAAATCGCGGCAAGATTTTCTGGCGCGCAAAAGATATAGCCATCGGCGCGCAACAAATCGTCAGGCCCCGCCGCATCGGCGCGCCTGAGAACGGTTGCGGCCTCATCGTGCGCGCCCTCGGCGGCGGCCTCCGCCATCTGCCGAGCACCGCCCGTCCGCGAGTGATAGACAATCAACAGTTCTGCCATAACGCCAGCCTAACGCGGCCGGGACGGCCTGACCATATCCGGCGATCCGACCTACATCGTTTCCTGACAATGCCGCCGGAACGCGCGTTTCAGAAGATCCAGTTCCTCGCGCAAGAGAGAGATTTCGGCGCGGATGTCGTGGCTCAGCACATCCCCCGCGATCAGCGCGAAACTGTCCAGCACATCGCCTGTCCGCCGGTCGCGGATCACGAATGTCTGCACGCCATCCGCGATCCGTTCGACCGGGACCGGCACGCGCACCTGCCATAGCCCTTCTGTAGCGTTTCCGGTCACCTCGACACCATCAAGCGGCTCCTGCAGATGGGTCACCTCGATCTCTGGCAGATCGTTGGCGGTGCCCTGCCGGGCCAGCACTCCCTCCCAGACTCCCCCAACAAGGCGCGTTCGGGTCAGCGTCCACTCGCTCATCGCCGGTCCTTTCTCACAGTTCCGCACGCGGGCGGCGGCTGAAGGTCAGATCGCGCAGCACCATCTGGCTCATCTGCGGATTCTCGAAGATCAGGTCGATCCAGGCCCGCCCCACCCGCTTTTCATTGAGGTTGGTATAGGCCAGATCAAACTCGACCGTAATCGCCTTGTCGTTCTGCGGCAGTTCGCGCACGATCTGCTCGGTGTTGGGGCCGTGTCTGACGTTCAGCCGGGCAAAGACTTCCAGCGGCTTTTCCAGTTCCAGAATTGCATCCATGCGGATCAAATGCCGCCGCTTCAACCCGTCGATCGCTTCTTGTGGCAAATCCAGAACCAGCGACAGGAAAGAGCCGTCAAAGGCAAACACATCCATCCGCAACCCGTATGCGGCCAGGTCCGCCGCGCGATTGTTGCGCAACTGACGGAGCGACAACTCAGACCGGGTGCAATCATGGAACAACGTCACTTCGCTGCCCAGTGGCGTTTTTGACGTAACCGCCGCCAGTCCCTGCACGGGTAGCGGCGCGCGCCAGGGTTCCGGTCGCCAGGACCAGTCCGTGCCATGCGGCTTGGGAAAGGTCTCGGAGCCGATCATCGGCAGGGTCAGCCGACTATCCGCGACCGACATCAACTCGTTCAGCACGTAAATCAGCCTGCGCGCGCGCGCGCGGTGTCGCCGCAAGGCGGAGAGCGGCATCATCGGGGCATTGCGCGCCACCTTGCGCCATTTCCGCAGAGCCAGCCGGTGCGTCATCGCATCCATGAATTTCATCTGCACCGCACCATGCATGACCCGTCCGCAATCGACACTCTGCCGATCTGACCCTCATATCGTTTCCATAGCATTAACGTTAATCTGGAAACAATCCACCCGGATCATCACGCGGCAGGCCCGGCTCCGCTCAGAGATCCATGTAGATATGCCGCTCGGCCGCGGCCCCCGGATGGGTGACAGCGCCCTTGTAGGTCTCGCCCACCAATTGCGCGTATTTCCACAACGCGCCCGAGGCATAGATCGTCTCGCGCGGGCCGGGCCACGCCTCCTTGCGCCGGGCCAGTTCCTCATCGCTCAGTTCCACCGACAACTCGCCCTTGATCGCGTCAATCGTGATCATGTCGCCCGTCGCGATCAGCGCAATCGGTCCGCCATGCGCCGCCTCGGGGCCGACATGGCCCACGCAGAACCCGCGCGTGGCGCCCGAGAACCGGCCATCGGTGATCAGCGCCACTTTCTTGCCCATTCCCTGACCAGACAGCGCCGCCGTGGTCGCGAGCATCTCGCGCATGCCGGGACCGCCTGCGGGGCCCTCGTTGCGGATGACGATCACCTCGCCCTCCTCATAGGCGCGCGCCTTCACCGCCTCGAACGCATCCTCCTCACATTCGAACACCCGCGCCGGGCCGGTAAACACCTGATGCTCGGGCGCGATGCCTGCCACTTTCACAATCGCCCCCGTCGGGGCAAGATTGCCCTTTAGACCGACAACGCCGCCGGTCTTGGTGATCGGCGTGGCGATCGGATAGATCACCCGGCCGTCCGCCTCGCGCGTGATCATGTCCAGTTCCTCGCCGATGCTGCGCCCGCTCGCGGTCATGCAATCCTCGTGGATCAGCCCCGCCTTGCGTAATTCCTTCATCACCACCGGAATACCGCCCGCGTCATAGAGATCCTTGGCCACATAGGCCCCGCCCGGTTTCAAATCGACGAAATAGGGCGTGTCGCGGAAAATCTCGCAAACATCCTGCAAGAAGAAATCAATTCCCGCCTCATGCGCGATCGCGGGCAGATGCAGCCCCGCATTGGTGCTGCCCCCGGTGCAGGCCACCACCCGCGCGGCATTCTCCAGCGCCTTGAGCGTGACCACATCTCGCGCACGGATGTTCTTTTCCAGCAGGTTCATCACCGCCCGCCCCGAGGCATCGCCATACTGATCGCGGCTTTCATAAGGGGCTGGCATGCCCGACGAATTGAGCAGCGCCAGACCGATCGCCTCGCTTACACATGCCATGGTGTTGGCGGTGAATTGCCCGCCGCACGCCCCGGCAGACGGGCAGGCCACCCGTTCCAGCATTTCCAGCGCCGCATCGGACATGGTGCCGTTCTGATGCCGCCCCACCGCTTCGAACATGTCCTGCACGGTCAGGTCACGGCTACGGAAATCCTCGGGGATCTCATCAACCTGCGGCGCCTTGCCCGGCAGGATCGAGCCGCCGTAGATAAAGACCGACGGCACGTTGAGCCGCACCATCGCCATCATCATCCCCGGCAGGGATTTGTCACAGCCCGCCAGCCCCACCAGCGCGTCATAGCAATGCCCGCGCATCGTCAGCTCCACTGTGTCGGCAATCGCTTCGCGCGATGCCAGCGACGACCGCATTCCCTCATGCCCCATGGCGATGCCATCCGTCACCGTGATCGTGGTGAATTCGCGCGGCGTGCCATGCGCCTCGCGAACGCCCATCTTGACCGCCTGCGCCTGCCGGTTGAGCGCAATGTTGCAAGGCGCCGCCTCGTTCCAACAGGTCGCCACACCCACCAGCGGCTGATGAATCTCGGCCTCGGTCATGCCCATGGCATAGTAATAGGACCGGTGCGGCGCACGCGCCGGGCCTTCGGTCACATAGCGACTGGGCAGTCTGGCTTTGTCGATCTTGGTCATGAGAGGCCTCCCGGATTTGCTGAAATCGGTCTAGGCCAGAGGCGCGGCGGGGGCAAGGCGATTGCAACACCGCCCGCCTGTGACTAGCTTGCAGCCCATGCGATATGCCGCCCATGAAATCCTCATCGCCCCGGCGCGCGCCACGGCCAGCCTGCGTCGGCTCATGGTCGGCATGGCCATTGGCGTGCCGCTCTTTGTGGGCCTCAGCCTCGGCTATGCCAGCCTGCTGCCCATCGTCACCGGACCCGAGACATGGGCGCGCATTTCCCCCGGCATTGTCAGCGCCACCAGCCCCGAGGGCGTGCTGATCAATCTGCTGACCTTCGGCCTCCTGATCGTGGCGCTCGCCGTCACCCTGCGCGTCGTGCACAAACGCGGGCTGATCAGCACCATCGGCCCCATCGGACCCGCCACCCGCCAGTTCAGCCGCGCCCTGATCGCGATGATCCTGCTGTTCGGCGCAGTCCTGCTGATCCCCATGCCGGAACCGCTGGAGCCGGAACCTAACCTTGCCTTCGGCCGCTGGGCCACATTCCTGCCACTGGCGCTCTGTGGCCTCTTTCTTCAGGTCTTTGCCGAAGAACTGGTGTTCCGCGGCTATCTCCAGAGCCAGCTTGCCGCCCGCTTTACCTCGCCCCTCATGTGGATGGTGCTGCCGTCGCTGGTCTTTGGCGTGCTGCATTTCGATGCGGTCACATTCGGCCCTAACGCCTGGCTCGTGGTCGCATGGGCCAGCATCTTTGGCCTCGCCGCCGCCGACCTGACCGCGCGCTTCGGCACGCTGGGGCCTGCAACGGCACTGCATTTCATCAACAATTTCGGAGCCATCCTGATTGCCGCCCCCAAAGGGCAATTCGACGGGCTGGCACTCTATGCCTATCCCTTCACGATGGAGGACGAGGGCGCCGTGCTCGCCATGATGCCCACCGACCTCCTGTTCCTGCTCTGTGGCTGGCTTGCAATCCGCCTCGCCTTGCGCGGCTGATTGCATTTCCCGCGCGCCCTGCTTATGTGGGGGCGCAAACCGAATGCAGGGACCGGCCCGATGAACTGGATCACCAATTACGTGCGCCCGCGGATCAACTCGATCTTCTCGCGCCGTGAAATCCCGGAAAACCTCTGGTCCAAATGCGACGCCTGCGGCACCATGCTGTTTCACCGCGAACTCAGCGACAATCTCAACGTCTGCACCAGTTGCGGCCATCACATGACCATCTCGCCGCGCGCCCGACTGACCGCCCTCTTCGACGGCGGCGTGTTCTCCGAGGTAGAGGTACCCCTGCCCACGCCCGACCCACTGCATTTCCGCGACCAGAAGAAATATCCCGACCGCCTGCGCGCCGCCCAGAAACAGACCGGCGAGAAGGAGGCGATGCTGGTCGCCACCGGCGAGATGGGGCGCACCCCCATTGTCGCTGCGGCACAGGACTTCTCGTTCATGGCAGGGTCGATGGGCATGTATGTCGGCAACGCCATCATCGCCGCCGCCGAGACGGCGGTGAAACTCAAACGCCCCCTTATCCTGTTTTCCGCCGCAGGCGGCGCGCGCATGCAGGAGGGGATTCTCAGCCTCATGCAGATGCCCCGCACCACCGTCGCCGTGCAGATGCTGCGCGAGGCCGGGCTGCCCTATATCGTGGTGCTGACCCATCCCACGACCGGCGGTGTCACCGCGTCCTATGCCATGCTGGGCGATATCCAGATCGCCGAACCAGGCGCGCTCATATGCTTTGCCGGGCCGCGCGTGATCGAACAGACCATCCGCGAGAAACTGCCCGAGGGCTTTCAGCGCGCCGAATACCTGCTCGACCACGGCATGCTTGACCGGGTGACACCCCGCACCCAGCTGCGCGAGGAACTGATCACCATCACCCGGATGCTGCTCGACCTGCCGCCCGCGATCAAGGGCGACCTGCCCGCGCCCGAGGTGACGCAACCCGCCAAGACTGCGGAGCAGCCCAAGGACGCCCGCAGGAAATGAGCGCGTCCACATCCGATGTCATCCTCGCGCGGATGATGGCGCTGCACCCGAAAATCATCGACCTCACGCTCGATCGCGTCTGGCGTCTGCTGGATGCGCTCGGCAATCCGCAGAACGATCTGCCGCCGGTGATCCATATTGCGGGCACCAATGGCAAGGGCAGCACACAGGCGATGATCCGCGCCGGGCTCGAGGCGGCGGGCAAGTCCGTGCATGCCTACACCTCGCCGCATCTGGCGCGGTTCCACGAACGTATCCGGCTGGCCGGAGAACTCATTGCAGAGGACCACCTGACCGCCATTCTCGACGAATGCTATGCCGCCAACGGCTCTGACCCGATCACCTATTTCGAGATCACCACCTGCGCCGCGATTCTGGCCATGGCCCGAACCCCGGCCGATTTCACGCTGCTGGAGGTGGGTCTCGGCGGGCGGCTTGACGCCACCAACGTGATCGACGCGCCTCTGCTGACCATCATCACCCCCATTTCCATCGACCACGAGCAATATCTGGGCAACACGCTGACCAGAATTGCAGGCGAAAAAGCTGGCATCATCAAGCGCCGCGTGCCCTGCATTGTCGGTCCCCAACCGGATGAGGCGCTGGAGGTGATCGAAACCACCGCCACCCGCCTAGGCGCCCCACTTCTCGCATATGGCCAGCACTGGCACGCCCATGAGGAACACGGGCGGCTGATCTATCAGGATGAAACCGGGCTGCGCGACCTGCCGCTGCCCAACCTGCCGGGGCAGCATCAGATCGAAAACGCCGGTTCTGCCCTTGCCGCCCTGCGCTATCTCGATATGGGCGACGATGTGCTGGAGGCCGCCGTCACCCGCGCCTTCTGGCCTGCCCGCATGCAAAGGCTGAAAACCGGCCCGCTGGTTCAGGCCGCGCCTCAGGCCGAAATCTGGCTGGATGGCGGCCACAACGCTGCCGCCGGTCAGGCGCTTGCCCGGCATCTGGCCTCGCTGCCTGTGCGTCCCACGCATCTCGTCTGCGGCATGCTCAACACCAAGGACATCGCAGGTTATCTCGGGCCGCTTGCGGCTCATGCCGCCTCGCTCACCGCGCTGTCGATTCCCGGCGAGACCAACACCCTGCCCGCAGAGGTGACCGCAGAGGCCGCCCGCGCCGCTGGTCTGCCCGCGACCACCGCCGAAACGGCGCTCGATGCGGTGACCGGGATCGCCAGACAGTGCCCCGAGGCGCGCATCCTGATCTGCGGCTCGCTTTATCTCGCGGGTGGCATCCTGCGCGAGAACGGCTGAGCCATTCCGTACGGTTCGCGCCCTCAACCGTACGGAATGCCCCCGCCCGACTCGCCCTGTTGACCGATTCAAACCGCTGCGCCATAGTGACAGCAACCAGGGATTTCCGCGCCGCGCGCGGCGCATGACGGCAAGCGGATAACGGCGGCAGGTGTGATCGAGGGGCCGATGAACGGCCCCCTTTCATTCACCCCTCACGCCCGCGCATCCTTGGGCGAGCCCATGACCACATAGGACGTGATCGCGTTGACCTGCGGCAGCGTGCCCAGAACATCGGTGTGAAAGCGTTTGTAGGCCACCAGATCGGCCACCTCGACGCGCAGCAGATATTCCACCGCCCCCGTTATGTTGTGGCATTCTACAACCTCTGACGCGCGCGCCATGGCCTGCTCGAACGCCTCCTGACTGGCCTTGGTGTGACTGTTGAGCCCAACCGTGACATAGGCCACGAACCCCACCCCAAGCGCCGCGCGATCCAGCACCGCGCGATAGCCCGCGATCACCCCGCGCCGTTCGAGATCCTGCACCCGCCGCAGACAGGCCGAGGGCGACAATCCCACCCGGTCCGCGAGGTCCAGATTGCTGATCCGACCGTCGCGAGTCAGCTCCTGCAATATACGGTCGCTTATTTTATCCATGGCTATATTTTATTGCAAAATATCTCCTCTTCCACAATAAAACGCAATTCAAATGCACGGTTTATCGCATATGGTTGCTCGTATGACACCTGATATCCTTATCGCCCTCGCCACATTCGCCTTTGTCACGGTCATGACGCCGGGTCCCAATAACCTCATGCTTCTGGCCTCGGGGACGAATTTCGGGTTTACTCGCACGATCCCCCATATGTTGGGGATCGGGCTTGGTTTTCCGCTCATGGTGGCCTGTGTGGGCCTCGGGGTGATGCAGATCTTCGACCTCTGGCCGCTCAGCTACACGATTCTGAAAATCGCCTCTGTGGGGTATCTGCTCTACCTGGCGTGGAAGATTGCCCATGCCGCCCCGCCCAAGGAGGCGATGGCAGAGACGAGGCCGTTGACCTTCCTGCAATCCGCCGCCTTTCAATGGGTAAATCCCAAGGCATGGAGCATGGCGCTGTCGGCCATCACGCTCTATGCCACCGGTCGCGACCTGGCGGCAGTGCTGTGGGTGGCGGGGGTCTATGTCGCGGTATCGACGATCAGCACGACCAGCTGGACAGTGCTTGGCCAACAACTCCGCCGCCTGCTCAAGGATCAGACCCGCCTGCGCATATTCAACTGGATCATGGCCGCCCTTCTGGTTGCCACCTTGATCCCGGTTCTTCTGCCCGCGTGACGATTGCCCTGCTGCCCTGCGCGCCGCGCTGGCCCGGTTGTGATTGCAAATCCGTCCCATCCGGCCATATAACCCCACGGCAAACGTGGAGACCGCAAGGCGATGACCAACTACCTCGACTTTGAAAAGCCGCTGGCCGAGATTGAAGGCAAGGCCGAAGAGTTGCGCGCCCTGGCGCGCTCGAATGCCGGGATGGATGTCGAGGCCGAGGCGGGCGCGCTTGACCGCAAGGCTGCGGATCTCTTGCGCGATCTCTACAAGAACCTCTCGCCATGGCGCAAATGCCAGGTTGCCCGGCATCCCGACCGGCCGCATTGCCGCGACTACATCGAGGCGCTCTTTGCCGAATACACGCCCCTCGCCGGCGACCGCACCTTTGGCGAGGATGAGGCGGTGATGGGCGGTCTCGCCCGTTTCGACGACCGGCCCGTGATGGTGATCGGCCATGAAAAGGGGAATGACACCAAGAGCCGCATCACCCGCAATTTCGGCATGGCCCGCCCCGAGGGCTATCGCAAGGCGGTGCGGCTGATGCAGATGGCCGACCGGTTCGGCCTGCCGGTGATCACGCTGGTGGACACGCCCGGCGCCTATCCCGGCAAGGGCGCCGAGGAGCGCGGGCAATCCGAGGCTATCGCACGGGCCACCGAAACCTGCCTTCAGATCGGCGTGCCGCTGGTCTCTGTGATTATCGGCGAGGGCGGATCGGGCGGCGCCGTGGCCTTTGCCAGCGCCAACCGGGTGGCGATGCTGGAACATTCCGTCTATTCGGTGATCTCTCCCGAGGGCTGTGCCAGCATCCTGTGGAAGGATGCCGAGAAGATGCGCGAAGCCGCCGAAGCGCTGCGCCTGACGGCGCAGGATCTGATCAAGCTGGGCGTTGCCGACCGGATCATCGACGAGCCGCTGGGCGGCGCCCATCGGGACCGGGCCCGCGCCATCACCGCCGTCGGCAAGAGCCTCAAGGCGATGCTGGGCGACCTGGCAAAAAAGGACCGCGCCGCCCTGATCCGGGACCGCCGCGAGAAATTCCTGAAGATGGGAGCAAAGGGGCTGGCGGCCTAGAGCTTTATGATCTGGCTCAATTTCGAACCGAATAAGTCTATCAACTTTTTCTGAAATTTCTTTAACCCACCAGCATCTTGAGGCCCTGGGTCACGTCCGAGCGCACAGCGAGCCGAAGGCTGGGTTCATCGCCGGCCTTGAGCGCCGCGATGATCAGCCGGTGATAATGCGGTGGATCCTTGCGCCGAAGCCGCCCGTAGAGCGCGCGCATGGTGGGGCCAAGTTGCAACCAGACGGTTTCAGCCATGGCCAGCATCGCGGGGGCCTGAGCACGCAGGTAGAGCGTGCGGTGAAATTCCAGATTGCGCCGGATATAGGCCACCGCATCCTGCCGGGCGATATCCTCGGCGACGCGGGCATTGATGCTCTGCAACCGGTCGATCAGGGCAATATGCGCGCGCGGCAGCGCGCGGCTGGCCAGTTCCACCTCGATCAGTGAACGCAACGCGGCCAGTTCCTCGATCCGCTCGTTGTTGAGTTCCGGTGTGCTGACCCGGCCCGAGCTTGAGATCGTCAGCGCGCCCTCGGCCGACAGGCGGCGCACCGCCTCGCGCGCGGGCGTCATCGACACGCCGAATTCCGCGCCGATGCCGCGCAAGGTCAGCGCCTGACCGGGGGCGATCTCGCCATGCATGATCCGCGACCGCAGACCGCGGTAAACGCGGTCATGCGCAGAGGGCGAGGGATCGGGGCGCGGAGGCAGCAACATTCGTCTATGTGATCACAAATCCCGTACCGGTCAATCGCCGAAACGATAGCGATGCAACTGCGCCCCCTCGCGCCGCAGCCAGGCGCGCGGAGCGGCATAATCCGGCAGCAACCGCGCCACGACGGCCCAGAAGGCGGCGGAATGGTTCATCTCGGCCAGATGCGCCACCTCATGCGCCGCCACATAATCGAGCACCTCGGGCGGGGCCATGATCAGCCGCCACGAATAGCTGAGCGCTCCGGTTGACGAACACGACCCCCACCGCGACCGCGTGTCGCGCAGCGCAAGCCGGGTGTAGCGCCGTCCGAGACACGCGGCATAGCGGTCAGAGACGGTCGCCAGCCGGTCGCGGGCACGGGCCCGCAGCCAGCCTTGCAGGCGCGCCGCCATCATTTCGGCGGGGCCCGGCACCAGGAGTTGATCGCCCTCGGGAATGATCCTGCGGCCAGCCCCCTGAGCGATTCGCATCACCTGTCCCTCCAGAGGGATATGCACCCCGTATCCGATACGAGCCGACTCGGCCCTGCCCGCCAGCTGCGCCCGCAGCCAATCGCCCCTGGAACGGGCGAATTCCAGCGCCTCGGAGTCGGCCACACCGCGTGGCACAGTCAGCGTCACACGCCCGTCAAGCCCGGATACACGCAGGGAAATCCGCCGCGCACGCGGTGACCTGCGCAGGCATAGTTCAACAGGGGGGTTGCCGACAAGAACGTGATGGCCCATATGCCCTCCTGATTGACAAACAGCGCGCCGCTTCAAAGCCTTTGACAGCTGTGAATTGTTATGGCAGGTGGCGCGGATCATCGGCAAGACCAGAGATTCAAAGGGGATCATCCATGCCCAAGGCAGAATGGGGCGTCAAACGCCTGTGCCCGACCACGGGAAAACGGTTTTACGACCTGAACAAGAGTCCGATCATCAGCCCCTACACCGGCAACGTGGTGGAGATTGCCAGTGGCAAGACCCGCTCGATGATGCCGGATGCAGAAGATGCGGAAACCAAGAAACTGAAGACCAGCGTTCTGGATGACGATACCGACCTGCTGGACGATGATGACGTCGATGTCGATCTCGACGACGATCTGCTCGAGGACGAAGAAGACGAGAATGTCTCGCTGGACGATATCGCGGATGTCGCTTCGGAAGACAGCGATCTCTGAATCGCACAGCGCGCGGGATTTTCTGCTTGATCCCGAAGGCGGCTTTGCCTAGACAGCAGCGCACGGCCCACAGGGGCCGTGATCTTGGGGCCTTAGCTCAGCTGGGAGAGCGCTTGCATGGCATGCAAGAGGTCAGGGGTTCGATCCCCCTAGGCTCCACCAAATTCTTCCTGAAAAGCGCCACGAAGTTCTGCCTTTTCGGTCAGAAGTCTTACCTGTCTGTCGGAACCGGCCATCCGTTGCGGGCCGATCCCACGACCGCAGTGCGCGACGGGGCGACCGTGCCGATGAAAATCCCCCGCCACTGACACTCCGCGTCTTCTCCGGACCACAGATTTATTCCGCAGCACCAGCGTCGTGGCTGCAAACGGATCTGGAACGCGCTAGACTGCGCGCGTCATGCCCAGCCTCTGTCGCGAATGTCTTTGCCAGTTCGACACTACCGCGCGTTGTCCCGCCTGCGGCAGCCCGCGCGTGGTTTCGCATGACGAGATATTCAGCCTGTCGATCGCGCATATGGATTGCGACGCCTTCTATGCCAGTGTCGAGAAGCGCGACAATCCGGCGCTTGCGGACAAGCCGCTGATCATCGGTGGCGGGCGGCGCGGGGTGGTTTCGACTGCCTGCTATATTGCGCGCATTCGCGGCGTGCGCTCGGCGATGCCGATGTTTCAGGCGCTCCGGCTGTGCCCGGATGCCGTCGTGCTCAAACCCCGGATGGCGCTTTATGCCGAGGTATCACGCGCGATCCGAGCGATGATGCTTGATCTCACGCCCGCCGTCGAGCCGCTCTCGCTGGACGAGGCCTTTATTGATCTCACCGGCACCGGGCGACTGCATGGTGCGCCGCCTGCCGTGATGCTGGCGCGGCTGGTGCGTCGGATGCGGAATGAATTGGGGGTGACCGGTTCCATCGGTCTCAGCCACAACAAGTTTCTCGCCAAGATCGCCTCGGATCTCGACAAGCCGCACGGGTTCTCGGTGATCGGCGTCGCGGAGACGGCGGATTTCCTGCGCGAGCGCCCGGTCAGCCTGATCTGGGGTGTGGGGCAATCGACGCTGAATGCGCTGCACGGGTCCGGGATCCGCAGCTTTGCCGACCTGCTGCGGTGGGATCGCACGGATCTGACGGCGCGGTTCGGGTCGATGGGCCACCGGCTCTGGCATCTGGCGCGTGGCGAGGATATGCGCCGTGTTTCGCCCAATGCGCCGGTCAAGTCGATCTCGCACGAGACGACGTTTTTCGAGGATACGAGCGATCCCGACTTGCTCGACGGGCATCTGTGGCGGCTGTCGGAAAAGGTGGCGGACCGCGCCAAGGCCAGGGGCATCGCCGGGCGCGTGGTCACGCTCAAGCTCAAGCGCGCCGACCATGGGCTGGTCACCCGGCGGCAGGTGCTGCACGAGGCCACACAGCTGACCGATACGCTGTACCGCACGGCGCGCGGTCTGATGGATCATGTGCCGCAAGGCATGGCCTGGCGGTTGATCGGGGTAGGACTGTCCGATCTGGGTCCAGAGGCCGGGGCGGACCGATCCGGCGATCTGCTGGATCCGCAGGCCGCGAAACGCGCGGGGGCGGAACGGGCCAGCGATCTCATCCGCGCGAAATTCGGCCCCGAGGCGATCCTCAAGGGACGCGCGCTGCGCTGAGCCGCACTATTCCGCGGCCAATGGTGTGGCCACGGCGCGACCGATATCGGTAATCTCGCGGATCACCCCGCGCATCAGACTGCGGAAGGTCTCGAAATTTCCATTGGGGCGAATGAGGCGTTCGTTCATGTATAGCGCGCGGTCGATTTCGATCTGCACCGCGTGCCGCCCACGCGCGGGCCGCCCGTAGGTCTGGGTGATATAGGCCCCGGCAAAAGGTGTGTTGCGCGCCACAACCAGCCCGGCGCGGGCAAAGGCCGCCTCGATCCGGTCCACGATCGCGCCATCCGCCGCCGCGCCGAACCGATCGCCCAGAACGACCTCGGGGCGGCGCATGCCGCGCCGGGTGACGGAATCCATAGCCTCGTGCGGCATCGAGTGGCAATCTATCAGGATCGCCTGCCCGAACATCAGATGCGCCTGATCCAGCTGACCCTGCAACGCCGTGTGGTAGGGTCGCCAATAGGTTTCGATCCGGTAGGTTGCCTCGGCCATGCTCAGCTTGCCGGAATAGATCGCCTGCCCGTTGGCCACGACGCGCGGGATCACCCCAAGACCCGAGGCGACGCGCGGGTTATGCCCCTGACGGCTGACGCCTTCGATGAGCGCCGGGTCGAGTTCGTCCGCGCTCCGGTTGAGATCGACATAGGCGCGGGGCGCGCCCGCCTTGATCAGCGGGGCGCCGACCTGGGGGGCGCTGTCAAACAGCTGGTCCACAAAGGCATCTTCGGACGAGCGCACCGAATGTTCGTTTAGCTTTGTGCGGCGCAGGAATGTCCAGGGATAGTCCCGCCCGCTATGCGGTGAGGCGAACACCACCGAGGTGGTGCGCCGTTCCGGATACATCAGATGATAGGCGGCCCTGGGCATTCGCTCTACTCCTGAAATCCATAATAGACGGAAAATGCACTTCTAAAAGCCCTTGATCCCCTCAACGACTCCTTTTATAGACCAGCGGACCGGCGCGGATTTCCGCGCCCCTATTTGTTGGGGGCATGGCGACCTGCCGGTGTTCATGGGCGATTAGCTCAGTGGTAGAGCACTTCGTTGACATCGAAGGGGTCACAAGTTCGAACCTTGTATCGCCCACCATGAATTCATTGTTCTGCCCTGGCGCAGGACGCCCGCAACCCCAGGCGCTGGCCCGCGCCGCGACAGATCAGGAGACGACCATGAAGGTTCGTAATTCGCTGCGTTCGCTCAAGAACCGGCACCGCGATTGCCGTGTCGTGCGCCGCAAAGGCCGCGTATACGTCATCAACAAGACACAGCGCAAGTTCAAGGCCCGCCAGGGCTGAACCGGCATCCGCCCGGACTGTGCAACGCGACTGACCCCGCCCTTTCGGGCGGGGTTTTCGTTTGTGCGCCAACCGCAAATGGCCGCTTGCGGCGACCGCGAAGCTGCGATTATCTGGCGCGGCGTCGAACCTCTGAACCCGAAAGAAGCACCATGAGCAGCCCCCGTAAAATCATCGTGATCGGCGCCGGCATCTGCGGGCTGAGTTCCGCTATCTGGCTGCGCCGCGCGGGGCACGAGGTAACGCTGGTGGACAAGGACGGCCCCGGCGCGGGGGCATCCTTTGGCAATGCGGGTCTGCTGGCGCAATGGGCCGTGGTGCCGGTCAACACGCCGGGGCTGATCACCACGGGGTTGAAATACCTGCTCGACCCGCAAGCGCCGCTGTTTCTGCAGTGGTCGTATTTTCCGCGCCTCATACCCTGGTTGATCCGGTTTGCCGGCAATGCCAATGAGCGCGACACGCGGCGCATGGTGACGGGGCTCGCGCCGATCCTCAGCGACAGTCTGGATCAACATATCGCGCTGACGCGCGGCACCCGCGCCGAAAAATGGGTGGCCGCCAGTGATTTCAGCTATGCCTATGAGAGCCGCGCCGATTTCGAGGCGGACGCCTATAGCTGGGCGATCAAGCGCGAGGCGGGTTATGTGCCGGAACTGATCCTGGACGCGGCAGTGCAGGAGGCCGAGCCGATGCTGGGCCCGGCCATCCGGTGTCTGGCCACGCTGAGGGGGCACGGGCATATCCTGAACCCCGGCGCCTATATGGCCGATCTGGCGCTTGTGTTGCAGGAGGAAGGCGGGATCTACCGGCAGGCGGAGGTTCGTGACATCACGCTCAGCGACGGGCGGATTACCGGCGTCGAGACGGATCATGGCCCGTTGCCCTGTGACGGCGCGGTGCTGGCGGCGGGCATCTGGTCAAAGCCGCTGATGCGCAAGCTGGGGCTGAACGTCCCGCTTGAGGCCGAACGCGGCTATCACCTGCATTTCACCAACCCTTCGCAGATACCGCGCCATCCGCTGATGATCGCCAGCGGCAAATTCGCGGTCAATCCGATGGACCACGGGTTGCGCTGTGCCGGAACGGTGGAACTGGGCGGTATCAGCAAGGGTCCATCCCGCGCACCGCTCGACCTGATCCGCCGGGGTGCGGCGCGGGCTTTCCCGGACCTGACCTATGACGGTGTCGAGGAATGGATGGGATTTCGCCCCTCGACACCCGACAGCCTGCCGCTGATCGGCGAGATCGGGCGCACCGGCGTGCATGCGGCATTCGGGCATCAGCATATCGGCCTGACGGCAGGGCCCAAGACCGGACGGATCGTCGCCGACCTGATCAGCGGAGCGCGTCCCAACATCGACCTCGCGCCTTATGACGCCAATCGGTTCTGAAACGGATCAGTCGTAGCTGCGCAGATCCTCGATCACCTTGCCATCGTTGGGCAGGCTGCCGGGGGGCACGATCTCGATGCGGCCCTTGAGTTTGAGCATCTCGGCCACTGTTCCGGCGTAACAGTCGGGATCGCCACCCAGCGCCTCGATTCGCACGGTCATCACATCCGCCTCGCCCTCACGGCTGGCGATGACGCGGGCGCGGGTGATAGTGTCATGCCGGGCCACCAATGCGGCCACCTGTTCGGGGCGCACGAACATGCCCTTGATCTTGGTGGTCTGATCGGCACGTCCCATCCAGCCCCTGATGCGCATGTTGGTTCGACCACAGGGACTGTCCCCGTCCATCACGGCGCTCAGATCGCCAGTGGCGAAGCGGATCAGCGGATAGTCGGGATTGAGCGTGGTCACGACCACCTCGCCCACCTCGCCGGGGGCGACCGGATTGCCGGTGCCTGGGGTCACGATCTCGACGATCACGCCCTCATCGACGATCATCCCCTCCTGTGCTGCGCTCTCATAGGCGATGTTGCCCAGATCGGCGGTGGCATAGCATTGCAGGCATGTGATGCCGCGATCCGCGTATTCGGCGCGCAGCGACGGGAAAAGCGCGCCGCCGCCCACCGCCGCCTTGGCGATCTTCAACGGCAGACCCATTTCATCGGCCTTGTCGAGGATGACCTTGAGGTAATCGGGCGTCCCGGCATAGGTTGTGACCCCCAAGTCATGCGCGGCACGCGCCTGCAATTCGGTCTGGCCAGTGCCAGCGGGCAGCACGGCCGCCCCTACGGCGCGCGTACCGTTCTCGAAGATCATGCCCGCAGGCACAAGGTGATAGGAAAAGCAGTTCTGCACGATATCGCCCGGGCCTATGCCGCAGGCATGCAGGAAGCGGCCCATCCGCCACCAGTCGTGATCCACACCGCCCGGTTCATAGATCGGGCCGGGGGATTGAAAGACATGGGCAAAGCCCTGCACGGGATGCGTGGTCAGCCCACCAAACGGCGCCGCCTCTGCCTGCGCACGCCCAAGATCGGATTTGCGCAGCACGGGCAGTTCCGCCAGATCCGCAGGCCCAGTGATGCGGGCCGCGTCGAACCCCCGTAGCGTCTTGCCATATCCCGGCAGGGCCTGGGCGCGGGCAATCTGTTCCGGCAGCACACGGGCCAGAGCGGCGGCGCGCTCGTCCGCGCTGCGGATTTCGAGTGAATCAAAATACCTGTTCATCCAATCATCCTTTGGGGCAAGCCCGCGCAAAACGGTTCTGGCATCGTCCTTATGCCAGCCACCTCTTGCGGCGCCTGTAGCTGCGTACATCGCGGAACGATTTACGGCCCTCGTCGGACATGCCGAGATAGAATTCCTTGACATCCGGGTTCTCGCGCAGGCTGTCAGCGGCGCCGTCCATCACGACGCGACCCGATTCCAGAATGTAGCCATAATGCGCAAAGCGCAGGGCGACATTGGTGTTCTGCTCGGCCAGAAGGAAGGTATAACCCTCTTCCTCATTGAGCGATTTGACAATGTGGAAAATCTGTTCGACCAGTTGTGGTGCGAGACCCATGCTGGGCTCGTCCAACAGGATTGTCTCTGGTCTTGACATCAGCGCGCGGCCGATGGCGCACATCTGCTGTTCGCCGCCCGAAGTATAGCCCGCCAGACTCTTGCGGCGTTCCTTGAGGCGCGGAAAATAGGAATAAACCAGTTCCAGGTCGGCGTCGATCTCGGCCCGGCTGGAACCGCGCGTGTAGGCGCCGGTCAGCAGGTTTTCCTCGACGGTCAGATGCTCGAAGCAATGCCGCCCCTCCATCACCTGAATGACACCCTTTTTGACCAGATCGGAGGGCATCAGGTCCTGCACCCGCTCGCCGCGATAGGTGATCGTGCCCTTGGTGACCTCGCCGCGCTCGGATTTCAGCAGATTTGAAATAGCCTTGAGCGTGGTCGTCTTGCCCGCGCCATTGCCGCCCAGCAGCGCGGTGATCCCGCCCTTGGGCACAGTGAGGCTGACCCCCTTGAGCACGAGGATGACGTGATTGTAGATCACCTCGATATTGTTGACCTCAAGAAGGGTCTCTTCGGTGTGTCCTGCATCCAGCATCGGTCGGTCTTTCTGCATGTCGTCCCGGTTTGATACGGGGCATCCTGGGTTGGTCAGGCACGGCGACTTTGCCGCCGCGCCCTGTGTTCAGGCGGGCCCCGGGTCAGCCCCGGGGCCCGCCGTGGTCCGGCTCAGCAGCCCGGGGTGATCCCGTTTTCGGCAGCAAAGGCGGCGCTGTCCTCTGCCACGAGGGCCGCGATGATTTCCTGATCCGACTGGTAGTAGTCAGTGATCAGCTTGAACTCGCCGGCAGCGGCATCCCACTGCGACACGGCGCCAAGACCGTTGCCGCCGTGGTTTTCACAGCTGACCTTGAATTCGGGACCAAAGTTGGGGACGCCGAGCGCCGTCATCTTGGCCTCGGTCATTTCGAGGTTTTCCATGCCGTCGCGCATCTGGCTTGCGTTGATCGCGGCGGTGCCGTGCATCTCCTGCGCGGTCTTGATCGCCTCTGCGGCGAGGATCGCGGCATACATGCCCCGGTTGTAGAGCACGGTGCCAAGCTGGTCGCCCGCACCCGCGGCCTTGCCCGCATCAACGACATGTTTTCGCAGGTCGTCATAGATCGGATAGCCGGAGCCGAGGTTGTGAAAGGTCAGCGCCTTGTAGCCATTGGCGCCAGCGCCTGCGGCCTTCACGTCGTTCTCGGAGCCTGACCACCAGATCCCGATGAAATTCTCCATCGGAAAGCGGATGTTCACGGCCTCCTGAATGGCGACCTGGTTCATCACGCCCCAGCCCCACATCAGCACGTAATCGGGCCGCTGCTGCCGGATCTGAAGCCACTGGGACTTCTGCTCCTGACCGGGGTGATCCACGGGCAGCAGCGACAGCTCATAACCATGTTTCTTGGCCAATTCCTCGAGCGTGCGGATGGGTTCCTTGCCATAGGCCGAGTTGTGATAGACCAGCGCGATCTTCTTGCCACTGATGTCGCCGCCGTTTTCGTTCAGAATGTGGGTGATCGCGTGGCTCGCCCCGTCCCAGTAGTTGGCGGGGTAGTTGAACACGTAGGGAAACACGCCGCCATTCTTGGCGGAGGTGCGACCATAACCCATGGTGTGAAGCGGAATGCCATCGGCCGTCGCCTTGGGGATCAACTGATAGGTGATGCCGGTCGAGAGCGGCTGATAGAGCAGCGCGCCATTGCCCGCGCCCTTGGTCGCCTCGTAGCATTCAACGCCTTTTTCGGTGTTATAGCCGGTTTCGCATTCCACGAGGTTGATCTTTTCGCCGCCGACGCCGCCATCGCGTTCGTTCAGCAGGGTGAAGTAGTCCTGATACCCGTCCGAGAACGGAATGCCGTTCGCGGCATAGGGTCCGGTCCGATAGCTGGTATCGACGATCGTCAGGTCAGCCAGCGCAGGCCCCGCAGCCAGCACGGCGGCGGTCACTGCTGTCAGTAGTGTCTGTCTCATCGGTTTGTATCCTCCCATGGTTTTGTCCGATGTTGCGTAGGGCGAGGCTTTGCCCCGCCGCACCTTCTCTGCCCTTCTCAATGCGGGAAGGGCCAAAGCCTCAGTTTCTCCTTGGCCACACGCCACAGCTGCGCCAGCCCGTGCGGTTCGGCGATCAGAAAGATGACGATCAGCGCGCCGACGATCATGAATTCCAGATGCGCCGCCAGATCGGTGGGCCAGCCAAGCCCCCCCACCAGCGTGTTCTTGAGCAGCACCGGCAAGAGCACCAGGAATGCCGCCCCGGCAAAGCTGCCGAAGATCGAGCCAAGTCCGCCGATGATCACCATGAACAGCACGAGGAAGGATTTGTTGATCCCGAACACCTCGCCCACCTCGACCGCGCCCAGATAGACCGCAAAGAAGAGGGCGCCGGATATGCCGACGAAAAACGAACTTACTGCAAAGGCGCTGAGTTTGGCCTTGAGCGGGTTCACTCCGATGATCTCGGCGGCGATATCCATGTCGCGGATGGCCATCCATTTGCGCCCAGCCATGCCGCGCGTCAGGTTCCGCGCGATGATGGCACAGGCAACGACAAAGACAAGACAAAAGAGATAGGCTGCCCAGGGGGCCGTTTGCGCGCCGGTGATCGGCACGCCCAGAATGGTGCGTTCCGGCGCGCTTATCTGACCCGATGCCGAGTAGTTGTAGAACCACGGAACCCGGTTGAAGAGCCAGACCAGAAAGAACTGCGCCGCCAGCGTCGCCACCGCGAGGTAGAAGCCCTTGATGCGCAAGGACGGAAGGCCAAAGAGCACCCCCACCCCGGCGGTTATCCCGCCCGCCAGGATGACATGAATGAAGATGCTGATCTCCGGGAACGCGGTCATCAGCTTGTAGACCGCATAGGCCCCCACCGCCATGAAGCCGCCGGTCCCCAGCGAGACCTGCCCGCAATAGCCCACGAGAATGTTGAGGCCGATCGCGGCGATCGAATAGATCAGGAACGGCAGCAACACGGCATTGACCCAGTAGTCGTTGATCACGAACGGAATGACGGCAAAGGCCACAATCAGCACCGCGTAATAGCGGTAGCGATCGAACCTGATCGGAAAGGTCTGGCTGTCGTCGGTGTAGGAGGTCTTGAAATCCCCCGCCTCACGGTAAAACATCTAGAGAACCTCCCCAAGGATTTCATCATTGTCGTGACGTGGCGCGCGATTGGCGGGCCGGGCGGTCACGTTGACGGTGGCGTTCAGCTTTTGCATCACCGTCACACCCTCTCGATGATCTTTTCGCCGAACAGGCCCTGTGGCCGGAAGACGAGAAAGATCAGCGCCAACACATAGGCGAACCAGTTTTCTGTCGCGCCGCCCACCATCGGGCCCACGCTGAATTCAAAGAGTTTTTCGCCGACCCCGATGATCAGCCCGCCCACGATGGCGCCGGGAATCGAGGTGAACCCGCCCAGCATCAGAACCGGCAGCGCCTTGAGCGCGATCAGCGACAGCGAGAACTGCACGCCCGATTTCGTGCCCCACATGATGCCCGCGACCAGCGCCACAAACCCGGCCAGAGACCAGACCATGACCCAGATGAACTTGAGCGAGATGCCGACGCTGAGCGCCGCTTGATGGTCATCGGCCACCGCGCGCATGGCCCGGCCCTGTTTGGAATACTGCGCGAAAAGCACCAGAGAGACCACCAGCAGGGCAGCCACGACCGTCGCCACGATATCCAGATTGTCGATGAAAAAGCCGTAGCCGAAGATCCCGAAGGTCAGATCGTCTATTGCCGGGTTGATGCCCTGAGGCAGACCGACATCCAGTTTCTTGATGTCGCTGCCCCACATGATGTCGCCAAAACCTTCGAGGAAATAGGCAAGGCCGATGGTGGCCATGAACAGGATGATCGGTTCCTGGTTGACCAGATGGCGAAAGATCAGCTGATTGACGGTCCAGGCCAGCAACACCATGACCAGGATGGTCAGGATGATCGCCAGAAGCGTCGGCACATGCCAGCCGAAATGATGAACCTGGGTTCCCAGAATCGCATTGATCAGGTGGGCAAAGGGCACCTGTCCCTCCATGACCCCGACCAGCGTGAGCGCCGCGAAGAGCGCCATGACTCCCTGCGCATAGTTGAAAATGCCGGACGCCTTGTAGATCAGGACGAACCCGAGGGCCACGAGCGCGTAAAGCACCCCCGCCATGAGCCCGTTCAGCACGACTTCCATTCCGAATAGCAGCTGATCAGGCATGGGATGTCTCCGTTACATTGACGTTTCGTTGGGGCGTGTCAGGCTTCAAGATGTGTCTCCACGATCCGCAGGGTGAGATTGCCGTCATCGTGACGCTTTTGCAGCGCGAGGACCGGCTCGATCCACTGGTTGCTGTGCCATGTGTCCGCCTCTGCCGGTATATAGCGCCCTGTCGCAACGGCCTCGGCGATCCATGTATCGAACCCTGCCTCGGACGCCCCTGTCGGATCTGTAACCGAACAGGCCGAAAGACCGTCCGGAGGAGATTCTTCCACCAGCAGTTGCCCGCCTTTGGGCAGGTCATAGCTAAGTGAGCCGTTCGCAGCCTCGCCTTGTCCGAGCCCCGCAACCACCGGCGGCGCGAGCGCTTCCAGCGCCGTCAGGCAGCGGGTGTGGAATTCGGACCAGCCATCGGCATGAGCGGACATCGGCAAAAGCGCCATAACAAGCCCGAGGGCCGCCCCCAGGGCCTTGCCGGCGTAAAGCCCCGGATCGTACCGGGGATGATCTCGCGGTGCGAAATCAGTCATGAGCGACTCCCAGATAGGCGTCTATCACGTCCTGATTGTTACGCACCTCGTCGGGCGTGCCATCGCCGATCTTGCGGCCGTAATCCATCACGACGACCCGGTCGCTCAGATCCATCACGACTCCCATGTCATGCTCGATGAGCGCGATGGTGGTGCCGAATTCGTCATTCACGTCGAGGATAAAGCGGCTCATATCCTCTTTTTCCTCGACATTCATACCCGCCATCGGCTCGTCGAGCAGCAGGATCGACGGCTCGGCCGCAAGCGCGCGGGCGAGTTCCACCCGCTTTTTCAGACCGTAGGGCAGGCGCGACACGGGCGTCTTGCGGATGTGCTGGATTTCGAGAAAGTCGATGACCTTTTCAACGACCGCGCGGTTCTCGACCTCTTCGCGTTCGGCCTTGCCTTTCCAGATCGCCTGGGCGAACAGCCCCGCCTTCATCTGCCGGATCCGGCCCGTCATCACGTTGTCGAGCACCGTCATCCCCTCGAAGAGGGCGATGTTCTGGAAGGTGCGGGCGATGCCCTGCTGCGCCACCTCATAGGGTTTCATCGGTGGCCGCAACTTGCCCTGATACCAGATCTCACCCTCCTGCGGATGATAAAAGCCGCTGATGACATTCAGCATCGAGGACTTGCCCGCGCCGTTGGGACCGATGATCGCACGGATCTCACCCTGCCGGATGTCAAAGGAAATGTCCTTGATCGCCACCACACCGCCAAAGCGCAGGCTGATGTTCTTCATCTCCATCACGACGCCGCCGATCTTGCGGCCGTCCTCGGTGGTGTAGCCTTCGGGTGTCATGTCCTTCATTCCGCTGCCACCTTTGCTGCCTTGACCGGGACCACCGCCGCGTCGCGGATCTGAAGCGTGGCGCTGATATAGCCCTTGCGCCCGTCCTCGTAGGTCACTTCGGTCTTGGTGAATATCTCCTTTGACCCGTCATAGAGAGCGGTCAGAAGATCATCGTATTTGCCCTCGACAATCCGGCGGCGCACCTTGCGGGTGCGGGTCATCTCGCCATCATCGGCATCGAGTTCCTTGTGCAACACAAGAAAGCGATGCACCTGGCAATGCGACAGCATCGGGTCCGAGACGAGGCTGCGGTTGACCTCTTCGACATGCGCCTGAATGGTGTCGAGCACGCGCGGATGCCCCGCCAGTTCCTGATAGGAGGCATAGCCGATATTGTTGCGCTCCGCCCAGTTGCCGACTGCCGTGAGGTCGATGTTGACAAAGGCCGTGCAGGCATCGCGCCCGTTGCCGAACACCACCGCCTCGAGGATGTTGGGGTAGAATTTCAGCTTGTTCTCTACGTACTTCGGGGCGAACAGGCGGCCATCGGCCATCTTGCCCACATCCTTGGCCCGGTCGATGATCCGCAGGTGACCGTTCTCCTTGTCGAAGAACCCGGCATCGCCGGTCGCGACCCAGCCTTCGGCATCCTTGGTGTCGGCGGTGCTCTCGGGATTCTTGTAATAATATTCGAACGTGCCGGGGCTGCGATAGAACACCTCGCCGGTGTCGCTGATGCGGATTTCCACGCCCGGGGCGGGCACGCCCACGGTGTCGCTGCGCACCTCGCCATCCGGTTGCAGGGTAATGAATACCGATGCCTCGGTCTGGCCATAGAGCTGTTTGAGGTTGATCCCCAAAGAGCGATAGAAATCAAAGATCTCAGGTCCGATAGCCTCGCCCGCCGTATAGCCCACGCGCACCCGGCCCAGACCAAGCGTATCCTTGAGCGGACCATAGACAAAGATTTTCCCGAGCGCGTATTTGAACCGGTCCCAGCCGCCGACCGGCCTGCCGTCCAGAATTGCCGGACCCACCTTGCGCGCATGCGCCATGAAGATGTCGAACAGCCATTTCTTGAAGCGCCCGGCATCCTCCATGCGGATCATCACGTTGGTGAGCTGCGATTCGAACACGCGCGGGGGGGCGAAGTAATAGGTCGGCCCGATCTCTCGCAGGTCGGTCTGCATTGTCTCGGCGCTCTCGGGGCAGTTGACGCAGAAGCCGCACCAGTAGGCCTGCCCGATGGAAAAGATGAAATCGCCGACCCAGGCCATCGGCAGGTAGGCCAGCACCTCTTCGTCACGGGTCAGGTGATCGAATTCGGACGAGGATTTCGAGGCCTCGATGATGTTGCGATTGGACAGCACCACGCCCTTGGGCTTGCCCGTCGTGCCCGAGGTATAGAGCATGACGCAGATGCTGTCATAGGTCAGCTTTTCGCGCCGCGCCTTGAGATCGGCGATGAATTCCGCATGCGCCGCGCGGCCCTGTTGCTGGATATGGTCGAAAGCGTGCAGCTTGTGATGGTCGTATTTTCGCAATCCGCGCGGGTCGATATAGATCATGTGCTCGAGTTGATGCAAACCCTCCTGCACCTCGATCAGCTTGTCGACCTGCTCCTGATCCTCGACGATCGCGAAGCGCGCGCCGCAGTGATCCATGACATAGGCCATCTCTTCGGCGGCACTGTCCTGATAGAGCGGCACGGGGATCGCGCCCACGGATTGCGCCGCCACCATCGACCAGTAGAAATGCGGTCGGTTGCGGCCGATTATGGCAATGAAATCGCCCTCATTGACCCCGAGATTGATCAGCCCGAGGGCAAGCGATTCGATTTCCTTCTCGGTTTCCGCCCAGGTCCAGCATTGCCAGATGCCGTATTCTTTCTCCCGATAGGCGGGTTTGTCCCCGAACCGGGTGGCGTTACGTTGCAAGAGCGCCGGAACGGAATCCATCCCGTCCGTCGCCTGTGACGGCTGTGCCAAATTTTATCCTCCCATTTGTCCGCGATGCGGACATACGACCGCCTTGGGGCGATTCTCCTCTACCCAAAGGGTGCGACATTTACGTTCGACGTCAACTTTTTCCTGAACATTTCGCAATCACAACGAATTGTAACAGCGTCACAATCGACCTTTGCGCTCTGGCCATCCGGTGCTAGCCAGAGACAGGAGGAGTTGCAGATGAGCCCCAGCCGTGCCGATCGCGACGCCATGACCATGGTCGGCCTGAACCTCATTCAGCAGGCGCTGACGATCTATGACCGGGATCTGCGGCTGGCGGTCTGCAACCGGCGTTTCCAGGAGATGTTCGACCTGCCGCAGGCGCTGGTGACGCCGGGCGCCGATTTCGCCGCGACCATCCGCTATCTGGCCGAGCGTGGCGATTACGGCGAGATGAGCGACCTGAACGGTTTTGTCGCCACCCGCGTCGATATCGCCCGCGCTTTCGAGCCGCATTACATGGAGCGCACCCGCGCCAACGGCCGCACGATCAGCGTCGAGGGTTCGCCCCTGCCGCAGGGCGGATGGGTCACGGTCTATACCGACATCACCCGCACCCGGCGGCAAGAGGCGCTGCTGCGGGCGCGGTCGGAGGAACTGTCGGGGCAGTTGCTGAACTATTCCGAAGAGTTGTCCGCCACCAACCGCCAGCTGGAGGCGACGATCACCGCGCTCGAAGAGGCCAAGCGCCAGATCACCGAGGCCGAGGCTCGCACCCGGCTGACCGCCGAGATGATGCCCGCCCATATCGCGCATGTCGGCCCAGACCGCTGTTATACCTATTCCAACCGGCGGCTGACCTCGGTCATGCCCGGCTCGCGTGGCGATCTCATCGGCGTGCATGCCGCAGAGGTGCTGGGCGCGCGGACCTGGGCGGTGATCGGTCCCGAGCTGGACAAGGCCTATGCCGGGCAGGCTTCGGTCTTTGAATTTACCCATGAACCCAGCTCGCGCCGGATCCGGGTGGCGCTGACGCCCGATCACAGCAGCGGCGGGGTCTATATCCTGTCGATGGACATCACCGAGGAAAGCCAGACCCGAGCCGCCCTGCAACAGACCCGCCGCCGCGAACTGGCGGCACAACTGACCAGCGGGCTGGCGCATGATTTCTCGAACCTGCTGACGATCATTCTGGGCATGCAGTCGCGGCTGGGCCGGATGGGCCTGACGGCAGAGGCGCAGGAACTGGTCAACGCCACGCTTGCGGCGGCGCGGCGCGGCGGTGGTCTGCTCAACCGCATAGCCGACATGACAGGGCCGCGCGAACACGAGCCGGTGCCGACCGATCTGGATGCCTTTCTGAAAGATCTCGAAACGCTGGCACGTTCGGCGCTGCCCTCCGGCATGTCGCTGCACATCGAGAACCCGGGGTTGGCAGGGCGTTATCTGCTCGATCCCGGAATGTTGCAGGATTCCCTGCTCAATCTGGTGCTCAACGCCCGCGATGCCTGTGGCAGCGCGGGGGTGATCACGCTGACCGCACTGCCCCTGCAGGATACATGGCTGGAGTTCGCGGTCACCGATACCGGCCCCGGATTCACCCCCGAGGCGCTTGAGCATGCGCTCGATCCCTTCTTTACGACCAAGGGTGGCGAGGGGTCGGGACTGGGCCTGTCGATGGTCTACAACATGACCAAGCTGGCAGGCGGACGCATCCTGCTGGCCAACACCGAACACGGTGCGCGCGTGGCGCTGCGCCTGCCCCTGCGGCCAGCCGGGGCGGCGCGCCCACCGGGGCTGGTGCTGCTGGTCGAGGACAGCCCCGACCTGCGCAGCACGCTGCGCGACATGCTGCGCAGCGCAGGCCACAGCGTCATCGAAGCCGCCAGCGTGGACGAGGCTGCAACGCTGATGGTGGACCTGCCCGAGATATCCGCCGTGCTGTCGGATATCGTGCTCGAAGGCGACAGGACCGGGCTGGATCTGGCCACCCTGCCCCGGGCCGCGCAGTGCCCGCTGGTGCTGATGACCTCGCTGCCGCCTGATGATCCGCTGCACCGCACCGCCGCGCGGCTGGCTCCGGTGCTGCGCAAACCCTTCACCGCCACGCAACTGGATGCCGCGCTGAACACCGGAGGAACGCCATGAGTGCGCCCCTTGTCACCATTCTGGATGATGAACCGGCCATCCGCACGATGCTGGCCGAGGCGCTGAACGAGGCGGGCTTTCGCACCATGACCTTTGGTCGCGCGACCGAATTCGAGGCGGCGCTGCGGCAGGCCAGCCCCGATGTCTGTCTGGTCGATCTGTCGCTGCCGGACCGTGACGGGCTGACGCTGGTGCATCGGCTGGCGCTGGAACAGGGCGCCACGGTGATCATCATCTCGGGCCGCGCGCAGGTGCAGGACCGGGTGACGGGACTGGAACTGGGGGCGGATGACTATATCATCAAGCCGTTCGATCCCGCCGAGGTCGTGGCCCGCATCCGCGCCCGCCTGCGCCGCAACGCCGCCAGCCCGCAATCGGGCGAAGTTGCCCGGTTCAACGGCTGGACCGCGCATTTCGACCGCTACAGCCTGGAGGATAACACCGGAACCGAGACGACGTTTTCCCATGCCGAAGGCGAGGTTCTGCGGCTCTTTCTGGAGCGGCCCAAGCGGCTGATTTCCCGGCAGGCGATGCAGGAGGCGCTTGGGGGTGCTGCGGGCGAAAGTTTTGACCGTGCGATGGATGTGCGCATCTCGCGCCTGCGCACCAAGCTGCGCGAAGACCCCAAGAACCCCCGCCTGATCAAGACGATCTACGGCGCGGGCTATATCTTTGTGGGCGATGTGGTCTGGGGGTGATCCGGCTCAGGCGGTGAAAAGCGCCCGGTGCTGGCGGAAATACCCGACCAGCATCTCGCGGAAGGCGCGCACCCTGGCGCCCGGCCAGACATCGGCATGGGCAACGACCCAGATCGGGGCATAGGGTTCCGGCGGCATCACCGGCACCTGCACCAGCCCCGGCGTGCCACGTCCGGCAAAGACCGGCATGCGCACCACGCCCAGCCCGACCTGCGCCGCACCGATCATCGCCAGCATGTCGTCGAACCGCATCCGGACATAGCCGTTCGATCGCTGTTTCAGCGCCAAAGCGGGCAGACCCACCGCGTCCTGATGCACGATCCACGGCACCGGAACGGCGCTGTCGGCCATGATGCGCCCTGCCAGATCCGGGCTGGCGAAGGCGGCGCGGTGCTGTTCTGTCAGACGCAGGCCGGTCAGCGCATCGCCGGGGCTGTGGCTGATCCGCACGGCCAGATCTGCATCGCGTCGGCCCAGATCGAGGAGGTCATGCGCGGTGTTGACCTGTAGCGCCACCGCGGGATGCGCGGTGCAAAAGGCGTCGATCACATGGACCAGATGCAACTGCACGAGCAGCTGCGGCGCGGTGATCACCAGCGGGCCGCGGAGCGAGCCGTCGCGCCCCTGGAGTTGCCGCATCAGCGCATGTTCGCGCGTCTCCATCTCTTCGGCATGGCGCGCCGCGAGAAGCCCCAGTTCGGTCGGGCGGTAACCATCCGGTCGCCGCTCGAACAGCGGCTGGCCAAGGGCCTTTTCGGCGCGCGCGATGCGTCGCGCGACGGTGGTGTAATTGATCCCCAGCAGATTTCCGGCCCGCGCCAGCGTGCCGGCGCGAACCAGGTGGAGAATGATCTTGAGATCCTGCCAGTCGAGTGTCATGGCATGCATTATTGCATGTTCAATATGCAAATACACCTGTTTTCGCAATACCGGCACCGGGCTAGCGTCAAAGCCACCCACCACACACGGAGGCCCTCATGACCTACGCCTATGTCGCCCTGACCATTGCCAATCCCGAATCGCTCGCAGCCTATCGCGCAAGAGCCGCAGAGGCGCTGGCCGCGCATGGCGGTAGCGTCGTTTCAGCCAGCAGGGATCTGGTTGCGCTCGAAGGTGCACCGACCCTGCCCGACATGGCGGCGATCCTGTCGTTCCCGGATCGCGCGGCGGCGGAGGCCTGGATCAACGACCCTGCCTTTGCCGATATTCACGCCCTGCGGCGGGGGGCCGGGCAGTCGGATATCATCCTGCTCGGCTGACAGGTCGGCGGGCTCGCTCAGACGCGCACCACGCGCGCCGCCGCCCCGGCCAGAACCCTTAACCCGGTCACCAGATCGTCCTCGCCGGTGTCTTCGGCAAAGGCGTGGCTGATGCCGTCGATCGAGGGCACGAACAGCATGGCGGCAGGCATCAGGCGCGACACGTTCGTCGCGTCATGCAGCGCACCCGACTGCATCCTGCGCCAGCGACCCGGCGCGATCTCTTCGGCGCTCTCGCAGAGCGCGTCGCGCAGGCGTGCGGCCATCGGCACCGGCTCCAGCCCCAGCATGTCGCCAAAGCCGACGCCAAGGCCCATCTGCGCAGCCACCTCCTCTGCCGTGGCACGGATGATCTGTTCCATCCGGCGCAGGCGGTCGCCATCGCCATCACGCCACTGCATCGAAAACACCGCCTGTCCCGGCACGATCGAATGGGCGTCGGGATGCAGGCGCACATGGCCGATGGTCCAGACCGTCCGTGGCGTGACCACGTTACGGAACCGTTCATTGATCAGACTGTTGAAGCGCGCCAGCCCCTGAAAAGCGTCGCGGCGCAGGTGCATCGGCGTGGTGCCTGCGTGGTTCTGCTCGCCGTCGAACGTGATGCGCATGTCGCGGATGCCCACGATATCGGTCACGACACCCACCGCCTCACCCGCCTGATCGAGCCAGGGACCCTGTTCGATATGCATCTCCAGAAAGCCGGTGAAGCGGGCGGGATCGACAAAACCTTTCGCAATATGCGCCATCGCCGCGCGCGCGTCGGCAAAGGTCACGCCATCGCGGTCGGTCTGCCGATCTGCCACGTCGAGCGACAGGCCACCCGACCAGATCGCGCTGCCGGTGGTGACGCCGAATCGTCCCTCCTCGTCCTGAAAGGACACGACCGACACGCGCGGCGCACCCGCATCCCGCGCCGCGCGGGCGATCTCCAGCCCGGCGATCACGCCCAGTGCACCGTCGAGCCAGCCGCCTTCGGGCTGGCTGTCGCTGTGGGAGCCGACGAGCAGCGATTGCCCCTCGGCCATACCGAAGAGATTGCCCACCGGATCGAAATGCGGCGCAAGCCCCGCCTCGGTCATGCGTTCTGCCAGCCAGTCGCGCGCCGCGATATCGGCGGCGCTGAAGGCCGGGCGAATGACCCCCTTGCCCACGCCTGCGACGCCGAACTGGCGCAACCGGTGCAGGTCGGCCAGAAATCTCTCGGGGTTTATGGTAAACATCCTGTCCCTCCATGCTCTTTCGCGGCAGGCTACAGACATGTCGGGCCTGAGTGAAGCGCCGCCGGATCGGGACGGAGGCATGGACTGGGGCGAGGGGTGGTTAGGGGCGAAGGGGCAGACGGACTCAGGCGACAGGTTTCTGGCGCACCACCTCTCCGCCGGAAACAGCCGAAGGGTATGACCTGTCCCGGATGACATGTCATATATGACATGTCATCGGAGGCGTGTTCCAAACCTCGGGGTTCGAGTAATCCCGGCGGGAGGCGCTGGACGGCTCGGGGTCCGAGGGGGGCGCGGACAGAACTCGGGCGGCAGCATTCCAACGCCCACAGCCGGAAACTGCCAGGAGTTTGTCAGCAATCCGGATCACCCCCGGCAGAGGGCGGCGGTCACGAGTTGCGCGCGGGCGGGGCAAGCGTATCCCGCAGGCAAAGCCGGGTTTCAAGACAGACGCTGTTGCCATGGCCCTCGCCCGCGAGCATCGCGACCAGCCGCCGCGCCGCCGCGCGGCCCATCTCGCGATGGGGGACATGGACGGTGGTCAGGGGCGGTTCGACCACCGTGGCCAGTTCGATATCGTCAAAGCCCGTGATCGAGATGTCCTGCGGCACGCGCAACCCGAGTTTGCGCGCCATCTGCAGCGCTCCGACCGCCAGAACGTCGTTGCCGCAGATCACGGCGGTGGGTCTTGTGGGATGCGCCATCATGCGAGCCAGCGCAGCGCCGCCGCTCTCAAAGCTGTAGGTGGTCTCGATCAGCTGTGCCCTGGCCGGATCGAGACCCTGGACGCGCAGGGCATCATGCACGCCCTCGACCCGCGCCCGGGCCCGGTCATTGCCCTCGACTTCGGCCGAGATGATGCCGATTTCGCGGTGCCCCTGTCCAAGCACCTCGCCAGCGAGCGCGGCCATCGACCGGCGGTTGTCGAACCCGATCGACGGGCGGGACAGCGCCGGATCGAACACCCATGTGATCAGCAGCGGCACGCCGCGACTTTCGAGGAATTCATAGAGCGCCGGGGCGCGGTCATGGCCGATCAGCAGCAGCGCATCCGCGCCGCGCGCCACAAGGGTGCGGATCTGTTCCTCTTCGATCTCGGGGCGGTAGGAGGAAGAGGCGACCAGCAGGGTGATGCCGTTGAGGTGGAGTTCTTCCTGAAACGCCTGGAGCGCGCGGGCAAAGATCGCGTTCTCCATCGTCGGGATGATCGCGCCAATGGTGCCGGTCCGCCGCGCGGCCAGCGCCCGCGCGCCGAAATTGGGTGAATAGCCAAGGTCGGCTATCGCTGCCATCACCCGGTCGCGGGTTGCCTGCTGCACCTGCGCGGGCGAATTGAGACAGCGCGAGACGGTTGCGGTGGACACACCCGCACGCGCCGCGACATCCGCCAACGTGGGCAGATGTCGGTCATCGTCCTTGTTGCGTCGGTTCATCCTCGGGGTCCGGTCTGAGAGTGGTCAGCGGGTGGGTCTGCTTAGGTCACGATGTCTGCAAGAGCAATATAACAGCTTGCCTGAATTTATGTAAGCGCTTACATTCATCTCGAATCGTCGGCGAATCTGGCGAGAGGGAGGCAATGATGTTCCTGCTTTTGGCAGCCGTATTGTTCGGGGCTTTCGGGCTGAATGTAATGATGGGTGCCTTTGCCGGCACCGCGTTTCTGAATGATGTGAACGAGATGCTGCTGCTTCTGGCGGCGGTGATCACCTTTGTCGTTGCGGCGCTGAAGAGCGAAGCGGCCCGAAGAAACACAACCGATAAAGCAAAAACATAATATCTCAAGGGAGGAGACCCAATGGAAAAGGCAATTGAAGACCTCGCGTCGGAGGAGCGGCGCAATTTCATGAAACTGGCCTCTACAGGCAGTTTCACCGCTGCGCTTGTGGCGGGGGCGGGTGGCGCGCTGTGGTCGTCCAATGCCAGCGCGCAGACCGCCAACGAGGAGCGCGAGCGCGAGGCAGCGGCGGATCATGTGATGACGGTGGCCACGGAATACGTCATCGGCACGACACGCAGCTATCCGCTGATGCAGCTTGATGTGAAAGAGAATCTGCAGAACGCCTCGAACGGCAAGATCTATGTGAAACTGGCGCCCGGCGGACAGTTGGGGGTCGGCTCGGCTCTGGCGCAGAAGGTGCAGGGCGGCACGGTGAATGCGGCACAGTTCTCGCTGTCCAATTTCGCACCCTTCGCGTCGGCGGTGGACCTGATCAACATGCCCTATTTCTGCGGGGCCAATCAGCGGTTCGTCAATCTCGTGACATCCGATATCTGGAAGCAGGAGGTCAACACCGCCGTCGAGGCGCGCGGCTTCAAGCCACTGTTCTACTATTGCATCGACCCGCGCGTGATGGCCGTGCGCAAGGGCGGTGGCGGGCCGATCATGACGCCCGCCGATCTGAAAGGCATCAAGTTCCGGGTGCCCGGTTCGCAGATGCTGCAGCAACTCTACCGCATGGGCGGAGCAAATCCCACGCCCGTCGCATGGGGCGAGACCGCCTCGGCGATCAAGCAAGGTGTGGCCGATGCGCTCGACCCGGCGGTTGGCGCACTCTATGCCTTTGGCTTCAAGGACATTCTCAGCCATGTCACCTTTACCCAGGCGGTGCCGGACAGCCAGACCTATGCCTGCAACCTCGAATGGTTCAACAGCCTGCCGGGCGATGTGAAGGAGGCGATCGAATGGGCCTCCGAGATGAGTTTTCACCAGAATCTCGCCAAGGTGCCGTCGTCGCGCACATTCGCCATGGCCGAGATGCGCAAGTCAGGGGTGGAATTCCATTCGCTGAGCGACGATCAGCTGGCCGAGTGGCAGGAAACGGTGGGATACCAGCGCTCTGAATGGGACAGCTTCAAGACCGAACTGGCGGGGTCGATGGAAACATTCGACAAACTTGTCGAGGCGGCGGGCACGAAGGGCAAATTCTACGTTCACGACGCCTGACACACGCATGATCCGGGCGCGCCCCGCGTGCCCGGTCGCCTCTGACGCGAACAAGAGCGGTCGGGTTGCGCGATGCCACCTGCCCCGGAAGGATTGTCATGCTCAAGACATTGGATCGAAATCTGGAGCGCTGGGCGCTTCTGATCTTTTACATGATGCTTGTCACCACAATGGCGATCGAGGTGATCCGGCGCGAGATATTTGCCTATTCCTCGGTCTGGGGCGAAGAGGTCGTGCGCTACGCCTTTATCTATCTGGCCTGGATCGGGGCGGCGGCGGCGGTGCGTGAACGCGCCCATATCCGGATCGACGTGGTGATGCATTACGTCGGGCCGCGCACCAAGGCAGCGCTCTATATCCTCGGCGATCTGGTGATGGCTGCGGTTGCAGTGGTCGCGCTCTACTGGTCATGGGAGACGGTTCTGGTCTCGGCCAAATTCGGCTCGGTCAGCGCGGGTCTGCGCGTGTCGATGGTCTGGTTTCTGCTGGCGGTGCCGGTGGGCTTTGGTCTGATGCTGCTCCGGCTGGCTCAGTCTTTCCTGCGCGATCTGCGCGCGCTTCGTGAGGGCACCCCCGTTCACGAAGGCAATCAGCTGTTCGACTGAGGGGCGCGGGATCATGTGGAACACATTTTCGCAAACGGTCGATCTGGGCTGGGATTTCTACGGTCCGGTAATCCTCTTTGTGATGCTGGTTATGCTGGCGGTGCCGATCTGGGCCGCCATCGGGGCAAGCGCCATTCTGATGCTGCTGTGGTCGGGGGCGCTGCCGCTGAGCCTGGTGGGCGAGAGCCTGTTCGACGGGATCGACGCATTCGCCCTTACGGCCGTGCCGCTGTTCATCCTGACCGGCGACGTGCTGGTGCGCACCGGGCTGAGCCGCAAGTTTCTGGATGTGGCGGAGGCGTTGACGCAGTTCGCCCGCGGCGGATTCGGTTCGGCGACGGTGCTGGTTTGCGGGATGTTCTCTGCCATATCCGGCTCTGACGCGGCGGGCGCGGCAGCGGTGGGGCGGATGACCATCGACCGGCTGGTCGAAAGCGGCTATCCCCGCCCCTATGCCTGCGCGCTGGTAGCGGCGGGGGCCTGCACCGGCATCCTTATTCCGCCGTCGATCGCCTATATCATCATCGGGCTGGTGCTGGGGATTTCGGCCTCGACCCTGTTCATGGCGGCGGTCATACCGGGGCTCTTTATCCTGGTGTCGATCCTGATCACCAATATCGTGGTCAATCGTGTCTATGGTTACGAGGGCGGCGGCAATATCGGCCCTGGGGAATACTTCGCAAATCTTGGCCGGGCGCTGCGCTCGGGCTGGTATGCCTTTATCGTGCCGGGGGTCATTTTCTACGGGATCTTCTCGGGTCACCTGACCCCGACCGAGGCGGGCGCGACCGCGGTGGTGGTCACGATCATTCTCGGGTTCATCCTCGGCACGCTTAGTCTGGCGGATTTTCCGGCCATGCTGATCAGTTCGGCCAAGGTGAACGGGGTGATCCTGCCGATCATCGCCTTTTCGCTGCCTCTGGCGCAAGCGCTGGCGATCATGGGCGTGCCGCAGGGCTTTGTCGGCGCGGTCACGGGGATCACCGAAGAGCCGGCGTTGCTGATCCTGCTGATGATCCTGGTTCTGATCGCCGCAGGCTGCGTGATGGAAACGACGCCCAATATCGTGATCCTCGCGCCGATTCTCAAACCGCTGGCCGACAACATCGGGATGAACGAAATCCAGTTCTGCGTGATGATGATCACCGCGCTTGGCGTGGGATTCATCACCCCGCCGCTCGGGCTCAACCTCTTTGTTGTCTCCGGCATTACCGGGGAATCGATCCTCAGGATCGCGGCACGCGCCGTGCCGTTCGTTTTCTTCATGCTCATCGTGGTGCTGCTGATCGCCTATATCCCGGCGATTTCGACCACGATGCTGCCCGACATCTACAGATAGGACAGACATATGACCCGCGAATATCTAAAGAAGGCAACGCTCACCTCGAAATCCGATGCCTCGGATGTCAAGGCCACGGTGCGCAGCATACTCGATGCTATCGAAGCAGGCGGCGACAAGGCGGCGCTGGACTATGCCGCCAGGTTCGACAAGTACGACGGCAATGTCATACTGACCCGCGATGACATCGCCGCCGCAGCCGCGCAGGTGCCGGAAAAACTCAAGCAGGACATCCGGTTTTCGCATGACAACGTGCGCCGTTTTGCCGAGGCGCAGAAGCAGACGCTGCGCGACATCGAGATCGAGGTGGTGCCGGGGCTGATCGCCGGGCAAAAGAGCATTCCGGTCACAGGCGCGGGCTGTTACGTGCCGGGCGGGCGCTACAGTCATATCGCCAGCGCCATCATGACGGTCACCACCGCCAAGGTGGCCGGATGCCAACATATCGTTGCCTGTTCGCCGCCGCGTCCCGGCGTGGGCATCGCGCCTGCGATCATCTATGCCGCCGACCTCTGCGGCGCCGATACGATTCTTGCGATGGGCGGCGTGCAGGGCGTCGCGGCGATGACCTTTGGTCTGTTCGGCCTGCCGAGGGCCAATATCCTTGTCGGTCCCGGCAATCAGTTCGTCGCCGAGGCCAAGCGGATGCTGTTTGGCCGGGTGGGCATCGACATGATTGCAGGGCCGACGGACAGCCTGATCCTGGCGGACCGGACCGCCGATCCGATGGTGGTGGCAACCGATCTGGTGGGGCAGGCCGAACATGGCTACAACTCGCCCGTCTGGCTGGTGACGGATCACCGTCCGCTCGCCGAGGAGGTGATGCGCCTGGTGCCGGACCTCATCGCCGACCTGCCGCAGGTCAACTGCGAGAACGCCACCGCCGCCTGGCGCGATTACGCAGAGGTGATCCTGTGCGCCGACCGCGATGAGATGGCGGCGACCTCGGACGAATACGCGCCCGAGCATCTGACGGTGCAGGCCGCAGATCTGGACTGGTGGCTGGGGCGGCTCAGTTGTTACGGCTCGTTGTTTCTGGGCGAAGAGACGACCGTGGCCTTTGGCGACAAGGCGTCGGGCACCAATCATGTGCTGCCCACAAGCGGCGCGGCAAGCTATACCGGCGGCCTGAGCGTGCATAAATACATGAAAATCGTCACTTGGCAGCGCTCGACCCGCGAGGGTGCCAGGCCGGTGGCCGAGGCCACCGCCCGGATTGCCCGGCTTGAGGGGATGGAGGGGCACGCGCGGACCGCCGATATCCGGCTGCGCAAGTACTTCCCCGACGAAACATTCGATCTGAGCGCCAATGGCTGAACGGGGACTGTTCGACGTCACCGGGCGCGTGGCGCTGGTCACCGGGGCCAGTTCCGGCCTCGGACGGCGTGCGGCGACTGTGCTGGCGCAGGCGGGCGCATATGTCGTGGGTGTCGCGCGGCGCGCTGATGCGCTGGCGGGCTGGCAGGACGAGGCGGGCGCGCAGGCTGCCGTGATCGCGCATGATCTGGCGGATCGCGACGGGCTGGCGGACCTGGCGCGGCGCGCGGCGGAACCGTTCGGCGCGCCGGATATCGTGGTCCATGCGGCGGGCATCAACACGCGGCAGGCGGCGGACGAGGTAACGCCCGAGGGCTGGGACGTGACGCTGGCGCTGAACCTGACAGCGCCGTTTTTCCTGAGCCAACACCTCGTGCCTGCAATGCGCGCGAAGGGCTGGGGCCGGATCGTCAATTTCGCCTCGCTGCAATCGTTCCGCGCCTTTCCCGGCGGCATCGCCTATGGCGCGAGCAAGGGCGGCGTGGCACAGATGACCCGTGCGATGGCAGAGGCGTGGTCGCGCCACGGCGTCAACGTCAACGCGCTGGCCCCCGGATTCATCCGTACCGAACTGACTGCGCCGGTCTTTGATGATCCCGAACGCGCGGCGCGCAACGCGGCGCAGACCTGCATCGGGCGCAATGGCGAGGTCGGCGATATGGACGGGCCGCTGCTGTTTCTCTGCTCGGCGGCGTCGGATTACGTGACCGGGCAGATCCTGATGCTGGATGGAGGATTTACCGCGAAATGAAGGCGCTTGTGTATATCGGTCCCGAGGGGCTGGAGTATCGCGACATGGCGGACCCGGTGCCGGCCGAGGGTGAGGCGCTGATCCGGGTCGAGAGCGTGGGCATCTGCGGATCGGACATGCACGCCTGGCTGGGCCATGACGAACGCCGCCCTGCCCCCCTGGTTCTGGGTCATGAGGCGGCAGGCGTGGTGCTGAGCGGGACCATGAAGGGGCAGCGGGTGACGGTCAATCCGCTGGTCACATGCGGCACCTGCCCCGCCTGCCGGTCGGGCCGCGACAATCTCTGCGCCACACGTCAGATCATTTCGATGCCGCCGCGCGAAGGGGCATTTGCCGGGCTGCTGGCGATGCCCGAGCGCAATCTGGTGCCGCTGCCGGACCATGTGACCACGCATCAGGCGGCACTGGCGGAACCCATCGCCTGCGGTTGGCACGCGGTGCGGCTAGGCCGCGCGATCCTGGGGAACGGCCCGCAGCGGGCGCTGGTGCTGGGCGGCGGGGCAATCGGTCTTGGCGCGGCGCTCAGCCTTGCGGCGCAAGGGATCAGTGACGTGACCATGGTCGAGCCGCATGCCACGCGGTGCGCCTATCTGAGCCTGCGCTGCGATCAGGTGGTCATCGCACCCGACGCGCTGGACCCATCGGAGCGGTTCGACATCATCGTGGACGGGGTGGGGTTCGAGACGACGCGCGCGCAGGCCTCGGCCCATGCCCGGCCCGGCGGGGTGATCGTGCATATCGGCCTGGGGCAATCCGCCGGAGGGCTGGATATCCGGCGCATGACGCTGCAGGAGATTACATTCATCGGCACCTACACCTACACGAGTCAGGATTTCCGCGACTGCGCGCAAGCCATGTTCGACGGGCGTCTCGGTGCGCTCGACTGGATCGAGGAGCGACCGCTGAACGACGGCGCAGCGGCCTTTGCCGATATACGCGCCGGCCGCGTGAGCAGCCCCAAGATCGTTCTTGTCCCCTGAAACGGAGCCTTTGAGATGTATCACAAAATCATCGTGGCGCTGGCACTCGATCACGGTATCAGCCAGACCGCCCTGCAGGTCGCGCGCGCCCTGCGCACCGAGGGAGGGGAGATCATCGCCCTGCATGCCTATGAGCCGGTACAGGGATCGGTCCGGGCCTATCTGGGCGAAGAGGTGATCGAAGGAGCCTACAAACGTGCGCAGGCGCTTCTGGCCGAGCGGGTGGCGGGCGAGCCCGACATCAGGGCGGTGATGCTGCGCGGCCACTCCGGTCGGGCGATCACGGATTACGCCGAAGGGATCGGAGCGGACTGCATCGTCGTCGGCTCGCACAAGCCGGGGCTGAGCGATTTCTTTCTGGGGTCCACGGCGGCGCGCGTCGTCCGTCATGCCGTCTGCGCCGTGCATGTGCTGCGCTAGGCGCGGGCGGTGTTCGGCTGGGACAATATCCATTGTGCCGAGGATGCCCGGCGGCTGGCGCGGCGGCGGCTGCCGTGGATGGTGTTCGACTATATCGACGGCGCGGCGGGCGAAGGCCATGGCGAGGCGCTGAACCGCGCCGCGCTGCGCGACCTGCGGCTAAGACCCCGCGTGCTGTGCAATGTCGCGCTGCGCGACCTGTCGCTGGAGGTTTTCGGGCATCCGGCCCGTGTGCCCTTCGGGATCACGCCGATGGGCATGTGCAACCTCAGCACGCCCGGTGCCGATCTCATGCTGGCGCGGCTGGCGGCGCGGGACCGGGTGCCGCTGGGGGTATCGACCGTGGCCTCTACCCCGCTGGAAGAGATGATCGAGACGGCTGAGGGGCACGCCTGGTTCCAGCTCTATTTCAGCGGCGATGGTAGCGGCACAATGGCGCTGGTGGAACGGGCGCGGGTGGCGGGGTATGAAACCCTCGTCGTGACGCTGGACGTGCCCGAGGTGGGCCGCCGCCCGCGTGAATTGCGGCACGGGTTCAGGATGCCGTTCCGCATCGGTCCGCGGCAGTTCGTCGATTTCGCCCTTCATCCGCGCTGGTCGTTTGGCACGCTCTGGCACGGCAGACCCGAAATGGCGAATTTCCGCGATGGCGGATTTGACCGCACCGCAAGCCGCGCGGTGGCGGACTGGTCCTACATGCGCCGCCTGCGCGACGCCTGGCCCGGCAAGTTGGTGATCAAGGGGGTTCTGGATGCCGACGACGCGCTGCGGCTGCGCGACGAGGGGGTCGATGCCATCCAGGTCTCGGGTCATGGCGGGCGGCAGCTGGACGGCGCGCCGCCGCCGGTGCTGATGCTGGAGAAGATCCGCACAGCCCTTGGCCCCGACTTCCCGCTGTTCTTCGATTCCGGGCTGCGCTCGGGTGAGGATATCGTCAAGGCACACGCGATGGGGGCGGATTTCGTCTTTGTCGGACGACCGCTGCTCTTTGCCATGGCGGCGGCGGGCGAGCGGGGCCTGCACCAACTGTGGGAGGTGCTGACAGAGGAGGTGAGCCTGACGCTGGCACAGCTTGGACGGACCGGCATGACCAGGCTGGGAACGTGCCTGGCGCGCGGGGCATGATGGTGCACGATTTCCTGTGGACCGAAACACGTTCTGCGTGTAGCAAAAACCTGCGCGCAAGGTCTGGGGGAGATATGGCGGCGAAAGAGTCGGCTGCGAAAACGGAACTGCCGGATGCGCAGACCTTTGGCTCGACCATGGGCAATGCCGTGTGGCTGATGACCATGGACAAGCGCTATCGCGACCGCCCGATCCGCGAGATCGAGGCGCTGGTCGCCACCCCGATCCTGCTGCGGCAGTTCAAGCTCTATTCAAAGGATGATCAGCCCGTCGCCTTCCTGACCTGGGCCAGCGTGTCGGACGCGGTCAGGGCCAGGGTCGAGGCGGGCGATCCGCTGGCGCTGGAGGACTGGCGGTCGGGGGCGAGCCTCGTGGTGGTGGACGTGGTGTCGCCCTTTGCGGAGGCGGAGGGGGTCAAGGAGAGGTTCTTGGCGGGGGCAAGTAGTTGACCATCTCGATAAGCGAGTTTGCAGCACTCTGCGTTGCCTTTCTGAAACTATTGGTGGCGATTTCTCCGCTGTCTTTGTTTTGGTTTTTTGGCTTTTCAAAGTGGAAAAAGCAATATGGCGGCGGGACGTGGCTTGGTTATGTTTACCGTTTTGCCTTGGGGAAGCCGGCAACTGACGATACTGCTGGCATAATCCTAGCTAAAGCTGCGTTCCTTTCCGTCTGGTTTACGGTCTCAATGAGTGTTCTTTTTTGAAGGAGAGCAGTAAATGGTTTCAGTACCAGAAGAGTTTGAAGAATTTTCTGCCAATGATTTGCTCGAAGCACTAGATGGCAAAATCGATTTAGTTTCAAATCGGATTGTAGGATTTTACGTTGAGGTTGGTGGTAGTCAACCTTTGGGATTTGGTGTGGAAGGCGTGTACTTCCGAGGTGTAGATACACAGAATGGTGATTTGGTTGAAGCGTACTACATCGGGGGCACTGTTGGTGCATCCGTAGGTCTCGGTACGCTGGGCACCGGCATCTTCGGTTATGAGGGTGATCCCGATGGGTTTGGGGGAATATCTGTCGGGGTGCAAGGTAGTAGTTTTGCAACTACTGGGTTCTCAATATCGAGAGATGGTTCAATACTTCATTTCCTGGGAGCAAACAGCTCGCTCGCGGTTAATGGAGCTATCGGTCTTACATATTCTGTGTCGGTGAACGGACAGAATATATACTCATTCGGTCTACCCTTCACCGACGGCAACCCCTTCGAACCCGACCCTGAATTCGTTGCCGACTATGTGAAGGCCGCGCAGGTCATCGTAGGTCAGATGGCCTTTGGCAGAAGCGATTCCGAAGCAGCACAGGATATTGTCAGCAGCATTGCAAGTTTCCTGCAAGACGAAGGGATCGCACCCAATCAGCTGCTCTTTGACCCGGAGGGCGAGGATTTTGCGTCAGCAATGACAACGTTGGCCGCCTATCTGGCACGCACGAATTCTGACATGAGTCCTGAAGACGTCGTGCGCACCGGTCTATTGAATCAGGCTCTGGAAACGCTGACATCCAGCTTTGCGCTGCATGAGCTGCCCGGAAAGTTTATCGATCTCGGTCTCGGAGCTTTCATCCCGAAATCGTATCATTGTTTTTCCGCTGGCACGCCCGTCACCCTCTGGGGTGGCAGGCAAAAGCCGATCGAGGAAATTTCGGCTGAGGAATTTGTGCTGTCACATGACGCCACCGGCACCCCCGTCCCCGGCCGCGTCACAAAGCTCTTCCGCAACACTACCTCCGAATTCATCCGCCTCACCTTTGGCGACCGCGAAGACCTGATTGCCACGCCCGGCCACCGCTTTCTGACCGAGACCGGCGATTACATGAAAATCGGCCACATGCTGCGCCTTGGTGGCGGGGCGGCGCGGGTCGTGGACAGCAGCGGCGCGACCATCGAGGCGCGCGGGACGTGATGCCGACACACCGAAATCTGAACCACCTCCACCAACCCGGGGCTGGACAAAGAGGCGTGGCTGTAGTGTTCTTGCGGCATTCCGCAGGGTCGCTGTCGGGGGTGTGCGATTTTGGCGTGGCCATGTCGTCCGATATCCCGCAAGGTGGCCCCAATGAGATGAAGCAACAACCGGGAGGATAAACCATGAAGAAATACCTCAGCTATACCGCCGTGGCCGCGTTGAGCCTTGCCTTTGCCGGCGAGGCGATGGCGACCGAGTGGAACGTCTCGCTCTGGGGCAAGCGCCGGGCCTTTACCGAGCATGTCGAGAAGCTTGCCGAACTGGTGAGCGAAAAGACCAATGGCGAGTTCACCCTGAACATCAGCTATGGCGGTCTGTCGAACGAAAAGGAAAACCTGGACGGCATTTCGATCGGCGCCTTCGAGATGGCGCAGTTCTGTGCCGGCTATCACGCCGACAAGAACCCGTCGCTGACAGTGCTGGAGCTGCCCTTCCTCGGTGTCGAGACGCTGGAGCAGGAAACCGCGCTGTCGCTGGCGCTCTATGATCACCCGGCGGTTCAGGCCGATCTCGGGCGCTGGAACGCAACGCTTCTGATGCCCTCGCCGATGCCGCAATACAATTTCGTCGGCTCCGGCGATGCGCCCACCACCCCCGAGGAGTTCAGCGGGATGAGCGTGCGCGCCCTTGGCGGGATCGGCGATGCGATGAAAGCCGTCGGCGCGGTGCCCACATCCATGTCCGCCACCGAGGTGCGTCAGGCGATGGACAGCGGCGTGGTCAAGGCCGTGAGCTTTGCGCCGCACGCGCATATGTCCTTTGGCACGATCGAGAGCGCAAGCTGGTGGACCGGCAACCTCAACCCCGGCACGGTGAACTGTCCGGTGGTGGCCAATACCGACGCTCTCAATGCGCTGTCCGATGCCGAGCGCGAGGCGCTGCTGGGCTCGATCGACGAGGCGCTCACGCATTACATCGACTACTACCAGAACGAGACCATGAAGGCCTGGGGCCCGGCGCTGGAGGAACGCGGCATCGAAGTGATCAGCTTTGACGAGGATTCGCTCAAGGCGTTCAAGGACATCGCCGCCGGTCCTGCCGCCGCAAGCTGGATCGAATCCAACACCGCGCGCGGCCTGCCCGCGCAGGAACTCTATGATTTCGTAACTGGCAAGCTGGGCGAGATCAAAGGCGGCTCCTGAGCCCGTCCTGGCCCGTCGCGCATTCGCGGCGGCGGGCCATTTCATCCTGAAATCGCAGGGGGATACCCATGGCGGGTGCAGCTTCGGTATTGTCTGATGACAGCCTTCTGAGCCATCTCGACCGCAGCCTTTACCGGCTGGAGCGGCTCTTGGCCCTTTTGAGCGGGCTCGCTGTTTTTTCGCTGATGGTGCTTGCGGTATTCTCGGTCGGAGGTCGCAATTTTTTCAGCCAGCCGCTGCCCGGTTATGTAGACTGGATCGAGCAGATCATGCCGCTCATCGCCTTCATGGGGGTGGCCTATGCGCAGCGCGATGGTGGGCATATCCGCATGGATATCGTGGTGGGATTGCTCAGGGGGCGCGTGCTGTGGCTGGTCGAATTTCTCACCACGATCGCCATTCTGGTGCTGATGCTGCTGATGGTCTGGGGCAGTTGGGCGCATTTCGACCGCAGCTTTGACTGGGCAGCACCGCTCTGGAGCCGCGACAGCACGATCGACATCGGCCTGCCGATCTGGCCCGCCAAGATCCTCGCGCCGATTGCCTTTTCGGTGCTGTCGCTGCGGCTGATGCTGCAACTCTGGGCCTATGGCCGCGCGATTGTCAGCGGCGCAGAGAACCCGGTGGCCGTGCCCCTGATCGAAGATGTGGCGACACAAGCCGCGCGCGAAGCCGCGCATCTCAGTGGTCACGATGACTGAAGGGCGGGGCTGATGGAACCTATCCAGATTGGAATGGTCGTCACCGGCCTGATGCTGGTTGTGGTCATACTGGGAATGCGGGTGGCCTTTGCCGCCGCGCTGGCCGGGATGATCGGGCTGATCTGGATATTCTGGTCCAGAAAAGGCTATGCGGGCGACGAATTCCTCTGGGCGCTGACCGTGGCGGTCAAGACCGCGGGTCAGGTGCCACATTCCAAGGTCAGTTCGCAGGCGCTGAGCCTGATCCCGACCTTCATCCTGATTGGCTATCTCGCCTATTATGCCGGTCTGACACAGGCGTTGTTCGAGGCGGCAAAACGCTGGATCGCCTGGGTGCCGGGCGGGTTGGCCGTGTCCACCGTCTTTGCCACGGCGGGATTCGCCGCCGTCTCGGGCGCAAGCGTGGCCACGGCTGCGGTCTTTGCCCGGATCGCGATCCCCGAGATGCTGGCGATCGGCTATGACAAGCGTTTTGCCGCGGGGGTCGTGGCGGCGGCGGGCACCCTGGCAAGCCTGATCCCGCCCTCGGCGCTCTTGGTGATCTATGCGATCATCGTCGAGCAGGATGTCGGCAAGCTCTTGCTTGCGGGATTCGTGCCGGGGGTATTTTCGGCCATCGTCTACGCGTTGCTCATCGTCGGCATGGCGATGACGATCAAGGGCTTTGGCCCGCCGGTGGGCGGGTTCAGCTGGCGCGAGCGGTTCGTGTCGCTGCCCCCTGCGCTGCCCATCGTCTTTGTTGTCGTGACCATCATATTCTTTGTCTACAACCCCTTTGGCGGCGATGCCTGGGGCACCCCCACAGAGGGTGGGGCGATCGGCGCCTTCGTGGTGTTCCTGATGGCGCTCTGGCGCGGCATGCGCTGGGCCGAACTGAAGGATGCGCTGCTTGAGACGGCCAAGCTGAGCGTTATGATCTTTACGATCATCTGGGGAGTGCTGATCTATGTCCGGTTTCTCGGCTTTGCCGATCTTCCGGGCGCCTTTGCCGACTGGATCACCTCTCTGACGATGTCGCCGATGCTGATCCTGATTTGCATCCTGTTGGCCTATGCGGTGCTGGGCATGTTCATGGATGCAATCGGCATGCTGCTGCTGACACTACCGGTGGTCTACCCGGCGGTCATGGCTCTCAATGGCGGAATCGATGTCAGCGCCGCCGACAGCACCTTTGGCATGAGCGGGCCGCTCTGCGCGGTGTGGTTCGGCATACTTGTTGTAAAGATGGCTGAGTTCTGCCTGATTACACCGCCCATTGGTCTCAACTGTTTTGTCGTGGCCGGTGTGCGCGAGGATCTCAGCGTACAGGACGTGTTCAAGGGGGTCATGCCATTCTTTATCGCCGATGCGATCACGATCGCCCTGCTGGTCTCGTTTCCGGCAATCGTACTCTGGCTCCCGTCGCAGATATGAGCCGGATAAATCCTTAAAACTCTAGGCGTTAACATCCGGGTAACATCTTTCATGCTAACCCTTGACGCGGGTGAGAGTGAAGGTGGTGAGAATGGATGCGCGCAGCAATGCCGCGCCGGTCATCATCAAACGGAAAAAGGTCGTGGGCGGCGGCGGGCATCATGGCGGTGCCTGGAAGGTGGCGTATGCCGATTTTGTAACCGCGATGATGGCGTTTTTCCTGCTGATGTGGCTCATGGGTGCGACGACCGAACAGCAACGCAAGGGCATTGCCGATTATTTCAGCCCAAGCCTGCCGATCAGCCGGATCTCTGGCGGCGGCGATGGCGCATTCGGCGGCGACAGCATGTTTTCCGAAGATGTCCTGCCGCAGAATGGTATCGGAGCCTCGGATATCGACACCACCGAGCACCGGCAGGCGCGCGGCAAGGTCAGCATGACGACCGATGACACACCAGCCCCCCTTGCACCCGCTGATGCCGACGGTTTTGAGGCTATCGAAAATGCCCTGAGGGCGCTCCGTGGCGAGAGCATGGTCGCCGACGAGATCCTGCGCCATATCGTGACCCGCGTGACCGATGAGGGGCTGGTGATCGAGATATTCGATCTGGATGGTGCCCGGCTTTTCACTGCCGGCACGGCAGAGGCGACCCCCCTGCTGCAAGAGATCGCGGCGCTGATCGCCTCTGTCTCGGGGCTTGTCGAAAACCGCATGGCGGTGGCCGGACATACCCGTGCGAGACCCATCACACTGGCCCGCAATCCGGTCTGGGACCTGTCGACATCCCGCGCGAACCAGATGCGCCTCCTGCTCGAGACCGTTGGCGTGACCCGCAGCCGGATGCGACGCGTCACCGGCCACGCTGACCGCAGCCCCGCAACGCAAGATCCGATGGCGCTGCGCAACAACCGGCTGGAGGTGATTCTGCTGAGGTCTGATCGCGAGGTGAAATAGAACGGATTTTATCTGTTAGCCGCCTGTTAAAGTTACGCGCCTATGGCTGGTCCTCGATTTTGATCGATGCAGCAGAAAGGCGTGTCCATGACGATTTCATCCTCTCTCAATGCCAGTGTGGCGGGCTTGAGCGCGAATGCCAGCCGTATGGCGGCGATTTCCGACAACATCGCGAACTCTTCCACCTTTGGCTATCGCCGGGTCGAGACCGATTTTCAATCCATGGTGCTGGCGTCCAATGGCGGCACCTATTCCGCCGGCGGGGTCCGCGCCACCACCCAGCGCCTGATCGACCAGGGCGGTTCTCTGGTCAGCACATCGAACCCCACCGATCTCGCGGTGCGCGGCCGCGGATTTCTTCCGGTGGCGCTATCCAGCGAAGTGACCGCCGGAAAAAACACTCCGCAGATGCTGCTGACAACGACCGGTTCGTTCCGCACCGATGCCGCCGGGCGGTTGGTCACCGAATCCGGCCTGGTGCTGCTGGGCTGGCCCGCCGGACCCGACGGCACGGTCCCGGCATTTCCGCGCGATACCATCACTGATCTCAAGCCGGTCCAGATCAATGTCAGCCAGTTGACGGGCGAACCGACAACCTCGATCAGCCTCGGCGTGAACCTTCCCGCGACCGAAACCGACGCCGGGTCGAGCGGCGATCCGCAATCCCTGTTCGTGGAATATTTCGACAACCTCGGCAGATCCGAAACCATCCAGATGAATTTCACCCCCACCGTGCCGGCGACCGGGTCGTCGAACACCTGGACGATAGAGTTTCTGGACTCGGCACAGGGCGGGACGGTGATCGGGGAATACGAGATCGATTTTGACGATGGGCGGGCAACCGGGGGAAATCTGTTGTCGGTCACCACGATGACGGGTGGCACCTATGACGCCACGACCGGGCGGGTGATCATCAACGTCGCCGGCGGCCCGATCGAAATCGGCCTCGGACGACCGGGAACGTCAGAAGGCCTCACTCAACTGTCCAGCAGCTTCGCACCGCTCTCGATCACCAAGGATGGCTCTGCCGTTGGCAACATGGTGTCGGCGCAGGTGGACGAGAACGGATTTGTCAGGGCCCTGTTCGACACGGGGGTCACGCGGATCATCTATCAGGTTCCGCTTGTTGATCTGCCCAATCCCAACGGGCTGGTGGCCATGGACCGGCAGACCTACCGCCCGTCGACCGATAGTGGCCCGTTCTTCCTGTGGAATGCCGGAGATGGACCCACAGGCAGCGTGGCGGCCTTTGCCCGCGAGGAGTCGGCGACCGATGTGGCAGGCGAACTGACCGACATGATCCAGACCCAGCGGGCCTTTTCCTCGAACGCCAAGGTGATCCAGACCGTCGACGAGATGTTGCAGGAAACCACCAACATCAAGCGCTGACACCAGCATCCCGCCCGATAGAAGAAAGGAACTGCCATGACCATATCAGGAGCGCTGTCAAACGCGCTGAGCGGGCTGACCGCCGCATCCCGCATGGCCGATGTCGTATCCGGCAATCTCGCGAACGTTCTGACCGGCGGCTATGTGCCGCGCGACCTGACGCTCATTGCCCGGCGCGACGGCGGGGGCGTGTCGGTGCAGGGCATAACCCGGCAGGTCGATGCGGGCCTGCTGGCGGACCGACGGCTGGCGGAAAGCGGTCTCGCCGCAGCAGAAAGCCGTGCCGGATTCGCCGTCGCGCTTGAACGCGCGGTCGGCACGCCGGACATCGCCGGATCCCTGGCGGCGCGGCTCGCCAGCTTCGAGGCCGGCCTTGTGACCGCGACAACCCGACCCGAAGAAGCCAATCGCCTGCAGGCGGTCGTTCAGGCGGCATCCGGTCTGGCTGCCGGACTGAATGCCGCATCCGCACAGATCGCGACACTGCGCGGGCAGGCCGATGGCGATATCGCGCGCGCCGTGGACAGCATCAACCGGGGACTCGAGAATGTCAGCACGCTCAACAAGCAGATAACGACGGCACTGATCAACGGCCATGCGACGGCTTCGCTGGAAGATCAGCGTCAGTTGGTGATCGACGGGCTGTCGCAGTTTGTGCCGCTAAGGCAATTGCCACGCGCCGACGGTGCCGTGGCGCTCGTCACCACCGGCGGCGCTCTTTTGCTGGACGGGCGCGCAATCCGGCTCGAGTTTGACGCATCCCCGGTGATCGCCCCCCATATGACTGCGGATAACGGTCTGCTATCGACGATCCGCCTGAACGGCCAAAGCCTCGACATGAACAATCGCAAGGGATCGCTCGCCGGGGGGCTGCTGGCCGCGCTCTTTGACATCCGGGACGTCATGGCGACAGGGGCGCAGACGAATCTCGATGCACTGGCGCGGGATCTGATCGAGCGATTTCAGCAGCCCGACCTGGATCCGAGCCTTGCCGCAGGCGTGCCGGGTCTCTTTACGGATGCCGGGGCCTTCCTCGATCCGGCGAACGAGATCGGGCTGGCTGGCCGGATTACCCTGAACGCTGTCGTCGATCCCGGCCAGAGCGGCGCTCTCTTCCGGTTGCGCGACGGGCTGGGGGCGACAATCCCGGGGGCCGTGGGCAATGCGGCCTTTCTGATGGCGCTGACCGGCACGCTCTCGGCACCGGACAGCATGGCCTCCGGTACACTGGGCGACGCGGCCCGCGGGTTCTCCGGACACATGGCGACATTCGTCTCAATCATTGCCCAAGCCCGGCTGGCCGAAGATCAGACGCTCGGATTCGAAACCAGCCGGACCAATGAGCTGCGCAGCATGGAACTGGCCCGCGGGGTGGACAGCGATGCCGAATTACAGCGCCTGATGGTGATCGAGCAGGCCTTTGGCGCGAATGCCCGCATGATCCAGACGATCAACGACATGATGCAAAACCTGCTGAGGATCTGACCATGAACCTTCAGACATTCGGTGACATGGCGCAGACCTTCGCGCTGCGCCGCCAGGGCACTACACTCAAACAGCAAATGGATCTGCTGACCCGCGAGTTGTCGAGCGGCCGGGCCGCCGACCTCAGCCGCCACCTTGCAGGCAACCTGTTGCGGTTTTCGCAGATCGAGCATGACTTTGTGATCCTGAGCAGCCATCGAACCGCCGCCCGGGAGGCGGCGGTTGACACCCGCACGATGCAGACCGCACTCGGGCAGGTTCAGACCCTGTCGGTGAGCCTCGCAGGGAATGCGATCACCGTCGGATCCGCAGCCGGTGGCGTGCGGGTGGATACCCTGGCGGCAGAGGCGCGCAGCATCCTGGGCTCGATGATCGGCGCGCTCAACAGCAGCGTGGCCGGGCGGACATTGTTCTCCGGCACGCAGACGGATCGCGTGCCGCTCGCGCCGCTCGGCACCCTGTTGGACGATCTTCGCCTCGCGGTCCAGGGGGCGGATAGTCCCGACGCCGTGCGCGCCGCGCTCGACGTCTTTTTCGACACGCCCGGTGGCGATTTCGAGACCACGATTTACCGGGGGGGCACGACGGATCTCTCGCCCTACGAACTGGGCGCCGGAGAGTCGGTCGCCCTGACCATCCGCGGCGACGATCCGGTGCTGCGCGGCCAGATGAAGCAGGTGGCGCTGGCCGCTCTGTCCGACGATCCGGGGGTGCTTTTGTCCGAGGCGGATCGGCGGAACCTGGTGTTCGGCGCGGGCACCGCGCTGCTGGCGCAACAGCCCGGGATGACAGCGCTGCGCGCCAATCTGGGCTTTGCCGAGGCTCGGATTGAGCAATCCGCCAGCCGTATCTCTGCCGAGATCACATCACTGCAGACAGCCCGCAACGATCTTGTGTCGGCTGATGCCTTTGAAACCGCCGGAAACCTGCAACAGGTGCAGTTCCAGCTTGAGACGCTCTATACACTGACCGCGCGCGCCGCGCGCCTCAGCCTTGTGAATTTCCTGTCATGAGGGTGCAACGAATTCTTGCCTGTTTCTGGCTTGGCCTCAACCTTGGCCTGATATCGACATTCGCCTCCGCCAATCCGATCCGGATCAAGGATCTGGTCGAATTCGACGGCGTGCGCGGGAATGATCTGGTCGGCTATGGTCTGGTCGTGGGGCTGAACGGCACCGGCGACGGTCTGCGTAATGCGCCCTTCACCGAAGAAATCATGTCGAACATTCTTGAGCGCCTCGGCATAAATGTATCCGGCGAACAGTTTCGGCCAAAGAATGTGGCGGCCGTGTTCGTGACCGCCGAACTGCCGCCCTTCGCGCGCGCGGGCGGCCAGATCGACGTGACCGTTTCCGCCATAGGCGATGCCAAGAGCCTGTTGGGCGGCACGCTGATCATGACCCCGCTCAACGCCGCAGACGGTCAGATTTACGCTGTTGCGCAGGGCACGATCATTGCCGGCGGGGTGGCCGCCGTGGGCGATGCGGGCGGCGTGGTTCAGGGGGTTCCCACGGCCGGCACCATCCCTTCGGGCGCCCGGATCGAGCGTGAAACCGATTTTGAGCTGGCGACGCTCGAAACCCTGCGCCTCGCGCTGCGCGAGCCGGATTTCACCACCGCATCGCGGATCGAGCGCGCGATCAACAGCGCCGTCGGCGGCGGCGCGGCCATCATGCTCGATTCCGGGACCGTGCGGCTGAACATTTCGCGCATGCGTGCCGCCTCGCCCGCGCATGCCCTTGGCCAGATCGAGAACCTGCTGGTCGAACCCGAGCGCAAGGCGCGGGTGGTGGTCGATCAACGGTCGGGCACGATCGTCATGGGACAGGATGTGCGCATATCGCGCGTGGCCGTATCGCAGGGCAACCTCACACTGCGGATCCAGGAAACACCGCTTGCCGTACAACCCAACCCATTTGCGCGCGGCGAAACCGTGGTCGTTCCACGCACGAATGCCGAGATCGAGGAAGAGCCGGGGATTGGCCTGGCCGAGGTTCCGTCGGGCACCTCACTGTCAGAGGTGGTTGCCGGCCTCAATGCGCTTGGCGTTGCGCCGCGCGATATGATCGACATCCTCAAGAGCATCAAGGCCGCGGGGGCGCTGCACGCGGAATTCGTGGTGCGCTGAGCCGGAAAGTACCGGGCGACGACGCGCCGTCGCCGATCTTGTGCAGGAACCGATCCATGGCGTTTCAGAGGGCGGCAAACAATGTTGCACATCTCGGGACGCATCGCGAAGCGCCCCGACGCCACGGGCGTCAGAGGACGGACGGCCCTGTGACGCGATACCGCCCGGGATCCTTCGGCGTGGTATTTCCGTCCGACCCGGAGATCGCTCTCCGGGCGCAAGTGCGCTGACCCGTCCTGTGGCTTGAGATCACATGTAGCTGCGCACCAGGCTGTCGGCGATCAGCGTCCAGCCATCGGCAATCACGAAGAAGGCCAGCTTGAACGGCAATGACACAATGGCGGGGGGCACCATCATCATGCCCATCGACATCAGGATCGCCGCAACAACGAGATCAATGATGAGAAACGGCAGAAAGATCAGAAACCCGATCTGAAACGCACGGGCGATCTCGGACAACATGAAGCTCGGGAGCAATACTGAAAGCGGTGCATCCGGTCCGGGCCCGATCGTCGCCGCGTCAGGACGAAGCGCCGCCATCGCGGCGAATGTATCGCCATCAACCCGCCCCGCCATGAATACCCGAAAGGGTGCAAGTGCGCGCGCCATCGCCTGATCGAACGGCAATCGCTCTTGCAGCAGCGGGTCGATCCCCTCGGTCCAGGCCTGGGCAAAGACCGGCTCCATCACGAAATAGGTGAGAAAGAGCGCCAGGCTGACGATCAGCATGTTGGGCGGAGACTGTTGCAGCCCGATCCCCTGACGCAGGATGGACAACACCGTCACGATAAAGGGAAAGCACGTGACCATGATCGCGAGACCCGGTGCGAGGCTGAGCACCGTGACAAGCGCGATGAGTTGAAGCGCGCGCGCCGACACCGAACCGCCCTCTCCGAACGAAACGGATATCTCCTGCGCCAGTGCCGGGGAGACGGCGAGGCACCCCGAGGCCAACGCCAGGACCGCCAGAACGGTTCTGCGGTTCATTCCAGACCGTCTTGCAGATTCGCCACTTCGGTCAGGCGGACGGCAAGCTGGCCTTTCTGGTCACCTTCGAGTTCCTCAAGCTGGCCGCGCGCGATCAGCCGCTCGCCGACATAGAGCTCGACCGCGTCATCGACCCGCCGGTCCAGCGGCAGAACCGCATCCCTGCCCAGTTTCAGCAGATCGCGGACCAATGGACGTGCCTTTCCCACCGAAACCGTGATCTCGATCGGCACCGCAGAGAACGGATTGGAGAGGTCGCCTGCTGCAGTGTTGGTTTGACCTGGCATCTTGTCGGTCATGCGGAAACCCTCCTGTTCTGTTCAAAAAATCCGGAAATCGCGGCGTCGATCCTGCGCAACACGTCCTGCATGTCGATCTCGTGCTCGGCTTCGCCAAAACGCAGGTGGATCTGTCCATCGGCCAGCCTGTCGTCCACGACCAGATCAACTGTCAGACCAGTCAGATCCGCCAAAACCGTCTCGAGCGTCGCAATGTCAGCGGGCGCTGCGACCAGCTGAATCGGCTGGCGACCATGCGTGCCTGCCAGGTCATGCAGGATTTCGACCAGGCGCGGTGTGAGTGTCGCCTTGCTCAGCCGGGGCAGAACCGAGGCCGTCATCTGGTCAAACAACGGCCGCAGCGCTGTCATGATCGCGGCAAAGGCCTCTTCATAGGTGAAATGCAGATCCTGGAGGTTCTGCGCAAGATCCGCCGTGATCCGGCGGGCCTGCTCGGTCTGGGATTTCACCGCATCATCCCACCCGGCCTGATACCCCTGCTCAAAGGCCTCGAGCCGCTTTTCCTCGAGCGCGACATCGGTGAGGGCCATCGGAGTGCCGAGCGCATAGCTTCCGAAATCGTCGAGCAGATGGGAAATCGACATCACACCTTTTCCTCTTCGCCTTCAAGCCAGCTGCGCAGGATTTCCACGGTTTCTTCCTGCCGCTGACCGATCATGTTGCGCAGCCGTGCAACCGGGTCTTCGGTGCTGCGTTCGAGCGCTGCGAATTCGCGTTCGGGTTTGCGCGCTGTCCTGTCTTCGGCAATCACCGAAAGGCCAGTTTCATCGAAATCACCCTCATCAATCTCGCCGGTCAGCGCGGGCGATGCCGCGACCGGGTCGGTCCGGGCAATCGGCCTCGCAGGCGCCACGATCTGTGCCGGTGGCGGTGTGATCGGGCGTGCGAACAGCGGACGGATGACAAACAGGCCGAGGATGAGCGCCACGGCAGCCAGCACGCCAGCCTGGATCAGAGACATCACGTCAAGCGCCAACCGGTCGAGCAGGCCGCTCTCCGCCAGCGTGCCCTCGGGTTCCAGTCTCTCGAACTGCATGGTTCTCATGGTGATGACATCCCCGCGCGCCTCATCGAAGCCGACCGCCGATGCGACCAGATCCCGCAGGGCCGCAAGCTCTTCTTCGGGGCGCGGCTCAAAGACGCTGGCGCCGGTGGCGTCGGTTGTCGTTGTTCCGTTGACCAGCACCGCCACGCTCAGACGCTTGATGGCGCCTGGCACATGGGTAATCTCGCGCTCGGTGGCCGACACTTCGTAATTGATGCGCTCGCGGGTCTCGCTGGTCTCGCTCGCAGAGGCGCCACCCTGGGCCGCATCGCCGTCAGGCAGGTTGGAGGCGACGGTGACATCGCCGCCCGCCTCGTCGGAGGCAGTGTTGGTGCGTTCCTCGGTATCCGTGCTGATGGCCACGCGGCCCTCGGGGTCAAAATGCCGTTCGCGAATCGATTCGGTCTGTGTGATCGTGTCAACGGCCACTTCGACCACCGCATTGCCGGGGCCGACCCGCGCCGCCAGCAGTCGCTCGGCCCGATGGCGCAGCACCTCTGCCCGGTCCTCGGCGGTATTTGCCGGGGTCTCTTCGGTCGCGCCGACAAGACCGCCTTCAGCGTCAATGACCGACACTTCCTCGGGTGTCAGTCCCGCGACGGCGGAGGCCACCAGAAACTGCAGGGCGCGCGCGTGTTTGGCAGAGATGGCACCCCGCGATGCGGTGATCGAAACCGAGGCGGATGGCCGTATGTCGCGCTGAAACGGATTCGATCCGCTTGACGAGATATGGACGCGGGCGGCGCTGATGGCGGGGTGCGAGACGATCGTGCGTGTCAGTTCACCCTCCTTCGCGCGCCAGTAGGCGGCGCTAAACATCTGTGAGGTCGTGCCGAACCCGGATAGCCCGTCGAGCAGTTCATAGCCCTTGACCGAAGCGCTTGGCAGTCCCTCGCCAGCCAGCGTCATGCGCAGTTCGTCACGTCGCACCGCGTCGACAAAGATCGCCCCACCGCGTACATCATAGGCAACGCCATGCTGCTCCAGCGCGGCGACAACTTCTCCGGCTGCGCCGCTTTCGAGACCGGCGTAGAGCAGGGTCATGCCCGGCTCTGATGCCATCCGGGCAAGTGCGAGCACAGCCCAGAACATGACAGCCACGGCGCCCGACACGATGATCCGGCGGCGGGTGTCCATGGCCTGCCAGAGGTGAATGATCTGCTGCAATTCTTTGCCTCCTGATCTGCGGCCTTCTGCCGTCCGGTGGGGTCATCATTCGCCGATCAGACTTAACAATCGGTTAGTTCCTGACGGCTATGAATGGTTTTGTCGCCGATACGGGAAAACAACATGGCAGAGACCGAAAACACCGCCGAAGTAACCGAAACACCTGTGGACAAACCCCCGAGACGACCCCTGATTCTGGGGCTTGTGCTGGCGCTGCTGGGGGCTGCAGGCGGATTCTACGCCATCTTCTCAGATCTGATGCCTCTGGGCGGGCTGCAGGATGCAATCAGGTCGAATGGGACGACCGCCGCCGAGAAAAGCATGATCGCCAACCTGGCAGACCTGGCCTTTGTGCCGGTTGACCCCCTGGTCATCTCGATCGGACAGGGTGGCCAGACGCATCATCTGCGATTCCGCGCCGAGCTCGAAGTGAAGCTCGCACACAAGGCAGAGGTCGAGAAGCTGACGCCGCGGGTGGTCGATGTGCTCAACAACTATCTTCGCGCCCTCAGGGTCGAGGATCTCGAAGACAGCTCTGCCCTCATGCGTCTGCGTGCGCAGATGCTGCGCAGGGTGCAGATCGTGACGGGCGAAGACCGCGTCAATGATCTGCTGGTCATGGAATTCGTTCTGAACTGAAAGGAGATGCCGATGGAGATGATTGCAGATATCCTGCTCGTTGCCGGGGCAATCGGTGCCGGGTTCTACTGTTACATTCTGGCGCGCCGGCTGAGCCGGTTCAACGATCTGGAAACCGGCGTCGGCGGAGCGGTGGCGGTATTGTCCGCTCAGGTCGATGATCTGACGAGAACGCTGCGTGCGGCCCAGACAACGGCAAGCGAATCGACGACCTCGCTCGATCACCTGACGGACCGCGCCGAGAATGTCGCCCGGCGTCTGGAATTGCTGGTGGCGTCGATGCACGACCTGCCAGACGCCAATGCACAGCCCGCAATGCCGGCTCGTGAGGCGGGGGCAGAGCCGGTTTTCAGACGGCATCCGGATCCGGCCGGAGGGACGGCGCAATGAAGATCCTCGGCTCCGCTATTCTCGGCCACGGGCGCGGTCCCCGCAGGGGCGCCTTGTTCGTGATATCCGGGCTTCTGATCGCGTCGGCGCTGATCCGGTTCGGCGACGGGGCCGGGCAGGCGTTTGCCCTTGCCGCCGAGAACGGCGACGCAGCCGCGCCGGATCATGCCGCCTCGATGGTCTGTGAAATGCCGGAGGATCTGCAGATCATGCTGACCGCCTTTCACGAGCGTGACGCCCGGCTGAAGGAGCAGGAGGCCGCATTGCGCGACAGGATGCAGGCCCTTCGCATCGCCGATCAGGAGATCACCCGCAAACTGGAGGCGCTGACCAGCGCCGAGGAAGAGCTGCGCAACACGATCGCCCTGGCCGACAGCGCCGCCGAGGAGGATCTGCGCCGCCTGACCAGCGTTTATGAGAACATGAAGCCGAAACAGGCCGCTGCGCTCTTCGAGGAAATGGATCCGGGCTTTGCCGCCGGGTTCCTGGGGCGCATGCGCCCCGAATCCGCAGCGGAAATCATGGCCAATCTCACCCCGCAGGCGGCGCATACGTTCAGCGTGATGCTTGCCGGGCGGAATGCGCAAGTTCCTGTCGAGTAACCGGCGCGCAGTCAGTATTCCTTAACTCGCCGCTGACAGAGTGCGGTGGGTATCCTCGGGCGGAGAAGACGATGTTCGGACTCATTGGCATTGCGGTCATTTTTGTCATGGTTTTCGGCGGTTATCTGGCGGCCGGGGGCAAGATCGGGATCATTCTCAAGGCATTGCCATTTGAGCTGATGATGATCGGCGGTGCGGCGATCGGGGCGTTTCTGATCAGCAATGACGGATCCGCGATCAGGCGTACGCTGACCGATATCGGAAAGGTTTTCAAAGGGCCGCGATGGAAACCTGACGACTATCGCGATCTGCTGTGCCTGCTGTTCGAACTGATCCGCCTCGCCCGCCAGAATCCGGTCGCCATCGAAGAGCATATAGAGACCCCTGGCGAGTCGTCGATATTCCGAAAATACCCGCGAATTCTGGACGACACGGAGGCGATCGCCCTGATCGGCGACACGTTGCGTTCGGCCTCGATGAACTATGTCGATCCCCATCAGGTCGAGGAAGTGCTGGAGAAACGGATGGAGGCCAGCCAGCATCACGCCCTTCATTCGAGTCACGCCCTGCAAACCATGGCTGACGGGCTGCCTGCACTCGGTATCGTCGCGGCCGTCCTCGGGGTGATCAAGACCATGGCCTCGATTGATCAGCCGCCCGAGATCCTTGGCAAGATGATCGGCGGGGCCCTGGTCGGGACATTTCTGGGCGTGTTCCTGTCCTATGGTTTCGTCGGTCCCTTCGCCGCCAAAGTCAAGGATGTTGTCGAGCAAGACGCGCATTTCTACAAGCTGATCCGTGAGGTGCTGGTGGCCAATCTTCACAACCATGCCGCCAATATCTGCATCGAGGTCGGACGTCAGAACACACCGCTTCACAACCGCCCGAGTTTCAATGATCTCGAACAGGCTCTGAGAAATGTCAGGCGGGATGTCGCATGATCGCACGACTGCTTCTTGCCCTTCTGTTCTGTCTGCTCGGCCAGACCGGCATCGCGCAGACCGTTCAGATACGCTCCGGGGATCACGAGGGCTTTACCCGGCTTGTGATGACCCTGCCCGCGCGGATCGAATGGCAGACGGAAACCCGCGAAGGGGGTGCATCCCTAGTGTTCGCACGCCCCGGGCTGGTGTTTGATACGAGCCGGGTCTTTGACCGCATCACCCGCGCGCGCCTTGCGGATATCGTGGCGCCCACCGGGCAATCACGGCTCGATCTCAGCTTTGCCTGCGACTGTGGTCTGCTGACCTTCTGGCATGATCGCAGCATGCTGGTGGTCGACATTTCCGCCAGCGCCGATCTGTCAATAGCGGAGGTCGCCGCGATACTTCAACCGCGACCGCAGGCCCCCGACATGCCAGGGCCCGGGTTCGGGTCCGAGCCGCTTTCCCGGGCGGCGGTCCTGCTTTCAGACCGGCTTGACCAGACATTGCAGCCGGACCGGGATCGCTTTGCCGCGACACCACGACGCAGCGATCCGTTCAGGGCGAACGCCTTGCCTGCTTTCGATCTGGCAGACATGCGGGCGGCGCTGGTCAGGGAGCTTGACCGCGCGGTGACTCAGGGGCTTCTGTCATCGGCCAGGCCGCTGCACGCGCTGGCGGACACGCCGCACGGCCCTTTGCATCCCGGCCCGATGACCGCCGCACAAGACGATGCGACCGCATCGACCGGACAGTCGAACACGCCGGTTGCGAGAGGGCGACCGAACATCCGGGTGCAGACAGGTCTCGATTCTGATCTCAAGGCCCGGGCCGCAGCCCTTCTTGGTCAGAGCGATCACCACGCCTGCCTGCCGGTCGCATGGGTCAATGTTCCGGCCTGGGGAAGCCAGGCGCCGTTCTATCAGCAGGCCGGCCCCCTCAATCGCCGTCTGTTCGGTGAATTCGACCACGTCATGCAGGACACCGCATTCCAACTTGCCAGACTTTACATCTATTTCGGCCTCGGCCTCGAGGCCCGGCAGGTTCTGAGCCTGATCGACCGGCATGATCGGGAAATGAGCCTGCTAACAGATCTGGCCATGATCCTTGATACTGGCGAGGCTCCGGACGGATCGATCCTCTTTGGTCAGGTCGGTTGCGACGCACCGGTCGCCTTGTGGAGTCTGCTGGCACATGACCCGCTGCCCGAGGATCTCACCTTTGATCACAAGGCCGTGCAACGCGGCTTTGCCGCCCTGCCGGACCATCTGCGGCAACAGCTGGGGCCTGTTCTGGCCCGCAAACTGAATGCGGCGGGTCACATGCAGACGGCGGACGGGATATTGCGCATGATAGACCGGAGCACCGACGAGAGCCGACCGGAAACCGCCCTTGCAGAGGCGGAGCTGGCGCAGAGCAAGGGGCTGACCGGGACTGCGGAGGCCGGCCTTGAAGCGGTCATCGACAGCAATGCCAGCCCGTCCGCCGAGGCATTGCTGCAACTCATTGAACAGCGGCTTGCAGAAGACAAGCCGATTTCCTTTGACCACGCACAGCTTGCCGGGGCCTATGCCCATGAATACCGATCTACCGCTTTCGGGCAGCGCATGGCTCGCGCCTATGTTTCCGCCCTCGCCGCGTCGGGGGCATTCGGGCAGGCGTTTTCCGAGTTCGACCGGATGCGGCCGGACCTCACCGCGCAGGACCAGTCCGGGCTTCAGAACATTCTGGTCGGATATCTGACCGCCGGAGCGAACGATCTGGATTTCCTGCGCTACACGCTTGCCAACCGGGGCGGAGCGCCGCAAACGCTTGCGCCTGATCTGGCGCTTGCCGTCAGCCAGAGGTTACTGGAAGCCGGATTCACACGCGCCGCCGAAACCTATGTCAGCGCACCGGAACCGGGACCGGACGGGCACGCGCAGCGGTTGCTGAGGGCGAATATCGCCCTTGCACAGAACCGTCCGCGGCAGGCGGAGGTCGAATTGCTGAATGTCGAGGGCGCGGATGTCGACGCCTTGCGTGCCAGGGCCCGTGATCTTGCGGGTGAGCATGGAACTGCCATTGACTATTTCATGGCCAGCGATCAGCCGGACAAGGCTGCCGACTCCGCCTGGCTGGCCGGAGACTGGACCCGCCTGCGCGACGCGGAGGATCCGGTGATGCAGGAAATGGCGGATCTGTTACATCCACGTGACGACCCACCCTACCCACCCGAAGGCGGTGTTCTTGCCCGCAACCGGACCCTGCTGGAGCAAAGCGCACAGACCCGCAAGACGCTGGGCCGGCTGCTCGAGGCAAAACCGGTGCCGCAGATGCCGGAAAGCTAGAATTCCGGCCTCACGCTTACCGAATCTAAACCTAGCCTCCCTAAGCATCGGATTGCCACGACAGAAGGTCGTGAAAGACAGGAGACAGTCTTGCCGCGGATGACACTGATCAATTCAGCACGGGATCTGTCCGGTTACCTCGCCAGACGGTTTCGAACCCCGATGCAGCGCAGCGGGCGGGCACGCACCGCAATCGGCGGGATCGGCGCGCGCGCGCTGATCGTGATCTCTGCCGCCTCTGTCTGGCCGTTGCACGCTGCCGCCGCGCCCGAACCCGCCTGCGACATCGCGGCCCGGCACGCCGCCGCGCTGACAGATGTTCCCCTGTCGGTCCTGCTTTCGATCACTCGCGTCGAAACCGGCCGCACAGAGGGCGGCAGGCTGGAACCATGGCCATGGACAGTGAACATGGAGGGCAAGGGCCACTGGTTCGACAACAGGGATGCCGCGCGCGCCTTTGTTCACACCGAATTTCAACGCGGGGCGCGCAGCTTTGACGTGGGGTGTTTTCAGGTCAATTACAAATGGCACGGCGATGCCTTTCGGTCGATCGACCACATGTTTGATCCCACCGAAAACGCCCTCTACGCGGCAAAGTTCCTTGCCGGGCTCTATGCGGAAAGCGGTGACTGGTCCGCAGCCGCCGGGGCCTATCATTCGCGCACGCCGCACTATGCCCGGAAATACCGCGCCCGTTTTGACCGGATCCGCCAGACCCTGCACGAACTGCCCGAAACCGGGCCATTGCCTGCACCGCGTCTGACAGAGACACCGCGGCGCCACGCAGAGAACAATTTTCCGCTGCTGTTGCCGGGTGCGCCCCCCCGCACAACAGGATCGCTGGTACCGCTCGGCATTGCATCGCGCGGCCCTCTGATTGCGCAGAGGTCGGGCGCGGACGGATCCTGAAACATGAAATCCCTGTCGATCAGCCACCTCTATCAGCCCACCGTCCTGCTTGCGCTGGCACTGATGGCGATCATCGTCATGATGATCCTGCCAGTACCGCCCTGGGTTCTCGATGTGGGCCTCGCGGCATCGTTCGCGCTGGCCATTCTGATCTTCACGATCACCCTCTTCATCGAGCGGCCGCTGGATTTCTCGGCTTTTCCGACAATCCTGCTGGCCGCCCTCATGCTCAGGCTGTCGCTCAACATCTCATCAACCAAGCTGATCATCGGACAGGGCCATACCGGAACCGATGCCGCTGGCGAGGTGATCGAGGGCTTTGCCAATTTCATCATGGGCGGCAGCGTGTTTCTGGGGCTGGTCGTGTTCGGGGTTCTCCTGATCGTCAATTTCATGGTGATCACCAAAGGCGCGGCGCGCATGGCCGAGGTCGGCGCGCGCTTTGCCCTCGATGGCATGCCCGGCAAACAGCTGGCCATCGACAGCGACATGTCCGCCGGAGCCATCAACCATCAGGAGGCCAGAGAACGCCGAGAACGCGAACAGCAGGAAACCACATTCTTCGGCTCGCTCGACGGCGCCTCGAAATTCGTCAAGGGCGATGCGATTGCCGGGCTGCTGATCACTCTTCTCAATCTGGTGATGGGGCTGATCATGGGCGTGGTCGCCCATGACATGCCGCTTGGCAAGGCGTTTGAGACATATGCGATTCTCACTGTCGGAGACGGTCTTGTCACTCAGATTCCGGCCGTGATCATCTCGATCGCCTCCGCCTTGCTGCTGGCGCGGGGCGGCGCGCAGGGGGCGACCGATCTGGCGATCTCGACACAGCTGGGGCGGCATCCGGCGGCGCTGCTCACCGTTGCGGTGTTGATGGCGCTGTTCGCGCTGGTGCCCGGTCTGCCGTTCCTGCCCTTTATCCTTGGTGGTCTGGCCCTTGGCGGAATTGCATGGCTGAGTTCCGGGAAAAAATCCGCCACGGATCCGGTAACCTCCGAGGATCACCCGCAGGCAAAGCCCGAGAAATCGCTTGGCGACATACTCGAACTGGATGACATACATGTCGAATTCGCCCCCGATCTTGTGAACATGGTCCTTGATCCCGGCATCGGTCTGGACGCGCGGATCGCCAATATGCGCCGCTATGTGGCCACGAATTTCGGCCTCATCCTGCCCGAAATTCGCCTGACGGACGATCCCGGCATGGCCCCCGGTGCCTATATGATAAGAATTCAGGGGGTAGAGCAGGCGCGCGCAATCCTGCGCCCGGATCGTGTTCTGGCGCTTGATCCGGATCATCATCCGACCCTGCCCGCCGGCGAGAACGTCAAGGAGCCGGTATACGGCACGCCGGCACGCTGGATACCCGCCGCCGAACAGGAGCAGGCTGCGTTGGCCGGAACCACCCTCGTTGCACCGACAGAGGTGCTCGCCACACATCTGCTGGAAATGATCCGCCGTAATCTCAGCCGCCTTCTGACGATGAAGGCCATGCGGCGCCTGCTCGACGAGATGGTGAATCTGTCCGACAGGACCAGGGCCGAGGCGAACCGCAAGCTGCTCGACGAAATGATCCCGGATCGCGTGCCGCCTGATCTTTTGCACGCCATCCTGCGCCTCCTGCTCGCCGAGCAGGTCTCGATCCGAAATCTTCCCCTGATCCTGGAGGCCACCGCCGAAGGCCGCCAGAGTCACAGCCATCCGGAAATGATCTGTGAACATGTCCGTCAGCGCCTCGGGTTTCAGCTGGTTGCCGCTCTGCAGCGCCAGGATGGCACGCTGCCGCTCATCCAGCTTGCCCCGGACTGGGAAGAGACGTTCTCAGCCCATCAGATCGACGGCGACCGGGGCCGCATCAACGTGGCCCTGCCACCCGACCTGTTCAATACGCTCACCGGAGCCGTGGCCGAACAGATCCGGCGCGCCAGCGAACAGGGCATCGCACCGGTAATCATCACCTCGACGCTGCGGCGCAGATTCCTGCGCACGGCCCTTCTGGCCAAGAACATCACCGCACCGGTGCTGTCGTTTGAGGAAATCGGCATCGACGCCAGACCATCGCTGGTCGGGATCGTGGCGACATGACCGGGCTGGATGAGGCGCTGCGTCTCTCGCAGGATATCATCTGGCTGCATTTCATCGTCTTTCTGCGCGTTGGTCCGATCATCGCGCTGTTCCCTGGCTTTGGCGAACAATCCGTGCCGGTGCGCATCAAGCTGGCTCTGGCTCTGGCAATGACGACGGTCGTTGCACCAGCGATTGCGCCCGAGATTCCTGCCGCCTCGCATGAGACAACCCACCTTACCCGGTTCGTTCTGGCAGAGACCACCCTGGGCACATTCCTCGGCATCGGCATCCGCCTCTTTTTGCTGGCGCTGCAAACCGCCGGTTCGATCGCCGCGCAGTCCACCTCTCTGTCGCAGATTCTCGGAAATACCGGCGCAACGCCCCTGCCCGCCATGGGTTTTGTTCTGGTTACCGGCGCGCTGGCGCTTGCCATGATGCTGGACCTGCATGTTCGCCTTGCCGAAATGACCGTGCTGAGCTATCGGATCCTGCCCGTCGCCCGCATGCCAGACGCCGGGATTCTGGCGCAATGGGGTATCGGGCGCGTGGCGCATGCCTTTGGCCTCGCCTTTACGCTGGCCGCGCCCTTTGTCATCGTTTCGGTGCTCTACAATCTGACGCTCGGGATCATAAATCGCGCCATGCCGCAACTCATGGTCGTCTTTGTCGGCGCCCCCGTCATTACCGGCGCGGCCCTTTTCCTGCTGATGTTGCTGGCACCGACGATGATCGCGATCTGGGTCGAGGCGCTTCAGGCCTTCATCGTCAACCCGCTCGGGACACGGTGATGGCAGACCCGGATGAAAACGGCGAGAAATCCCACGAACCGACTCAGCACAAGCTCGAGGAGGCACGCAGAAAGGGCGAACTTGCGCGCTCTGCCGATCTCAACACGACCGGCTCCCACGCGGGATTGCTGCTCGCTGCGCTTGCTGCTGGCGGCGCATCCATCGAGAGGGTCAGCACGGCCCTGATGGCGCTGATCGATCAACCGGAGCGCCTGGCCGATCTGGTGTTTGACGGTGCGGCCGCCGGCCCGGCGCTTGGCGGGCTTCTGGGTGCGGTGACGCTGGGGCTGGTCGCGTGGTTTCTGATTCCGGCGGTGGGGGCTCTCCTGTCGGTGATCGCGCAACGCAGTTTTGTCGTCGCCCCGAGCAAGCTCGAGCCCCAGGCGTCGCGCATCAACCCGATCGAGAACGCCAGAAACAAGTACGGGCCCTCGGGCCTGTTCGAATTTGCCAAGAGCCTGGTCAAGCTGTTGCTTTACTGCCTGTTGCTCAGTGTCTTTCTCGGCTTTCGGCTCTCGGAGATGGCGGGTGCGCTGCATGCAGAACCGCATATCATCGGAGCGCTCATGGCGCAGATGATCGTCGAGTTCCTGTTTGTCGTCCTGCTGGTTTCCCTCATCATCGGCGCGGCTGATTTCCTGTGGCAGCACCATGACCACCTGCGGCGCCAGCGCATGTCGCACAAGGAAGTGCGCGACGAACACAAGCAGAACGAGGGCGATCCGCACATGAAACAGCAGCGCCGCCAGCGCGGTATGCAGATCGCCTCGACCCAGATGATGGCCGCGGTGCCACAGGCCGATGTGGTGATCGTGAACCCGACCCATTATGCGGTAGCCCTGAAATGGAGCCGCAAGGCGGGATCAGCCCCGGTCTGCGTGGCAAAGGGCGTGGACCAGATGGCGCTCGCAATCCGCAATCTGGCCTTTGAACACGGCGTCCCTGTCCATCAGGATCCGCCAACGGCGCGCGTACTGCATGCCAGCACCGACATCGGTCAGGAGATTGACGCCACCCAGTACCGCGCCGTCGCATCCGCAATCCGGTTTGCGGATGCCATGCGGCGCAAGGCAAGGCATTTCGGATGACACAGCGCCAATCCTGCGATCTCGTGAAACTGACCCTGGCGCTGTTTCAGAAAGAGAGCACGAAACTGCGGGATCTGAACCGGCAGGAGGCGCGTCTGCGTGCTGAACTGGCCCGGCTCGACAGTGATTATCGTGCCAGTCAACGCCTGACCGACTCGGACATGCAGGGGCTACGGGAGGTTGGCGCCGATCTGCTCTGGCTGGGCTGGGTTGGGCGCAACAGGGCGGATATGCAAATCGAACTGGCCCGGGTGCTGGCCGGCAAGGGGCAGATGATACGCCACTTGGGCCGGGCCTTCGGAAGGCATCAGGCTGCGTTGACCCTGCATGCCGAAGAGATCCGGCACGACCGGGAAAAGGCCCTGGTCCGGGAAGAGAATGACATTGCGGCCCTCGCCCGATTGCGACATCCTATGCCGTCCGGGCGCGGTCGTCCCTGACATCCCCCGTCTGCATCAGACATCCTGTCGCGCGATCTCGGTGATCAGAACACCGCGGGCCGTTCTGCCAACCACCCTCTGAGCCACGTCCGCCAGGGCTCTGCGCAGCACATCCATGTTGTCGGCACTGGTAAACTCGCCCTCGAACCCGCCCATGTTTGCATGATCAAACAACACCTGCAGAAAGGCATCGCGCAGCTTCGGTTCGCGGTTATAGACCGCCTCTGACGTGCCCGGCGATATCTCGACCGTCAGCGACATGACGATCATCGCGCTGACCAGGTTGCGGCTGACCACCGGGATCACGAACTGATTGTTGAGCCTGACATATTCCAGAGCCTCCGCAGAGGCATCATTGCCCCGCGCCCCCTGCCCGCCCGCCACGGCGACCGGCTCCGCCACGCCATCGGAACCGGGATCGGTTTGTCTGATCGGCTCGGGCTTCAGCATCAACCCGACCCCTACCCCCCCGGCGGTTCCGGCAAGCATCAGAAGAACCGGCAGCAGCTTTCTCATCATCGTCCTCTCGCTCCTTGAATGGCGTCAGAACGGCAGCATGGCATCCAGAACCTGCTGACCGATCCGGGGTTGCTGGACATCCGTGATCTGACCACGGCCACCATAGGAAATGCGGGCCGCCGCGATCTTGTCATAGGTGATCTCGTTCTGACGCGAGATATCCTCGGGGCGCACGAAACCGTTGACCAGCAATTCGCGCAGCTCGAAATTCACCCGCACCTCCTGCGAACCCTGAATTTCCAGCACCCCGTTGGGCAGCACCTGCATCACCGTCGCGGCGACGCGCAGGGTCAGCTCTTCGCTGCGTTTGACCGATCCGTCGCCCCCCGACCGGCTGTCGGAACTCAGGTCCACGGCCCGATCCAGGCTGGCCCCTTCCGGCAGCCTGGGGTTGATCCTTTGCGGCAAACCAAGGAGGTTGGGGACCGCGAGATTTTCCGAACCGCTGCGCGAGCGCGACGTGGAATTGGAAATCTTGGCCTCTTCGTCAATTTCGATCACCACGGTCAGGATATCGCCACGCTTGGCCGCGCGCCGGTCCCCCAGCAGAGACTTCTTGCCACCGCTCCAGAGCGAGGCGCGGGTCAGGGGCGTATCATGCTGCGCGGTCAGCGGCAGACCGGGATTGAGCATCGCCAGTTGTTCGGTCGAATTCATCGTCGGCGTAAAACCGGGAGGTCTGCCAATGTGATCCATACGCCCGCAGGCTGACACCAGCGCCAGCAGGCCAAGCGTGATCGCTGAAAACCGCATGTCACCACGATCCCTGTTGTGAAACCAGAACCTGACCATCCGCCGTCACCCGGCCCACGATGGTCGCACGCGACGCAAGGTTCATCACCCGGACATATTCACCCATCCCGGCGCGTGCGAGCGCGCGCCCCTCCGTCATGATCCGCAGGCCGCCCCGCAGATAGATCAGCGACACGATCTGATTGCGGTCTATCAGGGCGGGCGGACCGACATCCGCCGCGCGCACCGGACGGCCCGGATACAGCGAGACCAGCGCCTCCTTGCCAATCAGATCCTGTAGTGTGACGCTCCCCCGCCCGGTTCCCGGCTCGAGCAGCAGATCCTCGGCCGCGATGATCTCTTGCGCGCGAATCGTCCGGGCGGCAACGATGCGATCAGCCCAGACGGGCGGCGGTACGGCAATCAGCCCGGCGAGGATCAGCCATTTCATCAGCGCACCTGCGTGGTGGCGCTGAGCATCTGGTCAGCGGCGGTGATCACCTTGGCGTTGAGTTCATAACCGCGCTGTGCCTCGATCAGTTCAGTGATCTCGCGCACCGGATCGACCGAACTGTTTTCCAGATAACCCTGCCGCAGCGTCCCGAGTCCGTCCTGACCCGCCGTGGTGACATTGGCCGGACCTGACGCCTCTGTCTCCATGAAGAGATTGCTGCCGACGGCCTCCAATCCCTTTGGATTGGCAAAACCGGCGAGGTTCAGCTGGCCGATGGATTGCGCCTCGGCGGTTTCCCGGAAGAACGCAAAGATCTCGCCGTCTGCGTTGATGCTCAGGCTCCGGGCATCCTCGGGAATGGTGATCTCGGGCGCGACCGGAAAACCGTCCGACGTCACGATCAGCCCTTCGGCAGAGCGCTTGAGCGCACCGTCGCGGGTATATGCGGACTGGCCAGAGGGCAGGGTCACCTCGAAATAGCCGTTTCCCTCGATGGCGATGTCGAGATCGCCGTTGGTCTCCGTCAGCGATCCTTGCGCCAGATGCACCGAGATCGCCGCGGGGCGCACCCCGAGGCCAAGCTGCACCCCGGTCGGCAATACCGTGCCATCAGCGGCATTGATTGTCCCCGCCCGGGTCAGTTGCTGATAGTGCAGATCTGCAAACTCGGCGCGCCGGGCGTTGTAGCCCGTGGTCGACATGTTCGCGAGATTGTTCGAGATCGTCTCGACTCGCATCTGCTGGGCGGCCATCCCGGTTGCGGCTATCTGTAGGGCTCGCATCGTGTTCTCCTGAGGATCAACGGGTAAGGGTGTCGAGCGCTGTCATCACGCGCTCGTTTTCGGAATCGAGAAAGCTCTGCCCCATCTCATAGGCGCGTTGCACCTCGACCATCCGTGCGATCTGGCTGATCGGATCGACATTCGCCCCTTCGAGAAAGCCCTGCAGGATACGCGGGTTCTCGACGGGTTCGATCCCGCCCCGGGTCCGGAACATCACGCCGTCCTCGCGGATCAGATCGGTTTTCTCGACGGGCTGGACCAGCCCGATCTGGGCCAGAGGGCGCCCCTGGCTGCCGAGCGTACCATCCGTCGACAGACCAAGGTCGCTGGCGTCAGGAGGCACAAAGATCGGCACACCGCCCGCGTCGAGCACACGAAACCCGTCATTGGTGACAAGATCGCCCCCGGCCGAGAGAGAAAAGCTGCCGGCGCGGGTCAGGCGCTCGCCTTGTGGCGTCTCGATCAGGAAAAATCCATCGCCCTCTATCGCCATATCGAGCGCCCCGCCGGTCCGTGTCAGCGGCCCCTGCATCATCGAGGTGTTGCGCACGTTGCCTCGCGCCATGGAGAGCGACTCGCCGCCCTCCGCACGCTTGACGAATTCCGAAAAGATCAGCCCTTCCTGCCGGTACCCCGTCGTTGCGGCATTGGCTATGTTGTTGGCCACCAGTTGCATCTCGCGCAGCAGTCCCGATTGCCTGCTCAGGGTTGTGTAGCCTGCGTTTTCCATCTCAGCCTCCCGTAATCAGCGGCACCAGCCGGTCCTGAAAGAATGTCACCAGCGTCTGGGTCATGAAGCCCATGGTCAGCCAGAACACGACGGCGATCGCTCCCAGTTTCGGCACAAAGGTCAGGGTCAGTTCCTGGATCGAGGTAAGCGCCTGAAACAGCCCCACAACGAGGCCCGCCACCAGCGCGACAGCAAGGATCGGAAAGGAAATGATCACCGATATCCAAAGCCCCTCGCGCATGGTGTCAAAGAAAACGACCTCGTCCAGCATGGTCTCAGACCGGCATGCGCAGGATTTCCTGATAGGCCTCGACCACCCGGTCGCGGACCGTCACGGCCGCCTCGACCGCCAGTTCGGTCTGGGCCAGCGCCTGCACCAGCGCATGCGGATCGGCCTTGCCGGTCATGGCCGCTTTTGCGACCTCCTCGCCCTCTTTGAGGGTGGCGGCAAAATCACGGGCAAGGGTCTGAAACGCCTCACCCGCCCCGCCCTGGATCGACGCCGGTTCGGTCGCGGGCCGGAACGCTGCATACTTTTGCGCAGCATGAAGAGAAGTGATGTCCATTCTGGAACTCCTGTATTGGTGTTTATCGGTGTTATCGGCGCAACAGGTCCATCAGGCTGGCCGACATTTGCCTGGCCTGATCGAACATCTTGAGATTGGCCTCGTAGCTGCGCTGCGCCTCGCGCGCGTCGGCAATCTCGATCATCAGGTCGACATTCGAACCGTCGTGATGGCCGGTTTCATCGGCGAGGGGATGGCCGGGATCATAGACCCGCTCCGGCGCGCGCCGGTCCAGATTGACGCGACCGACCGTCACCTCGCCAGTATTCTGCGACCCGCCAAATGCGGTCTCGAAAGACACGGTCTTGCGGCGGTAGCCGGGTGTATCGGCGTTGGCGATATTCTCGGACAGATGGCGCAGCCGCTGCGCCTGCGCCTTCAGCCCACTGGCAGAAACGGCAAGGGAACCAATAAAATCGTTCATCCTGCCCTCCCTTACCGGCGACCGATTGCAAGGCGCAGAACATCCAGTGACGATCTGTAGATCGCCAGCGCCTGATCGTGCTGGCGCTTTACATCGACCGCCTTGAGCATCTCGAATTCGAGCGAGACAGAGTTGCCGTTCGGGTCGGCTACCGCGCTCGGATCATCGGTCACAGCGAAACCGGGCTGCTGGCCCTGACCCAAAAGATGCCCTGGCCGTGTGACATACGCGCCCGACGCGCCCCCTCCTCGACTCTGATAGAATGATGCAAACGGCGCTATGTCGCGCGCCCGGTAGCCGGGCGTATCCGCATTGGCCATGTTCTGCGCCACGACGGACTGTCGTGCACCGGCATGCATGGCCATGGCCTGCGCCATGCGGAAGATTTCCAGTTTCTCAAACATCGGGGCTTCTCCCTCGATTGGCTTCAATCAAGGCTTAACTCTGATTCCTTTAGAAATTGTTTTCAGGACATGATTGGAGCGCCCGATGGAAAAAAATGGACTGACAGGCCTGCAGGCCGAGATTTCGTCGCTGCGGGCGCTTCGCCCTGTCGGGCGGGTAGCTGCCGTGCTGGGAAACACGATCCGGATCAGCGGGTTGTCCGCCATCGCGCGTCTGGGGGATCGCGTGCGGATCCAGACCCGCACCGGGGCGGAACTGACCGGCGAGGTTCTGCAGATGGAGGCCTCGTTGATCGTGATTCTTCCTGACAGGGCGGCCGAGGGCCTTGCCCTGGGGGACCGCGCTCTGTTGCTCGATGCCTCGGAGATCGCGCCGTCGCAGAGCTGGATCGGGCGCGTCATTGATCCGTTCGGCGCGCCGCTCGATGGCCGCCCGCTGCTGCGCGGGGCGGTCCCGCGCGCCTTGCGGGCCGATCCCCCGGCGCCGGCCCGCAGGCGCGCTCTGGGCAGGCGTCTTGAGACAGGAATGGCCGCGTTCAACACCGTGCTGCCGGTCGTGCGCGGACAACGCCTGGGGCTGTTCGCCGGTTCCGGCGTGGGCAAGTCGATGCTGCTGGGTCACCTCGCCCGGCACATGCAGGCGGATGTCGTGGTCATCGCGCTGATCGGCGAACGCGGGCGCGAATTGCGCGATTTCGTCGAAAACGTGCTGGGGCCCGAGGGTCTGGCGCGCGCGGTAATTGTCACGGCAACCTCGGACCGCTCGCCCATGGTCCGGCGGCGATGTGCCTGGACAGCGATGGCGGTGGCCGAATTTTTCCGCGATCAGGGGCTCCATGTCCTGTTTCTGGCCGATTCGATCACCCGCTTCGCCGAGGCGCATCGTGAGGTGGCAACCGCCGCCGGTGAAATGCCTGCGTTGCGCGGGTTTCCCGCCTCGACCGCGCATATGATCATGTCGCTTTGCGAACGCGCAGGTCCGGGCGAGGGCGATGCCGGGGACATTACCGCGATTCTGACCGTTCTGGTTGCGGGTTCGGACATGGAAGAGCCGGTCGCGGACATTCTGCGCGGAGTGCTGGACGGGCATGTAGTGCTTGATCGTCAGATTGCCGAGCGTGGTCGCTATCCGGCGATCGACCTGTTGCGCTCGGTATCCCGCAGCCTGCCCAACGCCGCGAGCCAGACTGAGAACCATCTGATCGTAAGTGCCCGCAGGCTGCTGGCCAGCTATGCCCGGTCAGAGACGATGATCCGGGCCGGGCTCTATACCGAAGGCAGCGATCCCGAACTGGATCAGGCGATAAAGGTCTGGGCAGAGCTTGACGGGTTTCTCGCCTTGCCGGAAACCGTATCGGCACAGAACAGCTTTGCGCGCCTTGGCGTCATTCTGCGCCGCGCAGGGATTGCCGTGCCGGCGGCCGTTCCCGCGTCGGGCCGGGTTGTGGATCATCCGGGCGTGCCCGGCACCGGATCCGCAGGCCGGAGCCTTATCGGAAACTGACGGCAGGCCCGTGTCCCCGACAGCCCGGCGCGGTCAGATCAAGGGCTTGCTGTCAGAACGCACGCGGAGCCGCCCGCAGAAGGGTCAGGGCGATGGATTGCGAGGACTGAACGCCGATGCTGTTGATCTGGTCACGCAGCAGAAACCTGCGGATCAGCCGTTCCTGCACCTCAGGATCGCCAAGCCGCGCCGGGTCGGACAGGTCGAGTTGACGCGCAGAGCGAGCCTTGATGGTATCGAGTTGGCGGTCCAGATCAAGCTGCGCGAAACTTTGCGGCAATCCAAGCGCCGCCTCAAAGACCCGGCGAAGGGGTGGGGTGCCGAGAATCCGGAGCCATTTCGTGTTGAACCCCGAATCCTCGCTTGCGATCTCAGACAAATCCCGCTGGGCATTCATCGCAAGCCGGAGGGCCTGGTCCTGGTTTCCCACGGCCACTTCGAATTCCATGCGGCGAAACTTTTCAGCTATTTCAGCCCCAAATCCCGCGAGTTGCGTCCGCGGCCCGGCATTGTCGGCAAAGGCAAATGCCTCTGCCAGTTGCCTGTATCGGCGATCTGACAGCCGATTGGCAAGCGCGTCGTCGCGATCTGTCCCCTCTTCCAGAACCTTGCGGATCAGCGCCCGGCTGTTGATGTCCTCCTGCAGACCAAAGGCCCCGAGCGCCACCCGCAGAAGACGGCGATCCGAAACCAGATCCTCGGCCGTCCTGACGCTGCCGATATTACGTTCGAAATACTCTGTGTCGCGCTGGATGACCGGCGACTTGCTGAACAGATCCGTCTGACGATCAAGCGTTCTGTTCAGCAATGCCCAACCTGCCAAGCCGCTCAGAGGTACAACCGGCTCGAAGTTCATGATGATCGATGCGCCAAAAGCCGGTCTTCGCGCGGCAACAGCGCGCGCAGCGATTTGAGGCATCTGTAATGGTCGTTGGCAAGCAGCGCCTCGGTCGCATGCGTCAGATGCGCCCGGCTGTCGGGATCCCGAAGCACCTGGCTCAGTTCTTCGATCCGGCGCAGGAGTTGCTGCCGCGCCTCCTGCGGGCTGCAATCCCCGGACAGAACCAGTTGCGCCGCGTAGCAGACGCTGCGAACAGGCGTGTTCGCCTCTTCCGGGTGAATCGCATCCCGCAACCGGAGGATCTTGGCGTCGGGCGTCACGATCGACAGACGTGAGCGCCGGTCCCCGTTCTCGACCACCGCGCCGTTTATCAAGACCCTTTCCCGAGGGCCGAGTTTCAGGACGAGCCCTGTCATTTCACGGTCCTCCGCTCGCCCAGCCCGCGCATCATGGCGGTGTTGATGTCGACAAGGGGCTCAACCGATGCACCATCCCGGAGCACCTTGCTGCTGTGCAAGCGGGTGAATTCCGCCAGATAAATGATCCGTGCCCGCAGGTCCGGCGGCAACGGATTGTTTCTGTCTGCGACATCGGTCACCAGAACGGTCCAGAGGCGACGGTTCGCATGCAAGGCAGCCGCCAGTTCGCCGATCCCGCCAGGCTCGCGCGACGCCGCTGCTTTCAATTTGTGGGTGATCCTTGCAAAGGCGTCGTATTCGATGCCGCGCTCGGTCCGGGTGGCCTGTGTCTGTCGGCGATAGGCATCTTGTGCCCGCAGAATGGCGTTCACGTCATGTCCTTCCATCGGTTGCGATGCTGGGTGTCAGGAACAGGAAATGGAGAGACGGGGGCGCTGTCATCGCGCCCCCGATCCGGTTACCTGAACAATGCCAGGATCGACTGCGGCGCCTGGTTCGCGATGGACAGCGACTGTGTGGCCAGCTGCTGCTGCACTTGAAGGGCCTGCAGCCGCGCCGAGGCTTCTTCGAGATCGGCATCAACCATGGAACCGATACCCGCGCGCAGCGAGTCGGTAAGTTTCGACACGAACTCCGACTGCGTCTCGATCCGCCCCCGCACCGAGCCAAAGCTCGCGGCGGCATCGACGGCGGTCTGAATGAACCGTTCGACCTGATCAATCGCAGCACTTGCCCCCGCGTCGGTGGTGACATCTATATTGGCAAGCTCCGCCAGACCGCCACCCTGCGTCACGCCAGTCGTCTCGATGGCCTGCAGCGAGAAGTCGTCGCCGGCAGCACCGGTTTCACCGGTGAAGGTGATGGTCGCCACACCATCCGCCGCCACGCTGACCACAGCGCCGATCGAGGTGTTTGCGGACAGTGTGCCGGCCTCCACCGCTTCTGCCACACGACGGTTGAACGCCTCGGCCAGACCGTTGGCCACATCGGCCTGGGTATCGCCATCGCGCGCCACATAGGACACGTCGCGCGTCGCGTCGTCGAAGGCCGCGCCGACCGTGCCGGCGGAGGCCGAGATGTCGATCTGAATTCCCGTGCCCGCGACCACGGAGTCGATGACCAGCGTGGTCGTTCCCGGGGTCGCCGCGCCAGCAACCGCAACGGCCGCACCCGCATCAAGCGCCCCGCTGATCGTGGTGCCCGATCCGGCGGCTACAGCCGTGCCGGTGCTGAAATCGACCTGCTGCAGACCCAGGTCCTGCTTGATCACATTGATGTTGCTGGCGTTAACCGTACCGTCGCCGGTGCGATCCAGTGAACTGAGGACCTGGAGGATGCCGGACCCCGCGACATTCTCGCGGTTCGACAGCAGGTTGAGACCGTTGAACTGCGCCGCTCCGACAACAGATTCGATCTGCCCGCGCAACGCCTCGATATCGGTCTGGATCTTGCCGCGGTCGACGTTGCTGGACTGGGCTGCGATGACCTTGGACTTGATGTCGATGAGCAGATCGGCAATCGTCTCCGACGCGTTCTGTGCGACCGCGACGGTCGATTCACCCAGAGACAGGCTGTCCGAGATCGCCTTGAAGCCGCTCACGTCCGATTCCATCACCTTGGAGATCGCAAAAATGGCGGCGTTGTCCTTTGCGCTGCCGACTTCCTTGCCGGTTGAAATCACGTCCTGGGTCTTGGCCAGGTTCGAGTTGACTGTCTTGAGGGTCTGCAGGGCCACCATCGCGCTGTTGTTTGTCAAAATGCTGGACATAGTACTTACCTTTTTGTTTGGCGGTTTTCGCCGGTTTCATATTCCGCCCCGATTGCACGGCGGCGAACCTCAGCTGTCTTTCTGACATGTGCAGCGAGCGATGTGTTTTGCGGCTGCGCCATCCGATTGTGGACGCAGGAACAAGATGGCCTGCCAAGTCCTAATGGAGTGCTAAACGCATTGCGGGAAGAACCCGGCATTTGAGCTAAATCCGCTCAGGCCCGTTTTTCGACCTTGCGCTCGACCTCGCCTGGGATGGTGTGTTTGTGGCCGTCACGGTCATAGGTATCCATCGCGCGGCGTACCTGCCGGAATGCCGCCAGACGCGCCGAAACATTCCTGATCCCCTGCAAGGCCCCGTCCAAGAGCGCCTGATTGCGCATGAGCTTGGCCTGCAACGCCGCAATATCCCCCGGCGCATCGGTCGTCATCCGGTTGAGTTCGTCTATCAACGTCTCCTTCTCTTCGACCAGCGTCGAGATGCGATGCAGATCACCGTGCAGCAGCGCCTTGCGCTCTGTCTCCAGAAGGGTGTCGAGACGGTTGATGATCCGGCGTTCAGCGTCATGTGCCATTGTTCTTCTCCATCAGGGATTTCAGGATGATTTCGGTTAGTCCGATGCCGCCGGATCGCACCATTTCACGGGCCAGCGCATCGCGGTGGAACGATGCGAAATGATCTTCACCAACGCTGCCGCTCAGGGCATTCTCCTGTTCGCCAAAGCGGACGGATTTGAGCATTTCCGAGAGAAACCCGGCCTCGAGAGCCTGCGCCGCCTCGCGCAACGCCACATGCCTGTCGGGCCGTCCCGCCGGGGGCTGGATGGATGGAATTCGTAAATGATCTGTCACCGCATTACCTCGAATTGAGCGAACTAATCGTCATAAGACCTCAAAGCGGTAAAGAAGCAGTAACCGGATTCCGGCATGCTGGTGCGAACGAAAGAATTTCGGAGCGTGATGATGCTGCCTTCCCCCATGCCCGCAGGCGTCGCCCTGTCCGCCCAGGCCTTTGTGAACGGCCATGACGGCATAGGTCGTGACCGGTCGCAGGCCGCTGACAGCCGCACGGCACCGGATTTCGTCCGGATCATGCAGGACGATGCTGATGGCGCGACGGACATCGCCCCGCCGCGCGAGGATGCGGATGCCCCGGCGGTTCCGCCCCTCGACATCCTCATTGGGGACGACGGCAAGACGACGGACGCAGCGGCCCTGACCCAGAGGGATATACCGCTTGCAGACACCCTCAAAGGCAGCGCGCCGCCTCTCGATCCGGGCGCTGTAGGGGCCGGGACTGTCGACACGGATGAGCCACGGACGCGCTCGCCAGAGACCACGCCCGCCCGCCCGACGGAACCTGAGACGCACGCGGCTTCCCGAACGCCCGGCATTCATGACAAGGCCGCGCTCCTCCCGGACCGGACAGTGTCGCCGGCACCCGGACAATCGCAGGACAACGGGATGCCGCATGGTCTGGCATCATCCCAGCCCGCAGAGGCCACGACCGGGCGGCCGGAATTACCGCTCCCTTCGGGCGAAGCGGTCGCCGACAGAGCGACTGTCGCAGTCCGAACAGGTGCAGGACCGACCCGGAACATTGGCGACACCGGAAACATGCCCGCCGACGGGGCCGAAACGCGGGTTCGCGGCGTCGATCCGATCGCCCCTTCGCCTGCTGCCTTTGCGACGCGCGACGGTACCCGCATGACAGGCAGGCAGGACGACCCGCTCCTGTCCACCTCTTCACCGGGAGCGGGCATGGCGCCCGCCGCTGCGGCGCGCGACGGCACCGGCATGACAGGCGGGCAGGACGACCCGCTCCTGTCCACCTCTTCACCGGGAGCGGGCATGGCGCCGGCCGCCACGCAGGCACCAGCCGCCACGCAAATGTCTGATCCCCCTCAACCGGCGACTCCGGCGCTGTTGGCTCCTTCCCTCCCACGCCCGTTCACCAGCGCGACAGCAGGCACGGATTTCCCTGCCCTCACTTCAGAGGGCGATGACACGACGCTGCGCCTGGATCTCAGGGGAACCCCAGCAGCCACGTCCGTCAGCGGCCCGATACCCCAGTCCGTCCTGCTCCGTCAGGACCTGCCACAGCAGCTGGCAATTCAGATCGCCTCTGCCGTCCAGAACGGGCGGCCTGATCGTCCGGTCCAGTTGCTCCTGCATCCCGCAGAACTCGGACGGGTGCGCATCAGCCTGAGCGCAACCGATGGAACAGTCAATGTGGCAGTGATCGCGGAACGACCCGAAACGCTCGATCTCATGCGTCGGCACATCGGTATACTGGCGCAGGAATTCCGGGAAATCGGCTATGAGCAGGCCCAGTTCTCGTTCGGCGGCGGTCACTCTGCCCCGTCCGGGCAGAACACCGCCAATCATCGCGGCCCGGATCGGGACCGGACTGCCATGCCCGGCCACACCCTGATCGTTCCGCCACTCGACACCACCGCTTCCCCGATCACGGACCGGCTCGACCTACGCCTCTAGAAAGGAATACCAATGGAAACGACATCTGCCGCGCCGCCGCCTGTCACCGGCGTTTCGCGTGCCGCGACAGCCAACACGGCCCCGCCACAGAATAAAGGCGTGCTCAGTTCCGACTTTGAAACCTTTCTCAAGATGCTGACCGTGCAGATGCGCAATCAGGATCCGCTCAACCCGATCGAATCGGCGGATTTCGCGGTGCAGCTCGCGGCCTTTTCCACCGTAGAACAGCAGGTCCGCACGAATGATCTGTTGGTCGGTCTGGGGTCGCGGCTCGCGACGCTGGGTCTGGGGCAACTGTCCGGCTGGATCGGCCTTGAGGCGCGCGCCCTGACGCCGGTATCCTTTCGCGGACAGCCTGTCACCCTGACCGCGACGGTTGATCCGCTGGCCGATGCGGCGCAGCTGGTGGTCACCGACGCAAAGGGCATCATCGTGCAGAAACAGACAATCCCGCTGCAATCCGGTCGGATCGAGTGGGCCGGGCTCGACACGGCCGGTCTGCCGCTGCCAGAGGGCACCTACAGGATCTCGGCGCATTCCCTGTCGCAGGGTGAAACGATCGCCCGGCATGACGTCGAGGTGCATGGTCGCATCACCGAGGCACGCCTGGACAACGGTGAGACTGTTGTCGTGATGGAAAACGGCGAGATTATCCCCGCCAGCCGGATACTCGGCCTGCGGCCTGCTGAAAACTGAACCGCAGAGGGTTAGCCGGGCGGCACCTGACACTCAAACATCAATCTCACGCGGCGAACATTAGAAAAAGCATTCCGCCCATCCCCGCAAGCACCCCCAGTCCTGCCCAGGCCAGACGCGCAGGCCAGACAGGGCGCTGCGCAGGCTGCGGCGGCGCGGATTGCCGGATGATCGCCGCTTCGACCAGCCCCGGCAGGCGCGGACCATAGCGTGACAGCACCGCCGCCAGACGCCCCAGATCACGCAGCGCGGCGCGCGGACCGATCGTTTGCTTGATATAATCCTCGACGACGGGCCGGGCGACCTGCCAGATATTGATCTGCGGATTGAGGCTGCGCGCCACCCCCTCCACCACCACCATGGTGCGTTGCAACAGGATCAGTTCGGTGCGCGTCTCCATCCCGAACCGCTCTGTCACCTCGAAAAGATAGCTGAGCAGACTGCCCATGGAAATCTTGCTGGCATCCATGCCAAAGATCGGCTCGCCCACCGCGCGCAGTGCCCGCGCGAAGGCATCGACATCACGGTCGGCGGGCACATAGCCCGCCTCGAAATGCACTTCGGCGACGCGGCGGTAATCGCGTTTGATGAATCCGTAGAGGATCTCGGCATAGACGCGCCGGGTATATTCGTCGATATGCCCCATGATCCCGAAATCATAGGCGATGATATCACCGTTGGCCGCAACCTTGAGGTTCCCCTGATGCATGTCGGCGTGGAAATAACCGTCACGCAGCGCATGGCTGAGAAAGAGTTGCAGCACCCGCTCCCCCAGATCGGCGCGGTCATGCCCGGCGGCATCGAGCGCCGCATTGTCCCCCAGGGGCACGCCATCCGCCCAGCCCATCGTCATCACCCGCCGCGACGACAGATGCCATTGCACCGATGGCAGTTTGAACCCGGTATCACCGCCGGTATTGGCCGCGAATTCAGAGGCCGAGGACGCCTCGAGCCGCAGGTCAAGCTCGCCCGTCACCACGCCCTCGAAATGCGCGATCACATCCGTCGGGCGCAGACGCCGCGCACCGGGGGCCAGCGTCTCTATCATCCGGGCGGCAAAATAGAATGCGTCGATATCGCGTCGAAAGGCGCGCTCGATGCCGGGGCGCAGGATCTTGACCGCCACGTCAGAGCCGTCCGAGCGCAGGCGCGCCTTGTGGACCTGCGCGATCGATGCGGCGGCGACCGGCGCGCTGAATTCGTCAAACAACGCCTCGACCGGCTGACCCAGTTCCTGCGCGACAGAGCGCTTGGCCACATCCACCGGAAAGGGTGGCAATTTGTCCTGCAGGATCCGCAGTTGCGTGGCAAGCTCTTCACCCACCAGATCGGGGCGGGTGCTGAGGATCTGGCCGAACTTGATATAGGCCGGACCAAGTGCCGTCAGCGCCCGCGGCGCGGGCGGGCTGGCCGGATCCCCCTTGTAACCGAGCCACTGAAAGGGCCAGGCCAGAAACCGCATCGTGCCGCGCAGCAGGGGCGGCGCCTCGAAAGCGTCCATGATCAGGCCCATGGCGCCCGTACGCTCCAGCGTGGCCCCGGTACGGATCAGCCGAAGGATATTGTGCGGTCCGCGCATTCAGATTTTCCAACCCGAATGCAGGCAGGCGATGCCCATGCTCAGATTGCGGTATTTGGCATTCCCGAACCCGGCCTCGCGCACCATCTGCAAGAAGGTCTCCTGATCGGGAAACCGGCGGATCGATTCGACCAGATACTGATAGCTGTCCCGATCGTTGGCGATCACCTGGCCCAGACGCGGAATGATGTTGAAGGAATAGAGATCATAGACCCTCTGCATCAGGTCATTCGGGATCTGGCTGAATTCCAGCACCATCAGCCGCCCGCCGGGTCGGAGCACGCGAAACGCCTCGTTCAGCGCGTCCTGCGGGCGGGTGACGTTCCTGATCCCGAAACTGATCGTGTAAACGTCGAACGTGTTGTCCTCGAACGGCAGCGCCATCGCATCGCCCACCACCCAGTCAAGGCTCGATGCCAGCGCCTCGGCCTCGGCGCGCTTGCGCCCCTCGACCAGCATCGGCTCTGTCAGGTCCAGAACAGTGGCGTGGCCATACCCTGCGCGCTTGAGAAACCGAAAACTGATATCCCCGGTCCCACCCGCCACATCCAGAAGCCTCTGACCGCGGCGCGGCGCGAGCCAGTCCATCATCGCATCCTTCCAGATGCGATGAATGCCCATGCTCATCGCGTCGTTCATCACGTCGTATCTGCTAGCCACGCTGCCAAAGACCCCGCGCACGCGCCCCGCCTTTTCCGACTCGGGCACTTCCTGAAATCCGAAATGTGTGGTTTTCTCGCTCATGGGTCTTGCCGTTCCTTGCATCTCGCTCTTCTTATAGGGCCGATGGGGCGGGATACAATGCGCCCCGATTGCAGGAACCGGACCAATATGCCCGAATTGCCCGAGGTTGAGACAGTCCGCCGCGGCCTCGCCCCGGTGATGGAGGGGCAGGTGATCGCTCAGGCGCAGGTCAACCGCCGCGATCTGCGCCGGCCATTCCCGCCCGGCATGGCCGCCCGGCTGACCGGACAGCGGGTGCTGGGCCTGCGTCGGCGGTCAAAATACATCCTCGCCGATCTCGCCTCGGGCGAGACACTGCTGATTCACCTGGGCATGTCCGGGCGCATGATGGTTTCGGGCGATCCTCTGGGGCGGTTCGTGCATGACCACCCGACACCTGAAAAGCACGACCATGTGGTGCTGGACATGGCGAACGGCGCGCGCATCACGTTCAGCGATCCCAGACGCTTTGGCGCGATGGATCTGATGCCGACCCCGAACGCAGAAGCGCACCCGCTGCTGGCAAGACTGGGACCGGAACCCTTGGGAAATGACTTCAACGAACCCTATCTGGTGGCCAGGCTCAAGGGCCGGAACACGTCCATAAAATCCGCCCTGCTGGATCAGCGCATCCTGGCCGGTCTGGGCAATATATATGTCTGCGAGGCGCTCTATCGCGCGCGCATATCGCCCCGGCGCCGCGCCGGAAACATCTCGGCGCATCGCGTCGCCGCGCTTGTGCCGGTCATTCGCGCGGTGCTGAACACGGCGATCGAGGCAGGCGGGTCATCGCTCCGGGATTTCCGGCAGGCGGATGGCGAACTGGGCTATTTTCAGCACAGCTTTGACGTCTACGGGCGCGAGGGCATGGCCTGTCACACCCAGGGCTGCACCGGCCGGATTGCCCGAATCGTGCAATCCGGGCGCTCCAGCTTCTATTGCCCGCTATGCCAAAGATAGGTTGAACCGGCCGTCAGGAATGATAATGAATCATCCCTGATGGAAACAACTGAAAGCGGATGTCATGGCCTATGAGACGATCATCGTCGAAATAGAAGACCACATCGCCCTCATCAAACTCAACCGCCCCGATGCGCTCAATGCGCTCAACGACCAGCTGATGTCAGAGCTGGCCGAGGCGCTTGGCGAGGCGCAGACCAACGACAGGGTGCGCTGCATCGTCCTGACCGGCTCGGAAAAGGCATTCGCCGCCGGGGCGGATATCAAGATGATGAGCCAGAAGAGCTTTGTCGATGTGTTCACCGAGGATCTCTTTACCGCCGACAGCGATGCGATCGGTCGGGTGCGCAAGCCGATGATCGCCGCCGTCTCGGGCTATGCTCTCGGGGGCGGCTGCGAACTGGCGATGATGTGCGATTTCATCATCTGTTCGGATACCGCCAAATTCGGCCAACCCGAAATCAACCTGGGTGTGATCGCCGGTCTGGGCGGCACGCAGCGCCTGACCCGCTTCGTCGGCAAGTCCAAGGCGATGGACATGAACCTGACCGGGCGCTTCATGGATGCCGAAGAGGCCGAACGCTCGGGGCTGGTGAGCCGCGTCGTCCCCGCCAAGAAGCTGATGGAAGAGGCGATGAGCGCCGCGCAGAAGATTGCCGAGAAGTCGATGATTTCGGTGATGGCGGCCAAGGAGGCGGTGAACCGCTCCTACGAGACGACGCTGCGCGAGGGGCTTCTGTTCGAACGGCGCGTGTTTCACTCGCTCTTCGCCACCGAGGACCAGAAAGAAGGCATGGCGGCCTTTGCTGAAAAACGCGAGGCGCAGTTCCGCGACAAGTGAAGTGGTCCCGCGGGTGCAGGAGGGGCGTTGCCCCTCTTGGCCTTCGGCCAATTCACCCCAGGGTATTGGCGGCCAAGAAGAAGCAAGGTTTTCTTAACCTTCCTGTGCGATGCCTGCAGCGCGGTACAGGCTGGGGAGCCGATGACCGCCCAAGGAGAAGCCGCGCCCGGTCCCGGCCTGCTTCGGCAAGGGTCCGACCGACGTCGGAGCCGGGCGCGCACCTGCTGTTTCTTCTTGGTGTAAATACCCGAATCCAACCCATCCACAGGCGCGACGGGGTCAGATCAGGCCTGCCGCGGCAAATAGTGCCTTCACATCCGTCTCGGGGCGGGCGCCGTAATGGCCGATCACCTCGGCGGCGGCGATACAGCCCATGCGCCCGGCCACCGCAAGCGGCTGGCCGGTGGCAACCCCGTAGAGAAATCCGGCGGCGAACTGATCGCCCGCTCCGGTGGCATCGACGGGGGTGACCGCCTGCACCGGCACGGTCACGGTATCCTCGCCCTCGACCAGCACCACATCATGGCCCGAGCGGGTACAGACGATCAGGCCGCTCTCGACCGCCGCCTGTTCCAGCGCGGCCCCCAGATCTTCGGTCTGGTAGAGCGATTTCCATTCGTGCTCGTTACCGATCACGTAGTCGAGATCACGCACCAGCCGCCGGAAATCGTCGCGGTGGCGGTCGACGCAGAACGGATCGGACAGTGTGATTCCCGCCTTGCCCCCGCCCGTCCGCGCGGCCCTTGCCGCAGCCAGAAAGGCCGCCTTGCCCTTGGGTTTGTCGAAAAGATAGCCTTCGAGAAACAGGATACCCGCCTGCCCCGCCACCGCGTCGGGCACGTCGCCCTCGTCCAGTTCGGTGGAGATGCCCAGATAGGTGTTCATCGACCGCTCGCCATCGGGTGTGACAAAGATCATCGAGCGCGAGGTGGGCAGGGCGCCATCGGCGCGCGGCGGGTTGACGAAATCGGTGCCAACATCGGTCATGGCCTGCGCGTAGAACCGGCCCAGTTCGTCATCGCTGACCCGCCCGATGAACCCGGTCGAGAGGCCGAGCGCGCCCAGGCCCGCGATCGTATTGGCGACCGAACCACCGGGCATCTGCCGCCGCGCCTGCATCTGCGTATAGAGATATTCGCCGCGCTCCTGCTCGATCAGTTGCATAACGCTCTTTTCGATTCCCATGCGCGTCAGAAAGGCGTCGTCGCACTGGCTGATCACGTCCACGATGGCATTGCCGATGCCGACGGCCTGGTATCTGGTCATAGGGTCTTGTCCTCGAATATGCAGAGATCACGGATCAGGCAGGTGCCGCACATCGGCTTGCGCGCCTTGCAGGTATAGCGGCCGTGCAGGATCAGCCAGTGATGCGCATGCTGCTGAAAGTCGACGGGCACGTGATCCTCGATGGCGCGCTCGACCGCCGCCACGTCCCGACCCGGACAGATGCCGGTGCGGTTGCCGACGCGAAAGATATGCGTATCCACCGCCTGCGCCGGGTAATGCCACCACATGTTGAGCACCACATTGGCGGTCTTGCGCCCCACACCGGGCAGCGATTGCAGCGCGGCGCGGGAATTCGGCACCTCGCCGCCATGCTCCTCGATCAGGATGCGGCTCAGTTTCATCACGTTTTTCGCCTTGTTGCGATAGAGGCCGATGGTCCTGATATGTTCGATCAGCCCATCCTCGCCCAGATCAACCATCTTTTGCGGCGTGTCGGCGACCTGAAACAGCGCCCGCGTGGCGCGGTTGACGCCGACATCGGTGGCCTGCGCCGAAAGAGCGACCGCCACGAGCAGGGTATAGGCATTGACATGCTCCAACTCGCCCCTCGGTTCGGGCTCTGCCGCCTGAAAGCGGGAAAAGATCGCGCGGATCGTGTGATAGTCGAGTTGCTGCACCATGATCGTTCTATGCCGGGAAACGGCAAGATGAGCAACATTCGGGTCGCGGGGTGCGCGCAAACGCCCTATCTTGGGGTCACAATGACAGGATCACGATGATGAACATGCCCCCTGAACGCAGCTATCATTACAACGTCATGCGCCGCGCCATCGACCTGATCGACGCTGGAGGCGAGGCGCTGCCGCTGGATCAACTGGCGCGCGAGATGGGCATGAGCGCCGCGCATTTCCAGCGGCTCTTTTCCGCCTGGGTCGGGGTATCGCCCAAGCGCTATCAGCAATATCTGACGCTTGGACATGCCAAGACGCTGCTCGCGCAGCGCTTTACCACGCTCGCGGCTGCGGATGCGGCGGGCCTGACCGGCGGCGGGCGGCTACACGATCTGTTTCTGCGGTGGGAGGCGATGAGTCCCGGCGAATTCGCCAGGCAGGGTGCGGGGCTGGTGATTCATTATGGCTGGTTCGACAGCCCCTTTGGCGAGACGCTGGCCATGGGCACGGATCGCGGCCTTTGCGGTCTGGCCTTTGCCGAAGAGTTCGGCCGTGCGGTCGCCCTTGCCGACATGCAGGCGCGCTGGCCCCGCGCCGCCTATCGCGAGGCCCCGGACAAGATCGCCCACTGGGTCAGTTCAGCCTTTGCCGGGCGGGGCGAGGCGGCGCTGCACATGATCGGCGCACCGTTCCAGATCAAGGTCTGGGAGGCGCTGTTGCAGGTGCCTTCGGGACATGTCACGACCTATTCCGAAATCGCGCAGGCGATCGGCAATCCCCGTGCCGTGCGCGCCGTGGGCACGGCGGTGGGTCGCAATCCCGTAAGTTTCCTGATCCCCTGCCACCGGGCGCTGCGCAAATCCGGCGCGCTTGGCGGCTATCACTGGGGGCTTCCCGTGAAACGTGCGATGCTGGCCTGGGAGAGCGCGCGCGCCGAATGATAGGCGGAAACCTGCGTGCGCCCTGCCGGATTTTTCTCTTGTTTGGCCTTGGGGTAGGCAGTGTTATTGCATATCATCGCCCCAGACCCGATCCATCGGGACGGTTTAATCAATGAGGCTAATATTCATGACCAGAGCACGCAAACCCCTGATGTGCATTTCCGTCACAGCGCTTTTTCTCGCTGCGGCCTGCACTGATCCCTCTTATGTCAACGGCACTGACCCGAACCAGAAGGCCAAACAAGGCGCAGTCATGGGCGGTCTGCTGGGTGCGGGCGTCGGTGCGCTTGCCAGCGACAAGAAGGCCAAGGGCGCAATCATCGGCGGCGTGATCGGCGCAGCGGGCGGCGCGGCCATCGGCAGCGCTCTGGACCGGCAAGAGGCGGAACTGCGCCAACAGCTTGACGACGATGTGCAGATCGTCAACACCGGCGACCGCCTGATCCTGACCATGCCGCAGGATATCCTGTTCGCGGTAGACAGCTTTACCGTCGCCCCCGGTCTGCGCGGCGACCTGCTCAAGGTGGCGCAGAGCCTGCAGAGATATCCCAACACCACGGTGCAGGTGGTCGGCCATACCGACAGTGACGGCGCGGCCAGCTATAACCAGTCCCTGTCGGAACGCCGCGCCAATGCCGTTGCGTCCGTGCTGATGGATGGCGGTGTGCCGTTCAACCGCATCCGGGCCTTTGGCCGGGGCGAGGATCAGCCGGTGGCGTCCAACCTGACCCCTGCGGGCAAGGCTCAGAACCGCCGCGTCGAAATCGTGATCCTGCCCAACGCCTGAGCCGGGCATCGGTCACCACAGGCAAGGCCCCCGCCCGATGGTGCGGGGGCTTTTTAATGACCGGAAACGTTCTGTCGGGGAATGTCGGTATCTTCATCCTCGGTGATGAATTCGGCATCGACAACCGGCGGCTCATCCCCATCGTCCTCTTCCGTCGCGCTGTCCCCGGAACGGTCCTCGACCGAGCCGACGATCAACGGCAGCATTTCCAGTCCGGTCGGCGCAGAGATCGGAGAACTCGGGGGTGAGCGCCAGCTGAGCGTATCGAACGAATGGCAATTCTCGCAGGCCGGTGCCCATTCCGAGTGGATGTGCAGGCAGTTGTCGCACACCCATTGCGGTCCGCGCGGCGCGCTGAGCGCGCGCGCCAGCCAGCCCTTGACCACCGCGTCGGGTGCTCCCTCGCCGCGCTCGATGGCCGCCATGATGGTCAGCGCGCGGGCGTCCGGCTCGATCTCTGCCAATGTGCCGAGCGCGCGGCGCGCGGCGGGAAAATCCTCTGCCGCCAGATTCAACTCGGCCTCCAGCAGCCGGGTTTCACGATTGTCGGGATGCACCTTGAGCAGCTTGGCAAAGCGTTTCAGGCGCTGCGCAGGGGTCTCGTCGGGCTCGATCGCGGCAAAGGCGGCCGCCAGATCGGGATGCGGATGCATCAGCCAGGCCTTGTTTATGACCCGCAGCGCGTTGCGCTTGTTGCCCTGTTCGGCATAGCCGCGCGCCGCCAGCACCGCCGCCGGAATGAGATCGGGCGACAGGCGGTTGGCCTCGATCGCGGCCTCACGCGCCTCGATGGTCTTGCCCTCGTCCAGCACATCGCGCGCCTCCGAGAGCGCCAGAACCGCATCGCGGCGTTTGTGGACATCGCGCGGCAGGCTGCCGTATTTCAGCTTGGCGCCCAGCGTCGCGCGCGCGCCTTTCCAGTCGTGCTTCTCGGCCTGCAACTGCAACAGCGTATCCTGCACCTCGGCGTGGCGCGGCTTCAGCGCAAAGGCGGTCTGCGCCAGCTTCAGCGCCGTATCCGTGTCGCCCGCGGCCAGTTTCTGACGCAGGATACCATGCACGCCGACAAAACGGGTCTTGTCGTTCTGTAGCAGACGTTTGTAGACCTCTTCCGCCTTGCGCCGGTCGCCCGACATCTCTGCCGCCTGCGCCGTGATCAGGTTGGTCAGCGCCGGTTTGCGCAGGTATTTCTCGGCCTTGGCGGCCTTGGCCATGGCCAGATTTCCCTCGCCGGAGGCCAGCGCCAGCATCCCCTCGCTGAGCGCGCGATACCCCTTTTCCTGTCGGCTGCGGTCGAAATAGCGCGACAGCGCCGTTTCATCACCATTGATGAATTTCAGAACCGCCACCAGCATGCCGGCAATTTTCATGAGCAACCAGATCGCCAGCACCATCAGCGCCAGTGCAATCACAGCCTTGAGCGGCGTGAGGTTGATCTCGACCCCGGCCATGACGACGCGCACGCCGCCTTCAAGTTCCAGCAGGTAGCTCGCGCCAAGTGTCACGGCCGCCACCAGGGCGATGAAAACTGCAATCTTGATAATCGACCAAAGCATGACGCCCGCCTTTTTTATCTCAATTCAATGTCCCGGCCAGTTCCTCGGCAGCGATAAGCGCTTCCTTGCGGCGCGTGGCCAGATCGGCCCAGTCGGCCAGTGCCGCGCGCGCGCCCTCGGACAGGGTCTCAATCTCGGCCAGAGCATCGCCAAGCCGACCCTCGCCCAGAGCCGCCTCGGCCCGCGACAACACCGCGTCGGGATCGTCGCCCTCACGCGGGGTCAGCGACCGCAGGCCGAGCTGGCTCTTGAGAAATCCGCCCAGCCCTGCCGTTTCCTCGCCGCTTGCCAAACGGGCCTCGGCCAATGCCGCGCGCGCGGCGTCCGGAAAGCGTTCGGTCAGCATGGCCTGTGTCGGCACACCGGTTTCGGCCATGTCGGCAAGGGCGGCGGGCACCTCCACCCCGGTTTCGCGCAGATCGGCCAGGGCGGTCGCGAAATCGTTGCCACTGTCAAGCGCGGTCAGGATGCGGGTCAGCGCGGCCCGGCGCAGCGTGGCCCGCGCGCTGTCGCGCGCCGCCGCCTCGCTCGCCTCTGCTTCGGCCTTGAGCGCGTCAACCTCGGCGCGCTGCGCCTCCAGCATTGCGCGCAGGTCTTGCAACTCGGCCTCTGACACACCGTCATTCGTTTCCGGTTGGGGGCGTTTCTCCAGCGTGGCGATACGCGCCTCTAGGGCCGACATCTGCTTGGTCAGGACGGCCAGGGTTTCGCCAAGCCCGTCAACCTCGCCACTCAGATCGGGCGGCAGCGACATTCCCCCGATCTGCGCATTCAGATCGTTCAGCCGTTGGTCCAGTGCCGCAAGCTCCTGATTGACACGCGCCTCAACCCCCGAAGCGTCGGTTTCGAACCATTGAGACGGTAGAACATAGGACGCAGCCAAGACGCCGATCCCGGCAGCAGCGACCCCGCCCAGCAACATCGCCCAGAAACCACCCTGTCGCACGATGACCTGTTCGGTCGTCACCACCGGCGCGGGTGTTTCGGATTGCGGGCGGTCGTCCTGTCCGGCGGGGGCATCGGGTGTCTCGTCCGGGACGGGGTCAGGGTAAGACCCCTCAGGGGCGGTTCGGCCCGCAACGTCGGGGGTTTGCGGTTTTTTGCCGGGTGCCTTCTGCGCCGCGCCGCTGGTTTCATCCGCAGGCCGGGCAGAGGCCGTGTGATCCCCTGAATTCGGCGTATCGTCGGTAATCGGTGCCTCGGTTTCAGGCGTAGCGTCAGCCTCTGCCTTGTCCTTTGCAGGTTTCCTTGTGTTCGCCACGAGTTGTCACCTTTTCGAATCTTGCCGCGCCTGATGTCCATTTGACCTTACTGCGCGTGTTTTCCACCCTCAAGCCGCTTGGCCCGCTCCACCAGACCATGCAAAACATCGAGGATACCCTCAGCATCCGGCGTTTTGGCAGTCTGAACGGCCAGGGCCACGCCTTCGGGCACCATTTCGGCCACCTTGCGGCTGATCGCCGCGACAAGCAGCGGTGCCGTCGCCGCGCGGGCCTGCTCAAAGAACAGTCGCGCGCTGCGCGGCGACATCAACGGCAGAATAACCGGCCCTGCCCCGACAAGGCAATCGCGTGCCACGCGGTTCAGATCCGTCGCGATCTGGTCATAGACCACCGCATCCTGCGCCACATGCCCTGCCCTGCGCAACGCGCCCACGATATCCGCGGCAACATGCGCCCCCCGCAGATGCAGGAACGGCCCCGAGCATCCGTCATCGGCGATGCGCGCCAGCAACGCCCCGGCATCGCCTCCGGCAGAGACCGCACGCAGCCCCGCCTCCTGCGCCGCCACAGCCGTCGCATCGCCCACGGCATAGCACGCCAGATCACGCCGGTCGGTCAGGCGGCAGAACCCTGCGACACCATGGCGTGACGTAAAGATCAACACCTCATTCCCGCTCAGGTCAGGCAAGACACCGCGATAGGCGATCCGCATCACCGGCGCGCAGAGGATCGTCACCGCATCGCCAAGGCTGGCCCGGACCTGATCGGCAAACCGGCTGGCCTCGGGTTCGGGCCGGGTGATCAGGATCGTCACGGTCATCCGCTGTCCAGAGTTGTTGCCTGATGTAATCGGTGTTACCTGCCAAGCACCCATCAAGCAACAGGCGAGGCACGATGCCCCCCCCGCTGACCATCCTTGGCCTGGAGAGCAGCTGCGACGACACCGCCGCCGCACTCCTGCGCATGGAACCGGATGGCCCGGCGCAAATCCTGTCGTCGGTCGTCCTTGGCCAAACCGCGCTGCATGCCGGGTTCGGCGGGGTCGTGCCCGAAATCGCGGCGCGCGCGCATGCCGAGAAACTCGACACATGCGTGCGCGAGGCGCTGATGCGGGCGGGCATGACGCTGGCGGATGTGGAGGCGGTGGCCGTGACCGCCGGACCGGGTCTGATCGGCGGGGTGATCGCAGGCGTGATGTGCGCCAAGGGAATCGCGGCGGGCACCGGTCTGCCGCTCGTCGGCGTCAACCATCTGGCCGGTCATGCACTGACCCCACGCCTGACGGATCAGGTGGCCTATCCATACCTGATGCTGCTGGTGTCAGGCGGGCATTGCCAGTTTCTGATCGTGCGCGGGGCAGACGATTTCACCCGCCTTGGCGGCACCATCGACGACGCCCCAGGCGAAGCGTTCGACAAGGTTGCGCGCCTTCTAGGCCTGCCACAGCCGGGCGGGCCGATGGTCGAACGCGAGGCCTTGTCGGGGGATGAGGCACGATTTCGCTTTCCCCGTCCGCTGCTGGACCGTCCCGGCTGCGACATGTCCTTTTCCGGGCTGAAAACCGCCCTGCTGCGGGCTCGCGACACGATTGTGGCTGAAAATTCCGGTCTCACCCGGCAGGACCGCGCCGATCTCTGCGCCGGGTTTCAGGCGTCGGTGCGCGATGTTCTGGCCGAGAAAACCCGCCGCGCGCTTGCCGCCTATCTCGACGACACCCCGGCACAGCCGGTGCTTGCCGTAGCCGGCGGGGTGGCGGCAAATGCCACGATCCGCCTGGGATTGGAAACCGTCGCCTCCGAAATCGGCGCACGCTTTGTTGCGCCGCCTCTGGCGCTCTGCACCGACAATGCCGCGATGATCGCCTATGCGGGGGGCGAACTCCTTGCTCTTGGCCGACGCGATGACATGACCCTCGTCGCCCGCCCCCGCTGGCCGCTGGATCAGACCAGCCCTGCCATGCTGGGCAGCGGCAGGAAGGGTGCCAAGGCATGATTCTGATCTGTGGTGCAGGGGCATTCGGCACGGCGCTGGCGATCTCCCTGGCGCAGAACGGGTCCGTCACCCTCTGGGCCCGCGACCCGGATCACGCGGCAGAGATGCAGGCCAGCCGCCAGAACGCCCGCCGCCTGCCCGGTGTATCACTGCCGGATACGATCACCATCGCAACCGGCCCGGTTCACGGCGGCGATACGCCCTGCCTGCTGGCAATGCCGATGCAGACGCTCGGCGGCTTTCTGCGGGATCACGCCACGGCTCTCGCGCATCGTCCCCTCGTCGCCTGCTGCAAGGGCATGGATCTGACCACCGGCCTTGGCCCCACCGCGCTCATCGCCCGCACCTGTCCCGGGACCATCCCGGCCATCCTCACCGGCCCCAGCTTTGCCCGCGACATCGCTCTGGGCCTGCCGACCGCGCTCACGCTCGCCTGCGCAGACGACGCAACAGGCAAAACGCTTCAGACAGTTCTCACGACCCGGACTCTCCGTCTCTACCGGACCACCGACACCATCGGCGCGGAACTGGGCGGCGCGCTCAAGAACGTAATCGCCATTGCCTGCGGCGCGGTAATGGGTGCCGGGCTGGGCGAGAGCGCGCGCGCCGCCCTGATGACCCGCGGCTTTGCCGAGATGAACCGCCTGGCCCATGCGCTCGGCGCGCGTCCCGAGACATTGGCGGGTCTCTCGGGCCTTGGCGATCTGGCGCTGACCTGCACCTCGGATCAGTCGCGCAACTACCGCTATGGCCAGAGCATCGGGCGCGGCGTCGGGTTCGATCCCGCCGTCACCGTCGAAGGCATAGCCACCGCCCATGCCGTGCTGCACCGCGCCCGGTCGCTTGAACTCGACATGCCTGTCACGCAGGCGGTCACATCCCTTGTCAAAGGCGAATTGCGTGTGCATCAGGCGATGGATATGTTGCTCTCACGACCACTGAAGGAAGAATGATGCTGATTGCCCTGATTGCCCGCGACAAACCCGGTGCCCTGCAAACCCGCCTCGACAACCGCGAGGCGCATATCGCCTATCTCAAGGACACCGGCGTGGTGTCTCAGGCCGGTCCGCTGCTGAACGAGGGCGGCGAGATGATCGGCTCGCTGATCATCCTCGATGTCGCGGATATGCAGGCCGCACAGGACTGGGCCGCGAATGATCCCTACGCCAGGGCCGGGCTGTTTTCCGGGGTCGAGCTGATCCCATGGAAAAAGGTGATCTGATGCGCTACTGGCTGTTCAAATCCGAACCCTCGACCTGGGGCTGGCAGGATCAGCTGGCCAGGGGTGACGCGGGCGAGGAATGGGACGGCGTGCGTAACTATCAGGCCCGCAATTTCATGCGCGAGATGGCCGTGGGCGACCGGGGCTTCTTCTACCACAGCCAGTCTGAAAAGGCCGTGGTCGGCACCGTCGAGGTGATCGCCGAGGCGCATCCCGACAGCAAGGCGGACGATCCCCGCTGGGAATGCGTGGATATCAGGGCGCTCGAGACGGCCAGAACCCCCGTCACGCTTGAAACGATCAAGTCCGACCCGCGCCTTGCCGACATGGTGCTGGTGAAGAACTCGCGCCTCTCGGTTCAGCCGGTCACGGCAGAGGAATGGCGCGTGATTTGCGGGCTGGCCGGGTTGACGGCCTGAACCTCCCCCGAAACGCGAACGGAGGATGTCGGCGCAAACCGACACCCTCCGCCACCCACGTGCTCCCGGCGCACCACACGTGTAACTGATAAGGTATCGGCCATACTGGCCCGCACATCCCGAGAATACTCCAGATGTGCGGCTTCACCAACTGACGAATGTCGTGCATTTCTGACAAACTTGACCAATCCTGTGTTCCGGCAGGTTGCGATGCGGCAGGGATCTGCGGGTCAAGCCCGGGGATGACGGGGCAGGTGACGGACCGCTTCCGCCCCGATCCCTGTCATCATCCGGCCTGACCGGATGATCCCCCGATCAGGCGGCCTTTCTCGGGAGATGCGTCGCGTCCCCCTCTATCAGCACACGGTGCAATGCGGTGATACCCGTCTCCATGTCCGTGGCCGCCAGCACGAACTGCACATCCACGCTGCGCGGCGTCTGATGCGCGGCGATCACCTCGATTCCCGCTTCCTCCAGCGCGGCGAGTCCCCGGCTCAGCACCTTGAGCCCCGTCAGATCCCGCCCGATGGGCGAAACCACCGAGAGCGTGCGCGCCGAGACCCTGGCGGAGGGATAGATCTCTTCCAGATCGCGCGCCACACGCCGCACCAGCTTGAGCGAGGCATGGACATAATGCGTGATCGTGTTGGCGTTGGAAGTCTTGGACACGATCCAGACATTGTGCCGCTTGAGCGCCTCCAGAATGGCCGCGTCATAGCCTTTGACGCCAACCATATCCTGCTCGAACAGTTCCAGCGCCACAACCTTCAACCCCGTCACGATCTCCACGCTCGGGCTATCGGTCGGCTGATCGTCGATCAGCGTGCCCGGATCGCCCGGATCAAAGGCATTGGTCACCCGCAGCGCCACATCCGCCTGGCGCAGCGTCTTGGCCGCCTTGGGGTGGATCGCCTCCATCCCGAGGTTCGACAACTGGTCCGCGACGTCGTAATTCGTATGGCCCAGCTTGCGCACGGCCTCTTCGCCGACCAGCCTGGGATCGGCCGAGGACAGGTGAAATTCCTTGTGAATGATCGCCTCTTTCGCCCCCGTATGGGCAGCGATCCGCGCGAATGTCACCTCGGAATAGCCCCGGTCAAACTCGCGCATCAGCCCTTCGGTGCATTGCGCATAGCCGGTGACGATCGGCATCTCGCTGGACAGGTCCACATCGTCCAGCCCCGCCGCGATCCGTTCGGACAGCGTATGCTCGGCCTCGTCGCGCCAGCCGCTCAGGTCGATGAACCGCGCATTCACCCCCGCCCGCTGTAGCAGAAGCGTGGTGACAAAGGCCGAATGCGCCTCGCCCAGCCCGGACAGCAATTCGCGGATGACCAGCATGTGATCGCTCAGGCGGAAATGCCCGTAAGAGCACAGTCGTTGCAGGTCAAACAGGCACGACCGCGCCCCCTCGATCCGTTCGCGGACGAATTCATCGGCCATGCCACGATCACCCGGATGCGCCAGGATGTCACCATGCGCCTCAGCCATCGCGCGCCCCACCTCGGTCAGCGCATCCAGCCAGCCATGATCGTCGTCACCATTGGCAAACCGCGCATAAACACCCGGCTGCCCGGATTTCTTGTGCTCCAGCAACAGGTTCGTGATCCCGCCAAAGGCCGAAACCACAAAGATGCGGTGATAGAGCCTCCCGCGCTCGCGGTCGCCGACAAAGAGCGTGTTCAGCAACTCGGCCACGCGGCTCATGGATGTGCCGCCGATCTTTTCGACGGTGTGTTCCGGAAATTTCATATCCTCTACCCGGACGGGCGGCCCGGGCCCTTTTGTCAGGCGCTTGCCAGCGCGTAGGATCCATCTGCCTGATGCACTTCCTTGCCGGTCACCGGCGGATTGAAGACGCAGGCCATCACCAGTTCTTCATCGGCACGCAGGATGTGGCGATCGTGCTTGTCCAGCGCATACATCACGCCGGGCTTGATTTCATGGGTCTCGCCCGTGGCCAGATCGGTGATCGAGCCTTTGCCCTGCATGCAATAGACGCTCTCGAAGTGGTTCTTGTATTCGAACGTGTGCTCCGATCCCGGCTCGAGGAACGTGATGTGGAACGAAAACCCCATCCCGTCATCCGCAAGCAGCATCCGCACGCTGGACCATTGCGCGTCCGAGACGACGCGCTCACGCTCCTGCTCGATGATCTTGTTGAAATCCCTGACAATCATGGCGTTACTCCGCTGCAAATCTGGTTGTTGCCGTTACATCGCGGGCGGCATCCAGCAGGATGTTCAGCCCCTTGCGAAAGGTTGCCTCGGGCGTCGTCAGCGGCGCCAGAACCTTGACCACCTCGTCGGATGCACCCGAGGTTTCGATGATAAGCCCTTTTTCAAAGGCGCGTGCGCAAATCTCGCCGGCCAGGGTGCCGGAACCGACATCAACCCCCTGCATCATGCCCCGCCCCTTGAGCCGCGCGCCGGGGATCTCGTTGGCAATCAGTTGCAACCCCTCGCGCAGCATCGCGGATTTTGCGGCGATGGATTTCTGGAACACGTCGTCCTTCCAGAACTTCTCCAGCGCCACCCGCGCGGTGACAAAGGCATGGGTATTGCCGCGAAACGTGCCGTTATGCTCTGCCGGGCCCCAGATGTCATGCTCGGGCCTGATCAGCAGCGCGGCAAAGGGCAGGCCCATCCCGGAAAACGATTTCGCCATCGGAATCAGATCCGGCTCTATCCCCATCTCCTCGAAGCTGAAGAAGGTGCCGGTGCGCCCGCACCCCGCCTGAATGTCATCGACGATCAGCAGCGCGCCATGCTCTTTGGCCAGCCGTGCGATCCCCTGCATGAAGGCGGTCGAGGCGGCGTTCAGCCCGCCCTCGCCCTGCACCGGCTCGATGATGAACGCAGCGGGCGCGTCGATCCCGCTCGACGGGTTCGACAGCATTTCCGCGATGATGTGCAGGCTGTCCACACCCTCGCCGAACGCACCTTCATAGGGCATGCGCGACACGTCGTTGAGCGACACCGGCCCCGCCCCCGTGCGCTTGCCCGCGTTGCCGGTCGCGGCCAGCGCACCCATGGTCATGCCGTGAAACCCGTTGGTAAAGGCAATGATGTTGCGCCGCCCCGTGACCTTGCGCGCCAGCTTCATCGCGGCCTCGACCGCGTTGGTGCCGGTGGGGCCGGTCATCATCACCTTGTAGTCCATGCCGCGCGGTTTCAGGATGATTTCCTCGAACGCGGTCAGGAAACCGGCCTTGGCATCGCTGTGCATGTCCAGGCCATGGGTGATTCCGTCGGCGGTGATATGCTCAATCAGCGCAGCCTGCATGTCCGGGTCATTGTGCCCGTAGTTAAGCGAGGAACACCCCGCCAGAAAGTCGATATAGGTGCGCCCGTCGGCGGTGGTCAGTTCCGCGCCTTTCGCCTTGACGAAGGATTTGGGAAAGCTGCGGCAATAGCTGCGCGCCTCGGATTCGCGGCGCTCGAAAATAGCAAGATCGGCTGACTGTTCAGTCGGCATGATGTGTTCCTTTGTGTGATTGGGGAATAGGGCGGGCAGGTGGCCTGTGATCAGGCCGCCTTTTTCATCCGCTCCTTCATGGCGATGGTGACCATGTATTCGGTATCGTGCAGATCGTTGAAATGCAGCGATTTCGAGAAATAGGGCGTGCTCGACAGTTCGCCGTCGTTGAGATCGCTGAACTTGCGAAAGAGTGCCCAGCTCGCGGCATTATCACGGGTGATCGTGGTCTGCAGCCGCGCCACATCCCTGCAGTTTTCGCGCGACAGAAGGCCACGCAGCATCAGCGTGCCAAGGCCGGTGCCCCGCGCCTTCTCCGACACGGCCACCTGCCAGACGAACAGCGTCTCGGGATCGTCGGGAAGGATATAGCCTGACACCCAGCCGACAATCTCGCCATTCAGCTCGGCCACGATGCAGGTATCGCGAAAATGATCGCATTGGATCAGGTTGCAATACATCGAATTCTCGTCGAGCGGCTTGCAGGCCCGGATCAGCTCCCAGATCGCCGCGCCATCCTCGGAAGACGGTTTGCGCAGGGTTGGCAGAGCTTTCCGAAACATCTCCATTGCATGTCGCATCGGTGGTATGACCTCTCTATTTGCTTCGTTTTACTAAATATAATAAGCCACCTTGGAAATCAACCTTGATGATTCACTTGGTGTAATTTGCGCAAATTATCGCAAAATTCTTACTTTTTGAGCAAAAATGCTCTATATATTTAATTAGCTAACTAAATTAATTTGCACCGGAGGAATGAAATTGCAATTGAGCGACAGCTTTGCGACCATAACGGCCATCACGAAAGGGGCCCGCATGGACCGCACAGACCAAAGCCTGATCGCCCTGCGCCGCATTCTGCGCGCGACCGAGATATACGGGCGCAAACTGGCCAATGCCGCCGGGCTGACGGCCGTGCAATTCCGGGTTCTGCAGATCGTCGCGGACCGGGGCAGTTGCACGGCGACCGAGATCGCCAGCCAGATGCGGGTATCGCAGGCGACGGTAACCGCGCTTGTGGACAAGCTGGTGAAACACGGCGTGGTCCTGCGCGAGAAATCCGAGACGGATCGCCGCCAGACCAACATCGTCATCACCGAGGCTGGCCGTAACACGATCCGCCGCGCGCCCGATGCGCTGCAACAGCGCTACGTGCGCAAGTTCGAGGCCCTCGAGGATTGGGAACAGGCACAGCTCGTCGCCTCGCTCGAACGTGTGGCGACGATGCTCGACGCCGAAACCATCGACGCCTCGCCGGTTCTGGATGTGGGCGACCTGCGCAGCGCGTCCTGAGGGGATGGAAACGCCCGCCGGATCGGCCGGCATCGGGCTGACAGTCCGCGCCGGGGTAACGCCGGCCAGGATCGGCTGAACGGTTGGCAAACCGACAGAGGACGGACGGGAACCTCCGGGCGCTGCCCCCGCCGGAGATGACCGGAGTAGCGCGACATTTCATGGCAGGAAGGTGACAAGGGTCGGGTGCAGGATGTACCGGACGTTCCATAGTCCGAGAGGCGTGCGGACGGGACTCAGACGGCGGATTTTCCAACACAGCGCCCTCTGCCGGGGATAACCGCAGGGGTCATTACCCGCCCCGGATGACATGTCATATATGACATGTCATGGCACGAAGGTGACGAGGGTCGGGTGCAGGAGGCGCGACAGGACTCAACCCGCAAGCCTGCCAACGCCCACCACCGCCAGAAAAAGCCGGGGGTGTCAGCGCCCTGACGCCCGCCGCATCGGCGGTGCGGCTGGATCCGGGGATCAGCGGAAAACGGATTCCTTGCCGAAATGCTTGGTCAGCATGTAGTAGACCACCGCGCGATACTTGTTACGTTCGGATTTGCCGTAGGTTTCGATCACCAGATTGATCGCATCCATCAGGGCGGGGCTGTCGGCAAGACCAAGTTTCCTGATCAGAAAATTGTTCTTTACGGTTTCCAGTTCGGACGGCTGAGTGCCCGCGACAGTCGAGGCATCGGCATCGTAAATCGCGGGACCACAACCAATTGTGACCTTGGTCAGCAGATCCATATCCGGCTCCATCCCACATTTCCTGCGCAGGTCATCCGCATATTGAGCAATAAGATCGTCACGTTTTCCCATAAATTTTCTCCCTAATGCACGGCTGACAGCCGGATTATCTATTAATCAAGCCCCGAAACAGGTGCCAAGGGAACGATAACGACAGATCATTCACGCTCAAAGGGAAAATTGCCACGGCCTTCGCCTCGTCAGCCTCCCGAACAAAAACACCCGCCAGCCATGGCCAGCGGGTGCGGATCGGGCATAGCAATGATGCGCTCAGTAGCGATATTGCTCAGGCTTGAACGGGCCGTCGGGGCTTACTCCGATATAGTCGGCCTGATCAGGGCGCAGTTGGGTCAGCTTGACGCCGATCCGGTCCAGATGCAGGCGCGCCACCTTTTCATCCAGATGCTTGGGCAGGACATAGACCTCGTTCCTGTAGGCATCGCCCTTGGTCCAGAGTTCGATCTGCGCCAGAACCTGATTGGTGAAAGACGCAGACATCACGAACGATGGGTGGCCCGTGGCATTGCCAAGATTCAGCAGACGCCCCTCCGACAGCAGGATGATCCGGTTGCCCGAGGGCATCTCGATCATGTCCACCTGGTCCTTGATATTGGTCCATTTGTGGTTCTTGAGGCTGGCCACCTGAATTTCGTTGTCGAAATGGCCGATATTGCCGACGATCGCCATGTCCTTCATCTCGCGCATGTGCTCGATGCGGATCACGTCCTTGTTGCCGGTAGTGGTGATGAAGATATCGGCGGTGTTGATCACATCCTCCAGCACGACCACCTCGAACCCGTCCATCGCCGCCTGAAGTGCGCAAATGGGATCGACCTCGGTCACCTTGACGCGCGCACCCGCGCCGCGCAACGACGCGGCGCTGCCCTTGCCCACGTCGCCATAGCCGCAGACCACGGCGACCTTGCCCGCCATCATCGTATCGGTGGCGCGGCGGATGCCGTCCACCAGACTTTCCTTGCAGCCATACTTGTTGTCGAATTTCGACTTGGTGACAGAGTCATTGACGTTGATCGCCGGAAACGGCAGATGCCCCTTTTCCATCATCTTGTAGAGACGATGCACGCCGGTGGTGGTCTCCTCGGACACGCCCTTGATCATGTGGCGCTGTTTCACGAACCAGCCGGGGCTTTGCTGCATACGCTTCCTGATCTGCGCGAAAAGGGCAACCTCTTCCTCGGAGGTGGGGGTTGCGATCAGATCGGTCTCGCCCTCCTCGACCCGCGCGCCCATCAGGATATAGAGCGTGGCATCGCCGCCATCGTCGAGGATCATGTTGGCGCCGCCCTCGGGAAACTGGAAAATCCGGTCGGCATAGTCCCAGTATTCCTCCAGCGACTCGCCCTTGATCGCGAATACCGGCGTTCCACCCTCGGCAATCGCCGCTGCCGCGTGGTCCTGAGTAGAGAAAATGTTGCAGGACGCCCAACGCACATCGGCCCCCAGTTCCACCAGCGTCTCGATCAGCACAGCGGTCTGAATGGTCATGTGCAGACTGCCCGCGATGCGCGCGCCCTTCAGCGGCCTGGTCGCGCCATATTCCTTGCGCAAGGCCATCAGCCCGGGCATTTCGGTTTCCGCAATATCCAGTTCCTTGCGCCCGAACGCCGCCAGGCCGATGTCCTTGACGATGTAATCCTTTGCCATCTGGGGTGGCTCCTTGCTGATACGATTTCGCAAGGCAGATAGCATTCACCCCCCGGATCGGCAATGCGCGATTAGCCGGCGACGCCTTCGGGGGTGGCGCGCGGACCGTCATTCCAGTGCTGCCCGGTGGCCACGATACAGCTGACACCATCGGGCCGGGTGACAAAGACAGTGAAACTGCCCGTCTCGCCAGAGGCCCAGACCTCCAGCAATTGTTGCGGGTTCTGCAGGCCGCCGCCGATCAGATGCTCCTTGTAGCGGTTCTCCAGCCGCTCGACCAGCGACTCGCGCGGCAGGCAGGTGATACCCTGGGCATGGGCTGGCGGGGCAAGCGCCGCCGCGCCGAATACCAGAGCAGTGCAGAAGAGACGTTTGAACATGGGTATTCTCCTTGATGCAGGGCGCTGATGCGCCGGTTTCCACATACTGAATCTGGGGATGCCAAGTCATCCGCGCACTAAAAATCGACACACAAGCGCGTGTGGTCGCGGTGTTTTGGGTTTGCGTCCGGACCCTGCTGTCACTACCTCTGCCGCCATGACAGCGCCTCGCCGCCTCACCTTTTCCGGCCCTTCCGCCCGCTTGCAACATGCGCTGCTGATGGGGCTCTTCCGGCTTGCCGTGACGCGCGGTCTTTATGGCCGCTTCGCACGCGGGCTGGGCAGGGTGTTCCACCCCGAGAATGCCGTTTTCCTTCATGCCGACGGCGCCGCCCCCTATCGGATTGCCCTCAACGACGGCTACTGGACGCGCTTTGCCCTCTATCATGCGCCCTACGAGCCCGAAGTGGCCCGGGTGCTGACAGCTGCGCGCGAGGCCACACCGCTCTTTTGCGACCTGGGGGCCAACAAGGGCTACTGGACCACCCGCGCCGCGCCGCTGTTCGATCAGGTGATCGCGGTCGAGGCGTCAGAGACGACCTTTGCCGAACTGTATGGAAACGCCTCGAGACTGCACAACGTGTCGCTCCACCACGCTGCCATTCATGCGAGATCCGGCGAGATACTCACCTTCGTCAACACCCATCTCAGCCACGCCTCGGCGCGGCTGATGGGCGATGCGCCGCCGGGCGCAAGGGACCGGACAGAGAGCGTGCCAACGCTGGCCATCGACGACCTGGTGCAAGAGGGGATTGCCGCCCTCATCAAGCTCGATGTCGAGGGCGCGGAGGTGGCGGCCATATCGGGCGCCGCCCGCGCACTGGCGCAGGGCGCGGTGCTGATTTACGAGGATCACGGCAACGACCCCGCCTGCACGGTCAGCGCGCATCTGCTGGGTCTGCCCGGCATGCGGATCTATTCCATCGAAGCCGGGCTTGCCCCGATGCCCGACACCGCCACAATCCGCGCGCTCAAGACCGATCCTTACAAAGGCTACAATTTCCTGGCCGCACGCGCGGATTCACCGCTCTTGGCGGCAATTGCGGAGCGCTTTGCAAATCCCGTCAACTCCGGCTAGTCAGAAGCATCCACAGACCCGGAGGCCCCATGCCCAAACCCCGCGCCTGGCAAAAGATGCTCTCGGGCCGCAGGCTCGACCTGCTCGATCCCACGCCCGTCGATATCGAGATCGAGGATATCGCCCACGGACTCAGCTTTGTCGCCCGCTGGAACGGGCAAACAGTGGGCGATTTCGCCTATTCGGTGGCCGAGCATTCGCTGCTGGTCGAACGGCTCTTTATCCGGCTTGCCCCTCGTGCATCCGCGCGATGGTCGCTGGCGGCGCTGTTGCATGACGCGCCCGAATACGTGATCGGCGACATGATTTCCCCGGTCAAGAACGCGGTCGGACCGGGCTATGACGATCTCGACAAACGGCTTTCGGCGGCAATTCACATCCGTTTCGGCCTGCCCGCGACGATCCCGGCTGAGACCAGGAAACTGATCAAGAAGGCTGACAAGATCAGCGCCTGGATGGAAGCGACCGAAATCGCGGGCTTTACCGTGGCCGAGGCGGACCGGTTCTTTGGCAAGCCGGACCCGAAGGTGATCGGCGATCTGACGATCGAACTGCGCCCGCCGACCGAAACCCGCGCCGCCTATCTGGCGCGGCATCATGCGCTGATGCGCGCCATCGGTTAGACCCAGCCGCCGCGCGACATGAGACCCATCGCCTCAAGCTGTCGCCAGCCGGTCAGGCGCGTGGAATGCGCACTCCACAGATCGGGGTCTCCGGTCAGCGCGTCGTAATAGGCGTCATAAAGCGGGCTGTTGGCGAAATGCTCCTGCCGCTGTTTCTCCACACCCGCACGTTCGACCACCGTGTTCAGGAACTTGCTGTGCAGCAGAACGCCCGACGTGATCTCGCCCCCCCGATCGTCATAGACATGATTCAGCCGCCGGGGCAGCAGCGCATGTGTCGAGCTGACATAGGCATAGCGGCGGTTCCATTTCACCAGCGGCACCTTGCCCATCGTCGGCGCGCGGCGTGGGTCCTGAGCAAAGAACGCCCGCGCGCGCGCGCCGCCTTGGATCCAGAGGTTCCCCAGGTCGCTCTTGCGCCGGATCATGTAGTTGCCCGCATCAAACCAGGACAGTGTCCCGAATGGATCATCGCCCGCGTGATAGGAATGCTCGCCCAGCCGCCCCTTGGGATACATGTCCAGCATCAGCGCGCCAAAGGACTCTCGCCCCCGACATTCCAGCCAGGCGCAGAGCGCGGGCAGCGGGCGGGTCTCCCAATGGGGATAGATCAGGCATTCGTCGGCATCCAGCGTCAGGCACCAATGCCCGTGCGCATGCCGCATCTGCAACCACGTCAGCCAGTCGACGCCAAAGCGCGACCGCTTGTAACTGTGGTCCGTGACCCAGAGCGAGACATCCGGTTGCGCGGTCAGAAATTCGCGCGTGCCGTCATCGCTGGCATTGTCGACGATCAGGAAATGCCTCACACCCAACCGCCGGTGATGGTTCAGAAAATAGGGCAGGCGCAGCGCCTCGTTGCGCACCGTGCTGAGACCCAGGATGTCATCCGGCGCGATCTGCGCCGTGCGGTCGATGACCGGCGTCAGTTGCCGCCGCTTGCGCAGGCTGCGCCAGAGCAGACGGCGGCGTTTCCACCGCAGGCGATACGCCATCGCCAGATCGTTCAGCCTGTCCAAACTGCCCGTGCCCGTTCCTGTTTTGCGCCCCGAGGCAAGGTTGTCGCTATTTCTCGTAATGTCCA
>NZ_FOAG01000001.1 GCF_900109455.1 Roseovarius azorensis | reverse complement strand
GCCCAAGCCCTGCGACGGCGTGGCTGCTGGTTTCTGTTCTTGCCTGCCTACAGTCCGGACCTCAATCCCATTGAGATGGCCTTCTCAAAGCTCAATGAATCGCCCCGGGGTTGCCGGAGACCTGTAGCTTCATTTCACGCGACCATATCGAACACGTCGCGCTATGCATAGAAGTTCTCATCAGCCTCCGCTGGCGGGATGTTCCCGATGGGGCCAAGCAGGCGGCGGTTCATATTGTAGCCGGAAAATTCTCAGTCAGACCGGTCCAATGTTCCGGGAGGGGACCACCCGCCTCCGCCTGTTTGCTATTTCGACTTGTACCGCGAGCAGTGCCGTATTTCGGTGGTGCACCTTTTGACGGCATGGAGCATCTGCGACATGGTATCGACCTGATCGTCAAATTTTCCGTGGGGAAACTGACTGCACTCGGTCAGGAATGCCTCGAGCCAGGACGCGGCTTTCGGCAGACGAACGTTCCCATCTTCAAGCATGGGTGTCAGCGCCGCCATCCGCTCCGCCTTGGCCCCCTTTGGCGTGCTTGTCCGGACTTCCTTCAGGCCCCTTCGCCGAAGATATTGGTTGAGAGCAACCCCTGTATGCGACGCTTCGATGATGACCAGATTGGGTGACCACTTGTCTCGGATTTGAACGGCCCTGCGTTCGATATCCGGCATCTCCAGACGGGCGCGAACCACGTCCAGAAGATCGATTTTCGCGCCGACGAGACCCCATGTTGTACAGACCGTGTAATCATTCGTGTTGCCGGGCACGACAGCCAGGTCCCAGCTTTGAACTATGGCCTCATACTGGTGCCTCGGAAGCGCGTGATCATAGGTTCCAAAGCGTTCAGTCCGGATGATGCTGCCTTCCGCAGGCGCTGGTTGTTGTTGATATTGCGCGGAGAACGCGACGTCCCCCAGCTCCTTTCGGATCTGCTCGAGCGTTGCCAGATCGATCCTTTCCGGGTGGAGGAGCTGTCCGCGCGGCCGGTGCCAGACGAGGCCGGAACCCAGGTCGATCTCCCGAGAGACCATGGCGATCGCCGCCAGATCAAGGATTTCCCAACCACCCGCCTCCATCAGCCGCCTGGGAAGGTCATCCACGTGCAGGCGCTGTGCAACAACGATCAGCCCCCCCTTTACTGGGATCGTCGAAGCGGCTGATGACGGTAGATGTCATCCAGTTGTAGACATCATCACGCCGCGTTTCCGAGAAGGCGTCATCAGCCTTGATCGGATCATCGATGATGGTCAGATTCGATCCCTTGCCGGTGAAGGTGCCGCCAACAGACGTGGCAAGCCTCCGGCCACCAAAGTTTCTGATCCGCAGTTCCTCGACTGAGGCTTTTCGGGGGTCAAGCTGGAGATGAGGAAAGGCAGCCTGATGCCAGGGCGCCTCCAGCAGGCGACGCGCCTGGGCACTGAAGCTCTGGGCGAGATCCGCGTTGTAACTCGCACCCACCACGGTCATCGACGGGTTTCTGGCCAGGAACTAGGTGGAGAAGGCAACGCTGGCACAGAACGACTTAAGGTGTCGGGGCGGAAGAATAATCAGTAGCCTTTGAATTTCCCCACGCTCCACGCGTTCCAGCTGGTGACAGATTGCCCTGATGTAAGGGGCCGGGAGGAAGGCGATGCCAGGGTGCAGTTCGAGAAACGCCCGGTGAACGTAGGCGTAAAGGTTGTCCCGTAACAAGATCGCCATGTTTGCGGCAAACCGTTCACGCGATAACAGGTCAGTCATGGCTTTCTCCTTCTGCGGCCTCGTCAAAGGCGTCTTCGATAAGTTTCAGCCATTCAGCATGAGCCCGAGCCACCTCGTACTCTTCGGGGCCGCACAGCGCGTCCTCGGCCGAAGGCATATCCCCGGACAGGGCCTTTTGGGCGTCCAGCGCAATCTTTGCGGCCTGGTGCTTACCCTTGATCGCGTCCGAATAGATCTTCTTGGCGACGGCCGCATTCGCCGGCATGACGACTGTCTTACCGTCGACCAGGACTATTTTTTCCTCCTCACCCGCTTCGGCGAGGTATTGGGCAAGACCCTTTCCTTTCTTCTTGCCACTCGGGTTGCCTGATTGACCCTTTGTCCACTGGGAGTGCTTTGGTGGCTTGCCGTAGCCCACCTCTTTTTCATGGTCCGCCATCAGAAGTCCTCCGCGAGATATGCGATAGTGTCAGCCGACTCCTGCCTGCGAGTGGCCGCCCGCTCCTCGAAAGTTTCGCCGTTGACCGCAAGGATCGCCCGTCCCCCGGTCATCTCCTGCCAGCGCCGGATCGACAGATCGACGTAACGCGGCTCGATCTCGACCCCGACACAGCGCCTGCGCGTGCGCTCGGCCGCGAGCAACGTCGTCCCGGAGCCGAGGAACAGATCGACCACGAGATCACCTGGCTCCGTCACATCGAGCAGAGCATCCATGACCAGCCGGATCGGTTTGACCGTCGGATGTGCGCAGAAGACATCATCGCTGTCGACCCGGCCACCGGTTGCACCGGCATAGTGCCAGACGTTCGAGCGGGTCCGGCCGAACTTGCCCAGCTGGACATTGTTCGTGTGAGAGGCCCCGGGCTTCCGGGCGACGGTCACGAACTCGTGCTGGCTGCGGTAAAGGCTCCCCATGCCGGGATTGGTCTTCACCCAGACACAGATGTTGAGAAGCTCGAGACCAAGGGTTTCAAGTACCCCTGTCATCGCGCCGACGTGCCGCCAGTCGATGCAGGCAAAGATCACCCCGCCGGGCCTCAGCGCTGCACTCATGTTGCCCAGCGTCTCCAGCAGGAACGCCGTGAACGCCACGTCCGACATCTCCCCGGAGGCCTCCGCGAACTCCTCAAAGCCTTGGTCCTTACCCCGGACATGACCGTTGATCTTCACGTTGTAGGGCGGGTCGGTGAACACCGCGGCAGCCGCGCGCCCCCCGAGCAAGGCCGTCAGCAAGGCGTCATCGCGTGCGGAGCCACAAAAGAGCTTGTGATCACCAAGAACCCAGAGATCGCCTGGCTGTGTGACGACCGGCCCGGTTCGCTCGAGAAGCGGCGCCATATCGTCGTCGGGGTTAGCCTGTCCCCCATCCGCCGGTTCAGCGCAAAGCGCCTCGAGTTCGGCGAGCTCAAAGCCCGGGATCTGGAAGTCGCCACCGATCTCGAGGATCTCGCCGATTTCGAGACTCAGCGCGTCCCTGTCCCAGTCGCCGGTTTCCTGCAGCTTGTTCAGCGACAACCGCAATCGCCGGATCTCGATCTCCGGAAGATCATCCACCAGGATGCAGGGCAATGAATCCGCACCGAGGCGCCGGGCCGCCGCGAGGCGCGTGTGGCCGTCGACCACCTCGTAGCGCGTGCTCCCGGTTTTCTTCCGCACGAGGATCGGGACCCGGAAACCGTAGCGTTCGATCGCCCGCACAACCGCATCTTCCTGCCCCTTCATGGCCCGCCGGACCCGGCGAGGAGCCGCATCGATCAGTTGGACCGCGAGCCAGGCGATCGCAAGGGTGCGGAAGGGGTCGTTCTGGCCATGAGTCGGGTTGTCGGTTACGTTCGGTGCCGCCATTGCATCGGTGGGGTGGTTTACTGCATATGCCGACGACGGCGGAGATCCATCCGGCGCGTTCAGCGTATTCGGCAGGTTCAAAAATGTAACAGGCATGCATTCGTCCCCTTCGGTTTGATCCGGGGAGGGAAGGCTTCGGTTGTCGGGCTGGCCCCGCCTCAAGAGCAAGACAGCCGATCAAATCCACGTCCCTCGTCGGAACTTGTGATCGACCGCCGCAACTCTATTGGGCAGCGGGAAGGCCTTCTGGATATCTGAAAGATCGGCGGAACGCAAGATTATTTTTCCGTAAGACATTGATATGGTTGACAAACGAGACTCAGGGGGACACGTCGCACCGCGAGAGAAAGGGCTGGACTTCCTCGGCAAGCAGAGCGTCACTGTCCCCATGCCCGGGTCACAGTCCGGGCCTGCCTCGGTAGGGACGGCAAGGGGCCGAATCCCGCAAACCCGAGGAGACCCGGATGACCAGACCATCCCCCACCCCCGCCCGCGAGACCAAGGCCGAGGCCGTTCGCAGATTGCTGTCGCGCAAGGCCGGCGCCGATCTCGCGGCCCTGCAGGCCGCCACCGGCTGGCAGTCCCATTCCGTGCGCGCCGCCCTGAGCACCCTGCGCAAGGCCGGCTACACGATTGACCGGTTGCCCGCGAAGGCTGAGGGGGCCGCACCCGCCTACCGGATCACCGCCGAACCGGCCCCCGTATGACGCTGCCATCGGTTGCGCAGATCGAGACGATGGACCGGGCGGCGCTGGCCGCCGCCTGGGACTATCTCTTCGGATCCCCTGTCCCCAGGGGCCTGAGCCAGGCCTTTTTGCGGCGCTTTCTCGCCTTCGAGGTCCAGGCGCGATGCGGCGGGGGATTGTCGAAGGGGTTTCTTACCGATCTCGAACGTCGCGTGTCGGGTGCCGCGCGCCCCTCGGCCCTTTCGCCGCAGGCCGGGGGACGGCTCCTGCGGGAGTGGAATGGCGTGACACACGTCGTGGAGGTTCGCGAGGATGGCTATACCTGGAACGGCACACGCTATCCCTCGCTCTCGGCGGTTGCCCGCGCCATCACCGGCGCCCGGTGGTCCGGGCCGCGCTTCTTCGGGACCAAGGGGGGTTGCTGATGTCCGTGACGAAGATCCTCTGCGCCATCTACACCCGCAAGTCCTCCGAGGAGGGCCTCGAGCAGAGCTTCAACTCGCTCGATGCCCAGTACGAGGCCTGCGCCGCCTACATCGCAAGCCAGAAGCACGAGGGCTGGATCCTCGCGCGGGAGCGCTTCGATGATGGCGGGCAATCGGGCGGCACCCTCGAGCGCCCCGCCCTTGAGCGGCTACTCGCCGCGATCAACGCGAACCGGATCCGGATGGTTGTGGTCTACAAGATCGACCGCCTCACCCGGTCGCTCGCCGACTTCGCCAGGCTCGTCGAGCGCTTCGACGCTGCCGGCTGTTCCTTCGTCTCGGTCACGCAGGCATTCAACACCGCCTCCTCCATGGGGCGCCTCACCCTCAACGTGCTGCTCTCCTTCGCCCAGTTCGAACGCGAGGTGACCGCCGAACGCATCCGCGACAAGATCGCCGCCTCGAAGAAGCAAGGCCTCTGGATGGGCGGGCTCTGTCCCCTCGGCTACGATCCGCATCCCGACCCGATGACACGCGAACTCGTGGTCAACGACGCGGAGGCCCGCACGGTCCGGAAGCTCTTTGATCTCTACGACCGACATGGCCGCCTCATCGATGTCGAGCGCGAGGCCACGGCGCAGGGATTGTGCTCGAAGAACCATCGCTTTGCCTCGGGCCGCGTTCAGGGCGGCGGGCACCTCTCCCGCGGACAGATCCACAAGATCCTGACCAACCCGGTTTACCTCGGACAGATCCGCCACAAGGAGCAGATCTGGCCCGGCCGACATCCCGCGATCATCGACGACGATCTCTGGGCGCGCGTGCAGCAGCGGCTGCAGGAGGCGGCCCGGCGACCCCGGGGGCAAACACCGGAGGCGCAGACCGCACCGCTCATTGGCAAACTGCGGGACGAGACCGGTGACCGGCTGACCCCGACGCATTCTTTGAAGCACGGACGCCGCCATACCTACTACGTCTCGCATCGCCTGATCACCGGGGGTACCGACCCCGCCGGCTGGCGTCTGCCGGCGCGGCGGCTCGAGGCGCAGATCGCCGGGGCGATCGCGGATCATCTCGATCGCGCCCGCACCGAACACCGCCTGCTGCAAACTCCGGATCTCAGGGCCGACACTGATCCCGATGCCACCGCGGGCGAACTCGTGCAGCATCTGCGGCAGAGGCCCCCCAACTTCCTGAGCGATCTCCTCGCCGCCGGCAGGATCACCCCCCGGACCCTCCACCTCGACCTCGATGGCGCGGCCCTCGCCCAGGCGCTCCAGATCCCGCGCACCGACCTCTCCGGGGATCTCCTGAACATCAACGTTCCCCTCCGCCTGCGTCGCCGCGGCATCGAGGCGAAGCTGGTCATCGGGCAAGCGCATCCCGAGCCGGACCCGGTGCTCCTGCGCGCGCTTCTCCAGGCCCATCGCTGGGCCACTGCCTTGCGCACAGGGACTCCGCTCGGCGACCTCGCCAGGTCCGCCGGCAAGGACCAGGCCGTTCTCCGCAAGCGTATCCGTCTGGCGTTCCTCGCCCCGCGGATCCAGCGCGCGATCCTCGACGGCACCTTCCCGCCTGAGCACACCCTGTGTCAGATCCTGCCACTGCTGATTCCCCTCGACTGGGAGGCGCAGGCGCATCTCTTCGGGATGTGACCGCCGAGCAGCCAGGATCGCGCATCAGCAACCCCTGACGGGGCGAAAAAGTTTCCTGCAAATTCCTGCCCCGGGCCCCAAGGGAATCCGCCTGACCCGTTGAGGCAGAAGGGGGTCTAGGCCACGCACAGACAAGAGCGGATCGCGCTCGAGGAAAAATTCCCTGCAAATTCCCTGCACGCAGGGAAATTCCCGTAAAACCGGACCCACCGATTCCGCTCCAGAGACGCCGCGCAAGTTTCCCGCCGCATCCGTCTCCCGAACACGTCTCTCACGTCTGCACAGCTCCGCAAGCCGCGGAAATCACGGCCAGAAAATAGATGAATTATCTTTTAATTTCAGATTATTGGGTCGGTGGCGGAGAGAGAGGGATTCGAACCCTCGAGACGGTTTCCCGCCTACACACTTTCCAGGCGTGCGCCTTCGACCACTCGGCCACCTCTCCGTAGCGCGGTTTCTAGCCGCTGGGTGGTGGGATTTGCAAGGGGGTCTGTCCGATCGACGTACAAGAACGTAAATCGTGTCACTAAACTTTGACTGTTCAATGGGTTGATCGCATTATCCTGCCAATCAACCCGTAAACAAGGCCCCATCGTGACCCAAAGCCCGCCAGAACCGAATTTCAAGAGCGCCCCCGTCGAGGATTCGCAGCGAATCCGCAACGTCGCCCAGATCATCATCGCCTTCGCAGTGGTGCTGTTTTTGCTGGTGCAGGCGCGATTCCTGCTGATTTCTCTGGCCACGGCAATTATTCTGTTCAGCCTGACCTCAGATGCCATCAACTCCATCGCAAGGCTGCGGATCGGGCCGATCCGCATTCCCAACTGGCTGGCCAGTATCGTGGCGCTGGCGCTGATCTCGACGGCGCTGCTCAGCCTGTCGGCGATCATCCTGTCACAGGCCAACACGGTGCTGTCCACGACGCTGGCCTATACCGACCGCGCGCCGCAGGCGATCTCGGCGATGTTCACCTGGCTGGGACCGGACGCCGAACAGGCGGTGTTCAGTTCAGTTGCCACGCTGGATGTGGCAGGGTATCTGCGCGCCCTGGCCGGGCAGGCCGGAAACCTGATGCAAGGCACCGTGCTGGTGATTCTCTTTGTGGGCTTTCTCTTTGCCGAGCGCATATGGTTCACCACCAAGCTCGAGAGCCTGTTCGGAGACGCCACGCAAGCCGAAAAGGTGGGGCGGATCATCGGCTCGATCATTCACCGGGTTAACTATTATCTGCTGGTCAAGACGCTGGTCAGCGTGGTCACGGGGCTTATGGTCTATGGCGTGGCGCGCGGGTTCCGGCTCGAACTGGCGGAGGCACTCGGGATCCTGACCTTCGTGCTGAATTACATTCCCTCGATCGGTTCTATCGTGGCGACGGTTCTGGTGGCGCTGGTGGCCTATGTGCAACTGGCCGACGGATCGCTCACTATGGCGATTTTCCTGATCGTGGGCGCAATCCAGTTCTTCAATGGTAATATCATCGACCCGATGCTGATGGGGCGCACGCTTAGGGTCTCTTCGTTTGGCATCATCATCAGTCTCGCCTTCTGGGCGGCGGTCTGGGGTATTCCGGGAATGTTTCTGGCAGTGCCGATCATGGTTGCGCTGATGATCGTTTGCAGTCATCTGCCGGGGCTGCGGGTCGTGGCCGTGCTGTTGTCGCGCGAAGGCTTGCCGGAAACGGAATCCGATCTTGATGCGTTACAGGAGCCAAAGGTACGTTAACCATCGAGATGCAGATAGACACGCCGGTTCTGACGGCCTTTCTTCTCGACCTTTCCCAACCGCAGTCGCCCGATCTCGCCGGTGCGCGCCACATGCGTGCCGCCACAGGGTTGCAGATCGATCTCTGAACCGCCCTGCCCGATCCGGATGAGGCGAACCCGCCCCGCCCCCATGGGCGGCTTCACCGTCATGGTCTTGACCAGTTCCGGATTGGCGCGCAGCGCGTCGTCACTGATCCAGGTCTCGGTGACCGGCAGATCGTGATCCACCATGAGGTTGAGTTTGGTTTCCAATTCTGCGCGGTCCTCTGACATGTCGGGAATGTCGAAATCAAGTCGGCTGCGCTCTTCTCCGATCGCACCGCCGGTGACCGGCATAGGGATCACCACGGACAGAAGATGCAGCGCCGTGTGCATCCGCATGAGCCTGTGCCGCCGCTGCCAGTCGAGCCGCTGCTGCAGAACGATGCCAATCGGCGGCAGCGGACGCGGTTCAGCGGGAACCAGCGCGACATGACCGTCCTCGGTCTTGATGGCTGTCGCAACGTCAAGGGATTTGTCCGCCCAGGTGATCTGGCCGCTGTCACCCGGTTGCCCACCCCCGGTGGGATAAAAGATCGTCTGGTTCAGAATCACTGCGCCTTCGGTCGTATGGGAAATCACCGTACCCTCGGCCTCGCTCTGATAGGGATCGTTCCGATAAAGCGCCAGTGTCAACGCCCGTCTCCATCGCCGCCCGCATCACTTTCACCTTTGGTGACTTCGAAGTCTGTCTCGGTCGGATGCGCCGTATTCGCGCCGGTGTCGCGCGCTTCGACCGCGAAGGTCGCGCCCGAACTCTGTTTCGTGGCGAGGGTCTCGGGATTGCGAAACCATACATCCTGTTGCGGGAACGGAATCTCGATCCCTTCCTCTGCAAAGCGGCGTGCGATTTCGTGATTCATGTCGGACTTGACCGACATCACCCAGTTTACATCGCGCAGGATCGCGCGGATCTCGAAATCCAGCGAGCTTGCCCCGAACCCCTGAAAGATGATTCCGGGAGGCGGATTCATCAGCACCATCGGATGCGCCTCGGCCACATCGCGCAGGATCTTCTCGACGCGACGCGTATCCGTGCCATAGGCCACGCCCACCGGCACGATGACACGCCCCACGGTATTGCCTCGGGTATAGTTGGTCACGGTCCCGCTGACAAAATCGGCATTGGGTACGATCACATCGGTGCGGTCAAAGGTCTCGATACGGGTTGAACGCACACTGATCGAGCGGACATAGCCCTGTTGCCCGCCGACCTCGATCCAGTCGCCCTCGGAGATCGGGCGCTCGATCAGCAGGATGATGCCGCTGACAAAATTCGAGACTATGTTCTGCAGGCCAAAACCGATACCGACGGACAGGGCCCCTGCAACGATAGCGAGCGAACTGAGGTCAATACCGGCACTCGTTACGGCGATCAGCGCGGCGAGAAAGATGCCAACATAACCGACGCCGGACACCACTGCATTGCGCCCGCCGGTGTCCAGTCTGGTCTTGGGCAGGACCGAGTTTTTCAAGGCGCCCTGAATCAGCCGGGTCGCCAGATAACCCAAGGTAAAGACCACCGCGAGTGTCAGAAATCCAGTAGGTGATATCGTTATGCCGCCAAGGCTCACACCTTGCGTGAAGCGTAACCATGCTTCATGAAGCTGTGCAGGCCGCGCGCCCCAGATCAGTGCAAAAATCGGCACCGACGCCAGCACGAGAACAAAGCCGGCCAGCACCGGAACCAGCGAGTCTTCGGCGCCGTCGCGATTGCCGTTGAGCATGATGTAGACTTCGGTCAGCACGCGCTGCAACAGAAGGAGTGCCGCCATCAGCATCAGCGACAGAAGCGCGGGCAGCATCATCGCGTCCGCAGCCGACACATAACCTATTGCCGCCAGAAGCGGCGAGAGTATTGCCAGCGCCCATAGCGCGCGCGCCAGAACGCGCGCCAGCTTGTCACGGAAACTGTCGTCGCTGCCCTCGTCCTCTCGCATAGCGCGGCTATGCCGGAACAACAGCCTGGCCAGTCGCCACAGCAGCAGTGACGCCAGCACCAACACGGGAAAGATGATCACATTCCGGGATTCCTCGGACCAGTCCAACCCCTCTGCCACGTGTTGAAGATAATAGAAAGCCGCAACCACCAGCCCCAGCATCGCCCCGCAGAGCCGCCCGGTATAACGATCGCCCTCCTCCAGTCTCAGCAAGGGGATGTGCAGAACATCACGCGGGAAAATGCGCAGTGCCAGCCACCGCGCCAGCAGAAAGATGAAGGCGGCTGGCAGCAAGATGCCAAGCAGCAACAGCCCCTGTGGCCCCAGAAGTCCTGTAAGCCGGATCCCGATGGTCAGCGCGTAGACACCCGCGAAAGGCAGGAGCCATTCGCCAAGCGAGATCAGGAAGGCCACGATCCAGCGACCCGCACTCGTCTCGCGATGCAGAATACGGTCCGAGAGTCGGTTGGACCACTCGCGTCCTCGCGCAATCAGCAGCAGACCAGCAAAGGTCAGAACGAAGATTACCGGCAGGCTGTCCTTGAAGCGGTCGCGCCGGAACGCACTTTGCCAGTTGGTGCCCACCTCGCTGCGGATCGTGTCCGCCGCCCGAAAAAGCGTCTTGGCGGCCTCGGGCCAGTGCAGCGGGTTGACCGGCGAAGGCCCCAGCCGCAAGAGTTCTTCGGTCTGACGTGTCCGGATGATTGCATCAATCCCAAGGATCAGCCCTTCGGCGCGACTGCGTGCCAGATCCGCCAGCTTGGCCGGGGCCTGAAGCCGCGCCAGACGGCGTTTAAGCTCGTCGCGCTGCGCCGTGACATCTTCGGACTCCTCACCGTTTTCCGGCACCGGTCCGAGCGATGCAAGCTGATCCTGAACCGTCTTGATTGCCGTTGCATTGGCACCCTGCATGTCCAGGAATTGCTGCCGCCAGCCGCTGATCTGGCTTCGCATGCTCTCAAGCTCGGCACTCGTGGCCTCGGCGCGTTCGATCATCTCGTCTGCGCTTGCCGCAAGATCTTCCCACGCGACATAATCCGGCGTGTTGGACGCATGCTGCCCCTGCGCCAGAAGTGGCGCTGTGGGCAACGCGACCACGGCAAAGCCCAGACAGAGAATGAGGCAGAGATATCCGAAGTGCCGGATCACTCTGCGAACACTCCAGGAATCGAGCGCGGTGCCTGATCCAGCCAATCCGGCGTCGGCAGATTGTTGGCACGCAGGAATTCGGGGTTGAAGAGCTTGGACTGATAGCGTGTTCCATAATCGCACAGGATTGTCACGATGGTGTGTCCCGGTCCCATCTCACGCGCCATGCGGATTGCACCCGCAATGTTGATGCCGGTCGAGGCCCCCATGCACAGCCCTTCATGCTTGAGCAGGTCAAACACGATGGGCAGCGCCTCGGGGTCGGAAATCTGGCATGCGAAGTCGGGGGTAAACCCCTCGAGATTGGCGGTGATGCGGACCTGCCCGATACCTTCGGAGATAGAGGATCCTTCGCTTTCCAGCTCTCCTTTAGTGTACCAGGAATAGAGCTTGGCCCCCATCGGATCGGCGATACCGATCCTGACGCCACGCGGTTGCAGCGCCATGCCAACACCCGCCAGCGTACCGCCGGACCCGACGGCGCAGACAAAGCCATCGACCTTGCCGCCGGTCTGCTCCCAGATTTCGGGGCCAGTGGTCTCGATATGCGCCTGACGGTTGGCGACATTGTCGAACTGATTGGCCCAGATCACACCATCTGGCTCGGTCTTGGCCAGTTCGGCAGCCAGACGCTCGGAATAGCGCACAAAATTATTCGGATTCGAATAGGGCGCGGCCGGCACCTGCACCAGTTCGGCGCCTGCGAGACGCAGCATCTCCTTCTTTTCCTGGCTTTGCGTCTCGGGGATTACGATCACGGTCTTGAAACCGAGAGAGGCGCCCACCAGCGCCAGTCCAATGCCGGTATTCCCGGCCGTACCCTCGACAATCGTACCACCGGGCTTGAGATCCCCCCGCGCCACCGCATCGCGGATGATATAGAGCGCCGCGCGATCCTTGACCGACTGGCCAGGATTCAGAAATTCGCATTTTCCAAGGATCTCGCAGCCGGTTTCCTCGCTGGCGCGACGCAGCCGGATAAGGGGCGTGTTGCCCACCGCTGCGGCCAGATCCTGTGCAATGCGCATGTAGATGCTCCTGTCCTCAAATTGCCTTCCCGGTTTAGGGGTTCACCCGCCGGAACTCAAGCCGATGCGCGCAACCGCGCGCGTTCCCGCTGGAGCCAGATCAGACTCAGGACAAGCGGACCATTATTGGCCTCGCCGCTCTCCAGAAGTGCCATCGCGCGGTCAAACCCGATCACATGCGTGCGGATATCTTCGTGCTCCGAGTCCAGCCCGCCCTGCCCCTGTTTCATGTCTGGCAGTTCACACAGCCCGAGAAAGAGGTGAAAGACCTCGGTGGAATAACCGGGCGTGCAGTAATGCGTCGAAATCTTCTCGAGCGCGCGAAGCGGCAGGCCCGCTTCTTCGAGACATTCCCGACGCGCCGTCTCTTCGGGCGTTTCGCCCGGATCAATCCGACCCGCCACGGGCTCAAGCATCCAGGGTCTCGGATCGCCGCGCCCGAAGGGACCCATGCGAAACTGCTCCACCAGCATCACGCGGTCGCGCAGTGGATCATAAGGCAAAACCAGCGCTGCATCGGTGGCGACAAAAACCTCGCGCTGCATTTCTGGACTCATTGTGCCGTCAAATCGCGGATGGCGCAGGCTATAGCCGCGGGTGAGAAAGAAACCGGCATGCAGGGTGTCGCAGGCCAGTGTCCGGACAGCCTCTGACGGGGTGTCGCTGCGCAGCAGGGCGGGTGTCCCTGCGCGAGCCGCCACGCGCGCAGCGGCACGCGACAGCACCATTGGCAGACGCATAGCCAGGTCCTCCGCTGGGCACTGATCCACTTGGCCGATGATCTCCTGCATCGCCACGCGCATCACCTCGCCGCCACGCGCCTGCCATTCCGTCAGATGCCATGCTCCTGAACCGGGATGGCCACAACAGGTTTTCACCTCAAGGACCGCGCCGTTCCGCTCGAGCAGGATCCTGCGCCAGCCGGTCGCGCCCAAGGCCGTGGCCACGAATTCCAGTCGGGCGATATCGGCCTCATCACAGACAAGCAGTCCCGAAACCTCCCCGTCTCCAGGCCCGATTTCTGGGAGTGTAAAAGGATCGTCGGGATCGCATGTCAGGACATGGCACCGCGCGGTGACTGTCATCGCAGCCTGGGCCGCCTTTGCCCCGACAATCTCTTCGAACAGAGCAGGCCACGCCAGAGGACCATATAGGAAAAGAGGCTCTTTCACGACCAACGGCGCGCGACCCACTCCGCGACAAGTCCGGTCAGGATGCCGCCGACACACAAGAACCCTATCAGAGGCCCGTTCAGCAGATAAGAGCCAAACTCGACAGCAAGTTCGAACACTGCCGTCACACCCTCGATTGGATCATCGTAGCGCCGGTCCAGCGATCGTTTGAGCATCTCGTTGAAACTCTGGGCAAAAAGACCCCAGACCACCAGCGCGCCCGTGCCTGTCAGCCCGGCACTGAAGGCCTCGGCCCAGCCGCGTCCTACCCTTTTCCCGATCACCACCCAGCCGCACAGGAAACCAAGCACCAGGTTAACGTGATTGAACCATCCAAAGCTGGTGTCGGACGGCATGAGCGGCCGGATCATGTCTGAAGCGATCCAGCCAACCATCCCGAGACCAGCAGCGGCAGCCAGCTTTGCGGCTGTGGGCATCATGTCGGTGACAGGCATCTATCCCGGCCTTGCGATGGTTATCTGTGTGACATCGCAACTACCCCCTTTAAAGGCTCCCGCGCAAGAGGTCAGGTAGAAATTCCACATCCGGCGGAATCGCTCGTCAAAGCCCATGGCGGCGATTTCCTCCCATTTGCCGTTAAAGCTCTGATGCCAGCGGCGCAGGGTCTGGCTGTAGCTTTCACCGAACTCGACCGATCGCGCGATGAGCAGCCCGGCGCGCTCGATTTCCTTGCGCAGCGCGGTCGGACTGGGCAACATGCCCCCCGGAAAGATGTATTTCTGGATGAAATCCACATCCGCGCGATAGCTTTCCCACCGCCGGTCCTCGACGGTGATGATCTGCAGGGTGGCAAGTGCGCCGGGATGCAGCCGCTCGCGCAGGGTCTCGAAGAACACCGGCCAATAACGCTCTCCCACTGCCTCGAACATCTCGATGCTGGCGATCGCGTCATACCTGCCCCGTTCGTCCCGGTAATCCTGCAACTTCAGCGTAACCTGATCCGTCAGCCCCGCCCGTGCGATTCGGGCGCGGGCGTATTTCAGCTGTTCCTCGCTGATCGTGAGGCCGGTGACGCGCAGCCCCCGCTCGCGGGCGGCATATTCAGCAAAGCCACCCCACCCACAACCGATTTCCAGCACATGATCGCCGGGTCTCACACCCAGTTGGTCAACCATGCTGGCGTATTTGGCCGTCTGCGCCTGCTCCAGACTGTTGTGACCGGGTTGAAAGATAGCACTCGAATAGGTCATCGTATCGTCCAGCCAGAGGCGGTAGAAATCATTACCCAGATCGTAGTGATAGCTGATATTGCGCCGCGCCTGTGTCTTGGAATTGCGCTTGAACCAGAAGCGGATGCGCTCGTAGAACTGCGCCAGATGCTGGCCAGGATAACCATTGTAAATCCCGTCATTGTCATCGTTGAGCAGATCCATGAATGCCTGAAGATCGGGCGTGGACCAGTCCCCGTCCAGATAGGCCTCGCAGAATCCCAGATACCCCTCGCGCACCAGTCGGGCAAAAACCTCGGGATCGTGGATCTCCAACACCGCAACCGGACCGGGGCGTGGCCCTTCGGCGCGGAAGATGCGCCCATCAGGAAGCAGGATATCGAGCCGTCCCGCCTCGATCTGACGGGCCACGCCGAAACAGCGGGCGAAATAGCGCGGAAGTCCGGTCTGCCCGGCGGTGTCGGTCAGGATCATGAAGTCTGTCTTTCGTCTCTTGTCATTGCGTTAGACTTGGTGATGGCAATCATGGTTCAAAAGTTGCGTGCTTCATAGGCGGCAAGCGCCGCCTGACGCCCCTCCGCAAGGTCCACCACAGGGGCCGGATAGGGCGATTTCGGATCAAGCGCCCAACTGTGCGGCACAGCGTCGAAATAGGCCAGTGCGAGCGGTCCGGGTCGCGCCTGCCCTTCTGCAATCCAGCGGTTTGCATAGACCCCCTCGGGGTCGAACTTCTCCAGTTGCGTCTCGGGGTTGAAGATCCGGAAATAGGGCGCCGCGTCCGGCCCGCAGCCCGCCACCCATTGCCAGCCCATCGCATTGCTGGCCGGGTCCCAATCCGTCAGACAGTCGGCGAACCAGTCCAGCCCGACGCGCCAGTCGGTCATCAGGTGCTTGGTCAGGTAAGAGGCCACGATCATACGCGCCCGGTTGTGCATCTTGCCGGTCACATACATCTCGCGCATCGCCGCATCGACCAGACGCACTCCGGTGCAGCCCTGTTTCCAGGCGATGACCTCGGGGCGCGTGGCATCCCCGGACCAGCCAAAGCCATCCCAATCCCTGCGCCAGTTACGGGTCAGAATTTCGGGTGTGTGATACATCAGATGATAGGCAAATTCACGCCAGACAAGTTCCTTGAGCCAGTGTTCCGCCCCCCTTGCCCCCTCGAGCAGCGCGCGCTGACCGGCCTGCCAGCACTGACGAGGTGAGATTTCGCCATAGGTCAGGTTCTCCGAAAGGGTCGAGGTGGCGTCAAGAGCCGGGAAATTGCGGGCCTCCCGGTAATCGGCAATTGCACCGGTGGTAAAGGTGTGCAATCGCTCCATCGCCGCCGCCTCGCCCACGCGCTGATGCGGCAAGCACACATTCGCCCCGCGACGCATCGCGATTCCCATCCGCCAATCGTCTAGTACATCGCTTGCAGGCCACGTCTCAGGCGCAGGGATTCTGGCAGGCGCGCCGAGCGGCGTGGGTACCTCGCGGTCCTTCACCGCACGCCACATTGGGCTGTAGACGCGGTAGAACCCACCGGTCCCGGTCTCGACCGCCCAAGGCTCGAACATCACATGGCCCGCGTGGCTGTGAGCGGCAATCCCGTCCTTTCGCAGGGCAGATTTCACCGCCTTGTCGCGCGCGATCGCGGCGGGATCGTAAAGCCGCGACCAATGCACGGCCCCTGCCCCGGTTTCGGCCACCAGCGCGCGCAGCACCTCCAACGCCGCGCCCCGTCGCAGGATCAGGCGACTGCCTATTTCCTCAAGCGCATGCCCCAGCGCATCAATTGAAAGCCCCAGACGCCATTCAGGCGCGGCACCAAGCGTCGCAACGCTCTCGTCATGGATGAACACCGGAATGACCGGCCCGCCTGCCGCGACAGCGGCATCCAAGGCGGGATGATCCGCCAGCCGCAGATCACGCCGCAGCCATACGATTGATGGTCGGTTGTCCGTCATCCCCTGCCTCGGTCTTTCCGGGACATACGGCCTGTCCGGGGGAACGGATCAAAGAATGTCATCAAGCGCGTTCAGGAGTTTGTCGACCTCTTCACGCGAGGTGTAATGCACGAAACTCACCCGCAGCACACCGCGTGCCGGTGGCACCCCCATTGCCATGAGCGGACGCACCGCATAGAAATCGCCACCCCCCGCCATGATGCCATACCCCGCGAGATCCGCCGCCGCATCGACCGCCGACCGGTTGAGCGCCACGGCAACCGTCGGCGCTCTGCCCGCCGCCTCTGCCGGGCCGATGAGACGGACGGAATTGCGATCCCGCAGGAAATCCAGCAATGGTTGTAAAAGTGTCGTCTCATGCGTGCGCATCAGATCATGCACCCCGCCCGCGCGCGTCGCCGCATCGCCCGACAGGCCGTGATGCGCCGCCAAGTCGTCGATGTAATCGGCCACGCCCGCGCTGGCGGCAACCTGCGCGTGATCGGGACCGGCGGGGGTGAATCGTTTGTAGAGCGTATCGGCGTTGAAATAATGCGCCTGATTGGGCAACAGATTGCCCAATTCGCGGCGGATCACCATGATCCCCTGATGCGGGCCATAGGTCTTGTAGGCCGAGAACAGGTAGATATCCGGCCCCATTCCCCCGACATCGGGCAGACCATGCGGCGCATAGCTGACCCCGTCGACACAGACAAAGGCCCCTGCCGCGTGGGCAAGCGCCGTGATCTCGACCACCGGGTTGATCGCTCCCACCACGTTCGAGCAATGCGGAAAACATACCAGCCGCACCCGGTCGTCCAGCAGGTTCTCCAGATCGGCCGGATCCAGAAGACCGCTCTCGGGATCAATCTTCCACTCGCGCACGTCAAAGCCGTCATCGGCAAGCCGCCGCCAGGGGCCGGAATTGGCCTCGTGATCCTGATTCGTGACAATAATGGCATCGCCCGGCTCCATCCATTGCCGGAACGCCTGCGCCAGCACATAGGTGTTCTGCGTGGTCGAGGGGCCGAAACTCAGCTCATCCGTGGCGACCCCCAGCATCGCCGCCAGCCGTGCGCGTGCCTCGTCCATTTCCGCCCCCGCCAGACGACTCGTCTCATAGGGCGCATAGGGCTGCACCTTGCGTTGCCGGTAGTAACGCTCTAGCCGGGCAATAACCGGCACACAGGTATAGGATCCGCCAGCATTCTCGAAAAACGCCTGCCCCTGCAGGCTTGGTTCGGCGAAGGCCGGAAATTGCGCGCGCACAAAGTCGATATCGAGTGCCATCGGATGTCCCCCTGATCCTTTTTCCCCGCACAAAACAACAAAGCCCCCCGACGCGCAAGCGTCGGGGGGCTGCCGGGCCGGATTGCAACCCGTGCGTGTCAGAGGATGCGTCTTTCCCCCTGTAGTCCGCGAAAGATCGCCCAGCACATCACCAGCAACACCAGCGTGAATGGCAGCCCGGTCGAGATCACCGCCGATTGCAGCGCCGCCAGACCGCCGCCGATCAACAGCACGATGGCCACCGCCCCCTCGAAGATGCACCAGAACACGCGCTGCGAGACCGGCGCATCGACCTTGCCGCCAGCAGTGATCGTGTCGATCACCAGCGAGCCGGAGTCCGACGAGGTGACAAAGAACACCACCACCAAGATGATCCCGATGGTCGAGGTGATCGTCGCCAGCGGCAGCGGATCGAGCATCTGAAAGAGCTTAAGTTCCAGCGGCGCGTTCTTGGCCGCCTCATAGCCGTCGGCCACCACCTGATTGATTGCGGTGCCGCCAAAGACGCTCATCCACAACACGCAGACCAGCGACGGAATGAGCAGGACGCAGATCACGAATTCGCGCACCGAGCGGCCCCGGCTCACGCGGGCAATGAACATGCCCACAAAAGGCGACCAGCTGATCCACCAGGCCCAGTAGAACGACGTCCAACCCTGCATGAAATTGGTGTCCTCGCGCCCGAAGGGATTGGACAGCGCCACGAGATTTTGCAGATAGGCCCAGAGACTGTCAAAAAAGAAGGTCAACAGAAAGATCGGCCCTCCCACGAGCAGCACAAAGACGAGCAAAAGCGCCGCCAGCCCCATGTTGATCTCCGACAGAACCTTGACCCCGCCGTCAAGCCCACGCACCACCGAGATGAGCGCAATTGCCGTAATGCCGGAAATCAGCAGCACCAGAAGCATGCTGGAATTTTCCACGCCGCTTTCCTCGGTGTTGCCATAGGTGATGCCCAGAAAGCTGCGCGTGCCGTCCGCCGCATCGCCACTGCCATAAAGAAAGGTCAGCCCCGAGGCCGCCTGTTCCGCGCCAAAGCCGAGCGAGGTGGCGAGGCCAAAGAGCGTGGCAAAGACCGCCAGCGTGTCGATGAGATGACCCCACCACCCCCAGACACGTTCGCCCAGAATGGGGTAAAAGGCCGAGCGTAACGTCAGCGGCAGCCCCTTGTTGTAGCTGAACAGCGCCAGCGCCAGAGCCACCACCGCATAGATCGCCCACGGGTGCAGGCCCCAGTGGAAAATTGTGGCCGCCATGCCAAGCCGCGTCGCCGCAGCCTCGTCTCCGCCCGCAGCCCCCAGCGGCGCCCAGTCTGTGCGTGCGCCGTTCTCTATGGCCGTACCACCCAATGAACTGGAAAAATGACTCATCGGTTCGGACACGCCAAAGAACATGAGACCAATGCCCATACCGGCGGCAAACAGCATCGCGAACCAGCCGACATAGCTGTAATCCGGCGTCGCCTCTGCACCGCCGAGGCGAACGTTGCCAAACGGGCTGACGATCAGAAAAAGACAGAAGAGCACGAAAATATTGGCCGCGCTGAGAAAGAACCAGTCAAAGCCCTTGGTCACCGCCGAAAACAGCCAGCTGAACACGCCCGATGCCTGTTCCGGCAAGGCAAGGGCGTAAAATACGAAAATCACTACGGCCAGCCCGGAGATGAAGAAGACCGGGTTGTGGATATCGAGACCGAACGGTCCCAGCCGTGGCTGCAGATTGTCCTGCCCGACCTCGAAATTCGTTTCAATCAGATCCGCCTGCCCTTCGGGTGCGGGTATGCCCTGGTTTGCTGTTTCGTCGGCCATGTAAATCCCCCTCTCGCGTTGATCCGTTACGCATGATTTTCGGTCTGCAACACCGGATGTTGCCGATGTCGTGCGATAACGCGGTCACACCGAAAGCGTCGGCAGCTTCTTCATTCAGGGTTCAAACAGCGGATTCCCAATGGATATGGCGGATAAATCCTGCCTTATGAACACCCTGTGAATGGGACGAGCCTAACAGGCAGTTTGCCTTGATCGCAAGCCAAGCACGAAGAATAATGGCAAAAAACGACATTCCATAGATGTCGCAAACGATACAATCTTCAGGATCAGGTCCGCAGCCCGTGCAATCAACCGGACCGATACCGCCGCAGGACATAGAGCCGAATGGCCGAGGCGAGACCGGTTTCAGTACCCCGGCCTGCATCAATTTCAGCCGCCAGGACATTGATTGTCATGCTTTTCTCACGCGCAATCTCACGAAAGGCCTGCCAAAATTCATCCTCGAGCGACACGCTTGTACGGTGGCCACGCAACGTCAGAGAATGTTTGACCGGGCGGCTCATTCACCACCCTTGTGGCTGTCGAGATCACGCGCGGCCTTGTCGGCGCGCGCCTGCTCCAGCGTCTTGCGGGCCTTGGTTTGGCCGAACTTGACGGCGTTTTGGGTAGCGCGGACTTTTTCCGCCGACCGCGCTTTGGCCTTGCGCATCCGGTTCAGATTGACCAGCTGATTGCTCATTTCGGGCCGATCATGTCCTCTGGCCGCACCACGCGGTCAAAGGTTTCAGCGTCGACAAACCCCAGCGCAATCGCCTCCTGCTTCAGGGTCGTGCCGTTCTTGTGCGCGGTCTTGGCGACCTTGGTGGCATTGTCGTAACCGATGGTTGGGGCGAGTGCCGTGACCAGCATCAGGCTCTCTTTCATCAGCCTTTCGATGCGCGGGCCGTTGGCCTCGATTCCCAGCAGCATGCGCTCGGTAAAACTGTCGGCGGCATCCCCCAGAAGCTGTATGGACTGCAAGAGGTTATAAGCCATCATCGGGTTGTAGACATTCAGCTCGAAATGCCCCTGCGACCCCGCGAACTTGATCGCAGCGTCATTGCCCATCACATGCGCCGCCACCTGCGTCAGCGCCTCGGCCTGCGTCGGGTTGACCTTGCCCGGCATGATCGAACTGCCCGGCTCGTTCTCCGGCAGGATCAACTCGCCCAGACCCGAGCGCGGGCCTGAGCCGAGAAAGCGGATGTCATTGGCTATCTTGTAGCAACTGCCCGCCACAGTGGCGAGCGCCCCGGACATGAAAACCATGGCGTCATGCGCGGCCAGCGCCTCGAACTTGTTGGGCGCGGTCACAAACGGCAGGCTGGTGATCCGGGCCATGTTGGCCGCCACTGTCTCGCTCCAGCCCGGCGCTGTGTTAAGACCGGTGCCCACCGCCGTACCACCTTGCGCCAGTTCATAGATGCCGGGCAGACAGGTCTTTATCCGCGCGATCCCCTGTCGGATCTGATGGGCATAGCCCGAAAATTCCTGCCCAAGCGTCAGCGGTGTCGCATCCTGCGTGTGGGTGCGACCGATCTTGATGATATCCTTGAACTGTTCGGATTTCTGCTCCAACCCTGCCAATAGCTTTTCCAGTCCCGGCAAAAGCACGTCACGCACGCTCATCGCCGTCGCTATATGCATGGCGGTGGGGAATGTGTCGTTCGACGACTGTCCCATGTTAACATGGTCGTTGGGATGGACCGGTTTCTTGGACCCGATGACACCGCCGAGAATTTCAATCGCGCGGTTGGCGATCACCTCGTTGGCGTTCATGTTGGATTGCGTGCCCGATCCGGTCTGCCAGACGACGAGCGGGAAATTGTCGTCGAACCGACCCTCGATCACCTCGCCCGCCGCCTGAATGATCGCCTCCGCCAGGCCGGCATCCAGCTTGCCCGACGCCTTGTTCGCCTCGGCGCAAGCCTGTTTGATGACGCCAAGCGCACGCACGATGGCGATGGGCTGTTTCTCCCAACCGATGGGGAAATTCATCACCGACCGCTGCGTCTGCGCGCCCCAGTATTTGTCTGCCGGTACCTCAAGGGGACCAAAGCTGTCGGTTTCGGTGCGGGTCGCGGTCATGGCAAAGACTCTCCTCGGCGGTTTCACGCGTTCATACCGCACGTACGCGAAAGATCAATGCTGCATACCGTGGGATACCAGATATCACAGCGCCCTATTTGCGAAAGCTGTCAAGGCTCACGACATCGGCTTCGGTCTTGCCGGCGACGGGCTTGGGACCTGCCGGATCGGTGGGATGATCGTCGTCTTCCTCATCCGATTCCTGCGTTTCGAACCGCAGGCCGAACTCGACGGAAGGATCGACAAAGGTCTTGATCGCGTCATAGGGCACATAGAGCCGCTCTGGCGCATCACCGAAATTCAGCGTGACCGAAAAGCCCTCATCGGTGACGTCAAGACCCTCATACCAGTGTTGCATCACCACTGTCATCTCGGACGGATAGCGTTCCCTCAGCCATGCAGCCAGCCGTGCGTCGGGATGGGTCGTGTCGAAGGTGATGAAAAAATGATGCGCCCCGGGCAGGCCGTCACGCTGCACCCCGCACAGCACCTCCTGAATGAGGCCACGCATGGCGCGGTGCATGAGATTTCCGTAATCGATCGAGCGAGACATGCCTTACCCCGGAGAAATTCTGACGATCAGCATAGGGGATTCGAAGCAAAACAAAAGACCCGCAATGCGCGTGCTCAGATCAAAACATGCCACGCGCCCGAGAGCGCTGCCATCAGACCCAGAACCCGCAGCATCGACAATTGTGCGCCCCACAACAGCAGGCCCGCCACGCTGATCATGCCAAGATTTACGGCCGAGAACGTGCTCCATTCGGGCAATGGACCAAAGCGGGTGCCGGTCACCCGCTCGAAGAGAACATGCAATGCAAACCACAGCGACAGGTTCAGGATGACTCCCACCACAGCCGCTGAAATCCCGGCAAGCGCACCCTTTAGGCGTGGGCGGGCGAGGATCGATTCGATATAGGGAGCACCGGTGAAGATCCAGAGGAAACAAGGAACGAACGTCACCCAGAGGGTCAGAAATGCGGCTGTGACCGCCAGTCCGGGACCACCTTGCGCATAACCCGCCAGCAGGCCCACAAACTCTGTCACCAGTATGAGCGGGCCGGGCGTCGTCTCGGCCAGTCCGAGCGCGTCGATCATCTGCGGTGTTGTCAGCCAGCCCTTGGTCGCCACCACCGTGTCTGTCATATAGGCCAGCACCGCGTAAGCTCCGCCAAAGGTGACCACCGCCAGTTTGCTGAAAAAGAGCGCAAGATCGCTCAGGAACGTGGCCCCTGCGGCCCAGGCGGCGAGGATCGGCGCTGCCCAGAGCGCGCCCCAGACCAGTGCGGTCGTCAACGTCGCGGTTGCCTTCACGGTGGGCGCCGCAACCGGGTTTGCCTTTGCCGCAACGCCGCGATGCGACCACCAGCCCCATAGCGCGGCAACGGCGATGATCAGCGGAAAGGGTACCGACAGAAAGAACATCGCCACGAATCCCGCGCCCGCCAGAACCCAGCTGTCGCGACCCACCAACGCCCGGCGTGCCAGCTTGAGCAGCGCCTGCAGCACGATCACCACCACCGCCGCCTTGACCCCCACAAACACCACCTGCACCAGCGGCACCCCGCCCCAGATCGCATAACCCAAGCCCAGCACAAGGATCACCGCCGCCCCCGGCAGCACAAACAGTAGTCCCGCGATCAGCCCCCCCGGCACGCCGCGTAGCCGCCAGCCCGCATAAGTCGCCAGTTGCATTGCCTCTGGACCCGGCAAAAGCATGCAGAAGGACAGCGCCCCCAGAAAATGCTCCTCGCTCAGCCAGCCGCGGCGCTCGACCAGTTCCTCATGCATCACCGAAATCTGCGCCGCGGGTCCGCCAAAGCTGAGCAGGCCGATACGCAGAAAGCTGCGGAAAAGCAGGTTCATGGAAATATCGGCCATTTTCAGCCCCTTGATGCCGGCCAGTCATGGCCTTCGTCATAACCATCGCGCGCCCAGCGGTACAAAGCATCATAGAGCACCATCCCAGCCTCCAACTGTGCATGATCTTCGCGATATTGACGCGACAACCCTACGGAGACCGCCAGCAACCCGGCCGCAGCCGGATGCAGATCGTGCCGGTTTGTATCCGCGCCACGCACGACCAGCCCCAGACGGCCCAGGGCGGCAGAGGTCAATGCAAAGGTCTCCAGCATCGTGTCAAAGGTGCAGCTATCGCCCCTGTGACTAAAGAAAACCCCCTCGATATCAAAGGGCGTAGCCCCGTAGCGATCGGCGACCGCAGGCACTTCGGACGGCGACACAAAGAGAAACCTCGCCGACGGGTCGACGAATCGCCGGATCAGCCATGGGCAGGCAATCCGGTCCACCTTGGGCCGGTGCCGCGTGACCCAGAGCGTCGCGCCATCGACCAGCGCGGGCAGCGCTGCATAAGGCACGCGCATCGTTCCCTCTTCCGCGCGCCAGGCATGGATGCCGCCCTGCAGATACTCTGCCCGATGCCCCTCCGATGCCAGCCAGGCCGCAAGCCCCTGGCTGAGTTTCAAACCCTTCTGGCAGACGATGACCGCGCGCCTGCCGTCGAGGCGTTGAATCAGGCCACGGATATCGGTGTGAAGATGGCGGATTGAGCCCGGGATAAGATGAGGATCGGCCTCGAAATCCTCTTTCAGGCAGATATCGACGATCGCCGGACAATCCGGTGTGCCGATCAGACGGTTGAGTTGTGTTACTGTGATTTCGTTGGTTGCAGGCATGGCACATCCTCTGGGATTTCAGTGGATGCGACTTTGGGCCTTGACCTCACGGGGCAGTCGCTTTCGGCCCCATGCGATCATCTGTGCGCAACCGGCGCATCATGTCAATACTGTAATGAAGTGCAGGCTTCTGTTGCCAGGTGCCTGCGAACCCCGCCTTACGCTGCTAGGCGCAAGGGCTTAGGTTTCGGTATGGTTACTGCTTACGCAGCAACGGCCACCGGAGCACGGTTGTCATTTGCAACTGTACGTTTCGGACCGATAACGGTGGTACCTCACCGGGACAAAGCATAACTCCTTTAGACGTTCGTCGATCCTGTTTCGACCCCATGATCCTCAAATGAAGGATTTTGGTGGAGTCGCCGGGTACCGCCCCCGGGTCCGATCCGCTTATTACGAGCGCGTTTATGTCCATAGTTCCATTGCGGGAACGCTTTGAATATAGGGACTTTCAGCGCGCTTGCAAAGGGGCCTGCGGCCTCAGCGTGGCGAAATCCTCAGCCAGATACCATCACGCGCCCTCACCGTGAGATACGCAACCGGCATCGCCGAACGCTCGGGCACCGGTTCGATCCGATAGGCACGCAGCAGCATCGCCAGCAGAAGCGGCCCCTCGATCATTGCGAAACCCGCCCCGGTGCAGACTCGCTGACCGGCGGAAAAGGGGATATAGGCACTGCGCAGACAGGACTTGCCGTTCTCGGTCTCGTAGCGCGCGGGATCGAATTCGTCGGGGTTATCCCAGAGCCGTTCGTGCCGGTGCAGATGCCACGGGCTGATCACCACCTGCGCACCGCAAGGAATGTCGCGCCCCCGGAACCGTTCCGCTTTCGTCGTTTCCCGCACCATCATTGGCACCGGAGGATAAAGGCGCAGCGTTTCGCGGAACACGTCACGCGCGATCCGTAACCGGGCCATGTTGCTGAAATCCGGCGAGGTCTCGCCAAAGATGATCTGTGCCTCTTCTGCCACCCGCTCCTGCCAGTCGGGATAAAGCGCCATGAGGCAGAGCGCCCAGGCAAGCGCCGAGGCACTGGTCTCGTGCCCGGCAAGAAAAAAGATCGCCACCTGATCGACCATCTCCTCGGCATCGAAGCGTTCGCCGGACAGCGGATCCGTGGTGGTCATGATCTTGGTCGCCAGATCGTCGGGCGCGGTGCCGGCGTCGATCTCGGCCATACGCCGTTGCGTCAGATCCGCCATGAGCGCACGAATGGCATTGGCCGTCCGTCGGGTTTGGCGGCGGTGAAAGCGCGGGAACCACCGTGGCAGGGGCACAAAGGCCGCCAGATTGAGCACCGGCTGGCTGCGCTGATGCTCTCTGAACTCGGCAAAGACGCGGGCCGCCACGGCGTTCTCGATCGGGATGGAAAACAACGTGCGAAAGATCACATCCGCCGCCAGATGGCTGGTTTGCGCTTCGATTTCAACGGGTTTTCCGGTCGCAACAGCCTGCAGGCGGGCAATCGCCCCCTGCCCCGCCGCGACCATGGCCGGAAATGTATCGCGCAATCGTCCTCCCTCGAACGCGGGGTCGATGATGCGCCGCTGCCGCTTCCAGAGATCACCGTTGGTGACAAAGATCGATCGCCCCAGAAGCGGGCGCAATCCTTCGCCGACACGGTTCGACTTGGGAAAATCGTCGGGGCGTTCACGCAGCACTACATCGACTAGGTCCGGCTGATTGCAGAGGTAAGAACGAAAGAACGGCGTACGAAATTCGGCCATCCATGCACGATAGAGCCGTGCGGGCTGAGCCGACAGAATATCGGACCGGAAAAGCCTCAGATAGCGCCAGAGCGAAACGCGCCCGGGCCTTGCCGGCGGTTTGGGCGGGATCATGATGCGAGGCTCTTGTAGCGTGAGGTGGCGCGCTCGATGCGGCTTTTCGACGGGGCGCGGGTTGCGAACCGCTCGGCCAGTGTCATCGGCCCGGCAGTGATCCGGAAATAGTCGTAGTCGCCGGGCCGGTCAAAGGCACAGAGATACTGAAAATGTAGCCGAAAGAACCGCCAGCGCAGCGATTTCCAGCGTTCCGGACTCAGTGTCCGGCTGAAGGCGGCCGAAATCACCAGCGGCCAGCGTTTGCCGGGTGGCGCGACGCCTGAGACGCTGACCGGATCGCAGAGCGCAAAGGCGCAGCCATCGCCGGGTGCGGTTATGTCAACCCATGTCAGTTCATCGCGCGCCGAGAGATAGGCCAGATCCGCGCGCAACCGCTCTGCGCGCGGCAGGAACGACACCATCGGCACGACCTGCCCTAGACTGAGGAGGGACAATGCAGGGCCACCGTCCGGTACGCGACCAGTGCGGATGAGATCCGCAAGGATCGACACCGCAAGATGTGCCCCCGAGGAGTGGCCAACCACCAGCACCTCGTCACACTCCGGCGTGAACGCCTCTGCAATGTGATCGGCAAATGTGCCCATCCGGACCTCGAGTTCCGGCGGATAGGCCCCCAGATGCCGCGCCGAATGGGCGTAGTCATGCATCAGGTAATAGGCAAAGAACCGGCTGTCCTGACGGCGAAACCAGAGAAGAATCAAGGGAACGATACCTAGGCCAGCCCAGACGGCAAGGGGATGCCAGAGCGCCAGAATCTGCCCCAGCCCCCACGCCACGGCAAGGGCCAGGGCGAGTTGCACCAGCAGGGCCGCCACCGGATACAGGGCCGCGATCACCGGCCCCTTGCGCAGCCGCATCAGGCGAAAGAGCGTGCCGGTCGCGATGTAGATCGCGGCGGTGCGGATCAGTTGGGCGTAGGTGCCGACGATACCCTGATCCATGCTGCGCTTGACGATATCCGACCAGACCAGGACCGCAATGTCGCTCTGCACCTCGGCATCCTCAATACGCGCCGTAACCCGCCAGCCGAAATCCACATCACCTTTCCACGGCAAGACGTTGATTTCATAGCCTGAAACGATTGCCTGCCCGGCACTTTCCCGGCGGTAAAGCTCGCGGTAGCGGCGCGGCGGAACAGGATCGTAGCCCGGAATGTAGAAGACGCGCCTGCGGCGCACGGGGTGGAAATTTCTGCTCATGGCCAACCTCTTGTGGCGATGAACCTAGCGCAGGATTTGGGTCAGCGTAAGCCTCAACCAAGCACGGCAAGCGCCGGAAAGACCTCAAGCAGCCAGAACGAGAATGCCGAGAACCCGCCGGTCAGCATCAACAGCCCGATGGTCCACAAAAGCAGGCCCATCACCCGCTCAACCTGTTCTGCGTGCCGCCTCATCCAGCCCATAAGCCCCTGAAGACGCCGAAGAAAAACGGCGACCAGAATGAACGGAACACCCAACCCAATCGCATAGACCCCAAGCAGCGCAGTGCCACGGGTGACCGACGCCTCCGATGCGGCAAGCGACAGGATCGCCCCCAGGATCGGACCGATGCAGGGTGTCCAGCCAAAGGCGAAGGCAAGCCCCATGACATAGGAGCCAAAGGACTTGCCGCCGCGGTCGCCCGCCTCAAGCCGAGCCTCGCGGTCGAGAAATCCGATACGGTAGACGCCGACGAAATGTGCCCCGAATCCCATCACAAGAATCCCTGCTATCGTATTGAAATAGATCTGGTTTTGCAGAAAAATCGTTCCAATCGCCGACGCGGTGAAGCCAAGGAACAGGAACACTGTCGAAAGACCCAGCACGAAAAACAGCGCGGGTACGAGGGCGCGGGTGCGATTAGCGGAACTGTCCGAGAGGTCATCGAGACTGACACCGCTCATATAGGCCAGATACGGCGGCACGATCGGCAGCACGCAAGGGCTTAAAAATGAAATGATTCCAGCAGCTAACGCCACGAATATGGCGGGCAGGAGGGCGGCGTCTATGATTTCGATTCCGAACATGAGGCAGACATAAAACTTTATGCCTGCCGCGTCATCTGCCAAAGCGTCACATGCCGGTGGACAGGCTGTAACAACCTCGCTATCTCAGCGTGATGATGCCGTTGAACACCCTCGATGCCTGTGGCCTGTTGTGCCCCCTGCCCGTTCTGAAGCTGCGCAAGCGGTTGAAATCGCTTGAAAAAGGTGACGTGATCGAATTGCTGGCGGACGATCCGGCAGCCGTTATCGACGTGCCGCATTTCTGCGCCGAGGCGGGGCATGACCTGCTGTCCGCGACCGAGAGCGAGGGTATGCAGGTCTATCTGATCCGCAAATCAGGCGGGGTCTGACTGCAATTCCAGGGCCCCCGCCGGGCAGAGTCTGGACAAGTCGACCCGTACGGTTCAGAGCGTTTTTCGTACGGAATTAACCATGCAGCGCGCGGTGGTGGTCCCGGCGCGTTGGCCGGGACACGCTGTCACGATACCGGCCCTAGCTGCTCAGGGACCACCAACCGCGGCGTTTCGGTTTGGTGTCGTCCTCGCCTGACGGCGCCTCTGCGGCGACCGGTTCGGAGGCGGTTGGCTGAGCGGCGACCGGTTCTTCGGGGGTCGGCGCGGGTTCCGGGGTGGCCTCTTCGGGAGCCGGTTCTGGCGTCACGCTCGTCGTCACCTCCGGCACAGCATCGGCGGTCGCTCCGGACGCCTTTTTCTTGCTTGGCGCGCGGGTGCGTTTCGGCTTGTCCTCGGCGACCGGCTTTGTGTCGGGCGTTTCTGCAACCGCATCATCCGATTCTGCTGCCTTCGACGCAGGTTTCTTGCGCGATGTGTTGCTGCGTTTCGATTTGGACAGGGGCTTTTGCTCTGCCTCAATCTCGGCCTCGGAGGTTTGCGTCTCCGCAGAGGGGTCCTGCTCTACCGCCACCGGAGCCTGTGCTTCGACCACCGCATCGTCGTCGCGTTCCGGGCTGTCGCCATTCGCATCCTGACCGTTGCCGCCAGACTTGGACTTACGGCGGCGGCTGCGGCGGCGGCGGCTTTTCTTGGGTTTGTCCTGTTCGTCGGAAACTTCTTGCGGAGTTGCCGTATCCTCAGCCTCGTCCCCGACCGCCTCGTCGTCTATATCCTTCATCAGAGAGGAACTGGCCGAGACGAACTGCGGCGCGGGCGCCTCGGGCACGTTGCGGGTCGCGGTCTTGAATTTCTCCATCGTGAAATCTGGACTGACCAGGCTGGGATCGCCCTCGATCCGCACCGAGAGGCCATAGCGCATCTCGATCTGGGCCACGTGCTCGCGTTTCTGGTTCATCAGGTAATTGGCGATACCCACCGGGCATCTGACCAGAACCTCGCGCGAGCGGCGGCGCACGCCCTCTTCCTCGATCTGGCGCAGGATGCTGAGCGCCAAGTTATCATCCGAGCGGATGAGGCCGGTGCCGTGACAGGCCGGACAAGGCTGTGTGGTCGCCTCGATCATCCCCGGACGCAGCCGCTGGCGGGACATTTCCAGGAGGCCAAAGCCCGAGATACGGCCCATCTGGATGCGCGCGCGGTCGGTCTTGAGCTTGTCCTTGAGCCGCTTTTCCACCGCCGTGTTGTTGCGGCGCTCGTCCATGTCGATGAAGTCGATCACGATCAGGCCCGCAAGGTCGCGCAGGCGCAACTGGCGCGCCACCTCTTCGGCGGCTTCGAGGTTGGTCTTGAGCGCGGTATCCTCGATCGAGCCTTCCTTTGTGGCGCGACCCGAGTTGACGTCGATGGCAACCAGCGCCTCGGTCACGCCGATCACGATGTAGCCGCCGGATTTGAGCTGCACCACCGGGTTGAACATGCCCGACAGGTAGCTTTCAACCTGATGACGGGCGAAGAGCGGCATCGAATCGCTGTAGTGTTTCACGTTCTTGGCGTGGGACGGCATGATCATCTTCATGAAGTCCTTGGCGATGCGATAGCCGCGCTCGCCCTCGACCAGAACCTCGTCGATGTCGCGGTTGTAAAGATCGCGGATCGAGCGTTTGATCAGATCGCCCTCTTCGTAGATTTTCGCGGGCGCGATGGACTTAAGCGTGAGTTCCCGGATCTGTTCCCAGAGCCGTTGCAGATATTCGTAGTCGCGCTTGATCTCGGCCTTGGTACGCTGGGCGCCGGCGGTGCGCACGATGAGACCCGCGCCGCGCGGCACGTCGATCTCGGTCGCGATTTCCTTGAGTTTCTTGCGGTCGGCGACATTGGTGATCTTGCGGCTGATGCCGCCGCCGCGCGCGGTGTTGGGCATAAGCACGCAATAACGGCCAGCGAGACTGAGATAGGTAGTGAGTGCCGCGCCCTTGTTGCCGCGTTCTTCCTTGACCACCTGAACCAGCATGATCTGGCGGACCTTGATGACCTCCTGGATCTTGTAGCGGCGCGCACGCGGTTTGCGGACCGGGCGGATATCCTCGCTGTCATCCTCTTCGGCGACAGACTCGATCTCGTCGTCGCGGTCGGCGTTATCGCGGGTGTCCATGTCAGAGCCGTCCGCCGACTCGTTCATGGCGGGGTTTTCCGTCGTATCCTCGGGTTCTTCGACCGGGGTTTCGGCGACACGCTCCATCGGCGAGGTGGCCTCCGGCGCGCCGGTAGCGTCCTCTTCGAGGTCGATGGTTTCCATTCCGTTGATTTCGGAAGAGACGACCGCATCGTCGGACCGTGCCTTTTCCGCCTTGGCGGGGGCGCGGTTGCTCGAATTCGAGCGCGACCGCGAGCGTGACCGGCTCCTGGGTTTTTCATCCTCTTCCGCCTGCGCCTCGGCGAGGGCCTGTTCCTCGGCCATCAGCGCCTCGCGGTCGGCGACGGGGATCTGGTAATAATCGGGGTGAATCTCCGAAAAGGCCAGAAAGCCATGGCGATTGCCGCCATAATCCACGAAAGCCGCCTGAAGCGACGGCTCGACCCGCGTTACCTTGGCGAGATAGATGTTGCCGGCAAGCTGGCGCTTGTTCTCGGATTCAAAATCGAATTCCTCGACCTTGTTTCCGTCGACCACCACGACGCGGGTTTCCTCCGCGTGGGTGGCATCAATGAGCATTTTACTGGGCATGATTTCCGTTCGCACCGCGGCGCGGTGACCGGCCCCGGTGGGGCGGCCCGTTGCGGCAGGTGTCTGATAGGGGCGAATGCGGGCGCACGGTCGAGGGGGCCGGTTGCGGCCCCTGCTCTGACATCGTGTTGTCTCGCGCGCTTCATCGCGGTTCTTCTTCTCCGACACCCATGGGGTGCCAATTCAAGGCCTGACTTGCCATTTTCAGGGGCTCAGGCGTGTATTTGGTCCTTTTTCAGGACCCAATCGGTCTGCTCAGATGTGAGGAAAGGTCTTCCACAGAATGTCTGAAACAGCGAATCTCTGCTGGCAGGGGCCGCTTGGACCCGGTTTTGCCATGCCCTCACACTAAAGCGTCAGAGGCAACAATTACAATGCTGAAAATGCAGATCGCCCGCAAAGTGCGCTCAGATATAGTCTGAGCGCTGCAGGCCATATTTGGCCATCTTCTCGTTCAGGGTGCGCCGCGGCAGGCAGAGTTCGTCCATCACCGCGGCGATCGAGCCCTTGTGGCGGCGCATGGTGTTGTCGATCAGCATGCGCTCGAACGCCTCGACATATTCCTTGAGCGGCTTGCCTTCGGTGGTCATCACCGGCTGCATGTCCTGATGGTCGGACATCAGCAGCGAGGTGAGCGTGCCGCTGCCCCGGCGCGATTGCAGCACCGCGCGTTCGGCGACGTTGAACAGCTGCCGCACGTTGCCCGGCCAGGGCGCCTGGAGCAGTTGCGTGGCCTCCTGCGCGGAAATCTGCGGCGCGTCGCAGCCGTAATCATCGGCGAACTGGTCGCTGAAACGGGTAAAGAGGGTGAGGATATCCTCGCCCCGCTGGCGCAGCGGCGGCACGATGATGCGCAGCGAGGCGAGGCGGTAGAACAGATCCGGGCGCAGCGCATCCTCGCAGGTGCGGCCCTCGTCCTGCATGTTCGAAATGGCGGTGATGCGGGTTTCGGGCGGCGTGCCCTCTTCGTTGATGAAGGTCAGCAGCCGCGCCTGGGCGGAGTCCGACAACGATTCGACATCCTCGAGCACGAGTGTGCCGCCACGGGCCTCTTCGACGGCGGGCAGAGTGCTGTCCTCGGGCTGCATCGGGCCGAAGAGGCGCTTGATCAGCGCGTCGTCCTCGAAGGCGGCGCAGGAGACCGACACGAATTTGCGGCCCGCGCGCGCGCCCACGGCGTGCAGCGCATGGGCCACCAGCGTCTTGCCGGTGCCGGTCTCGCCCTCGATCAGCACATGGCCATCGGCCTGACCGAGATCGAGGATGTCTTCCTTGAGGCGTTCCATCGCGGTGCTGGTGCCGATCAGTTTCTTCATCAGCTGGCCGCCATCGGACAACTCGCGGCGCAGCGCGCGGGCGTCGAGCACCATCCGCCGCGCCTTGGTCGCCTTTTTGGCCAGTTCGCTCATCCGGTCGGGATTGAATGGCTTTTCCAGGAAATCAAAGGCGCCGATGCGCATTGCCTCGACCGCCATCGGCACGTCGCCATGGCCAGTGATCATGATCACCGGCAGCGAGGAGTCCGCGCCCATCAGTTTCTTGAGAAACTGCATCCCGTCCATGCCGGGCATCTTGATATCGGTCACGACAATGCCCGGATAATCCGGTCCGAGCGATTTGAGCGCCTCTTCGGCGCTGGCGAATGCCTCTGTGTCATAGCCCGAGAGGGCAAGCCACTGGCTGATCGACTGACGCATGTCCTTTTCGTCATCGACGATGGCGATCTTCATGGCTGTTGGCATGTCACTTACTCCGCTGCACGGGTCTCTTCTGGCAAGATAGGCAGTTGCATCTCGAATACAGCCCCCCCATCAAGCGCATTGCGCGCCACAAGGCGTCCGCCAAGGTCGTTGACGATCCCCGAGGAAATGGCAAGCCCCAGACCCACCCCGTCACCGGGCAGCTTGGTGGTGTAGAAGGGCTCGAACAGCTTGTCCAGGTCAGTGATGCCATGGCCATTGTCGCGCACGGTCAGCACCGCCGTCTCGCCCGCGGCGAGCAGAATATCGATTGCCGGGTCGGTTTCATTCTCGGTGGCGTCCATCGCGTTGCGCAACAGGTTGATGATCACCTGCTCGACGCGCACCCGGTCGCCCATGATCATCACCGGCTCGCCAGGCAGGGTGCGGGTGATCCTGACCTTGCGCTGGCGCAGTTGCGGTTCCATCAGCGCAAGCGCCGAGGCCACCGCATCGCCCATGTTTACAGGGGAAAACACATCGCCCGACTGACGGGCATAGGACTTGAGCTGTTTGGTGATGGTGCCCATTCGCTCGATCAGGTCGTCGATCCGCTGGAACGACGACAGCGCCTCGTCCGGGCGGTTGCGGTTGAGCAGCAGGCGCGCGCCCGCAAGATAGGTCTTCATCGCCGCGAGCGGCTGGTTGAGCTCGTGGCTGACCGCCGCCGACATTTCGCCCAGCACCGCCAGTTTCGAGCTTTGCTGAAGGGTCTGTTCGGCCTGTGCAAGGTTTTCCTGAACCCTCTGGCGTTCGGCGATTTCCCGCTGGAGCCGTGCGTTCAATGCGCGGAGCTCTGCCGATTCCCGCTGAAACAGCGCCATGCGCAGCGCCGCCTTGCGGTTGAGAAAGTAGAAGGCCAGCGCCAGGAGAATCGCGAATCCCATGATCTCGAGCGCGAGATAGCCGTTCACCTTGTCGCGCACCGCCTGATAGGTGGTGAAACTGGCGATCCGCCAGCCGCGGAACGCCACCCGACCCTCGACCCGCATCACCGCCTCGCCGCGCACATAGGCATCTGCGGGCAGCGCGGTCCAGTCCGAGGTGGCCTGAAGCGCACGCTGAATGGCGCTGTTGGCCGGTTCACGGCGCAGGGCGTCGGCCTCGGTCAGGCCGCGCCACCGCGGCTCGGTCGCGAGGATGATCTGACCCTCGCTGTCGGCGACCATCACGGCATCCGATATCCCGGCCCAGGCGCGTTCGTATTTGCGCAGATCGACCTCGACGAGGATCACCCCTAGCACGCCGTTCTGGGTTTCGATCCGGCGCGAGTAGTAGAAGTTGAACTGCCCGCTTTCCTGGCGCAACACCTTGAAAACAGTATCTCTTGAACGCAGCGCATCGACATAGTAAGCGGCTTGCTTGTGGCTTTCGCCCAGCCGGTTGCGTTCGGTCGTGGCGACCGCGCGCCCGTCCTTGTCGAGAAGCGTGAGCGAGGCGGCCCCGATCTCTTCGATAAAGGAAATCAGGCGCTGCGTGGACTGGGCGTAATCCTGCGTGTTGAGCGCGGTGATCAGCGCCGGGTCGCGCGCCAGAAGCTGGGGCACAATGGCGTTCTGGCGCAATTCACTGAGCAGGTTGCCGCTGTAGAGCACGAGTCGCAGTTCGGCGCGGTTGCGGGTGTTTTCCGTAAAGCGGTCGGTCAGCAGGCGGTTGGTCGTGACCACCACCGCCACGGCCAGCGCGAAGAGCGCGATCAGCACCAGGCGCGCGCGCCATGAAATGGTGCGCGCGCGGGGCGCAGGAACTTTGCCGGGTTTGCGGGTGCTCATGAATCGAGATTAGGCCGACGCGCGTTCCGCCTCAAGCGTTCAGGCGTCGGTCAGCTGATCGACAAGGCCGCCGAACAGCGCGGCGCCGTCGCTGCCGCCATGCAGCGGCTCTGCCATGCGCTCGGGATGCGGCATCATGCCCAGCACCCGGCGGTTTCGCGACAGGATGCCCGCGATGCCGCGGGCCGAGCCGTTGGGATTGTCCGCATAGGCAAAGGCGATGCGGTCCTCGGCCTGAAGGCGGTCGAGCGTGGCGGTGTCGGCGAAATAGTTGCCGTCATGATGCGCGATCGGCACGGTGATGGTCTGCCCTGCCTCGTAGCGCCGGGTAAAGGCGCTGTCTGTGGTGGCGACGGTCAGGTGAACCGGCTTGCAGACGTATTTGAGGCCCGCGTTGCGCAACAGCGCGCCGGGCAGAATGCCCGTCTCGGTCAGGATCTGGAAACCGTTGCAGATGCCCAGCACGAATCCGCCCTTGTCCGCATGCGCCACGACCGACCGGCAGATCGGCGAATTCGCGGCAATCGCGCCGCAGCGCAGGTAATCGCCATAGGAAAAGCCACCCGGCACGCCGACGATATCGACGCCCGCGGGCAGCGCGATATCCTTGTGCCAGACCATCGTCACCCGCGCGCCCGCGCGCTCGAAGGTGACGGCCAGATCGCGGTCGCAGTTCGAGCCGGGAAAGACGATGACGGCGGCGTGCATGGCGGGATCCTCTGCTGATGCTCTGGCGATGCTCTAGCGCGCTGTGGCGCACTTGTCCATCATGCGAGGTGTGGCGAGGTGCGATGAGTTCGTTGCGGCCCGGTCAGACCGGAAGGGACATTTGTCATCAATGGCCCGAGGCGAACATCCGAACCCGGCGAGGGGTCGCGCGAATGGCAGCCATGGCTCAGACCAGCTCCACCCGGTAGCTTTCGATCACGGTGTTGGCGAGCAGTTTCTCGCACATTTCGGTCACGGTCTTCTCGGCGCGGGCGGTGTCGGTTTCAGCCAGGTCCAGCTCGATCACCTTGCCCTGCCGCACCCCTTCGACGCCTTCAAAGCCCATCGCGCCGAGCGCGTGGCGCACCGCCTCGCCCTGCGGGTCGAGAACGCCGTTCTTCAGCATGACATGCACGCGTGCCTTCATGATGGTCTCCTGCACTCAGTTGATCAGCGTCGGCCGCGCCATCGGCGTAGCGTTCTTGGGCATCACGCCCAGACGGGTGGCGACCTCTGTATAGGCGTCGGTGAGGCTGCCCAGATCGCGGCGGAACACATCCTTGTCCAGCTTGCGCCCGGTGGCGATGTCCCACAGGCGGCAGCTGTCGGGGCTGATTTCGTCGGCCACGATCAGGCGTTGAAAATCGCCGTCATAGACGCGACCGATCTCGATCTTGAAATCCACCAGCCGGATGCCGACGCCATACATGACGCCCGACAGGAAATCGTTGACGCGCAGCGCAAGGCTGAGGATGTCGTCCATGTCCTGCTGGCTGGCCCAGCCGAAGGCCGCGATATGTTCCTCTGTCACCAGCGGATCACCCAGCTTGTCATCCTTGAGGCAGTATTCGACGATGGGCCGCGGTAGTTGCGTGCCTTCGTCGATGCCCAGCCGCTTGGCCATGGTGCCCGCCGCATAGTTGCGCACGATCACCTCGAGGGGGATGATCTCGACCGCGCGCACCAGTTGTTCGCGCATGTTGATCCGCTTGATGAAATGGGTAGGCACACCGATGGTGTTGAGCCCGGTCATGAAATATTCCGAGAGCATGTTGTTCAGGACACCCTTGCCCTCGATCACGGCCTTTTTTTCGGCGTTGAAGGCGGTGGCGTCATCCTTGAAATACTGGATGATGGTGCCCGGTTCCGGCCCTTCGTAGAGGGTTTTGGCCTTGCCTTCATAGATTTTCTTGCGCCGCGCCATGGAAACTCCGTCGCTGGGGTGGGGGGCGTGAGTCCCCCCATGCCGATGCGCTCTCATAGTGCATGGACCGGGACGTCGCAAGATCGCGTTGGCCTCTTGCCCTTTTGGCCGTCAGATTGCATATCGGAAGATGACTTGAACGCCATGCAGGGGGACCGGCCCGATGACCACCTTCGACGACCGCGAAAGCGCATTCGAAAACAAATTCGCCCATGACGAGGAAATGGCGTTCCGCGCGGTGGCGCGGCGCAACAAGCTGTTGGGGCTGTGGGCGGCGGAACTGCTGGGCAAGACCGGCGATGACGCGAACGCCTATGCGCTGGAGGTTGTGAAAGCCGATTTCGAAGAAGCGGGGCACGAAGACGTGGTGCGCAAGGTGGCGAATGACCTGGGCGACATCGCCGATGCCGACACGATCCGCGCCAAGATGGACGAGCTGCTGAAGATCGCGAAGGGCCAATTGGTCAGGGAGGTCTGATATTTCCTAATCATTTCCAAGGGCGCGCGTCCGCGACGAGGCGCCCTTTTCCCGGCGCGGGATAAAATACAAACGCGCCTCACCATTTACATGAAAATAATGCATTTGCGCGATGCGGCCATGGGTGGCAAACCTGCAAGGTCGCAGATTACGGGACATCGACATGAAAAACGCCCTTACCAAGCTGATGGCCACGCGCGACTGGATTCTCGCCGACGGGGCGACGGGCACCAACCTGTTCAACATGGGACTGCAATCGGGCGATGCGCCCGAAATGTGGAACGATCAGCATCCCGAGCGGATCGAACTGCTGTATCGTCAGGCGGTAGATGCGGGTAGTGATCTTTTTCTGACCAATTCCTTCGGCGGCAACGCGGCGCGGCTGAAACTGCACGGCGCGCAGGGGCGCGCGCGGGAGTTGTCGCGCATTTCTGCCGAAATCGGCCGCGAGGTGGCGGACCGCCAGGATCGCCCGGTAATCGTGGCCGGCTCTGTCGGTCCCACCGGCGAGATCATGGCGCCGATGGGCGCGCTCACGCATGAACTGGCGGTCGAGATTTTCCATGAACAGGCCGAGGGGCTGAAAGAGGGCGGGGCCGATGTGCTCTGGCTCGAGACGATCTCGGCCCCCGAGGAATACAAGGCCGCCGCAGAGGCGTTCAAACTGGCCGAAATGCCTTGGTGCGGCACGATGAGTTTCGACACGGCGGGGCGCACGATGATGGGCGTCACCTCGGCGGATATGGCGGCGATGGTGGAAAAACTGGCCAATCCGCCGCTGGCCTATGGCGCCAATTGCGGCGTCGGCGCATCCGATCTCCTGCGCACCGTCCTGGGCTTTGTGGCGCAGGGGTCCGAGCGGCCCATCGTGGCCAAGGGCAACGCGGGTATCCCGAAATACCACGACGGACATATTCATTACGACGGCACACCCGCATTGATGGCGGAATATGCGGTGCTGGCGCGCGATGCGGGGGCGACGATCATCGGCGGCTGCTGCGGCACTATGGCGGAACATCTGTCGATGATGCGCGCCGCGCTGGAGAGCCGCCCGCGCGGGCCACGCCCGACGCTGGACCAGATCACCGATGCGCTTGGGCCGTTCTCGTCCGCCGACGACGGCACAGGCGAGGACGCCGCCGCGCCGCGCCGCACGCGGCGCAGGCGGGCTTGATCAGTTAGGCTCTCGGTGAATGGTGGGCGGCACCCACCATATCCCTCAGAACAACGCCAACTGATCGCCCCGCGCCAGCGGCACCTCGAAAAGATCGCAGCGCAGGTCCGGCTGTGCCGCGTCCAGCCCCAGCCGTCGCGCCGCCAGATCGAAACGGCGCGCGATCATCCGTGCATAGACCCCCTGCCCGCGCATCCGCCGGTGCCAGTCGGCGCTGTAATCCTTGCCGTCATGCATCTCGCGCAGCCGGTTCATGACACGCCCCGCCCGGTCCGGATAATACGCGGCCAGCCATTCGCGAAACAGCGGCGACACCTCCAGCGGCAGGCGCAGCATGATCCAGCTTGCGGCTCCTGCCCCGGCCTCGTGCCCCGCCTCCAGCAGCGTCTCGATCTCGTGGTCGGTCAGGCCCGGAATCACCGGCGAGGCCATCAGACGCACCGGCACCCCGGCGATGGCGAGTCGGCGGATGGTTTCGAGCCGCCGCAGGGGCGAGGGCGCGCGCGGCTCCAGCCGGCGCGCCAGATCCGCATCGAGAGTGGTCACCGAAATCCCGACTCGTGCCAGCCCGCGTCCGGCCATGTCCGACAGGATATCGAGATCACGCTCGATCAACGCGCCCTTGGTGACGATGGCAACCGGATGACTGAAGCGGCTCAGCACCTCGAGGCAGCGGCGCGTTATGCCATATTCCCGCTCGATCGGCTGATAGGGATCGGTATTGGTGCCGATAGCGATGGGTGCGACCCGATAACTGCGCGCGCGCAGCTCCGCCTCCAGCCGCGCCGGGGCTTCGGGACGCGCGATCAGCCGGGTTTCGAAATCCAGTCCCGGCGACAGACCCAGATAGGCATGTGTGGGCCGGGCAAAGCAGTAGATGCAGCCATGCTCGCAGCCACGATACGGGTTGACCGAACGGTCGAAGGGCAGATCGGGCGAACGGTTATAGGTGATGATCCGGCGCGGGCGTTCCTCTGACACATGGGTGCGCAGCGGCCTTTCCTCGGGTTCCCGGTCCCAGCCATCGGCGACATAGCCCGTGGCCTGCGTCTCGAAACGCCCGGCGCGGTTGCTGCGCGCGCCCCTGGCCCTGATCCGCAGATCGGGGGAAATGGTCGGGTCCTCTGTCATGGCGAGAGAATGGAACATTTCATGAACATTTGCAAGAAACTGAACTTCATCATGACGATAATTCAGTCACACCGCGCGCAAATCCCGACTATAAGTCGGTTGCAGCGCGGGCAGTGTCGCAATTCGGAAAGTGGCGGTCCGACAAATTGACGAAAGCTGCGCCAGACCCAACACAGGCTGCGCGCGCGCAGAGCAATCAAGGATTTTCCGCAATGTCTGACCAAGAAGACGACATCATCCTGTCGGAGCTGGACGACGAAGAGCTTGTTCAGCAGATGTTCGACGACCTTTACGACGGTCTCAGGGAAGAGATCGAGGAGGGTGTGAACATCCTGCTGGAACGTGGCTGGGAACCCTACCAGATTCTCACCGAGGCGCTGGTCGGCGGCATGACCATCGTGGGCAAGGATTTCCGCGATGGCATTCTCTTTGTCCCCGAGGTTCTGCTGGCGGCCAATGCGATGAAGGGCGGCATGGCGATCCTCAAGCCGCTTCTGGCCGAAACCGGCGCGCCGCGCGTGGGCAAGATGGTGATCGGCACGGTAAAGGGCGACATCCACGACATCGGCAAGAACCTCGTCTCGATGATGATGGAAGGCGCCGGATTCGAGGTGGTCGACCTGGGGATCAACAACGCGGTCGAGAAATATCTCGCGGCGCTGGAAACCGAACAGCCGGACATCCTGGGCATGTCGGCGCTGCTGACCACCACGATGCCCTACATGAAGGTCGTGATCGACACGCTGATTGAACAGGGCAAGCGCGATGACTATGTCGTGCTGGTGGGCGGCGCGCCGCTCAACGAGGAATTCGGCAAGGCGATCGGCGCCGACGCCTATTGCCGCGATGCTGCCGTCGCCGTGGAAACCGCCAAGGATTTCATGGCGCGCAAACACAACCGGCTGGCGGCGGGCTGAACCGGCACGATTGCGTGAACGCGGCCCGCCGGATGCGCGGGCCGTTTTCGTTTGGGGAGTGGAGATGAGCAACAGCCCGAGCGATGAGGTGCTGACACGGGATGGCCTGTCGCCGCAGGGCACAGGCCGCATTCTGCTGATCGCCTGCGGCGCACTGGCGCATGAGATCCTTGCGCTCAAGCGGAGGAACGGCTGGGATCACATGGATCTGCAATGTCTGCCCGCCAAGCTGCACCTCTACCCCGACCGGATCACCGAAGAGGTGGAAAAGGCGGTCGCGCGGCACCGCGACGACTATGCGCGTCTCTTCGTGGTCTATGCCGATTGCGGCACCGGCGGGCAGTTGCAGGCCAGATGCGCCGAACTGGGTGTCGAGATGGTGGCCGGGCCGCATTGCTATTCCTTCTTCGAGGGCAACGACCGATTTGCCGCCCATGACGACGAGATCACGGCCTTTTACCTGACCGATTTCCTCGTCAGGCAGTTCGATGCCTTTGTCTGGAAACCGATGGGGCTGGACAAACACCCCGAGCTGCGCGACATGATCTTTGGCAATTATACCAAGCTGGTCTATCAGGCGCAGACCGATGACCCGGAGTTGCGCGCCAGGGCAGAGACCTGCGCCGCGCGCCTGGGGCTGGCCTATGAATATCGTTTCACCGGCTACGGAGACCTCAGGACCGCACTTGAAGAACAGGCCGCAAAGCCCTGACTTCAAATTCATCTGGCGAAAAATACCTCGGGGGTTCGGGGGCAGAGCCCCCGACCTTTCCCCTGTTCACGCCGCCTCGGAGGCGACCATACGTATCCGCTCGACCATGGCACGCAGCCCGTTCGAGCGTTGCGCCGAAAGGTTGTCGTGCAACCCCAGTCGCGCCAGTTCGCCCGCCGCATCGACCTTTGGCACCTCGCTCACCGGCAGCCCGTTGTAGAGCGCGCGCAGCACCGCGATGAGGCCTCGCACGATCATCGCGTCGCTGTCGCCGTCAAATGAAAACCGGCCCGCCTCGATCCGCGGATGCAGCCAGACCTGGCTGGCGCAGCCCTCGACCTTGGTGGCGGGTACCTTGAGGGCGTCGTCCAGCGCCCGCATGGCGCGACCATAGTCGATCACGTAGCGATAGCGGTCCTCCCAGTCGTCGAGGAACTCGAAATCGCCGACAATCTCTTCAAAGGCCCGGCTTGCCATGGCGTGCTCCTTTTCTCATGTCATTCACCTAGGCGCGGCCCGGCCCAAGGTCCAGCCCCCGCTTGCACCTTTTCAAGCCTGCCCGGATAGGGTAGTCCGAAAAGAAATGGCGACAGGGGCAGATGGCATGCGACGGCGGGTTTTTCTCTCATTGGCGGCGGCATCCGTTGTGGCGGGTTGTGGCGGGTTTCGGCAGTCGCGGATCAATCCGCGCAACTGGTTTGGCCGGAGCCGGTCGCGCCGGGTGGCGGAGATGTCGGCGGAGAACACCAATCCGCTGATCCCGCAGCAGGAGGACAGCATATTCCGCCGCCGGCGCACCGAGGTCTATGCGGGCACGCCCGTGGATCAGATCAGCGAGATGGTGATCGAACGCACCAGCGACGGGGCGATCATCCGCGTGACCGGCCTGCCGCTGCGGCAGGGCGCCTATGATGTGCGCCTGATCCCCGAGAACAAGGACGGCAAGCCGGAGAATGGTGCGCTGGTCTATCGTCTGATGGCCGTGCAGTCCGACACGATGCCGCAGGGCCAGCCCCGCATGCGCGAGGTGCGGGCGGCGGCATTCGTCTCGGCGCCAAAGCTGGAACGCACCGATATCATCCGGGTGGTCGGCGCGCGCAACGAGCAGGTCAGCCGCCGCTGACGCGGTGGCAGGCTGGTGACAAGGGCCGGGGCCGAAGGTCCCGGCATACGTTCCGGCATCCGGGACGGAGCGGGCAGGTGGCAGGTGGCAGGTGGCAGACGCCTGACACACCGGCCCCTGCCGGAAGAAGCCGACGGATCATGACCACTCTCGGATGACATGTCATATATGACATGTCATGCAGGTTGTCGGCAGAGGTCGGAACCAGGCAGCCCGGACGGGAATCGGGGAACGTTCCAGAGTCCAGGCGAAAACAGACAGAGCCGGACTGAAGAGTTCCGACGCGTCCGACCCTGGCCGCTGACAGCAGGGGGCTGCCGACAATCTGCCGCTGGCGCGGCGCGTCACAAATCGACCGTTTCGACCCCGTTGCCCCTGACCGCCAGCGCGACCTCGCCCTGGCAGAGCCGCAGCGCGTCGCGGCCGAACACATCAAGCCGCCAGCCGTGCAGCGCCGCCACGTCGCGCCCGCCCGCCGCCATGGCGTCGAGATCCGCCGCACTGGCGATCAGTTTCGAGGCGACGCCATAGCTGTCGCTCTTGGCCTTGAGCAGCACGCGCAAGAGATCGGCCAGCGCCGGATTGACCTGCACCCTGTCGTCGCTCGAATCCGGCCGGGGCAGTTGATCGGGCGGGCAGTCGAGCCCCGCCCGGACCGCGCGCAGGATGCCCTCGGCAATCTCTCCCCTGCGAGCTTCGCGCAGCAAGAGCCGCGAACGGCCCAGATCGTCCAGCGACTGCGGTCTGGTCGAGGCCAGTTCGACCAGCGCATCATCCTTGTATACGCGGCTGCGCGGCACGTCGCGCGCCTGGGCATATTCCTCGCGAAAACGCGCCAGTTCGCGCAGTATGGCGAGGAACCTGCCCGAGGTGTTGCGCGTCTTGATGCGTTGCCACGCCTCGGACGGGTCGGTGCGATAGGTGGCCGGATCGGTCAGCACGCTGAGTTCCTCGGCCACCCATTTGTCGCGCCCGGTGCTCTGAAGTTTCTTGGCGAGGAATTCGTAGATGTCGCGCAGATGCGTCACATCGGCCAGCGCATAGGTCATCTGCGCCTCGGTCAGCGGGCGGCGCGACCAGTCGGTAAAGCGCGAGGTCTTGTCGAGCGTATGTCTGGCGATCTTCTTGACCAGCGTCTCATAGCCCGCCTGTTCGCCAAAGCCGCAGACCATGGCTGCGACCTGGGTGTCGAACATCGGCTCGGGGATCACGCCCGCATCGACCTGAAAAATCTCCAGATCCTGACGGGCCGCGTGGAACACCTTGACCACCGAGGTGTCGCGAAAGAGCGTATAGAGCGGGTCGAGCGAAAGGCCATTGGCCAGCGGATCGACCAGAACCGCGCTGTCCGCGTCCTTGCCGGGCACGGCGAGTTGCACGAGGCAGAGTTTGGAGTAATAGGTGCGCTCGCGCAGGAATTCGGTGTCGACGGTGACATAGGGATGTGTATGCGCCACGGCGCAGAACGCGGCGAGATCGTCTGTCGTTGTAATGGTTCTCATAGGTATTTCGTCTTTTTGCTCTTGTCGGATGCCCTGCCCCGTCCTGCGGCTCAGCTTTAGACCAGATTGCCGGAAATGCAAATGGCTCAAGCGGCGGGGTCAGGGCAGGTAGATCGGGGTCTTGTCACCGGCGGCAAAGCGGCGCAGCACCGTCGGATAGAGCAGGTGTTCCTGCGCCAGGACGCGGGCGGCAAGGCTGTCGGGTGTGTCATCCGGCAGAACCGGCACGCGGGCCTGCCCGAGGATCGGGCCGTCATCCAGTTCCGCCGTCACCTCATGCACCGTGCAACCCGCCTCTTGTTCGCCTGCTGCCAGTGCGCGGGCATGGGTGTCGAGGCCACGGTATTTGGGCAACAGCGAGGGGTGGATATTGATCATTCGCCCCTGCCAGGGCGTCACAAAGCCTACCGTCAGCACCCGCATGAAGCCTGCAAGGCAGATGATATCAATTTCATAGGGTGCGATCCTTGCGGCGATTTCAGCCTCGAACGCGGCGCGGTCGGGGCCGTGCGGGCGGTGATCGATCACTTCGGTGGAGATTCCCTGCGCGGCGGCCCAGGCGATGCCGCCCGCATCGGCGCGGTTCGACAGCACCAGCGCGGGCCGGGCCGGGTGATCGCCGGTCATGCTGGCCACCAGCGCACGCATGTTCGAGCCCCCCCCGGAGAGGAAGATCGCAACCCGTCTGCTCACAACAGGCGGCCCCTGTAGGTCACGCCCTTGCCCGGTGTCACATGGCCAAGGCGGCAGACGGTCTCGCCCGCCTCGCGCAGGGCGCTCTCAACCGCCCCCGCGCGGTCCGGATCAACCACCGCAATCATGCCGATGCCCGCATTGAAGGTCTTGAGCAGTTCCATCTCGGCCATGCCGCCGGTTTCGGCCAGCCAGCGGAACACCGGCGGCAGATCCCATGCGCCGAGGTCGATCTCGGCGCCCAGCCCTTCGGGTAGCACGCGCGGCAAGTTCTCGGTCAGCCCGCCGCCGGTGATATGGGCAAGGCCGTGGATGCCGCCCGCCGCCAGCGCGCCCAGCACGGGGCGCACATAGAGCCGCGTCGGCGTGAGCAGCGCCGCACCCAGGCTGCCCTCTGCCCAGGGGCAGGCGTCGTCCCATCCCAGCCCCGACATCCCGACGATCCGGCGCACGAGAGAATAGCCGTTGGAATGCACCCCGTCAGAGGCCAGCCCCAGCAGGACATCGCCCTCCGCCACGCCTGCGGGCAGTTCCGTGCCCCGCTCCATCGCGCCCACGGCAAAACCGGCGAGATCGAAATCGCCCGCCGGATACATGCCCGGCATCTCCGCAGTCTCGCCGCCAATCAGTGCGCAGCCCGAGGCGGCGCAGCCCCGTGCGATGCCTTCGATGATCCGCGTCGCCTGATCCAGTTCCAGCTTGCCGGTGGCGAAATAGTCGAGGAAAAATAGCGGCTCTGCCCCCTGACAGATCAGATCGTTGACGCACATCGCCACCAGATCGACGCCCACGCCTTCGACATGGCCGGTATCTATGGCGATCCGCAGCTTGGTCCCTACCCCGTCCGTGGCGGCGACCAGCACCGGGTCGGCAAAACCTGCGGCCCTGAGATCGAACAGCCCGCCAAAGCCGCCCAGCCCCGACATCACGCCCGCGCGGCGGGTGGCGGCGGCGGCGGGCTTGATCCGTTCCACAAGCGCGTTGCCCGCGTCGATATCAACGCCCGCATCGGCATAGGTGATCCCGTTCGTGTGCTCGCTCATGGCCCGGCGCTCCGCTCTGTGATGGGGCCACCCGTTAGCCGATTGGCCCGCGTGGTGCAATGTGAAAGCCTTGACCTGTTCCAAGCCTCGGCTTACGAGGTGCAGCAGGTCGGGCCTGTAGCTCAATTGGTTAGAGCAGAGCGCTCATAACGCTTTGGTTGGGGGTTCGAGTCCCTCCGGGCCTACCATTTCCCCGTTTCAGCGCGCGAAGGCCACCGGCAGGTTGAAGCGGTGGCTGTCGCCGGGCAATGCGCGCGGCTTGGCGGGCAGGCGGGCGTTGCGGACCGCCGCGAGCGCCGCACGATCCAGCAGCGGATCGCCCGAGGATTGCCGCAGCGCCACCGAGATCAGCGCACCCCTGCCCGAGACGGTCAGCGTCAGATGCGCCGTGCCGGTGGCGCGGGTGCCGTGCGGATAGCGTTTCTGCCGCTCGATGCGGGCGCGAATTTGCCCGCCCCATTCGGCCATCAGGCTCTGCTGTGCTGCCGCGCTGAGGCTGGGGGCCTCGCTTGGTTGTTGCGCGGCACCCGCAGCACCACCCGCCTGCCCCCGTGCGATTTCCCTAGGGTGCGCGGTGCTGGCGGCGCGGGGTTTGGGTAGTGCTGTCCCGGCGTTGGATTCGGGCGCAGGCCGCGCCACGGGCCGGGTTTCGGAGGTGATTTCCTGAAGGGTGGGATTGCGCTCGGGGGGCGGCGGCGGAGTGGCATCGACCTGCGGCAGATCGGGTGCCGCTGCGATCTCTGGCAAGCCCGCCAGCGAGCGGCCGGGCGGGGCTTCGGCGATGGGGTTCATGCGTGGCATGGCCGCCTGTTGCGGCTCTGCCTCTGGCCGCGCCAGTTCCGGGCTGTCGCGCAGCACATCGACCGGGCGCTGCCATGCCTCGACGAGCGATGCAAGCTGCGCGTTCGACGCCTCGATCGTGACCGTCGATTGCCCGCCCGCGCCGCCCGCCTCGGGCACCCCCGGCGACGACGCCCCCCAGACGCCTGCATGCACCGCCGCCGCCACGGCGAGAAATCCGGTGAATTCCAACCCGCGTTTCATCGCGCCCTCGTCAGCAGTTCGATCATGGTCACGCCGCGCGTCGCCAGCTCCGGCAGCAGCCGCGCCAGCACCTGCGCGTCGAGTGCCGCATCGGCGCGTATTTGCAGCGGCGTATCGGTGGTGGCGCGCGCGGCGAGCGCGTCATAGACCGCATTGCCGCGCGCGGCGTTGAAGGCAAGCTGGCCCCCGGCGTCGATATGCAGCGTGTCGGCGGGCGCCGCCACCTCTGCGCCCGTCGCATTGGGCAGGGTCACGTCAAAGGGCGCGGGCGGGGGGATCTGCGCGCTCATCAGAAAGAAGATGAGCAGCAGAAAGACCACGTTGATCATCGGCACGATGGCCTCTTTCGGGCGACGGCGGCGGGGGGCTGAAAACTCCATCGCGCTACTCCACCACCACAAGCCGCGTGAGGCCCGCGGCGCGCAGCGCCACGGTCACATCCATCAGCCGTTGCAGCGAGGCCCCCGGCAGCGGGCGCAGCACGACCGCCTCGTCGGGGCGCGTCATCAGCGGGTCGAGCGCCACCGGCAAGCCGGCAAGCCCAACCGGCGCGCCGTTGAGGCGCAGCGTGTCGGGCGCAATCTCGATCAGGCGGGGCGGGCCGGACCACTCTGCGCCCGCTCCGCCGGTGACGAGCGGCAGCGTCATGTCCTGACCAAAACGCGCGGCCAGCATGAAAAAGACCAGCAACAGGAACACCACGTCGATCATCGGCGTGAGACTCGGGCGGCGGTGACCGCGCGCGGGGCCGAAGGCAAACATCACGCGGCCTCCGCTGCGGGCGGGGGCGCGGTGAATATCTGCGTCGCCGCATCCTCCATATCGGCCTGCACGGTGTCGGCCACGCTTTCGAACCAGGAGAGCGCCATCGAGGCCGGAATTGCCACCGCCATACCTGCCGCGGTGGTCAGCAGCGCCTCCCAAATGCCACCCGCCAGCACCGCAGGATCGGCGCTGCTGCCGCTGTCCTGAAGCGCCTTAAAGGCCGCGATCATGCCCAGCACGGTGCCCAGCAGGCCGATCAGCGGCGCGATGGTGGCGATGAGATCGAGCGCGCGCAACCCGGTGCGCGCCTCGTGCAGCAGGCCCTTGGCCACGCGCGTGGTTTCCTCGCGCGCCTGCGCCTCGGTCCAGCGGGGGCTGCATGCGCTCTGCATCGCGGCCAGTGCGAGCCGCGCCCGCAGGCTGCGGCGCGGTTGCAGCAGCGCAATCGCCGCATCGTGCGCACCCTCGCGCCAGAGCGCCACGGCGCGGGCGGTGGCGGCCCCGGCCCAAGCGCCGGTGAGCATCAGCCGCCAGCTTTTCCACAGGATCAGCGCCAGCGTCAGAACCGACAGCGCCGCGATCAGCCAGAGCGCCGGTCCGCCCCGGTCGAGAAAGCCCCAGAGGGTTGCGTCATCCATGCTGAACCTCCCTTGCTGTCTGTGTGCCGAGCCATGCCGCCGCCCCCTGCCGCACCGCCTGATGAACCGCGCGCCCCACCGCCTCGCCCACGCCGGTGTGCAGGCCCGCGTAACGCAGCGCGCCCGCAGGCGCCGCCACGGCGATGCAATCGGTGCCGGTGCCTGTGGCGATGCCGGTGGCGAGGCGCAGCCCGGTTTCCATCACGGCCACGGTGCGCGCCTGCGTGGCGATGCTCAGCACCTCCAGGCGGGCGGCCTCCGTGAGGCTGCAGTCAAGCTGCACCGCGATGTTGATCGTGCCCCAGCCGTGGGTGGCGGGCGGCAGGCGGGAGCCTACGGATTCCGCGTTAGACAGGCCCACGGTGGCCACGGCATGCGCGGTGACGCCATCGGCAGTAGCGGTGGCCTGCGTATGGGCAGCGATCCTGCAGGAGGTAAGGAAACACACCGTGTTCTGTGCCCCGCGCGCCGCCAGTTCGCGCCCCAGCCAGCCCCCGACATCGAGATCGACAGGCAGATCGGCGTTGCGGACCTCGCGCCAGAGGATGTGCCGTGCATGTGCGAGACCCGGACGGTTGACCGCCCAACTCAAAACCGGCATTTCGACCCCGAGATCAAGACAAAGCCAAGGCGGATCGAGGGTGAGGCGGTTCATTCGATGACCTCCAGCGGCTGAAAGACTGGGCCTTGGGCTGTCTGCGCGTAATGCGCGGTGACGCGGAAGATGCGCGCCAGATGGTCGGGCGTCAGCACCTCTGCGGGCGGGCCGTCGGCAACGATGCCGCCCTCACCCAGCAGGATGAGCCGGGTGCAATGGCGCGCCGCGAGGCCAAGATCGTGAATCGAGGCGATGACCGCCCTGCCCTCGCCCGCCAGTCGCGCAAAGACGCGCATCGTGGCTATCTGGTTGGCCGGATCGAGGCCCGCGATGGGCTCGTCCGCCATCAGAAGCGGTGTGTCCTGCGCCAGCGCGCGGGCGATCAGCACCATCGCCTGCTCGCCACCCGAGAGGCGCATCGCGGTGCGGTGGCGCAGGTGGTGCAGGCCCATTGTTGCGAGTGCCGCCTCGACATGCGCGTGATCGGCGGGTTTCGGTCCCTGAATGCCCCGCAGATGTGGCGTGCGCCCCAGCATCACCAGCCGTTCGACCGTCACCGGCCAGGCGATCTGACGGGCCTGCGGCATCCAGGCGGCGGCGCGGGCGCGCATATCGGGCGGCAACGCGGCAAGGCTGCTTGTGCCCGTCGCGGGCAAGAGGCCAAGGGCGGCGCGCATCAGCGTGGTCTTGCCCGCGCCATTGGGGCCGATAAGACCGATACAGTCACCCTCGGCCACGCGAAAGCTGACATCGCGCAGGATGGCGCGTCCGCGCAGCATGACCGAAAGATGATCGACCGACAGGAGCGTCATGGCATCTCGGCCCTTGTCTTGTAGATCAGGTGCAGAAAGAGCGGCGCGCCGACAATCGCCGTCAGAACCCCGAGTTTCAGATCGCGCTCGGGCAGGACCAGCCGCACCGCGAGATCGGCGGCCAGCACCATCGCCGCCCCGCCCAACGCCGAGGCCCAGAGCAGCCGCGAGGGCTGTGCGCCGACCAGCGGGCGCAGCAGATGCGGCACCACGAGACCGACAAAACCGATCGCACCCGCCACCGCCGTGGCCGCCCCCACCACCGCCGCCGTACCCAGCACCAGCGTGAGGCGCAGGCGTCTGAGGCGTACGCCCATCGCCTCGGCCGCGTCCTCGCCCAGCGTCAGCGCATCGAGGCCGCGCCCCAATGTGGCCAGCGCCACCCAGCCCGCCACCATGAAAGGCAGCGCCAGCCAGACATGGGTCATCGAGCGGTCGGCGAGCGAGCCCATCATCCAGAACACGATCTCGCTCGCGGCATAGGGATTGGGCGAGAGGTTGAGCACCAGCGAGGTGAGCGCCGCCGCCAGCGCCGAAATGGCGATACCCGCCAGAATGAGCGTGATCGAACCCCCGCGCGGCCCGGCCAGCATGAGGATGAGCAGCACCCCCGTCCCCGCCCCCGCCAGCGCCGCAAGCGGCAGGCCGAGCGCAAGTGTCGCCGCAAGGCCGGTCTGCAGCGCCAGCACCGCGCCAAGCGCCGCCGCACCCGACACGCCGATCAGCCCCGGCTCGGCCAGCGGGTTGCGAAGGTAGCCCTGAAGGGCGGCCCCCGCCAGTCCGAGGCTTGCCCCGATCATCACGCCCAGCAGGGCGCGCGGCAGACGGATCTCGCGCATCACCAGCGGCACGGGGCCATCGCCGCCCGCAACCAGCGCAGCGAGGCCTTCGCCCACGCCGATGCCCGCAGGCCCCACCGCCAGCGAGGCGGTGAAAAGCGCCAGCACCGCAAGGCACAAGAGCAGCGCCAGCCGGGTCATCGCCCCGCCCCGTCGAGTGTCTGGCGCACCGCCACCAGCCCCTCGACCGCACCCAGCAGATGCGGCGTGCCGCAGATCCAGTCGGGCGAGGCGATGCGCAGCGCGGCATGGCTTGCGCGCAGATCCTCCAGCGCCGGATGCACCAGCACCTCTTCCGAACGCGAGGCGCCGGGCAGCGTCTCGGCGCTGATCAGCAGATCGGGTGCGGCCATCACCAGCGCCTCGAGCGGCAGGGTGCCGCCGCCGTGATGCCCCAGTTCCGCCGCGACATTGGCAAAACCGCCCGCGCGCAGGATGTCATTGGCCAGGGTTCCGGCCCCCAGCGTATAGCCGTTGGGGTGGTAGAGCGCCGCGCGCGGGGCATCACCCGATGCGGCCTGCAACGCGGCGAGATCCGCGTCAAAGCGGGCGATAAGGGCTGCGCCCTCTGCCTCACGCCCCAGGAGCGCCGCCATCTGCGCAATGCGGTCACGGGTGTCCGAGAGCGAATTGGCGGGTGCGAATTCGACGACTTCAATGCCGGTGCGGCGCAGCATGTCCACCGTGGCGCGCGCGGTGTAGCGCCCCGCCAGCACCAGATCGGGATGCAAGAGGTAAACCTCTTCGGCGCGGGCGTGGTTGACCGGATAACTGCGCGCCTCGTCCGCCATCGCCGAACTGACCGGATCGGCCGCGAGATCGGAGACCGAAACAAGCTGACCGGGGGCCGCCAGCAGCATCGCCAGCTGATCGGTACACAGGTTGATCGACACGACACGGGCCGGTTCGGCCATGGCTCCGGCCCCCGCCACCGCGAGGGCCAGCCCGAGCGTTATGACCCTAGAAAGACGCACGCAGCCCCACATAGGCGGCAGCGCCCGACTGATTGAAGCCGCCCGCCGTCTCGTAATCCTCGTCAAACAGGTTCTCGACGCGCAGGACCGCCTCGACCTGATCGGTCAGGGCATAGGCGGCGTTGAGATGCACCAGCGTGTGATCGCCGACCTTGTTGGTGGGCGGGGCAAAGGGCGAGGGCGTGATGTCGGCTATGTGCTGGATCGTGATCTGCCCCGAAAGGCGCGGCGTGATCTGCGCATCCAGCCCGAGCGCCACATCATGGCGCGGCACGCGCACGGCGTCCTCGCCATTCTGCTCGGCGTCGGTAAAGGTATAGGCGCCCTGGATCGCGAGGAACGGGTTGATCGCGTAGCGGCCCGAAAGCTCGATCCCCTGCCCCTTGAAATCGCCCTGCTCAAAGCAGCCGAATCCACTCCCGCACCGGGTGGAAGCACCGTCAAAGAAGATCTGATCGTCGATTTCGGTATGAAACAGTGTGGCGCGGACAAAGCCGTCATTGGCAAAGCGTTTCTCCAGGCCAAGGTCATAGCTGATGCTGGTCTCAGGCTGAAACGCAGGGTTGCCGAAGAACGGATCAAGCTGCACCAATGTGGGCGCGCGGAACCCGTCGGAGGCCGAGGCGCGCAGGATCAGATCCTCCTGAATCCGCCAGGCGAGCGCGGCGCGCGACGACAGTTCGCTGTCATATTCTGAGTGATCGTCGTTGCGGACCGAAAACGCCAGATCGAGCGCGTCGGTCGGCGCCAGCAGCAGTTCGGTCTGAAGTCCTGTGATGTCGATCTTCTGGTTAAGATCCTCTTCTTCGGTGTAATCCGCACCGAAATTGAGCACCCAGATCCCGCCCGTGTCATAGCTGCCGCGATAGTCGATGCGGCGGCGTTCGCCCTTGAAGGGGCTGGCCACGCCGTTGCTGAAGCTTACACGGTCGGATTCGAAGGTGGACAGGGCCACCTCGTGACTGACCGCACCGGTCTGAATCTCGGTAAAGAGGCGCGCGCCGATGCTTTCGTTGGTGTTGAATTCGTCGAAGGGCGGCACGCCGTCACCACCGAATTCGTCAAATTCGGTGCGCGAGTCGATATAGATGGCGCTCAGCCCCACGGCGATGTTCTCGGCGACCTGGTGGCGCAGGTAGAGATTGGCCTGCGTCGCCTCGTGCCCGTCCTTCTCGGTGCCAAAGGCCGATGCCGAGAACCCGTCGGTCTCGATCCGGCTGATCGAGAACGACAGATCGGTGCGCGCTGTGCGCGCGGTCAGCCCCAGAACCCCGCGTTGAGTGTCAAACCTGCCTGCCTCGACCTCGACAAAGCCATGCACGCCGTCCTCGGTCGGGCGCAGGCTCTGGATGTCGATGACGCCGCCGATGGCGTTGAGGCCAAAGCGCGCCGACTGCGAACCCTTGAGCACCTCGATCCGACCCAACCCGCTGCGCGTCAGCCCGCCGAAATCGAAGCCGCCGCCGCTGCTGGCGGGATCGGTCACGTCGATGCCGTCGATGATGACAGGCACATAGGCCCCGCCCAGACCCCGGATGCGTACCGTCGCGGTGGTGCCGAGCGGCCCGTTGGACGAGGACGAGATGCCCGGCTGGAAGGTCAGGAAATCGCCAAGCCGCGCGTTCGGGGCGGTGCGCACCTCGTGCTCGGCGATCACCTCGACGGTCGAACCGCTGCGGTCGAGCGAAGTGGCGGTCTGGTTCGCGATCACTGTGATCGTATCGAGATCGAATGCCTCCTGTGCGACCGCAGGTGCGGTTGCGAGAGCACAAAGAGCGCAGAATACGGGTCTGAGATTCGGGGTCATCTGATGTCCTTTGATGCCGTTGCCGACATGTTTCCAGTGTGTGGTCATTGGAAAGGACAGACCCTCCCCGCAGACGGTGAATGATGTCACCACTACGGAATTGTCCGTTACCCGCGACGCACCCCGCGCGCAGATAGGGTGATCACCTTGGCAGGTCTCCTGACTTGCGGGTCGCTGCTCTACCGGGCCTTCCCGTCCGTTGGCGGACAGTGGCATATGCCGGTATCGCTCGCCGCTTACAGTTGCGGGGGCAGTTACGGAATTGATCCGAGATCCGAATCGCACCGTATTCCCTATTACCCGGGGACGTGAATCCCCGGACCAAAGCTGTGCCTGTCATAGTCATTTTAACAGAACGCGACAAGACCGGATTGTTGCGGACAGGCCGATTGTGTTCCGGGTCGGCCTTTCATCGCGCTGTCACACAGGAGCCGCTGTGAAGGGATGTCACGTCATTCTGGACAACTGAACCGAGCGGTTTATTATCCGCGCCGAATACACCCGAAGGAGCCGTCACAGTGCAACTGACCGTAAATGGCGCCGATTATCCGCTGGACGATCTTGAACCCGACATGCCGCTCTTGTGGGCGCTGCGCGATGTGCTGGGTATCCGGGGGGTTAAATACGGCTGCGGGATCGCGCAATGCGGGGCCTGCACGGTGCATATCGACGGCGAGGCCGTGCGGTCCTGTCAGGTGGCGGTCGGCGATGTCTGGGGGCCGGTCACCACCATCGAGGGGCTGGGCACGCCCCGGAATCCGCATCCCGTTCAGGCCGCGTGGATCGCGCATCAGGTGGCGCAATGCGGTTATTGCCAGTCCGGCCAGATGATGCAGGCCGCGAGCCTGCTGGCCGGCAATCCCGATCCGACGGATCAGGACATAGACGATGCGATGTCCGGCAACCTGTGCCGCTGCGGCACCTATCCGCGCATCCGCGCCGCGGTGAAAACCGCCGCCAAAGCGTTGAAAGAGGTGTGAGCATGGGGCGCATCGGGACCATCGCGCGGCGCACGTTCCTGATCGGCTCTGCCGCTATAGCGGGGGGCGTCGCTTTTGGCGTCTGGCGTTACCGGACGCCCCATGCCAATCCGCTGCTGGATGGATTGCCCGAGGGGGCGGCGGCGCTGACGCCCTATGTGCTGATCACGACAGAGGCGATCACCCTGATCACCCCGCGCGCAGACAAGGGACAGGGGGCCGTTTCCGTGCAGGCGGCGCTGATTGCCGAGGAACTGGACGTGGATCTGGATCAGGTGGAAACCGATCCCGGCCCGCCCGATCCGGCCTATTACAACACCGCGCTCTCTGGCGACGCGGTGCCGTTCCGGTCGACCGATGACAGCTTTCTGGCCGAAACCGCGCGCACGGTGATGGATGCGCCGATGAAGTTTCTCGGGATCCAGATCACCGGCGGATCGACCACGGTGCCGGATGGCTATGAAAAGCTGCGCCGTGCCGGTGCGGTGGCGCGCGAGACGCTCAAGGCCGCCGCCGCCCGTCTGCATGGCGTGGCGGCGGCCGACCTGCGCACCGAACGCGGCGCGGTGATCCTGCCCGACGGTGCGCGCCTGTCCTATCAGAGCCTTGCCGCGGCGGCGGCGGCGACCGATCCGGTCACCGATGTCGCCCTGCGCGCGCCAGACCAATGGCGGCTGATCGGCAAGCCGATGCAGCGGGTCGATATCTTGGCCAAATCCACCGGCACGCAGAGCTATGGCATCGACATGGCCCTGCCCGGCATGGTTCACGCCGCAGTCCGCCTCAGCCCGGTGCAGGGTGGCACGGTTCTGCGCCATGATGCACGCGCCGCCGAGCAGATGCGCGGCGTTCTCAGGGTTGTGCCGGTCACGGGCGGCGTCGGGGTCATCGCCGACAATACATGGCGCGCCATGCAGGCCGCGCAGGCAATCACGCTGGAGTCGGACCCGGCCCCCTATCCCGCCGACATGGCCGGTCACTGGCAAACGCTGTCCGAGAGTTTCACCCCCGACCGGCAGGACAGCCGATTGCGCGATGATGGCGATGTTGACAAGGCGCTTGCCGGGGGGGCCGATATCGAAATCGAATACCGCGCGCCCTATCTCGCGCATGCGCCGCTGGAGCCGGTCAACGCGACGGTTCTGGTAACTGACGCTCGCGTCGATGTCTGGACCGGCACGCAGATCCCGCGATTCGTGCAAAAGAACGTGGCGCGGATCGCCGGGGTCGATACCGCGCGGGTTCACCTGCACGCTCAGATGATCGGCGGCAGCTTTGGGCACCGGCTGGAGGATCAGGTGGTGCGCCACGCCACCGAACTGGCGATGGCCATGCCCGGCCGTCCGGTCAAGCTGACCTATTCGCGCGAAGAGGACATGGCGCATGATTTCCCCCGGCAGATCGCCATGGCGCGGGGGCGCGGGCAGGTCAAGGATGGCCGGATAGAGGCGTATGATCTGGGCATCGCCATGCCCTCGGTCATGGCCTCGCAGATGGGGCGGCAGGGGTTGCCGGTGCCCGGCCCCGACCTGCAGATCGTCGCCGGGGCCTGGGATCAGCCCTATGCCGTTCCGCATTACCGCGTCACCGGCTATCGCGCGCCGGAGCTGGCGCCGGTCAGTTCCTGGCGTTCGGTCGGCGCCTCCTCGAACGGGTTTTTCCACGACAGCCTGCTGGACGAGCTGATTCATGCCGCCGGGGCGGATCCGCTGGAGGAACGGTTGCGGCTGTGCAGTCACGCCCCCTCGCGCAAGGTGCTGGAGGCGGTGGGCGAAATGTCCGGTTGGGGCAGCGCCCTGGCCCCCGGACGGGGACGCGGCGTGGCCCTGTGCCTGTCATTCAGCGTGCCCTGCGCGCAGGTGGTCGAGGTGACGGATACGCCCGCCGGGATCCGCATCGACCGGGTTTTCGTCGCCGCCGAGGTGGGCCGGGTCATCGACCCGGTGAATTTCGAGGGGCTGGTCAAGGGCGGTGTGATCTTTGGTCTGGGGCATGCGATGAACTGCCAGATCACCTATGCGGATGGCGCAACGGAGCAGCGAAATTTCGACGTCTATCAGGGGATGCGCCTCTATCAGTGCCCCGAGATCATGGTGCGGGGGCTGGAAAACGACGACAAGGTGCGCGGCATCGGCGAGCCGCCCGTGCCGCCCGCCGCGCCCGCACTGGCCAATGCGATCTTTGTCGCCACGGGTCGGCGTCTGCGCGAGATGCCGTTCGACAAATTCGTGACCTTCGCCTGACGCCCCCTTGCCCTTGGTCGCACGCGATGCTTGAACGGGGCCATGTTGCCTCGCACAGTGACCACCCTTGCGCTTCTTGCGCTGGCAGCCCTCTGCGGCCCGCTGGCGCAGGCGCTTGGCCTGCCGCTGCCCTATCTGCTGGGGCCGCTTGCGGGATCGGCGCTGGTGGCGACGGTCTGGCCGCATCGCCTGCCGGAAGGCTACACATTCCCGCAGCCGCTGCGCCAGATGTTTCTGGCCATCATCGGGCTGATGATCGGGGCGCAGGTGACGCCTGCGCTGTTGACCGAGGCGCATCAGTATCTGCTGACCTTTGGCGCGATCACCGTCTTTGTCGGGCTGGCGCATGGCATGGGCTATGCGATCCTGCGGCATGTGGGCGGCTATGATGCAACCACGGCGTTTTACGCCAGCACGCCCGGTGGCCTTTACGAATCCATCGCCATGGGCGAGGCGGCGGGCGCCGATCTGACGCGCCTCATGATGCAGCAGTTCCTGCGCATCATCGTGGTGGTGACGGCCCTGCCGCTTGGCCTGTCGCTGTGGATCGGAGAACCCGTGGGCAGCGCGGGCGGCATGACGCTGGCACGCGCCGATGTGCCGTGGTCCGACCTGCCGCTCATCGTTCTGGCGGGGCTGGGCGGGCTTGCCCTGGGTCATGTGCTGCGCCTGCCCGCGGGTCAGATGACCGGGCCGATGGCGCTGGCGGCGGTGTTGTCGCTGACCGGCTGGCTGGGGTTCGAAATACCGCAATGGCTGGTCAATCTGGCGCAGATGGTGATCGGCACGGCGCTTGGCATGCGCTTTACCGGGCTCAGCCGGGGCCTGCTGCTGCGCGGTGCGGGGCTGTCGCTGTTGTCGGTGGGCGCGATGCTCACGCTGGGCGTGGCGCTGGCGGCGGGGCTGCACCGCGTGACCGGCGAGGCGGTCGATGTGCTGGTGATCACCTTTGCCCCCGGCGGGGTCACCGAAATGGCGCTGATCGCGCTGAGTCTGCAGGCCAATCCGGCCTTTGTCACGCTGCATCACATCTATCGCATCATGCTGACGGTGGTGGTGCTGGGAATGGTCACGCGGTTGCGGCGCCGCGCGCCCTGACCGGGATGTGCCCATGCGGGACCTGCGGAATTGGGTATTTTCGCCAAGAAGAATCCCGGGCAGCGCAAGAGAAGGCTTTGACAGATCGGCGCATGCGGGTTATCTGAACAAATGTTCATTTAAATCGGAGAGGCCGACATGCGCATTCAAGACACAGCCGCAATCATCACCGGCGGGGCCTCTGGCCTGGGTGAGGCGACGGCGCGGTTTTTCCGCGAGCGGGGGGCGCAGGTCACGCTGCTGGACCGCGACAGCCAACGCGGGCCGCAGGTGGCCGCCGAGATCGGCGCCGCCTTTGTCGAGACCGATGTGACCGACGAGGATTCGGTCGGGGCGGCGATCAAGGCCGCCATATCCGCCATGGGGCGGATCACTGCGGCGGTGAACTGTGCCGGCATCGCGACGGGCGAAAAGACGCTGGGGCGCGAGGGGCCGCATTCGCTGGCGGCGTTCCGACGCACCATCGACATCAACCTTGTGGGCACGTTCAACGTCGCCCGGCTGGCCGCCGCCGCGATGGCGCAGAACCCGCCCGAACCGGACGGCGCGCGCGGTGTGATCATCAACACCGCCTCGATCGCCGCCTTTGACGGGCAGAAGGGTCAGGTCGCCTATGCCGCATCAAAAGGCGGGATCGTCGGCCTGTCGCTGCCGATGGCGCGCGATCTGGCGCGCGAGGGCATCCGCGTGATGGCGATCGCGCCGGGGATCTTTGCCACGCCGATGCTGCGCGGCCTGCCGCAGGAGGTGCAGGACAGCCTGGCGCAGGAGGTCACCTGCCCCAGGCGGCTGGGCGATCCGGCGGAATATGCCGCACTGGCCGCGTTCATCGTCGAATGCGGCTATCTCAACGGCGAGGTGATCCGGCTGGACGGTGCGCTGCGCATGCAGTGAGGCGCGTCAGCCCGCGCCTTCGGTCTCGATATTGAGCTCGCGACCACAATGTTTGCAATGGATGGCATCTGGGTCGTGTTTCAGAAGCCCGCAATCAGGGCATTTATGGCGCACCCTGGCGGGCAGAAAGATCGCCCGCGCCAGCCGCAGAAACAGCCCCACCCCCACCACCATGATCCCCACCGCCAGAAGCCGCCCCAACCCGGTGGTCATTGCAATATCGCCAAACCCCGTGGTGGTCAGCGTTGATACGGTGAAATAGAGCGCATCAACATAGGTCTCGAGCCCCGGTTCCTGTCCGCCGCGCGTGAGCAGCACCAGAGCTGTCATCGCAAAGATGAACACCGTCAGGTTGACTGCGGCGACGATCGTGTCCTCATGCCGTCGGAACAGGATCGAATCGCGCCGCAGGTCGCGCAGCAGGTAATAGGAATGAATGAGCCGGAGGGCGCGCAGCAGCCGCAGTGCCGCAAGTCCCTGCCCCAGAAACGGCGCCGCGACGAGCGAAGCCAGCACGATCACGTCCACGAGCACATAGATCTGCCGGATGTGGCGCAGGCGGCTCTCGGAAATCCAGAGCCGCGCAGTGAAATCGGCGAATATGACAAGACCGATCACAGTGTCGGCGGCAAGCAGCCACGGCGTAAGCGGCAAAAGTGCCGTGGAAAGAAAAAACACGATGCTGAAAGCATCGAAGATCAGCAAACCATAGCGAAAGCGCGTGGCGCGCCTGCTGCGTCCCTCGTAGAGCAGTCTGATCGCGTCTTTCATGCCATCGGTCTCCTGATCTGCGTGGTCAGGCATAATGGCCTGCGAAGGGATCGAAGGGAAATCATCCTTCCTCTTCGGCCCTTTCGGCGAGGGTCAGCCATTCATCTTCGGCCTCGTTCAGCGCGGTCTGACGGGTTTTCAGGGCCTCGGTCGCCTTGTTGAACCTGGCTGGATCGCGGGTGAAGAGTGCCGGATCGGCCAGCAACTCTTCCAGCCTGGCGATCTCGGCCTGAAGGCGCTCGATCAGCGCGGGCAGATGTTCCAGCCGGTGCTTTTCGGTAAAGCTGAGACGTTGGGAGGATTGCTTTTCTGACTTGAGATTCGCTGTATTTTTGATTGATTTAATGTTATTTTTTTCAACTTCATCAGATGGAACCGCACCCCTTTGCGCGCGGTAATCCGACCAGCCGCCCGCATAGGCGGTGGCGCGCCCGTCGCCCTCCATCGCGATCGTGACGGTGGCCACCCGGTCAAGAAAGTCGCGATCATGGCTGACCAGCAGCACCGTGCCGTCGTAATCGTCGAGCAGTTCCTGCAAAAGATCGAGCGTCTCGATATCGAGATCGTTGGTCGGCTCGTCGAGCACCAGAAGGTTGCTCTCGCGCGCCATCAGCCGGGCCAGCAGGAGGCGCGCCTTTTCCCCCCCCGAGAGCGATTTGACCGGCGCGCGCGCCTGCCGCTCGTCGAACAGGAAATCCTTGAGATAGCCGACCACATGGCGCGGTTGGCCGCGGACCAGCACCTGATCCGCCTGCCCCGAGACGCGCATTTCGGCGTCGCCTGTCAGGCTCTCCCACAGGGTCATTTCCGGGTCGAGCCGCGCGCGGGCCTGATCGAAAACCGCCGGCATCAGGTTGGTGCCGTGAATGACCGTGCCGCTATCCGGCGCGATCTCTTTCAGCAGCATCCTGAGCAGCGTCGTCTTGCCCACGCCATTGGGTCCGACAAAGGCCACGCGGTCGCCGCGCAGGATCCTGATATCAAAACTTCTCAGGATGAGGTTTTCACCATAGGTCTTTGAAATACCAGTTGCTTCTATCACCTTGCGACCGGAGGGCGACCCCGCCTCGAGCGCCATGGCCGCCGCCCCCTGCCGCCGTATCTGGCTGCTGCGTTCGGCGCGCAGATCGGCCAGCGCGCGCACCCGGCCCTGATTGCGCTTGCGTCGGGCGCTGATGCCCTCGACGGCCCAGCGCGCCTCGGCCCTGATCTTGCGGTCAAGCTTGTGACGCTGCATATCCTCGTCTTCCCAGACCTTGTCGCGCCATGCCTCGAAATGCTCGAACCCCCTTTCCTGACGTCTGGTTATTCCTCTGTCTATCCAGAGTGTTGCACGGCTAAACTCACGCAAAAAGGCGCGATCGTGACTGATCAGGACGAAACCCTTGCGGGTGTCGCGCAGTTCGGATTCGAGCCAGGCGATCGCCTCGATATCGAGATGGTTGGTCGGCTCGTCGAGCAGCATCAGATCCGGCGCCGCGGCCATCAGCCTGGCCACCGCCGCGCGCCGCCGCTCGCCACCAGAGGCGGTGGCCACCGGGCGGGCGGGATCGAATTTCAGCCCCTCGCCCGCCATCTCGACGCGGTAATGCTCGTTCTCGTCCAGACCGCTCGTCGCATAGTCGCCCAGTGTGACAAAACCCGCCATGTCCGGGTCCTGTTCCATATAGCCCACGCTGACGCCGGGTGTGACGATGCGCGCGCCCCGGTCAGGCTCGACCAGCCCCGCCATCACCTTCATCAGCGTTGACTTGCCAGAGCCGTTGCGCCCGACCAGCGCCACCCGGTCGCCGGGCTGAATCACCAGCGAGAGGTCGTGAAACACCGGCTCACCCCCGAAAGTGAGCGAAATGTCGGTAAGTTGCAGAAGCGGTGCACGTGCCATGCGCGCGGGCTATCCTGCCGCCCCCGCACCGTCAAGGGACCTCAACACGCCAGCGCCCGCAACAGCCGTTTGCGGGCCTCGGGAATTGCGCCGACCTCGACCCCGGTAAAGACATGCAGCGTGTTCATCTGCCGGTCGATCACCGCATGGTCGCTGACCCAGCCGCCCATCATCAGATAGGTGCGCAAGAGCGGCGGCATGTGGCGCATCGCCAGTTTCAGGTCCGGCTTGCGCAGGCGCAGCGCCTGGGCAAAGCGGAACACGCTGGGCGCCTTGACGCGCGGCCACCAGCGGCGCGGCGCAAGGTGACGCTCGCGCAGCATGGCGAAAGAGTCGAGATAAGCCTCTGCCTCGGTTCCCTTGAACGAGGAACAGCCAAACAGCATCTCGATACCGTTCTCGTCGACGAACCGCGTCATCGCCGCCCAGGCCACCCGCAGGATATCGGGATCCATGACGTCGGGCGCAATGCAGAATCGACCCATTTCCGCCATCCGTCCGGCAAAGCCCGACAGCGCAGACAACTCGTAGAATTGCGCCGAGTAACTTCTGGCGATGTCGCAGCCGTCGGTCAGGATCAGAATGCGAAAGCAGCAGACCAGTCGGTCTGTCGCGCTGTCCTCGACCAGAACATGGGTGCAGATGTGGTCAAACGGGTCATCATCCAGCCCGTCCTCCAGCCCCAGGAAAGCATGTGCCCGGAGCCTTTGCGCGGCGCGGATATCGTGTGGCGCGGCAGCAATGCGCGCCTGATACCGCCCGTTCCGCAAGCCCGGCATGATGAAATCCCCAACCCCTGAGCGACCGTATTCGAGAGATCTCTATCACACAAGCCGTGACAGGGATATGACCCCCCGGTCAGCTCCCGAAGGCGCCCTCCGGGTTGATGTTGCCGATATTGCCCAGCAATTGCCGCAGGAAGCCGCCGCTCACCACCGAGGAATCGGTCACACGGCGGGCGAGCGGCACGACCTGCCCGTCCGCGAGGCTGAACCGCTCGATATTGGCAATCGTGTCGTCGTCGTTGAACGATATCGCCAGCACCTGCCGCTCGACGACTTCGGGGCGATACATTCCATAGGTGCGGATGCGGCTGCGGACGTAATAGTAATCGCCGTCGCTCAGCATGCCAGAGGCCGAGGGTGCCCCGATCACATCGTCAACGGTGGCGCGGCTGTCCACGCCCACGACAAGATTTTCAAGGTCTTCTTCCGGCGGTACATAGCCGTGATTGCGGTAGGTGGCCGAACAGGCCGTGAGGATCAGCAGACAGCAGAGCGCCACGGCACGGACCACCCGGTTTTTGGTTGCTGTCATCTCTGCCCTCTTGTCTTGGCCGCCAGCGGCTTCTATCCCGCTTACAACAAGGTGGTGCAGAGGTTCAAGAAAGGAAGCAAGGGCAGAAATGACTCAGCGACCGCAAAATCCCGATATCCTGCGCGTTGCCGACCTGTCTCAGCGCCGCCCGGTGAGGTTTGATCTGGCGCCGGATGCCGGGGCGCTGGCAGAGATCGCCGCAGAGCTTGATCTCTCGGGCCTGCGCAAGCTGCGTTTTCGCGGCTCGTTGACTGCGCTGGGCCAGAGCGCGTGGCTGTTGCGGGCCGATCTGGGCGCGACGGTGGTACAGCTCTGTGTGATCACCCTTGTGCCCGTCACCACCCGTATTGACGAGCCCGTCATCCGCCGCTTTTCGCCCGAGACGGACGACCGCGAGTCGGATCCGGGCGAGGAAATCGAGATGCCCGATGACGACACGCTGGAGCCTCTGGGCACCGAGATCGACCTGCGCCGCGTGATGATCGAGGCGTTGGCGCTGGCGCTGCCCGCCTATCCCCGCGCCGAGGGTGCCGAACTGGGGCAAATAAGCGCCGCCGAAGAGGGGGTGACCCCGCTCAGCGACGAGGATACAAAACCCTTTGCCCAACTGGCAGCGCTGCGTGACAAACTGCAAAAGTATGAGTAGCGCACCACGAATCGCTTGCCCCGACTGCAAATCGCTGTATTTTCCGCCTCTCATCGGAATTTGGGGTTGAACCGGCGGCTCGGAACGGATTAAGAGCCGCGGATACTCGTGAAACAGGGCCAGAGCGGCCCACAGGAATTGAGGTTGCGACATGGCTGTCCAACAGAACAAAGTATCGAAATCGCGCCGCAACAATCGCCGCGCCCATGACGCCTTGGTGGCGGGCAACCCGAACGAATGCCCCAACTGCGGCGAGCTGAAGCGCCCGCATCACGTCTGCGCGGCCTGCGGGCACTATGCCGAGCGTGAAGTCGTGTCGATGGTGGACGAAATCGACCTGGAAGACGACGCGGCCTGAACGCGGATTAGGCGATTGACTGCATGACCGCTCTGACGAACCATTCGAAGGCGGGTGCAGGGCGCACCATCATCTCGGTTGACGCGATGGGCGGCGATCAGGGGCCGGCGACCGTTGTCGCCGGCATCTATGCCTCTGCCCGCAAGAATCCCGATATCGGTTTCATTCTGCACGGCCCGCGGGACGAACTTGAGCGTCTTGTGACCAAGCGCAAGGGACTGGCGGCGCGCTGCGAAATTCGCCATGCCCCCGAAACCGTAACCATGCAGGACAAGCCCAGCCATGTGGTGCGCCACGGGCGCGACACCTCGATGTGGTCGGCGCTCGAATCGGTGCGCAACGGCGAGGCGACGGTCTGTGTGTCCTGCGGCAATACCGGCGCGCTGATGTTGATGTCGGTCATGCGCCTGCGCAAGCTGCCGGGCATCTTTCGCCCGGCGATCGCGGTGATGTGGCCCTCGCAGAATCCGCAAAAGCATAACATCATGCTGGACGGCGGGGCCGATATCCGGGCCGATGCCAAGGATCTGATGCAATACGCCCTGATGGGGGCTTCTTATGCGCGTAATGGCTTTGGCCTCGCACGGCCACGGATCGGCCTTCTCAATGTCGGCACCGAAGAGCACAAGGGGCGCGCCGAGTTGAAAGAGGCCTATGATCTGATTGCCGCCAATGCCAGGGTCGCGAATTTCGAATTCGTGGGTTTTGTCGAGGGGCGCGACCTGCCTGGCACGCGCTGTGACGTGATTGTGACCGACGGCTTCACCGGCAATGTCGCGCTCAAGACCGGCGAGGGCATTGCCAAGCTGATCTCGGACCTGCTGCGCGAGGCGTTTCAATACACGCCGTTGTCGCGGCTCGCCTCGCTATTGGCTTATACATCGCTGCGGCGCCTGAAAAAGCGGGTAGATCCGCGCCGCGCCAATGGCGGGGTGTTTCTAGGGCTGAACGGCACGGTGGTCAAATCTCATGGCGCTGCGGATGCAACCGGGGTATCCTCGGCCATCAAGCTGGCGTTTGAACTGGCGCAGTCCGGGTTCTCTGCAAAGCTGGCGGCACGGGTTGCATCTGCCGCATTGCTGGATCAGGATACGCCAACCGAAGCTCAATCCAACGGTGAGACTGAATGACATTACGCGCCGTTGCCGAAGGGATCGGGCATTACCTGCCGGATCGTATCGTTCCTAATTCCGAATTCGAAAAGACGCTCGACACCTCGGACGAGTGGATTCGCACGCGCTCGGGGATCGAGCGGCGGAGGTTTGCCGCCGAGGGGCAGACCACCTCTGACATGGCCACGCGCGCCGCACGGGCGGCGCTGGCGCAGGCGGGACTGACGCCCGATGATATCGACGGAATCATCGTCGCCACATCCACGCCCGACCTGACCTTTCCCTCGGTCGCCACCATGGTGCAGAACGAGTTGGGCATGACGCGCGGGTTTGGCTTTGACGTGCAGGCGGTCTGCGCCGGGTTCATCTATGGGTTGACCACAGCCAATGCGCTGATCCTCGCCGGACAGGCGCGGCGGATTCTGGTGATCGGCGCCGAGACCTTCAGCCGGATCATGGACTGGTCCGACCGCTCGACCTGTGTGCTTTTCGGCGATGGCGCGGGTGCGCTGGTTCTGGGTGCGCAGGATGGCGAAGGCAGCAACGCGGATCGCGGCATCCTGTCGTCCGATCTCAATTCCGACGGGCGCTATCGCGACATGCTATATGTCGATGGCGGGGTGTCGACCACCGGGCAGGCGGGCAAGCTGCGCATGCAGGGCAATCCGCTGTTCCGTCAGGCGGTCGAGAAACTCACCGCGACCGCCGATGCGGCGCTGGGAAAGATCGGGCTGACGGGGGCGGATCTGGACTGGATCGTGCCACATCAGGCCAATATCCGCATCATCCAGGGCACCGCCAGGAAGATGGGCCTGCCGATGGAGCGGGTGATCGTGACCGTGCAGGATCATGGCAATACCTCGGCAGCCTCGATCCCGCTGGCGCTCTCGGTGGGCGTGGCCGAGGGCAGGATCAAGCGTGGCGATCTGGTGCTCACCGAGGCGATCGGCGGCGGTCTGGCCTGGGGTTCTGTGGTTCTGCGCTGGTAAATCTGCTGAAAACAGGCAAAAAATCGCGCTTTAACCGCAAGGTCTAAGTTGTTGACATTGACTCGTAAAATCCTTCGGCCCTACAATCCGCCGCAAAACAGCGGGGATGTGATGACCGAGAAAACATTGACACGAATGGATTTGAGCGAGGCGATTTTCCGCGAGGTCGGATTGTCGCGTAACGATGCGTCGCAACTGGTGGAAAGTGTGCTCGACCATATGTCGGATGCGCTGGTGCGTGGCGAGCAGGTCAAGATATCGTCTTTCGGGACTTTTTCGGTGCGTGACAAGACCGCCCGCATCGGACGCAACCCGAAGACCGGCGAAGAGGTGCCGATCAATCCCCGCCGAGTTCTGACCTTTCGCCCCTCACACCTGATGAAGGATCGTGTTGCCATCGGCAACAAGACCTGAGGATTACAGCCCAGATGGCCAAATCCGTCGACGCCTTTCGCACCATCAGCGAAGTGGCCGAATGGCTTGAGGTTCCGCCGCATGTTCTGAGATTCTGGGAAAGCAAGTTCTCCCAGGTAAAACCGGTCAAGCGCGCTGGCGGGCGACGCTATTACCGGCCCACCGACATGCTGTTGCTGGGCGGCATAAAGATGCTGCTGCACGACGAGGGAATGACGATCAAGGGCGTGCAGAAGCTGTTGCGCGAGCAGGGTGTGCGCCATGTCTCGGAATTCTCGCAGGCGCTGGACGACCTGACCGGCGAAGAGGAAAGCGGCATCGCGCTCGATGTGACCGAAGAGGCCCCCGCCGCCGCGCAGGTGCTGCGGTTCGATCGTGTCGGCCGCGCGCAGGATCGTTCAGCCGCCGAGGACGCCGAGGAGGTCACCGGGGAAGAAGAAGCCCCGCCGCCGGACATGCCCGAGGAGGTCGCAGTGCCCGAGCAGGTGGCGCCAGAGGACGGCGCGAAAACACCTGCGGAGGGCCGGGAGGCCGCCGCTGCCCCGCGCCCCCTGCCCGATCTGCCCGAGGATGCCGATGACGACATGCCCGCAGCCCCCGCCGGCCCGCTGACGGCGCTCGCCGCGCTGAGGCAGCCGCTCGCGCCCGGCGATGCGGCCCGCCTGCAACCCTTTGTCGAACGGCTGCGCGCGCTTGCCGCGTCATCCGCCCCGGACGCCCGCGGCAGAGAATAAAATTGGGATTTCCCCCTTGCTCCCGCGCGCAAAACCGCTATGAACGGCCCATCGTCGGGCTATGGCGCAGCCTGGTAGCGCGTCCGTCTGGGGGACGGAAGGTCGCAGGTTCAAGTCCTGCTAGCCCGACCAATACAACCGACGATCCCGCCCATCCGGCCCCCTCGGGCACCGCAATCAGGATGCGGGGCGGCCAAGGGGGACAGGGATGACCGGGGTTCTTTCCAGCCAGCAGATACGTGCGATGATCGCCGATGGCGCGCTGACCGGCGCGCCCGGGATCCTGCCCGAACAGGTACAGCCCGCCAGTCTTGATCTGCGCCTTGGGCAGGTGGCCTACCGGGTGCGCGCCTCGTTCCTTGCGGGTGCCGGGCGGACCGTCACCGAGCGTCTGACCGAATTCGAGATGCACCGGATCGACCTGAGCCAGGGCGCGGTGCTGGAAAAGGGCTGTGTCTATGTCGTGCCGCTGATGGAATCCCTCGCCCTGCCCGAGGGTGTGCAGGCGGTGGCCAATGCCAAATCCTCGACCGGGCGGCTGGATCTGCTGACGCGGATGATCACCGATGGCGGGGTCGAATTCGACAGGGTGGCGGCGGGCTATGCCGGGCCGCTCTATGCCGAGGTCTGTCCACGCTCGTTCTCGGTGCTGGTACGGCCGGGAATGCGGCTCAACCAGATCCGGTTTCGCCGCGGTCAGGCGGTTCTGACCGATGACGCGCTGCGCGCGCTGCATGATGCGACGCCGCTGGTCGACAGCCCTGCGGTGATCGACGACGGGCTTGGCTTTTCCGTCGATCTGCGCCCCACCGGCGGCACGCTGGTCGGCTATCGCGCCAAGCCGCATACGGGGGTGATCGACCTGGATCGGATCAGCTATTACGACCCCACTCGGTTCTGGGAGGAGGTGCATGCCGAATCCGGGCATATCATCCTTGATCCCGGTGCGTTCTACATTCTTGTCAGCCGCGAGGCGGTGCACATTCCCCCCGAATATGCCGCCGAGATGGCCCCCTATGTGGCGATGGTGGGCGAATTCCGCGTGCATTACGCGGGCTTTTTCGATCCTGGTTTCGGACATGACGCGGCGGGCGGCGGCGGGTCACGCGGCGTGCTGGAGGTGCGTTGCCACGAGGCGCCGTTCGTGCTGGAGCATGGGCAGATCGTCGGACGGCTGGTCTATGAGCGAATGGATCAGCTGCCCGATCAGCTATATGGTGCCGGGATTGCGTCGAATTATCAGGGCCAGGGCCTGAAACTGTCCAAGCATTTCAAGGCGTGAGCCGCGGTTCAGAACCGCCCGAACCTGCGCCCCAGCCGCAGCGCCTGACGGCTGCGCTGCACGGTTTTGCGGCCATCCGGTCCGCTTGCGGCGTCGCCGCCCATGCGCTTGCCCATGGCCCCTACCCCGGCATTGATACCGCCGCGCAAGAGGCGGCGCATCACCATGCGCAGCACCATGCCGATGATCTGATTGGCGTTCATTTTATCTCTCCCCTGTCTGCCTCGAACACAGCTAGCATCAAAGCGCGCGGATTTCAGAACATGATATGAGGTTTTCCGCGAATCCCTCCCTCAATCCTCGAACAGTTCGTTCTGCCCCGGCGCGCCTTCGTCCTCGTCGGCGTCCTCCTCGCCCATCTGCGGCATCAGGCCCGGTGGCGGGCGGTTTTCCAGCAGACCCGCGGCGCGCAATTCCTTGAGGCCCGGCAGATCGCGGGCGCTTTCCAGTCCGAAATGGTCGAGAAATTCCTGCGTGACCACGAATGTCACCGGACGACCCGGCGTCATCTTGCGGCGGCCAAAACGGATCCATTCCATTTCCAGCAGTTGATCCACGGTTCCCCGGCTGACCGAAACGCCGCGGATTTCCTCGATCTCGGCGCGGGTCACGGGCTGATGATAGGCGATGATCGCCAGCGTCTCGATCGCGGCGCGGCTCAGCTTGCGGGTCTCGACCGTCTCGCGACTCATCAGATAGCCGAGGTCCGGCGCGGTGCGGATGGCCCAGGCGTCGCCCACGCGCACCACCCGCACGCCACGCCCCTCGTAGCGGCGACGCAGATGCACCAGCGCCTCTGCAGGATCGCAGCCATGGGGCATGCGTTCGGCCATGTCGCGGGTCGTCAGTGGTTCTGCGCTGGCAAAGAGGATCGCCTCGACCATGCGTTCCTGCTCGGCGACAGGCGGAGCTTCAAACAGGCTTTTTTCTTTTTTTTCAGAGTCTTGCTGCATTTAGTTAATCCTTGCGTCGCAGCTCTATCGGCGCGAATGTATCTGATTGCCGGATTTCGGCGCGCCCCTCCTTGACCAGTTCCAGAGAGGCTGCAAAGGTCGAGGCGGTGGCCGAGCGGCGGCGCGCAGGATCGGTGGTGAATCCGTCCGGCAGATAGCTGGCGATATCGGTCCAGGTCCCGGCAAAGCCGATCAGTCCGCGCAACCGTTCCAGCGCCTGTTCCATGGTGAAGATCGCATCGCGGTCCATCACGAAGGGGCGGAAATCGTCACGGGTGCGGATGCGGGCATAGCCCTGCATGAGATCGAGCAGCGTCGCCGTATAGCTGATCCGGCGCAGGCGGGCCACGTCCTCGGGAATGCCGCGGGCAAAGATATCGCGCCCCAGACGGTCGCGCGCCATCAGCCGCGCGGCGCAGTCGCGCATCGCCTGCAACCGCTCCAGTTGAAACGCCAGATGCGCGGCCAGATCCTCGCCCGAGGGGCCCTCCTCTGTCGGGTCGGGCGGCAGCAGCAGGCGCGACTTGAGAAAGGCGAGCCAGGCCGCCATCACCAGATAATCGGCGGCGAGTTCCAGCCGCAGCGCCTTGGCCCGCTCGACGAAGGCGAGGTATTGACGGGCCAGTTCGAGCACCGAGATCCGGCGCAGATCCACCTTTTGCGTGCGGCTGAGCGTAAGCAGCAGATCGAGCGGTCCCTCGAAGCCGTCCACATCGACGATCAGTGCCTCGGCAGACAGCCGGTCGGCGATGTTCGTCGGTTTCCCGGTGTTGTCGAAATCGTCCTCAGCCATGCCCGTGCCCGCCCATCAGCGCGTCAAGCTGAGCCGAGAGGGCGGAAATGTCAACCGGATCGGGGGTCTTGCGAAGGGTCAACGCGCGTTCGGCACGGGCCTGCGCGCGGGCGGACATCCGGCCTGCGGCCTCGGCCACCTCCTGCCGTTCGGCCAGGGTGCCGTTGCAATGCAGGATCACGTCGCAGCCCGCATCGAGCGCCGCCCGCGACAGTTCCGTGAGCGAGCCATTGAGTGCCTTCATCGAGATGTCATCGGTCATGATCAGCCCGTCAAAGCCGATCTCGTCGCGGATCACCTGCATCATCCGGGGCGAGGTGGTCGCCGGGGCGTCATCCATCGCCGCATAGACCACATGCGCCGTCATCGCCATGGGCAGGTCGCGCAGCGCGTGGAACGGCGCGAAATCGGTGTAGCGGAGCAGATCGTGTGACGCCCCGACCACCGGCAGATCGTGGTGGCTGTCGGCCTCGGCGCGACCGTGGCCGGGAATGTGCTTCACGACCGGCAATACGCCCCCGTCCAGCAAACCATCCGCCACCGCACGGCCAAGCAGCGCGACGGTCGCGGCGTCGAACCCATAGCAGCGGTTACGCAGGAACGGATGCGTCATCGGCCCCGCCACATCCACCAGCGGCGCGCAGTTGCTGTCGATGCCAAGCGCGTGGAGTTCCACCGCGATCAGGCGATAGCGCAGATACATCACCTCTTTTGCCACGGTTCCGGCGTCCTGCACCTGATCGAGCGGCGCGGGCCATTCGGTCCATTGCGGCGCGCGCAGGCGCTGCACCCGCCCGCCTTCCTGATCTATGGTAATGAGGGCGTCATGGCCTGCCGCCTCGCGCATATCGGCGCAGAGCGCGCACACCTGATCGGGGCTGTCGATATTGCGCGCGAAGAGGATGAAGCCGAACGGGCGCGTCGCGCGAAAAAACGTCTTTTCCTGCGGTGTCAGGCGCAGCCCTTCGGCGTCGAGGATCACCGCCCCGAAGGGCGTCACCGGGCCACCACGGGGATGCAGTCCGCGCGTTCGGCCACCAGCGCCGAGCAGAAGCGCCGGGTATCGCTGAGGTCGGCAAAGCCCATGGCGCGCAGCCGGTAGAAGGTGCGCCCGCCGCTTTCAGCGCGCTGGACCACGCGCTGTTTGCCGTCAAGGTAGTCCTGAAACCTGTGCGACAGCCGGTCCCACTCGGCGCGTGCCACCTCGGGCGACTCGAAGGCGCCAAGCTGCGCCAGGCGGGTGCCGACGGGAATACTGGCGGGATCCACCTCTGTCGCGGTCGTGGCGGACTGTGCCGAAGCGACCGCCCTCGCCACCGCTTCGGGCAGGTTGTCGAGCGTTTCCGGGCGCAGACGCGGGCGCAGCGATTGGCCTATACCGCCCTCGATCACGGCAACGGCAGCGGCAGTCTCTTCTGCTTCCGGTTCTTCCTCGACCGCGCCCGGAGCGGCATCAGGGGCGAGATCGGTTGTCGCCAGTCCGACAGCAGGCTCCACCGCAGCCCGGAGAAGCGTTTCGGGCGCGACCTCAGGCGCGGGCTCTCCGGCCTCTGCCGTGGGGGTCGCATCCGCGACCTCTGCGGGCGCGGATGCGGGTTGCGGAATATCCTCCAGCGACAGGTCCAGTGGCGGCGGCGCCAGCACCAGCCGGTCGGCAGGAGCCGCCGCGACGCCCTCGGCGGCAACCGCATTGACCGCGAGGCCCTGATGATCCGCCGCCTGTCCGCCGGGGTCCTCGGGTTGCACCCGCATCGGACCCTCGATGGCTCGCACCACCGGCACGCCCGAGACATCGCGGATGATCAGCTTGTAGCCCCAGACCGCAATCCCTGCGACCAGCGCCAGCGACAACGCCGCGCCGAGGAGATTGGTCAGCCGCGCCACGGTCCCCGCACGCCCTTGCCCAGCCTGAAACCGTGCATCCTGAAATTGTGCCATGCTCCGCCTCTTGCGCTCCGGCGATACATGGCCGCCGGGGATTATGATCTCTGCCTCGTCCCCGGCGCACATCGTGCGCCTTGCTAGCGCATCTCTTCCGCCGGAGTGACGCCAAGAATACCAAGACCGGCAGAAATAACAACGGTTACGGCACGCGCGAGGGCGATTTTCGCCTGTGACGTGGCCGGATTGCCCTCTTGCAGGAAGCGCAGGGCGGGTTCGTCATGGCCGCGGTTCCAGAGTGCGTGCAGGTCGCTGGCCAGATCGTAGAGGTAAAAGGCCACGCGATGCGGCTCGTTGGTGCGGCTTGCGATCTCGACCTGGCGTGGCCATTCGGTGATCTTTCTGGCTACCGCGATTTCAGCCTCGTGGGTGAGGATCGACAGATCCGCCCCCGCAAGCGCCGCGTCATCCACCGCAATCCCGGCCTCGGCGGCCTTGCGCAGCACGGAATTCACCCGCGCATTGGCATATTGCACGTAAAAGACCGGGTTCTCGCGCGACTGTTCCAGCACCTTGTCGAAATCGAAATCGAGCGGCGCGTCGTTCTTGCGGGTCAGCATCACGAAACGGGTCACGTCCGGGCCAACCTGATCGACCACATCGCGCAGGGTGACGAATGTGCCCGCGCGTTTGGACATCTTGAAGGGTTCGCCGTTCTTGTAGAGCTTGACCAGTTGGCAGAGCTTGATGTCGACCGGCACACGCCCGTCCGACAGCGCCGACACGGCCGCCTTCATCCGCTTGACATAACCGCCGTGATCCGCGCCGAACACGTCGATCAGAAGGTCAAAGCCGCGGGAAATCTTGTCATAGTGATAGGCGATGTCGGGGGCAAAATAGGTCCAGCCACCATCGGATTTCATGATCGGGCGGTCCACATCATCGCCATGGGCGGTGGATTTGAACAGCGTCTGCTCGCGCGGTTCCCAATCCTCGGGCATCTTGCCCTTGGGTGGCTCCAGCACACCGCGATAGATCAGCCCCTTGCCCCGCAGATCCTCGATCGCGGCCTCGATCCGGCCCGTTCCATAAAGCGATTTCTCGGAATAGAACACGTCCATCTCGACGCCGAGCGCGGCCAGATCCTCGCGGATGAGCGCCATCATCGCATCGGTTGCGAAATCTCGGATCGGCTCCAGCCAGACATCCTCGGGCTGACCCAGATAGGCGGTGCCCACCTTGTCCTTTAGCGCCTGCCCCACCTCGATCAGGTAATCGCCCGGATAGGTGCCATCGGCAAAGGCAACCGCCTGCCCGTGCGCCTCAAGATAGCGCAGATAGACCGATCGCGCGAGCACATCGACCTGTGCGCCGCCGTCGTTGATGTAGTATTCGCGCGTCACCTCATAGCCGGCGAAATCCAGCAGGCTGGCCAGCGCATCGCCAAAGACCGCGCCGCGGGTGTGGCCAACATGCAGCGGACCGGTGGGATTGGCGCTGACATATTCGACATTGACCCGCTTGCCCCGGCCCATGTCCGAGCGACCGAAATCCGCGCCCGCGCGCAGCGCCGCGCGCAGGATGCCGTGCCACAGCTCCGGAGCCAGCCGCAGATTGAGAAAACCCGGTCCCGCCACCTCGGCACTGCCGATCCGGGGATCGTCGGCCAGCAGGCGGGCCAGATCCTCGGCGATGTCGCGCGGTTTCAGGCCCGCGGGCTTGGCCAGCACCATCGCGGCATTAGTCGCCACGTCGCCATGTGCCGAATCGCGCGGCGGTTCGACCGTGACATTCGCCATGTCCAGCCCCGCAGGCAGGCGGCCCCCGGCCTGCATCCGGATGAGGCTGTCGAGCACGAGACCGCGCAGTTCGTTAAAGAGGTTCATCAGGCGTTTCCTTGCTGGTATCCGCGCCGGTTTACCACCGACAGCCCCGAGGTCAATCACAAGGCTGCGGGTTCAGAGTTGCGCGCGCAGCCCCTCCTGACCGCCGATGAGGCGCGTGTGGTTCTGCAACGCGAAACGGTCGGTCATGCCGGCGATGTAATCGCTGACCAGCCGCGCCAGCGCGGTCCGGTCGGACGCCCGCGCCACATCGCTGCGCCAGTCCTCGGGCAGGTGCTGCGGCTGCTGCATGTAGAACGGGAAAAGATCGCTGATCACGCCATGCACCTGCCGGCGCATTTCATTGACGGCGGGCGCGCGATACATGCGGGTGAAGAGAAAGGCGCGGATCTGTTGCAGGTCGGACCAGAGTGCGGGCGAAAAGCGGATTACCGGCTGATCCAGCTGCCGCACATCGGCGGCGCGTGCAGGCCGCGCCGCCGTCAGCGTCGCGCGCGACTGCGCGATCACATCCTCGACCATCACCCCGAAGACCCGGCGCAGCGCCTCGTGACGACGGCGCTTGGCGTCGAGACCCGGATAGCGCCGGTCCACCGCGGCGTAGCAGTCGCGCAGGATGGGCAGGGTCTGGATTTCCTCGTCGGCAAACAGTCGCGCGCGCAGCCCGTCATGCAGGTCGTGGTTGTTATAGGCGATGTCGTCGGCCAGCGCCGCCACCTGCGCCTCGGCGCTGGCATGGGTATGCAGTTCGAGATCGTGACGCGCGTTGTAATCGGCCAGCGCATAGGGCAAGGGGCCGGTCACCGGCCCGTTATGTTTGGCCAGCCCCTCAAGCGTTTCCCATGTCAGGTTCAACCCGTCGAATTCGGCGTAATGGCGTTCCAGGGCGGTCACGATCCGCACCGCCTGGGCATTATGGTCGAACCCGCCATAGGGCTGCATCAGCGCATCGAGCGTGTCCTCGCCCGCGTGGCCAAAGGGCGTATGTCCCAGATCATGCGCCAGCGCCACCGCCTCGGTCAGTTCAGCATTGAGGCCGAGCGCGCCCGCGATCGTGCGCGCCACCTGCGCCACCTCGATCGAATGTGTCAGCCGGGTACGGAAGTAATCGCCCTCGTGTTCGACAAAGACCTGCGTCTTGTGCTTGAGGCGGCGGAAGGCGCTGGAATGAATGATCCGGTCGCGGTCGCGCTGCCAAGGCGAGCGAAATACGCTCTCGTCTTCGGCGACCAGGCGGCCACGGGTGTGTGCCGGGTCAGAGGCATAGGGGGCCGTCATGCTGCAACTCCTTGTCGCCTGTCGACTGGCCTCATATATTGCAGTTGACAGGAAACGCAAAACACCGCCGGAGCTGATCATGCAATTGCCGCCCAAAGTGACATCCCGCGCCTATGCCCGCCTTGCCGAAATCGGCGCAGGTGCGCAGGGTCAGGCCCTGCGCGTCGCGGTCGAGGGCGGCGGCTGTTCGGGGTTTCAATACGATATCCGGCTCGATCAGCCGACAGAGGATGATCTGATCCTCGAAGGTGCCGGGCAGAAGGTGGTGGTCGACAGCGTATCGCTGCCGTTTCTGTCGGGGGCGACGATAGATTTCAGCGAAGAGTTGATCGGCGCGCGGTTCGTGATCGAGAACCCGAACGCCAGCAGTTCCTGCGGCTGCGGCACATCGTTTGCGATGTGAACCACGGCCTTCCGGCGCCTGATCGGATTGGGGGGGAACCCGGGAGTTTTCCTGGCAATTCGCCCGTAAAGCGCACAATCGGCTTGCTTCGGAATCCCCGGACCTGCATTACAGGACCGGACGCGGGGAGGCGGCATGAGGATTGCGTGTTTCAACATCAACGGAATCAAGGCGAGGCTTGGCGCGCTGACCGACTGGCTGGACGAGGCGGCGCCGGATGTGGTGCTGTTGCAGGAGCTCAAGTCGGTTGACGAGGCCGTCCCGCGCGAGCCGTTCGAGGAGCGCGGCTATAACGTCGCGACCCACGGGCAAAAGGGCTTTAACGGGGTTGCGATCCTATCGAAACGCCCGCTCGAAGATGTCCGGCACGGCCTGCCGGGCGATGCGCAGGACGAACAGGCGCGCTGGATCGAGGCGACGGTGATGGGCGACAGGGCGGCGGTTCGGGTCTGCGGCCTGTACCTGCCCAACGGCAATCCGGCGCCAGGGCCGAAATACGATTACAAACTGGCCTGGATGGAGCGTCTGAGGGTCCGCGCGGCGGAGATGCTCGTCAACGAGGAACCGGTGCTGATGGGCGGCGATTACAACGTCATCCCGCAGGACGAGGATGCCGCACGGCCCGAGGCGTGGCGCGAGGATGCGCTTGCCCTACCGCAGAGCCGCGCCGCGTTTCGCCGCGTTCTGAACCTGGGCTACACCGAGGCGTTCCGCGCGCGGGTGCAGGGGCCGGGGCATTACACGTTCTGGGATTACCAGGCGGGTGCCTGGAACCGCAATGACGGCATCCGCATCGACCATGTCCTGCTCAGCCCGCAGGCGGCGGACCTCATGACCGGCTGTGGGATCGACAGGGATATCCGGGGGCGTGACAAGCCTTCGGATCACGTTCCCATATGGGTCGAGATCGACGCCTGAGGATTGTCGGGCAACCTTGCACCGACTGTTCCGCACACCCGCGCGCGGCACCGCATCCACAGGGCGGGGTTCACTCTGGCATGCAGATGCGACCGGAACTCTGACGCGCCCAACCCCTCGTCAGAAATGGCGGAGGGGGGTGACCGCTCTCGCATGACATATCATCGCAGGCTGGTGCCATGGGTCAGAAGGTCTGGTCGGGAGTCGTCGCTGGGCTATCCAGAGTCCGAGAGGGTTCGGGCGGAACTCAAAACGGCATAATTCTGACGCACCGCCCGCGCACCGCCCGCAAACAGCAGATTGTGATCGGACCTGACCCGAAGACCCTACGCCACGTCGCGCGTCACGTCGTGGCCGTAGAGCCAGTCGAACTGTCGCATCATCCGCTCGGGTGCCAGCGCGCCACCGGTGCGCAAGGCGGCATGCGCGGCCCAGCGCAGCGGCGCAAAGGACAGGTGGTATTTCCAGGCATTGCGGTTGGCCGCCTCGACCACCCGGCGCACCCGCGCCTCGCGCAGCAGTTGATAGCGCGCCAGCCGCGCGTCCAGCGGTCCCTCGCCCGCGAGGCAATCGGCCAGCACCCAGCCATCCTCGAGCGCCATCGACGCACCTTGCGCCATGAAGGGCAGGGTCGGATGCGCCGCATCGCCCAGAATCGCCAGCCCGCCGCCCTGCCAGACCCGCGCCACCGGGTGCCGGAACAGCCCCCACAGATGCACCTCTTCGACCGCCTCCAGCAGGTTTTTCACCTCGGAACCGAAATCTCCGAAGGCCGCGCGCAGCGCCATCGGGTCGTCTTTCTGGCTCCAGCTTTCTTCGGCCCAGGCGGCACGTTCCTGCACCGCGACCAGGTTGATCATCCGCCCCCCGCGCAGCGGATAGCTGACCACATGGCGCAGCGGACCCATATGCACCTGCGCCTCGGGGCCCCTGCCCGATTGGTTGGGCACGGTCGCGCGCCAGGCCACCTGCCGGGTAAAAAGCGGCTCGGACGCGCCGTTGAGGGCGCGCCGCACCACCGAGTGCAAGCCATCCGCGCCGATGATCAGATCCGCCGACAGGCTGGCGCCGTTGGCCAGTTGCACCTGCGCGGGCGCGCCGCCCACAGTCTCTGCAACCTTCTGCATCAGCCGCAGCCGGACGCCCGCAGCCCGCGCGCCGTCGGCCAGCACGCCGATCAGGTCCGCGCGGTGCGCGAAATAATAGTCGCGGCTGTCCAGCGCGCCCAGATCGAGCCGCAGAACCTCGCCCCGGCGATAGTCGCGCAGGCTGACCGTCTGTGCCTGCACCGCCTGCGCGCGCAGGCCGTCCTCCAGCCCGAGCGCGCGCAGCACGGCAAAGCCGTTGGGGCTGATCTGCAGCCCTGCGCCCACTTCCGCAATCTCGAGGGCCTGTTCCAGCACCGTCACCTCGGCCCCGCGCAGGGCAAGGGCCCGCGCCACCGCCAGCCCGCCGATTCCGGCGCCGATCACGACTATCCTGAGCGTCTTCAGTGTCATGCGTTCCTTTTCATACGAAAAGCGCCGGGGATAAAGCCCCGGCGCGTCGTTTTGTGGAAAACCCTTAACCGGACCCCGGCGCGCCGATCAATCGTCGCGATGCACTTTCTCACGGCGTTCATGGCGTTCCTGCGCCTCCAGCGTCATGGTGGCGATCGGGCGGGCATCCAGTCGCTTGAGGCTGATCGGCTCGCCCGTCATCTCACAATAGCCGTAGTCGCCATTCTCGATCCGGCGCAGGGCGGCGTCGATCTTGGCCACCAGCTTGCGCTGGCGGTCGCGGGTCCGCAGTTCCAGCGCGCGGTCGGTTTCCTCGCTGGCGCGGTCAGCCACGTCGGGAATGGCGCGGGTGCCGTCCTGCAGGCCCTCGATGGTCTCGCGGCTGCCTTCCAGCAATTCCAGCCGCCAGCGGATCAGCTTGCGGCGGAAATATTCCAGCTGCCGCTCGTTCATGAATGGTTCATCTTCGGCTGGTTGATAATCCTCGGGCAGGAATACTTCCGCTTTCATCTCGATCCCCTCATCAAGGCCAGTGTCTGGCATTATGAACTCCTCAGACATTTGGCGCCCCTGCGCGGTCATCTACACCCGCCGCCCGGGATTGTCACTAGCCAATCACGCCCCATTGAAGTGAATTGTGGAACGATCTAGTCTAACGTGAACTGTTGTGCCCAACTGCTTAAAGAGGATTGAAAAACAATGAAATTCGAAGGCACTGATGCCTATATCGCGACCGGGGATCTGACCGTTGCGGTCAATGCGGCGGTGACGCTAGAGCGTCCGCTGCTGGTCAAGGGCGAGCCGGGCACGGGCAAGACCGAACTTGCGCGGCAGGTGGCGCAGGCGCTGGGGCTGCGACTGATCGAATGGAACGTCAAGTCCACCACGCGCGCGCAGCAGGGACTGTATGAATACGATGCCGTCAGTCGGCTGCGCGACAGCCAGTTGGGCGAGGAACGTGTGCACGAGGTGCGCAACTACATCCGGCGCGGCAAGCTGTGGGAGGCGTTCGATGCCCCCGAAAAGGTGGTGCTGCTGATCGACGAGATCGACAAGGCCGATATCGAGTTCCCCAACGACCTGTTGCAGGAACTCGACCGGATGGAATTCCACGTCTACGAGACCGGCGAGACGATCCGCGCCCGGCACCGCCCGGTCATCATCATCACCTCGAACAACGAAAAGGAACTGCCCGACGCATTCCTGCGGCGCTGTTTCTTTCACTATATCCGCTTTCCCGACGCCGAGACGATGCGCCGGATCGTCGAGGTTCACCATCCCGGCATCAAGGAGGCGCTGCTGGCCACCGCGCTGACGCAGTTCTACGAGATCCGCGAACAGCCGGGGCTTAAGAAGAAACCGTCGACCTCCGAGGTGCTGGACTGGCTCAAACTGATCCTGGCCGAGGATCTGTCGCCCGAGGATCTGCGCCGCGACGGGGCCGACGCGCTGCCGAAACTGCACGGCGCGCTGCTCAAGAACGAGCAGGACGTGCATCTGTTCGAGCGCCTCGCCTTCCTGGCGCGGCGGCAGCGATAGGGGATGCGGCGCTTGGTTCGCAATTTAGCCAGAGCGGATGTCCGGTTGCAGCGCCTTGTGTGCCGGATCATGCTGCCGCTCTGTCTGACGCTTTCGGCCTGTGGGCCGGGTGACGAGGCACGCCCGGAAACACCCACCCGCGCGGCCATGCCCCAGGCCATCGCCCTGCCGCCGATGAAGGCGTTTTCCGATCCGCGTCCCATACGCCCGGAACGCTCCAACCGGGACATAGGGCGCGATTTTCTCGACCTCAGCTTTCAACTGGAATCGGGGCGGCATCTGCCGCAATTCTCGCGGTTCGAGGAGCCTATCACCCTGCGCGTCACGGGCCAGCCGCCGCTGACGATGATGGCCGATCTCGACCGCCTGCTCTCCCGGCTGCGCCGCGAGGCGGGAATCGATATCCACCGCGTCAGTCAGGGCGAGGCCAATATCACGATCGAGGCGGTGAGCGGCGACCAGATACGCCGCCATCTGCCGACGGCCGCCTGTTTCGTGGTGCCCAACATCTCGCGTCTTGCCGATTATCGCGCCGCCCGCAACCGCGGCGCTACCGACTGGACCAGACTCAGACGGCGTGACAGGCTTGCCGTATTCGTGCCCAATGATGTCAGCCCGCAGGAAACCCGCGATTGCCTGCACGAGGAGCTTGCACAGGCGATCGGGCCGCTTAATGACCTCTATCGGCTGCCGGACAGCGTGTTCAACGACGACAATGTGCATGCCGTGCTGACCGGGTTCGACATGCTGATCCTGCGTGCCTATTACGCGCCCGAGTTGCGCAGCGGCATGACCCGCGCCGAGGTCGCCGCGCGACTGCCCGGCATTCTGGCGCGCCTCAACCCCGAGGGAGAGGACGTGTCGCCACGCTTTGCCCCCGAGACGCCGAGAGCCTGGATCGACGCGATCCAGACCGCGCTTGGCCCCGGCACGAGTCCCGCAGACCGCCGCGCTGCGGCGCTTGAGGCGCTGCGCATCGCGCAGGTCGAAGGCTGGAGCGATCATCGCCTGGGATTCAGCCATTTCTCGCTGGGCCGTCTGCTGCAAGGCAGCGATGCCGCTCTGGCGGTGCAGCATTTTGCGGCCGCGGACGATATCTACCGGCGCAATCCCGGCATGGATCTGCACCGCGCCTTTACCGCGGCGCAACTGGCCGCCTATGCGATCACCCGGAGCCGCGGCGACGAGGCGCTGATCTGGCTCGGGTCGCATCAGGCCACTGCCGAACGTCACGAGAACGCGACCCTTCTGGCGACGCTGATGATGCTGCGTGCCGAGGCGCTGGATCTCACGGGCCGCGTCGCGGAGGCGCAGGCGGTTCGGCTGGACAGTCTGGGATGGGCGCGATACGGCTATGGTGCGGATTGGGCGGTGCGCGCTAAGCTGCAGGATGTGAGCGCTCTCAACCCGCTCAAGGAACCGAACGGATAAGCGATGATCGTCATTCTTGGGGCAATTCTGGGCGCAGTCACCGGCGCGCTGCTGGCGCGCAGGCGCAAGGGCAGGCTGGCGGATATCCTGCAATATGCCTTTGTTTATGCGATTGTATTCGCCCTTGCCGGGTTGTTCCTGACGCTCATCATCCATCGCAGCGCGATGTGACATGCGATGTTTCTACCGTTTTTCGATAACCTCAGAAAGGCGGGCCTGCCGGTTTCCCTGCGCGAATACCTGACCTTTCTCGAGGCCGTGAGCGTCGGACTTGTCACCTATGACGTGGAGGGGTTCTATTATCTGGCGCGCTCCGCCATGGTCAAGGACGAGCGCCATGTCGACCGCTTCGACCGCGCCTTTGCCGCCAGTTTCGAGGGGCTGGAGGCGCTGAGCGCAGGCGATGTTCTGAATGCCGTGGATCTGCCCGGCGACTGGCTGGAAAAGCTGGCGGAAAGGCATCTCAGCCCCGAGGAAATGGCGGAAATCGAGGCTTTGGGCGGTTTCGAGGCACTCATGGAAACGCTGAAGAAGCGTTTGCACGAACAGCAGGCCCGCCATCAGGGCGGCAACAAGTGGATCGGCACGGCGGGCACCTCGCCGTTCGGCGCCTACGGCTACAATCCCGAAGGGGTGCGCATCGGGCAGGACAAGTCCCGCCATCAGCGCGCAGTCAAAGTCTGGGACAGGCGCGAGTTTCGCAATTTCGACGACAACGTGGAACTGGGCACGCGCAACATCAAGGTGGCACTCAAGCGGCTGCGCAAATGGGCGCGTGACGGGGCCGCCGAGGAACTTGACCTTGACGGCACGATCCGCGCCACCGCCGAGCACGGTTATCTCGACGTGCAGACCCGGCCAGAGCGGCGCAATGCGGTCAAGGTGCTGTTGTTTCTCGATGCGGGCGGCAGCATGGACCCGCATGTCAAGGTGGTGGAGGAACTGTTTTCCGCCGCCCGCGCGGAATTCAAGCATCTGGAATATTACTATTTCCACAATTGCCTTTACGAGGGCGTGTGGCGCGACAATGCCCGCCGCTGGGATGCCCGGACCCCGACATGGGAGGTGCTGCGCACCTATGGTTCCGATTACAAGTGCATCTTTGTGGGCGACGCCAGCATGTCACCCTACGAGATCGCCTATCCGGGTGGGGCTAACGAGCACTGGAATGCCGAGGCCGGGGAGGTCTGGCTGGAACGCGCCCGCGCGCAATGGCCGGATCATCTGTGGATCAACCCGGTGCCCCGCGCGCAATGGGACCATACCCAGTCGATCCGCATGATCCGCGAGATATTCGACGACCGCATGGTGCCGATGACGCTGGCAGGGCTGGACCAGGGGATGCGGGAACTGGTGCGCTGAGCGTGCGCACCCTGATCATGTCAGCGGATGACACCCAGATCGTCGAGCGTCCGGAGAATGCCGTTCACGACCCTGCCGGTGCTGACGCGCCCGTCGCGGTGGCGTCCCGAGGGGCCGGACCCATAATACCCTCCGTGCGAGGGGCCGGATCCGTAATACCCATGATACCCGGAGCGATAATATCCTCTGCCCGAGGGACCCGACCATCTGGAACCTCTGGACCAGCCGGAACCGCGACCGCTTGCGCCCGAGGCATGGGCGGCCCCGAGATGCATCATGACCGGGGCCACATAGGCCAACCCGGCGGCAAGGCCTAGCCGCGCCAGGGCGCGGCGGCGCGTGAGGGCGGTGCTGTCATCCTGCGTCATGATCGTCATCTCATCTCGATTGCACTTTGCGACACCATTTGGGGGTCTGGAAAGAAACGTCTGGGATCGTCTTTTATTCCAGATGCGGTGATTTTCCTGTCATGCAAGCCCGGTGCGCAGGTTTTCGCCATCGGGCAGCAGGCTGTCAGACCGCGCTCAGCGCCTTGGCCAGACGCGGCAGCCGGGCCTTTTTCAAGAGCGGGCGCAGTTCCCATGCGCCTTTTGACAGCCGCCGCGCCTCGGCCAGAACCTGATCCGCCACGCCCGCCACCAATTCGGGCTGCGCCTGCCAGATTCCATGCAGAAAGGCGTCGGGGTCGGCGCGCCACAGCCCCTCTTCGGCCAGCACGTTGCGCGGAAAATCGCTGGCGTTGAGCGTGAGGATTCCGTCGGCGAAGCCGGCAATCGCGGCGGCGAGAACGTGGATGTCGCCTGCGTCCGGCAGCCAGAGCCGCGCCTCGAGCGACGGCGGATAGCGGATTTCAGCATCGGGCCAGGCCACGGCCATCAGCGCCGCCTCGCCCGTCGCCTGCGCCTGCGCATCCGGCCCCAGTTTCGCCGCCGCGTGCAGCCATTCGGCGACGATCCGTTCCGACCAGAGCGGGGTGAACGCCCCTGCCCCGGCCACGCCCAGGATCATCTGCCGCATGACGGTGGGATAGATCACGCAGGTGTCCAGCAGCACCCTCATAGCCGGTAGAACAGCGCCTTGAGATAGCCGCTCTCGGCGAGGGCGGGATGCAGCGGATGGTCCGGTCCGGCAAAGCCGGTGTGGATCAGCGCCCCGCCGCGCCCCACGCGCCCGATGCCGCGCGTGCAGGCGGCGCGGAATTTCGTGAGATCGGCGGCATGCGAGCACGAACAAAGGCCCAGATAACCACCCGGCGCAACCAGCGGCGCGGCCAGCCGGGCAATCCGCTCATAGGCGCGCAGCCCCGCCTCCAACACCTTTTTCGAGGGCGCAAAGGCGGGCGGATCACAGATCACCAGATCGAATGTCGCCCCCTCCTCGGCCAGCGCGGTCAGAACATCGAAGGCGTCGCCCCTGCGCGTTGCGAACCGATCCGCAGCGCCCATCCGGGCCGCGCCCTCTGCGGCCAGCGACAGCGCAGGTTCTGATCCGTCCACCGCGAGCGCATGTTCTGCGCCTGCGGCGAGAGCAGCAAGAGAGAAGCCGCCCACATGCGAAAACACGTCCAGCACCCGCGCGCCGTTTGCCAGACGCGCCGCAAAGGCGTGATTCGGGCGCTGATCGTAGAACAGCCCGGTTTTCTGCCCACCCGTCAGATCGGCCATGTAGACGGCACCGTTCATCGCCACCGGCACAGGCGCCTCGGGGGCGGCGCCCGCCAGCACCGCACTCTGATCGTCCAGCCCTTCAAGCGCGCGGGCGCGGCCCGTCGCGTTCTTGAGCACGGTGGCGACGCCGGTCACGGCCCGCAGGGCCGAGACCAGATCGGGCAGCAGCGTCTCGGCCCAGGCGGCGTTGGGCTGGATCACGGCGATGTCGTCGAAGCGGTCGATCACCACCCCCGGCAGGCCATCGGCCTCGGCATGGATCAGCCGGTAGCAGGGCGTGTCATAGAGCCGCGTGCGCATCCCGAACGCGCGTGCCAGACGCGCCGTCAGCCATGCCTGATCGATTCTGGCTGTCACGTCACGATCCAGCACCCGCGCCATGATGCGCGAGGCGGGGTTGACCGCCACCAGAGCCAGCGGCGCGCGGTCGCTGTCTTCGAGCACCGCAATGGTTCCGGGGGCCAGTGCGCGCGTGCGCCGGTCGGTCACGATCTCGTTGTCAAAGACCCAGGGCGCGCCGTGTCGGATGGCGCGCGCCTCTGCATTGGGACGAAGACGGATCACGGGATAAGGGGGCGTTGTCATGCCGCCCCCTTACGCGCTTTCAATCCGCTGGGAAAGTTCAGAATCGGGCCTGCCGGGGGGCAAGCCCCATGGATGCCGCATGATAGCCTTCGGGATCGCTCAGTTCGTGCTGAATGACCTTGGCAAGGTGGCTCATGATCCGCAGCTTCATGGTGATTCCCCGGCGTTCGGCGTTGATCGCGCGCTGACCGCCATAGGCATTCAGATCCGCTCTGACATATTTCGGGGCGGCATAGGCCTCGCCGGTGTCGGGGTTGCGCAGGACATAGCGGAAATGAACCGCGTGGACCCCGCCCACGCTGTAGCGGGCCTTTTCGCTCACTGAATGGAACCGCGTCACCTCGACATCGACCACGACCGGGATGGTGCCCGGTTTCATCTGCCGGATTCCGGCAGACAGACCATCTCTGACGATCTGCTTGACCTGCGCGCGACGATCGCCGCGCGGATCGCCACGCCACACGATATCCGCAACGGGATAGTAAAGGTTGGCCTCGGAGACGCTCAGCGTTCTGGGCACCGAAACCACCAGGTCCTGAACGTTCAGCGAAGCGGATACCGGCGGGGGTCCCGGACTGTGAGGCGTTACGTTGCGCGTCGAGACATCGCCGCTGGCGCAGGCCGCGATCAGGGCGGTCAGCAACGTGAATGCGACCAGGCGCACACGGCGCGTGAATTTGTGCATCTTCCTATCCCCCCGTTTCTGGCTCTTTGTCCGGCCAGAGGATAGCGCCGTGCATGCGCGGTATTGTTGCGAAGAGGCGCTTATCGACGCCACTATTGCCCGCACAGGACGGTTCAACTCAAATCACAAGGATGTGCGTTTACTTAACGTCAGCTTTGGCGCGGTCGGCTGCGCCAGCCGCCCCGGCGGCGCGGAGCCGTGGAAGCGCCTCTGCCATCACGCAGCACCTGCGTCATCGGGTGATCGGGATGCGAGGGTTCGTAGCGTGCCACAAGGGCCGCCAGCGCCGCCTGCACATCCTGTCCCTCCGGCAGCGACAGGGCCCAGTCGAGAAAGATCGAACGGCACTCGCCGGGGCCAATCCCCTCGATGCGATAGGATTCGCAGATCAACTGCTTGGGATCCAGCGGATCGCGCTTCATGCCCCGCCCTCCGCCGGCGGACGGACCAGCGCCGCGTCAATCACCGCCGCCGCGTCGGCACAGGCAGCCGACAACGCCTCTTGCAGCATCTCCAGATCCTTTTGTCCTGTCTCGCGCATCAGGAATGCCGCCCCCCCCTCGCCGATCCGCAATGGATCGAGCGGTTTGTCGGTGATCAGCCGCGCCACCATCTGCACCTGCCAGCAAAGCGCATAGGCGCGAGCCAGCGCTGCGCCATCGGCGTCACTCAGCCAGCCGATTGCGACACCGCCGGCAAAGCCTGCGGCGACATCGCGCGCCGACTGCCCGGCCATCAGGTTGCCTGCCTGCGCGATCAGTTCCAGTTCCAGCAACCGGCCGGGACCCAGCCTGACATCCCACGGGCCATCCGGGGATTTGGCCCGTGCGATGCGCGTCCGCATCTCGGCCAGCTCCTTGAGCACCTGATCCGGCGCGCCTTTCCCGGCGATCAGCCGGGCGCGGAATGCCTCGACATCCTGCGCCAGACCGGGCTCGCCGGTGATCACCCGCGCCCGTGTCAGCGCCAGATGCTCCCAGACCCAGGCTTCGGTCTGCTGATAGTCCTGAAAGGATTGCCAGGACGTCGCGACCGGCCCCTGATTGCCCGAAGGGCGCAGGCGCATGTCCACCTCATATAGCCGCCCCTCGGCCATGGGCGCGGTCAGCGCGGTGATCATCGCCTGCGTCAGCCGCGCGTAATAGGGCCGCGCCGCCAGTGGACGGCGCCCGTCAGAGGCATCCTCGCCCTGCGCGTCGTAGATCACGATGAGGTCGAGATCGGAGGCAGCGTTGAGCCGTTCCGCGCCGAGCGAACCCATGCCCACGACCACCGCCCCCCGGCCCGGCGGGACCCCATGCTTTTCCGCGAACTGCGCCACCACCAGCGGCCAGACTGCGCCGATCACGGCCCCCGCCAGATCCGCATATTGCCGGGCGGCCCTGTTGGCGTCGATGAGGCCGCGCAGGTGATGCACTCCAATCCGGAAGTGCCATTCCTTGAGCCAGCGGCGGGCGGCGTCGAGGGCGCGTTCGTAATCGCTCTCCGCCGCCAGTTGCGCCTGCAAGGCGGATTCGAGCGCCGTACGTCCGGGCCAGGGCGCAAAGAAATCCCCGGCGATCACCGCATCGAACACGCCCGCATTGCGCGCCAGATACTGCGCCAGTGCGGGCGCGGTGCCGACGATATCGACCAGCAGGTCGATCAGCTGCGGGTTGGCCTCGAAGAGCGAAAAAACCTGCACCCCGGCGGGCAGACCGGCAATGAACCCGTCGAAGGCCACCAGCGCCTCGTTCGGGTTCGCCGTGCGCGCAAGCCGCGCCAGGATGTCCGGCTTGAGCCGCTTGAATATCTGCACCGCCCGGCCCGAGCGCAGCGCCGGATAGCTGGGCCAGCGGGCCATCACCTCACTGTCCAGCGCCTTGGCCGCCTCGTCCGTCGCGGCGATCTCGCCGGGGGTAAAGAACCCCTCGATCAGGTCATGCACCGCCGTGAGCCGCGCGCGCAGATCGTCGCGCAGATCGACGGTCTGGCGCCCCATGAAGGCGGCGAGGCGGTCGAACTCTTCGGTCGAGTTGGGCAAACGGTGGGTCTGCGCGTCGCGCAACATCTGAAGCCGGTGCTCGATCTCGCGATGCGCGCGGTAGTGATCGGTAAGCGCGGCGGCCGCATCCTGCGGCACCCAGCCCTTTTCCGCCAGCCGCGCCAGCCCCTCGACCGTGCCGCGCACGCGCAGATCGGCGTCGCGTCCGCCCGCGATCAACTGCCGGGTCTGGGTAAAAAACTCGATCTCGCGGATGCCGCCGCGCCCCAGCTTCATGTCGTGCCCCTCAAGGCAGAGCGCGCCGCCCAGCCCCTTGTGCTCGCGGATCGCCAGACGCATGTTATGGGCATCCTCGATCGCCGCGAAATCCAGGTGCTTGCGCCAGACAAAGGGCTTGAGCAGCCTCAGAAACCGCGCGCCGCCCTCGAGATCGCCCGCACAGGGGCGTGCCTTGATATAGGCGGCGCGTTCCCAGGTTCGCCCCAGGCTCTCGTAATAGGTTTCCGCCGCCGCCATCGCCATGCAAACCGGCGTGACGCTGGGATCGGGGCGCAGGCGCAGGTCGGTGCGGAACACGTAGCCCTCGGCGGTGCGATCATTGAGCAGGACCGACATCCTGCGGGTCGCGCGCACGAAGGCGGCGCGCGCATCATGGAAATCGGCGCGCTCGAAACGGGTCTCGTCGAAGAGGCAGATGAGGTCGATGTCAGAGCTGTAATTCAGCTCGCGCGCGCCCATCTTGCCCATGGCCAGCACCACCATACCGCCCGCAGCGGGGATATCCGCCTCGGTCATGCCGGGCAGTTTGCCGCGCCGGATTTCCGCGCCGATGGTCGACCTGAGCGCCAGGTCGCAGGCCAGATCGGCATAATCCGTGAGGTGGCCGGTCACGTCCTCCAGCCGCCAGACGCCGCCCAGATCGGCCAGCGCGACGAGCAGCGCCACCCGCCGCTTGCCCTCGCGCAGCGCCACCGCCAACCCGTCGTCGGGCACCTCGCGCAACCCGGCAAACAATGTCCCGAGCGCCGCCTCGGGCGCATCCAGCGCGGGACCGAGCCAACCCGCCTCCTGCAGGATCAGCGATTTGAGAAAGGGGCTGCACCCGGCGGCACCCGCCAGCAGATCGCCGAGGTCCGATGCCAGGCCGGGCAAGGTCGCGCGCGCCTCTTCCCCCTCGGTGGAATCGTGCGGGCGCGGCAGGCGGGTCAGGCGACTGGCAAAGCTCATGGCATCAGTGATACAAGGCGCGCGGGTCTGGTCAATGGCCGAAAGATCTGGAATACCCTGCAAAAACCGAGGGATGATCATGAGCAAAAGCCTGCGTCGCGTGACCCTGGCCCTGCAAACCGCCGGGATCGGCTGCCCGCCGGTCGAGACCGGTAACGCCACGACCGCGCAGATGGCGGCGGATCTGCTGGGCTGCGAGGTCGCGCAGATCGCCAAGTCGATCATCTTTCGCGGCGAGAGCAGCGGCGCGGCGATCCTCTTTGTCACCTCGGGCGCGAACCGCGTCGATGCCGCGCGCGCCAGCACAGTGGCGGGCGAGGCCTTGGGCAAGGCGGATGCGGCGCTGATCCGGGCGCAGACCGGATTTGCCATCGGCGGCGTGGCCCCGGTCGGGCATCTGACGCCGCCGCGCGCCTATTTCGATCCACATCTGCTAAACTTTGACAGGGTCTGGGCGGCGGCGGGCACGCCACGGCATCTGTTCGGCATCGACCCGGAGACATTGCTGCGAATCTCCGGCGCGGCGCTGGCAGAGTTCACCGCCTGATCCCTTGCAAATCAGCCCTCGGCCCCCGATCTTGACAAGGCAACGACACAATTATCCAAGGCCCCATGACCGATATCACATGGCATCTGCCCGACCCTGACACGCAGCCGGAATTCTATGCCGACGTGCCGACCAAGCGGCTGATCGCCTTTGTCGTGGACACCCTGGTGATTGTGGTGATCTGCCTCGCGATCGTGCCGTTCACGGCCTTTACCGGACTGCTGTTCTTTCCTGTGCTGATGATGGTGGTCGGGTTTGCCTATCGCGTGGTTACCATCGCACGCTCCTCGGCGACATGGGGGATGCGTCTGACCGCGATCGAATTTCGCTCGGCCAGCGGCGCACGGTTCGATCTGGGGCTGGCATTTGCGCATACGCTGGGGTTGACGATATCCTTTGCCCTGCCGATCCTGCAGGTCATATCTGTCGTGTTGATGCTGACGGGTCCGCGCGCGCAGGGGCTGAGCGATCTGGTGCTGGGCAGCGTCGCGATCAACCGCCGCGCCGCAATGTAACCGGGGCGTGACAAGGCCCTTGGCGGACGCTCACATCGTTGTTATCGTCGCGGGGAATAACGCGGAAATTCTGATGCGGCACACTCTTCCCATCGCGCCCCAATTCTACGTGACGGCACCGCAGCCCTGCCCCTATCTGCCGGGCCGGATGGAGCGCAAGCTGTTTACCGCCCTGCAGGGCGAAGGCGCGCAGCGGCTGAATGACGGGCTGTCCAAACAGGGCTTTCGCCGGTCGCAGAACGTACTTTACCGACCGTCCTGTGCCGATTGCGCGGCGTGCCTGTCGGCGCGGATCAACGTGGCCGAATTCTCGCCCTCGAAAAGCCAGCGGCGCACGATCAGGCGCAACGCGCATCTGCGCCGCCGCGCCACCTCGCCCTGGGCGACCGAGGAGCAGTACAGCCTGTTTCGTCGCTATCTGGCGAGCCGTCACGCCACCGGCGGCATGGCCGACATGGACACGTTCGAATTCGCCGCGATGGTCGAGGAAACCCCGATTCGCACGCGGGTCGTGGAATATACCGATTCCGAAACCGGCGACCTTGCGGCGGTCTGCCTGACCGATATCTTCGACGATGGCGTCAGCATGGTCTATTCCTTCTATGATCCGGATCAGCCCCGCGCCTCGCTGGGCAAATACGTGATCCTCGACCATATCGACATCGCGCGCGAGAACGACCTGCCTTATGTCTATCTCGGCTATTGGGTTCCGGGCAGTCCGAAAATGGATTACAAGGCCGCCTATGCCGGGCTGGAGGCCTATGTCGGCAACAGGTGGCAGAAGGTGCGCGATCCTGCGGATTTCAGGACGCAGACGCATCCCCTGGTCAACGATCCGATTTCCGAACAGGTTGCGAATATCGCACTACCCGATGGCCGCCCGCTGCGGCCCAAGACGGTCTGAGACCGTCACGCCGCCGGACAACCCCGAATATCCACCGCGTCGCCGCTGCTCAGGATCGTCAGCCGCAAACCCGCGCGGTTGAGCATGAACCCGCGCCCCTCGACATGGTAGATCTCTGTCTCGGCGCTCAGGCGGTTGCCGCTGCGGCTGCTTTCGGCCTGCGCCACCCAGAGGCCCGGATTGTCGGTTTCCACCACCACCAGTTCACCCCGGCCCATCACCGGCATGTCCACCTCTGCCAGCAGTCGCATGCCGCCCTCGATCGGAACCATGCGGCAGACGACGCGGCCAACCCCCGCCTCGGCCGCCGTGTAGGGGCGGGCAGCGAGCGCCGCGGCGATCTGCGGATCGGGCCTGCCCTGGTTCAGCGGCAGCTCCTGCGCCACATCGACTGTCACCGGCACGCAGACATCGCTGCAGACCCCGATCTCGATATCTACATCGAGCAGAATTGGCTGATCGGGACGAACCGGCGTCAGACGCACCGGCAGAACCAGATCGTGTTCGTATCCGATGGTGCGCATCCCGTTGGTCACGGTCTGCTGCGGCGTCGGCCATTCCACCGCCACGTCGGCCAGATTGTGCGATCCGCTCCAGTCGAACAATGGCGGAATTCCCGCCTCGCCCGGCGCGCGCCAATAGGTTTTCCACCCGTCCTCAAGTGAAAATTTCAGAGCCGCCATGTAGGTGCCATCCGCCAGCCGCCAGCCGGGCAGGATACCGACCTCTACCATATTGATGTCGGCGCGCGCCGGGACGGCGGCGGTCAGGAGCGCCAGAGCGGCGACAAGCGGGGTCAGGGTTCTTGCAAACATATCCGTCAAATGGCGTATTCCGATGAAAAAGCCAACTCACTTTCGAGCGAGAAAAAGTGTCACGGGTCGTCGAGGTACCTTGCGTGTCCCGCACGGGATGCCCATTCTTGAAGCATGACAGATGAAAGATCGCCGCCACCGCAGGCCATGAACCTCACCGGAAAATTGCTGATCGCCATGCCGGGGATGGGCGATCCGCGCTTTGCCAATGCGGTTGTGTTCATTTGCGCGCATTCGGCCGAAGGGGCAATGGGGTTCATCGTCAACAAGCCGACGCAGGACCTGCGGCTGCGCGATCTGCTGACGCAGCTGTCGATCACGGTCACCCCGGACACGCGCGACCTGCCGGTGCATTTCGGCGGGCCGGTCGAGCACGGTCGCGGCTTCGTACTGCATGATTACGGCTATCATTCCGCCATCTCGACGCTGGATGTGAACAGCGATTTTGCCATGACTGCCACGCTCGACATCCTCGAGGACATGGCCGAAGGGCGCGGCCCCGGCAACGCGCTCCTGGCGCTGGGCTATGCCGGATGGGGACCAGGCCAGCTTGAATCCGAACTGGGGCAGAACGGCTGGCTGACGGCGGATGCCGATCCCGACCTCGTCTTTACCGCCCCCGATCCCGACAAATGGGAGGCCGCGCTGGCGCAGCTGGGCATTTCGGCGCTGATGCTGTCCTCCGACGCGGGACATGCCTGAGAGATTTAGCTAAATCCCGACGAAAGATTTGAAAGCCCGGTGCCCAGGCGCTACATCCGGCGGGCACGGGGCAGACCCGCCCGAACAGGAGTGACAGAGGTGACATATTGCCGCCAGAGACCATGCCGATGAGCGTCGGACGCGCGGCATTTCTTGCGGCGATGCGACAGGTCGCGGCTACCGTCACGGTTGTCACCACCGACGGGCCGGCGGGTCTGGCCGGAGCCACGGTCAGCGCCTTTACCTCGCTGACCGCCGATCCGCCCTCGGTTCTTGTCTGCCTGCGCTCGGACAGCCGCATCGCCCGCAGCGTGGCGGAGAATCGCAGCTTTTGCGTCAATGTGCTGTCCGAGGACGCGGTCGGCATCGCACGCGCCTTTGCGATGCCATCGCCCGACGACCCTGCCGCGCGCTTCACCTCGCTTGGGGCAATCCGCGATGAGATGGGGCCGATCCTGCCGCGCGCCACGGCGTTTTCCTGCGCGCTCACCGAGCGGATGATACATGGCAGTCACGCGATCTGCATCGGCACCGTGGCGCGGCTGACCATCGCAGGGGAAAAGCCGCTGACCTATCTGAGTGGCGACTATCATATCGTGCGTCCGCACAAGGAGTGACCGGCGGTGCCTGCTTCCGAAGATCGGGTGGCTGGCCAAACCTTGCGCCGCCTGCCATATCTGCGCAAAATCCCAGCACGCCGGAGCTCCGCATGACCCGCATCATCACATCCCTGTCCGAAATCGCCGCGCATTATGACGCGCTCTTTGTCGATCTCTGGGGCTGCGTGCATGACGGGGTGCGCGCCTATCCGGCGGCGGTGGCGGCGTTGCAGGCCTATCGCGCGCAGGGCGGTGCGGTGGTTCTGGTCACAAATTCACCGCGCCCGCGCAGCGATGTGGAGCGTCAGCTGGGACATTTCGGCGTGCCAAGGGACGCTTGGGACACTATTGCCACATCTGGCGACAGCGCGCGCGCCGCGATGTTCCGTGGCGCCGTGGGCGAAAGGGTCTGGTTCGTCGGGCAACCGCATGAAGAGCTGTTTTTCGAACCGATGCAGGTGATCGAAACCCCGGTGGACATCCGCCGCGTGCCGCTTGAAGAGGCCGAAGGCATCGTCTGTACCGGGCCTTTCGACCCGCTGGCAGAGCCGTCGGAGATGCACCCGCAGTTTCTTTATGCCAAGCAGAAGGGGCTGAAGCTGCTCTGCGCCAATCCCGATATCGTGGTGGATCGCGGCGAGATTCGGGAATGGTGCGCGGGGGCGCTGGCGCGGCTCTATACCGAGATGGGCGGCGAGAGCCTCTATTTCGGCAAGCCGCATCCGCCGATCTATGATCTGGCGCGGCGCAGGCTGGCCAGCCTAGGACGGGATGTCGAGAATTCCCGGATACTGGCCATCGGCGACGGAGTGCATACCGATATCAGCGGGGCGACGGGCGAGGATATCGATTCTCTTTACATTTCGGGTGGTCTTGCCCTGCAGGAAACCAAAACGTCGCACCAGCCCGACCCAGACGCTTTAAACGCTTATCTCGAAAAGGAAAAATCATCTCCGACATTTGCCATAGGGTTTCTGCGCTGACAGAAAGGGCTTGATTTTTCTGCATCCGCAAAGTAATAAAATTCCAACTTTTATCTTTCTGACGCCGTAAAATTACGCGACAAACCACCCGGAGGGGCGAATGTTGGACAATATGCCACGCGGCACGATCTGCATCGAGGATATCGAGATGGGCATGACGCGCCACCTGCGCAAAGTCGTGACCGACCGCGATATCGAGATGTTCGCCGAGGTCTCGACCGACCGCAACCCGGTGCATCTGGACGACGATTACGCGCGCGACACGATCTTCGAGGGGCGCATCGCGCATGGCATGCTGACCGCCGGGCTGATCTCTGCGGTGATCGGCGAGCAGCTTCCCGGTCACGGCACGGTCTACATGGGCCAGACGCTGAAATTCCTCGCCCCCGTGCGCCCCGGCGACATGGTCGAGGCCGAGGTCGAGGTGATCGGTATCGACCACGGCAAACGCCGGGTGCAACTGGATTGCCGCTGTCTGGTCAATGGCAAGAAGGTGCTGATCGGCGAGGCCACGGTTCTGGCGCCCTCGCGCAAGTTCGACTGAGCCGCCACCCTCCGCCGCCTGACAAATCGTTCCCGCGTCCCGCTGACCCAGTCCGATTGCCACGGATGAGTGAGTGAAAGTCGGCAATGCGGACTTTCCTGCCGCTCGCATCAAAGGAGTAGATGTCTGCTTCCGTCCTCAGTCCAGTTTCTTCTTGACCTCGACCTTGCTTGAGGTGCCACAAGAAAGCTGAGAGCTGTTTGGAGGACAGGATGACACTTGAAATCAACTCGCTAGTACCAGAGTTGTGGTGTTCGGACTTTGAAGTTTCGGTAGAGTTTTACACCGGCGTTCTTGGCTTTGAGATCGCTCAGCGTAGGGGGAGCGATCCTCATGCTTATCTGACTCTCCATGGCGCACAAATTATGATTGCTCACTGGCGATTGGATGGAAACTGGGTGCCGTGGCTGCCGGAGCAGATGGCCTATCCCTACGGGCGAGGGATCAACTTTCAATTCATGGTTCCTGATGTCGACAGAATGTACGAGGCGGTCTTGGCTCGCGGTGCAAAGCCACTCCTGGCTATCTACGATGCGGATATCTGGAAGACCGACTGCATGGATACCCGGCGCCAGTACATGATCTTGGACCCAGACGGGTATGTTTTACGTTTCGCACAAAGCCTTAGAACCCGTCCCGTAGATGATTCAGACCTTAAGAAGCTAAGCAAGCAATACGGCACGTAAACCTCGTTGGGATGGAGGCGTCGCGCTGTTGATGTTGGAAAGTCGATTACCACCATTCGCCGCGATGCCGAATGATGTCACCATTGGACTCGATACGGTCGCCGGGTACATCGCGTCAGGCAACGAACACACCTGCCCCCTTGCCCCCGCCGTGCGGCCTGCGCATTCTGCGCGCATGAGCAGAAACCCCACATGGGGCGTGGTGGCCACGATCAAGGCCCCGGCCCGAGACATCCTCAACTTCGCCGCCCATCATCTCGATCTGGGCGCGCATCGGGTGCATGTCTACCTTGACGCGCCCAATCCAGAGGCCGAGGCGGCGTTGCGCGCGCATCCCGAATGCCGGGTGATCCTCTGCGATGACGCCTATTGGCGTCGCCGCCGCAAGGGACGCCCCGCAGCGCATCAGCCGCGCCAGTCGGCCAATGCCACGCATTGCCTCAACCAGCGCCCCGAGGTCGACTGGCTGGCCCATATCGACGCGGATGAATTCCTGTGGCCCGCGCACCCGCTGGCTGAACAGCTTGCCACCCTGCCCGCATCCACGCTGAGCGCGCGTATCCGCCCGGTCGAGGGGCTGGCCCCCGATCCCGCCGATCCGCCGCCGCCCGGCGCGCAATGGTTCAAATCCTGCGCCATAGATCCCGAGCGCCGCCGCGCGGAAACCGATGCGATCTATCCGGCCTTTGGCCCGCATCTGAACGGTGGTTTCGTCAGCCATGTGGCCGGCAAGGTCATGGTCCGCACAGGGCGCGCCGGGATCAGCCTGCGGATTCACAATGCATTCCGCGACGGTGTGCGCGATGACGCACCCGCCGACCTGACCGATACCGTGCTCTGCCACCTGCATGCGACGGATTGGGAACAATGGCGCGCCGCCTACGGGTTTCGCCTGCAGGAGGGATCCTATCGCGAGGGTCTCAGACCCGCGCCGCTGTCGGGCGGCGCAGGGCTGAACATGCACGCGCTGTTTCTCGGGCTGGAGGACGAGGGCGGCGAGGCCGCGCTGCGCCGGTTCTTCGACGAGGTCTGCACCGCGACCCCTGCCCTGCGCGCCAGGCTGGCAGCGCATGGTCATCTTCATGCGATCTCGCTCGACCTCGACGCGAAACGTGCGCGCCACTTCCCGCAGTTCGGGTAACTGTTTCCGTATTCTGTACGATTGTCCACGACCAGACACAAATCACGGTGCCGATTCGGTCGCAATCCCGCGAAATCCCGGCCCGCATTGACCCGACCCTGCTCTTGCGATACACGCAGCCCAGCGGGTCATCCATGTGGAGAACCACAGGCCCAGGAGGGGTCCGACCCGGCGACAGATGTACGGGCCAGGATTGTGTCCGTAAACCACGGATACCCATGACCAAATTTTCTGATCTGAATCTGAATCCCAAGGTTCTCAAGGCCGTTGAAGACGCAGGCTACGAAACCCCCACCCCCATCCAGGCCGGTGCCATCCCAGCCGCCCTTGCCGGGCGCGACGTGCTGGGCATCGCCCAGACCGGCACCGGCAAGACCGCCAGCTTCACGCTGCCGATGCTGTCGCTGCTGGCGCGTGGCCGGGCGCGGGCGCGGATGCCGCGCAGCCTGGTTCTTTGCCCCACGCGCGAGTTGGCCGCGCAGGTGGCGGAAAACTTCGATACCTATTCGAAACATCTCAAACTGACCAAGGCGCTCCTGATCGGCGGCGTGTCGTTCAAGGAACAGGACAAGCTGATCGACAAGGGCGTCGACGTGCTGATCGCCACTCCGGGCCGGTTGCTGGATCATTTCGAACGCGGCAAGCTGCTGTTGACCGGCGTGCAGATCATGGTCGTGGACGAGGCCGACCGGATGCTCGACATGGGCTTTATCCCCGATATAGAGCGGATTTTCAACCTCACCCCCTTCACCCGGCAGACCCTGTTCTTTTCGGCCACGATGGCGCCCGAGATCGAGCGGATCACCAATACCTTCCTGTCGGCGCCCGAACGGATCGAGGTGGCGCGTCAGGCGACCGCGTCCGAGACGATCGAACAGGGCGTGGTGATGTTCAAACCCTCGCGGCGCGAAAAGGCCGAGACCGAGAAACGTGCGCTGCTGCGCGCGCTGATCGACGGTGAGGGTGACAAATGCACCAATGCCATCGTCTTTTGCAACCGCAAGGTCGACGTGGATGTGGTGGCAAAATCGCTCGCCAAGCACGGCTATGACGCGGCCCCCATTCACGGCGATCTGGACCAGAGCCAGCGCACCCGCACGCTGGACGGGTTCCGCGCGGGCAGCCTGCGGTTTCTCATCGCCTCCGATGTCGCTGCGCGCGGTCTTGACGTGCCCGCCGTCAGCCATGTGTTCAACTACGACGTGCCGGGCCATCCCGAGGATTACGTTCACCGGATCGGTCGCACGGGTCGCGCCGGGCGCAGCGGCAAGACGCTGATGATCTGCAATCCGCGCGACGAAAAGAATCTGGCCGCGATCGAGGCGCTGATCCAGAAACCCATTCCACGGGTCGAAAACCCGATGGGTCCGACCGTGCCGACAACCGACGACGCCGATGCGTCGCCCGCCGGAAAACCTGCCAGACCCCAGCGGTCCTACAGCCGCAACAAAGGCGGTGAACCCCGGCCAGAACCTGAATCCGCAAAAGCGCCCGTTGTGGCGACCACCGCCAGCGCCCCCCCGGCGAACGACTCCGGCAAAGCGGAGCCACTGGGCGCGCGGCAGGGCGGAGGACACTCCGCGCGCGGACGCAGCGATCACGGTGGCGGCAAGGTCGTCGGCATGGGCGATCACCTGCCCAGCTTTATCGCGCTCAGTTTCGAGGAACGGCGCGCGGGCTGACGCGCCGGCAGCCGTCACCGCGCGATCACGATTTCCGCGCACAGCCCCCCCAGTCGCGGGCTGACGCCCAGATGCAGCAACCCGCCATGCGCGCGTACCGCATCGCTAACGATCGACAACCCCAGCCCCACCCCCGTGGCGCGATTCTGGTTGCGCGCGGGATCGAGCCGGGTAAAGGGTCTGACAGCCTCGTCGCGATCCTCGGGCGCGATGCCCGGCCCGTCATCCTCGACCCGGATCGTCAGCGCGCCGGGCGTCAGCACCACCGACACCTCGGCCCGCGTTCCGTAGCGCACGGCATTGTTGATCAGGTTCTCGACGGCGCGCCGGATACTGTCGGCGCGCAGGTTGATCCGGTCTTCGCCGCTGGCGTGGACCAGCGTGACATTCACCTGCGCGCGGCGCGCATCCTCGACCACCTGCCGCACCAGCGCGATCGGATCCGCCGGTTCGGCCTCGACAGCCCGCGCGCCCCGCGCGAAATCGAGAAAACCGTCCAGCAGCCGCTCCATGTCCTCGATATCGCGCAGCATCGGGCGGGCATCGGTCTCGTCGATCATCGCAAGCCCCAGCCGGAGCCGTGTCAGCGGCGTGCGCAGATCATGGCTTACCCCCGACAGCATCAGCGTGCGCTGTTCGATCTGCCGCTCGATCCGCTCCCGCATGTCGACAAAGGCGGTGCCCGCCGCGCGCACCTCGACCGCGCCGGCAGGCCGGTAGGGCACGTTGCGCCCTCGCCCGAACGCCTCTGCCGCCTGCGCCAGCCGCGTGATCGGGCGCAACTGATTGCGCAGATAGAGATAGGAGACCAAGGTCATCAGCACGCCGAACACCACCATGTTGACCAGGAGTTGATGCGGCTGGCGCGCGGAGACCCGTCGCCGATCGAACACCATCGCGATCCCCTGCCCGTCCTGCCGGAAAAACAGCTGCACGACATTATCATCCGCCAGCCGGATGCTTTGCAGGGTGGGCAGCGCCGCTCTTAATTCGCGGACCACCACGATCCCGGAGAAATCGTACCAAAGCCGCGAATCGGTCCCCGGAATCCCGGCGGCGGGCACCTCGCGGATGTCGATTCCGAGTATCCGCGCCGAGGACGATTCTGGCCCCTCGTCCAGCACAAGGCGAATCTCGCGGGTCATGGTATGCACCATCTGCTGCGTGACGCCCGCGAAATGCCGCTGGATGAACACCACCGAGACAACCAGCAGGAGCGTGATCACCGGCAGCAGCAGGATCAGCGTGGCCCGGCCATACAGACTGCGGGGCATATAGGATTTGAGCCAACGGAACGACATGGCTAAACCTATCCCCGTGCGCATCGGGAAGGAAGAGCCATGCAACTGGATCAGGGCGAAATACCACCCGTAGGTGTGGCACAGGATCTGGGCGGAGGCCTGCGCCGCGTGCTGGCGCCCAATCCCTCGGCGATGACGTTCTGGGGCACCAACACCTATCTCCTTGGCGACCGGCGGATCGCGGTGATCGACCCCGGCCCCGACGATCCGGATCACCTGAACGCGATCCTGCGCGCGCTTGGACCCGGCCAGAGCGTCAGCCATATCCTCGTCACCCACGCGCATCTCGACCACTCGCCGCTGGCCCGGGCACTGTCGGCCGAAACCGGCGCGCCGGTTCTTGCCTATGGCGATGCCGGGGACGGGCGCAGCCCGGTGATGCAGAGCCTGGCGGAGACCGGACTGATGGGCGGCGGCGAAGGGGTGGACGCACAGTTCATCCCCGATCTGGTGCTCTGCGACGGCGAGACGATCCGCGGCGACGGCTGGCGGATCACCGCCCACTGGACGCCAGGGCATTTTGGCAATCACATGTGTTTTACCACCGGAGATGCGGTGCTGACCGGCGACCTGGTGATGGGCTGGGCCAGTTCTCTGGTCTCGCCTCCAGACGGCGACCTGACCCAGTTCATGGCCTCCTGCGCGCGGGTACGGGGCCTGGGGGCGGCACGGCACCTGCCCGGCCACGGCGCGCCGATTGCCGATCCCGCTGCGCGCCTCGACTGGCTGGTCGCGCATCGCCGCGCACGCGAGGCCGCGATCCTGCAGGCGCTCGACCAAGGCCCGCTGACCGCCGCCCAGATCGCCGCGCGCATCTACACCGACACACCCGCAGCCCTGCTGCCCGCGGCGGGACGCAACGTGCTCGCTCACCTCGTCGATCTCGTGCAGAAATCCCGCGCCGCGCCCGAGGTAGACCTGCGCGCCGACGGCCGTTTCATGCTGGCCCCAGAGCAGCGGGGCGAGCGCTGAATTTTTGTCATAAAGCCTCTGGACCTCGCCAGACCGGATTGCTATACGGCCCCAAGTTCCGGCGTAGCTCAGCGGTAGAGCAGTTGACTGTTAATCAATTGGTCGTAGGTTCGATCCCTACCGCCGGAGCCAATCTCGTACCCTCACCGTGCGGCTTCGATGGCCGGCAGGATCGTGTTTTCCATCACCCTTTGCGTGACCGGACCGGCGAAGCGCAGGACGATGTTGCCTTCGCCGTCAATGACATAGGTCTCGGGCACCCCGTAGAGGCCCCAGTTCAGTGCCATGCGTCCCTGTGCGTCCGCCCCAACTCCGGCATAGGGATTGCCCAGCTCTTCGAGAAAGCCGATGGCGTTGCCGGGGGTGTCCTTGTAGTTCACCCCGTAGATCGTCACCCCGTCCCTGGCGAGTTGTTCGAGATTGGGATGCTCGACCCGGCAGGGCGCGCACCAGCTTGCCCAGTAGTTGACCAGCTTGACCTCACCGTCGCGCAGGTCGTTGTCGGAAAACAGCGGCTCATTGCCCAGCGAGGTCAGCGTCACGGCTGGCGCCTGCCTGCCTGCCAGAGCCGAGGGTAACCCCTCGGGATCCTCGCGTTGCAGCCCGACAAAGGCCAGCCCTGCGAATCCGGCAAAGATCACCAGCGGCGCCAGCATCAGAGGTGACAGTCTAGCCATTGGTCTTTGCCTTTCTTTCAATACCTTGAAGTTCTTTTCTCACGCGCCTTGCGCGGATCAGGCTGACCGCGACAAGACCGGCGATCAGCATGATCGACAGCGCGTAGGAGGACAGGACCGCCTCGGCGTATTTTCCCAGATCCGGCATCATGCCCCCATCCTCTCGCGCGCCAGCAGCACCCGCATCCGTCGCGCGCGGATTTCCGTACCCGTCCGGATCAGGACCAGCACCACGAACAGCAGGACAAATCCCGCCATGCAGACGTAGAGTGGCAGCTTGTAGGTCATGTCCATCCTCTCGCCCGACTTCACCGACAGCGACGCCCCCTGATGCAGTCCCTGATTCCAGAAATTGACCGCATAGCGGCTGAGCAGCGCGAACACCGATCCGACAAGGCACAGGATGGCGGTCAGGTCCGCCGCCGTGTCGTCATTCTCGATCGCGGCCCAAAGCGCGATATAGCCGAGATAGAACAGAAACAGGATTAAAAAACTCGTGAGGCGCGGGTCCCAGGCCCACCAGGTGCCCCACATCGGCTGTCCCCAGATCGCCCCGGTCAAAAGCGCGATCATTGTCATCACCAGGCCCACGGGGGCCGCCGCCCGCGCCGCCAGCGCGCTGACATGATGCCGCCGCACGATCCAGATCAGCGAGGCGACCAGCATCATCAGCCAGGCGTTGATGGCCATGAGCGCGCTCGGGACATGCAGGAAAACGATCTTGACCGTCGATCCCTGCCGGAAATCGTCCGGTGTCAGGAAAAACCCCCAGATCAGCCCCAGCAACAGCGCCACCCCCGTCAGTACCGCCAGAGCGGGCAGGATGCGGTCCGTGGTCTCGATGAATTTCTTGGGGTTGGCGTATTCCCAGATCGAACTCATGCCTTCGTCTCTCCGGTCTGTCCTGTGATCATCGCAGATTGACCCTCAATACCGCAGCCGAGGCAAAAGGCAAAAGTGCCATGGCGCCGCAGGTGATCCCGGCCAGCATCAGTAGCGGTGTCGCCACCTGCAACCCTTCGGCACCGCGCCGCGCCACTTCGGCCCCGAAAATCAATGTAGGCACATAGAGCGGCAGCACAAGCAGGCTGAGCAGCAGCCCGCCGCGTTTCAGCCCTACGGTCAGTGCCGCACCGAATGCGCCGATGACGCTGAGCGCCGGAGTGCCCAGAAGGAGCGAGAGAATCAACCACTTGTAGCCCGCCTCCGGCAGGTTCAGCAGCACGCCGAACAGCGGCGCCGCCAGCACCAGCGGCAGGCCCGTGGTCAGCCAATGGGCAAGCGCCTTGATGCTCACGATCCCCTCCATCGGCAGGGGCGAGGTGGCCAGAAGGTCGAGACTGCCATCCTCCCAGTCGAGTGCGAAGATTCGGTCCAGCGACAGCAGGCAGGCCAGGAGCGCCCCCAGCCACAGGATACCGGGTGCAATCCGGGCCAGCAGCGCGTTCTGCGGTCCCACACCGAACGGCACCAACACGACCACGATCAGAAAGAACGACAGCCCGAGGCCAAAGCCGCCGCCCGCCCGCACCGCCAGCCGGATATCGCGGATCAGCAGCGCTCTCACAGAAAGGCCCCGTCGAAATCATCCACGGCCAGGGCTCGTGCCCGGTAGTATCCGACATCCAGCACGCGGGCCTCGTCCAGGCCCAGGTCGATATGCGTGGCGATCAGCGCCACGCCCCCACCTGCCACATGGGTGCGCACTGCCATCGCAAACATTGCCACGGCATGCGCGTCGAGCGATACCGTCGGCTCGTCCAGCACCCAGACCACGCGCCCCGTCACCAAAAGCCGCGCCAGCCCCAGCCGCCGCTTCTGCCCGGCCGAGAGCGCGCCTGCGGGCCGGTCCGCGAACGCACCGAGTTCGAACGCCGCGAGCGCATGGGATATGTCAGCGTTTCCGAATACCTGCGCCCAGAAGTTCAGGTTCTCGGCAACGGTCAGCGTCGCCTTGATCCCGTCGGCGTGACCGGCATAGACTAGGCTTTCGGGCTGCACTTCCACTCGCCCCGACACCGGCGGCTGCAATCCCGCGATCGTGCGCAGCAACGTGGTCTTGCCGCTGCCGTTCGGGCCGCGCAGCACCAGAACCTGCCCCTGCGCCAATGAAAACGTCAAATCTTCCAGCACCGGGATGCCGCCGCGCGCAATGGTCAGATCGGTGACGTTCAGGATCATGCGCCCTGCTTAGCCCAATGCGCGGGCTGCGAAAAGCGTGATCGCCGCGCGCATCGTCACACCGGCAGCAACGCCGCCGCGACCCGCCGCCCTTCGGACAGGAGCACGTTGTAGGTGCGGCAGGCGGCGGGTGAATTCATCGTCTCGACGCCGAGGCCAGCATCCTCCAGCCGCGCGCGCAGATCGCGCGGGATATGCGTCATCTCTGCCCCCGTACCGATGAAGATCACGTCGACCTCTCCGACCAGCGCCAGCAGCGTTGCGGCATCCTCATATCCGCCCCAACCTCTGGCCCCGGTCAGGGTGACGCAGATCGCCCCCTCCAGCACCTGCCCCGCCACGCGAAAGAACCCCGGCCCGTAGCCGTCGATCGGCGTGGCCCCGCCAAAGCTGATTTCGGTCATGCGCATGGGGGCGCTCCTCAGGTCCAGATCGGCAGGCCGCTCAGCACTGCCAGCGCGATCACGCTATAGGCCGCCCAACGATAAATCCGCTCGTGACGCGGGTCAAACAGCGATTGCCCGATCAGAGAGGTGATGAAATAGGGCACCGCAAGCGCCAGCGCGAGCAGGAAAATCCGCCAGTCCACCGCACCCCGCAACAGCAGGTTGGCGACGATCACCACGTCGAGCGCCGCCAGAAACAGGATCGTGTTGGCGCGCACCGACTGGGCCGCCGACTGACCCGCAAGGTAGAACAGGATCACCACCGGCCCGGTCAGCCCGGTCAGCCCGCCAATCACGCCCGCCACCGCCCCGATCACGATCAGCATCGGGCGGCTCACGATCCCCGAGAACCGCCACCCCGCCACCAGCGCGCCAAGCGTCAGCGCCGCGACGCAGGCCACGATCCAGCGGATCGTCACCGGATCGAGCCGCGCCATCAGCCACAGGCCCAGCGGCACCGTCACCAACGCCGCCAGCGCGAGCACTGCCACCTCAGCCCGGTCCGCCTGTCCCCAGGCCCTTGGCAAAAGCGCCGAGGTGCTGGCGATGCCTGTGAGGGTGATCACGCCCACGACCACCTGCGGGGCCAGGAAAATCCCCGCCACCGGCACAAAGACCAGCGCCGTGCCGAAACCGGTAAAGCCGCGCACGATCCCCGCCACGCCAATCGTCAGCATCAGCCAGACCAGTCCGGGCGTCGCCCAGACCGATGTCAGCATCTCAGGCATCTACATTGGCGAATTGATTGCCCGTGGTGGCGTCCGGCTTGGACCAGTCACGTTTGACCCCCAGCCACATCAGAACGGTACTGGCCACGAAGATCGACGAATAGGTGCCCACAACGACACCCCAGATCATCGCAAAGACAAAGCCCCGGATCACGTCGCCGCCGAGGAAGTATAGCACCACAAGTGCAAGAAGAGTGGTGGCCGAGGTCATCATCGTGCGGCTCAGCGTTTCGTTGATCGACAGGTTCAGCACCTCGCGCAGTGGCTTTTGCTTGTATTTGCGCAGGTTCTCGCGGACCCGGTCGAACACCACCACCGTATCGTTCAGCGAATAACCCACGATGGTCAGAAGCGCCGCGATGATCGCCAGATCGAACTGGATCTGCAATTCCGAGAATACCCCGATGGTCAATGCCACGTCATGCACCAGCGCCACCACGGCGCCCACGGCGAACTGCCATTCGAAGCGCATCCAGATATAGACCAGCACCGCGCCAATCGCGAGAATAACGGCGATGATCGCGGTCTGGATCAGCTCTCCCGAGACCTTGGGTCCAACGCTCTCGACAGAGGTGAAGTTGATATCGGGCACCACCTGCTGCAGCGCGGCCTCGACCTGGGCAATCACCTGCGGGGTTACCGCCTCGGCCTCGTCCTGCGCCTGGATACGGACCATCGCCACGTTCTCGTCCGGGCCGAAGGTCGGATCGAACACCTCGGTGATGCTGACATCGCCAAGGCCGAGATCACTGATCGCGCTGCGATAGCTGCCGATATCCACCGGCTCGGCGCTCTGGGTGCGGATCGTGGTGCCACCCTTGAAATCAATACCGAAATTCAGCCCCTGCACCCCGAAAGAGCCAAGCGCCACTAGGATCATCACACCCGAAATCCCCAGCCAGAGTTTCCACCGGCTGAAAAAATCCCAACTGGTGGTTTCCGGAACCAACCGCAGCGAACGCCCCTGGAGCACGGTGCCGGGGCGGCGGCGTTCGAACCAGATCACCGCAATCAGGCGCGTGACGAAAAGTGCGGTGAAAACCGAGGTCATGATCCCCAGCCCCAGCGTGATGGCAAAACCCCGCACGGGCCCGGACCCCATGGCATAGAGAATGAGCGCCGTCATGAAGGTGGTGATATTGGCGTCCACGATGGCGCTCAACGCCTTTTCATAGCCCAGTTCGATCGCCCGCGCCGGGCCGCGCGCCGATTTCACCTCTTCGCGAATGCGCTCGAAAACCAGCACATTGGCGTCCACCGCCATGCCGATGGTCAGCACGATCCCGGCGATCCCCGGCAACGTCAGCGTCGCGCCGATTACACTCAGCAGCCCGAAAATCAGCGCCACATTGATGATGAGCGCAATATTGGCGAATATCCCGAATATGCCGTAACTGAGAGACATGTAGAGCAGCACCAGCACGAAGGCCACAAGCGAGGCGATCTTGCCCGCCTCGATACTGTCCGCGCCCAGTTCGGGCCCGACCGTGCGCTCTTCGAGAAACTCCAGCCCCGCAGGCAAGGCCCCGGCGCGCAGCAGCACAGCGAGATTCGTGCTTTCCTCGATGTTGAAATTGCCGGTGATGATGCCGGACCCGCCGGGGATGTAGCTCTGGATTACCGGCGCGCTGATCACCTCGCCGTCCAGCACGATGGCGAACGGGTTGCCGATGTTCTGCGCGGTGTAATCGCCGAACTTGCGCGCACCCGTCGGGTTGAAACGGAATGACACCGCCGGCCGACCGTTCTGGTCGAAATCGGGCTGCGCATCGACAAGTTCCTCGCCGGTCACCACCGGCGCCTTTTCGAGAATGTAGTACACTCCCGGTTCGTCAATCGAGGGCAACACCTCGTTGCCGGGTCCGGGCCGTTCGTCTGCATCGCTTGAGCGCCCGATCACCGGCTGAAAGGTCAGTTGCGCGGTGGTGCCGATCAGATCCTTGAGTTCCGCCGCGCTGCCTATGCCGGGCACCTGAATGAGAATGCGGTCCGCGCCCTGCCGCTGGATGGTGGGCTCGCGCGTACCGACCTCGTCGATCCGGCGGCGGATGATTTCCAGCGCCTGCTGCACGGTGCGATCGTCGGTGGCGCGCTGCTCGGCCTCGCTCAGGCGCACGACGATATCGGCGCCTTCGGTCGTGACCTCGATGTCGCTGCCGCCGATGCCTGTCAGCACATCGAATGTCGGGCGCGCCAGACCGCGCACGAGGCTTGCCGCCTCGCTCACCATTTCGGGGCGCTCGACCAGTCGCACACGCAACTCCGGTGCTTCCGTGGTCTGCAGGCGGATCGGACCTACACGGTCGCGTTCCTCGCGCAGAAGGTCACGCACCTCGGGCCACATCCCCTCGACCCGCGCCTGATAGACATCGGCAACCTGCACCTCGGCCAGCAGATGCGCACCACCGCGCAGATCAAGACCCAGATTGACCAACCCCGACGGAAGCCAGCCTGGCCAGAGCGACAGATCGTCCTGCAGGGCGGCGGGATCCGCTCCGGCCTCGACGGCGGCGGCGGCGTCGTTACGGGTCTCGACCCGGCTATAGAACGCATTGGGCATAGCCAGCATCAGGCCGGCTGCGACAAGGCCCCAGATGCACATACGTTTCCACAAGGCGATTTGCAGCATAACCCTGCCTTTTCAGTTGCCTGGGCTGAAAATCCGATCTCAGCTTTCGGCCGGTTCCGTCTTGGACAGGACCTGCGCGATGGTCGAGCGCACCACCCGCACCTTGACGCCCTCGGCCAGTTCCACCTCGATCTCGTTGTCATCCTTGACCTTGGCGACCTTGCCGATCAGCCCACCCTGGGTCACCACCTGATCGCCACGGCGCAGCGCCCCGACCATGGCCTTGTGTTCCTTGAGTTTTTTCTGCTGTGGGCGGATGAGCAGGAAATACATGATCGCAAAGATCAGGATGAGCGGGATGAACTGGCCGAAGGATTCCATTTAGATATGTCCTCTTGGTGTGGGGCGGACGACCGCCCGCGAATTGTTGCGGAACCTAGGCGGGGCGGGGCCTATTTGCAAGGCGCGAAAGCATGGCGCAAGGCCGGTTTCTGGTGCATAACGCCGCGCAACCGATTCACCGAATGACCCGAGGACCAGACCCATGCACGACATCCGCGCGATCCGTGAAGACCCCGCCGCCTTTGATGCCGCCCTCGCGCGGCGCGGGCTGGGACCGGTCTCGGAATATCTGTTGGCTTTGGATAGCGAGCGCCGTTTGGCGATCCATGCTGCGGAAAAGTTCCAAGCTGAAGCTAATGTTGCCGCCAAAGCCGTCGGAAAGGCTAAGGCTGAGGGAAATGAAGAACTTTTCGAACAGCTTCGAAGCGCGGTGGCTAATAAGAAGGATCTTGTTGCGGAAAATGAGAGGCAGGCAAAGGAGGCTGATCTGCGGCTGACGCAAGCTCTCATGGAAATCCCCAACCTGCCCCATGACGACACGCCCGATGGTGCGGATGAGACCCAGAATGTCGAACTGCACCGCTGGGGCACGCCGCGCGTGTTTGATTTCACGCCGCGCGAGCATTACGAGATCGCGGGCGTTCTGCCGGGGATGGATTTCGAACTGGCGGCCAAACTGTCGGGTGCGCGGTTTGTCGTGCTGCGCGGCGCTGTGGCACGCCTGCACCGCGCGCTGGCGCAATTCATGCTCGATACCCATATCGAGGAAAACGGCCTGACCGAGACATGGACGCCGGTTCTGGTGCGCCCCGAAATGATGCTGGGCACCGGGCAGTTGCCGAAATTCGGCGAGGACAGCTATGAGACCACCAATGGCTGGTGGCTGGTGCCCACCGCCGAGGTGACGCTGACCAACGTGGTGCATGACGAGACCGTGGACGAGGCCAGCCTGCCCCGCCGCATGGTCGCCCATACCCAGTGTTTCCGCTCCGAGGCCGGTTCAGCGGGGCGCGACACCGCCGGGATGCTGCGCCAGCACCAGTTCGAAAAGGTGGAAATGGTCTCGATCACCCACCCGGATCACAGCCGCGCCGAGCTGGACCGGATGACCGCCTGCGCCGAAGGTATCCTTGAGCGGCTTGGCCTGCCTTATCGCACCGTCGTGCTCTGCACCGGCGACATGGGCTTTGGCGCGCGGCGTACGCATGACATCGAGGTCTGGCTGCCGGGACAGAACACCTATCGCGAGATCAGCTCGGTCTCGGTCTGCGGTGATTTTCAGGCGCGCAGGATGAATGCCCGGTTCAGGCCCGAAGGCGGCGGCAAGCCGCAGTTCGTGCATACGCTCAACGGTTCGGGCCTCGCCGTCGGCCGCTGTCTGATTGCGGTGCTGGAAAACGGCCAGCAGGCCGACGGGTCGGTCCGCCTGCCCGACGCGCTGCATCCCTATCTCGGCGGCAGGACGATGTTGCAGGCGGACGGCACGCTGGGCTGATCGAGGCTTCTTCTCGGCACAAATACCCTCGGGGGAAGGCACCGCATCGCGGCGACGGGGGGCGGACAGCCCCCCTACCGGGCCGTCACCGCGTGCGCAGACTCTTCCGTGGGGAACGGCACCAGCCGCCCGGTATCTTCATCCCAGAGCTTGAGCCGGAAACTGCGGATCGCCTCGGGCCAGCGGATCACGTCATGCGATTTCAGCGCCTCGGGCAAGTCGTTCTGGCAGCGGCGCAGGTTGTAGGAGGGGATGCCGGGATTGTAATGATGCAGGTCGTGATAGGCGATATTGCCCGTGCCCAGATCCCACAGCCACCCCAAATCAAGCGAGCTTGAGCCCACCAGCGTCGCCTTGCGGAAATCCAGATCGGGTTTGCGATCCCAGTAGGTCTCTTCGAAATTGTGCTGGAGATAGACCAGAAAGACACCGATCACCCCCGCGATGACCGCGCTTGCGCCCAGCACGATCAGACCCGGCATGCCCAGCATGACCCAGACCAGCCAGAGATATCCCGCCAGCATCAGGTTGTGGACGATCACGCCCGCCACCCCCACCTTCAGCGTGTTGCGCGGCCAGCGATAGGCGATGAAATAGGTATAGATCCCGCCCAGCGACAGCATCACCGCCGGATTGCGATAGGTCCGGTACCACAGCCGTCTGAGCCACGGCGCTGACTGCCATTCCCGCAGGGTCATGGTATAGACCTCGGTGGTTTCGCGGTGGTCGAGATTGCCCAGATAGGCGTGATGCTGGTTGTGATTGTATTGCATGACCCGGAACGGTGTCAGCGAAAAGACCGACAGCACATGGCCCGCCGCCTCGTTCGGCCAGCGCGTTGCAAAGAGCGACAGATGCCCGCAATCATGCTGCAACACATAGAGCCGCACCGACGCAAAGGCCAGAATCACGATCATCGGCAGCGCCGCCAGTGCCACCCCCTGCCCGGCCCAGTGCGCCCCGAGGATCAGCGCGCCCGCATAGACCGCCAGCGTGCCCGCAAGGGACAGCGCGCCGCGCAGGTCGCTCTTGGCGGTATAGGGTTTAAGGAAGGTGCGCAGCGACGTTTCGGCAGCGGTCTCGGTCATGTAAGGCCTCCTTGCCCAAGAGGGTTAACAGGCTTTCGCGAAACCGAGATTTGACCTTATCCCGCTCCGATGCAAGAGGGGCACGGAAATTTTCACCCGGTCAATGACAATGCACCCGGCCCGTCCTGGTCTCCATGTGACAGCACTGTCCCGGCGGAGAGCTTTTCCGGCAACCGCCGCCGTGTTCGAACTCTGCCGTGGCGGTCGGCGTGGCGGTCCGGGTTGCCGCTGCGGCCGAAACGGACCCCGGCCCGATCATCAAAGCCGCGATGGCAAGGATTTTGATATAACTCTTCAAGACTTTACCCTCCAAATAAAGCCAATAATCGTCAATTCAATCTGGGATAGCAAGACCATAACGGCATTCCCGGAAAGGGATGATGCCTAGCCCCCCGGCCTGCCCGCCAGATGCTTGCGCAGGCTGGACGGCCCGGCCTTCTTTCTGGCCTTGTAGGGGTTCTTGTCCGACTGGCTGCGCATATAGAGGCGGATGGGCGTGCCGGGCATGTCGAAACTGTCGCGCAGCCCGTTGACCAGATAGCGCGAATAGCTCTCGGGCAGCTTGTCGGGATGCGAGCACATCACCACGAAACCTGGGGGGCGGGTCTTGGCCTGCGTCATGTAGCGCAATTTTATCCGCTTGCCACCAGGCGCGGGGGGCGGGTGCTGTTCCAGCATGCCGGTGAGCCAGCGGTTGAGTTGCGCCGTGGTCACGCGCCGGTTCCAGACGTCATAGGCCTTGGCCACCGCCTCGCGCAGCCGGTCCAGCCCCTTGCCGGTCCTGGCCGAAACCGCGATCAGAGGCGCGCCGCGCAACTGCGGCAAGAGCCGCTCGAAGGCCTCGCGCAATTCGCGCAGCTTCTTCTGTTTTTCGGGTTCGACATCCCATTTGTTGACCGCCACCACCACCGCGCGCCCCTCGCGCTCGGCCAGGTCGGCGATGCGCAGATCCTGTTGCTCGAACGGGATGGCGGCATCGAGCAGCACGATCACCACCTCGGCGAACCTGACCGCGCGCAGCCCGTCGGAAACCGAGAGTTTCTCCAGCTTGTCCTCGATCCGCGCCTTCTTGCGCATGCCCGCCGTGTCAAAGATGCGCATCGGCAACCCGTCCCAGTCGATCTGCACAGAGATCGCATCGCGGGTGATCCCGGCCTCGGGTCCGGTCAGCAGGCGGTCCTCGCCGAGGATCGTGTTGATCAGCGTCGATTTTCCGGCGTTGGGACGGCCCACGACGGCCACCTGCATCGGACGCGCCCTGGTCGGCTGGCTAAACGCCTGTGCGTCGTCCTCCTCTTCGTCGAGATCAATGTCGGTTTCCGGCGCTTCGGCCTCGGCGCGTTTGGCGAATTCATCCGCCAGCGGCATCAGCTGCGCATAGAGATCGTTCAGCCCCTCACCGTGCTCGGCCGACAGCCGGATCGGCTCGCCCAGACCGAGCGCGTAGGCCTCGATCACGCCTGCGTCGGCGCGGGTGCCCTCGGCCTTGTTGGCAGCGAGAATGACATGATCCGAACGCTTGCGCAGGATCTCGGCCAACCCCTCATCAGTCGGCGTAACACCTGCCCGCGCGTCGATCAGAAAAAGGCAGACATCGGCCATCTCGACCGCGCGTTCGGTCAGCTTGCGCATCCGGCCCTGCAGGCTCTCGTCGGTGGCGTCCTCCAGCCCCGCCGTGTCGATCACGGTAAAGCGCAGATCGCCCAGACGCGCCGCGCCTTCGCGCAGGTCTCGCGTGACGCCGGGCTGGTCATCGACCAGCGCCAGACGCTTGCCCACCAGACGGTTGAACAGCGTGGATTTGCCGACATTGGGACGGCCCACGATGGCAAGGGTAAAGGTCATGGCAAAAGGCTCCGATGCGGATCAGGCCGCCCTGATACAGGATTGCACGCTCAACGAAAAGCCAGCAACTGACCCTTTTTCGACACGACATAAAGCGTGCCGCCCGCCACCACCGGATTGCTCGTCGCCCCGCCCGGCAGAGCGGTCGCGCCGGTCTGCTGACCCGACGCCGGGTCAAAGAAGCGCAACTGCCCGTCGCCCGAGGCCAGAATCAGCTGTCCACCGGCGATGATCGGGCCGAAATGGCCAACGATTTCAGCCTGCCGCCTTGGCCTCCGGTCGGTAAAGAGCGGCAGTTCATGCGCCCAGATCCGCGAACCGTCATCGGCAGAGAGCCGCACCAGTTCGTTGCGGTCGGAGACCAGAAAGATCGAATCACCCGCCGGCCAGACCGGGTTGAGCGGGCCATCTGCGGCAGTCCAGACCCGATTGCCGCTGCCAAGGTTCAGGGCCACCACGCGCCCAGAATGGGTGCCTGCGAAAACGCGGTCGCCCACGACCACCGGATCTCCGGTGATGTCGGTGACGCGCGAACTGGCCACGCCAAGCCGCTCGCCCGAAATCTGCGCATCCCAGAGCCGCAAACCGCCCTGACGGAACGCACCCTGCAATTCGCCCGCGCCAAAGGGCAGGATCGCGTATTTGTCCGTAATTGCCGGGGCCGGTCCGCCCAGCACATTGTGAATGTCGGGCGTGCCGCTCAGCTGCCACCGGATGCGCCCGGTATCGGTTTCCAGCGCCCAGGCAACCTCGTCGCCCGCCACGACATAGACCAGATCCCCGAATACCGTGGGATTTCCGGTACCTGTGGCCCCCATTTCCTGTTGCCAGATCACTCCGCCAGTAGCCGGGTCGAGCGCGGTCAGGCGGCCAAAGCCGGAAGATACAAAGAGCTTGCCATCGCCATAGGCCAGTCCGCCGCCGCTTGCGCTGTTCGAATTCTGATCGGCCGGGGTCAGATCGGTGGTCCAGAGCAGCTGACCCCCGGTCGAGACCGCCGCCACCTGCGCCAGCGCGTCGAGTGTGAAGACGCGCCCCTCGGCCACGACCGGATCAGCGGTGATCCGCACCCGCCGCCCGTCGCCCGCCCCGATATTGACCGCCCAGGCCAGTTGCGGCGCGCGGCCAAGCGCGGGATGCGCCGTACGGGTCGACGGGGTGCCGATCCTCTGGCGCCAATCGGCATTCACGGTTGCGGGCTGCAAGGAGACCGGCTGAACCCGGTTCACCGTTACCTCATCAGCCTGCGCGCGGGCGGTCTCGGATTGCAGAACCTCCTGGATGCCTTCGCGTTCACCGCTCAGAATCGCCTCTTTCCGGGAACAGGCCGTCAGGGCAAGGACCGCGGCGAGGCCAAGTATCAATCCGTTCGCTTTCAATGCTTCTGCCCTCACCTGTTGCCCCTTGCGCCTATTATCAATGGCACACCGTTCAATCGCGCGGCGCTCACTCACCCAGCGCTACGGGCGGAGGTGCCAGAAGCGCCTCGGCCGGCGGCTCTTCGCCCAAGGCCACAATCACTTGTGTCACACGCCGAAGCAAGCCCGCCGTGACCTCTGCGTCGTTCGCGATCTGCGTCAGGCGGTCGACCGCCGCCTGACGCTCGCCGCTCTCAAGCTCGATCATGGCCAGTTGCTCTTCGGCCAGCAGGCGCGTCAGGCCGCCGGTCAGGGCAAGCCCGTTCAGCCGCGTTCGGCGGGTCTCGAGGTCGAGTCCCGATCCCGGCATGGCCACCGCCCTGAGCGTAGCAATCTGGCGATAGATCGGATCGGTTCCCTCGCGGTCCGCGATTTCCAGCAGACGCGACGCGGCCTCTTGCGGGTCGCGTTGCGCTGTCTCGGTTGCCGCCAGGAGATCCACCACCGCTTGCGCGGAAGGGTTCGGAGCCGTGATGTCGTTCAGGGCGGTTTCGCGCGCGCCGGGTTCATCCTGCGCCAGCGCGCCCAGAATCTGATCGCCAAAGGCCTGAGCCGTGGTCTGCGTCTGCGCCTTGCGCCATTCGTTCCATGCCGCGGCGCCGATCATCAGCAGGACCAGCAGAACCGCAATCCAGCCATAGCGCCGCATCAGGCCGAACAGCCGGTCGCGGCGCACCTCTTCGGTGACTTCGTCGATGAAACTGTCCGTGTTGCTCACGCCCGACATTCCTTCTGAATTTCGCCCCTCTTAACGCGAAGCCCCGCCTCTGCCAAGAGGCGGCGGCTGTGGCACAAAGACTGCGGCTTGCAGCAGGCTACGGAAAAGTTTAATCTGAACCGGTTAGTTCAGCGTAGGCTCAGCTATAGTGATATGGTTGTTGCCATTCTCGTGGTGCGCCACCGAAGTTCTGAAAGTTACCGTATGCGCCTGGTTCCCATTCTTATTGCCCTGGTGGTCAGCGGCCTGATCTACGCCTTTGTATTCGAGCGCGACCGGCTGAACGCGCATCTGGGGCGTGACCAACCGGGTGCCGCGACCGGTGAGGACGCTGCCACCGCATCCGAGGACGAATCGACCGGATCAGCGCAGGATGCCGTTGGCATTACGCGCGTCGTGGCGATCCGCTCTCTGGCGCGGGAGGTTGACAGTAACGTCACCCTGCGCGGTCGGACCGAGGCCAACCGAATCGTCGAACTGCGCGCCGAGACCTCCGGGCTGGTGATATCCGAACCGCTGCGCAAGGGGGCGTTCGTGGATGCCGGGCAGATGCTGTGCCGCCTCGATCCTGCAGCCCGCGAGGCGACCCTCGCAGAAGCGCGTGCGCGCCTGACCGAGGCCCGCGCCCGTGTGCCCGAGGCCGAATCCCGTGTTACCGAGGCGCAGGCGCAGGTCGAAGAGGCCGAAATCAACGCCAATGCGGCGAACAATCTGGTGCAGGAGGGCTTTGCTTCGCAGACGCGCGTGGCCGCGACGCGGGCAGCGCTGAGTTCGGCGCAGGCGGCGCTGCAATCGGCCAGATCGGGCCTTGATGCGGCCAGCGCCGGAATAGAATCCGCTCGCGCCGCCGTGGCCGCCGCGGAAAAGGAGATCGAGCGGCTGACCATCCGGGCACCGTTTCCCGGCGTGCTTGAAACCGACACCGCCGAAATCGGCAGCCTGTTGCAGCCCGGTGCGCTCTGCGCGACGGTACTGCAGCTTGATCCCCTCAAGATCGTGGGTTTCGTGTCCGAGCTTCAGGTCGCCCGCGTGGAACCGGGGGCCGCAACCACTGCGCGCACCGCCTCGGGCCATCTGGTCGAGGGAACGGTGAGCTTTCTCTCGCGCGCCGCCGACGACACCACCCGGACCTTTCGCGTCGAGATCGAGGTGCCCAACCCGGATCTGACGCTGCGCGATGGCGAGACCGCCGAAATCATGATCAGCGCCGAAGGCAAGGCCGCGCATCTGCTGCCGCAATCGGCGCTGACGCTGAATGACGAGGGCACGCTTGGCCTGCGCATGGTGGACAAGGAGAGCCGCGCGCAATTCGTTCCCGTCAGCATCCTGCGCGACACGCCGCAGGGCGTCTGGCTGACGGGCCTGCCGGATCAGACCGACGTGATCGTGATCGGTCAGGAATATGTCACCGATGGCGTGCCGGTCGAACCCAGCTATCAGGAGCTTGGGCAATGACCGGCATCGTCGATTGGGCCGCCGCCCGCGCGCGGATGGTACTGGCCTTTATCGTGTTGTCGGTTCTGGCAGGCACGGTGGCCTATATCGGCCTGCCCAAGGAGGGTGAGCCCGATATCGAGGTCCCCGCGCTCTTCGTTTCCGTCCCTTTCCCCGGCATTTCCGCCGAGGACAGCGAGAAACTGCTGGTCAAGGTGATGGAAGCCGAGTTGAACGATCTCGACGGACTCAAGAAGATGACCGGCACGGCCGCCGAGAATTACGGCGGCGTCGCACTGGAATTCGAGTTTGGCTGGGACAAGACCAAGATCCTTGCCGATGTCCGCGACGCCATGGACAAGGCCGAGGCGGAATTTCCCGAAGGGGCCGAGAAATACAGCCTCAACGAGGTGAATTTCAGCGAATTCCCGATCATCATCGTCAACCTGTCCGGCCCGGTGCCGGAACGCACCATGACGCGGCTGGCCAATGATCTGCAGGACGTGCTCGAGGGGCTGGAGCCGGTGCTGGAGGCCGGGATCGCGGGCAATCGCGAAGAGATGGTCGAGGTGGTGATCGACCCGCTGCGACTGGAGGCCTATAACGTCACCGCGGTCGAGCTGATCAATGTGGTACGCAACAACAACCAGCTGATCGCGGCGGGCGAGGTGCAGACGACGCAGGGCAGCTTTGCGGTCAAGATCCCCTCGTCCTTTGAAAAAACCCGCGACATCTATCAGTTGCCGATCAAGACCAATGGCGACCGGGTGGTGCGGCTGGGCGATCTGGCGACGATCAACCTGACCTTCGAGGACCGGCTGGGCACCGCGCGGTTCAACGGTGAGACGACGGTCGCGCTGCAGGTGGTCAAGCGCAAGGGGTTCAACATCATCGAGACCGCCGATCTGGTGCGCGAGGTGGTGGCCGAGGCCGAGAAACGCTGGCCCGAGGATCTGCGCGCTGCGGTGACGGTGGGCACCTCCAACGATCAGTCACGCACCGTCGCCTCGATGGTCAATCAGCTTGAAGGCTCGGTTCTGACCGCCATCGCGCTGGTGATGATCGTCACGCTGGCGGCCCTGGGGATCCGGCCCGCGCTGCTGGTGGGCTTTGCTATTCCAACCTCTTTCCTGCTGTGTTTCGCCCTGCTGGCGGTGATGGGGGTGGCGGTATCGAATATCGTGATGTTCGGCCTCATCCTCGCCGTGGGAATGCTGGTGGACGGGGCCATCGTGGTGGTGGAATACGCCGACAAGCGTATCAGTGAAGGCGAAGGCCCGATGCATGCCTATGTGGCCGCCGCCAAGCGGATGTTCTGGCCCGTGGTCAGTTCAACCGCCACAACGCTCTGCGCCTTTCTGCCGATGCTGTTCTGGCCGGGCATTCCGGGCCAGTTCATGGGCATGCTGCCGGTGACGCTGATCTTCGTGCTTTCGGCCTCGCTTCTGGTGGCGCTGGTCTACCTGCCGGTGATGGGTGGGGTGACGGGACGCGCCGAGCGCTGGTTCAGCCAGCGGATCGAGCAGATCGCGGGCGGCTTCTGGCTATGGCACCTGATGCTGTTCGCGCTGGCGGGCGGCGCTGTGGCGCTGGCGGCGCAGACCGCGCCGGTGCTGCTGGAACAGGTCAGCGCGCAGTTCTCGCGGATGGACGGTGGCCGGATCATCGGCTCGGTCTTGCCGGTGCTGACAACGGTTTTCGGACTCATGCTGGGGCTGGTCGTTCTGGCGGCGATGGGCGTGAGCGGCGTGGTGGCCATTCTGCTGTGCATCATGGCCGTCGCGCGGCGCTGCGGCGACCTCTTGCGCAGCCTCGCACGCCGCTGGATGCCAGGTCGCAAGCCACGGGTTCAGGCGGGTTATCGCCGCTCGACCTTTGGCCGGCTCATCCACCTGATCGCCGGAAACCCGGTCGCCCCGCTGCTGGCCTTTGGAGCGATTTTCGTGCTCGTTGGCTCGGTGCTGATGTTCTACATCAACAACAACAACGGCACCGAATTCTTTGTCGACAGCGAGCCGGAGCAGGCCATCGTTTACGTGCGCGGGCGTGGCAATCTGTCACTCGACCAGAAGGATGCACTTGTCAGACAGGTCGAGGAGATCGTGCTTGCCCATCCCGGCGTGCAGACCGCCTTTGCCTTTGCCGGTGACGGCGGGCTGAACAACAACACCGGCGGCGCACAGCCGCCGCGCGACACGATCGGGCAGGTGCAGCTGGAGACCATTCCCTGGGTGGATCGGCCGCAGGCGCGCGAGACGTGGTTCACCATCCCGTTGATCAACCATCCCGTCTCCCGCGCGGTCAGTTCGCCGGAATTCGATGGCGACAAGATCATCGCCGAACTGACCGCAGAGCTGGAGCGGATCCCCGGCATCAGGATCGAAATTCTGGCGCAGGCGCGCGGTCCCGCTTCGGCCAAGCCGGTGCATCTGCGGATCAAGGGCGACGACTGGGATCGGCTCATCGCATTCACCGAGCAGGCACGCGCGCGATTCGAGGATACCGAGGGCCTGCGCCAGATCGAGGACACGCTGCCCCTGCCCGGCATCGACTGGCAGATCGACGTCGATGTCGAAAGGGCCGGGCGGTTCGGCGCGGATGTGGCGACCGTGGGCGCGATGGTGCAACTGGTCACGCGCGGCATCCTGCTGGACACCATGCGCGTGGACAGCAGTGACGAAGAGATCGAGATCCGCGTGCGCCTGCCGGAGGCGGACCGAGTGCTCTCGACGCTCGACAGCCTCAAGGTGCGCACCGGTGACGGGCTTGTACCGCTGTCGAATTTCATCACCCGCAAGCCGGTGCAGCAACTGGCGCAGATCGACCGCATCGACCAGACCCGGTTCTTCGATATCAAGGCGGCGGTGGCGGATGGCCTGACCCGGACCATCCGCGATGCCTCGGGCCAGGAAAGGATCGTGCCGGTCAATGCCAACGAGCGGATCGAGACCCTGACCGAATGGCTGGACAGCGGCGTGCTGCCCGCGGGCATCAGCTATGAATGGACCGGCGACGCCGAGGATCAGGCGGAGTCGGGCGAATTCCTGCAAAAGGCCTTTGCCGGGGCGCTGGGCCTGATGTTCATCATCCTGCTGGCGCAGTTCAACAGCGTCTATAACGCGGTCCTGGTGTTGCTGGCGGTGGTGCTTTCGACCACCGGCGTGCTGATCGGGATGCTGGTGATGAATCAACCGTTTTCCATCATCATGACCGGCACTGGGATCGTGGCGCTGGCGGGGATCGTGGTGAACAACAACATCGTGCTGATCGACACCTATCAGGACTACGCCCGCTACATGCCGCGAATCGAGGCGATCACCCGCACCGCGCAGGACCGCATCCGCCCGGTCCTGCTGACCACGGGCACCACCATGGCGGGGCTTGCGCCGATGATGTTCGGACTCAGCCTCGATTTCGTGAATGGCGGCTATGCCTTTGACAGCCCCACCGCGCTTTGGTGGAAACAGCTGGCGACGGCAGTGGTCTTCGGCCTTGGCATCGCCACGGTGCTGACGCTGATCTTTACCCCTGCCATGCTGGCGTTGCGGGTTTGGGCAGGCACCTATCTGCTCTGGGCCGCGCGGCTTATGGCGCGGCTGTCGATGGGCCGCTCCAGCCAGGCGGCGCGCGACTGGGCGCTGGCGCTTGCCGCCCGGCGGATGCAGGAGACCGAGATCGTCTGGCCGGATGAAGGTCAGCAGGGCTCAGGCCATGCCGACGAGACCGAGAGTCTCAAGAGCCTCCTTGCGGAACGCGACAGCGCCAATCCCCTGCGCGCGGCGGAGTGATCCGGGCGAGGGGCGCACCCTCATACCAGACTTCATCGACCACGCGGAACCACAGCACGCAAACCCGACCTCCGCAGCCCCTACTCTGCCGTATCCGCCGGGCTGGCGTTGAGCAGCCCGTAGCGTTCTGCGCCCAAGTCATCGTAAAGGTCGATCTGCGTTTCGAGAAAGTCGATATGCCCTTCCTCGTCGGCGATCAGCTCTTCAAAGAGGTTCTTCGAAACGTAATCGCTCACGCTCTCGCAATGGCCCCGCGCCTCGATGTAGAGGTTGCGCGCCTCGTGTTCGGCGGCCAAATCCGCCTCCAGCGTCTCGCGCAAATTCTGCCCGATGCGCAGCGCGTCCAGCTTTTGCAGATTGGGATGGCCACCCAGAAAGATGATCCGCTCGATCAGCTTGTCGGCGTGGTGCATCTCCTCGATGCTTTCTTCGCGGGACTTGGCGGCGATCCGCCCGTATCCCCAATCCTCCTGCAAGCGGTAGTGCAGCCAGTACTGGCTGACTGCCGTCAGCTCACTCCTGAGCGCCTTGTTGAGATAGTCGATGACCTTGGCGTCGCCCTTCATGTCTTGCTCCCTGTGTAGTCGCGCGGCGCAGACCGCGCAGGTGCATGGGTACCGCAAGGCTATCCACCTCGCGCATGGTGTCAACAAACAGCGGCAGACATCCGCCGCAATCGGCGCGCTTGCCGAGCGCGCGATAGATCTTGCCAGGCGTTATGATCGTCTCGGGATCGGCGGCGCGCATCCAGTCCATCGCGCGACGTATCTCGACATCAGTGATCGCCATGCAGTGACAGATCATCATAGCACGTTTTCCTTCTACCTCAATGTCTTGTCTGGCTGACGGGATCGGGCATTGCAGACCTGCGCGCACCGAGCACCGCGCGGTGCAGATTAAGCCCCAACCGCCCCGCCGCATCGGTGAGCGGCAGGATCGCCCTCGCCTCGACCAGCAGGCTGGCCAGCATCAGCGCGTCCTCGCGCGCGCCAAGAGCCGCCTCTTCGACAAAGCGGGCAAAGGCCGCCTCGTCCATGCCGACGCAGGCGCAATGTGGCGCGTGGCAGCGCAACGGACGGCGCATATGGGGGGCCAGCACCCCGGTCAGATCCTGCAGCGCCTCAAAGGTCGCGAGCGCCTGCACCTCCGCCATGTACGCGCGCAGCATCTCCAGCGCCGCCACGGCCCCGCCCCGGTTCCATTGCCGCAGGCAACTGACCACCATGCCCTGCAAGTCCGCCATTTCGGCCATCTGCCCCACCGGCATCTGCCCTGTGATCTCGCGCGCGTGCTTCATTTGGTCAGGATCAGTTTGCCCGCGCGGGTGATGCGCAGGGTATAAACCTGCCCGTCCAGCACGATGAGCGCGGTATTGGCGCCGCCGGTCAGGGCGCGCGCGTCGTGACAGGCGGCCTCTGCCACCAGATCGGGTTCGGATCGGTTCTGCGCGCGGATCATGCCATTCCCTCCGCCGTGCCTCTCGCAATCTCAGCCATCGTGTTCATCCTCTCGAATCGGGTCTTGCCGGGCTGGTGACCGAAGGGGACTGGCTTGGCTCGCCATTTCTGACTGAAATAATAAGGTAAGTCAATTCCGATTCTTTTACTCGTGTTTTGATCACGCCACAACCGACTGGCGCGACTCCGCGCCACATGCCGAAACCAGGCCGGAACGGATGACCCGCCAGAGCAGAGCGCTGGCGCGGATGAAACCGGCCCCGCCGAGGCAATCCAGAGCTTGGATTCGTCTGGGCCGGATCGACGAACCGAACACAAACCATTGATCGACAACTTGATTTTTACCCAATACATCGTATGTATGAGGGGTATTTGACTCGGACAGCGCGATGATCCAGTTCAGTCTCAAATGCGCCGAAAACCACCAGTTCGATAGCTGGTTTCAATCGGCCGCCGCGTTTGACAAGCTCCATGCCGCCGGCATGGTGACCTGCACCACATGCGGTTCGTCGCGGGTGCACAAGGCGCTGATGGCACCGCGCGTGCAGCCCAGCCACGAGCCGTCTGCGTCACCGCTGACCGCCGCGCACCATCCCGCAGAACGCGCTCTTGCCACACTACGCCGCCATGTCGAGGAGAATTCCGATTACGTTGGGCTCAACTTTGCCCGCGAGGCGCGCGACATGCATGACGGTCTGATTCCCGAACGCGCGATCTATGGCGAGGCAAAGGCCGACGAGGCCCGCAAACTGATCGAGGATGGCGTGCCGGTGGCGCCGCTGCCCTTTACGCCGCGCCGCAACTCGAACTGACCGGGGGGAGGCGCATGCATATTGTCATCACCGGGGCCGGTCGCGGCATTGGCAAGGCGCTGGCCGATCACTACCGCGCCGCGGGGCACCGCGTCACCGCGACGGCGCGCCAGCCTTCGGGCGGCCTCGTGCCGCTCGACGTGACCGATCCCGTCGCCTGCGCGACGCTGGCCCGGACGCTGGCCGGGCAACCGGTGGATCTGCTGATCTGCAACGCGGGGATCTATCCCGACAAGGGTCAATCGCTGGATGACGGCTATCCGACGGCGATGTGGGCAGAGACCTTCGCCACCAATGTGACCGGCGTTTTTCTGACCGTGCAGGCGCTGCTGCCGCATCTGCGCGCCGCGCCTGCCGCCAGGATCGCCATTCTTTCCAGTCAGATGGCCAGCCAGAACCGCGCCCCGGGCGGCAGCTACATCTACCGCGCCTCCAAGGCGGCGGCGCTCAATCTCGGGCGCAACCTGGCCGCCGATCTCAGGCCCTCGGGCATTGCCGTGGGCATCTATCATCCGGGCTGGGTGCGCACCGACATGGGCGGCGGCACCGCCGAGATTTCGGTGAACGAGGCGGTCACCGGTCTGGCCGAGCGCTTTGCCGCGCTGGATCTTGCGACCACCGGCTGTTTCCAGACATGGGACGGGCGGGACCATCCGTATTGAGCAAGGATCAGGCTGCGATTGGCCTGAAGCTGCCACTCGCGCGGAGCAAAGGTGCGGAACGCGCCGCCGCGCGATCGGTCATGCCGTAGGCATGCTTTCAGCATGACCCATCTCGCAGCCTGGCGATTTTGAGGCGTCGCGCAGCACGTCGAAGTCATACGGATTCTGCTGGGATAAAGTGGCAGTTGCCACCCGGCGGATCGCCAGTCCCCGCCCGACGACCGCGCGGCTCCTCGGCCGTTGGCCAACGTTCCCTTCAGACCAATACCACCACTCACCGTACCTGCCCCTGCCCTCACCTGCCCTCTTGCATGCAGGTCTGCCCGCGCGTAAACCGCGCGCGACATAGCGGCCCAGGACAGACCCATGCCCATTCTCGTGATGAAATTCGGCGGCACCTCCGTCGCCAATATCGACCGTATCCGCCGCGCCGCCAAGCGTGTGGGCGTAGAGGTGGCCAAGGGCTACGACGTGATCGTCATCGTCTCGGCCATGTCCGGCAAGACCAACGAACTGGTGGGCTGGGTCAATGAAATCTCGCCCTTCCACGACGCGCGCGAACATGACGCCGTGGTCAGCTCGGGCGAGAACGTGACCGCCGGGCTGATGGCGCTGACGCTGCAGGAAATGGATGTGCCCGCACGCAGCTGGCAGGGATGGCAGGTGCCGCTCAGGACCAACTCCGCTCATTCCGCCGCCCGGATCGAGGAAATCCCCACCACCAACATCACTGCCAAATTCCGCGAAGGCATGCGGGTCGCGGTGATCGCGGGCTTTCAGGGCATCTCGTCCGAGGGGCGCATCACCACGCTGGGGCGCGGCGGCTCTGACACCTCTGCCGTGGCCTTTGCTGCCGCCTTTGGTGCCGAGCGCTGCGACATCTACACCGATGTCGATGGGGTCTATACCACCGATCCGCGGATCAGCCCCAGGGCGCGCAAACTCGACCGGATCGCGTTCGAGGAAATGCTCGAACTGGCCTCGCTCGGGGCCAAGGTGCTGCAAACCCGTTCCGTGGAGTTGGCAATGCGCTATAACGTGAAACTGCGGGTACTCAGCAGTTTCGAGGAACCGTCAGACACAGCCGGCACGCTGGTCTGCGCCGAGGAGGAAATCATGGAATCAAAAGTCGTGAGCGGCATCGCCTATTCCCGGGACGAGGCAAAGATGACCCTCATCTCCGTGGCCGATCGCCCCGGCATCGCCGCGGCCATCTTTGGCCCGCTGTCAGAGGCGGGTGTCAATGTCGACATGATCATCCAGAACATCGCAGAGGAAGGGCGCACCGACATGACCTTTTCCTGCCCCACCGATCAGGTCAAACGCGCCGAAAAGGCCCTGCGCGACGCCAAGGAGGCTGGCCAGATCAATTATCATGACCTCATCGCCGATACCGACGTGGCCAAGGTATCAGCGGTGGGCATCGGCATGCGCTCGCAATCGGGGGTGGCGGCGAGGATGTTCAAGACACTTTCCGATGAAGGAATAAACATCAAGGTGATTGCAACCTCCGAGATCAAGATTTCCGTCCTGATCGACCGGAAATACATGGAACTCGCGGTGCAGGCGCTGCATGATGCCTTTGAACTGGACAAACTGGCCTGACCCCGACGCGGCGATCCTAGGCAGCGGGACCGGCCAACCCTGAAACCGCCCCGGGGGACAGCCCGCGATGACGCAGACGTTCAAGACCGACAGCCGACAGATGCTGGGCCGCCTGCGCGCCATCATGGCCGAGGACGCCGGCGGGCAGACCCGACTCGACCAGATCACACGGCTCATCGCCGAGGAGATGCACTGCGAGGTCTGTTCGATCTACCTGTTCCGCGACGAGGACACGCTGGAGCTTTGCGCCACCGAGGGGCTGAAACCCGAGGCCGTTCACCAGACCCGGATGCGGCTTGGCGAGGGGTTGGTGGGTCGCGTCGCCCGCTCGGGCGAGGTGATCAATACCGACAACGCCCCGGCCTCTCCCGGTTTTCGCTACATGCCGGAGACCGGCGAAGAGGCCTATTGCTCGTTCATGGGTGTGCCGATCCAGCGCCTGGGCGAAAAGCTGGGCGTGCTTGTCGTGCAGTCGAAGCAGGCCCGGCTGTTCTCTGACGAAGAGATCTACGCCATCGAAGTGGTCGCGATGGTGTTGGCCGAAATGGCCGAACTGGGCGCATTCGTCGGCGAGGGCGCGGCGATGTCCGCACGTCACAGCCAGGCGGTTCTGTTTCGCGGCGCCAGCGCGCAGGAAGGCACTGCGCAGGGCCATGTCTGGCTGCACGACCCGCGCGTCGTCATCACCAATCCCATCGCCGATGATCCGGTGCGCGAACTGGCCCGGCTGAATGAGGCGGTCGAAACCCTGCGCGTGGGCGTCGACCGGATGCTGTCCAGCGCCGGGGACGGTGACAAGGATCAGCTCGAAGTGCTCGAGGCCTACCGCATGTTCGCCAATTCCAAGGGCTGGATGCGGCGCATGGAAGAGAACATCAACAGCGGCCTCTCGGCCGAGGCGGCCGTGGAAAAGGAACAGTCCGCCGCCCGCGCCCGCATGAACCAGGTCAACGACGCCTACCTGCGCGAGCGGCTGCACGATCTCGACGATCTGTCCAACCGGCTGTTGCGGATCCTGACGGGCCAGGGCACCGAGACCGGCGCCGACATGCCGCCTGACCCGATCCTGATTGCCCGCAATATCGGCCCGGCGGAACTGCTGGACTATGGACGTGGCCTCAGGGGCATCGTGCTCGAGGAAGGCTCTGTCGGCTCACACGCCGCGATTGTCGCCCGCGCGCTCGCCATTCCGCTGGTCATTCATGCCGAGCGCATCACCACAGAGGCGCTCAACGGCGATCTCGTCCTTGTCGATGGCGATCAGGGCATCGTGCATCTGCGTCCCGATGACAGCGTGGTCAGTGCCTTCCGCGACAAGATGGCGATGCAGGCCGAGGCGCAGCAACGCTATGCCTCGATCCGCGACAAGCCCGCTGAAACGCTCTGCGGCACCCGCATCAAGCTCAAGATGAATGCCGGTCTGATGGCCGACCTGCCCAGCCTCAAGGGGTCCGGCGCCGAAGGCGTGGGACTCTTTCGCACCGAACTGCAATTCCTGATCCGCAACCACATGCCCAAGCGCGCCGAGTTGTCAGAGCTTTACGCGCGGGTGATGGATGCGGCGGGCGACAAGCGGGTCGTGTTTCGCACTCTCGATATCGGCTCGGACAAGGTGCTGCCCTACATGAAGCCCACGGACGAGCCCAACCCGGCGATGGGCTGGCGCGCGATCCGTGTCGGCCTTGACAAGCCGGGGGTCATGCGCATGCAGCTTCAGGCGCTGATCCGCGCTGCCAAGGGCCGTCCGCTGACCATCATGTTCCCTTTCGTGGCGCAACGCGATGAATACAGCGCCGCCCGCGCCGAGATGGACAAGGCGCTGGCGCGTGAACGCATCCTCGGCCACCCGATCCCGGAACATCTCGAGGTCGGCGCGATGCTGGAAACCCCCTCGCTCGCCTTTGCGCCGGATTCGTTCTACAGCGAGGTGGATTTCCTGTCGGTGGGCGGCAACGATCTCAAGCAGTTCTTCTTTGCCGCCGACCGCGAGAACGAGCTCGTGCGCAGGCGCTATGACACGTTGAACGTCAGCTTCCTGAATTTTCTGGAGGGCATCGTCTATCGCTGCGCCACCCTGCAAACCCCGCTCAGCTTTTGCGGCGAGGATGCGGGCCGCCCGGTCGAGGCCGCCTGTCTTGCCGCCATCGGGTTTCGCACGCTCTCGATGCGCCCGGCCTCGATCGGCCCGGTCAAGAGCCTCCTGCGCCACATCGACCTTGGCGAATTGCGCGAGGTCATCCACACTGGGCGCGAGCAGGGCGCCCAGACCGTCCGCCCCGCAGTGATGGACTACCTGCGCGGCAAGTTCTGAAGCGGAGCGTGCCGCCAATCGGCCGGCAGCGAAGGGGGGTATGAACCCCCCGTCGCGCGGTCGTCGGGATGAAATGCCTGAACGTAGAGGTGGGACGTAGGCCAGGTTTCAGCCCGACCCGCACGGCATGGCGGGGTGTAACCCCGTCCTGCAGGTGTGGTGCCACGGCGGACCGAACGAATCGCAGCACCCTGCCGCTGCCCTCAGCCCCCGCCGCCCTTGGCGATCTGCTGCCGCAGCGCATGAATTTCGGCCATAAGCACCGCGTTCTCGTGATATGCCGCCTCCAGTTCCTGCCCCGCTTCCTCGGCGGTGAACCGGCGCGGGATGTGGCTCGGGCAGTTCCAGTCGAACGCCTCGACATGGATCTGCACGATCCGCTCCACCCTGCCGCTGGCCGAATCCAGAACCGCCCTGTGCGCCTCGCCGGCCGCCACGATATTGACCCGTCCCCAGATCTTGAGCCGCCGCGCTTGCGGATAATCCATCAGGATCAGCGAGATCCGGTCATTGACCGCCAGATTGCCCACCGAGATGTACTGGCGGTTGCCACGCACATCGGCATAGGCGATCGTCTGGTCGTCCAGCGCCCGCAGAAATCCCTTCTGCCCGCCACGGAACTGAACATAGGGCCAGCCGGTCTCGGAGACGGTGGCCTGATAGAACCCGTCGCGCGCCTCGATGAATTCCCGCTCGATTCCGGACAGGCGGTCGCCGCCATTGCGCAGGTCCGACAGGAACTGCGCATAGTGGCCGGACCCGCCCCGTTCCTGCGCCGCGCGCACCGAAGGGGTAAAGGCGATTTCGGCAAAGGCATAGGGCATGGTGTTCTCCGTTACAGTCCGAGGTCGTCCAGCCCCGGATGATCCGTGGGGCGCGGGCCGAGCGGCCAGTGAAACAGCCGGTCGGCTGCGGCAATCGGCAGATCGTTGATCGAGGCGATGCGCCGCCGCATGCGCCCGTCATCGCCGAATTCCCAGTTCTCGTTGCCATAAGAGCGCGTCCACTGGCCGAATTCGTCGCGCCATTCATAGGCGAATCGCACCGCGATGCGGTTTTCCGCCGTGACCCACAGCCCCTTGATCAGCCTGTAATCCAGTTCCAGCGCCCATTTGCGGGTCAGAAAGGCGTGGATCTGCGCGTGACCTTCGATGAATTCCGCCCGGTTGCGCCAGCGGCTGTCCTCGGAATAGGCGGGGGTGACGATATCGGGGTTGCGGCTGTTCCAGGCATCCTCGGCGGCGCGCACCTTCTGCGCGGCGGTCTCGGGCGTGAAAGGCGGCAGTGGCGGGCGGATGAGCAGGGTCATCGGTCGACATTTCCTTGGGTCGTTGACAGTAAGGGGCCCCGACCGGCATCGGTTCTTGGGAGCAGGGGCAGGTCGGGGCAGCGGACGCGGTGGGAATTGCTCTGCGTTCCGCAGGGTGGTGGCTGTGCGCCCGGCGCGAACGCCGGGCGGATTCATGCGTGAGTGGTTGTTTCGGCTTCCATGGTAAACTGATCGGTAAATGTATCGCCAAGATGAACAGATCGGTAAATCTTTTCAAGATCAATTTTGCGGCTTTGCCCCGAAACGCATTCGCCCGAATTGAACTATGGTCAGTAAATATATGATTATCAGAGATTTGTTGACAGGACGCACGGAAAAAATTATTTACAAGTCAGTCAACCCTGAGGCCGGAATGAGTCAGAACAAGCGGACAGAGCTGATTCGAAAGGCGCTGGATCTCTTCTATCAGAACGGGTTTCACGCCACCGGGATGGATCTGGTCGCAGAGCGGACCGGAGTTTCCAAAACCTCGATCTACAAGCATTTCCGCACCAAGGAAGAGCTCATCCTCGCCACCCTGCGCCTGCGCGACGAGAATTTCCGCAACTGGCTGTTTCGCCGCATGCAGGAATTGGCGCCCCCCCCCGAGGATCAACTGCTGGCGCTGTTCGACGCGCTCGGCGAATGGTTCTCGCAGAGCACATTCAGGGGCTGCATGTTCATCAAGGCCAGCGCCGAATATCAGGACCGCGATCATCCGATCAACGTTCAGGCGATGGAACACAAGCGACTCCTGCTCGAGCATTTCGCCAACCTTGCCGAGCAGGCGGACCTTGACGAACCACGCGCGCTTGCCGCGCAGATCCTCATTCTCAAGGAAGGCGCCATCGTCCTTGCGGCCATGTCACACAGCGGCGCCCCGGCGCAAGACGCCAAACGCGCCGCCGAGCGTCTTGTGGCCCTCGCAAGCGGCTCCTGACCGGGCGCGTTACACCCGCTGCACCGCAGCCCGCTCCCGGAACGCCGCCACCAGATCCTGCGGATCGCGATCCGCGTCGATCGCCAGCCGCCGCAGCCCGAAATGCACCTGCGCCATTTCCTGATAATAGCGCGTATAGGCATAGTTGGTGGCCGCCCCCGCCGCTGCACCCAGTATGGGAACCGTCTGCGCCGCCAGTTTCTGCCCCAGCACCGTCGCCAGACGCGGCGAGACCCGCGCGATCAGCGACCGCATCGCTGCCCCGGTCAGGGTCATCCGCGTGCCGACAAAGCCCAGATTTGCCCCGTCATCCCGGCTCAGCGGTCCCGCCGCGCCGAACACCTCGATCGACCCGAACCGCACCCCCGGCTCGTTCGGGTCGAACCCATGCTCGACCGCGACATCCTGAATGGCGCGCAACAGCACCGTCGTGGTCACCGGCAATTCGGCCAGCGCCGTGGGCAGGCCGCCCATGCCGCCCGCCGCCCCCATCACCGTGGTCAGCGCACGCATCCGCCAGCCGGGCATCTCGCCCAGCGTGCCGCGCGAGCGGTGCGCCGCCTCTGCAGCATAGGTCAGCGCCTCCTGCGTCGCGGTATCGAGCCGGGCGCGCACCTGCCCCGGCAGCCGGTCCAGCAGCCCCTCCGCGTGCCCGCCGATCAGATTGAGCAGATCAATCGCCGCATTGCCCGCCTGCGCATTGCGCCGCACCAGCGCATCAAGCCGCGCGTCCAGCGCGCGCTCGTCAATCGGTCGGCCCAATAGCTCCATTTCCCTGCCCCGCATCCATGTCCGGGATCAAACTGACCACGCACCGCGCCGAATTCAAGCTGCGCGCGTCACTTTGCCGGTGACATCCTCCCACGCGCCGGGTTGCAACTCCAGCCCCAGCACACGCTCGGGGTTGGTCGGCGGCGGCATCTCGACGCCATCCAGCCTGGCGAACCCGAACCGCCCGTAATAGGGCGCGTCGCCCACCAGCATGACCCGCTCGCAACCCAGACCCCTTGCCCGCTCCACGCTCTCGCGAATGAGCCACGCGCCCAGCCCCTCGCCCTGATGGGTTGGGTGCACCGCCACCGGCCCCAGCAACAACGCCCCTGCCCCGCCGACCCGCACCGGCCAGTAACGGATCGCACCCGCGACGACACCCTGCTCTCGCGCCACAAGACACAACGCCGCCACGGGTGCCACGCCATCCCGCAGGCGATACGATGACAATGCCTCGCGCCCCGGTGCGAAGCACAGGTCGTAGAGGGCTTCAACCTCCCAGTAATCCTCGGCTTTTTCGGGCCTCAACTCGAACATGGCGCGGTGGACCTTTGCGAAAATCGACTGGCCAAGCGCCTAGCACGACGCTAGGTCTGGCACAAACCGATGATGCAGGAGAGGCAGATGTTTTACAGACCCGAGGACGGCCACGGCCTGCCGCACAACCCGTTCAACGCCATCGTGACGCCGCGGCCCATCGGCTGGATCTCGACCCGCGATGCGCAGGGCCGTGACAACCTCGCACCCTATTCGTTCTTCAACGCCGTGGCCTATGTGCCCCCGCAGGTGATGTTCGCCTCGACCGCGGCCAAGCCCGACCGCGGCGATACCAAGGACAGTGTCGCCAACATCCGCGAGACGGGCGTGTTCTGCGTCAACATCGTCAGCGAGGCGCTGCGCGATGCGATGAACCAGACTTCCGGCCCGTGGGACCGCGAGGTGGATGAATTCGCCCATGCCGGGCTGGACAAGACGGAGTGCGAAACGATCCCCTGCGCCCGTGTCAGCGCCGCTCCCGCCAGCCTTGAATGCCGGCTGACGCAGATCGTGCAACTGCCCGGTGCCGCGAATTACGTCGTCTTCGGTGAGGTGACCGGCGTGCATATGCAGGACGATTGCATCATCGACGGGGTGTTCGACGTGCTGCGGTTCAATCCGCTGACCCGGCTCGGTTATCAGGATTATTCGGTGATCCGCGAAAAATTCGCTCTCAGGCGACCGGGCGAGAAAGCATAGCCCAAATTCATACTCGCAACCGGGGCCCGATTGGTGTATTGGATAGTTTAACGCTAAACTATATTTGCCAACAAGGACCAACAAGGAGTCGCTCGCCCATGGTTGCCCGGAAAAGCACAAAAAAATCAAATATTTCCGCCGATGACCTCAGCAAATATTACCGTGACATGCTGCTCATCCGGCGATTCGAGGAAAAGGCCGGGCAGCTTTACGGGATGGGTCTGATCGGCGGGTTCTGTCACCTCTACATCGGGCAGGAGGCCGTCGTCGTCGGGCTCGAAGCCGCTGCGGACGAAGGCGACCGGCGCATCACCACCTACCGCGATCACGGTCACATGCTGGCCTGCGGCATGGATCCCAACGGCGTCATGGCCGAACTGACGGGCCGCGAGGGCGGGTACAGCCGCGGCAAAGGCGGTTCGATGCACATGTTCTCGACCGAAAAGCGGTTCTACGGCGGTCACGGCATCGTGGGCGCCAACGTGCCGCTGGGCGCCGGGCTGGCCTTTGCAGACAAGTATCTGGGCAACGATCGCGTGACCTTTACCTATTTCGGCGACGGGGCCGCCAATCAGGGGCAGGTCTACGAGACCTTCAACATGGCGGCCCTCTGGGCGCTGCCGGTGATTTTCGTGATCGAGAACAACCAGTATGCGATGGGAACCTCGCAGAAACGCTCGACCTCCTCGCCCGACATCTACACGCGCGGGCAGGCATTCGGCATTCCCGGCGAGGCGGTCGATGGCATGGACGTGCTGGCCGTCAAGGAGGCGGGCGACAAGGCCGTCGCGCACTGCCGCGAGGGCAAGGGGCCATATATCCTGGAAATCAAGACCTATCGCTATCGCGGCCACTCGATGTCCGACCCCGCCAAATACCGCACCCGCGAGGAGGTGCAGAAGATGCGCGAGGAGAAGGACGCCATCGAACATGTGCGCGAATTGCTGATTTCCGGCGGCCATGCGAGCGAGGATGACCTCAAGGCGATCGACAGGGAGATCAAGGAAATCGTCAACGCCAGCGCCGAGTTCGCCAAGGAAAGCCCCGAGCCTGCCGTGGATGAACTCTGGACCGACATCATCGCCGACGTGGCGCCGCAGAACGCCTGAAGAGGAGAGACGACAATGGCAACCGAAATCCTGATGCCCGCCCTCTCCCCCACCATGGAAGAAGGCACGCTTGCGAAATGGCTGGTCAAGGAGGGTGACACCGTCAAGAGCGGCGATATCCTGGCCGAGATCGAGACCGACAAGGCGACGATGGAATTCGAGGCGGTCGATGAAGGCGTGATCGGCAGGATCCTGATCGCCGAGGGCACCGAGGGGGTCAAGGTCAACACCCCCATCGCCATGATGCTGGAGGAAGGCGAAAGCGCGGATGACGTCGACGCCGCCCCGGCCCGCGAGCCAGCGCCCCAAAAAGCCAGCACCCCGACAGAACCCAAATCAACCCCCGCCGCCGCAAAGGCCCCCGAGGCGCCCAAGGCCGACACCAGCCCCGACTGGCCCGAGGGCACCGAAATGCAGACCATGACGGTGCGCGAGGCGCTGAATTCCGCCATGGCCGAGGAAATGCGCCGCGACGAGACGGTCTTCATCATGGGCGAGGAGGTCGCCGAATATCAGGGCGCCTACAAGATCACCCAGAACCTTCTGGATGAATTCGGCGCGAAGCGCGTGATCGACACGCCGATCACCGAACATGGCTTTGCCGGGATCGGTGTCGGGGCCTCATGGGGGGGGCTGCGCCCGATCGTGGAATTCATGACCTGGAATTTTGCCATGCAGGCGATCGACCAGATCATCAACTCCGCCGCCAAGACGCTCTACATGTCAGGCGGGCAGATGGGCAGCCCCATCGTGTTCCGTGGTCCGAACGGCGCCGCGGCGCGGGTCGGCGCACAGCACAGCCAGGATTACGCGGCATGGTATGCGCAGGTGCCCGGCCTGCGCGTGGTTCAGCCCTATTCGGCTGCCTGCGCCAAGGGTCTGCTCAAGACCGCGATCCGCGACCCGAACCCGGTGGTGTTCCTTGAGAACGAGATCCTCTATGGCCGCTCGTTCGAGGTGCCCAAGATGGATGATTTCACCATCCCCTTCGGCAAGGCGAAGATCTGGCGCGAGGGCACGGATGTCACCATCGTCAGCTTTGGCATCGGCATGACCTATGCGCTGGAGGCGGCGGACAAGCTGGCCGAGGATGGGATCAGCGCCGAGTTGATCGACCTGCGCACCCTGCGCCCGATGGATACCGACACGGTGATCGCCAGCGTGATGAAGACCAACCGCTGCGTGACGGTTGAAGAGGGCTGGCCGGTGGCCTCGATCGGCAACCACATTTCGGCGGTGCTGATGCAAAAGGCCTTCGACTATCTCGATGCGCCGGTCATCAACTGCACCGGCAAGGACGTGCCGATGCCCTATGCCGCCAATCTCGAAAAGCTGGCGCTGACCTCGACCGCCGAGGTGATCGACGCCGTGCGCCAAGTGACCTATCGCTGAGGGAGAGACGCGATGCCAACCGAAATCCTGATGCCCGCCCTCTCGCCCACCATGGAAGAGGGCACGCTTGCGAAATGGCTGGTCAAGGAGGGTGACACCGTCGCGGCGGGCGACCTTCTGGCCGAGATCGAGACCGACAAGGCCACGATGGAATTCGAGGCGGTGGATGAGGGTGTTGTCGGCAAGATTCTGGTGGCCGAAGGCACCGAAGGGGTCAAGGTCAACACCCCCATCGCGGTCATGCTGGAAGAGGGCGAGAGCGCCGAGGATATCGCGAGCGATGCGAGCGCCCCGGCCCCCGAGCCAGAGCCTCAGGCTGCCAAAGCCACCGAGGGAAAATCGTCACAAGGTCCAGCATCGGGCACGTCCGAGGCCCCCGCCGCGCCTAAATCCGCCGATGGTGGCCGCGTTTTCGCTTCGCCGCTCGCCCGCCGGATCGCGGCAGACAAGGGCCTTGATCTCACGCGGATCAAGGGTTCCGGTCCGCATGGCCGGATCGTCAAGGCGGATGTCGAGGGGGCCAAGCCCTCTGCCGCCCCTGCCAGGGACGCCGCAAAACCTGCCGACAAGGCCCCTGCCCCGGCGGCGGCGCCCGCCGGCCCCTCCGCGGATGCGGTCGCCGCCATGTATCAGGGCCGCGATTACGAAGAGGTCAAGCTAGACGGGATGCGCAAGACCATCGCCGCGCGCCTCACCGAGGCCAAGCAGACCGTGCCGCATTTCTACCTGCGCCGCGAAATCCGTCTGGACGCGCTGATGAAATTCCGCGCCGAACTGAACGCGCAGCTTGAATCGCGCGGTGTGAAACTCAGCGTCAACGATTTCATCATCAAGGCCTGCGCGCTTGCCCTTCAGGCGGTGCCGGACGCCAATGCCGTCTGGGCGGGCGACAAGGTGCTGCGGCTCAAGCCGTCGGATGTGGCGGTGGCCGTGGCCATCGAGGGCGGGCTGTTCACGCCCGTGCTCAGGGATGCGGAAATGAAATCGCTCTCGGCACTCTCGTCCGAGATGAAGGACCTCGCCAAACGCGCCCGCGACCGCAAGCTCGCGCCGCAGGAATATCAGGGCGGGACATTCGCCATTTCCAACCTCGGCATGTTCGGGATCGAGAATTTCGACGCGGTGATCAACCCGCCGCATGGCGCGATCCTCGCCGTGGGCGCGGGGCTGAAAAAGCCGGTGGTCGGCAAGGATGGCGAGCTGACGGTGGCCACGGTCATGTCGGTCACGCTGAGCGTGGATCACCGGGTGATCGACGGCGCGCTCGGTGCGCAGCTGTTGGAGCAGATCGTCGGAAACCTCGAAAACCCGATGGTGATGCTGGCCTGATCCTCATGCCCCGGCGTTTGGCCGGGGCGATTTGGCCTGAAGATGCGGTCGATCACCGGGCGAGGTGCCGCGCGATTGGCAGGCGCAAGGCCGCGCCGTACCAAGCCTCCCTCACAACGGCGCGCGAAAGATCACGAATGCCCCCGCCGCGATCAGCGAGAACCCGAGCGCATGGTTCCAGGTGATCGGCTCTTTTAGCCACATCACCGAAAACCCGGCAAAGACCACCAGCGTGATCACCTCCTGCATGGTCTTGAGTTCCGCCGCCGAATAGACCCGGTGGCCCAGCCGGTTGGCCGGCACCGCGAGCATGTATTCGATCAGCGCGATGCCCCAGCTGATCAGCACCACGGCCCAGAGCGCGACATGGGGAAATTTCAGATGCCCATACCACGCGAAGGTCATGAAGATGTTGGAAATGCTCAGCAGGACGACCGGCGCGAGCCACAGCCAGAGGCTGCCCATTCAGGTCAATCGCTCTCTTCCGCCGCGCCGCGCACACCCAAAAGCTGATCCATGCTGACCGACGGCTGATCGCATCCCGCCTCACCGACGATCTTTGCCGGCACGCCGGCGACCGTCTTGCAGGGCGGCACCTCCTGCAGCACGACCGATCCCGCCGCGATGCGGCTGCAGTTGCCGACCCGGATATTACCCAGCACCTTGGCCCCAGCCCCGATCAGCACGCCATTGCCGATCTTGGGGTGGCGGTCCTCTTCTTCCTTGCCGGTGCCGCCCAACGTCACCGAATGAAGCATCGAGACATTGTCCCCCACCACCGCCGTCTCGCCGATGACGATGGAATGGGCGTGATCGATCATGATGCCCTTGCCGATCCGTGCGGCGGGGTGAATATCGACGCCGAAGACCTCGGAGCAACGCATCTGGAAGAACCGCGCCAGATCGCGGCGCCCGCTGACCCAGAGCCAATGCGCGATGCGATAGGCCTGGATCGCCTGAAAACCCTTGAAAAACAGCAGCGGCAGGATGAAACGGTCACAAGCCGGGTCGCGGTCGTTGACCGCCACGATATCGGCGCGCGCGGCCCGTCCGATCTCGGGATCGCTGGCCAGTGCCTTGTCACAGATTTCACGCAGGATCTGTTCGGGCATCTCGTTCGAGGCGAGTTTCAGCGAAATCCTGTAGGCCAGCGCCGATTCGAACGTCCCGTGATGCAGAACGCTGGAATGAATGAGACCGCCCAGAAGCGGCTCGTCGGAGATTGCGGCCTTGGCTTCCTGGGCGATCTGCGCCCAGACCGGATCAAGTTCGGCCAGTTTTGTTCGTGTATGCGCCACGGGTCATGCTCCTCTGGATCGGATCGAGTATAACAGATAGGCAGAGAGGGTAAAATGCCAAGCGGTGATCGGGAGCATCATCAAAATGAATGACACGGCACAGGCCCGGTTCCGGACGCAGATCGAGGCGCTGCTGGCCGGTCTCGATGCCGAGGATACGCGCGGACGCGACGGCCAGGCGACGGTAGAGCTTGACCAGCAGGCGATCGGACGTCTCAGCCGGATGGACGCCCTGCAGAATCAGGAAATGGCCAAGGCGGGGCATGCCCGGCGGCAGGCACAGCGCAGGCGGCTGATTGCTGCGCTGGCGCGGTTGGATGAAGGCGAATACGGATATTGCGAGGATTGCGGCGAAGCCATTGCCGAGGGGCGGCTGGCGCTCGATCCGGCGGCGACGCGCTGCATTTCCTGCGCCAACGGCTGAAACCGCAGGGCAACGGATGACTCAGTCTGTATCCGAGACCAGATAGCGCGTCGCCATCGAGAAGAGTTCGCCTTGCGAGGATATGCCCAGCTTTGCATAGGCGTTGCGGCGATGCACCTTGACCGTGCCCTCAGCCAGCCCCAGCGAGGCGGCGATGGTCGGGCTGGAGTGGCCGCGCAGCACCAGATGGATGATCTCGGCCTCTCGCGGGCTGAGGCTGACCGCCCCCAGAAAACCCAGCAGATCCTGCGCCCGGCCCGGTCGCGCATCGGCATCGGACTCCGGCCTGCCCCAATGGCGCCGGATCGCGGCCGCCAGCGGCGGCAGACCGCTGCGCACGCATGCAAGGGCCGCTTCGTCAAACTCCGGGCTGCGCAGGCTGCGCGCCAGCGACAGGATGATCCAGCCCTCCGCCCCGTCGGGCAAGAGCAGGCCCAGTTCGTCCCGGATGCGCACCCGGCGATAGAAACGCCGGTAATATTCCGACAGCAGGAACGACGGCGGAACCAGATCCTGCAACCGCCAGACGCCCGGCGTGCGCCCCTCGCGGCAGGCCAGATAGAACGGATCCAGCAGGAAAGGCCCGGTCGCGTAGAACGACACCGAGATCGCCGCCTGAACGTCGTCGAGATCGTGAAACAGGCAGACGGGTTCAGAGGTGCCGCGGTAGCGGGTGACAACCATCGACTCGAACCCAGTGCAGACCGACAGCGCCCGGCGCAACGTCAGGGCAAATCCCTCCTGTCCGATCTGCCCGATCAGATCGCCCAGCGCTGCGTTCCAATCCGCCAGCGTCGCGTCGCCTACCACTTTAGACATACCTCTTTGGATGAATTTACAGCGTTATACGTTATGCGCATCCTGCGCCGCAACGTCTGATTTCAACCAGAACCATCCCCGAAAGGACCGCCGATGACCGATACCACCAGCGTCAACCCCGTCGCCTCTGATCTTGCCTTTACCCGGCGCGACCCGCGCGGCAGCATTTCCGAGCCAAGCTATGCCGGCGCGCTCAGCTTCATGCGGCGGCGCTATACCAAGGATCTGACCGATGCCGACGTGGCGGTGATGGGCGTGCCGTTCGATCTGACCGTCTCGGGGCGGTCGGGTGCGCGGCTGGGGCCGCGCGCGGTGCGTGCCGCCTCGGCGCATATCGCCTGGTCGGCGCCCTGGCCATGGGCATTCGATCCCTACGAGAAACTGGCGGTGGTCGATTACGGCGACTGCTTCTTCGATCCCGGCTATCCGGCGCGGATCCCCGATGCCATCGCCGAGGCGGCGCGCACGGTGCTGGCCACCGACACCGCCCTGCTGTCGGTCGGCGGCGATCATTTCATCACCTACCCGCTGCTCAGGGCGCATGCCGAAAAGCACGGACCGCTCAGCCTGATCCAGATCGACGCCCATTCCGACACATGGCAGGACGAACCGGGTCGGATCGACCACGGCACGATGCTCTGGCATGCGGTGCGCGAGGGGTTGGTGGCGCCGGACCGTTCGGTGCAGGTGGGCATCCGCACCCATAACCCCGATCCGCTGGGGTTCCACGTGATCGACGCCCGCGAATTCCATCGCAGCGGGCCCGAGGCTGTGGCCGCCCGTGTCCGGCAGATCGTGGGCGACAGCCAGACCTATCTGACCTTCGACATCGACGCGCTCGACCCCTCGGCGGCACCGGGCACCGGCACGCCGGTGATTGGCGGGCTCAGCACCTGGCAGGCACAGGAATTCCTGCGCGGGCTGGAGGGGATCCGCCTCGTCGGTATGGACATCGTCGAGGTGGCCCCGGCCTATGACACCGCAGAGATCACCGCATTGGCGGCGGCAACGCTGGCCAATGACCTGTTGTGCCTCTACGCGGCGGCCCCCGCCTAAACGGGCGGCTGCGCATCACACCGGCAGCAAGGGAGAAACCGATGACAGCCAACCGATTCACCCGCACCCTGCGGGCGGCGGCGCTTTGCGCAATGACCGCAGGCGCGGCCCCGGCCGGGGAACTGGCGATCTACAACTGGGCCGATTATTTCGGGCCGGACACGATCAACAACTTCGAGGCCGAAACCGGCATCCGCGTGACGCTCGATCATTTCGACTCCAATGAAATGCTGGAAACCCGGATGCTCACGGGCAGGTCGGGCTATGACGTGGTGTTTCCCGCCGCCTCCAACGCGGCGCGGCAGTTCAGGGCCGGAGCGTTGATGCCGATCGACCCTGCGCGGCTGACCAACCACGGCAATCTCGACCCCGAGGTGCTGTCCGCCCTGAACCGGGTCGAGGGCGGATCGCACCTGGGCGTGCCCTATACCTGGGGCACCATCGGCATCGCCTATAACGTCGCGTCGGTCGCCGAACGGCTGGGTGATCACCCGATGGACACGCTCGACGTGCTTTTCGATCCCGAGATCGTCGGCAAACTCGCGGGATGCGGCATCGCGGTGCTCGATTCGCCGGTCGAAATGTTGTCGGTCACGCTGAACTATCTCGGGGCCAATCCCTATTCCGGCGAAGAGAACGATCTGGCGCGCGCCCGCGACCTGCTGAGCGCCGCCGCACCCCATATCCGCTATTTCAGCAACCAGAGGGCCACGGGCGATCTGGCGGCGGGCAATATCTGCGTGGCGCTGATCTACAGCGGGGATGCCGGCATCGCACAGGCGCGCGCGGTCGAGGCAGGCAATATGGTCGAGATCGCCTATGCCATCCCGCGCGAAGGCACGTTGATGTGGATCGACCTCATGGCAATTCCGCATGACGCGAAAAATACAGAGGCCGCCTATCGTTTCATCGATTACATGCTGCGCCCCGAGGTGATCGCCGAGGTGACCAACACGGTCTATTTCGCCAATGCCAACAGGGCGGCGGCGGCGCATGTCGCGGCGGACATCCTGTCCGATCCGGGCATCTATCCCGATGCCGAAACCCGTGCACGGCTGTTTCCCGATCTCGATGTGGACGCGCGCATGCTGCGTCAACGCACGCGGGCCTGGACAGCGGTCAAGAGCGGGCAGTAAGCCCTTATCGACGAAAAAGACCCCGGCGCGATGCCGGGGCCAGTCCAACAGGGAGGTACATGCGTCAACCGCACATATTCATAAGGATAGCAGAATAATCGCGACTCGCGGATAGGGCTGTGATCGAGGCCGCTCAACCGTGTCCTTTAAACCACAAGGCGATACCCCCCCGATTCCGTCACCAGCAGGCGCGCGTTGCCCGGATCGGGTTCGATCTTCTGCCGCAGGCGGTAGATATGGGTTTCGAGCGTATGGGTTGTCACGCCCGCGTTATAGCCCCAGACCTCATGCAGCAGGATATCGCGCGGCACCACACCCTCGGTGGCGCGATAGAGGAATTTCAGGATGTTGGTCTCCTTTTCGGTGAGCCTCACCTTGCGTTCGTTCTCGGTGATCAGCATCTTCATCGCCGGCTTGAACGTGTAGGGCCCAAGCTGGAACACCGCGTCCTCGGACTGTTCATGCTGACGCAACTGCGCGCGGATCCGCGCCAGAAGCACCGGGAACTTGAACGGCTTGGTGATATAGTCATTGGCCCCGGCATCGAGCCCCAGGATGGTGTCGGCGTCGCCGTCATGACCCGTCAGCATCATGATCGGCGCCTTGACCCCCTGCTTGCGCATCAGCCGGCAGAGTTCGCGCCCGTCGGTATCGGGCAGGCCAACGTCAAGAATGACCAGATCGTAAATCTGGTCCTTGATCTTGGACATCGCGCCACTGCCGCTGGAGGCCTCGAACACATCGAAATCCTCGGTCATCACCAGTTGTTCGCTCAGGGCCTCGCGCAGGTCGTCGTCATCGTCGACGAGAAGAATTTTCTTGACTTGTGCCATCTCGGTTTCCCCTTCCTTTACCGGAACATGAGCTACAAGCGGGCTTGCGGCAAGATGTGCAACACAACCTTCACGCCCACGTGTTGCCATGCGAGCGTTTCTTTCAATTCGTTACAAAAACATCTACATGAGGTTGAACAGTTCCGGAAATCCACCGTCATGACCCTTGCCCCTGACATAACCGAGATTCTCGCCCGCGCCCGATCCGATCTGAGAATGGGGGTGCCGGTAATGCTCGCGGCGCCGCAGGGCGTGGCGCTGGTCATGGCCGCCGAGACGCTCGACCCGCAGCGGCTGGCCGATCTGCGCGCGCTTGGCGGCGCGCCGGTGCTGGCGATCACCGCGCGCCGCGCCGAGACGCTCAAGGCGCGACCCTATGACGGCGATCTGGCGCGGATCGTAGTGCCGCCCGACGCCACCCTGCCCTGGGTGCTGGGGGTGGCCGACCCGGCGGATGATCTGAAAACCCCGATGAAAGGTCCGCTGATCAGTGAACGCGACGGCGCGGCGGATCTGCACCGGCTGGCGATTACGCTGGTGAAATCCGCGCGGCTCTTGCCGGCGGCGCTGGTCCTGCCGCTGTCCGGCGGCCCGGGGTTTGCCATGCGCAATGGCCTCACGATGGTTGATACCCCACGGGCGGCGGAATACCTGATGCAGGCCAGCCCGCTGCACCCGGTCGTCAGCGCCCGCCTGCCGCTGGAGGTCGCCGAGGCGGGCCGTCTGCATATCTTTCGTCCCGAGGATGGTGGCGAGGAACATTATGCCATCGAGATAGGCCAGCCCGACCGCGACGCGCCGGTGCTGGCGCGGCTGCATTCGGCCTGTTTCACCGGCGATCTGATGGGCAGCCTGAAATGCGACTGCGGCCCGCAACTGCGCGGCGCGCTGGCGCAGATGGGGGCCGAGGGCGCGGGCGTGCTGCTCTATCTCAACCAGGAGGGGCGCGGCATTGGTCTTGCCAACAAGATGCGCGCCTACAGTTTGCAGGATCAGGGTTTTGACACGGTCGAGGCCAATCATCGCCTTGGCTTCGAGGATGACGAGCGCGATTTCCGCATCGGCGCGCAGATCCTGGCGCAAATGGGCTTTTCAGCGGTGCGTCTGCTCACCAACAATCCCGCCAAGATCACGATGATGCGCCACAACGGAATCGAGGTGGCAGAGCGCGTGCCACTGAAACTGGGCGGCAACGCGCATAACCATGCCTATCTGGCGACCAAGGCGGCAAAATCGGGACATCTGCTGTAGCCCCGCGCGGATGGCGCGTCAGAGCGTGCTGTTCATCGCGCCGCCATCCAGAAGCAGGTTCTGGCCGATGATGAATCCCGCATACTGGCTGCACAGGAACGCGCAGGCGGCACCGAATTCCTCGGGCGTGCCATAGCGGCCTGCGGGGATGCTGGCACAGCGCCGCGCCCTGGCCTCTTCCATCGTGATGCCCTGCGCCTCTGATACGCCCTTGTCCAGCGACACGGCCCGATCCGTGGCGTGGATGCCGGGCAGCAGGTTGTTCATCACCACCCCCTTGCCCGCCACCTGCCGTGAGGTGCCCGCAACATAGCCCGTCAGCCCCGCGCGCGCCGTGTTGCTGAGACCCAGCACCGCGATCGGCGACTTGACAGATTGCGAGGTGATGTTGACCACCCTCCCCCAGCCGCGCGCCATCATGTCCGGCACCAATGCCTTGATGAGCGCAATCGGCGTCAGCATGTTGGCATCGAGCGCGCGAATGAAATCCTCGCGCTCCCAGTCGGTCCACATCCCCGGTGGCGGGCCGCCCGCGTTGTTGACCAGGATATCGACGCCCTGTGCGGCCTGCAGTATCCGCGCGCGCCCCTCGTCGGTGGTCACATCGGCGGCGACGGTCACAACGTCCACGCCGAAATCGCCGCGAATGGCCTCTGCCGCCGCCTCCAGCGCCTCGGCTCCGCGCGCGTTCATCACCAGATCCACGCCCGCCTCGGCAAGCGCCCGCGCGCAGCCCAGCCCCAGCCCCCTAGAGGACGCACAAACCAACGCCCGTTTTCCCCTGATCCCCAGATCCATGTCGCGCTCCCTTGCTGTTTCAACCCCGAATTAACACTGACCTGCGCAGAATGGCCAGAGAGCCGGTATTCCACGGTGGCCGGAATGCCACCGGGCCGGACAACCGATTGTCCGCTCGTTGACCACATACTGCCGCAATTCTAGACTATACTATCACCCGGCCACGGTTGCCGAACTTGTCAGGAACGCCCCCGCGATGCACCACAAAAGCCCGCGCAACGCCCATTCGCTGCCCGTCTACCTGGCGCAGGATTTCTGCGTCTCGAACGGCGCGAACCTGGGAGATTGCCTGTCTTTTGCCGATGAACTGGACCTTCACGACACTTATGAACTGCGCGGCACCGCGCGGCTGCACCAGATCTCGCTGACGATGGACGGGGCGGGACCGTTCACCATCGCCCGCGATAGCGCGGTGGGCCGTCCGGGCGCGCAGGTTCATCTGGATTGCTGCCTCACGCTGATGTCGGCGGCCGGGCGAACCAAGGAAATGCTGGTGCTGGTCGAAATCGACGCGACCGGCCATGTGGCCGAGATCTACGCCATGCCGCTGGCGTCGCTGCATCCCAAGACCGGCTATGCGCTGGTGGGCATCGACCGCGAAGCGGCGTTGCAGAAATTCGCGCAGGCGGCCTGTGTGTCCTTCACGCGCGGCACGCATATCACAATGGCCTCGGGCGCGCAGCGCCGGGTCGAGGAATTGCAACCCGGCGACCTGGTGCTCACCCGCGACGACGGGGCGCAACCCGTCCGCTGGATCGGCCAAGCCACCCTGCGCGCGGTGGGTGAATTCGCCCCCATCCGTATAAAGGCTGGTGCGTTGAACAATGAAAACGACCTGCTGGTCTGTCCCGATCACCGGCTCTTCATCTATCAGCGTTCCGATGCGCTCGGGGTCGGGCGGCACGAGGTGCTGGTGCGCGCCCGCCACCTGATCAACGGCGGCACGGTGCAGCGCGAAAGCGGCGGGTTCGTCGATTACTATCAACTCCTGTTCGACGCCCATCAGATCATCTATGCAGAGGGTATCGCCGCCGAAACGCTGCTGATCGATCCGCGCACCCGCGCCGCACTGCCCGCCGATCTGGGCGATGACCCGATCCCGGATGCAGAGGCGCATGGCTCGCGCGCGCATCTGCGCTATGAGGTGGGTCCGGCCCTGCTCGATCATCCCGACACCGCCGCCCTGCTCAAGCGCGCATCAACCCGTTAGCACCACAGAGCCGTGTTGCGCGCGCACGCGCACGGCTCTATATGCGGCCTCATGTTGGACATTCGCACAAACCGCCCCGATCTGCCGGTCGAGATCGCCCGTCGCCGCACCTTTGCGATCATCTCGCACCCCGACGCGGGCAAAACCACGCTGACCGAAAAATTCCTGCTCTATGGCGGAGCCATCCAGATGGCCGGACAGGTCCGCGCCAAGGGTGAGGCGCGGCGCACGCGCTCGGATTTCATGCAGATGGAGAAGGATCGGGGCATATCCGTCTCGGCTTCGGCCATGTCTTTCGATTTCAAGGATTTCCGCTTCAACCTCGTGGATACGCCCGGCCACTCGGATTTCTCCGAGGACACCTATCGCACACTGACCGCCGTCGATGCCGCCGTCATGGTGATCGACGGGGCCAAGGGCGTCGAGAGCCAGACGCAGAAGCTCTTTGAGGTCTGCCGCCTGCGTGACCTGCCGATCCTGACCTTCTGCAACAAGATGGACCGCGAGGCGCGCGACACTTTTGATATCATAGACGAGATTCAGCAGAACCTGGCCATCGACGTGACCCCGGCAAGCTGGCCCATCGGCATGGGGCGCGATTTCGTCGGCTGCTATGACATGCTGAACAACCGGCTGGAACTCATGGACCGCGCCGACCGCAACAAGGTGGCGGAATCGATCAAGATCAACGGGCTCGATGATCCGAAACTGGGCGAACATGTCCCCGCTGATCTGGTCGCCAAACTGCGCGAAGAGATCGAGATGGCGCGCGAACTTCTACCCGCGCTCGATCCGCAATCGGTGCTCGAGGGGCACATGACGCCCATATGGTTCGGCTCCGCGATCAATTCCTTTGGCGTCAGGGAGTTGATGGACGGAATTGGCTCCTATGGCCCCGAGCCGCAGGTGCAAAAGGCCACCCCCCGCGCGATTGCACCCGAAGAGACGCAGGTAACCGGCTTTGTCTTCAAGGTGCAGGCCAACATGGACCCCAAGCACCGCGACCGCGTGGCCTTTGTCCGGCTTGCCTCGGGACATTTCCGCCGGGGGATGAAACTCACGCATGTGCGATCGAAGAAGCCGATGACGGTCTCGGCGCCGGTGCTCTTTCTGGCGGCTGACCGCGAACTGGCCGAAGAGGCCTGGGCTGGCGACATCATCGGCATCCCCAACCACGGGCAATTGCGCATCGGCGACACGCTGACCGAGGGCGAGGCGCTGCGCGTGACCGGCATCCCGTCCTTTGCCCCGGAATTGCTGCAACAGGCCCGCGCCGGCGATCCGATGAAGGCCAAGCATCTGGAAAAGGCGCTGATGCAATTTGCCGAAGAGGGCGCAGCCAAGGTGTTCAAGCCCGCCTTCGGCTCGGGCTTTGTCGTGGGCGTCGTCGGCGCGCTGCAGTTCGAGGTTCTGGCCAGCCGGATCGAGCTGGAATACGGGTTGCCGGTGCGCTTCGAGGGGTCACAATTCACCTCTGCCCGCTGGGTGAGTGGACCGAAGGACAAGGTGGACGCCTTCACCGCCGCCAACAAGGCGCATATCGCGCATGACCATGACGGCGACGTGGTCTATCTCACGCGCCTGCAATGGGACATCGACCGGGTGGTCCGGGATTATCCCGACATCAGGCTGACCGCGACCAAGGAGATGATGGTCTGACGGAAAAACGCCGGGGCATCGACCCCGGCGTTTTCATTCGTCCCCGTGTCCGACCGTTCAGTTCGGCATCAGCGCGGGCAGGATGGTCACGATCTGCGGGAAGAACCACAGGATCGCCAGCCCCGCAACCTGGATGAGCACGAAGGGCACCACGCCACGGTAGATATGGCCCGTCGTCACCTCTTTCGGGGCGACCCCTCTCAGATAAAATAGCGCGAACCCGAATGGCGGCGTCAGGAACGACGTTTGCAGGTTGACCGCGATCATGATCGTCACCCACTTCGGATCGAACGTGCCGCCATAGATCACCGGGCCCACGATCGGGATGACGATATAGATGATCTCAAGGAAATCGAGCACAAAGCCGAGGATGAACAGCACCAGCATCACGATCAGGAAAACCTTGACCTCGTTGTCAAAGCTCTTGAGGAACTCCTGAATGTAATGCTCGCCGCCAAAGCTGATGACCACGAGGTTCAGCAGTTGCGAGCCGATCAGGATGGTAAACACCATCGAGGTGACCTTGGCCGTCTCGCGCACCACAGGTGTCAGAACCCCGCCAGTGTAGAGCACCCAGCAGGCAAACAAGAGACCGAAGACGGCATAGAGATAGGCCGCATAGGCGATAAAGAACGCCAGCCAGGATTCAAAGCTGACGCCCGACTGATTGATCCGCAGGTCGAAATTGATCCCCATCAGGATGGCCAGCCCCACCGCCAGCGTGGCGATGATGATGATCCTGGGCGAGCGGTCCTGATCGCGCAGCTTGCGATAGGCCGCCAGCATGATCGCGCCGCCCGCACCAAGCGCGGCGGCGGGCGTCGGGTTGGTGATCCCACCGAGGATCGAGCCGAGAACCGCCACGATAAGAACCAGCGGCGGAAAGACGACGCGGATCAATTCGTTCTTCGCCATGCGCACCGCGCCATGGGCGCAGCCATAGAATGTCATGCCGAACGGAATGAGCAGCAACAGAAACGTGGCCCCGGAGGAGGTCGAGGGCTGGATCAGCAGGATATCGACCAGCAGGGCCAGAACGATCCCGAGACCGCCCACAAGCAGCGGCGCCCGAGAGGCCGAAGGTGCGACGCCGCGCGCCACGACCAGCACCAGGCCCAGCATCACGGCGATCGTGGCGACGCCGGTGCCGATGGGGGCGGCATTCGCCTCTTTCTCGATGCGCAGCTGCGCGATCTCTTCGGCGGTGAGGCGCACGCTTTCCACCACGCCACCAGCGGCGTCGATCGCCGCCTGTTGCGCTACCGCCGCATCCCATGCCGACTGTCCGTGCAGTTCGATCATCGCGGCCTTGCACATTTCGCTCACATTGGTGCGCAGCGACGCCGACTCACCCTGATCGGTAAAGCTGTCGATGATCAGATCCTGCGGGCCAACGATGCCGAGCGACGACAGCAGGATCACCCCCGCAATGATCGCCACCGGCACGCCGAGGAACCAGGTGAAGCTTTCGGAGCGTGTGATCACCTCGCCACGAACCCCGGCCGCTATCTGCACCGCAGGGGCCTTGGACGGGTTCACCAGCGCATAGCCAAAGGCATAGAGCCCGTAGAGCAGCGCCAGCAGAACACCCGGAAGCAGGGCCGCCTGAAACAGCGTGCCGACGGAAACGACCGCGGGCTCGCCCAGATAGGTCAACGCATCGGTGCAGCCTGCCAGTTGCGCACGGTTTTCCTGCGCGACGGAATAAAGGTCTGCCGCCAGCGTGCCAAGCAGGACGATCACAATCGACGGCGGGATGATCTGGCCCAGGGTCCCGCTCGCCGCGATCACGCCGGTGGCGAGTTGCGGCGAATATCCCGCACGCAGCATGGTGGGCAGACTGAGCAGGCCCATGGTCACAACGGTTGCGCCGACAATCCCGGTCGACGCCGCCAGGAACGTGCCCACGACCACGACCGACACGGCAAGTCCCCCTGGCAGCGGGCCAAAGACCCGCGCCATGGTGGTCAACAGATCATTGGCGATCTTGGAGCGTTCCAGAGTGATCCCCATCATCACGAACATCAGAACCGCCAGCAGCGTCTCGATCGACGTGCCTGCCAGCACCCGTTCGTTGATCCGGTTCACAACGAACGACACATTCCGGTCAAGCGCGACTTCCCAGCCCAGCGGAAATACCGGTTGTGCCACGCGTGGCAAATCCGGGTATCGGAAAATCGAGATTGCATCGGGTCTCACGCCGCTTGCGACGACGGATCTGTAGCCCTCGCTGCCGGTATCTATCGCCTGATGGACCAGGATTCCCGCGCTGTCGAGCCCGGCGATGATGGCAAAGGCCACAACCCCAGCCCCGCCAATAGCAAAGGCCACCGGAAACCCCGAGAGAATGCCCCCGAAGAGGCAGAGAAATACGATGATCAGCCCGATCTCGACGCCGTCAAGTCCGAATAGCATTGGTTCCTGCCCTTTTAATGGGTGCCTTCATAGGCTTGTTCGCCCTCGCCCAGCGTATCGCGGTCGAGGTATTTTCCTGCGCTCTCCGGTCCCTCTTTCCATTCGAGATAGGACCGCCAGAAGAACGCAATCGCATGCACAAAAACCATTCCTGCAAACAGCACCAGCAGCACCTTGAAGAGGAAATAGCCGTTGAAACCGCTAGGGCTGAAGCCGATGGTTTCCACGTTCCAGCGCAACGCACGCGATTTCATCAGCAGTTTCTCAAGCGACTCGCTGGCCGAGGGGTTGGGAACGATCAGATGCCGCCACATGAAGAACCAGCCATACATCCATGTCAGCACCGCCATCGGCATCATGAAAATCAGGCTGCCAAACATGTCGATGATCCGCTTGGTGGCGTGGCTGACCGACGCATAGATCAGATCGACCCGCACATGACCGCCCTGAACGAAGGTATAGGTCGCGCAAAGCGTCACGATCAGCGCGTTGTAGAGCTTGAGTTCCTCGCTCCACCAGCTCATATCGAATTGCAGCGGGATGCCAAAACCCAGCGTGATATCCGGCCGGGCAAAGATACGCTGGATAAAGACGATGATGATCTGCTGGACCACCATGATCAGACCGGCCCAGGCGGTGAAACGTCCGACCGTATTGGCAAACCCTTCAAGCACGCGCGCACAGCCCCACATGAAGCTGTTTCTCCACATGCCGATGCCGGTCAGAACCAGAAAGGTGGTGAATACGACAAAGAATAACTCGACCGACCCGCCATAATAGACGACCCGCGTGATCGCCTCTTTGTCGGACCAGTCGAGCCAGAGGCCCGGATGGCTGATGGCGTAGGCCAGATTGTAAAAGGCCATACCGATATTCTGAAAAATCCAGAGGATTGCGTCGAGCATATCTTCCCCCCAAGCGCGCCGGTTCGGCAGGGGCTTCTTGGCCCCTTTTGGTTATACGTGCAGGCCCCGGCGAACCGGGGCCTTCGTCGTAACAGGCAGGACGATCTCAGGCCTGCGTGCGGTCACGTTGCGCGGTATAAGCCCCGTCCGACATCTTGATCCATGCCGAGGAGGATTTCATCGACGCGTTGTAGCTGTCATAGACGCGCTTGTAGAGGTCATCCCCCATGTTCTCGTCATGCACTTCCTGCGTGGCGCGGGCAAAGGCATCCCAGACGTCATTGGGGAATTCGAGCGTCTTCACACCGCCCGCGCGCAGCCGGTCGAGGGCCGCGCCGTTGTTGGCGAGGAATTGCGCAAGGTTCCACTGATGCGCCTCGGAACAGGCGATGTCGACGATCTTCTGCTGCGCAGGCGTCAGGCTCTCGAAGACTTCGCGGTTCATGCCGACCGCCAGACCGGCGCCCGGCTCGTGGAAGCCGGCGGTATAGTAGACCTTGGTGATTTCCTGAAAGCCCATCTTCTCGTCAGCCCACGGACCGATCCACTCGGTTCCGTCGATGGCCCCCGAGGACAGCGCCTGATACACTTCCGCCCCGGGCAGGTTCTGGATTGATGCACCCAGCTTGCCAAGCGCCTTGCCACCCAGACCGGGCATGCGGAACTTGAGTCCGTTGAAATCTGCGGCAGAGTTGATTTCCTTGGCGAACCAGCCGCCAGCCTGCGCGCCGGTATTGCCCGCGAGGAAGGATTTGAGACCGAAGATCTGCCCCAGTTCGTCGTGGAAATCCGCACCACCATCGTGGTAGTACCAGTTCACCAGCTCCTGCGCGGTCATGCCCATCGGCACACAGGTAAAGAACGCATAAGCCGGGTGCTGACCCACAAAATAGTAATCCGCCGCATGATACAGGTCGGCCTGACCGGCGGTCACGGCATCGAACACCTCGAATGCGCCCACCAGTTCGCCAGCGCCCTTGACGTCGATCGTCAGGCTGCCGTCCGACATGGCGTTGATGCTGTCCGCCACGCGCTGAGCCGCGTCAAACACGCCCGCCAGACCGCGACCCCAGGTGGTGACCATGGTCAGCGTGCGAGCGCCCTGCGCATAGGCCGGCGCGGCCAGCGCGGTTGCAGCGGCAGCACCGCCACCCAGAGTCGTGTTTTTCAGAAAAGAACGGCGATCCATATGGTATCCTCCCCATTTTATCAGATGCCGTCCTCTCTCCGGCGGCATCCGGATCATTAAAGTGCGCAGACCTTAGACGCGGATTTTTGATCTGCAAATACCGATTACTGCGTAGGCAAGGCCTTTCGCAGGTAAAATTGTTGTGCGCCGGTTTTTCGGCGCGGCTGCGTTCTTCCGTGTCCGGAACGATAATCCCCTTGAACGCGGCATGGCGCCGGTGTTGAGATTTGCCGCATGACGCCCAAGATTCTGTCCACCCTGCCCCATTATACCGGCGCTCTCCTGCGCGCCGATCTCTTTGCCGGGCTGACCGTCGCCATGGTTGCGCTGCCGCTGAGCATCGCCATTGCCATCGCCTCGGGGGCGGACCCGGCAACGGGGCTGACCACGGCCATCGTGGGCGGATTCCTGATCTCGGCGCTTGGCGGCAGCCGGGTGCAGATCGGCGGGCCGACAGGGGCCTTCATCGTGGTGGTTTATGGCGTCATCGCCGATCACGGCCATGACGGGCTGATCCTGGCCACGCTGATGGCGGGCGCAATCCTGCTTGTCGCGGGGTATTTCCGGGCAGGCAATCTGGTGCATCACATCCCCGAAGCGGTGATCAGCGGCTTTACCATAGGTATCGCGATCATCATCGCGACCAGCCAGATCAAGGATATCTTCGGCCTGAGCATCGAAACGCTGCCCGGCGACTTTCTGGAAAAGGCCGAAGCGCTCTGGCAGGCGCGCGACACGCTCAATCCGCTGGCGCTGCTGCTCGGGCTTGCCACAATCGCGCTGATCGTCGCGCTACGCCGGGCGGCACCGCGATATCCGGGGCTGATTCTCGCCGTGGCAGTGACCTCGACGGCGGTGGCGATCTGGACGCTGCCGGTGGACACGCTCCAGTCCCGCTTTGGCCCGCTGCCCAGAACGCCGCCCCTGCCCGCGCTACCCGCGCTCAACCTTCAGCGGATGATCGACCTGCTGCCGTCGGCAGTGATCATCGCGTTTCTGGCCGGGGTGGAATCGCTTTTGTCCGCGTCGGTGGCGGACCGGATGATTGGCGGCCGCTATCGCCCCAATGCCGAGATTGTTGCCAATGGCGCGGCCAATATCGGATCGGCTCTCTTTGGCGGGCTGCCCGCGACGGGCGCCATCGCCCGCACCGCCACCAACGTGCGCGCGGGCGGCAGGACGCCGGTGGCGGGCATGATCCATGCGGTGACGATCCTGCTGGTGATGCTGCTGGCCGCCCCGCTGGCGGGATATTTCGCCATGCCCGCACTTGCCGGGCTGTTGCTGCTGACCGCATGGAACATGAGCGAGCCGCACAAATGGCGCGGCTACCTGCGCGAGCGGACCTCGGACAAGGTGCTGCTGGTGTTGACGCTGGTGCTGACCGTGCTGGCCGATCTGACGGTGGCGATCGGCGTGGGTGTGGCGCTGGGGCTCGCCATACGCCTGCGCCGCCGCAAGGTACCGGAGGCCGAGTGGCACCCGCCGGACGCCTGAGACACTGGATATCGCGCGCGTTTGGCCGTATCGCTAGGGAATGCGACACCTGCTTGACCGCGTCCGGCTGAACTATGGCCAAAAAATCTTTCTGGTCGCCACCCTGCCGCTCATCCTGACGGCGGTGGCGATTTCACTCGTGGTCACCCTGCAATCGCGGCAATTGGCCGAGCGCGAGATCGAGACGCTGGAGGCGCAGCTGATCGAGGCAAAGCGCGCGGAGCTCAAGAATTACCTGTCCATCGCACGCACGGCCTTTTTCAACATATATGGCCGGGCGGCCCCCGACGACGAGGGGGCGATGCTGCATGTGAGCCAGATCCTCGCCGGCATGATCTATGGCCAGGACGGATATTTCTTTGTCTTCGACTACGACGGCACCAACCTTGTCAGCCCACGTCATACGGCGCTGATCGGCAGGAACTGGACCGGACTGGAGGATCCCAACGGACAGCCGATCACCGACACGCTCATCCAACTGGCGCGCACGGGCGGGGGTTATCACAACTATGAATGGCCCAAGCCCTCGACCGGCGAACGCGCGCAGATGGTCACCTATGTGATCGGCCTGCAGGACTGGCGATGGGCGATCGGCACCGGCGTGTTCACCGACGATGTGGTCGCCACCGTTGCCGCCTCGCGCGAAAAGGTCGAGGCGCGGGTGCGACGGACATTTCTCTATATCGGCGGGGCGATGCTGACGGCGCTTCTGCTGGTCTTTGTCTCGGGCATGTTCATCAACATCCGCGAACGGCGGCTGGCCGATGCCAAGCTCAAGAAGCTGACTCAGCGGGTGTTTGACGCGCAGGAGGAGGAGCGCGGTCGGGTGGCGCGCGAACTTCATGACGGGATCAGCCAGATCCTCGTCGGCGTGCGCTATGCGCTCGACACCGCCAAGCGGCGACTGGCGGCAGGCGATGCGCGCGCCGCCGATACGCTGGAACGCGGCATCGAACACCTCTCGGGCGCCATTCAGGAGGTGCGCCGCATCAGCCGCGACCTGCGCCCGGCGGTGCTCGACGATCTGGGGCTGGGTCCGGCGCTCAAGGCGCTGTCCGAGGATTTCGGCAAGCGCACCGGGATCAGGACCGACTTCAGCACCGTCGTGTTTCGCAACCGTCTGGATGACGAGGCCAAGATCGCGCTCTACCGCGTGGCACAGGAGGCGCTGACCAATATCGAGCGGCATTCCGGCGCGACCCATGTCGGCATCGACCTTCGCGGCCATGCGCGCGGCGCAACACTGAAGATATCGGACAATGGCTGCGGGCTTGACCATGCCCAGGCGATGCAGGGCAGCGGCGGCGGACTTGGCCTGCGCAACATGCAGGAACGTATCGACCAGATGGACGGCACGTTGCGCATCCTGTCGTCGAAATCCGGCACGCTGATCGAAGCCTCGGTGCCGCTCAGCCACCTGTTGCAACCACAGGGCCAGGCGGATAACGCACCCCTGCACCAGCCCCAAGAGAAAAAGGCCCAGGCATGACGCCCTCGCCCATCCGTATCGTGATTGTCGACGACCACCCGATGGTGGCCGAAGGCATCCAGTCCATTCTCGAAAGCTATGACGATGTCGAGGTGATCGCTGTCTTTGGCACCGGGCAGGAGGTCATCGACCGGGTTGAAGAGTTGCAACCGGATGTGATCCTGCTCGATCTCAACATGCCGGGTATCGGTGGCCTCACCACCACCGAGATCCTTCTGGAGCGCCGCCCCGACACGCGCATCCTGATCCTGAGCATGCATGACAGCCCCGAATATATCTCGAGCGCACTTAGCCACGGCGCTGCGGGCTATGTGCTCAAGGATGTGCCCACCGATGAAATCAAGCGCGCAGTCGACGCGGTGATGGCCGGTCAGCGCTATCTGTGCACCGGCGCGCAGGGTTCGCTCGCCCCGTTTCGCCCGGGCGAGCGCGAGCAACTGACCAACCGCGAGCAGACGATCCTGCTTCAACTGGCGCAGGGCAAGTCCAACCGGGACGTGGCGCAGGCGCTCGACATCTCGGTGCGCACGGTAGAGACGCACCGCAAGAACATCAAACGCAAGCTGGGCATTTCCTCGACCGCCGGCCTGACCCGCTATGCGCTGGAGCACGGCGTGTTGCAGGGCACCGGCGTCCGGCTCTGAGCGGTCACGCCTGCGGAGAGGACATTAGATGAGTCTCAGTTAGATATTTGCGCCCGGCCACACCTTGGGTAACCTCAGGGCGGAACGGGAGGGACGAACATGCCGCAGATCGAGACGAGGCCACTGGGTGTGCCGGAAATGGGTGAGGTCAGACTGGCCATGCTGGCCGAGGCACTGCGTCGGGGTTGGGCGGACATGCGTCGCGCACCCGGTTATGCGGTGCTGTTCGCAGGCGTCTACGTGGTGATCGGGCTGATTCTGGCCGCGATCACCTGGACCACGGGCAAGACCTACTGGCTGATCTTCGCGGTCGTGGGCTTTCCTCTGGTGGGGCCGTTCGCCGCCGTGGGCTTTTACGAGGTGAGCCGCCGCCTGTCGCAGGGCCGTGCGCTGGTGGCCTCTGAAATCTTCACCGTGATCGCCCATCAGCGGCGCAGACAACTGCCTTCGATCTGCACGATCATCATCATGGTGTTCCTGTTCTGGTTCTTTCTGGCGCATATGATCTTTGCGCTGTTTCTGGGCCTGTCGGTGATGACCAACGTATCCTCCTCGCTGGAGATCTACTTCACCCCCGAAGGAATCAGGATGCTGGCCGTCGGCACGCTGGTCGGCGCGGCCTTTGCGCTCTTGCTCTACAGCATCACGGTGGTCGCCCTGCCGCTCCTGCTGGACCGCGAGGTCGATTTCGTGACCGCCATGCTGACGAGTTTGCAGGTGGTGACCGAAAACCCGGTGCCGATGCTGATCTGGGCGGCGCTGATCGCCGGGCTGACATTCCTGGCGATGCTGCCAGGGTTTCTGGGACTGTTTATCGTGCTGCCGCTTCTGGGGCACGCGACATGGCATCTATATCGGCTGATCTGCGAGGCGGGGGGCGCTGCCCCCCGGACCCCCCGGGGTATTTGAACCAAGAAGAAACGGGAAAACCCGCTATCTCATGCCTCGCGCCCATGCGCCACAAGGCGGGCGTGCAGCGTTTTCGCCTCCAGCGCCCCGGCCTCCAATGCAAAGACATAGGCATGCGTGAGGTAAAAGCAGGCCGCGTCCAGATCCTGCGCGCCACCCGCCGCCTGGGCATATAGCGCGATCAGCGCGGCGCGGTCGCCCATCTCATGCGCGCGGATCATCGCCGTGTCGAGGTCGTTCATTCCGCCGCCCTGGCCCGCGCGCGGTGCGCCTCGACCTTGCCCGCCACCCAGTCGTGAAAGCAATGCGTCGGGCTATCCATCACCGGCGAAAATCGCCCGCCGTCGAAATAGGTGGCGTGCCGCCCCCGCTGCATGCCCTCGACGACAAAGATATCCTCTTCGAACACGGTCTTCCAGAGCTGGGTGTTGCGCGCGCGCAGCCCCTCGTCGCTGTCGGGCACGGCATAGTAGAGATGGATATGCTCGACCGTGCGCTCGGGTCCCTTCGGCTCCAGAATGATCGCAAAGGCATGGTCGCGATGCACCCCAAGAAGGACATTGGGATAGGCCGCGATATATTCGGCCTGTTCGTTCCACTTCGCCCCGACCTCTTCGAAATCGGGGAACTTCTCGCCGTTCTCGTTGGTCAGTTGCCGGTAGACCCTGGTGCCCTGCCCGGAAAACGCGCCGGGCTTTTCGATGTGATAGTGATCCTCCAGCTTGGAATAGCTGTTCAGGCCCGGATGCACCCAGGGCAGGTGATAGCTCTCACAGTAATTCTCGACCGCGAGTTTCCAGTTGGTCGCCACTTCCAGCGTGAACCGGCTGTCATGCCCGCCGTGATGGACCGGCAGTTCTAATTCGCGCCAGCGCGCGATCAGATCCGCCATCGCGTCATCAAAGGCGGGCGCATCGCCCGAGACGTTGATCCAGACCACGTCACGCCAGATGTGGCTGCGAATCTCGGTCAGGCCCAACTCGTCGCGCCTGATGCTGGCGTGGGTGTTATGCCCCGGCCCGCCAACATGCGGGGTGCTTACCAATGCGCCCCTGGTCGAATAGCACCATGAATGATAGGGACAGCGGATCGCGCCCTCGATCCTGCGCGGTTCGGTGACAAGGATCATGCCGCGATGTCGGCAGATGTTTTGGAACACCCGCACATCGCCATCCTTGTCCCGAATGAGCAGGAGCGGCATGCCGAGAAATTCCAGCGGCCTGGCGTCGCCCGGTTCGGGCACGTCGGCGGCCACCGCAAGACCCGCCCATTGCGAGAACAAAAGCGCGTGCTTTTCCTCCTCGAATACCGCGGGGTCGATGTAATGGGCATTGGGCAGACCGTTGGCGATCTCGACAGCGGTACGGACATTCGACAGGTCGGTCAGCGCGGGCATCTGGCATCTCCGGGGTGTGAGGGCTGGCGATCACTCTGCCACAGCCCGGCCCCGGCACGCGCCCGTCTGCGACGCGCGCCGTCGATCCAGCGACTCTCAGACCCCGCGCGGCAGCGCGGCAACCCCGGTACGCGCCATTTCCACGAGGCCAAGCGGGCGCATCAGCTCTGCAAAGGCGTCGATCTTGTCCGGCGCGCCGGTGATCTCGAACACGAAACTGTTGAGCGTGCTGTCCACCGCATTGGCACGGAATATATCCGCAAGCCTGAGCGCCTCGACCCGTTTGTCACCCTCGCCCTGCACCTTGAGCAACGCCAGTTCGCGCTCGACGCTCGGTCCCTCGACGGTCAGGTCGTGGACCTCATGCACCGGCACGATACGGCCCAGCTGCGCCTTGATCTGCTCGATCACCTGCGGCGTGCCGGTGGTGACGATAGTGATGCGACTGGTATGGCCGGTATGGTCCACCTCGGCCACCGTCAGGCTGTCGATGTTGTAGCCCCGACCGGAGAACAGACCGATCACCCGCGCCAGAACGCCCGGCTCGTTATCCACGATCACGGCAAGCGTGTGGGTCTCCTGCACATCCGAGAAATTCGGGCGCAGGTTATAGGCGGAATGCTTGGACGAGCCTTTTTTGATTTTCAGGGGGGACATCGTGGTTTCCTTGTTATTGTCGGGCGTTGGAGGGTGGTGGGTTGGCACCCACCCTACGGGGCGTGCGTAGGGTGGGTGAAACCCACCATCACACCAACACCGCGCCGCCTGCCTTGATGGCGTCCTTGGTGCTGACCTCGCCCAGCAGCATCTTGTTATGCGGTTCGCCCGACGGGATCATCGGAAAGCAGTTCTCGTGCTTTTCCACGAGGCAGTCAAAGATCACCGGCCCGTCATGGGCCAGCATCTCCATGATCGCATCATCCAGATCGACGGGATCCTTGCAGATGATCCCCTTGGCCCCGAAGGCCTCGGCCAGCTTCACGAAATCGGGCAGGGATTCCGACCAGCTTGACGAATAGCGCTCGCCATGCAGCAGTTCCTGCCATTGACGCACCATGCCAAGGCGCTCGTTGTTGAGGATAAACTGCTTGACCGGCAGGCGGTATTGCATTGCCGTGCCCATCTCCTGCATGTTCATCAGCCACGACGCCTCGCCCGCGACGTTGATCACCAGCGCCTCGGGGTGCGCGATCTGCACACCGATGGAGGCCGGAAATCCATAGCCCATGGTGCCCAACCCGCCACTTGTCATCCAGCGGTTCGGATCGTTGAAGCCCAGGTATTGCGCCGCCCACATCTGATGCTGACCCACCTCGGTGCAGATATAGCGGTCGTGATCCCGCGTCAGCGCCTCCAGCCGTTGCAGCGCGTATTGCGGTTTGATCACCCCGCCCTTCTGGGTGAATTTCAGGCAATCGACCTTTTTCCACTCGGCGATCTTCGCCGTCCACTTGCCGATCGCCTCGCGATTGACCTTGCGGCCGCGCGCGGTCCAGATCTCCAGCAATTCCGCCAGTACCGTGGCGATATCGCCGACAATCGGGATATCGGCGCGGATCACCTTGTTGATCGACGACGGGTCGATGTCGATATGCGCCTTGACCGAGTCGGGGCTGAACGCATCGACCCGCCCGGTGATCCGGTCGTCGAACCGCGCCCCGATATTGATCATCAGATCACAGTCATGCATGGCCATGTTGGCCTCGTAGAGCCCGTGCATCCCCAGCATGCCCAGCCAGTGCGGCCCGTTGGCGGGATAGGCCCCCAGCCCCATCAACGTCGAGGTGGTCGGAATTCCCGTCGCATCGACCAGTTCCCGCAACAGCCGCGTCGCCTCGGGGCCGGAATTGATCACGCCGCCCCCGGTGTAGAAAATCGGGCGTTTCGCGGTTTCCATCGCGGCCACCAGATCGGTGATCGCGCGGGTGTCGCCCTTGGTCTGTGGCTGGTAATGCGAGATGCGCGCCTTTTGCGGCGGGATGTAATCCGCGCTGGCGAACTGCACGTCCTTGGGAATGTCGATCAGCACCGGGCCGGGGCGGCCCGAGGTGGCAACATGAAACGCCTGATGAATCGTGTCGGCAAGGCGCGCGGTATCGCTCACCAGCCAGTTGTGCTTGGTGCAGGGGCGGGTGATACCGACGGTATCGGCCTCCTGAAAGGCGTCGTTGCCGATCATGAAGGTGGGCACCTGCCCGGTCAGCACCACAAGCGGAATGCTGTCCATCAGCGCATCGGTCATCCCCGTCACCGCATTGGTGGCGCCGGGGCCAGAGGTGACCAGCACGACGCCCGGCTTGCCGGTCGAACGCGCATAGCCCTCGGCGGCGTGGACCGCGCCCTGTTCGTGGCGCACGAGGATGTGGCGAATGTCGTTCTGCTGGAAAATCTCGTCATAAATCGGCAGCACCGCACCGCCGGGATATCCGAATACGACGTCCACGCCCTGATCCCTGAGGGCCTGAACCACCATTTTCGCTCCGGTCATCTGACGTGTCATGTGCTCGTGCTCCGTATATGACGTCAATTCAATCCGCATAAAAAAGCCCCCGGTCGGGTCCGGGGGCGCATGGGGGGTCAGTATGGTTGCCCTACCGGCCCATGCGCCACTTGCCTTCGATTACGACTAGCATTGCCACTGGGGCGACTCCCTTTCTGCGTCCGCGAGACATTAGGTCCGGGGACAGGGGGCGTCAAGGCGGTTTGCCGGATAAAATGTCGCAAACAATGGGGCAATCTTTGCATTTATTGCGCGAATTGGCGTGATAGCGGGTCTGTGGCGGGTGAGACGGGCATACGATCCCACCGGGCACCCGCAAAATGCGCCCTACCCCCGCTTGCGTTTCTCCTCGGCCACAACCTTCTCCGCCAGATCGCGCGCAAGGGCAAAGGCGCCCTTGATCCGGTCGCCCTCGGCCTTCCAGTCGCGGCGTACGACGATCCTGTTGTCGCGGACCTTGGCCAGTCCGCGCTGAGCGTTGAGAAACTCCACCAATCCCTGCGGCGAGGCAAACTTGTCGTTGTGAAACTGGATCGTTGCCCCGCGCGGTCCGCCATCCAGCCTGGCAATGCCGGCCCGCTTGCACATCGCCTTGATCCGAACCACCAGCATCAGCATGTTGACCTCGCGCGGCAGCTTGCCGAAACGGTCGATCAGTTCGGCGGCAAAGCCCTCCATCTCGACCTTGCTTTCCAGCCCGCTCAGGCGGCGGTAGAGGCCAAGGCGCACATCGAGATCCGGCACATAATCCTCGGGAATCAGCACCGGCACGCCCAGATTGATCTGCGGCGCCCATTGCCCGTCCTCCTCGGTCAGCCCCTCCATCTGGCCTGATCTGATCTTGGCAATCGCCTCTTCCAGCATGGATTGGTAAAGCTCATAGCCCACATCGCGCATCTGCCCGGACTGTTCCTCGCCCAGCAAATTGCCCGCCCCGCGAATGTCGAGATCCTGGCTGGCCAGCGTGAATCCTGCCCCCAGGGTATCGAGACTGCCCAGCACCCGCAGGCGCTTTTCAGCCCCCGGCGTCAGCGGCACGCGCGGCTTTGTCGTCAGATACGCATAGGCGCGGGTTTTCGAGCGCCCGACCCGGCCCCGGATCTGATAGAGCTGCGCCAGACCGAACATATCGGCGCGATGAATGATCATCGTGTTCGCGGTGGGGATGTCGAGACCCGATTCCACGATGGTCGTGGCCAGCAGCACATCATACTTGCCATCGTAAAAGGCGTTCATCCGGTCGTCGAGTTCCCCCGCCGCCATCTGCCCATGCGCGATGACATAGGACACCTCCGGCACCTGGGTTTTCAGGAAATCCTCGATCTCGGCTATGTCGCTGATGCGAGGGACCACATAGAACGACTGCCCGCCGCGATAATGCTCGCGCAGCAGCGCCTCGCGCACGGTCACCGTGTCGAACTCGCTGACATAGGTGCGGATCGACAGGCGGTCGACGGGCGGCGTGCCAATGATCGACAGATCCCGCACGCCCGACAGCGACAGTTGCAGGGTGCGCGGAATCGGCGTAGCGGTCAGGGTCAGCACATGCACGTCCGAGCGCAACTGCTTGAGCCGCTCCTTGTGCGCCACCCCGAAACGCTGCTCCTCGTCGATGATCAGAAGGCCAAGGTTCCCGAACCGGATCCCCTTGGCCAGGAGGGCGTGCGTGCCCACTACAATATCGGCCTCGCCCTTGGCCATCGCCTCGCGGGTGCGCGCTGCCTGACCCGCCGACACGAAGCGCGACAAGGGATGCACCGACACCGGAAAGCCACGGAACCGTGAGGCAAATTCCTGATAATGCTGCCGTGCCAGCAGCGTCGTGGGCGCGATCACCGCCACCTGCATTCCCGACATGGCGGCGGCAAAGGCCGCACGCATCGCCACCTCTGTCTTGCCGAATCCCACATCGCCGCAGATCAGACGATCCATCGGGCGACCCGAGCCGAGATCGCTCAGCACATCCTCTATGGCGCGCAGCTGATCCTCGGTCTCCTGATAGGGAAAGCGTGCGGCAAATGCCTCCCATGCGTGATGTTCCGGCTCCACCACCGGGGCGCGGCGCAACACGCGTTCGGCAGCCACGCGGATCAGCCGGTCGGCCATCTCGCGGATGCGTTCCTTGAGCCGCGCCTTCTTGGCCTGCCAGGCGCCGCCGCCCAGCCGGTCCAGCAGCCCCTCATCATGGCCGTATCTGGACAGCAGTTCGATATTCTCGACCGGCAGGTAGAGCCTTGAACCTTCGGCATATTCCAGCACCAGGCATTCATGCGCGGCCCCCGCCGCCGTGACCACCTCCAGCCCCAGATAGCGCCCGATACCGTGATCGACATGCACGACCAGATCGCCCGCGCTGAGCGCCTGCGCCTCGGTCAGGAAATTCTCGGCGCGGCGGCGGCGCGGTGCGCGGATCAGACGCTCGCCCAGCACATCCTGTTCGGCGATCACCGTCAGATCCGGCGACTCAAACCCGTGTTCCAACGGCCAGACCGCCAGATGCAGGCCACGTTTGCCGATCCGGCGGGCGTCGCGCACCGTGACGGCCCCGATCAGCCCCTCATCGGCCAAGAGCCCCTCCAGCCGCTCGCGCGCGCCCTCGGAATAGCTGGCCAGCAGCACCGGCCCCTGCTCCAGCCTAACATCAACATGCCCCTTCAGAGCGCTGAAAAGGTTTATGTTTTCCTGTTGTCGCTCGGGCGCGAAATTGCGCCCGATCCGCCCGCCTGCGTCGGTCACCCCCGGTCCGGTAGGCTGCGGCAGCGCCATGAACTGCAACACGCGGCGATCCGCCACCGCCGCCTGCCAACCCGCATCGTCGAGATAGAGCAGACCGGGCGGCACCGGCTTGTAAACCGTATCGCCGCGCGATTTCTGACTTAGCGCCAGATGCCGCGTCTCGTATTGGTCCGCGATGCTCTCCCAGCGTGCCAGCCGTGCGGGCATCGCCTGATCGTCCAGCGTGACCGTCGCGCCCGGCAGATAGTCGAACAGCGTCTCAAGCCGTTCGTGAAAGAACGGCAACCAATGCTCGACGCCAGCGTGCTTGCGCCCCGCGCTCACCGCCTCGTAGAGCGGATCATCGGTGCCCGCCGCGCCGAACTCGATCCGGTAATTCTGGCGGAACCGGCGGATCGCGTCATCGTCCAGGATCACCTCGGATACCGGGGCAAGTTCCACCCGGTCGAGTTTCTCGGTGGTGCGCTGCGTGACCGGATCGAACCGGCGCACCCCGTCCAGCACATCGCCAAAAAGATCGAGCCGCACCGGCCCGCCCTCGCCCGGCGGATAGATGTCGATGATCCCGCCGCGCAGCGCGTAATCGCCGGGCTCTGTCACCGTCGGCGCCTGGCTGAACCCCATGCGCACCAGAAAACCGCGCAGCGCCGCCTCGTCGATCCGTTCCCCCACAGTGGCGGCAAAGGCAGCACCCCGCAGCACCGCGCGCGCCGGAATCCGCTGTGTCGCCGCATTGAGCGTGGTCAGCAGGATGAACCGCCCCGGCACGCCATGCACCAGCCCCGCCAGCGTCGCCATCCGCGTGGCCGAAATATCGGCATTGGGCGACACCCGGTCATAGGGCAGACAATCCCAGCCCGGAAAGGTCAGCACCGGCATGTCGGGCGCAAAGAACCGCAGCGCCGCCGCCATCGCCGCCATCCGTTTGTCGTCGCGCGCCACATGCAGCAGGGGTGCCGCGGATTTCTCCGCCTCGACAAGGACAAGCCGCGCGTCGAACCCCTCGGGCGCACCGCTCACGGTGATATGCTGCGTTCCGTTCATTCCGGTTCCCGTGCCCGTCCGCATCCGCCGCCGGACCTAGCCCAGAACATGACTGGTGATGTTCTGATACATGCCCCAGAGCACGGTGACGAAAATCGACAACATGCCGATGATCTGCGTGGCCAGGCGCTGAACCTGCATCCGCCGGATCAGATCCCTTCCGCCGAGCGCGCGGTCCTGAATCACCTGCGCGGTATGCAACGACAGCCCCCCCACCAACGTCAGCGGAAAGCCCAGCAGAAACAGCGCCTGCGAGAATTCGTTGCGGTAGACAAACCCCAAGAGCGCCAGCGAGGTCAGCACAAACGCCACAATTCCCGCCAGCACCAACCCCGATTCCCGCGCTACGTAAAGCAGGCGGTTGGTGTTGATGCGCACCATATCCTCGAAATCCGTGACCGCCTGCGCGCTCTTGCCCCGGCGCGCCCGCATCGCCATGTCCCAGGGCACACCCAGAACCCAGTGGCTGGCCGATGACCATGTCACCGCCAGAGCGATCCAATACCAAAGGTTGCTGAACGAGCGCATATCGATCAGTTCGAAAATGGTGCTATACCAGGTCAAGGCGGAGTTCCTGTCTTGCGTCACCGCCCTCTTAGCCTTGGCGCGCGGCAATTCCTACCCTTGAGATGCGCCAATTTCCATGGCACTCAATCGCAACCAATGACAGGACAGACCGCCATGCGCCCGACCCAAGCCGCCTTTCCCGCCACCCGCCTGCGCCGCACACGTCAAACGTCCGCAATCCGGGCGCTGGTAGCGGAAAACACGCTGTCGCCCGCCGACCTCATCTGGCCGGTATTCGTGCGCGACGGCGAGGGCGTCGAGGAACCCGTGCCCTCGATGCCCGGCGTGCTGCGCCGCTCGATCGACCGCGTGGTCGAGGCGGCGCGCGAGGCGGCCGATCTGGGCATTCCGGCCATCTGCCTGTTTCCCTACACCTCTGCCGAAAATCGCACCGCCGATTGCGCCGAGGCATGGAACCCCGAGAACCTCTCCAACCGCGCCACCCGCGCGATCAAGGCGGCGGTGCCGGGCATTGCCGTGATGACCGATGTGGCGCTCGACCCCTATTCCGACACCGGCCATGACGGATTTGTCGTGGATGGCGAGATCGTCAATGACGCTACCGTCGAGGCGCTGGTCAAACAGGCGCTGTCGCAGGCCGAGGCCGGGGTCGATATCATCGGCCCATCGGACATGATGGATGGCCGCGTGGGGGCCATTCGCACGGCGCTTGAGGCGCATGGCCACCACAACGTGATGATCATGTCCTATGCCGCCAAATACGCCAGCGCCTTTTACGGTCCGTTCCGCGATGCGGTCGGCGCGTCGTCGGCGCTCAAGGGCGACAAGAAGACCTATCAGATGAACCCCGCCAACAGCGACGAGGCGCTGCGCCTGATCGAGCGCGACCTGCGCGAGGGTGCCGACATGGTGATGGTCAAGCCGGGCATGCCCTATCTCGACATCTGCCGCCGCGCCAGGGAAACCTTTGGTGCGCCGACCTTCGCCTACCAGGTCTCGGGCGAATACGCGATGATCATGGCGGCGGTGCAGAATGGCTGGATCGACCACGAGCGCGCGATGCTCGAAAGCCTCATGTGTTTCAAACGCGCGGGCTGCGACGGGGTGCTCAGCTATTTCGCTCCCGACGCGGCACGCCTGCTGGCACGCGGCTGAGGGCGGGCGGCATCCCGCCCAAGACCACAATCCCTAGTGACAGACGCGCCCCCTGCCTCTATACTGCGTAGCAGAACCGGGATCGCACTGAATTCCGGCACCCCGAGGCAACGAACAGGTAGCGACATGAACATTCTGACACGACGCGCATTCACTCTAGGCATACTGGCGGGAACCCCGCTCCTCGCGGCTTGTGGCAACGGCGTGGGCAGCGACGGCGCGGCAAAGATTGATGCGCGTGTGGATTCGACGCTGAGCCATATGTATTCGACCTATCCCAACACCCGCCAACTGGCCGAGAAATCCACCGGCATGCTGGTCATGCCCGTGGTCACGCAGGCCGGACTGGGACTGGGCGGCGGGTTTGGCCGCGGAGCGCTGAGGATCAATGACGTTACCGTGGATTATTATTCAGCCACCAAGGGCAGCATCGGATTGCAGATCGGCGCGCAGCAGTTCGCCCATGTTCTGTTTTTCATGACCGATGACGCATTACAGAATTTCCGCCGCTCCTCGGGCTGGGTCGCCGGGGCCGATGTCGGATATGCCTTCAACGATTACGGCGAGAACCTGCGCGCAGACACCACCACCGCAAGTTCACCGATCGTTGCCGTGATCTTCGGGCAGGCCGGCGCCATGATCGGTGCTTCTGTCGAAGGCATGAAATACACCCGCATCATTCCCTGATCCGGCGGATGCCTCATAGGGTGGCAGGCACGGCTCTGAGCCGTCCCGCCGCCAGTGCCGACAGGGCCACCATTGCCGCCGCCGTGCCCAGCATCAGCGCAAGCCCCCCCGCCTGATAGGTCAGCCCCGACAGGAGCGTGCCCAGAAGACGCCCCGCCGCATTGGCCATGTAGTAGAACCCCACATCCATCGTGACCCGTTCGGCACGCGAGAACGCGAGGATCAGGTAGGAATGAAGCGCGGAATTGACCGCAAAGACGACGCCGAACACCAGCAGCCCCGCCACCAGAACAACCGTGAGCCAGGGCCCGGGCCCGCCCGCGATCAGCGCCACCACCGCCAGGCAGGCGGGCACCCCGAACAGCCCCGCCGCCCATCCGCGCGCCTCACCGATCAACTCCGCCTCGGGGCGCGTCGCGGCGCGCAGGATGCGCGGGGCCATGGCCTGCACCGCGCCGTAAAGGATGATCCAGATCGCCATGAACGCGCCGATCAGGAAAAACGCCGCCCGGTTGCCCGCCTCACTGCCGTCCGACAGCACGCTGTAGAAATAGATCGGTATCCCAACCACGAACCACACGTCGCGCGCGCCGAACAGGAACACCCGCGCCGCGCTCAGCCAGTTCACATTGGCAGAGCGCGAGAATATTTCCGAGAATTTCGCCCCCCTGCGCCCGCGCGGCAATCCCGGCGGCATGGCAAGGACCACCGCCACTAGGATCGCCGCCAGCCCCCCTGCCATGATCCAGATCGCCCAGACAAAACCCAGCGCCGCCAACAGCCCCGCACCGACCAGAAAACCCGCCCCCTTGACCGCGTTCTTCGATCCCGTCAGCACCGCCACCCAGCGGAACAGCCCTGCCTTCTCCGCTGGCGCCAAAAGCTTTACGGCGGATTTAGACGACATCTTGGCCAGATCCTTGGCCACGCCAGAGACCCCCTGCACGACCATCACATAGGCCACCGAGACGCCCACGGCCCAGCCGGGGTCAAGCTGCGCCAGCGCCACCAGCGCCACCACCTGCAAGCCAAGCCCGGCATATAAGGTTGCGGTCAACCCGAACCGCGCCGCGACCCAGCCTGCCAAAAGATTGGTCACCATCCCCGCCATCTCATAGAGCACGAAAAGATAGGCAAGCTGGATCGGGCTGAAGCCAAGCGTGTGAAAATGCAGCAGCACCAGCATCCTGAGCGCACCATCGCTCAGCATGAAGGCCCAGTAGGCCGCAGTGACCGCGATATAGGCCGACAGGCCCTCGGGGCGGTCGTTCACAGCCTCTCGCCCACCATCAGCGCCACATCGACGAGGCGATGCGCATAGCCCATCTCGTTGTCATACCAGACATAGACCTTCACCTGCGTGCCGTTCACCACCATGGTCGAGGGCGCATCGACAACGCCCGACCTTGTGTCATTGGTATAATCCGCGCTGACCAGCGGGCGTTCTTCATAGCCCAGAATGCCCTTGAGCGGCCCCTCGGCGGCCAAGCTGAAAAGGGCGTTCACCTCTTCCACGCTCGTCTCGCGCTCCATCTCGAACACGCAATCGGTGATCGAGGCGTTCAAGAGCGGCACCCGCACCGCATGACCATTGAGCCGCCCCTTGAGTTCGGGGTAGATCAGCGTGATCGCCGTGGCGCTGCCGGTGGTGGTCGGGATCAGAGAATTGAGCGCCGAGCGCGCCCGCCGCAAATCCCTGGCGGGCCGGTCCACGATCACCTGCGTGTTGGTCACGTCATGGATCGTGGTGATCGAACCATGCCTGATCCCGATCGCCTCATGCAGCACCTTGACCACCGGCGCGAGACAGTTGGTGGTGCAACTCGCCGCCGTGACGATTCGGTGGCGCGCGGGATCGTAGATGTCGTGGTTGACGCCATAGACGATATTCGCCGCGTTGCCATCCTTGACCGGGGCGGACACCATGACCTTGCGGACCCCGCCCGCGAAATAGGGGGCGAGTTTGGCCTCGGTCCTGAACACTCCGGTGCAGTCGATCACCACATCGACGCCGCCGAGCGGCAGATCGCGCAGGTCGCGCGCGCCGACGAATGGCAGGCGCACCCCGTCGATGATCACGCTATCTGGATCATGGGCAAAATCCGCGTCCCAGCGCCCGTGAACCGTATCGAACTCGAACAGATGCGCATGCATCGCCGGATCGCCCACCGCGTCGTTGATCCATGCGATTTTCGCCCCCCGCTCCAGCAGCGGCCTCAGGATCAGCTTGCCGATCCGCCCCAGGCCGTTGACCGCATAGACCGTCATGCGTCGGCCCCGTCACCCTGCCGCGCAATGTCATCCACCGCCGCCTGCAGGCTGACCCGGTCCAGCGTCTCGAGGGGCAGCGCCGCAAAGGCGATGATCCGGTTGCGCAACGCGCCATATGCCTGCTGGAACGCCAGGCTCCTCTGCGCCTCGGTGCCCTCGGCCCTGACCGGATCGGGCATGCCCCAATGGGCGCTGATCGGTTGCCCCTGCCAGGGCGGACATTCCTCGTTCGCGGCCCGGTCACAGACGGTAAAGACGAAATCCATCCTCGGCGCACCCGGCGAGCTGAATTCGCTGACATTCTTGGCGCGCAGCGGCGTCACATCATGCCCCTTGGCCCTGAGCACCTCGATCGCAAAGGGGTTCATCTCCGAATAGGGGCGCGTGCCGGCGGAATGGACATTGAACCGATCACCGGCGATATCGCGCAGCAGGGTCTCGGCAAAGATCGAGCGCGCGGAATTGCCCACGCAGATGAACAGAACATTGTATTTCCGGTGCGTCATGGCGGCGGCTCCTGTCTGAAGGGACGAAACGACGGGCACGCAGATATCCGGGCGCCCGCGACAGCAATCGTTGAGCAGGTAGTCCAGGGTCCGCCGCAGTTCGATCATCTCGACGGAGTATCGCAACGACGTGCCCGCCCGTTCCTGTGTGACCAGCCCCGCCTGCATCAGCGCCGCCAGATAGGCCGACAGCGTCGAGGGCCTGAGCGCCAGCGCCTCCGCCAGCTCTCCGGCGGGCACCCGGTCGGGATAGCGCCGCATCAACAGCCGGAAAATCGCCAGCCGCTGCGGATGGCCCAGGGTGGACAGACGGGAGGGAATCAATTTTTCCATATTTCCAGAATATACGAAATATGAAAATGCGCAAGGATCCCATCCGACCGCACCGGGTCAGAATGCCGTCGCCACGTCAGTGCAGGGTGAATTCACCCACCACGTTGCGCCATTCGCCGGGCGCAATCATCTTGCGGTGCGTGAAACGCACCGAATGCAGCGGGCCGTCAAGCTCGCGCTGCCAGAATTCGATGAAGCCAAAGAGTTTCGGATGATCCGGCGCGATGTCGTAATCCTGCCAGAGATAGCTGTTCAGCACATTGCGGTAATCGGGCATCCGGTAGAAGAATTCCGCCGTGGTCAGCCCGTATCCGCGCAGCATCAGTTCGGTTTCAGACATCTCCATTTTCTGCTCCTGTATCTGCCTGATGGTTCGATCATGCCCGAAAGAAATTACTTTTCAATAAAAACAGTGTGTTATCACTCCGATTTGATGGCTGACAAATGTGGTGGCGCTGGCCCATTGCACCCCATATCCTGCCTCTGATATAGTCTTTCCAACAATATATAGCGCCAGATCACAGGACGGTAAAAATCGTGAGCGACACGCCTCAACCCCCTGAAAACATGGATGAAAATATGCCTGAGCGCCCCGAATACGACGGGCCGGTGGTCTCGATCGAACACGAGATGAAAACATCCTATCTCGATTACGCGATGAGCGTGATCGTCAGCCGCGCGATTCCCGATCTGCGCGACGGGTTGAAACCCGTGCATCGCCGCATCCTTTACGCCATGCACGAGGGCGGCAATACCCATGACAAGCCTTACCGCAAATCCGCCCGCGCGGTCGGCGACGTGATGGGGAAATACCACCCGCACGGGGACTCCGCGATCTATGACGCACTGGTGCGCATGGCGCAGGATTTCTCGATGTCGCTGCCGCTGCTGGACGGTCAGGGCAATTTCGGCTCGATGGACGGCGATAACGCGGCCGCCATGCGCTATACCGAGGTGCGCATGGACAAGCCGGCCGCCTTTCTGCTGGCCGATATCGAAAAGGAAACCGTCAACTTTCAGGACAATTACGACGGCAAGGACCGCGAGCCCACCGTCCTGCCCGCGCGTTTTCCCAACATGCTGGTCAATGGCGCGGGCGGTATCGCCGTCGGCATGGCCACCAATATCCCGCCGCACAACCTGGGCGAGGTGATCGACGCCACGCTGGCGCTGATCGACAACCCCGACCTCGAGAGCGAGGATCTGATCGCCTATGTTCCAGGCCCGGATTTTCCCACCGGCGGCCTGATGCTGGGCCGTTCGGGCGCGCGCAAGGCCTACCTGGAGGGGCGCGGCAGCGTCATCATTCGCGCGCGCACTCACACCGAGGAAATCCGCAAGGACCGCTTCGCCATCGTCATAGACGAGATCCCCTATCAGGTGAACAAGGCCACGATGATCGAGCGCATCGCCGAGGCCGCCCGCGACAAGCGGATCGAGGGCATCTCCCATGTGCAGGACGAGAGCGACCGCAACGGCGTGCGTGTGGTGATCGAACTCAAACGCGACGCAACCGCCGAGGTCGTGCTCAACCAGCTTTACCGCTTTACCCCGATGCAGACCTATTTCGGCTGCAACATGCTGGCCCTTAACGGTGGCAAGCCCGAGCAGTTGACACTGCACCGGTTCCTGTCGCTCTTCATTACCTTCCGTGAAGAAGTGGTCGCACGCCGCACCGCCTATGACCTGCGCAAGGCGCGCGAGCGCGCGCATGTTCTTTGCGGTCTGGCGGTCGCCGTGTCCAACGTCGATGAGGTGGTGGCCACGATCCGCGCCTCCGCCGACGCCGCCGAGGCCCGCACAAAACTGATGGAACGGCGTTGGCCCGCTGGAGATATCCTGCCCTATATCGCGCTGATAGATGACCCGAGCCACCGGGCCAACGAGGACGGCACCTATAACCTCTCCGAGGTGCAGGCCCGCGCGATCCTTGACCTGCGTCTGCAACGCCTGACGCAACTCGGCGTCAAGGAAGTCACCGACGAGCTGCAGGACCTCGCGGGCAAGATCAAGGAATACCTCGCCATCCTCGCCAGCCGCGAGCGGATCATGCAGATCATCGCGGATGAGTTGCGCGAGGTGAAGGAACTGTTCGCCGTCCCCCGCCGCACCGAGATCGTCGACTGGTCCGGCGACATGGAGGACGAAGACCTCATCGAGCGCGAGGACATGGTCGTGACCGTCACGCAGGGCGGCTATATCAAGCGCTCGGCGCTCGCCGATTTCCGCGCGCAGAAACGCGGCGGCAAGGGCCTGAGCAGCATGTCCACCAAGGACGAGGACGTGGTGACCACGCTGTTCGTGGCCAACACGCACACGCAGCTTCTGTTCTTCACCACCGACGGAATGGTCTACAAGCTCAAGACGTGGCGGCTGCCGCTTGGCGGACGCACTTCCAAGGGCAAGGCGATCGTCAACATCCTGCCGATTCCCTCTGGCGTTTCCATCGCCGCGATCATGCCCGTGGACCGCGCCGAAGAGGAATGGGACGACCTGCAGATCGTGTTTGCCACCTCCGCAGGCGATGTGCGGCGCAACGCGCTCAGCGATTTCACCAATGTCAAACGCAACGGCAAGATCGCGATGGATCTGCCCGAGGGGGTGGAACTGGTGAATGCGCGCATCTGCACCGAAGAGGATGACGTGATGCTCGTCACCGACTCGGGGCGCGCGATCCGGTTTTCCACCAACGATGTGCGTGTCTTCAAGGGGCGCAAATCGACCGGCGTGCGCGGGATCAGGCTGCTCAATGGCGATCGGGTCGTCTCGATGTCGGTGATCCGCCATTTCGAGGCGACGCCGGAGGAACGCGCCGCCTTCCTCAAGCGCTTCCGTGCCGAATTCGGGGCAGAGCCCGAGGACGAGACCAGCGCGGGCGACCCCGACAGCGAGGGCGTGACAATCACCGACACCGCCCTGCCGGAAGAGCGTTACCAGGACATGCTGGCGGCGCAGGATCTGATCCTGACGATCACCGCGCGCGGCACCGGCAAGCTGAGCTCCAGCCACGATTACCCGGTGCGCGGGCGCGGCGGCATGGGCGTGACGGCAATCGAGAAATCCATGCGCGGCGGCAATCTCGTGGCCTCTTTCCCGGTCACGCGCGAGGATCAGATCATGCTCGCCACCTCCAAGGGGCAGTCGATCCGGGTACCGGTCGAGGGCATTTCGTTTCGCTCGCGCAGCGCGGGCGGGGTCAAGGTATTCAACACCGGTGCCGGCGAAGAGGTCGTGTCGGTCGCCTGGATCGCGGAACAGGCCGATGAGGATGAAACCACCGAAAGCTGAACGCGCGCTCGGCTGAGGCCACAGGAAAGCCGCGGAAAATCACGCTTTGGCCCGATTTTAGCCAGAGTGTCCGGGGAAAGTCGGACAGCGAAAGTCGCTCAAAGGTTGTAAAAGTGCCACCTTGTTTCCCGCACTCCAGGAATGGCTGACGTCCGTGACCGCACGACGCAATGAAACCACTAATCAGGTCGCCCGGAACCTGATCCGCGTCGTGACCGGATCCTATTTCATGGCGCTTGCACTCGATCTGGTGACGGGTCTCGACAAGGCGGTCCTGTTCGCGGCCTTTCTCGACCCGAGAACCGCCGACATCGCCGGATCGACCATATTGCTGTGTCTCTCGGCCACATTCATGATCGGCTACCATCTGCGGCTGTCAGCGCTCAGCCTCGCACTTTTCATCTTTGCCAGCAGTCTGGCGCAGCACATGGTGCATGTAGAACCCGGTGCTGTCTCGGCCTTCTGGCGCGATATCACCCTGATATGCGCCATCATGCTCAGCTACATGACCCTCAGCCCCCACGAAATCCGCAGCGCCTCGATGCTGGGGTCGCGCGCACGTCGCAGCGCCTTGGTGCAAAAACCCGTAAAGCCGCGGCGTATCACCCCGACGGCCAGTCACAAACGCCCCGTCCAGCTGGAAATCCGGCGGGCGCTCAAAACGGTCGAGACCGCCCCCAGACAGCCGCGCGTGGCCGAGGATGAGCGCGAAGTGCTCAACATCTTCGCCAATATCTGACCGGCACCAGCCCCGTCCCGCGAACTTTCGCTCCGCCAGCGGATATGCTAGCCATGCGCGTGTTTCCGTCACGCCGCAAAGAGCCGCTCTTGGACAGGTCATCCCGCGCAGACCGATGCCTTTTCACAGGCAGCAACGGCCGTCTCGGGCGGCTGCTGCAGCGCGCATGGCCAGACCTGCCGGACGCACCGGATGCGCTGTGGCTGGCGCGCCGGGCGCCTGCGGACATCCTGTGGTCCCCTGGCATGCCGCTACCTGCGCTGCCCGCCTGCGGCACGCTGGTGGCGCTCTGGGGCCGGACCTCCGGCGATGCGGCGGATCTTGCGATCAACAGCGCGCTGCTCACCGACACGCTGGCGCTGGCCCACGCCTGCGGGGCGCAGCGCGTCTTTCACCTGTCCTCGGCGGCGGTCTACGGGCCGGGTCAAGATCTGCGCGAGACTGACCCGCCCGCCCCGGTCGGCGCCTATGGCGCGGCCAAGCTGGCGATGGAGGAAACGATCCGCGCCCTGCCGCCCGAAGGCATCCGCCACACCATCCTTCGGCTGGCCAATGTGGTGGGTGCCGACAGTCTGGCGCCTGCCCTTCTGCCGCAGATGGCACCGGTGACACTGGACCGCTTTGCCGACGGCGCCGGACCGCTGCGCAGCTATATCGCCCCCGGCGATCTGGCCCGGGCTCTGGCCGCTCTGGCCGTATTGCCGTCCGAGACGCTGCCCGACTGCCTGAACGTCACCGCCCCCGAACCGGTTGGAATGCAGGATCTGGTCGAGGCCGCAGACCGCCCCATCTACTGGCGCGCGGCGTCGGCACAGGCGATTCAGATAGTCACGCTTAACGCTTCTTTAATCACGTCCATATTACCCCTGATGGAATGGCACAGGACTGCATCCGAAATGATTTACGATTGGCGCGGACTGGCGCGCCGCTCAAGCGGCTGACGGATGTGGTTCTGGCGCTCGCCCTTGCGGCGCTGCTGGCCCCCGTCATGCTGGTTATCGCGCTGCTGATCCTGCTGGTGGACGGCGCGCCGGTGTTCTATCTCTCCGAACGGATGAAGACCGCGCAGACACCGTTCTGCCTCTGGAAATTCCGCACCATGCGCCACATTGATGCGGATAGCGGCGTGTCAGGCGCCTACAAGCAGGACCGGATCACCCCGCTCGGTCACTGGCTGCGCCGCTATCGTCTCGACGAACTGCCGCAATTGTTGAATATCCTGCGCGGCGACATGAGCTTTGTCGGACCAAGGCCGCCGCTGCGCGCCTATGTCGAGATGTTTCCCGATCTCTACGCCCGCGTGCTCGACCACCGCCCCGGTGTGACCGGGCTGGCGACGCTGGTCTATCACCGAACCGAGGCACGCCTGCTGGGCGATTGCCACACGCGCGAGACCTCGGAGGATATCTATGTGCGCCGCTGCATTCCGGTCAAGGCGCGGCTCGATCTGATATGGGCGCGGCACCAGAGCCCCGGCTACGACCTGGCGCTGCTGTGCCGCACGGCGTTCGACGTGTTCGCCCCGAGGCTCCCACGCGATCCTGGTGCGGAATTGCGGCGGTTGCCCTTGCAGATAAGGCGCCGGGACAGATTATTTCTTGCGCGGCGCTCAGGCTCCGACTAGCAAATGACAGAGTTCTGACAGCAACGTGACCAGACGTGGCTGGAGCCCTCACTGAAAAATATTATTTTCGTAACAGACCCTGAGGATATTCAGCCCCGGCATGTTGAGGACTGGCAATGTTTTACCACCTCGTCGCAACTTTGCGGCCTTCGCACAGATACGCTGTCTTTCTTGCGCTTGATGTCCTGCTTCTGGCTGTTGCCTGGTTTCTGGCGCATACGCTGACTCCCGGCGCGGACTGGTCCGCAGATGCGGCGGATATCCGGTTTTGGGATCTGGGTCTTCTGCTTGCGGCGACGGGTCTGCTCAATGTGGTTCTGGGCCTGCCCAGGGTCCGTCTCAACTCCTATGCGGGGCGGGACATGCTCGCTTCCGCCTTTGTCGCCATGGCGCTCATGGTGATCGGGCTGGCGGCCTCACGGCTCTTGCAGGGTCACGCGGCGCATCCCGGTGCCCTTGTGATAACTGGCCTGATCTACCTGATCCTGACGGTCACGGCGCGGCTGGTGCTGCGGGCCGCCCTGTTGCGGATCCAGCGCCGCGGCACCCCCCGGCTGCGGGTGCTGATCTACGGTGCGGGCCAGACCGGCCAGCAGCTTGCCGCGGCGCTGACCACCGATGACGCCGTGATGCCGGTGGCCTTTGTCGATGACGAACCCCGTCTGCAATCGCTGCAAATTGGCGGGCTGCGGGTTCACAAGCCCGACGACATCGCGCAACTGGTCGCCCAGCACAACGTGCAGCGCATCGTGCTGGCAATGCCGAGCGCCCCCGCCGCCACGCGCGCCGCGATCACCCGCAGACTGACCGATCTGGGCTGCGAGGTGCATGCCCTGCCCTCCTTTGCCGATCTGGTGACCAATGACGCACGCACGCTTTACGAGAGCCGTCCCGTGGGCCTCAGCGATCTCCTCGGGCGCGACGGGCTGGAGGATCAGCTGCCCGGCGTGAACGAAACCTATGCCGGGCGGCGCATCCTGGTGACCGGGGCCGGCGGCTCGATCGGGTCGGAACTGTGCCGTCAACTGATCCGCTCGCGCCCTGGACATCTGGTGCTGCTCGATCACAGCGAAATCGCTCTCTTCGATATAGACCGCGAACTGCGCGCCCTTGCGCCCGACCTGACCATCACCCCGATCCTCGGCTCGATCAACGACAAGGCGCTCGTCACCGTCCTGATGCAGGCCAAGAAGATCGACATCGTGCTGCACGCGGCGGCCTACAAGCACGTTCCCATGGTCGAGGCCAACGCCATCGAGGGGATGCGCAACAACGTGATCGGCACCCGAACGGTGGCCAACGCCGCCCGCGATGCGGGCGTCGAGAGATTCATCCTCGTCTCTACCGACAAGGCGGTGCGCCCGACCTCTGTCATGGGCGCGTCAAAGCGCTTTGCCGAGATGATCATTCAGGACATGGCCACGCGCAGCACGAAGACGCGGTTTTCCATGGTGCGTTTCGGCAATGTCATCGGCTCGTCCGGCTCGGTGATCCCGCTCTTCGCCGAACAGATCGCCCGCGGCGGCCCCGTCACCCTGACCCATCCCGAGGTGACGCGCTATTTCATGACCATCCCCGAGGCGACGCGCCTCGTGCTGCTCGCGGGCACATTCGCGCGCGGCGGCGATGTCTTCGTGCTCGACATGGGCAAACCTGTCGCGATGCGCGATGTGGCCCGCAAGATGATCGAAGGCTCGGGTCACACCGTGCGCGACGCGGAAAATCCGCAGGGCGACATCGAGATCCGGATCACCGGCCTGCGCCCCGGCGAAAAGCTGCACGAGGAACTGCTGATCGGTTCGGACATGCTGACCACACCGCATCCCCGGATCCTGCGCGCGCAAGAGGGGCATCTGTCAGAGATCGAACTGGCCAAGGCGCTCAGATCCCTGTCCGAGGCGATCGAGACGCGCGATGTGGCGCTGCTGCGCTCGATCCTCACGCAATGGATCGAACAGACCGAACCGGTCGAACCGGTCGAGGCGACCGTGAACGAGTGATCCCGATCACTCCGCGAGCGCGCCGAATTTCTCTTCCAGATAGCTCAGCAGCGGTTCCGCGGCGAGAGCCTGCCCGCAGGCATTCCCGATCACCTCGTCCGGTTCATGACGCCCGCCATGCCGCTGCACCCCGGCGCGCAGCCAGGCGGTCGCGACACCCGGATCGCCCTGCGCCAGCCGCTCGTCCAACTCCGGCACTGCCCGACGCATCGCCGCATGCAGACACCCGGCATAGACATTGCCCAGACTGTAGGTCGGAAAATAGCCGAACAGCCCCACCGACCAATGCACATCCTGCAGCACGCCGTTCGACGCCCGGTCCACCGGATAGCCGAAATCGGCGACAAAGCGGTCGTTCCACGCCGCCTCCAGATCGTCCGTGACCAGATCGCCCGCGATCAGCGCCCGCTCCAGATCATACCGCAGCATGATGTGCAGGTTGTACTGCACCTCATCGGATTCGGTGCGTATATAACCGCGATGCACGCGGTTCACCGCGCGGTAAAACGAATCCTCATCCGTCACCCCGACATCGTCAAATATCTCGCGCATCCGGCGATACAGCCAACCGCAGAACGCCCGCCCCCGACCCAGCTGATTCTCGTAGATCCGGCTCTGGCTCTCATGCACGCCCATCGACACGCCCTGCCCCAGCGGCGTAAACCGATAAGCCGGATCAATCGCCTGTTCATAGCAGGCATGACCGACCTCGTGGATCGTCGAATAGATGCAGTTGAACGGATCGCTCTCGCTCACCCGCGTGGTGATGCGTACATCGTCGCCGCTGCCGGAACTGAAGGGATGCACCGCCATGTCGAGCCGCCCGCGCGCGAAATCATAACCGAAGCGGCGCGCCAACTCGCGCGCGAGGCGCAATTGCGCCTGCTCGTCGAAATGCGCGTCCAGCATCGGCCATTCCGCCGCAAGCGCGCGAGCGCGCAGCGACACCAGCCGGGGCCGCATTTCCGCAAACATCGCATCGAGCCGCGCCACGGTCATCCCCGGCTCGTATTCGTCAAGCAGCGCCTCGTAGAGATCGCCGCCCCTCGCCAGCGCCGCCGCCTCCTCGCGTTTCAGCCGCACCACCTCGGCCAGCACCGGGGCAAAGGCGGCGTAATCGTCCGCCGCCCGCGCCTCGGCCCATTGGCCCTGTGCCCGGCTGGTCAGCCGCGCCACCGCCACCGCCAGATCTGCGGGCACGCGCGTGGCGCGATCGAAATCGCGTCGGATACGGCGCAATTGCGCGCGCGCAATGTCGTCCGTGGCCTCACCTTCGGCAGCGGCCAGCAGGTCTCCGCGTCGCGCATCGGTGCGACGCGCATGCAGAACCGCTTGCATCGCACCCGATTCCTCGGCCCGCTGATCGGCGGCGCCGCGCGGCATCATCGTTTCCTGATCCCAGCCCAGCCGCCCGGCCACCTGCGCCAGTGCCTGCGTCTCACGCTCCAGCGCCATCAGATCGTCACAGGCCGTCATCTCATCCCCCCCGGATCGACGTCGCGCGCGGATACTGGCTCAGGAACCGCGCCCGCAGGATCAGCACCCAGAGCAGCACCGCCACCAGCTGATGCACGATCGCCAACTGCCAGGGCGCGATATAGAGCACCGTCATGATCCCCAGCACGATCTGCAACAGCAGCACCGCAAAGACCGCCGTGAACGCCCCGCGCGTCGCGGCATGCGCGCTGCGCCGTCCACGCAGCCAGACCACCACAGCAAAGGCCAGCAGCAGATAGCCGCTGACCCGGTGGATGAACTGCACCATGCCGGGATTCTCAAAGAAATTCCGCCACCAGGGCTGCAACTCCATCATCCCCGGCGGCAACACGCCCCCCGCCATCAGCGGCCAGTCGGTAAAGGTGCGCCCGGCATCGATCCCCGCCACCAGCGCCCCCAGCAGGATTTGCAGAAAGGCGAAGTGCATGAGCCCGGTCGAAAGACCGAACAGCCGCGCCTCGCGCGCGCGCCGCGCCTGCATCAATTCGCGGTCCTCGCGGCCAAGCAGGAACACATACCACGCGATCAACCCGAGGATCACAAAGGCCAGCCCCAGATGGGTGGCCAGCCGGTAAGAGGCCACCGCCACCATGTCGCCGGTAAGGCCCGACGCCACCATCCACCAGCCGATGGCCCCCTGCGCCCCACCGAGCGCGCCCAGCAGCAAGAACCGCCCGGTCCAGCCCACCGGCACCTGCCGCGCCAGCAAAAAGCCAACGAATCCGACCGCCCAGACCAGCCCGATCACCCGGCCCAGTTGCCTGTGGCCCCATTCCCACCAGTAGATCACCTTGAACTCGGCCAGACTCATGCCCTTGTTGATGATCTCGTATTGCGGAATGGCGCGGTACTTGTCGAATTCCTCCATCCAATGCGCCTCGGACATCGGCGGCAGCGCGCCGGTGACCGGCTTCCATTCGGTGATGCTCAGCCCGCTGTCGGTCAGCCGCGTCAACCCCCCCACCGCGATCATCGCCACGACAAGCGCGAAAAGCACCATCAGCCAGAGCCGGGTCGCCCCGCGCGCGCCGCGTCTGCCGGCGTCGATCATGCCGCCCCTGGGGGTCGATCTGGCCTTGGTATCGGCGCTGTCCACCTCTTCAAAAATACTGCGCTTGCCACTCATTTCCCTGCCTCGTCCGCTCTGGCACCTGTCAACACTAGGGCGCGCACCCCCAGCCTTCAACCGCGCTCTTTCCAGCGCACCATCTGCCGCAGGACACCGTGCAGCGTCTGCACATCGGCGCGCGTCAGCGGCATCCTGCTCCACATGTTGCGAAGGTTGAGTCGCATGCTGTCAGCCTTGTGTTCTGGGAAAAAGAAACCCGCCTCGGCCAGGCGCGCCTCGTAATGCTCCGAGAGCTTCTCGATCTCGATCTGCTCGGCCCACTCGGCCCCGGCCATATCGACCCGCTCATGCATGATCCCGCCGCCCGCCCGCTGCCACTCATAGGCGGTCAACAGCACGCATTGCGCCAGGTTGAGGCTGGCGAATTCCGGATTCACCGGCACATTGATCACCGCATTGGCACGCGCGATATCATCGTTCTCCAGCCCCGCCCGCTCGGGACCGAAAAGCACCGCCACCCGCTCGCCCGCCGCGATCCTTTCGGCCGCCAGCGCCATCGCGCGCTCGGGGCTGAGCACCGGCTTGGTCAGACCGCGCGCCCGCGCCGTGGTCGCCAGAACGAAAGAACAGTCGCCCACCGCCGCGCTTGTCCCGTCGACCAGCACCGCCTCGTCCAGCAACCGCCCCGCGCCGCTTGCCATCGCCACCGCGCGCGGATTTGGCCAGCCATCGCGCGGCGCCACGATCCGCATCCGGTCCAGGCCGAAATTCCACATCGCCCGCGCCGCCGCGCCGATGTTCTCGCCCATCTGCGGGCGCACAAGCACAAATACGGGCTGTGGTCGGTCAGTGGGCATCGGCTCTCTCATCTTTCCTGCGGCGGGCCCGCGTCCCCGGAAAGACCAGAGCGCAGCCCCCTGCTTTCATCATTCCAAAAATACTCGATCATCCCGGCCAGCAAAAAGGCGCGCGGCCAATGCGGCCCCGCGCCCTCTTCAACTCATACCGTGCGGTTTACTCCGCCGCCTCGGCAGGCCCGGACGGGGCGACCACAGGCTCTTCGGGCTGCACCTGCTCCTGCTGCGCCTCTGCCTTGGGGGGGCGTTTGGCGCGCGGTTTGCGCGGCGGCTTGAGCGGTGACGGCTCCTGGCTCTCTGGCGTCTCGACCAGACCGCTTCCGGTCTCGTCGCCGCTGTCGATCACATCGGGCTGCGGCGCGCGCGCCGGATCATGTCCGCCGCCACTCTCGCCCGAATCACGCTCGCGGTAGGGTTGTCGTTCGGGCCGCTCGCCACGGTCCCGCTCGCCCTGACGCTCGCGGTTCTGGCGCTCCTGCTCGTCGCGGCGGGCGTCCTGCTCTTTCTGGGCCTCGCCCAGCAGGCGCAGATAATGCTCGGCATGCTGCTGGAAATTCTCGGTCGCCACCCGGTCGCCCGACAGTTGCGCATCGCGCGCAAGCTGGTTGTATTTCTCGATGATCTGCTGCGGCGTGCCGCGCACCTTGCCTTCGGGGCCGGAACTGTCGAACACCCGGTTTACGACATTCCCGACCGAACGATTGCGGTTCGGCTTGTTCCGCTGACGTGACTTCGATGATCTCATATGGTGCTGTCCAGCCCTGTGCTCGAATGTTCGCTTGACCCGATTGGCGCCCCTTGCGCCGAATGTTGAAACGGGTCGGACATGTTCTGGCATGATATCAAGCGGGACCGCCCATCGGGCATCCTCCGTCTTGATACTACTCACTAAGCATGTGCCGCCCCGTCATACAAGAGCAAACCGGCATTTTTCCGCATTTCGCGCGGATTATGCCGGAAATGTGCTCATTCATCCGGGCCAGACCGCGCCAATCACCCTATCGCGCCCCTCCAGATCGGGCAGGATCGCGACCTGCGCGAATCCCTCCGCGTCGAACAGCGCGGCCACCGCCGCCCCCTGCCGCCAGCCGGTTTCCACCAGGATCCGACCGCCCGGACACAGACAGGCCCCCGCCTGACCGGCAATGACACGATAGGCCGCCAGACCGTCGCCCTCGTCGGTGAGCGCGGCGCGCGGATCATGCCCGCGCACCTCTTCGGCCAGCCCGGCCATTTCATCCGCCGCGATATAGGGCGGGTTCGACGCGATCAGATCGAACCGGCCCCGCACCGCCCCGAACCAGTCCGACACGATCAGATCAAGGCGCCCCGACACCCCGTGGCGCGCCGCGTTCCGCACCGCCACCTCCAGCGCCGCTGGCGATATGTCGCAGGCCACGCCCCGCGCGTCGGGCCATTCCGCCAGCAGCGTCACCGCGATGATCCCGCTGCCGGTGCCCAGATCCAGCAGGCGCTGCGGCACCGGCCCACCCAGCGCTGCGGCGATCAGGCATTCGGTCTCGGGGCGCGGATCGAGCACTTCGGGCGTCACCGCGAAATCGCGCCCCCAGAACGCGCGCCGCCCGATGATCCGCGATACCGGCGCGCGGTCCGCGCGCCGCGCGATCATCGCCTCGAACCGCGCCTGCACTTCCGGCGGCAGATCATCCGCCAGATGCAGCGTCAGCCGATCCCGCGTCACCGCCATCGCCTCGGCCAGCAGGATCCGCGCATCGCGCGAAGCGCCCTCGATCCCCGCAGCCTCCAGCGCGCGAACCGCCGCGCTCAGGGCGGCCTGCGCGCTCACGACATCTCCGCCAGCAGCGTGGCCTGCGCATCGGCGGTCAGCGCGTCGATCACCTCGTCCAGATCGCCGTTCATGACCTGATCCAGCTTGTAGAGCGTCAGGTTGATCCGGTGATCGGTCATGCGGCCCTGCGGGAAATTATAGGTGCGGATGCGCTCGGAACGATCCCCCGACCCGACTTGCGCCGCGCGATTGGCGCTGCGTTCGCTGTCCGCGCGCTGCCGCTCCAGATCAAAGAGCCGCGACCGCAGCACCTCCATCGCGATCTCGCGGTTGCGATGCTGCGATTTCTGGCTGCTCGTGACCACGATCCCGCTGGGGATATGGGTGATCCTGACCGCCGAATCGGTGGTGTTCACATGCTGACCGCCCGCGCCGGAACTGCGCATCGTGTCGATCCGCAGATCGCCCGGATCAATGCGGATGTCCACATCCTCCGCCTCGGGCAGCACCGCCACCGTCGCCGCCGAGGTGTGGATGCGCCCGCCGCTCTCGGTTTCGGGAACGCGCTGCACCCGGTGGACCCCCGATTCGAACTTGAGCCGGGCAAAGACCCCATCCCCCTTGATATGCGCGACCAGCTCGCGGATGCCGCCCAGGTCGCTCTCCTGCTCCTCGATCACGTCGAACGACCAGCCCCGGCCTTCGGCATAGCGCTGATACATCCGCATCAGGTCGGCGGCGAACAGCGCCGCTTCCTCTCCGCCGGTGCCGGGTCGTATCTCCAGAATCGCGGGCCGCGCATCCGCCGTGTCCCGCGGCAACAGCGCCAGTTGCAGAGCGTGTTCCATGCCGGGCAGGCGCGCCTCCAGCGACTCAAGCTCCTCTCGCGCCAGATCACGCATCTCGGGATCGCCCAGCATGGCGCGCGCGCTCTCGATATCCGCCAGCGCCTGACGATAGGCGCGGATCTCCTCGACCACGGGGCGCAGTTCGGCATATTCGCGCCCCAGCCGCGCGATATCGCCGCCGCCCTGCGTCATCTGCGCCTCGATATATTCGAAGCGCTGCGTGATCTGTTCCAGTCTGTCCAGCGGCACCATGGGAATGATCCTCTGTCGCATCCTTGTGTATTGGTCAAGAGCGCAGACCTGTGCTAACATCTGGCCATGAAACGATTGATCGCTCTTCTGATCCTTGCCGCGACGCCGGCGCTGCCTGATGGCACCATCGGCGGCAAGACGATAGACTGCTATTGCACCGACAAGAGCGGCGCGCGCGTCGAATTGGGCGAGATGACCTGCCTTCAGGTTGATGGCAAGATGTTCATGGCGCAATGCCAGATGTCGCTCAACGTGCCGATGTGGCGCAAGGTCTCGGACGGCTGCCTGTCATCCGGCCTGATCGAGACGCCGCAGCCAGCCGTCGATTCGGGCGGCGTTGACGCCCAGATCTGACGCGCCAAAGCGCAGACGGCCATAAATCTCCAGCCGCTCGCCCGCCTGCCGCACCGTGGTATAATCCGGAAAGCCAAAGACACGAGAGCGCGTGACATAGGTGACCATCCCGTCCTCGACCGAACCGGCCAGAACCGTCGTGCGCGGCGTGTCGCGGATGATCGCGTCTAACGCGGCCAGATCGCCCCTGACCCGCCGCATCGCCCCACTCTCGAGCGTCTGATCGCTGATCCCGTCCGGCAGGTCATGCCAGCGCGCCACATCAGACGGCGCGAGGCGGATATAGGCCAGCCCCGCCGCAATCAGCACAAGCAGGGCAAACCCGATCCATTTCATCGCATGACCTGCCCCGTCACCCGGCTCGCGTGCCGTCTACCGTTTCCGCCAGCGCCTCGGCGCGGGCCGCGATCTCGGCCAGTGTCTCGATGACCGGTTCGGGCACGACCGGCACTTCGATCCGCTGCGCCTCGGGCGCGGGTGCGTTGCGCAACTGCGCAAGCTCGGCCTCCTTTTCCGCCAGCCGATCCTCGGCCTCGCGCAGCCTGTCCTGCGCGCCTGCGGTCTTGTCCGCCAGCATCAGCCCCGCCATCAGCAACATCCGCGCCTCGGGGATGCGCCCGACCTGCGTGGTCAGCACCGTGGCCTCCTCGTCCAGCATTCTGGCCGCGGTGCGCAGGTAATGTTCCTCGCCCTCCTGACAAGCAACCTCGAACGACCTGCCCCCGATCTGAATCTCGACGTCCGGCATTATGCTTCCTCCGTTTCGTCCCGGGCATCCTCGGCCCTACCTGCCCCGGCAATTGCCTTGCCCAGCTCGGCAAGCACCGCATCGACCTCGCTGCGGTCGGCGGCGCGGGCGGCGCGCAGGCCTTCCAGTTCGATCATCATGGATTTGTTGATCAGATGCGGCTCGGCCACGCCGGCCTGATGCGCCTCGCGCAGCGCCTGATTGTTATCGCGCAACTGCTGGTTGGCCTGACGCAGCGCCTGCAGATCCCGGTCGAACCTGCCCAGCGTTTCCGAGTGCTCCTCCTGCAGGCGGGCTATCCTGGTCTCGCGCGCCGCGATCTTCTTGCGCAGCGCCCTCACCCGTTCCTCAAGCTGCGCATTGGCCAGCCGCTCTTCTTCGATCTGCGCCCGGAGGGCCTCAATCTCTCCTGTTCCAGCCCCGCCGGGCCGCGCCTCCAGCCCTTCGGCGATCCGGTCGAGGGCAACGGTGATCCGCGCCTGCAACTCGTCTATCTGGCTCATTTCCTCGGCCCTCGCTTGTCTTGCCCCATGCTGCCCCACGAATCGCATGGCGGGCGGGGTTTTTGCAAGTCTATCTAATGCGACCGGAAAATGCGCCCCCTTTGGCGCATATCGCAGGGGCATGGCAGACCCACGCTTGATCTTCTGGACCGGGCTGTTATGCAGCGCGCATCTGTTGCCATTTCCAAAGGATGCTGACCCCGTGGATATCGCCGCCCTGCGCTCTGCCAGTCCCGATCACTGGTCCAAGGCCACCGCCATCCGTGCGCTGACCCTCGATGCTGTCGCCGCCGCCAACTCCGGCCATTCCGGCATGCCGATGGGCATGGCCGATGTCGCGACGGTCCTGTTCGGGAAACACCTGAAATTCGATGCCGCCAATCCCGACTGGCCGGACCGCGACCGCTTCATCCTCTCGGCGGGACATGGCTCGATGCTGCTCTATTCGCTGCTCTACCTCACCGGGTATCAGGACATGACCCTGGGCGAGATCCGCAATTTCCGCCAGTGGGGCGCGAAAACCGCCGGGCACCCGGAATACGGCCACGCCAAGGGGATCGAGACCACCACCGGCCCGCTGGGTCAGGGCATCGCCAACGCCGTCGGCTTTGCCATGGCAGAGGAAATGCTTCGCGCCCGCTTTGGCGCCGGTCTGATGGATCACCACACCTATGTGATCGCCGGCGACGGCTGCCTGATGGAGGGCGTCAGCCAGGAGGCGATCGGCCTCGCCGGGCGGCACCAGCTTTCGCGCCTGATCGTGCTGTGGGACAACAACAACATCACCATCGACGGCAGGGTCGATCTGGCGGATCGCACCGATCAGGTGGCGCGCTTCCGCGCCTCGGGCTGGCATGTGCTGGAAATCGACGGTCACGATCCGGCGGCGATTGATGCAGCGCTGAGCGGGGCGAAAACCACCCGGCAGCCGACGATGATCGCCTGCAAGACGCATATCGCGCTCGGGCACGCGGCGCAGGACACCTCCAAGGGGCACGGCGCGCTGACCAATCCCGATCAGCTCATCGCGGCCAAGGAGGCCTATGGCTGGCCGCACGGCCCCTTCGAGATCCCGGCAGACGTGAAATCGGCATGGGAGGCCATCGGCAGGCGCGGCGCCGCCGATCACGCGGCCTGGACAGCCCGGCTGAGCGGGGCATCGTCCGCCCGCCAGGCCGAGATCGCCCGCATCTTCAGCCGCGATGTGCCAGCCAGACTCACCGCCCGCATTCGCGCCCTTAAAAAGCAGATCAGCGCCGAGGCTCCCAAGGTCGCAACCCGGCAATCCTCGGAAATGGTGCTGGAAATCGTCAACCCGATCATGCCCGAAACGGTGGGCGGCTCTGCCGATCTCACCGGCTCGAACAACACACGCTCGGGCGATATGACGGTGTTCGACGTGGACAACCGCAAGGGCCGTTACATTCATTACGGCATCCGCGAACATGGCATGGCGGCGGCAATGAACGGCATGGTGCTGCATGGCGGCATCCGGCCCTATGGCGGCACCTTCATGTGCTTCACCGATTACGCACGGCCCGCCATGCGTCTGGCGGCGCTGATGAAGATCCCCACCGTGTTCGTGATGACCCATGACAGCATCGGTCTGGGCGAGGACGGACCGACCCACCAGCCCATAGAGCATCTGGCGATCAGCCGCGCCACGCCCAACACCTGGGTGTTCCGCCCCTGCGACACGATCGAGACGGCAGAGGCATGGGAACTGGCGCTACAATCGAAACAGACGCCCTCGGTCCTGTCGCTGACCCGTCAGGGCCTGCCGACGCTGCGCCGAGAACACAAGGCCAGGAACCTGACCGCGCAGGGTGCCTATGTGCTGGCCGATGCGACAGGCAAGCGTCAGGCGATCCTGCTGGCCACCGGATCTGAGGTCGCCATCGCCATGGCCGCGCGCGATCTCCTGCAGGCCGAGGGCATCGGCACGCGCGTCGTTTCCATGCCCTGCTGGGAGCTGTTCGAGGAACAGGACGAGAGCTACCGCAAGCGCGTCCTGCCCGCGGGCCCGGTGCGCGTCGCGGTCGAGGCGGCGACCCGCTTTGGCTGGGATCGCTGGCTCTACGGCGAGCGCGGCAAACGTGAAAAGGGCGGCTTTGTCGGGATGCACGATTTCGGTGCCTCTGCCCCGGCGGACGTGCTCTACAAGGAGTTCGGCATCACCGCCGAGGCGGTGGCGGAAAAGGTGAAATCCCTGCTCTGAGACGGCCCGTCCCTGCAACAGATCCCCCCGCCCGCGCCCGACGCTTCTGGCAGGTGGCGGACAGGCGGGGGCACCGAATGTTCGGGCATCCGGGGACGAACGGGCAGGAGACAGGCGACGGATTTCTGGCGCATCATCCCCCTGCCCAAGGTGGCGGGGGCTATGACCACGCTCCGATGACATGTCATGGCCGGGATATGTTGGAGACCGGGGTTGAAACATCCGGGCCGGGGTTGCCGGACATTTCCGGCGCCGGGAGGCGGACGGGATTCAAAAGGCGGTTTCTGACGCGCCCTCTGCCGGGGACAGGGGGAAACATGACCCCTCCCCGATGACAGGGGCCAGAGCCAAAAGGTCCGGGCGGGATTCACCGAGTGCTCCGAAGCCTGAGGTCGAACGGGCAGGATTCAAGCGGCGGACGTCTGACGCGCCACCCCCTGCCGAAAGTGGCGGGGGTTATGACCTCTCCCGGATGACATGTCTTATATGACATGTCATGGCAGACAAGTGACAAAAGTCAGGGCCAAAAGGCCGGGGCAGGATATGCCGAAAGTTCCCGGATCCCGGAGGGAACAGACAGGACTCAGACGGCAAACGTCGGATGCACCTGCCGCTCACCGGGAAAGCAGGGGCTTTGTCAACAGTCTTAGCCCCCGCGCCCGGCACAGGGGTATCATGTCATGCGCCCGCCTGCAGCCGCAGCCAGAGCGGCTTGACGACCTTCACCCCCAGCGGAATGAGCAGCAGGCCAAGGGCAAATCCCATCATCCCGTCCAGCGCCGCCGTCACCGCCCAGTTCACCGCCGCCGCCCAGTCGCCCATACCTCCCGCCGCGCCTTCGGCAACGTGATGCACCCAATCATACAGAACCGGCCAGCCCATCTGATCCAGCGCATGCAGGATGATCGATCCGCCGACCCAGATCATCGCCGCCGTGCCCACCACCATGAGCCCCGTCATCATCCCCGGCATGGCTTGAACGATCCCGCGACCAACGGCGCGCGTGACGACCAGACGCCCCGACTGCGCCATGTATAGCCCGATGTCATCGGCCTTCACGATCAGCGCGACGGCACCGTAGACCAGCACGGTTATCCCGATCGCCACCACCGCCAGCGTCGCCGCCTCCATCCAGATATTGCTCTGCGGAATCTCCGACAGCGCAATCGTCATGATCTCGGCCGAGAGAATGAAATCCGTCTTGATCGCCCCGGCGACCTTGGTTTCCTCCAGATGGGCGGCATCGCCCTCGGCATGGCTGCCGTCAGGCCCGCCACGCCCCTTGCCCGCGCCCAGCGCATGCGCCACCTTCTCGGCGCCCTCATAGCACAGATAGGCACCGCCAAGAATCAGCAGCGGCGGTATCAACCATGGCGCAAAGGACGACAGCAACAGCCCCGCAGGCAACAGAAACAACAGCTTGTTGATCAGAGACCCCCGCGCGATCCGCCAGACGATCGGCAATTCGCGTGCCGGGGAAAACCCCCGCACATATTTGGGCGAGACCGCCGCATCGTCGATCACCGCCCCCGCCGCCTTGGATCCCGCCTTGACCGCCTGCCCAGCCACATCGTCAATCGAGGCCGCCGCCACTTTCGCCAGGCTGGCCACATCGTCCAGCAGCGCCATCAAGCCGCTCATCTGTCACCTCATGGAATCGCCGCATCGCGGGCATAGGGAAGACGTTAGCGCAACCATGTCAACCCGCCATTCACAGCCCGGAGGTTTGCGATAACGGTTATCGCTAACATTATGAAAAATCACTCAAAAACCACATTTTTACCTTTCCGCAACCGACCCTCCCGGCTATATCGGCAGCAATTCACGTAGCAGGAGCACCCCATGACCATCTCCGTCGGCATCAATGGTTTTGGCCGCATCGGTCGCGCCACCCTCGCCCATATTTCCGAGAGTCTGCGCAATGATATCAATGTGGTCAAGGTCAACGCCACCGGCCCGATCGAGACCGCGGCGCATCTGATGCGCTACGACAGCGTGCATGGCCGCTTTGGCCATCCCATCGTGGTCGAGGGCAAGACGATGGACCTGGGGCGCGGCCCGATCGAGATGTTCTCGACCTACGACATGAACGAACTGGACTGGGACGGCGTCGATGTGGTGCTCGAATGCACCGGCAATTTCAATGACGGGCACAAATCGCGCACCCACCTGGAACGCGGCGCGCGCAAGGTGCTGATCTCTGCCCCGGCCAGGAATGTTGACAGAACGATTGTCTACGGCGTCAACCACGAAACGCTGCGCGCCGACGAACGGATGATCTCGAACGGATCCTGCACCACCAACTGCCTTGCGCCGCTTGCCAAGGTGCTCAACGACGGTATCGGCATCGAGAGCGGCATCATGACCACGATCCACGCCTACACCGGCGATCAGCCAACGCTGGACCGCCGCCATGACGATCTCTACCGCGCCCGCGCTGCGGCGATGTCGATGATCCCCACCTCGACCGGTGCAGCCAAGGCGCTGGGCGAGGTGCTGCCGGAACTGGCGGGCCGTCTTGACGGATCGGCGATCCGCGTGCCCACGCCCAACGTCTCGGCGGTCGATCTGACCTTTGTGGCGCAAAAGGACGTGACCAAGGCGGATGTCAACGAGGTCGTCGCCGCCGCCGCCGCAGGCCCGATGAAGGGCATCCTCGGCTATGATCCCGAACCCAAGGTCAGCATCGACTTCAACCACACCGAAGAAAGCTCGATCTTCGCGCCCGATCTGACCAAGGTCATCGGCAAGCGCCTGGTGCGGGTGCTGGCCTGGTATGACAACGAATGGGGATTTTCCTGCCGCATGGCAGATGTCGCCGTCACCATGGGCCGACTTTAGGAACACGCAGTCTCTTGCACAGCATGGTCCCGTCGGGCATACCCGGCGGGACTTTGGTTTCGGATGCAACAGACCATGAGCAATCGGATCGCAATCATCTTGGGGGCAACCTTGTTTGTGCTCATCGGGGCCGACATTACCATGAACGAGAGCGCGGGACTGGTCTTTGCCGGGCGTAAACTGGTCGATCTGATCGAATACCTTGCATTCTGGCGCTGATCCGCGCCGCCATTCACCAAATCGTCAAACCCCGCGCATTGACTATTTACGAAATTCGTTTATTTTCGCTAAGGATGTTAGCGCTAACAAATCATGTGGAGACTCCCATGACCCTCAAAATCGCCATAAACGGATTTGGCCGTATCGGCCGCAACGTGTTGCGCGCCGTCATCGAATCGGGGCGCCGCGATCTTGAAATCATAGCAATCAACGATCTCGGCCCCGTCGAGACCAATGCCCACCTGCTCGAATTCGACAGCATCCACGGGCGTTTTCCGAATCGTATCACCACCACGGCGGACACGATTGACGCCGGTCGCGGGCCGATCCGCGTGACCGCCGTCCGCGAACCCGAGGCCCTGCCCTGGAGCGACATCGACATCGTTCTGGAATGTACCGGCATCTTCACCGACCGCGACGCGGCGGCACGCCATCTGGAGAACGGTGCGAAGCGCGTGCTGGTCTCGGCCCCGTCCAAGGGCGCGGACCGCACCGTGGTCTATGGCGTCAATCATGCCGATCTGACACCGCAGGACGTGATCGTCTCGAACGCCTCCTGCACCACCAACTGCCTCGCCCCCGTAGCCAAGGTACTGCATGAGACCATCGGCATCACCCGCGGCTTCATGACCACGGTTCACAGCTATACCGGCGATCAGCCCACGCTCGACACGATGCACAAGGATCTCTACCGCGCCCGCGCCGCGGGCCTCAACATCATCCCCACCACGACCGGCGCTGCGCGCGCCGTGGGGCTGGTGCTGCCCGATCTCAACGGGCGGCTTGACGGGACAGCGATCCGCGTGCCCACCCCGAATGTCAGCGTCGTCGACCTGACATTCGAGGCCGCCCGCCCCACCACCGTTGACGAAATAAACGACGCCATCGCCGGGGGCGCCGCCGGTCCGCTCAAGGGCGTGCTCGATATCACCGGCCGCGAACTGGTCTCGTCGGATTTCAACCACAACCCGCACAGCTCGATCTTTGCCACCGATCAGACCCGGGTGATGGACGGCACGCTTTGCCGCGTGCTGGCCTGGTATGACAACGAATGGGGCTTTTCCAACCGCATGGCCGATGTCGCCGTGGAAATCGGCAGGACGCTGACCGCGCGCAGCGCCTCGGGTGGGACCGACAGCCGCCCGACCCGCGCCGCAGAAACCGTCTGAACGCGCCGCGTCAGCGGAATTTTGCGAGCAGCGCCTGTTTCACCGACGGGGTAACGAATTTCGTCACATCGCCGCCGAGGCGGGCGATCTCCTTGACCAGTTTCGAGGCGATCGCCTGATGACTGGCGTCGGCCATCAGAAACACCGTCTCGACCGAATTGTCGAGCGCGCGGTTCATACCGACCATCTGGAATTCATATTCGAAATCCGCCACCGCCCGAAGACCGCGCACGATCAGCTGCGCGCCCACATCATGAGCGCAATTGATCAGCAGGTTTTCAAACGGATGCACCACCATCTCGGTGCCGGTCTGCGCGCTCAGCTTGGCGGCCTCTGCCTCGATCATCGCCACACGTTCGTCAAGGTTGAACAACGGCCCCTTGTCGCGGTTGATCGCAACCCCGATCACCAGCCGGTCAACCAGCACCGCCGCGCGCCGGATGATGTCGATATGGCCCAGCGTGATAGGATCGAACGTGCCGGGATAGAGGGCTATGCGCATCGGGCCGCTCCGCTATTGCAATTGCCCGCCACGCAACAATAGTGCGCGCCGGAATGCAAGACCTAGTAGCCCATGATCATCCCTTCGAGGGCGCTCTTCTCCATCGACAATTCTTCCAGACGCGCCTTGACCACATCGCCGATGGTGACAATCCCCACCAGCTTGCCATCTTCGACCACCGGCATATGGCGGAACCGGCCCTCGGTCATCCGCGCCAGCACCGCATCCGAGGTATCCTGCCGGGTGCAGCAGACCGGATTGCGGGTCATCAGTTCGCTCACCCGCTCGGTCATGCAACTGATCCCGCGCACCGCCAGACTGCGCACGATGTCCCGTTCGGAGAAAATGCCGTCCGCCGTTTCACCGTCCTTTGACACCACGACGCCACCGATCCGGCGTTCGGCAAGGATCTGCGCGGCCTCCGAGACGAGCGTTTGAGGCGTGACGGTGATCACACCGCTGTCGCCCTTCGATTTCAGAATCTGCTGCACCAGCATGGCCCGATCCTCCGAAATAAAAAGCCCCTCAAATGACCGTGATCCATAATAAATTTTGTGTCAAGCCTGCGCCTCCAGCCGCGCCACTTCCTGCCGCAACCCCTCGTTCAACGCGGTCGCAAAGCGGTTCTGCCGTTCCAGCCGCCGGTCATCGGCATGGCGCACCAGGTAAAAGCTGCGGGTCAGCGAAAACACATCCGCCAGCACCCTTTGCACCCCCCGCGCCCAGGGCAGCGAGAAATCGTGCAGCACACCGATGCCGCCGCCCTGCCGTACCCAGTTGAGCTGCACCGAGACGGAATTAGACGCGAGACTGACCCGCTCTACCCCCGCCTCGCTCAGGTAATCCAGTTCCTTGTCAAAGATCATGTCCTGAATATAGCCCACCATCCGATGCCCGCGCAGATCGGCAAGACTCTCTATCGGCGCATGGTGGCGCAGATACCCTGCCGACGCCGCCAGATGCAGCCGGTAATCGGTGATCTTCTGCACCGTCAGCCGCCCGGCGGTGGGCGGGCTGACGGCGATCACCATATCCGCCTCGCGCCGGGTCAGGTTGAACACGCGCGGCAGCGCCACGATCTGAATCTCCAGATCCGGGTTGTCCACGCCGATTGCCGCGCAGACCTGCGGCAGCAGGAAATTCGCGCAGCCATCCGGCGCGCCGATGCGGATCTGCCCAGCAATGCCGCCCGCCTGCCCCGCCATTTCGTCGGCGGCATCCTCCATCGCCTGCTCGGCGCGCATCGCATGCCCCATCAGCCTTTGCCCGGCCTCGCTCAGCGCATAGCCGGTGGGCGATTTGGCGAACAGCGGCGCGCCGGTCTCTTCCTCCAGCCGCGCGATGCGGCGGCCCACGGTGGCCGGATCAATCCGCAGGACACGCCCCGCGCCCGACAGGCTCTCGGACCGCGCCACGGCCAGGAAAATGCGGATGTCGTCCCAATGTGGCTGCATCGCGGCCCCCTTTGCAAAAATGCAAATTCCTTTTGGAACATTGCCTCTTTTCGCCTGAGTTTTGCAAGACTACCCTGTCGCCAACCCATAGGAGGATCTCAGATGCAAGAGCTGACCCATTACATCAACGGCCAACATGTCAAAGGCACGTCCGGCCGTTTCTTGGACGTCTTCAACCCCGCCACCGGCGAAGTGCAGGCCAGATGCCCGCTGGCCAGCGCGGAAGAGCTGGATCAGGCGGTGCGTGCCGCTGCCGCCGCACAGCCCGCCTGGGGCGCCACCAACCCGCAGCGCCGCGCGCGGGTGATGATGGAATTCGTCCGCCTGCTCAACCGCGACATGGACAAACTCGCCGAGGCGCTGAGCCGCGAACACGGCAAGACCCTGCCCGACGCCAAAGGCGATGTGCAGCGCGGGCTGGAGGTGGTGGAATACTGCATCGGCGCGCCGCAGATGCTCAAGGGCGAGTTCACCGACAGCGCCGGTCCGGGCATCGACATGTATTCCATGCGCCAGCCGCTTGGCGTGACGGCGGGCATCACCCCCTTCAACTTTCCGGCCATGATCCCGATGTGGATGTTCGCCCCCGCCTTGGCCTGCGGCAACGCCTTCATCCTCAAACCGTCAGAACGCGACCCCTCGGTGCCCCTCATGCTGGCCGAACTGATGGAAGAGGCGGGGCTGCCCAAGGGCCTGCTGCAGGTCGTCAACGGCGACAAGGTGGCGGTGGATGCCATCCTCGACCACGACGTGATCCAGTCCATCGGCTTTGTCGGCTCGACCCCGATCGCGCAATATATCTATGGCCGCGGCTGCTCCAATGGCAAGCGCGTGCAGTGCTTTGGCGGCGCCAAGAACCACATGATCGTCATGCCCGACGCCGACATGGATCAGGCCGCCGACGCCCTCATCGGCGCAGGCTACGGCGCGGCGGGCGAACGCTGCATGGCGATCTCGGTGGCCGTGCCGGTGGGCGACGAGACCGCCGATCGCCTGATCGACAAACTCGTCCCGCGCATCGAAAAGCTCAAGGTCGGCCCCTATACCGCAGGCAATGACGTGGATTACGGCCCCGTCGTGACCGGCGAGGCGAAAAAGCGCATCCTCGGCCTGATCGAATCCGGCATCGCGCAGGGCGCGGATCTGGTCGTCGATGGCCGCGACTTCAAATTGCAGGGCTACGAGGATGGTTTCTTTGTCGGCCCTCACCTCTTTGACCGCGTGACGCCGGATATGGACATCTACCGTCAGGAAATCTTTGGCCCCGTGCTCTCGACCGTGCGCGCAGGCAGCTACAAAGAGGCGCTGAAACTGGCGATGGACCACGAATACGGCAACGGCACCGCGATCTTTACCCGCGACGGCGACGCGGCGCGCGATTTCGCCGCCCGCATCAACATCGGCATGGTCGGCATCAACGTGCCCATCCCCGTGCCGCTGGCCTATCACACCTTTGGCGGCTGGAAGAAATCCGGCTTTGGCGACCTTAACCAGCACGGGCCCGATGCGTTCAAATTCTACACCCGCACAAAGACCGTCACCGCCCGCTGGCCGTCGGGCATCAAGGAAGGCGGCGAATTCAACTTCAAGGCGATGGACTGAACCGCGCACGCGAAAGGGGCGGCCTCGCCCAGAGGACGCCCCTGGCATTTCCGCCGAATCAAGCCAGCGACCGGACAACAGCCCCGAATCCCGTTGACCTTATCGACAGGGATTTCATGATTTTAGATGCCTTCGGAAACAATGCCACCTGATTTCGGTCTTTGTTGCGCCGGAATGGCATCAACGCATTTCTCAACAAAACTTGCACAATCATGGGCTGCAAAATGAATATCGGCAAGCGAAAACATTACCGGAATTTGCCAGAATGTGTCATTACTATGGCCAATGTGCGGTGATTCCTTTGCAGGATTACCTTGTTGCGGCCCGGCGACAGCCGAACCATTAAAACGGTAGATTATTATGAAAATGCGTAACCTTCTTGTTCTAGCCGTATTGGCCACTGCCGGGACTACCGGCGCAAAGGCCGCCACCCTCAATTTCTTCAACTCCGTCGATCCGGACACGACCCTGCGCTTTACCGTGGAATGTTCCCTGGGCTGCGAAGGTGCCTTGTTCGATGGGGTGCCCACGACGTGGAGCACGGAAAAGGGTTCTCTCATCACCTTCCCGACCGGCGCCGACACGCTGACCACCTTGAACACACTGACCGGCGAAAACTTTACCAGTGAAACCGAAACCGATCGTGGCGGCGTGGATACGGCCACGTTCACCTCCTCGGCCAAATACATCGCCTTCAAGATCGGCGGCGGGCTTGAGGATAGCTGGGCGGTCATCAGGAACCTCTTTGAGAACAACGTGTTTACCTTCACCAAGGAAGCACCGAGAAGCGGTTTCAGCAACACCCGCGAATATCAGTACGGCAGCGTCACACCCATCCCGCTGCCCGCAGCCGGCTGGCTGATGCTTGCCGGTATCGGTGGCCTCGCTCTCCTGCGCCGCCGGAAACGCGCAGCCTGAGCGCATCTGATCCTCTGACAAGCGAAAGGGTGGCCCAAAAGCCGCCCTTTCGTCATTCTGACAGACCGTCAAAGCCTTGTCCGATGTCGCCGCATGGTGTTTCCTGAGCGGCAGGGCTGCGCAAGGGACGTGAGGAATGGAACCACCACCCGAATTCACCATCGGCATCGAAGAGGAATATCTGCTCGTCGATCTCGACAGCCTGGCGCTGGCCAACGCCCCCGAGGCGCTGATGACCGCCTGCCAGCAGGATTTGCAGGATCAGGTCAGCCCCGAATTCCTCAACTGCCAGATCGAGATCGGCACCTGTGTCTGCCGCACCGTGGCCGAGGCGCGCGACGACCTCAGACGCCTGCGCAGCACCGTGGCCAGACACGCAAAGGCGCATAACCTCGCCCCCATCGCCGCCTCCTGCCACCCGTTTTCCGACTGGCGCAGCCAGACCCATACCGACAAGGAGCGATACAATCACCTCCAGCACGATCTGGCGGGCGTCGTGCGGCGGATGCTGATCTGCGGGATGCATGTGCATGTCGGCATCGGCCTGCCGGACCGGCGGGTCGACCTGATGAACCAGCTTGGCTACTTCCTGCCGCATATGCTGGCGCTCAGCTGTTCCTCGCCGTTCTGGCAGGGACAGGATACCGGCCTTGCCTGCTATCGCCTTACGGTGTTCGACAACCTGCCACGCACCGGCCCGCCGCCCCGGATGGAAAGCTTTGGCGAATTCGAACGCTCTGTCGCGGCCCTGGTCGATCTGGGGGTAATCGAGGATGCCTCGAAAATCTGGTGGGACCTGCGCCCCTCATCGAAATTTCCCACGCTGGAATCGCGCATCTGCGATGTGCAGCCCCGGCTCGAGCACGCGCTGACGCTCGCGGCGCTGACCCAGACGCTGACCCGCATGCTCTGGCGGCTGGCGGTCAGGAACCAGCGCTGGCGTATCTATGACAGCTTTCTGGTCTCCGAGAACCGCTGGCGCGCGCAGCGTTACGGCACCACCGAGGGGCTGATCGACTTTGGCCGGGGCGAGATCGTTCCGATGGCCGATCTGGCCGAAGAGATCATCGAACTGGTCGCAGAGGATGCGGCGGTTCTTGACTCCCTCGCCGAAGTGGAGAACATCCGCGACATCCTGCGCCACGGCACCAGCGCCGAACGCCAGCGTGCCGCCTTTGCCGCCGCCCGCGACACAGGCCAGACCGAGGCCGAGGCGCTGCAATCGGTCGTCCGCCACCTGATCGAGGAATATCATGCCGATCTCTGAATCCGCCGCGATGACAATTCCGTGAGGCCCCTGCGCAATTTGACGCGCCCCCCTCACACCGAGCCCAGTTTTTTGCTATATGCACCATAATACAATCCTGACGAGAGGACCGAGCACAGTGAAACCCAGCCTACTGACCCGACGCCACGCGCTTGTCACCGGACTTGCCGCTCTCACAATACCCGCCATCGCCCGCGCCGAGGAACGCCCCGGCGAAGCCGTGCGCCGCAACGCCTCGGCCTTTGTCACGCGCCACTGGCGGGATCATTTCGACAGCCTGGGCAAGGGCTGCATGGTGGCCGATATCGACAGCCGCGCGCTGCATTACTGGGGACCGGACGAAAGCTATGCGCTCTATCCCTCATCGGTCCCGATGAGCGAGGAACTGACCCGCCGCGGCTATACCGAGGTGGTGCGCAAGAAGGTCGGCCCCGACTGGACGCCAACCCAGTCCATGCGCGAACGCGATCCCTCGCTGCCCGCCTATATGCCGCCGGGGCCGGGCAATCCGCTTGGCACCCATGCACTCTATCTCAGCTGGCCCGCCTACCTGGTGCATGGCACCCATGACACCCGCAAGATCGGGCGTCAGTCGTCATCGGGCTGCATCGGCCTCTACAACCAGCACATCGAAGAGCTGTTTGCCAAGGTTGCGGTCGGCACGCAGGTGCTTCTGCTCTGACCTGTTCCGGCATCCCCCATCCAACACCCCGAAGCACCGTTTCGGGGTGTTTCTGTTTCATTCGTCCGTTCCGGTATTGGCGCTAATTTGAACGACAGCGCGCCGCGCGGGCAGATTGGCCGGTCAGCCGCCCAGGAAACTGCCAAAGGGGATATAGCGCACCGGATCGCCAGGCCGGATTTCCGCCGCATCTTCAGACAGTTCGACCAGCCCTTCGGCCCAGCTCAGCCCGCTGATGCGGCCCGAGCCTTCGGATTTGAACACCTCGGCACAGCCGTCCCGCATCCGGGCGCGCAGATATTCGCGCCGCCCCGGCTTCTTGCTTTTCGCAAATCCCGCGGGCACGTCGAATCCCTGCGGCTCGGACCAGTTCGCGCCGGACAGCACCGCCATCGCCGGGCGTGCAAAGATCAGCGTGCAGACCAGCGCCGCCACCGGGTTGCCCGGCAGGCCAAAGACCGGCACGCCGCGCCACATCCCCAGCGCCAGCGGCCGCCCCGGCTTGATCGCGATGCGCCACTCTGCCATCGCCCCCGCCTCGTTCAAGAGCGCCGAGACATGATCCTCATCGCCCGAGGAAGCGCCGCCCGAGGTCAGGATCGCATCCGCCTCCGCCGCACCCCGGTCCAGCGCGGCGCGCAGGGCGGCCCGGTCATCCGCCACCCGCCCCAGATCGAGCGGATCATGCCCCATCTGCCGCACCAGCGCCGCCAGCATGGGGCGGTTCGCATCGTATATCTGCCCCGCCCGCGCCGCCGCGCCCGGCTCCACCAGTTCATCCCCGGTCGAGATCACCGCCACCCGCAGCCGCGCCTGCACCGGCAGATCCGCCAGCCCCACGGCGGCACAGAGCGCCAGATCGGCAGGCGTCAGCACGCGGCCCCGCTCCAGCACGACGGCCCCCGCCGCCACATCCTCGCCGGCGCGCCGGGTGTTGGCCCCCTTCTTCAACCCGCCACGAAACGCGATGCGCCCCTCGCCTGGCGTCACATCCTCCTGCAGGATGACCGTATCCACCCCCTCGGGCAGCGCCGCCCCGGTCAGCACGCGCAGGGCATGCCCCTTGGGCACCAGCCCCGCAAACGGCACCCCCGCCGCCGCGCGCCCCTCGACCAGCGGCAGAACCTGATCGCCCGCGCCAAGGCCGGCATGGGCAAAACCATAGCCATCCACCGCCGTATTGGCCTCGGGCGGGTTGGCGCGCCGCGCCGTGACCGGCGCGGCCAGCACCCGGCCCGCCGCCTGCGCCAGCGGCACCCGCTCCTGCCCCACGACACTGCGCAACCGTTCCCGCAAGAGGTCCAGCGCCGCATCCACCGGCGTCCAGTCCACGCCCGCAGGCAAGGCGAAACAGTCGTCGCGCAGGGGGGGCGGTTTCAGCGGATCGTCGCAGGCGGCCATCAGTTCCTCTTCATGTCCAGCTCCCAGAACCCACGCCTCTTCTAGAGCCTCAGGTGGCAGATCCGTCATCATGCGGTCAAGACGCGCGGCAGACAACCGCGAGAGTGCGCATGAGAGAAGACGCACTTGTTCGCGGTCCCGGATCACCTCGACCCCGCGCTGCGCCACCGCCTGCTTAACTTGACTCTCAATGGTGCCCGGCCAGATTTCAGCCAGCACAACGCGCGCATCCCGCCAGTCCTCGAACGGCCACACAGCAACCCCCTCGATCCGCCGCAGGCGCGACAGCATCGGCAGTCCCATCAGCACCTGACTGCCAACGGTGGGATTGTAGCATAGCTGGAAGCAACTGCTCGACGTCCCCCCGACGCGATCGCATGTCCGCTTCTCCGGCACCTCGGTGTAATGGATACCATCCTTGCGATAGGGGATTCCCGGCCAGCGATCCCTATGCGTCTTGCCCCAGAGCGGGCCAGGGCCGTCAAAGGCCGCGTTCATGTCCTGCGCCACATCGAAGCGATTGTTTGCGCCACTCTCAGAATCCTCGATCCGCTCGGCAAGCCAGTCCCACAACAGCAAGGGATTATCAGATCCGATGATCCGCCGCGCAAAGCCGCGCGGATAGCCAAAGGGAAAATCGAAGGCAGCCAGCAATCGCCGTCCAGCCTGCATCTCCTCCCTGAATATCGCGGCTATGCGTTCCTCCGCCTCAATCCGGCTGCGGCAATAGATCGGCTCCTGCGGCTTGTCCTCGCTGACGAGCCCCATCCAGATGGCGTCCTTGGACGGCGTTTTGGGAGCGCGCTTGCTCGCCGCCGACCAATCAACCACCAAGACAGTGTCGAATCCCGTCACAGACCTACCTCGCCCAGAATGAAATCCGCAATCGCGCGGGTATCGTTCAGATCGAACACCGGCCGGTCCAGATCGAGCGGCACGTCGCTCGCCACCGCCCGGATCGTCGCATCCTCCGGCGCGATCAGCGCGTTGCCGGTCCCGGCCCGGAACGCCTCGATCTTGGGATGCCGGTCACGCTTGTAGCCCTCGATCAGCACAAGATCGACCGGCGCGAGTTTCTCCAGCAGCGCCGCGAGCGGCCATTCCGCCTCGTCGCGCATCTCGTGCATCAGCGCAAAGCGGTTGCGCGAGGACAACAGCACCTCGGTCGCGCCCGCGGCCCGGTGGCGGTAACTGTCGCGACCGGGATGATCCACATCGAACGAATGATGCGCATGTTTCACGGTCGAAACGGTATGACCCCGCCCGACGATCTCGGTCACCAGCCGCTCCATCAACCCGGTCTTGCCCGCGTTCTTCCAGCCGGTAACGCCGTAAACCCTCATACCCCTGCCCTCTTGCGTGCCTCTGCCAGATCCTCGGGCGTGTTCACGTTGAAAAACGGATCATGCGCATCGTCGAACACCGCCTCGCGCCCGCCGTGCCTGTCGGTCCAGATGACCACCTTGCGCAGCCCGCTCACAAGCGCCCCCCGCAGATCGTCGCGCAGCGCCACCGGCCAGAGGCCAAAGGTCGGATGCCGGATCAACCCGCCCCGGCTCATGGATTTCGTCTCCTCCTCCCCGCGTGGCGTGGCCGCCAGAACCAGCGGATGCGCCATCCCCTCGGCCGCCAGCATCAGGCGCGGCACCAGATCGCAGGGAAAGAACGGCGTATCGGCGGCGACAGTCACGATGGTCTCGGCGCCCTTCTCTGCCGCCCAGTCCAGCCCGGCCAGCACGCCGACCAGCGGCCCGGCATAGCCCTCGATCGGATCGGCCAGCACCGGCAGGCCCAGCGCGGCAAACCGCGCCGGATCGCCATTGGCATTGAGCGCCAGCGCGCCGACCTGCGGCGCCAGCCGGTCGATCACATGCCGCAGGATACTCCGGTCCCCAAGTGGCAGCAGCCCCTTGTCGCCGCCCCCCATCCGCGTGGCCTGTCCGCCCGCGAGAATCACCCCCAGCGGCGGCATCATTCGCGCGCACTCTTGCGGCGATGCCTGGCGTCCTCATCGCCCACCGCCTCGGGGTCCGCATCGCGCAGCACCCGTTCCTCACCGCTCAGGCAGACGAACCGCTTGCCGCGCATCCGCCCGATCAGCGTCAAACCAACCTGCCGCGCGATCTCGACCCCCCAGGCGGTAAAGCCCGAGCGCGAGGCCAGCACCGGGATCCCCATCATCGCGGTCTTGATCACCATCTCCGAGGTCAGCCGCCCGGTGGTATAAAGCAGCTTGTCACCGGCGCTGACGCCTTCGCTCAGCATCCAGCCGGCGATCTTGTCCACCGCGTTGTGGCGGCCCACATCCTCCATATAGACCAGCGGGCGGTCGCCCTGACACAGCACCGTGCCGTGAATCGCCCCGGCCTCGAGATAGAGCGACGGGGTGCGGTTGATGAGACTGGCAAGCGCATAGAGATCCGATGTCCTGACCTCAACCTGCGGCAGCGTGACACCCTCCAGCCCCTCCATCATGTCTCCGAATACCGTGCCCACGGCGCAGCCCGAGGTGCGCGTCTTCTTCTTCAGCTTTTCCTCATAACTCGTCTGCCCGTCGGTGCGCACCACCACCGTCTCCAGCTCTTCGTCGTAATCGACGCCCAGAACCACCTCTTCGGGCCCCAGCATCCCCTGATTGCGCAGGAATCCCAGCGCCAGATATTCGGGATAATCGCCGATGGTCATCGCCGTCACGATCTCCTGCGCATTGAGGAAAATCGTCAGCGGTCGCTCCTCGACCACCGAGATGCGGGTGCGGTTGCCCTCGTGATCCACCCCCTCCACCGCGCGCGTCAGCCGTGGCGCGGCGGGGTCGGGCGCGATCAGGTAGTCTGTAGAGGCGTCGCGCGTGGCCAATTGCATCTCCTCCTCGCATTGGATAGGCGGTGTCACAGCACAGGGGCAACTTAGGGGCAAGCAGTGCCAAGACCAACCACCAATTCAACCTATTGGCAAGGCGTCCGGGACGGTGCGCCCTTCATCCTCGTGATCGTGCCCTTTTCCCTGCTCTTCGGCGTGGTGGCGACAGAGGCGGGGTTGAACGTTCTGGAAACGCTCAGCTTTTCCGTCCTTGTTATCGCCGGTGCGGCACAGTTCACCGCCCTGCAACTGCTGACCGACGGCGCGCCCACGGTGATCGCGCTCATCTCGGCGCTCGCGGTCAACCTGCGCATGGCGATGTATTCCGCCTCGCTGACGCCCTATATCGGCGGCGCCAGCCTTGGCCAGCGGGCGCTCGCGGCCTATTTCACCGTCGATCAGAGCTATGCCTGCGCCATCGTGAAATTCGAACAGAATCCCGGCTGGTCGGTCCCGCAGCGGCTGGCCTATTTCTTCGGCGTGGTCACGCCGGTCTGTCCGCTATGGTATCTCTTCACGCTGGTGGGCGCGCTGGTGGGCGCCTCGATCCCCGAGGGACTGGCGCTGGATTTCGCGCTGCCGATCACCTTTCTGGCGATGATCGCGCCGATGCTGCGCACGCCGGCGCATCTGGCGGCGGCCTTCGTGTCGGTCACGCTGGCGCTGATCTTTGCCTTCCTGCCCTACAACCTGGGGCTTCTGGTGGCCGGGCTGGCGGGAATGATGACCGGCGCGCAGACCGAGGTGATACTGGCCCGCCGCAACGAGGCGCGGCTGTCATGATCGACAAGACAAGCCTCTGGATCGTCATCATCCTTCTGGGTCTCGGCAGCTTTGGCCTGCGCTTCGTCTTTACCGGGCTGGTCGGCGACCGGCCCCTGCCGCCCTGGCTGCTGCGGCACCTGCGCTACACGGCGGTGGCGGTGCTGCCGGGACTGGTGGCACCCCTTGTGGTCTGGCCCGCCGCCACCGGCGGCGCGCTCGACGCGCCGCGCATGATCGCTGCCCTGGTCACGCTGGCTGCGGGATATTTCCTGCGCAACGTGATCCTCGCCATCGTGCTGGGTGCGCTGACGCTCTATGGCGGGCTGGCAGTTTTCGGATAACAGGGTCTTCCAGACCGAAGCAGTGGTTTATCAAAGACTGGAGAGCCGCGCAGCGCCCGTCCGCCGGGTGGGCGCTGCAACAGATTTGGATGGCAGTTTATATCTGCCAGATACTTCCGCGCCATCAAGAGACTGAGACGTTGAAAAAGCGCCCGCCCGGTGGGGCGGACGGGCGCTGCGCGGCGGCGCGTTCCGCGCCTTGTTCCGCGCATGGGTGCCTGACCTCGACAAGCCACGGGGGCAGCGCCCCCTACTCTTTCTCGGCCGCCGCCCGGCGTAGCCGGTCGTTGATCGCACGCCCCAGCCCTACCTCCGGAATAGGCGCAACGGCAATGCCCGCCGCCCCTTTCGCATCCAGCGCATGCAGATACCCAAAGAGATTGGCCGCCGCCTCGGTCAGATCGCCCGCCGCCGACAGGTTCAGATCACCACCCACCGCGCCAAAGCCCAGCATGACCTCGCCCTCACGCCGCCCGGTGGCGTTCAGCCGCACGCGCGCGCCCGGCGCGTAATGCGATTGCATCTGTCCCGGCGCGCTCAGCGGATCCTCCGCCCCATGCCGCGCCAGCGGCGCACGCAACGCCGCCTCCAGCGCTTCGGCCGGCAATCCGCCGGGGCGCAGCAACACGGGCTGATCCGCCAGCCCCACAATGGTCGATTCCACCCCGACCGGACAGGCCCCACCATCGACCACCGCGTCGATCCGCCCCTCCAGCCCCGCCAGCACATGCGCCGCCGTGGTCGGGCTGATCCGGCCCGAAGGGTTGGCCGAGGGCGCGGCCACCGGCCCGCCGAACGCGGCCAGCAATCCCTGCGCCACCGGATGCGCGGGCACGCGAATCGCCAGCGTCGGCAGCTCCGCAGTTACCAGCGGCGACAGCCCGGCCCCGGCCCTGAGCGGCAGAACCAGGGTCAGCGGCCCAGGCCAGAAGGCGCTCGCCAGAATCTCTGCGTCATGGGACCATTCGACACAGGCCCGCGCCGCCTCGGCGCTCGCCACATGCACGATTAGCGGATTGAATCGCGGCCGCCCCTTGGCCTCGAAAATCCGCGCAACCGCCAGATCGTTGCGCGCATCCGCGCCCAGCCCATAGACCGTCTCGGTCGGAAAGGCCACCAGCCCGCCCGCCCGCCAGATCGCTGCGGCCCTTGCAAATCCTGCCGGATCGGGGGAAAGAGAGTGCGTTTGCAAATGCACTGGCCTTTCTGACGCGGCGTTGCTGTTGAAGGCGGGCCGCGATTGATTACGCTCGGGTTCAGAACAGATTTCATACAGGGGCCAGCCCACAGTGCCAAGACGCCCCGGCAGCATCAGGAGATTTCAATGCCGTATCGCGCACCGGTTGATGAGTATCGGTTCCTGTTCGATCATATCGTGGGCCTTGGGCAGGTCACCGCCACCGACCGCTTTGCCGAGGCCACGCCGGACATGACCGCCGCGATCCTCTCCGAGGCGGGCCGCATGTGCGAAGAGGTGCTCTATCCCCTGCAGCGCCCGGGCGACATGACGCCCGCACGGCTGGAAAACGGCGTCGTGCGCACCTCGCCGGGCTATGCCGAGGGCTACCGCGCCATTGCCGACGGCGGCTGGGTCTCAATCAGCGCGCATCCCGATCATGGCGGCATGGGTCTGCCGATGACCCTGACCACGGCAGTGAACGAGATGATGTCCTCGGCTTGTCTCGCGCTGCAACTCAACCCGCTGATGACTCAGGGCCAGATCGAGGCGATTGAGCATCACGCCAGCGACGCGCTCAAGGCGATCTACCTGCCCAGGCTGGTCAGCGGCGCGTGGTCCGGCACGATGAACCTGACAGAGCCGCAGGCGGGATCGGACGTGGGCGCACTGCGCACCAGAGCCGAGCCGAATGGCGACGGCACCTATGCGATCACCGGGCAGAAAATCTACATCTCCTGGGGCGACAACGATTTCACCGAGAATGTCTGCCACCTCGTGCTGGCCCGCCTGCCCGACGGCGTGCCGGGTACCAAGGGGATCAGCCTGTTTCTCGTGCCCAAGTATATTCCCGACGATAACGGCGATCCGGGCAGACCCAACGGCCTGCACGTCGTCAGCCTCGAACACAAGATGGGCCTGCACGGCAGTCCGACGGCGGTGATGCAGTATGACGGCGCGACCGGCTGGCTGGTGGGCAAACCGCATGACGGCATGCGCGCCATGTTCACCATGATGAACAACGCCCGTCTCGGCGTCGGCGGTCAGGGCATCGGCGTGGCCGAGGCGGCGTTCCAGCATGCGCTTGCCTATGCAACGGACCGCAAACAGGGTCGCACCCCGGTCAGGGGCGGCACGGGCGCGATCATCGACCATGCCGACGTGCGCCGGATGCTGGCCACGATGCGCGCCGACACCTTTGCCGCCCGCGCCATCGCCCTCGCCTGCGCGCAGGCCATCGACATGCAGACCGCCACCGGCGAGGCGCACTGGGCCGCACGCGCCGCATTCCTGACACCCATCGCCAAGGCGTTTGGCACCGACACCGGCATCGCCGTTTCGGACATGGGGATTCAGGTGCATGGCGGCATGGGCTTCATCGAGGAAACCGGCGCCGCGCAATACCTGCGCGACGTGCGCGTCACGGCGATCTACGAGGGCACCAACGGCATTCAGGCGATGGACCTCGCATCGCGCAAGCTGATGGACGGCGGCGAGGCCGCGCATGCCATGCTCGACGAGATCGAGGCACAGGCCGAGACCGCGCGCGGCACCCTGCCCGATCTGGCCGAACCCGTCTGGCAGGCCTCCGAGACGCTGCGCGAGGCGGTGGAATGGATGGTGGCGCAACAGGATACGACCCAGCGTTTCGCGGGTGCGGCCCCCTTTCTGCGCGGCGTGGCCCGTGTGCTGGGCGGGCATTTCCACCTCAAGGCCGCGCTGGCCGAGGGTGGCGATGGCCCGCGTAGCCGCCTGGCGCGGTTCTACATCACGCGCCTGCTGCCCGAACATGCGGGCCTGCTGGCGCATGCCACCCAGGGGGCCGATGACCTCTATGCGCTGACGCCCGAGGACTTTGCCGCCTGATGGACGGTGCCGCGATCATACGCACCCCATGGCAGGATCCCCCCGCAACCGGGACCGCGACCGTGATCGCCCCCGGCCTCCTCTGGCTGCGCCTGCCGTTGCCCATGGTGCTCGATCACGTCAATGTCTACGCGCTCGACGAGGGCGACAGCTGGACCATCATCGACACCGGAATCCACTCCCGGCGCAGCGTCGCGCTGTGGGAGGAGATCCTCGCAGGCCCCCTTCAGGGCCGTCCCGTCTCGCGCGTGATCCTGACCCACCACCATCCCGATCATATCGGCATGGCGGGCTGGCTGATGGAACGCTTCAACGCCGCCCTCTGGGCCACCCGCACCAGTTGGCTGATGGCGCGGATGCTGATTCTGGATGTCGAGGACGCCCCCACCCCGCAGGCCCTCGCCTTTTCCCGCGCCGGCGGCATGGACCCCGCGATTTACGAGATCCGCAAAGCGGAACGCCCCTACAATTTCGCGGACATCTGCCATCCCATCCCCGTCGGCTATACCCGCGTGCAGGAGGGCGACGTGATCCGCGCCGGCGGGCGGGACTGGGATGTGCGGTTGGGCGGCGGACACGCCCCCGACCACCTCACCCTCTGGAGCCGCGACGACAACCTGGTGATCGCAGGCGATCAGATCCTGCCCTCGATCAGCCCCAATATCGGCGTCTACCCGACCGAACCCGAGGCCGACCCGCTCTCCGACTGGCTCGCCGCCTGCGACCGGCTGGCGCGGCATGCGCGCGACGATCACCTTGTGCTGCCCGGCCACAAGCTGCCCTTTACCGGCCTGCCGCTCAGGATGCAGCAACTGCGCGACAACCACCACGGCGCGCTCGACCGTCTGCGCGCGTTTCTGCAAGAGCCGCACACCGCCGCCGACTGCTTCCCGCATCTCTTCAAGCGCCGGATCGACCAGGGCACCTACGGGCTGGCGCTGGTGGAATCCGTTGCGCATCTCAACCATTTGCTCCACGCTGGCGAGGTGCGACGCTGGCGGCGAGAGGACGGGGCGTGGCTCTGGCAGATCAAGGATCGGTAACGCGAGGGATGCGCCATGGCTGACAGGATCGAAACATCGGCAGAGATCGCGGAAGACCACGCCATGCCCCGCGCGCACGAGGTGCATACCAACCCCGATCAGCCCTGTATCGAAACTGCCGCCAACACCCTGCCGCGACAACCGGTAAGCCAGAAAAGCCCCGCACAATGGGCCTATGAACGCCTGATTCTCTACATCCAGAATTTCGAGAAGACGCTGGACGAGGAACACGAGGTCGCCATGGGCTTCGCCGGCAGCGATATCGGCGTGATCCGGATCGAGGGGATGGGCTATTTCGAGCCGGACATCATCACCTTTTACGGACAGGACCAGATGGGCATGCGCACGCAACTGGTGCAGCATGTCAGCCAACTCGGCGTCATGCTCCGCGCCCTGCCGAAACAGCCAGATGCGGCAGACCCCAACCGCATCGGCTTTCGGCTGGCCGAAGACCTGAACAAAGACTAGCCCCGAAACCGCTTGGGGCGTGACAGGCCGGGGCAAATACGGTATCCAGCCGCTGAATTATATCAGTTAACGAAGGACTCTCACATATGGCCGACCACAAGCATGGGGAAATGAATACCGAGGTTCAGGAAAGGACCTTTGAGGGCTTTGTCAGGGCCGTCACCTGGTCGGTGATCGTGATCATCGGCGTGCTGATCTTCATGGCCCTGGTCAACAGCTGAGGCCGCCCCTTTTAAACGCCGGATATGTGGAGTTCGTGATGCGCGCCTGGGTTCTTGGCATTGCGGCCGTGATGCTGCTGGGGGCCTGCGCCGCCGAATCGGTCTGGGCCCCGGATGAGGCGGTGGCGCGCGCCGCCTATCGCCATGACGGGCCGCCGCGTTTGACCGTGTTCACCATGATCAACAACAAGACCGGCGCGGGCGCGCATACCTCGCTGATGATCAACGGCTCGCAGCGGGTGATCTTTGACCCGGCCGGATCCTTCAAGCACGAGACGATCCCAGAGCGCAACGATGTGCTGTTCGGCATCACCCCGCAAGTGGCGGATGTCTATACCCGTTATCACGCCCGCAAGACATTTCATGTAAAGATTCAAGAGCTTGACGTCTCGCCGGAACTGGCGGAGCGGGCCATTCAATTGGTCAAGGCCAACGGCCCGGTGCCCAACGCCGCCTGCTCGGTCGCCACCTCGCGCATCCTGGCAGAGCTGTTCCCCGGCCAGGTGCGCAGATCCTGGTCGCCGCGCAAGACCGCCGAGGATTTCGGCAATATCCCCGGCGTGCGCGAACAGGAACTCTACGAATACGACAGCGACGACAATTCCAGGGTGCTGGCGGCGTGGACGCCGGGCCAGACCACGGCAGCGACGGGATCGGAATAGCGCGACGGGGGCGCAACGCCCCCGCCCCCGACCGACACCTACTCTTCCAGAGAACCGTGAATCGCGAATTGCTCGATTCCAGCTTCCTGCGACTCGATAACGCTGTAGGTTTCACGCACACCCGCCTCGGTCAGTTCCCGCAGGACGGTGAGCAGCGTGTTGGATGCGTGATCCTCGCAGAGATCCGCCATATGGGCGATTTCCTCTCGTGCGACCGGCAGGGCGACGTCGAGACCGGGGGCGCCGTAGAGATCGACGAAATGCTGCGCGAGGGCCTGCGTCAGCGCCGCGACCTCAGCCTCCTCGGCCTGCGTCACCGCGACGAAGGTCACCCGGCCAAAGGTCTCGATCCCCAGCCAGCCGTTGGCGAACGCCTGCCGGGCCTTGCCGGTCAGGTCCGCCTCGGACCAGTTGGAAAATTCGAACCCGCCCGAGATGCACCATTCCCCGGTGCGCGCCGGGCTGTGATAGACGCGGGTATCGCTCTCGTCGAAATGGATCGCGCGGGCCAGTTTCATGCTTGGGTCTCCAGCAGGGTGGTGAGCGGGATGAGATGGGTCGTGTCGTCGGCGCGCAACAGCATGCCAAAACGTTCGTCGACCCCCATATAGGTGCCGGTCAGCGCGCCTTGGGTGACCTGCTCGCCGACGGCCCAGGCGAGACCGCTCCATTCGGCATGCAGCGGGCGATTGCCGTCGTCTTCCCAGCGGTTGATCCAGACGAGGGTATGACGCGCCCAGGCTTCGAGCAATTGCGTGGCGTCCACCTCAGCGCAGCCCTCGTCGTAGAGAGAGGTTTGATCGAGCCGGTCGCCGGGTCGCTCGGTGATCTGCATCAGCCGCAGTTCCAGCCCGATCACAAGCCAATCCGGCTCTGCCTCGGGATCGCTGCCGCCCGCCGCCGCACGCAACCGCCCGCAAGAGGCGCCGTTGATGCGCAGACCCCCCGCCCATTCCAGATGCACCGCGACCTCGGGCGGAGCCAATGCGCCAAGCGCGTTCTGAAAGCCGACGCCGCAGGCGGGCAGCATCACCATCGCCTCCTTGAGCGGCACCTCGGGGGCCATGACCAGTGCCGCCATGAGCCGGTTGGCGGTGACGTTATGCACGATCAGCCCCGCGTCACAGCCAAGTGCGGCCATGGCGCGGGCCTTGTCGAACGGGTCGACGGGGCCGGCGACGGCCAGACCCGACATGAGCGGCGGAAAGCTCGGTTCGGTCATGCCAGCCCTTCGTTGATGAGGTGGCGGGCCACCTCGCGGAACGCCTGCGCCTGCGGGCTGTCGGGTTTCGAGACCACGATCGGCGCGCCGCCGTCCGAGGCGAGGCGGATATCCAGATGCAGCGGAATCTCCGCCAGAAGCGGCACGCCCAGTTTCGCGGCCTCTGCCCGCACCCCGCCATGGCCGAAGACATGTTCCTCATGCCCGCAGTTCGAGCAGATATGCGTGCTCATGTTCTCGATCATGCCCAGCACCGGGACATGCAGCTGGTTGAACATGTCGACCCCCTTGCGCGCATCCAGCAGCGCCACATCCTGCGGGGTGGAGACGATGATCGCGCCATCCACCTGCGCCTTTTGCGCTAGCGTCATCTGCACGTCGCCGGTGCCGGGTGGCAGATCGACCAGCAGGCAGTCGAGCGCGCCCCACTGCACCTGCATCAGCATCTGCTGCAGCGCCCCCATCAGCATCGGACCGCGCCATACGACGGCCTGGCCCTCGTTGGTCATCAGGCCGATGGACATCATCGTGACGCCGTGATTGCGCATTGGCAGGATGATCTTGCCGTCGGGGCTGGCGGGGCGGCCCGACACACCCAGCATGCGCGGCTGGCTGGGACCGTAAACGTCCGCGTCGAGCAGCCCCACACGCCGCCCCTCGGCGGCGAGCGCACAGGCGAGATTGGCCGAGACGGTGGATTTCCCCACCCCGCCCTTGCCCGAGGCGATGGCAATCAGATGCGCGACCCCCGGCACCTTTTCGGGGCCTTTCGGCTCCGCCTTGCGAGCGGGCTTGAGATCGGGCGGCGCCTTGGCCGAATGCCCGGTCAGAACGACCGAAACGGTATCCGCCCCCGGCAGCGCGTGCATCGCCGCCTCTGCCGCGTCGCGCACCGGGGCGTAGACCTCGGCCTTGGCCGGGTCGATTTCCAGCACGAATCGCACCGTGCCACCCTCTACTGTCAGCGCGCGCATCACGCCTGCCGCTACGATATCCGATCCGCTGACCGGATCGGTGATGGTCTTCAGCGCCGCAAGAACGCCGTCTCTGGTCAATGCCACGTCAGTTCTGTCCCTTGATTGTGCCGGTGACGGTATGTTCCACGTCAAGCCCCTCGACGGTCAGCACCACCTTGGCCTTGAATTCCTGACCGGCGGCTGCCCCCTTGCGGCGCAGCCCCTCCTCGATGGCCTGCTGCGAGGTGACGCCCACCTGCTTGAGGAATTTGCGCATCGACATGTTGAAATCGTCGCTCATGGTCTTCTCCTTGTTTCATCAAGATGGTTGACGCAGCTACGGGTGCTTTTCTAACGTGGCGCATGCGCAAGCGAAAGCCAGCCCTGCACCCTGTCCTGCGGATGATTGTTGTCTGCATGGCGCTGCTTTGGCCGGGCGGCTCCCTTGCGGAAGAGCGTCACTTTCGTCTGAGCGTCCCGACAGCCTTGCTGGACAGCGGATTGATGGATTATCTGCTGCCGCGGTTCTCGTTGAAAACCGGCGTGCGGATCGAAATCGTGCCGGACGGGACCGAGGCCGAGATGACGCTCGGCCCCGGCGAGGGCCGCGCGGTGTTTCAGGGTGAGGACACGCTCTGGCGGATGCGGCTGACAGGGGATCATCCGGGCGCGGCGCGCTTTGCCGACTGGCTGACCTCTGACGTGGGGCAGCGCACCGTCACCAGCTACGAGATCGCCGGACACGCGCCGTTCAGCCTGCCGGAGATCACCGAGAAGGTGGTGGCATCCCCGGTCTTCGATGGCGATGCCACAGAGGGCAAGCGGGTCTCGCTTCTGCATTGCGGGCGCTGTCATGTGGTCGCGCCCGAGAACCGGATGGGCACCATCGGCTCCACGCCCTCGTTCGCGGTGCTGCGCACCCTGCCGGACTGGGGCGCGCGCTTTCAGAGTTTCTACGCGCTCAAACCGCATCCCGCCTTCACCCAGATCACCGGCATTACATCCCCTTTTCCGGCCAATCTGCCCTCGCCCATCGTGCCTATAGAGGTTACGCCAGAGGAACTGGAGGCGATCCTCGCCTATGTCGCGGGGATCGACCCCGCCGATCTGGGTGCCCCGATACAAGTTCAGTGATCCTTGCGCTTGCTGAGGTAGTCGTCGGTCGTGCGCACGCGCGGGCGCTCGGTTCCGGCAAACGGGTTGTCGGTGGAATGAAACTGCGCGTTGATGCGGCAATTCTCGCACATCTGAATCATCCGGGCGGCCTCTGACGAGGCGAACATCGCATGTTTGCCTGCCAGTTTCTCGGTGATCCGCTCGATGGTGGATTTCGAACCAAACAGCACGCCGCATTCGATGCAGGCGAACGGTTCTTCCTCGTTGAGCACCACTTGCGCGAGGGCCGAGTCAGCGAGATTCATGCGCGGCTCCAGGGCGATGGCCTTTTCCGGGCAGATCGTGGCGCAGATGCCGCATTGCAGACAGGCATCCTCCTGAAAGCGCAATTGCGGCAGGTCGGGATTGTCCATCAGCGCGCCGGAGGGGCAGAGCGACACGCAGGACAGGCAGAGCGTGCAGGCATCCGTATCGACCAGCACCGCGCCATAGGGGGCGGCGGCGGGCAGCGGCAGGATCTCCGCCTCGGAGTTGAGCGCCTTGGCCGCCAGCCGCGCGATCTGACGGCGGCTGCCCATCGGCAGGACCGGGCTGGCCAGCGGCGCGGGGACATCCACCCCATAGAGCGCCTCGCAGAGCGCGTCGGGGTCCGTGAGGTCGAGCAAATGAACCTTGCCCGCGCCCGACATGGCCTGCGCCAGCGGCACCTCCTGGTCGAGCGCGTCACGCTCTGTCGTGGGCGCGAGCAGGATCGACACATCGGCAAAGCCCGAGGCGAGCGAGGCGAGGATCTCGGCATGGCCAAAGCCCGACAGCGCGCCCACCTCCAGCGGGATCACATCGGCGGGCAGGCCGCGACCGTGGCGCGCGGCAAGGCGGATCATTTCCGCGCCATGCTCCCGGTCATGCACCAGCAGGCGCGGTGCAGCGCCACCGGCCTTGCGATAGGCCTGCGCCATGGTCTGTATCCGGCGGAATGTCATGTCGGGTGGCGGTGCGTCATAGGTGATCGCGCCCGACGGGCAGCGCGCCGCGCAGGCCCCGCAACCCGCACAGATCATCGGGTCGATGCTGACCTGATCGCCATCGGGACTGATCGCGCCGGTCGGACATATATCCAGACATTTGCTGCACCCTGTCTGTTCGGCGCGGGAATGGGCGCAGATCAGCGGATCGAGCGCCACGTAGAGCGGCTTTTCAAACGTGCCGATGAGTTGCGCGGCCTCGAACACGCAATCCGCGACCGCCGTCAGGCTGCCGGGATCGGCGCGCAGATAGCCCTCGCGCTTGTGCGGGGCGGGAAACATCGGCGTGCCGCCCGAGAGGTCGAGGATCACGTCGCATTGCGTCTGCCCGCCGTCTTTTGGGGCGGTCCAGCGCAGCGCGCCACGCCCGCCGGGATTAACCTGCTGCAGCGCGTCGATGCTCAGGTCGAACCGCCCGAGCGCGCCACGGGCGCTGACGATGCGCCCTTTGATAGCATCGAAATTGCGATTTTCGGGCGGGTCGGTCGCGTCCGTCAGCAGCACGGTCACACCCAGCACCGGGGCCAGTTTCTCGGCGGCGGGCAGCACCACATCGGACGCGCCGACGATCAGGCAGAGACCTTCTGAAACGACGTCGAGTGTCTTTTCCGGGGCTGCGGGCAGCGTCGCCTCGGCCAGCAGGGCGGCCATTTTGGGTAGTTTCGATGTCGGATCAGCGGACCATCCGGCCCGATCGCGCAGGTCGGTGAACGCCGGGATATCGACCCCCAGTTCAGCGGCCAGTTCCTCGAATACACGGGTCTCCTGACGGCAGCAAATAATCGCATCGCCCCTCTCGATCAACTTGGAGGCCTGCCCCAGCTCATCGGTGCAAAGCGCACTGTGCAGTCGCGAGCATGCCAGTCCGGTGGCTTGCGCGATGGCATTGCGGTCCAGTGTCTGACTGCCGGAACAGTCACACAATATCAGCTGCTTAGGCATTTCCACCCCGATTGTTTTGCACTGTTCAGAAGAGTGATTTTGCGTCGGTCTGCGCCAAGAGTAGGCATGATTCGAAGCCCCCGTAAACAGGAAACCGAAACGCGGCAGGGTCAGGGCGAGCCCGGAAAGCCGCCATTTCAATCCTGATTGATTCTGTTTGTTTTCAGGCGCTTGCGATGCGGCGCTGCAGCATTGATTATCCATGTCTGGACAATCTGTCCCTGCCAACCTCTCGGGCGCACAGGGGTGGTCCAAAATGTCCGGGATACCCCGTTCGTGAACCATGCTGCACAGAAAATGCTTTGAGTGGTCAGAAAACTGCACCAATCTGAATGAAGACAAGCCAGGGGATGACGGCAGACGTGACCCATAGCCACGACAGACAGGTTACTATACCCCTTGGGGTGGTGATCCGCAAAACGCCGGGGATGACACGGTGGGCGGCGTGGTCGTGGCGGGCCGTTGCGGTCCTGCCCGGTGCAGGTCCGGCAGAGTGGCGCGAACTGCGCCGCGATGGCGAGGCGATCGAGTATCACGCTGCGACCGTGACGCTGGAACTGCATCATACGCAGACAGAGGCCTATCTTGAGGGGATTTCGGCCAGGGTGCCTTCCGTCTATGTCGTGATGCGCGCCACGAGCGGCGGCGCAGACGGGGCCCCGCCCTACAAGGTGGTGCTGGCCACCGCCTCGCCGTTCGAGGCGCAGCATTACACCGATAGCGGCGAAGAGATCGTGGACAAGGTGCCGATGCCCGAGGGGCTGGTCGCCTGGGTGCGCGATTTCATCGAGGCCCATCACGAGGAAGAGGTGTTCAGGAAACGCCGCCGCGACAGCGTGACGGAGGAGGTTGTCCAGAACGGTATCGGCGATCCGCGCATTCCGCAGACAAGCGATGTCTATCGCGCACCGTCCATGGCGCGCAGAGGGAGGGTACATTGACCCGACCATCCGATTTCTGGTCGCGCCGCAAGGCGCAGGTCGAGGCCGAAGCCGCCACCGAGGCCCGCGCCGCAGAGGTCGAGGCGCAGGCTGCGCGCGAGGCTGAACTGGCCACGAAATCCGATGCCGAGATTCTGGAGGAACTGAACCTGCCCGACCCTGACACTCTGGTGCAGGGGGATGATTTCCGCGCCTTCATGGCGCGGGCGGTGCCCGAGCGAATCCGGCAGCGCGCGCTGCGTCGGCTCTGGGTCAGCAATCCTGTACTCGCCAATCTGGACGGCCTGCTGGATTACGACGCGGATTACACCGACAAGGCCTGCGTGATCGAGAACATGAAGACCGCCTATCAGGTGGGCAAGGGTATGCTCGCCCATGTCGAGGAAATGGCCCGTCAGGCCGAACTTGAGGCCAATCCCCTCGCCGCAGAAGAGGCGCGGCCCGAGGCCGAAGAGATTGCGCAGGCCGAGGATCACGCGGACGAGACCGAACAGACAGCGACCGGACTTCAGCCCGAGACCGATCAGTTCCAGGCGGTCGCGACCATGGACGAGACACCAGCCGCCCCGCCGCGCCGGCGGATGAGTTTTCATTTTCAGGATCGTGCCGGAGTATCGGCATGAGCAACCAAGAGGCCCTCATGCAGCAACAGACCGCCGCGCACGACATTGCCGAAGAGGATCGTCTGCGCGCCGATCTTTACGATTACCTGAGCGCCATCCTGGCACGTCCCCCCGCGCAGCCGCTGCTGGATCAGACGGCGCAGCTGACCGGCGACGACACCGATCTGGGACAGGCCATTTCGTCGCTGGCGCGGGTCGCCGCCGTCAGCAAGCCGCGCGCCGTCGAGAGCGAGTTCAACGCGCTCTTCATCGGGCTTGGGCGGGGCGAGCTTTTACCCTATGCCAGCTATTATCTCACCGGTTTTCTCAATGAAAAACCGCTCGCCAGCCTGCGTCGTGACATGGCGGTGCGCGGCATGACGCGGGCACAGAACGTCTATGAACCCGAGGACAACATCGCATCGCTGATGGAGATGATGGCCGGAATGATCCGCGGCCGCTTTGGCGCGCCCGCCAGCCTCGCCGATCAGAAGCTGTTTTTCGCCAAGCATATCGGCCTGTGGGCCGGGCATTTCTTCACGGATCTGGAGGGGGCTCGGAATTCGGTTCTCTATGCCTCGGTCGGCGCTGTCGGGCGGGTCTTCATGGAGATAGAGGCCGAGGGCTTTCGAATGACTGCGGAGTGATCCGCATGCAACCGGCGGACCTGTCCGCCACCAACCAGGGGAGGGAAACCCTAATGACCAGAAAAACCGATGACGGCAAGAGCCGCCGCGATTTTCTGAAACTGGCCGCCACCGGCGCGCCCGCGATCGCGGTCGCAACGGCCGTGACCGGGGGCAAGGCGGATGCCGCCGAGCCTGATCTTGCGTCCGACCGGATGCAGGACACCGCGCATACCCGCGCCTATTTCGAGAGCGCCCGGTTCTGAGGGAACCGGACGAGATCACCCACCGCTGACGACTGGTTGCGTGACGCCCGACTGTCAGCGGAAACCGCAGTACCCAGCCCCAGAGGGCCCAGGGAGGAGAGAGAAACATGCTGAGGAAAAAGACCAACGGGGTTGCGCGACGCCCCCAGCGGACCAGTATCCTGTCCGAGGTTGGCGGTGCATCCGTCGACCGCCGTGCATTCCTGCGCGGCAGCGGCCTGGCCATCGGTGGCCTTGCTGCGATAGGTGCCATGGGTGGCACCGTTACACGCGCGAGCGCACAGAGCGCCGCCAATGAGGCGGTACAGACGATCAAATCCGTCTGCACGCATTGTTCGGTCGGCTGCACGGTCGTGGCCGAAGTACAGAACGGCGTCTGGACCGGGCAGGAACCCGGCTGGGACAGCCCGTTCAACCTGGGCGCGCATTGCGCCAAGGGTGCGGCGGTGCGCGAGCACGCGCATGGCGAGCGCCGCCTGAAATACCCGATGAAGAAAGAGGGCGGCGAGTGGAAACGCATCAGCTGGGAACAGGCGATCAACGAGATTGGCGACAAGATGTTGCAAATCCGCGAGGAAAGCGGCCCGGATTCGGTCTACTGGCTGGGCAGCGCCAAGCATAACAACGAACAGTCGTATCTGATCCGCAAGTTCGCCGCTTACTGGGGCTCGAACAACGTGGACCATCAGGCGCGGATCTGTCACTCGACCACCGTTGCGGGCGTTGCGAATACATGGGGCTACGGCGCCATGACCAACAGCTACAACGACATTCACAACTCAAAGGCGATATTCCTGATCGGCGGCAACCCCGCCGAGGCACATCCCGTCAGCCTGCTGCACATGCTCAAGGCCAAGGAGGAAAACAACGCGCCGTTCATCGTCTGCGATCCGCGGTTCACCCGCACGGCGGCGCATGCCGATGAATATGTGCGCTTTCGCCCCGGCACCGATGTGGCGCTGATCTGGGGCATCCTGTGGCACATCTTCGAAAACGGCTGGGAGGACAAGGAATTCATCCGCACCCGCGTCTGGGGCATGGACCAGATAAAGGACGAGGTGAAAAAATGGACGCCCGAAGAGGTCGAGCGCGTGACCGACGTTCCGGGCAGCCAGTTGCGCCGCGTGGCGCATACCTTGGCCAACAACCGTCCCGGCACCGTGATCTGGTGCATGGGCGGCACGCAGCACACCAATGGCAACAACAATGTGCGGGCCTATTCGATCCTTCAGCTTGCGCTCGGCAACATGGGCGTTGCGGGCGGTGGAACCAACATCTTCCGCGGCCATGACAACGTTCAGGGCGCGACCGACTTCGGGGTTGTTGCTGACTCGCTGCCTGGCTACTACGGTCTCGCCGAAGGGTCCTGGGCCCATTGGGCGCGCGTCTGGGAAGAGGATCTGGACTGGCTCAAGGGCCGGTTCTCGGATGCCTCCTTTGGCGATACCAAGATGATGAACCTCACCGGCATCCCGGTCAGTCGCTGGATCGACGGTGTGCTCGAGGACAAGGACAACATGGACCAGCCCAACAACCTGCGGGCCATGGTGTTCTGGGGTCATGCGCCCAACAGCCAGACACGCGGCAAAGAAATGAAAACCGCGATGGAAAAGCTGGACTTGCTGGTCGTGGTCGATCCGTTCCCGACGGTCTCCGCCGTCATGCACGACCGCACAGATGGCGTGTATCTCTTGCCAGCCACGACGCAGTTCGAGACCCGCGGCTCTGTCACCGCCTCGAACCGGTCGTTGCAGTGGCGTGATCGGGTCATGGCGCCGCTCTTCGAATCCAAGGTCGATCACGAGATCATGGCGCTGTTTGCCGAAAAGTTCGGCTTCCATGATCGCATGTTCCGCAACATCGCGATTGACGAAGGCGGCGAGCCGAATGTCGAGGACATCACCCGTGAATTCAACCGCGGCATGTGGACCATTGGGTATACCGGCCAATCGCCCGAGCGCCTGAAGATGCATATGGCGAACCAGCACACCTTTGACCGCACCACGTTGCGCGCCAATGGTGGGCCGGCGGATGGTGATTACTACGGTCTGCCCTGGCCCTGCTGGGGCACGGCCGAGATGAACCATCCGGGCACTCCCAATCTCTACGACATGTCGTTGCCGGTCTCGCAGGGCGGCCTGACCTTCCGCGCCCGGTTCGGCGTGGAGCGGGATGGCGACAACCTTCTGGCCGAGGGCGTTTATTCGGTGGGTTCGGAGATCCAGGACGGATATCCGGAGTTCACCATGCAGATGCTGATGGATCTTGGTTGGGACAGCGACCTGACTGACGAGGAACGCGCCGCCATCGACGCGGTGGGCGGACCCGCAGCCAACTGGAAAATCGACCTGTCGGGCGGGATTCAGCGGGTGGCGATCAAGCACGAATGCGCGCCATTCGGCAATGCCAAGGCGCGTGCCGTGGTCTGGAACTTCCCCGACCCGGTACCGCTGCACCGCGAGCCTCTCTATACGCCGCGGTACGATCTGGTGGCGGATTATCCCACCTATGAGGACCGGAAGTTCTGGCGTTTGCCCACAATGTACGCCTCGATCCAGAAGAACGACTTTTCGAAGGACTATCCGATCATCCTCACATCCGGTCGTCTGGTCGAATATGAGGGCGGCGGCGACGAGACTCGTTCGAACCCATGGCTGGCGGAACTTCAGCAGGACATGTTCGTCGAGATCAACCCGCGCGATGCCAACAATATCGGCATTCGTGACGGGTCACAGGTCTGGGTCGAAGGTGCCGAAGGCGCCAAGGTCAAGGTCATGGCGATGGTGACCGAGCGGGTGGGAGAAGGCGTGGCCTTCATGCCCTTCCACTTCGGAGGCCATTTCGAGGGCAAGGATCTGCGGGACAAATACCCCGCCGGGGCCGATCCCTTTGTGCTGGGCGAGGCAAGCAACACCGCCCAGACCTATGGCTACGATTCGGTTACGCAGATGCAGGAGACGAAATGTACTCTCTGCAAGATCATGCCAGCGTAAGGAGGAAAGAGAATGGCTAGAGCTAAGTTCCTATGCGACGCCGAACGCTGCATCGAATGCAACGCCTGCGTCACAGCCTGCAAGAACGAGCACGAGGTGCCGTGGGGGATCAACCGCCGCAAGGTGGTGACGATCAACGACGGCAAGCCGGGTGAGCGGTCCATCTCGGTGGCCTGCATGCACTGTTCGGACGCGCCCTGCATGGCGGTCTGCCCGGTGGATTGCTTCTACCAGAACGAGGAAGGCATCGTCCTGCATTCCAAGGATCTCTGCATCGGGTGCGGCTATTGCTTCTACGCGTGCCCCTTCGGCGCGCCGCAATTCCCGCAGGCGGGCAACTTTGGCAGCCGGGGCAAGATGGACAAATGCACCTTCTGCGCCGGTGGACCCGAGGAGAACCATTCGGCCGCCGAGTTCCAGAAATACGGGCGCAACCGGATCGCTGAGGGCAAATTGCCGATCTGCGCCGAGATGTGTTCCACCAAGGCGCTGCTGGCGGGAGATGGCGACGTTGTATCCGCAATCTACCGCGAGCGTGTGGTGGCCCGTGGCTTTGGCTCGGGTGCCTGGGGCTGGGGCAGCGCCTACGGCCAGCAGAGCGGCGGTTGAGGGACCGGCGGGCCAACACCCACCCTGCGAACCTGCGTAGGGTGGGTGAAACCCACCATATCCCGCGATATGCGATTGCGCGGGCGGGCGGCTCTCATGCCGCCCCCCGCCCCTTATTCAACGACCAGACAGGATGATCCGCCATGTCCCGCATGATCTTGACGCTGTTGCTGTCCCTGTTCCTCGCGGCCCCGCTGGCTGCGCAAGAGGCGCCGCAGGGGGCTGGGCCGGACCGTTCCGCCACGGGCGGCGCGCAAACCCTTGAGGATATTCTCGCCCGTCAGCGTGGCGAGAAGATTGACGACAGCTTTCGCCGGGACGCCACCGGCAACCCGGATGACGCCGCCGGAATGGCGGGTCAGTTGGGCACACTGGGCGGGACCTCGGATGCCGAGGTCTGGCGCGCGCTGCGCTATGGGCTGGCAGATGTGAAGGTTTCAACCGGCGGACCCGAGGCGCGGGTGCTGATCCAGGACGCCGGAATGAACTGGCTTGAATTCCGCAAGGGACCGCTGGCCACATATGGCGCGTATCTTCTGGGTGGAACGCTGGCGCTTCTGGCGCTGTTCTACCTCATCCGGGGCAAGATCCGCATCGACGGCGCGAAAACCGGGCGCACCGTGACGCGCTTTCAGGCCATCGAACGGTTTGGCCATTGGCTGATGGCAGGCTCCTTCGTGGTTCTGGCGATCACCGGTCTGTTGGTGCTGTTTGGCCGAACGGTGCTGATCCCGCTCTTTGGGCGCGAGGCATTCTCGACCATCGCGCTGGCATCGAAATGGGTTCACAACAACATCGCCTGGGCCTTCATGCTGGGCCTCGTGATGGTGTTCGTCATGTGGGTGATGCACAACATCCCCAGCCGCACGGACCTGAAATGGCTGGCCGTGGGCGGCGGGATCTTCACCAAGGGCGTTCATCCGCCCGCCAAGAAATTCAACGCGGGCCAGAAGATGATCTTCTGGGCGGTGATCATCCTGGGCGCCTCGATTTCGGCCTCTGGCCTGTCGCTGCTCTTTCCGTTCGAATTGCCTATGTTCGCCAAGACCTTCACAATTCTCAACCAGACCGGCCTGCCGCAGCTTGTCGGTTATGGCGAATTGCCGGTGATGCTCGCCCCGCATGAGGAAATGCAGCTGGCGACGCTCTGGCACACGGTCGTCGCCTTCGTGCTGATCGCGATCATCCTTGCGCATATCTATATCGGCTCGGTCGGCATGGAGGGCGCGTTTGACGCCATGGGATCGGGCGAGGTCGAGGAGCAATGGGCGCGCGAACACCATGGCCTCTGGCTCGAAGAGCTGAAGGACAAGGGGCACACCCAGGATCCCGCCAAGGCCGGCACACCTGCGGAATAGACATGCGGGCATTGATGCTTGGCCTGTGGTGTCTGGGGCTGGCGGGGGCAACCCCGCTGGCGGCCAACGACTTTACCACGCTCAAGGGGCATGGCGGCCCGATCATGGGCCTGGCGGTGCAGCCGGATACCGGACAGGTGGCTTCGGCCAGTTTCGACAATTCGGTCGGTCTCTGGCAGGGGCGTGCGCCACGCTGGTTCGAAGGGCATCGCGCGGCGGTGATCAGCCTTGAGTATCTGGACGCGCGGAAACTGATCTCGGGCGGCGATGATTTCGCGGTGATCCTGTGGGACATGGACACCGGGCAAAGCACCCGGCTGGAGGGGCACCAGGGCAAGATCGCGGCGCTCGATGTCTCGCCCGACGGTGCATGGATCGCCTCCGCCAGCTGGGACGGCGCGATCGGCATCTGGCCCGCCACCGGCGGCGCGCCGCGCTTTCTCAGGGGCCATGATGCGGCAGTGAGCGATGTGGCATTCAGCGCCGATGGCCAGTTGCTCTATTCATCCTCCGCCGATGGCACCGTCCGCGAATGGCGCTGGCAGGACGAGGGCGCGCCGCCGCGCGTGGTGGCCAATCAGGGATTCGGCATCAACCGGATCGTGCTGGGACCAGAGGACGGATGGCTGGCCTATGGCGCGGTGGACGGCGCAACACGGGTGATCGACCCCGCGACAGGCGATGAGATCGCCGATTTCACCCTCGAACGCCGCCCGATCCTGGCGCTGGAACACCACGCGGGCACCGGCCAGCTGGCGGCAGGCGACGGCCAGGGCTACATCATGGTCATCGACACCCTGGCCTGGAAGATCGCGCGCGATTTTCGCGCGATGAACAATGGCCCGGTCTGGGCGCTTGCCTTTTCGCCGGACGGGCAGACGATCTATGCCGGTGGCCTGAGCGAGGTGGTCTATGGCTGGCCGGTCGAATTGCTGGGCGACTATGATCCGGCAGGCGAGGAGGATCATTCCTTTCTGCGACCGGCGGAAGAGATGGACAACGGCGAGCGGCAGTTCATGCGCAAATGCTCGATCTGCCACGCGCTGACCCCACCGCCCTCGCGCAAGGCTGGCCCCACGCTATATGGCCTTTTCGGGCGACGCGCCGGGACGGTGCCGGGCTATGCCTATTCGAGGACGCTGGGCGGTTCGGATATCGTCTGGTCGGAGGACACTATTGATGCGCTCTTTGATCTGGGGCCAGATCATTATATCCCCGGCTCGAAAATGCCGATGCAGCGCATCACGGCGGCACAGGACCGGCAGGATATGATAGACTACCTGCGCGAGGCTACCGCCAAAAGGGAGAACTGATCGATGAAGGCAATGATGACGGCGTTTGTGGCCTGCGTGCTGATTGCCGCCGCGGCACCTACCATACTTGAGACACTTGGCTATACGACTGAGGCCAGACGCACGGGCGATGCGGTCCGGCTGAGTGACACAGTGGAATGACGCTGCGGGCAAACCCAGCCACCGAAGCCCACGACGACTATGGCGAAAACCTTGCTCTTGCCGCGGTGCTGATCATCGACGACGAGCCGGGGATGCGCAACTTTCTGGTCAAGACGCTGGGGCCGCGCTGTCGCCATGTCGAACAGGCGCGCTCCTGCGCCGAGGCGGGCGATATTCTCGATCAGCAACATTTCGATGTGCTGATCCTCGACAACATCATGCCCGACAAGACGGGTCTTGACTGGCTGGAGGATCAGCGCCGCGTGGGGCTGTTCTCCGATACCATCCTGATCACCGCCTATGCCGATCTCGACACCGCGATCAAGGCGCTGCGCGCAGGGGTCACCGATTTTGTGCTGAAACCGTTTCGCGCCAACCAGATCCTCAATGCGGTGGCGCGGGCGCTCGACCGCAAATATCTGGCGCGCGAGAATTATCTTCTGCGCCATGAGCTGTCCGAGAGCGGGCAGACGGCGCGCGGGCGCCTGCTGGGCAATTCCGCGCCGATCCAGGCGGTGCGCGAAATGCTGGTCAAGCTGGCGCCGATGCCCACATCCGTGCTGTTCACCGGCGCCAGCGGCACCGGCAAGGAAATCGCGGCCCGCACCCTGCACGGCCTGTCCGATCGCGCGGACAAACCCTTCGTGGCGGTCAACTGCGCCGCGATTTCCGAAGAGCGGATCGCCGAGGAACTCTTTGGCGTGGTCGAGGACGGACGACCCCGCAAGGACGGGCTGCTGCTGCATGCCGATGGCGGCACGCTGCTGCTGGACGAGGTGGCGCAACTGCCCGATCATGTGCAGGCCGCATTCCTGCGGGTGCTCGAGGACAAACGCATCCGGCCGCTGGGTTCCGAGCGCGAGATCCCGCTCAACCTGCGCTTTCTCTTTGCCACCAATGCCGATCTGCAAGAGGCTGTGCGCGAGGGGCGTTTTCGCGCCGATCTCTATCATCGCATCAACATCGTCAATATCGAGATGCCCCGCCTCAAGGAGCGGTCAGAGGATATCGTGGCGCTTGCCTCGCTGTTCATGAGCGACTTTTCCCGCGCGCTCGGCATGCCTGCGCTGGAACTGAACGAGGCGGTCCTGCTGAAACTCAGCCGTTATGACTGGCCCGGCAATGTGCGCGAATTACGCAACCTGATCGAGCGGTCGGTGATCCTGGGCGAGTTCCCGCCGGAATTCGCGGGTTCGGGCCGTGTCACCGGCACGCAGGCGATCGAGACGCTGGAACTGGTCGAACAGCGTCACATCATGGCGGTGCTGGATGCCTGTGGCGGCAACAGGGCCGAGGCCGCGCGGCGGCTGGGTGTGGCGCGCAAGACGGTGGACCGCAAATGCGCCGCCTGGGGGATATGACACCGGCTGCCGCCCGCTCGCCTGCCTCTATTGCTCAGGTGTCTGCGCCGGCAGCCAGACGGTGAACTCCGCCCCGCCCGCATCGCGGTTGCGCGCGGTGATGATGCCGCCTGCCTGGCGGATCAGGGTCTGGCTGACCGAGAGGCCCAGTCCGGTGCCCTCGCCCAGCTTGGTGGTGAAAAACGGATCGAACACCGCGCCCAGCTTGTCCTCGGGAATACCCGATCCGCTGTCTGCCACGATGAGCGCCGCCCCTGCCCGATCATCGCGCAGCGCCGGACCGATGGTAATATCCAGCCGCCCGCGCCGTTTCATGGCCTGCACCGCGTTGGTCACGAGATTGATGATCACCTGCTGCAACTCGCCGGGATTGATCCGCACCGGCGGCGTCTGCGGATCGGTCCTGATCCGCACCCGGATCCTGGCCCTGGAGATCACATGATCGACCAGAACCAGACAATCGCGCAGCACGGCGGCGATCTCGACATCTTCCTCGAAGCTGCCGAATTCGGTGGGGCGGGCGAATTGCAGCAGCTTGCTCACGATGGCGCTGATCCGCCCGACCTGCCGGTCGATCAGCCCCAGTTCGGTCTGCACCGGTGCCGCCGCATCGCCCAGAGTTTGGCGGATCACGTCGATATTGCCCTGAATGACGGCTGCCGGGTTGTTGATCTCATGTGCCACGCCCGCCGTGATTTCGCCGATCGAGGCCAGTTTCTCGGCCATGACCAGTTGCTGATAGGTGGATTCGAGCTTGGCATTGGCCTCGCGCAGTTCGGCTGTGCGCTCCTCCACACGAGTGTTCAACTCGTCGGCCCAGGCGCGCAGCGCGCGGTCGCGTTCCTGCACCTGATCGAGCAGGCTGTCGAGATGGGCGGCCACCGTGCCGATCTCGTCGCGTGATGCGACAGGGCCGATGCGCGCCCTGAGGTGACCCGCCTCGACCTGTTCCATGGTGCGCGTCATCCGCTCGAGCGGCGCAAAGATCGCCCGCGCCAGTCGCAGAAAGAGCGGCACGGTCAGCGCCAGCACCACCAGAAAGGCCGCGAGGGTCAGCAGATAGGCATTGCGCTTGGCGGCATCGAACGGCGCTTGCAGGAAACCCACGTAGAGCATGCCAACCCGCTCTCCGAAACTGTCGGTCAGCGGCTGATAGGCCGAGATATACCAGTCGTTGACCACGAACGCGCTGTCGAGCCAGACCTGCCCCCGGTCGAGGACAGTGTCGCGAACCGCCGCCGATACCCGTGTGCCAAGCGCCCGTTCACCCTCGAAGAGACGGACATTGGTCGAGATCCGCACATCTTCGAGAAAGAGCGTGGCGGTGCCCTGCCGTGCGCCCGGACCGCCGGTGTCGCGATAGACCAGCGCGTTGATCGTGTCGATGAAATCGAGATTGCGGTTGAGCAGGATCCCCCCCACCAGCACGCCCTCGTGGCCCGGTGTCGTGACCGGCGTGGCGGTATGCACGACCATGCCGCGATCCTCGGTGCTGCGGTGGGTGGGCACGGCTGCGCGGGTGGCGATGATCGCAACCCGCGCCCGCGCCGCCAGATCCGGACCGGTTTCGGGCAGGACGGCCAGATTGGCCGGGGAAAATATGTCGATCTCGGTGGCGTTGCCGCCGCGGACCGCGACGCCGATGACGGGCCATGTCTCGGCCAGTCCGACGGCCCTGGCCTGTGGCAGGAAATACAGGAAATCGAGTCCGTGGGCTCTGCGATGCTGCGCCAGGAACTCCGACACCGCAGCGGGCCGGTCGCGGATCACCTGATCGAACTGCCGCGATTGTGCAAGGCTTTGCACATCCTTGCCGGTGGTGGTCAGGATACGTTGCAGATACTGATCGGCGATGCGCAGATCGCTTTCGACATTGGTGATCAGCAGATTGTCGAAATTGGCCGACCAGCGATTGACCGCCAGCAACAGCAGCAGCGGCATCAGCACGACCAGCGGCAGCAGGGCAAGGATCAGCAGTCGCAGCCGGACGGATGTCATGAAAATGTCGGGTCCCCGTTGAGGAACCCGACCATAGGTCATTCACATGCGCCACGCAATAATGCGCGGCGATACCGGGTCAGTCCCAGCCGACCGCGTTGAAGATTGCCTGCGCCTTGGCGGCATTGGCGCCATAGGATGCGGTGGGTGTCGTGCTGTCGGGCTTGAACTCGCCCAGCTTGGCGGCGTGCTCGCCGATGTCGACCCCGGCCAGAACCGGGAATTCGTTGTTGGCATTGGCGAATTGCGCCTGCGCGGTTTCACTGGCGAGGAATTCCAGCAGGGCGAGCGCCTCATCCTTGTTGGGGGCATGGGTGGCGATGCCCGCCGCCACAAGGTTCATGTGAGCGCCGCGATCTTCCTGGTTCGGCCAGACCCAGCCAATGCCGTCGATGCCGCTGGTCAGACCGTCCACGTTACCGGCCAGGCCACGGGCATAATAGTAGGTGTTGGATACGGCGATGTCGCATTCACCCGACACGATGCCACGCAGCTGATCGGTGTCTCCACCCTCTGGCGCGCGCGCCATGTTGGCAACGATGCCCTGCGCCCATTCCATGGCCGCTTCCTCGCCATGAACCTCGATCATCGAGGCCAGAAGCGACTGGTTGTAGACATTGGTCGAAGACCGGATGCAGATCTGGCCCTTGTATTTAGGATCGGCCAATTCCTCGTAGGTCTGGGGCGGGTTCTCGACCCGGTCCCTGGAATAGAAGATGATGCGCGAGCGCTGCGACAGGCCGGTCCAGAGGTTGTCGGGATGACGCAGGTTCGCGGCCACGTTGGCCTCGATCAGGTCGGACTCGAAAGGCTGCAACAGACCCTCATTCACCGCGCGCGAGATGTTGCCCACGTCCACGGTCATGAACACGTCCGCCGGGCTGTTGGCGCCTTCAGCCTTCATGCGTTCGATCAGTTCCGCTTCCTTGCCCTCGATCCGGTTGATCTTGATGCCGGTTTCGCTGGTGAACGCATCGTAGAGCGCATCGTCGGAATCGTAGTGACGGCTGGAATAGAGGTTGACCTCCTGCGCAAAGGCCGGCGCGCTCAACGCCAGAAGGGCGGTCAGGCTCAGGGCAGCTTTGATCGGGTGCATCTGGGATCCTTTCAGGTTTCCGAGTGAATTCATAGGGTATTCCTCGGGTTTCCGACAAAAAGAGTCAATAGTAAATTCCGACAAAAAAGATCGGTTGTTTATCGTGCCGCTATCAGGCACGGTTCAGAGCGCAGAGGAGCCCTTGCGGCGGTGCAGGAGGCTATTGCCAATGGTAGTGGCGGCAAAGATCAGCGCCGCCACGCAGACGATGGTTGGCCCGGTCGGGGTGTCGAAATGAAACGACGCGCGCAACCCGCCAAGCGCCGAGGTGGCGGCAATGAGCGTCGCCATCACCGCCATCCGTTCGGGCGTGCTTGCGAGCGGCCGCGCGGCGGCGGCGGGCACGATCAGCATGGCCGCGATCAGCAGCACCCCCACCACCTTGATCGCCACCGCGACCACGACCGCCAGCGCCAGCGTCAGCACCAGTTGCTCGCGCCGGGGGTCGATCCCGGCGGACCATGCCAGATCGGGGCTGATCGTCGCGGTCAGCAATGTCTGCCAGCGCCACGCCAGAAGCCCCAGCACAAGCGCCGCACCGCCCCAGATCACCGCCAGATCGCCCCGGCTTACCGCGAGGATGTCGCCAAAGAGATAGGCCATCAGGTCAATCCGCACGCCGGTCAGGAACGAGACCGCCACCAGGCCAAAGGCCAGCGCGGAATGCGCCAGCACGCCCAGCATCGTGTCCATGGCAAAGCCGCGCCCCGAAAGCGTCGAGACAGTGGTGGCCATGATCAGCGACATCGCCAGCGCGCCGATGAAGATCGACATGGAGAAAGCCAGCGCCACCGCCACGCCCAGGATTGCCGCATGCGCCGTGGCATCGCCGAAATAGGCCATGCGCCGCCAGACCACGAAACTGCCAAGGGGGGCGGCGGCCAGCGCCACGCCAAGCCCCGCCAGCGCGGCACGGATCAGGAAATCGTCCAGCATCATTCGGCCGCCTCGTGACTGTGGTCATGGTCATTGTCATGCGCATGTGTGTGCTCGTGCCGGTAGAGCGCCAGCGCGCCCTGCGTGCCAGTGCCAAAGAGCGCACGATATTCTTCGGCCTGCGCCACGATCTCGGGCCGCCCCTCACAACAGACATGGCCGTTGAGACAGATCACCCGGTCAGAGGCGCTCATCACCACGTGCAACTCGTGGCTGACCATCAGCACGGCGCAGTTCAGCTCGCGCCGCACCTCCTCGATGCGCCGGTAAAAGGCAGCCGAGCCGGGCTGATCCAGCCCCTGCGTGGCCTCGTCGAGGATCAAAAGATCGGGTTTCTCCAGCAGCGCCCGCGCCAGCAGAACCCGCTGGAACTGCCCGCCCGAAAGATCGGCCATCTGCCGGTCGCGCAGGTCGGGCAGCCCGGCCTGCTCCAGCGCGGCGCGCAGGTCCGTCGCGGGGTGGCGGCGCGGCAGACCGAGAAAACGGGTGACCGTGATCGGCAATGTCGGGTCGATATGCAGCTGCTGCGGCACATAGCCGATGCGCAGCCCCGGCGCGCGGCGGACACTGCCCGCCGCCAGACCGACCGCACCGATCATCGCCCGCAGCAGCGTGGATTTGCCCGAGCCGTTGGGCCCGACGATGGTCACGATCTCGCCCCGGTCCAGCGTGAGGTTCACGTCGAACAGGACGGTTGCGCCGCCGAGCCTTACGCTCAGACCCTCGGTCTTGATCAGGCGCATGGGTGCGCGCCCTCACGGCATTGCGGGCAGAGCCCCACCGCCTCGACCACCGCCTGCTCGATGGAAAAACCGGTATCGATCGCCGCACGGCCCAGCATGCCCCTGGTGGGTTCGGCATGGGTCTCGGCCACCGAATCGCACAGGCGGCAGATCAGAAAGGCCGGAGTATGCTCCTGCCCCGGATGGGTGCAGGCGATAAAGGCGTTGAGCCGCTCGATCTTGTGCGCGAATCCGTGGCTGACCAGAAAGTCGAGCGCCCGGTAGACGACGGGCGGCTGCGATCCCAACCCCTCCCCGCGCAGCGTGTCGAGAATTTCATAGGCCCCCATCGCGCGGTGGCGCTCCAGCAGGATCTCCAGCACCCGGCGACGGACGGGCGTCAATTGCAGCTTGTGCTCCCGGCAATAGGTCTCGACCGCCGCAATGGCGGTCCGCACACATCGTTTGTGGTCATGCTGTTCAAAGCCGATCATGTCCATGGCGTTCCTCCGGGGGCGCGGCATTTGGGGTTGATATGTTATATAGTTACGTTTATCAAGCACCTCAACAATGTTATGATATCACATATGAGGGTCGTCATGCCGATACGTTTTCTTGCATCCTTGAGTGCCACGCTGGGGTTGGCCGGAACCGCCTTGGCCGATGTGCCGCAGGTGGCCACCGACATCGCTCCGGTGCATGCGCTGGTGGCGCGGGTGATGCAGGGCGCAGGGGAACCGGCGCTGATCGTGCCGCCCGGCGCCTCGCCGCATGGCTATGCCATGCGCCCCTCCGAAGCGGCGGCACTGCAACGCGCCGATCTGGTGGTCTGGATGGGCGAGGATCTGACACCCTGGCTGGAGGGCGCGATAGGGGCGCTGGCGGGCAAGGCGCATGTCATCGAATTGCTGGGGGTTGAGGGCACCCGGATTCTGCCATTCCGCGAGGGCGTGGCGTTCGCGGCGCATGATCATGACGCGGCGAATGAAGAGAATCGTGACCACGAGGATCATGCCGACAAGGAGCATGACCATGATGCGCATGACCATGATGCGCATGATCACAACGAACACGCACATGGTGACAAAGACCATGATGACCATTCGCACGACGCGCACGACCACGACCACGCCCATGATGGCGCTGACCCTCATGCCTGGCTCGACCCGGCGAACGCCCGTGCCTGGCTGGCCGTGATCGCCGGGGAACTGGCCGAACACGACCCCGCCAATGCCGCGCTCTACATGGCCAACGCCACCGCCGCGCAGGCCGAACTTGACGCGCTCTCCGCCGAGATCGCGGCACAGATCGCTCCCGTGCGGGGCAAACCGTTTCTGGTCTTTCACGACGCCTATCAGTATTTCGAGGCGGCCTTTGGAGTGAATGCCGCTGGTGCGATCGCCCTTGGCGATGCCGCCGATCCGGGACCGGCGCGGATTGCCCAACTGCGCGATCTGGCGCGGGATCAGAACATCGCCTGCGTTTTCTCCGAGCCGCAATTCGATCCCAAGCTGGTGCGCACGGTGTTTGGCGATGTGGTCGGGCACGGCGTGCTTGATCCTCTCGCGGGCGACGTTGACCCCGGTCCGGACCTCTATCCGACGCTGCTGCGCAACATGACCGCTGCGCTGACCGGATGCCTGGCCACCAACGGCTGAAACCTGCGTGAATACGTAGCGTAAAACTTGCGTCATCCCGGTTTCGCGCACATTCTGGCGCGTGAGGAAGAGAACCGCGCCAGAAGGCGGGCGATCAGGGGAGGACATACCGATGGGATTCACGTCGCGGCAGGATGCGCTTGAGATTCAGAACGAAATGCCATGGGAGGCGCGCGAGAAACCGGCCACGCTTTATCAGATGCTGAGCCATACCGCGCGCACCTTTCCCAACCGGCCCGCGATCAGCTATCAGTTGCTGTCCGGCGCCACCGAAAAGGCGCAGACCCTGACATGGCAGCAATTCCATGACCAATGCTGTCAGGCGGCCAACCTGTTTCGCAGTCTCAAGATCGACGAGGGCGACGTGGTGGCCCTGGTCCTGCCCAATTGCCTCGAGACCGCGGCAGCCACCATCGGCGGCGCGATTGCGGGGATCGTGAACCCGATCAATCCGTTGCTGGAGCCCGAACAGATCGCCGCCATCCTGCGCGAGACCGGGGCCAAGGTGGTGGTCACGCTCAAGGCGTTTCCGAAAACCGACATCGCGCAGAAAACCGCCGAGGCGGTGCGCCACGCGCCTAATGTCCATACGGTGCTGGAGATCGACCTCAATCGCTATCTCAGCCCGCCCAAGAGCTGGATCGTGCCGCTGGTGCGCCCCAGGAATCCGACCGGCCACCATGCCGATCTGCGCGACTATAACAAGGCGGTGGCGGCGCAGAAGACGACGCTGGAATTCCCCGACAGCGCGGGCGACCGGGTTGCGGCCTATTTTCACACCGGCGGCACCACCGGCATGCCCAAGGTCGCGCAGCACAAGTATTCCGGCATGATCTACAACGGCTGGCTGGGTCACAGTCTGCTCTTTACCGAGGCGGACAACGTGATGTGCCCGCTGCCGCTGTTTCATGTCTTTGCCTGTCACGTGATCCTGATGGCGATGATCAAATCGGGGGCGCATGTGATCTTTCCCACCCCGGCGGGCTATCGCGGCGAGGGGGTTTTCGACAATTTCTGGAAGCTGTGCGAGCGTTGGCGGATCAGTTTCATCATCACCGTGCCCACCGCCGTCTCGGCGCTGATGCAGCGCAAGGTCGATGCCGATCTGTCGACCGTCAAGAATGCCTTTTCGGGTTCCGCCCCGATGCCGCTGGAACTGTTCAACCGGTTCGAATCGGCCACCGGCATCGCGGTCATCGAAGGCTATGGCCTGACCGAGGCGACGTGCCTTGTCTCTGCCAACCCGCCCGAGGGGACCAAGAAGGTGGGATCGGTCGGCGTGCCGTTCCCCTACACGGACGTGCGCATCTACAAGACCGATGCCGATGGACAGCCGGTGGAATGCGCGGTGGACGAGGTGGGCGAGATCTGCATTTCGAACCCCGGTGTTTTCGCGGGCAACACCTATACAGAGGCCGACAAGAACAAGGACCTCTATCACCATGAGGTCTATCTGCGTACCGGCGACCTGGGGCGGCTGGATGGCGACGGGTATCTCTGGATCACGGGGCGGGCCAAGGATCTGATCATCCGTGGCGGCCATAACATCGACCCCGCAGAGATCGAAGAGGCGCTTATGGCGCATCACGACGTGGCCATGGCCGGTGCAATCGGTCAGCCTGACGCGCATTCGGGCGAAATGCCCTGTGCCTATGTCGAACTGGTCGCGGGCGGCACGGTGACGGGCGAGGAATTGCTGGAACATTGCAAGGTGCATGTGCATGAGCGCGCGGCGATCCCGAAATATGTCGAGGTGCTGCCGGAACTGCCGAAAACCGCTGTCGGCAAGGTGTTCAAGCCCGATCTGCGCAAGCGCGCGATCACCCGCATCTACAATGCCGCGCTGGAAGAGGCCGGTATCGCCGCGCGGGTGAGCGAGGTCGTGGACGACAAGAAGCGCGGCCTTGTGGCGCGGATCACCCGCACCGGGACGGTGGACGAAGCGGCTCTGGGCCATGTTCTGGGCCGCTTCACCCGGCCCTGGGAATGGGCCGGGGCGGTGTAGCGCGATGCGGTTTCGTCTGTGCCCCGATCCCGCAACGATGGACCCGTCTGACCTGACGGCCCCCGGCGCCTTTACCACCGCTGACCGGACCGAGCGGAATTTCACCGCCTTTGCCACCGAGGACGAGGCCGTGCTCTCGGGAGTCTGGGAATGCGCGCCCTGCCGCGAGGAAATCGCGGCCTGGCCCGTGCATGAAATGATGACGGTGATTTCCGGTGCGCTGACTCTCACCCATCCCGACGGGCGGGTCGAGACATTCGGCGCAGGCGACAGCCTGTTCATCCCCAAGGGCGTCCCGGTGATCTGGGAGATCACCGAGACGCTGCGCAAGTTCTACATGATCGTGACCTGAGCGGCGGAAACTGTCCGCTGCCGGAGTGGGCAGGGTTTGCGGCAAACCGCTTCACCCCGGACGCGCAACGCGCTAGAAGGCGGACATGTCAACCTGCGGAGAAAGCATGCCCAAGCCCGTCGCCTTGTGTATCCTCGATGGCTGGGGCCTCAGTGACAGCCCTGTGGCGAACGCACCGCATCTGGCGAACACGCCGGTTTTCGACGGGCTGATGGCATCCTGCCCCCATGCGACACTGATCACCCACGGCCCCGATGTGGGGCTGCCGCGTGGGCAGATGGGCAATTCCGAGGTCGGCCATACCAATATCGGCGCGGGCCGGGTCGTGGCGATGGATCTGGGCCAGATCGACCTTGCGATCGAAGATGGGTCTTTCCTCGAGAACAGGGAATTTCAGGACTTCATCGCAACCCTTCAGAAAACCGGCGGGCGGGCGCATCTGCTGGGTCTGGTGTCGGATGGTGGCGTACACGGGCATCTCAACCATATGGCGGCGGCGGCCCGCGCCATCACGCAAGCAGGTGTTCCGGTGCTGCTGCACGCGCTCACCGACGGTCGCGACGTGGCCCCGAAATCGGCGAGGGAATACCTTGAAAAACTAAGCAAAACAAAGCCTGTAGAGGCCAAAATTGCCACCGTGGTCGGGCGCTATTTCGCGATGGACCGCGACAATCGCTGGTCCCGCGTGCAAGAGGCCTATGAGGCGATTGTCATGGGTCGCGGTCTGCGCTGCGCGGATCCGCAGATGGCGGTGACCAATGCCTATGCGCGGTCCGAGACGGACGAGTTCATCACCGCGACGGTGATCGGCGACTATGCCGGTGCGCGCGACGGCGACGGCGTATTCTGCCTCAACTTTCGGGCCGACCGGGCACGGGAAATCCTGCAGGCGATTGCCGATCCGGACTTTTCCGCCTTTGAGCGCGGCACGCCGCCGCATTGGGCGGCGCGTCTGGGCATGGTGGAATATTCGGATGCGCATAATGCGTGGTTCGCCACGGTCTTTCCCTCCCGCGATATCGTAAACACGCTGGGCGCCTGGGTCGCCAGGCACGGGCTGCGTCAGTTCCACCTTGCCGAGACCGAGAAATACCCGCATGTCACCTTTTTCCTCAACGGCGGCAAGGAAGAACCCGAGACCGGCGAAGAGCGCTATATGGCCGCCTCGCCCGATGTGGCGACCTATGACCTGCAACCCGAGATGTCCGCCGCCGAAGTCACCGATCAGTTCGTGGCGGCGATCCGGGCAGGCTATGACCTGATCGTGGTAAATTACGCCAACCCGGACATGGTGGGCCATACCGGCGATCTCAGGGCGGCGATGACCGCCTGCGAGGCCGTGGATCAGGGGTTGGGACGTGTTCTGGACGCGCTGAAAGAGGCCGGCGGCACGATGATCGTGACGGCGGATCATGGCAATTGCGAGCTAATGGTCGATCCCGAGACCGGCGGGCCGCATACTGCCCACACGCTCAACCCGGTGCCCGTCATCCTCGTGGGCGGACCAGAGGGTGCAGGGCTGCGTCCGGGCGGCCGCCTCGCCGATCTGGCACCTACCGTGCTGGCGCTTATGGGCCTTGAAAGGCCGCCGGAAATGACCGGGGAAAGCCTGCTGGAATGAAGCCGGGCGCGGCGCTCATAACCCTGGCGTTGTTGCTGGCAAGTCCCGCGTCGGCGCAGACCCCGGCCGACCCGACCGAGGCGGCCCGCGAGGCGTCGCTGCGGCTGAGTCGCGCGGCTGACGCCCTGTCCGAGGCAACGGGCGCGCAGAACCGCATCAGGGCGCTGGCCGAAGTGATCACCGCCTTTGAGCAGGGGCTGGAGGCGATGCGCGCCGGGCTGCGCGGGGTGGCAGGCCGCGAACAGGCGCTGAGCGCGGAACTGCGCGCCCGCGAAGACGAGGTTGCCCGCCTTCTGGGCGTCCTGCAGCGGATCGGTCAGACATCCGGACCGCTGGTCCTCCTGCATCCGACCGGGGCGCTGGATACCGCGCGCGCCGGTATGATCCTGTCCGAGGTGGCCCCGGCGCTCGATATGCGCGCGGAGGATCTGCGCCGCGACCTGCAGGAACTGACTGATCTTCGCCGCTTGCAGCAAAGCGCCATAAATACGATGCAAAGGGGGCTGGAGGGGATCCAGCAGGCGCGCACGTCGCTGAGCGAGGCAATGGCCGAGCGCACCGATCTGCCGCGCCGCTTTACCGAGGATCCGGTGCGAACCGCGCTGCTGATCGCCTCGACCGAAACGCTCGCGGCCTTTGCCGACGGGCTGAGCGAGATTGCGGTGAATGAGGCCCCCGGCAGTCTGCCGGACATCAGCGGGCGCAAGGGGGATCTGCCGATGCCGGCCGAGGGTCTGATCCTGCGTCGCGCGGGTGAGGTGGACGCGGCGGGAATCACCCGACCGGGCATCGTTCTGGCCACCCGCCCGCGCGCCCTGGTGACAACTCCGGCTGCGGCGACAGTGCGCTATCGCGGTCCCTTGCTCGACTACGGAAATGTGATCATTCTGGAACCGCAGTCCGGGATTCTGCTGGTGTTCGCCGGCCTCGATGTTGTTTATGGTCAGGCAGGCGAGGTATTGCCCGGCGGCAGCCCGGTTGGCCTGATGGGCGGGAGCGACGGCGACCTGCTGATCACCGCCGATGCGCAGGATACGGGTGCCCAAAGAACCGAGACGCTCTATATTGAAGTGCGGCAAGACAATTCTCCAGTGGACCCGCTCGCGTGGTTCAAGACCGACAAGGAAGAGTGACATATGAAAAAATTTCTGATGGCCGCTACGGTTGGCGTTCTGACCGGCACTCTGCTGACGACGCAGGTAGCGGCGCCGCTGCTGGCGCAGGAGGCGAGCAAATCGAGCAATGTGTACGAACAGCTTGATCTCTTTGGCGACATCTTCGAGCGGATTCGCGCGCAATATGTGGAAGAGGTGGATACCAAGGATCTGATCGAGGCGGCGATCAACGGCATGCTGACCTCGCTTGATCCGCATTCCAGCTATCTGTCGCCCGATGACGCCGAGAACATGCAGGTTCAGACCCGTGGCGAATTCGGCGGTCTTGGCATTGAGGTCACGCAGGAGGACGGTTTCGTCAAGGTGGTCTCGCCGATGGACGGCACGCCCGCCGATCAGGCCGGGATCGAGGCGGGCGATTTCATCACCCATGTGGATGGCGAGAGCGTGCTGGGCCTGACGCTGGATGAGGCTGTGGATCTGATGCGCGGCCCGGTGGGCAGCGAGATCGTGATCACCGTGGTGCGCGAGGGCACGCCGGAACCGTTCGATGTGTCGATCATCCGCGACACGATCAAGCTGACCGCCGTGCGCGCCCGCACCGAACAGAATGCCGTGGTGCTGCGCGTGACCACCTTCAACGACCAGACCTATGCCAATCTTGCAAGCAGCCTGGCCGAAAAGGTCGAGGAACTGGGCGGCGAGGACAAGGTGAGCGGCATCGTTCTGGACCTGCGCAACAATCCCGGCGGGTTGCTGACGCAGGCGATCAAGGTGTCGGATGCCTTCCTCGACAAGGGCGAGATCGTCAGCACCCGTGGCCGCAATCCGCAGGATGGCGAGCGCTTCAACGCGACCGAGGGTGATCTGGCCAATGGCAAACCCATCGTGGTGCTGATCAACGGCGGGTCGGCCAGCGCGTCCGAGATCGTGGCCGGGGCCTTGCAGGATCACCACCGGGCGATCGTTGTGGGCACCAAGAGTTTCGGCAAGGGGTCGGTGCAGACGGTGATGCCGCTGCGCGGCAATGGCGCGATGCGGCTGACCACCTCGCGCTACTACACGCCCTCGGGGCGCTCGATCCAGGCGCTTGGGGTCAGCCCCGATATCGTCGTGGAACAGCCCCGCCGCAATCCGGTGAGCGAAGAGGATGAGAATGCCGCAAGCCCGCCCAGCCGGTCCGAGGCCGATCTGCGCGGACGGCTGAACAACGACAGCCTGAGCGAGGACGAGATCAAGCAGATCGAACAGGACCGCGCCCGCGCCGAAGCAGCCGCCAAACTGCGCGAGGAGGATTACCAACTGGCCTATGCGATCGACATCCTGCGCGGCCTGGCGGTTATGGGCGGCAGCCAGAACTGAGCCCCGCCGGCCTGAAATGCTCTCCCCGCCCGTGCATCACGGGCGGGGTTTCTTCTGTCCGGGAACGTGATGTACCCCTGCGGTCGGAACCCGCTACAGCCGCCTTTTCGTGCCGGAGAACCGCCAGGAACCTCGCCCCCGGTCCTCACTCCGCCGCCTGCGCAGCCCCTTCCGCCTCGATCTCGGCGGCGCGCTTTTCCACCTGCTCGACGATGTGGTCGATCATCTGCGCATTATCCATCCGGTGGCTTTGCTTGCCCGCGAGATAGACCATCCCGTTGCCCGCACCGCCGCCGGTGAATCCCACATCGGTCATCAGCGCCTCGCCGGGGCCATTGACCACGCAGCCGATAATGCTGAGGCTCATCGGTGTCTTGATATGCTCCAGCCGCTTTTCCAGCGCCTCGACCGTGCGGATCACGTCAAAGCCCTGTCGCGCGCAGGACGGGCAGGAAATGATATTGACGCCGCGATGCCGCAGCCCCAGCGATTTTAGGATTTCGAAACCGACCTTGACTTCCTCCACCGGATCGGCGCTCAGGCTCACCCGGATCGTGTCGCCAATCCCCATCCACAAGAGATTGCCCAGACCGATCGCGCTCTTGATCGTGCCGGACATCAGCCCGCCCGCCTCGGTGATGCCCAGATGGATCGGGGCATCGGTGGCCTCGGCCAGTTGCTGATAGGCCGCCGCCGCCATGAACACGTCCGACGCCTTCACGCTGATCTTGAACTCGTGGAAATCGTTGTCCTGCAGGATGCGGATATGTTCCAGACCGCTTTCGACCATCGCATCGGGGCAAGGCTCGCCGTATTTCTCCAGCAGATGCTTTTCCAGCGATCCGGCATTGACTCCGATGCGCATCGAACAGCCGTGATCGCGCGCTGCCGCGATCACCTCGCGCACACGCGCCTCGGATCCGATGTTGCCGGGGTTGATCCGCAGGCACGCCGCCCCCGCTTCTGCCGCCTCGATGCCGCGCCTGTAGTGGAAATGAATGTCCGCGACGATGGGCACCGGGCTTTCGCGCACGATTTCCTTCAGCGCGCGGGCAGAGGCCTCATCCGGTACCGAGACGCGCACGATATCCGCCCCCGCCTCTGCCGCCGCCTGCACCTGTGCCACCGTGCCCGCAACATCGGTGGTCAGCGTGTTGGTCATGGTCTGCACTGAAATCGGCGCGTCGCCCCCCACGGGGACGTTGCCCACCATGATCTGTCGGCTCTTGCGACGATAGATATTGCGCCACGGGCGGATATGGTTCAGCGACATCGCGTCTTGCCCCGTTCGATCTGGAAATGGCTGTTACCGCCTAGATAATACGATAACCGCTCCGGGGCAATCGCGCCTGCGGTGGCTCAGTCCTGCGTGGCGCCGGGAACTGCCTGAAGCTCGGCCACATAGCGCATCAGGTCCTGATCCGCCTCGATATCGGCCAGTTCATAACGCCCGGTCAGCGCCTCCGGTGTCATCGCCAGATTGGACGTGACCGAACCGCGCGCGCCCGCCGGTCCGTAATGCTTTCCGTTCACGGCAAAATAGACCGCACCGGATTCACCCACCCGCAACATCGCGGGCTCTTCGGTCGCGGGCACGTCGTAATCGTCCCCGGCGTTCAGGATGCCCTCGAAAATCACGCTTCCATCAGCAGCTTGCACCCGAACCCAGGCCGGTCGCACCGCAACCAGCCGCACATCGGGCATGTCATTTTCCACCACCTGCGCCACCTGCGTCTGCGCCGGGGGGACGCTCTGGTCGGTATCAATCACCCGCCCGGCCTGCGCAATACCGCTGTCGCGATCCGCCCGAGGTGTTCCGGGACTGAGCGTGCCCACCTCGCGCGGATCCAGGGTCGAGATCGGCGCATCACGCGCCACCATCACCGGCACGTCCAGCGCCTTGGGTCGGTAAAGGCGGTTCAGGCGCTCGTCACGCGGCGGTTGAAACACGCCCGATGCAGTATCCTCGCCCGTGCCGGAATCACCCACCGGAGCGGTGGCGCTCACCAGCGGATCCAGATCGGCCAGCACGATGGGCGTATTCTCGACCGGGGCGAGCTGTACCTGCTGCACCTGCCGCAGCACGCTCCACCCGCCATAACCGATCGCGCCGATCAGTGCCACCAGCACCAGCGCTGAACCTATGGCGCCGGGTTCGATCCGGGCCAGAAAACTCTCGCTTGCAGGAAGAAACGGCGTATTGGGCGTCAGCAGTGGATCGCCCATCGACGCCTTGCGCCGCACCGCAGCACCGGACTTGCGGATCGAGGACGCCTCCTCCGACATGCCATGCGCGATCGAAAATCCCGATTCCGCGCAGAATGACTTGAATGCCTGATCGGGATCCATGCCCAGATAACGCGCATAGGACCGCACATAGCCGGGAATGAAACCGGGGGTGTCAAAGGCTGCGGGATCGGCGTTTTCGATGGCCGCCACATAAGCGGCCTTGATCCTCAGATCGCGTTCTACATCCAGAAGGGATTTGCCAAGCGTCGCACGCTCGCCGCGCATCACATCGCCAAGACGCAACTCATAGGCGTCAAAGCCGCGGGCTTCGACCTCTTCAACTTCGGCCTTGCGCGAAAATCGCCGCCCGATCATGCGACCCTGCCTCTTCTTACACCTGTCCTCTCGCACAAACCTCCCGATTCGAGCGATGTCCTTTTGTTTCGTTAACTGTAACACAAGGCAAGGTTTAATGCACGCGCAGAGCGATCATCCGGCGAGTTCGGCGCGATTCAGCGCACAATGACTCCACAAATCATCCATTGCCCGCACCAGCGCGTCCATTTCATCGGGTCCATGCACCGGCGAAGGCGTGAAACGCAGCCGTTCGGTGCCGCGTGGCACGGTCGGGAAATTGATCGGCTGAACGTAGATTCCATAGCCTTCCAGCAGCATGTCGCTCAGCTTTTTGGTGTGTACCGGATCGCCCACGATCACCGGCACGATGTGGCTGCCGTGGTCGATCAACGGCAGGCCCAGCCCCTTCAGACGAGTCTTGAGGATCCTGGCCTGCGTCTGATGCTGCGTCCGCAATTCGTTGTCACCCTTGAGATGCGCGACGCTCGCCGCCGCGCCGGCTGCAACCGCAGGTGGCAGCGAGGTGGTAAAGATAAAGCCCGGCGCATAGGACCGGATCGCGTCGCACATCCTGGCGCTCGCCGCGATATAGCCGCCCATCACGCCATAAGCCTTGGCCAGCGTGCCGTTGATGATATCCACCCGGTGCATCAGCCGGTCGCGCTCGGCCACACCGCCGCCACGGGGTCCGTACACGCCCACCGCATGCACCTCGTCGAGATAGGTCAGCGCCCCGAACTCATCGGCCAGATCGCAGATCGCCGCAATCGGGCCGAAATCGCCGTCCATTGAATAGACGCTTTCAAAGGCAATCAGCTTGGGCGCGTCCGGATCATCCGCCGCCATCAACTCGCGCAGATGTTCCAGATCGTTATGCCGGAATATCCGCTTGGCCCCGCCATTGCGGCGCACCCCCTCGATCATGCTGGCATGGTTCAGCGCATCCGAATAGATGATGAGACCGGGAAACAGCCTGGGCAGCGTGCTGAGCGTCGCGTCATTAGCGATATAGGCAGAGGTGAACAGCAACGCCGCCTCCTTGCCATGCAGATCGGCCAGTTCCGCCTCCAGCCGCTTGTGATAGACCGTGGTGCCGGAAATGTTGCGCGTGCCGCCCGATCCGGCGCCGGTGGCGTCGATCGCCTCATGCATGGCCCGCAGCACGACCGGATGCTGACCCATGCCCAGATAATCATTGCCGCACCAGACCGTGATCGGCCGCTCGCTGCCATCCGGCCGCCGCCAGATCGCATGCGGAAAATTGCCGTTACGGCGCTCGATATCAATAAAGGTGCGGTAACGCCCCTCCTGATGCAGACGGTCAATCGCCTGATCCAGCTTTGCAACGTAATCCAACGGCAGTTCCTTCCCGATCGTCACCGAGCAACGGCCAGGGCCGTCTTTCGGGTCTTTGCAGCGCGCGCGCACCACCTATTCAATATTAAGAATGGTTATAGAATCCACCCCATGCAAGCAACAGGTTACAAATTGCCGCTCCCCCCGACCTTGATCTGGGTCAAGTCTCTGGACAGCGCCGCCCGGCCTGTTACGCTCGCCTCAAACCATAATCCAGACCCGAAGGCCAGCCATGTCCCTTTCCGCCATTCTCGCCCGCATTGACGACCAGTTGCCCACCGCTCTCGACCGGCTCACGGGGCTGTTGCGCATCCCTTCGATCTCGACCGATCCGGCCTATGCCGCGCAATGCGACGCCGCTGCCGATTGGCTTGTCACGGATCTGCAAAGCCTTGGTATTAAGGCACAAAAGCGCAGAACGCCGGGCCGGCCCATGGTCGTGGGCCATGCTGACGGCCCCGGCCCGCACCTGCTGTTCTACGGCCATTACGACGTTCAGCCGGTGGATCCGCTTAACCTCTGGCACACCGATCCCTTCGCGCCGGAACTGCAGGACACCGATCAGGGCAAGGTGATCCGCGCGCGCGGCGCCTCGGATGACAAGGGCCAGCTGATGACCTTCGTCGAGGCCTGCCGCGCTTACAAGGATGTGAACGGCGCGCTGCCCTGCAAGATCACATTTTTCTTCGAGGGCGAGGAAGAATCAGGGTCTCCCTCGCTCATCCCCTTCATGAAGGACAACGCCGCCGAACTCGGCGCGGACCTCGCCCTGATCTGCGATACCTCGATGGTCGCCCCCGGCGTGCCCTCCATCGCCTCGCAACTGCGCGGCATGCTCAAGGACGAATTCACCATCCACGGCCCCCGCATCGACCTGCATTCCGGCCATTACGGCGGCCCCGCGCTCAACCCGCTCAGGGAAATCTCGCGCATCATCGCCTCGTTCCACGACGCTGAGGGTCGCGTCGCCGTCGACGGCTTTTACGAGGGCGTCCACGAAGTGCCCGACGACTTGCTGCGGCAATGGGAAAACTGCGGCTTTGACGAGCACGACTACCTCTCATCGGTGGGCATGACGCAGCCGCATGGCGAGAGGGGCTATTCCACCCTCGTCCAGCAATGGGCGCGCCCGACGCTGGAAATCAACGGCCTCTGGGGCGGCTATCAGGGTGCGGGCACCAAGACCGTGATCCCCGCCGAGGCGCATTGCAAGATCACCTGCCGCCTCGTCGGCGACATGGACCCCGACGCGCTGCGCGTGAAAATCCGCAAACATGTCGAGGACCGGTTGTCGCCGGATGCAAAGATCACCTGGAATCAGGATCTCGACGGCTCGCCTGCGGCGGTCATGAACATCAACCGCCCCGAATTCGAGGCCGCCCGCCAGGCGCTTTCGGATGAATGGAACCGCGAGGCGGTGTTTACCGGCATGGGCGGCTCGATCCCCATCGCGGGTTACTTCAAGGAAATCCTCGGCCTCGACGCCATGCTGATCGGTTTCGCGCAAGAGGATGACGCCATCCACTCGCCCAACGAGAAATACAACGTCCAGAGCTTTCACAAGGGCATCCGCAGCTGGGCGCGGGTGCTGGACGCGCTTGCGAAATGATCCCCGGCTTCTCCGACCACACCACCCCCACCCTCGCCTGCAGCATCGGTGGGGACGGCCCGCCGCTGCTGCTGCTGCACGGCTTCCCGCAGACCCGCGCCATGTGGGCGCATATCGCGCCCGCCCTTGCCGAAACCCATAGCGTCATCTGCCCCGATCTGCCCGGCTATGGCGCCTCGGCCAAGCCGCCGGACCCCGCCGCCTACAGCTTTCGCGCGATGGCCCGGGAAATGACCGCGCTCATGGACAGCCTCGGCCACGAGACATTCCATCTCGCAGGCCACGACCGGGGCGCGCGCGTGGCGCACCGCCTCGCGCTCGACAATCCCGACCGGGTGCAAAGCCTGACGCTGATGGACATCATCCCCACCCATACCCTGCTTTCAGACCTGCGCTGGCAGGTGGCGAAATCCTACTACCACTGGTTCTTTCTCGCCCAGCCCGCCCCCTTCCCCGAGCGCATGATCGCCGCCGACCCGGACGCCTATTACGAATCCTGCCTGCTCGGCTGGGGCGGCGCACGACTGACGGATTTCGACGCGGACCAACTCGCCCGGTATCGCGCCGCATGGCGCGACCCCGACACGATCCGCGGCATGTGCAACGACTACCGCGCCACGCTCAGCCACGATATGGCTGACGACAGCGCCGACGCCGATGCGCGCATCACCTGCCCCGCACTCATCCTCTATGGCGAGACCGGCGCCATGGCGCGGCACTACGACGTATCCGCCACATGGGCGCCCAAATGCGCGCACATGCAGGCACAGCCGATCCCAGGCGGACATTTCTTCCCCGACACCGCCCCGGCGCAGACCCTCGCGGCGCTCAGCGGCTTTCTGCATGAATAGGCTTCTTCTTGGGTAGATACCCTTGTCGTTCCTGGAAGCATTTAAACTTTGTGTGTTTTCTTTGTGTGTGTGTCGCCTCCAGCAGGAATGAAGGCGCTCATGGATGACATGGGCATGCTGGAGCAGACACGAGCATAGTGATGAAACACCAGCTCGCGTGCGCCTTTCATAAAGGGGTACCGAGGCGACGCGGCGCAGTCCCATCCGCAGCCACCTCGGCAAATATCCAGTCGTGGAATTCCCGGATCATCGGGTCGTCCGCGCGGGCTTCGGGGCACGCCAGAGAATAGATCACGATCGGCATGGTGACGGTGTCGAACAGCCGCACCAGGCGCCCCTCGGCCAAGGTGTCGCGCACCAGTGCGTTATATGCCAGCGCCACCCCTTGGCCGCGTTCTGCCGCCGTCGTGGCCAGTTCGCAATTGGGCAGCACCGGTCCACGCGGCATAGCAGGCGGCGATATTCCAGCAGCACCAAACCATTCAGCCCAGGCATCCTGCACCTCGTCATGCATCAGCGTGACCCGCAGCAGATCTTCCGGTGTGCGGATGTTTTCGCGCCGCTGCAGAGCCGGGCTGGCGACCGGATAGCGGTTTGATGTCATCAGCACGTCGGTGCGGACCCCGGCGATCGGACTATCAGACCACTGGATCACCACATCGGCGTCATTGCTGGCAAAATCAGTCGAAGGCGCGCCGGTCGAAACCCTCAGCCGCACGCGGTCGGCAAAATCTAACCGGTCGAGCCGGGGCACCAGCCAGCGTGCGGCGAAACCCGGGGTGCAAAGCAGACGGAACGGTCGACTGCCGGCCTCGCGCACCGCCCGCGTGCTTTCGTCAAATGTATCGAGAAGGTCGGTCAGCTTGCCGGCATAGCCGCGCCCGGTCAGGGTCAACACCAGCCGGTTGCCCTGACGCTCGAAAAGCGCGGTATCCAGATAGGTCTCAAGGGCGCGGATCTGATGGCTTATCGCTGAAGGTGACAGACATAGCTCGTCGGCGGCCTGCTTGAAGCTCAGATGCCGGGCAGCGGCCTCAAAGGCCCGCACGGCCGAGAAGGATGGCAGTTTGCGCGCCATCGCATGAATTCCTTTCATCCGGGCATGAATAACCGCCTTTTGCCCGCATTCTCGCAGCAGCCTATGCTTGCATTATAACGCAATCAATCCCATGGGAGAATACAAGATGACCGGAACAAAACAAGTGAAACGCCCAACTGCCTACCGCGCCCTGCTCTGCGCAAGCAGCGCCATGCTCACCTTTGCTGGCGTTCCGGCGCTGGCAGACGAAGTTTATCCAACCGAACACGCCGGACTGAAGGTCGAACAACTCGGAGTCGTTCCCGCCGTCTCGATGGCAGCGCAGGTCGGGCTGAGTAAACATATCCTGTTGCTGCGGCGGATCACAATTGAACCCGGTGGCCAGATCGCCCGCCACAGCGCGGACAAGACGCCGGCCGTGGTTTATATGGAAAGCGGAACTTGGACCGAGGGACGCGACAGTGGCGAAACCGTGCATTCAGCGGGTGAAACTTTCATTGAGGATGCCGATACCGTGCACTGGTTTTTCAATCGCGGCGATGAATCTGCCAGTGCGCTTGTCTGCGACATCAAGCCCGCATCATAAGGCGCGCTGACAAAATAGCGCGCCTGATCCACGCCCATACCGTGCGGCATCGGATGGCGGCGATATATTCTTCGTCGCCATCCATCATTTCCTTCGCTCTACAACTACTCGCATGAAAGTGGAGAAAGACGCATCTGTCGGCCAATACAGCGTACTGGGACGAATTTCAGCGTAAGAGTGGCTGGGGGGGCGCATGAAATCCGGAACGGTTGCAGAGCCCCCTCAGACCGCCCCCCCCGATGCTCCCGGCAGAAGCAGGCGCGCCGGAAATCCGCCTCTTGCGTCCTGCCCGGCTCTTCTCGGGGTCTGGACCGTTCAGCGACGCCTGACCGGACTTTTGCCCCGCCCCTTGTAGCAGCCTCCCATGACATGTCATCCGGGACAGGTCACACCCCACCGGCCATTTCCGGCAGAGCGGCCCGCGGGGCAGAACCCTCATCTGTGCACGCCCGAACGGGAATCGTACCGCCCGCAGGCTTTGTTAGCGCCACCACGATTGCACGGCGCGCGCCCCTCACCTAAGACGCGCACAAAGAGTTAGCGGTTCAGCGGGACATCAGACATGCGCAATTCCATTCAGGCCGACAAGATCAGAACCGGACAGGGTTTCATCGCGGCGCTCGACCAGTCGGGCGGCTCCACCCCCAAGGCGTTGCGGCTCTACGGCATCACCGAGGATCAATACACCTCCGAGGCCGAGATGTTCGACCTGATCCACGCCATGCGCGCCCGCATCGCGCAGGCCCCGGCCTTTACCGGCGACAAGGTGCTGGGCGCGATCCTCTTCGAGATGACCATGGACCGCGAGATCGGCGGCAAGCCCTCGGCGCAGTTCCTCTGGCAGGAACGCGGCGTCGTTCCGTTCCTCAAGGTCGACAAGGGCCTCGCAGAGCCCGGCAGTGGCGTCCGGCTGATGAAGCCGATCACGGGTCTCGACGCCCTGCTCGACCGCGCCGGGGCGGCAGGCATCTTCGGCACCAAGATGCGCTCGGTCATCGACGCTGCCGATCCGGCGGGAATCGACGCCGTGGTCGCCCAGCAATTCGACGTGGGCCGCCAGATCCTCGGCCACGGCCTCGTGCCGATCATCGAACCAGAGGTGACGATCTCCATTCCCGACAAGGCCGCCGCCGAGGAACTGCTGCGCGGCGCCATCCTCGCGCATCTCGACGCGCTGCCCGCGGATCAGGAGGTCATGCTCAAGCTCACCCTGCCCGAGGCCCCGAACCTCTATGAGGCATTGGTCAACCACCCCCGCGTCCTGCGTGTCGTGGCGCTCTCGGGCGGCTACACCCGGCAAGAGGCCAACGCCCGGCTTGCGCAGAACCGCGGTGTCATCGCCAGCTTCAGCCGGGCGCTGACCGAGGGGCTCTCGGCACAGCAATCGGATGCGGAATTCGACACTGCCCTCGCCGCCGCCATCCACGACATTCAAAGGGCCTCCGTCGCCGGCTGAGGCCCTTCCCGCTCGTTTTCAGCCCGGTTTGCCATGCCCCGCTACGCCCTCAAAGTCGAATATCACGGCGCGCCCTTCGCGGGCTGGCAGCGGCAGGCCGACCAGACATCGGTGCAGGGCGCCATCGAGGCGGCGCTTGGCAACCTCGAACCCGGCCCCCATACCATCGCCGCCGCGGGCCGCACCGATGCGGGCGTGCATGCGCTGGCGCAGGTGGCGCATTGCGATCTGGCGCGCATCTGGGATCCCTTTCGCCTCTCCGAGGCGCTGAATTACCATCTCAAGCCGCTGCCCGTCGCGGTCACCGCCTGCGCACCCGTCGCCGATGACTGGCACGCGCGCTTTTCCGCGACCGGGCGGCGCTATCTCTTTCGCCTGCTGATGCGCCGCGCGCCCGCCACGCTTGATGCAGGACTGGTCTGGCAGGTGCCGCACCGGCTCGATGCGGCGGCGATGCGCGCCGGGGCGGTGCATCTGATCGGGCGGCATGATTTCACCACCTTCCGCTCGTCGATCTGTCAGGCCGCAAGCCCGGTCAAGACGCTGGATGCGCTCGACATCGAGGAACTCGATGCCCCGACCGGCCCGGAAATCCGCTTTCACCTGCGCGCGCGCTCGTTCCTGCACAACCAGGTGCGCAGCCTTGTCGGCACGCTCGAACGGGTCGGCGCGGGCGCATGGCCCCCCGATCAGGTGCGCGCGGCACTGGACGCGCGCGACCGCGCCGCCTGCGGCCCGGTCTGCCCGCCACAGGGCCTCTATCTTGCCGGTGTCGGCTATGACAACGATCCCTTCGGCCCGCGCGATTAGCCTTTGATCTCACGCCCCGCCCGCGTTATGAGCCTGACCAGCGGTCCCGTAGCTCAACTGGATAGAGCACCTGACTTCTAATCAGGATGTTGGGGGTTCGAGTCCTCCCGGGATCGCCAGACGCTCAAAACGTGATTCCCCACCCGCCCGAAAGGTTTGATTTTCCCGCGCGCCCTTGCCACTACTGGGCAACCGACGAAGGGGAGAACCGACGATCATGCGCCACACCCTGCTGGCCGCCCTGTGCATGCTGGCCCCGGCGCTGGCGCTTGCCGCGCCCTCGGGCACCTTTCGCCACGCCCATAACGTCGGCTTCGGCGCGCAGTCCAGCCTCGATCCCGCCTCCAAGGGGCGCGTCCTGCAGATCATCGAGAAAATCCAGAGCCGCCTCGTGCGCCCCGGCCCCGGCGGTAAGCCCGCGCCGGATCTCGCGACCGCATGGGAACCCAATGCCGATGGCACGGTCTGGACCTTTCATATCCGCGAAGGCGTGCGGTTTCACGATGGCAGCACGCTGGATGCACATGATGTGGTCTATTCGATCAAGCGCGTGATCGACCCCGACTATGGCAGCCCGGCGCGCGCCGCCGTCCGCATGATCGAGAGCATCGAGGCGACGGGGCCGTTCACCGTGCGCATGACGCTGGCCTCGACCTTTGCCGACCTGCCGCTGCAACTGATGGATCCCCGCCTGCGCATCATCCCCGAGGGGTCGGGCGACACGATCGACCAGACCGGCATCGGCACCGGCCCTTTCAGGGTCCAGAAATTCGACCCCGACGGAATCACTGTTCTGATCGCCAACGAGGACTATTGGGAAGGCCCCCCCGGCCTCGCCCGGATCGAGGTGATCGGCGTGCCCGATGCGCAGGCCCGCCTGCAGGCGTTCCTGAGCGGCCAGCTGGACATGGAGCGCGGTATCGTGCCGCTCCTGCGGCGCGCCCTCGACAAATCCCTGCGCTATCAGCTTCTGGAGATCCCCACCGGCAACTGGATGGGCCTCGCCTTTCGCACCGATGTGCCGCCCTATGACGATCCCCGCGTGCGCCGGGCGCTGCGCCTCGTGGTGGACCGGGACGAGATGCTGCAACTGGCGCTCGATGGCGGCGGGGTGGTCTCCTGCGACACGCCGGTCGCGCCCAACGACCAGTACCGCGCCGAAATGGACTGCCCCCCCGACCCCGACCGCGCCCGCGAGCTTCTTGCCGAGGCGGGCTATCCCGACGGCATCGACATCGACCTGCATGTCTCGGTGCTCGATCAGAGCTGGCCGGTCATCGGCGTCGCCTTTCAGGAACAGGCCGCGCGTGCGGGCATCCGCGTCAACCTGATCAACGCCGCCGCCGATGGTTACTGGTCGAATGTCTGGATGAAAAAGGACGCCTTCACCACCAGCTGGGGCGACCGTCCCGCCGATCAGGCGCTGAACGAGGCGTTTCATTCCACCGCCAAATGGAATGAAACCTATTACGCAAACTCCGATTTCGACCGCCTGCTCGAGGCCGCGCGCGCCGAGCTGGATTTCAACAAGCGCCGCGCCCTCTATATCGAGGCACAGAAATACCTGGCCAAGAACTCCGGCACACTGATCCCGTTCCACGTCACCCAGCTTGTCGTGCTCTCCAACCGCGTGACGCATTTCGACCCGGTACCGAATGACGCCCTGCGCTGGCATCTGGTCACGGTGGTGGATTGAGGGGGAAAGGGTTTGGCCTAGATCAGACATTCGCCCCAATCACCCATGCGCGGAATCAAGGCGCCGCAGGCGCCGCCGCGCAGCGCCCGTCCGCCCCCTCGGGCGGGCGCTTTTGCAACGTCGCAACGCGTCGAGAGCGCGGAAGTATCTGGCAGGCATAAACTGCCAGCCACCTCCGTTGCAGCGCCCACCCGGCGGACGGGCACCGCGCGGCTCATTGCTCGGGCTCAACGTCCCCTTCAGACCAACACCCCCACCCGCCTCAATACGTCCCCGCGACGTATTTCGCGATGGCACCGCCGCGTGAATTGACCTCCAGCTTCTGATAGATCGCCTTGAGGTAATATTTCACCGTGTTCTCCGACAGGCCCAGCCGCGCCGAGATCTGGAAATTCGTCAAACCGTCGACCAGCAGCCCCAGGATCTCGTGCTCGCGCCGGGTCAGCGCATCGTTCTGCTCGCCGGTCAGCCGCTTGAGCACCTCGATGGGCAGGATGCTGTGCCCCTCGACCAGATGTCCCAGAATGCGCGGCAGACATGTCAGCACCTGCCCCATCATGCAGACCGAATGCACCCCCGCCTTGATCGCCGTGCGGATAAAGGCAAACTCGGCCTCCTCGGCCACCACCACCACCATGACGCGCGGATAATCGCGGCGCAGCATCTCCAGCACCCGCGCCAGATCGGCATCCGCCAGCCGCACCCCCAGAACCACGATCGCCGGTCCCTGCCGCGCGTTCAGCGCCTTGCGCAGGCTCGCCTTGTCGGTGGCAAACGGACCCAGCCGCACCGCATCCATCTGCGCCACCAGCGATCCCAGCCCCTGGCAGACAATCGCCTGCCGGTCCGCCACGATCACCTCGGGCACAGCCTGATCTGCCTCTTGCAAGATCGCCTGAACCATGTCGCGCATCATCTCCTCCTCAGGATCATATCAGATAAGCCAAAGGAAATCTCTGAAATCAAACGATTTTTTTGCATGCAACCGCATGCAGACAGCGGCAGCGCGGGTAGTGCCCCCCTACCCGCCGGAGGGCAAAGCCGCCCGGCGGGTCGCGCTTTCCATGCGCGCGGGCGTTACGCTACGGCCCCGGACCGGCGCATGATGAGGCGCCAACAGGAGGACAGACATGAACGGCATCAGACATCTATTCATCCCCGGACCGACCAATGTGCCCGAGGAAATCCGCCGCGCGATGAACATTCCCATGGAGGACATGCGCGCCCCCGACTTTGCCGATTTCGTCCTCCCGATCCTGGCGGATCTCAAGGAGGTGTTGCGCCTGACCCATGGCCGCGTCTTCGTCTATCCGACCTCCGGCACCGGTGCCTGGGAGGCGGCCATCACCAATACCCTCAACACCGGCGACCGGGTGCTGATGTCCCGTTTCGGCCAGTTTTCAACGCTTTGGGTCGATATGGCCACGCGGCTTGGCCTCGATGTCGAAGTGGTCGACGTGGACTGGGGCCAGGGCGTGCCGGTCGCGGACTACGCCGCCCGCCTTGAGGCGGACAAGAAACACCGTATCAAGGCGGTCTTTGCCACCCATAACGAAACGGCAACCGGCGTGACCTCGAACATCGCCGCCCTTCGCGCGGCGCTCGACGCCGCCAATCACCCGGCGCTGCTCTTCGTCGATGGCGTCAGTTCGATCGGCGCAATCGAATTCGAGATGCAGGACTGGGGCGTCGATCTTGCCGTCGCCGGTTCGCAAAAGGGTTTCATGCTGCCCGCCGGCCTCGGCATTCTGGGCGTCAGCGACAAGGCGCTGGCCGCCCACGAACGCGCCACAATGCCGCGCTGCTATTTCAGCTTTGACGACATGATCCGCTTCAACGACACCGGCTATTTCCCCTACACCCCCGCAACGCAACTTCTGCGCGGGCTGCGCTGTTCGCTCGACATGCTGCTTGACGCAGGCATGGAGCGCGTCTGGGACCGCCACCACCGCCTCGCCTCGGGCGTGCGCGCGGCCATAGCCGAATGGCGGGGATGTTCTCTGGTCGCACAGGGACCGCAATGGCATTCCGATACCGTCTCGGCGATCCGCACGCCCGCTGACATCGACGCTCGCGAGGTGATCGCGACCGCCTACAGCAAATACCAGACCTCGCTCGGCTCGGGCCTTGCGCAACTGGCGGGGCGCGCATTCCGCATCGGACATCTGGGCTCGCTCAATCCGGTGATGCTCTGCGGCGCGCTGTCGGCTGCCGAAATGGCGCTGCGCGACGCAGGCGCCGCGATCGTCCCCGGCGCAGGTGTCGCCGCCGCCCAGGAACATTTCCGCGCCACCACCGCCCCGGTGCAATCCCGTCCCGCAGCGGCCCGCGCCGCCTGACCCATAGGACCAACAGACATGAGCTACACCCTTCACCCGCTGAAAAAACAGCGCCTGCAACGCTCGGAACTCGCCGTGCCAGGCTCGAACCCCGCGATGATCGACAAGGCCGCCGACTCGGATGTCGATTACATCTTCCTCGATCTGGAGGATGCCGTCGCCCCCCCCGACAAGGTGCAGGCCCGCGCCAATATCATCCAGGCCCTGAACGACATCGACTGGAAGGCCAAGGGCAAGACCATGTCGATCCGCATCAACGGTCTCGACACCCATTACATGTATCGCGACGTGGTCGAGATCGTCGAACAGGCGGGCCAGCATCTCGATACGATCCTTGTCCCCAAGGTTGGCGTGCCCGCCGACCTCTACACCGTCGAAACCATGATCAGCCAGATCGAGACGGCGATGGGATTCACTCACCGGATCGGCCTTGAGGCGCTGATTGAGACCGCCCTTGGCATGGCCAATGTCGAGGCGATTGCCGCCGCCCCCGGCCGCCTTGAGGCGCTGCATTTCGGGGTCGCGGATTACGCCGCCTCGAACCGGGCGCGCACCGTGGTCATCGGCGGGCTCAACCCCGATTATCCCGGCGATCAGTGGCATTTCGCCCTCTCGCGCATGACCGTGGCCTGCCGCGCCTATGGCCTGCGCGCCATCGACGGGCCCTTCGGCGACTTCTCGGACCCCGACGGCTATGTCCTCTCGGCCAAACGCGCCGCCACCCTCGGGATCGAGGGCAAATGGGCCATCCATCCCAGCCAGATCGCGCTCGCCAACGATGTCTTTTCGCCCCCCGAGGCCGAAGTGACCCGCGCCCGCCGCATCATCGAGGAGCTGCGCAAGGCCGAGGCCCAGGGCAAGGGCGCCGCCAGCCTCGACGGCAAGATGATCGACGCCGCGAGTGAACGCATGGCCAACAACGTGCTGACCGTCACCGACGCCATCGCCGCCAAAGGATAACGGAGGGAGATCACATGGACATCCACGAATACCAGGCCAAGGAACTCCTGAAACGCTTTGGCGTGCAGGTGCCGCGCGGCGGCATCGCCTACAGCCCCGAACAAGCGGTCTATCGCGCCAGCGAACTCTCCGGTGACAAATGGGTGGTCAAGGCCCAGATCCATTCCGGCGCGCGCGGCAAGGCGGGCGGCGTGCGGATCTGCGCCAATGAGAAAGAGATCGCCGAGGCCGCGCAATGGATGCTGGGGCGCGTGCTGGTCACCCATCAGACCGGCCCGCAGGGCAAACTCGTCAGCCGTCTCTATGTCGAGGAGGCGACAAAAATCGCGCAGGAAATCTATCTCGCCTTCGTCATGGACCGCAAGGAAGAGCGCGTCGTCGTCGTGGCCTCCGGCCAGGGCGGCATGGAGATCGAGGAAATCTCGGCCAATGAGCCCGAATCGATCATCCGCTCGGTGGTCGATCCGGCGGTCGGCATGCAGGCGTTTCAGGCGCGCGAAATCGCCTTTTCGCTCGGGCTCGACGCGGCCCTGATCCCGCAGGCGGTCAAGACCATCACCGGCTGTTACCGGATGATGGAGGACACCGATGCCAACATGGTCGAGATCAATCCGCTTGTCGTCACCCAGTCGGGCGAGATCATGGCGCTCGACGCCAAGGTCAGCTTTGACGACAACGCCCTCTTTCGCCGCCCCGAGATCATGGAAATGCGCGACAAGAGCCAGGAGGACACGCGCGAGACCTTCGCCTCGGATCGCGGCCTCAACTATATCGGTCTCGACGGGCAGATCGGCTGTATCGTCAACGGCGCGGGCCTCGCCATGGCCACGCTTGACATGATCAAGATGGCCGGCGGCGAGCCCGCCAACTTTCTCGATGTCGGCGGCGGGGCCAGCCCCGAACGGGTGCTGATGTCGTTCCAGGCGGTGCTCAACGATCCCGATGTCGAGGCGATCCTCGTCAACATCTTCGCGGGCATCAACCGCTGCGACTGGATCGCCGAGGGCGTGATCCGCGCGGTGCGCGAACTCGACCTCAAACTGCCCATCGTGGTGCGCCTGTCGGGCACCAATGTCGAGGAGGGCCGCAAGCTCATCGCCGAGAGCGGCCTGCCCATCCTGACCGCCGAAACCCTTGCCGAGGCCGCCGAGAAAGCGGTCGTCGCCTGGAAGGCCGCAACCCTCAAGGAGGCCGTGTAATGGCCATTCTCATCAACCGGAATTCCCGCGTTCTGGTGACCGGCCTCACCGGCCGCATCGGCAGCTTTCACGCGCAGGACATGATCAACCACGGCACCAATGTCGTGGGCGGTGTGACACCCGGCAAGGGCGGCACCAAGCATAACGGCCTGCCCGTGTTCAATACCGTCAAGGGGGCCGTGGCCGAAACCGGCGCCGATCTGGCGATCTGCTTCGTGCCCCCACCCTTTGCCGCCGATGCGATCATGGAGGCCGCGGATGCCGGCATCCAGACCTGCGTCTGCATTGCGGACGGCATCCCGGCGCAGGACATGATCAAGGTCAAACGCTACATGCGCCGCTACAAGGCGGAAAAACGGATGCGCCTCATCGGCCCGAACTGTGCGGGCATCATCACCCCCGGCCAGGCCTTTGCCGGACTGATGCCGCCGCATATCTACCTGCCCGGTCGGGTCGGGATCATCGGCCGTTCCGGCACGCTCGGCTACGAGGCCGCCAGCCAGATGAAGGAACGCGGCATCGGCGTCTCGACCTCGGTCGGCATCGGCGGCGATCCGATCAACGGCTCCTCCTTCCGCGACATTCTCGAACTCTTCGAGAACGACCCCGACACCGACGCCGTGGTCATGGTGGGCGAGATCGGCGGCCCGCAAGAGGCCGAGGCCGCCGCCTATATCCGCGACCACATGACCAAGCCCGTCGCCGCCTATATCGCCGGTCTCTCGGCCCCCAAGGGGCGGCGCATGGGTCATGCCGGGGCCATCGTTTCGGCCTTTGGCGAATCGGCCCAGGAAAAGGTCGAGATCCTGTCCGAGGCGGGCGTCACCATCGTGCCCACCCCCTCTTCCTTTGGCGAGGTGGTTCAGCGCATGGTCGCCTGACCGCATGACATCCGGGGTCGTCCGCGCCGTCGGTCGGCCCCCTTTGGCTCTGCGTACGAAACCCGCGTGCGCGATGTATACCGTGTACCCGCTTGCCTCGCCCGACACCCGGTCCTAGGCTGTACAGAACTCCAGCCAAAGGTGTCCCATGCGTGCAGCCCTCCTGTCCCGTTACAACACCCCCACCGAGATCACCGAAGTGCCCGACCCCGCCTGCCCCCGCGACGGCGCGGTGATCGCGGTGCGCGCCTGCGGTGTCTGCCGGTCTGACCATCATGCGTGGAAAGGGGCCGATCCCGATGTCATCCTGCCGCATGTCATGGGCCATGAATTTGCAGGCGAAGTTATTGAAATCGGGGCGGAATGTCGCGCCTTCGCCGTAGGCGACCGGGTCACAGCACCGTTCATTCTGGGCTGCGGCGCCTGTCCCGATTGCCGGGGCGGAGAGCCGACGATCTGCAACCATCAGCAGGTGATCGGCTTTACCGGCTGGGGTGCATTCGCCGAACGCCTCGCCATCCCGCGCGCCGATTTCAACCTCGTGCGCCTGCCCGATACGATGGATTACGCCGCCGCCGCCGGCATGGGCTGCCGCGTCACCACCTCGTTTCGGGCTGTTGTGGATCGGGCTAAAATTCAACCTGGTGAATGGCTTAGCGTGCATGGCTGCGGCGGCGTCGGGCTCTCGGCCATCATGATCGGAGCGGCCCTTGGTGCCCGTGTGCTGGCAGTGGACGTCAACCCCGAGGCGCTGAAAATCGCGCAATCGCTCGGTGCGAACGCCACCCTTGATGCCAGCCAGATCGAAAATGTGGGCGAGGCCGTGCGTGATCTCACCAATGGCGGTGCGCATGTCTCGCTCGACGCCCTCGGGATCACCGATACCTTCCACAACTCACTGAAAAGCCTTCGCAAAATGGGACGCCATGTGCAGATTGGCATGCCGCTTGGCCGCCACGCCACGCCCGAATTGCCACTTCTGGAACTGGTCTATTCCCGGCAGATCACCCTGCATGGTACCCGCGGGATCGGCGCGGACCGCTTTGCCGCGCTTTTCGCGATGATCAGCGCCGGCCGCCTCGCCCCGGAACGTCTGGTGACGAAACGCATCGGCCTGTCCGGGCTGAATGCCGCGCTGAGCGCGATGGACGGCTACACCGGCGCAGGCGTCACGGTTGTGGACAACATGGCAGCATGACATGAAAAAGGCCGCAATTCCAATAGAATGCGACCCATTCCTGAAGTTATGAAAGTGGCTTATCCGACCAGCTCAAGCCCCGAGAAGAAATAGGCGATCTCGACTGCCGCCGTCTCGGGCGCATCCGAGCCATGAACCGAGTTTTCGCCAACCGATTCCGCGAATTCGGCGCGGATCGTGCCCGGTGCCGCGTCCTTGGGATTGGTCGCGCCCATCACTTCGCGGTTCCTGGCAACAGCGCCTTCGCCTTCGAGAACCTGCACCACAACCGGGCCGGACGCCATGAATTCGCAAAGCTCACCATAAAAAGGGCGCTCTTTGTGCACGGCGTAGAAAACACCTGCCTGTTCCGGCGTCAGTTGAATGCGCTTTTGCGCGACGATGCGCAGACCGGCATCCTCGAACTTGGCATTGATCCTGCCGGTCAGGTTGCGTTTCGTTGCGTCGGGTTTGATGATGCTCAGCGTGCGTTCAACAGCCATTTCAGCCTCTTTTCCATTGGTTTTGCCGATCAGGCCCCTTGCCCGACCGCGTTTGATCGCGGGTCCGATAGCATGCGCATCGCCCCTTGAAAAGCCGCGATTGACGGCGGCGCGCACATGCGGCATGCGGTGCGCATGTTGCACATTGACGATATCACCTATTCGGTCGCTGGCCGCACGCTGATCGAACATGCCTCCGCCTCCATCCCCGATGGCCACAAGGTCGGGATCGTGGGCCGCAACGGCACGGGCAAGACAACCCTCTTTCGCCTGATCCGGGGCGAACTGGCACTGGAGAGTGGCAGTATCAGCTTGCCACCGCGCGCGCGCATCGGCGGCGTGGCGCAGGAGGTGCCGGGAAATGACGTGTCCTTGCTCCAGACCGTGTTGAACTATGATACGGAACGCGCTGAATTATTGAAAGAATCCGAACACTCTACCGATGGCGCGCGGATCGCCGAGATCCAGACCCGGCTGGCCGATATCGACGCCTGGTCCGCCGAGGCGCGCGCCGCGAGCATCCTTAAGGGGTTGGGCTTTACCGACGCGGAACAACTCATGCCCTGCTCCGCCTTTTCCGGCGGCTGGCGGATGCGGGTGGCGTTGGCCGGAGTTCTCTTCTCGCAGCCCGATCTTCTGCTGCTGGACGAACCGACCAACTATCTCGACCTTGAGGGCGCGTTGTGGCTGGAAACCTACCTGGCACGCTACCCGCATACGGTGCTCATAATCAGTCACGACCGCGGGCTTCTCAACCGCGCCGTCGGTTCGATCCTGCATCTTGAGGACAAGAAACTCACGCTATACCAAGGCGGCTACGAGACATTCGCGGAAACCCGCGCCGCTCGTCTCGCTGCCGCCGCATCCGAGGCCAGGAAACAGGATGCGCGGCGCGCGCATCTGCAAAGCTTTGTGGACCGGTTCCGCGCCAAGGCGAGCAAGGCCGTGCAGGCGCAATCGCGTCTCAAGATGATAGCCAGGCTCAAACCGATCACGACGCCGCAAGAGGCGGCGCTCAAACGCTTCACATTTCCCGCGCCCGAGGAATTGTCACCGCCCATCCTGCGGATCGAGAGCGGCAGCGTAGGCTATGACGGCGTGCCGGTCTTGCGGCGGCTCAACCTGCGGATTGATCAGGACGACCGGATCGCGCTTCTGGGTCGGAATGGTGAGGGAAAATCTACTCTTTCCAAGCTATTGTCAAGCAAACTTCAAGTATTTGAGGGACAAATTCACAAGGCTTCCAAGCTGCGCGTGGGCTATTTCGCACAGCATCAGGTCGACGAACTGCATCTGGACGAGACGCCCATCGACCACATCCGCCGGATGCGCCCGACCGAAACCCCGACCAAGCTGAGGGCACGGCTGGGGGGCTTTGGAATAGGCGCGGAACAGGCGGAAACGCTGGTGGGTAAGCTGTCTGGCGGGCAGAAGGCGCGGTTGTCATTGATGCTGGCGACGCTGGATGCGCCGCATATGCTGATCCTTGACGAGCCGACGAACCATCTGGACATCGAGAGCCGCGAGGCGCTGGTCGAGGCACTGACCGCCTATACCGGCGCGATCATCCTGGTCAGCCATGACATGCATCTGCTCGGTCTCGTGGCGGATCGGCTGTGGTTGGTGAAGGACGGATCGGTGGCCCTCTACGAGGGCGACCTGGAGAGCTATCGCGCGATGCTGCTCAATGGTTCCGACATCAACAAGCCTTCTGAAAAACCAAAGGAAATCAAGGCAAAACGCCCATCTCGCGATGCCATCCTCAAGCTGCGACAGGACGTGCGCCGTTGCGAGGAGCGCATTGAAAAGCTGCATGACATGGAGAACAAGGTGGCCGCGAAACTGGCCGATCCGGCGATCTATGACGACACCCATGGCCTGACCCAATGGCAGAAGAAATATGCCGAGATCGAGGACGGTCTGGCGCTGGCGGAGACCCTGTGGATCGAGGCGCTGGAGCGGCTGGAAGCGGCGGAGGACTGAGACAATCCGTACGGTTCAAGGCGCGGACCGTACGGATCGGGCATCAGCTATGCGGTGCCTCCGACCTCGGTAAGCCACGCCATTGCAACACCCCCATCGCCCCGACCCCGGCAGCCACCAAAAGGGCCGCGATCCGGCCCTCGGGCGTGACAATCCAGAACCCCGAGGCGATCAGCACGACGGTCATCGCCACCCACCCGAAATCGCCAATGCTGAAGAACAGCACCTCGTGCCGCCGGGGGGCGCGGCCACGGTGCTGACTGAGCCAGAGCAGGATGCCGTTGCCGATCAGCCCCGCCCCGAGCGCCACCAGCAACCAGACGGGCGGCGTGCCGAGAAAGCCTGCCGTCACGCCGGGCGCGAACAGAAAGAGCAAGCCAAAGCCCAGGCAGGAGACCGCGTTGAGCCGCAAGACGGTTGCAAGAGACATGATTCACCTCCAATATTGTCAACATTATTGACAAGATATCGGGGCAAGCCAAAATGTCAACAAAGTTGACAACTGAAATGCCGGACAGCCTCACGCTCGACCTCTATCATGCCGCGCGCGGGTTCCAGGAACGGCTGACGCGGCATCTGGCGGCGGCATTGCGCGACCGGCACGGGATACCGCTCAGCCCCGCGCAACTGAGCTTTCTCGCCGCGTTGCTGTGCGGCGAGAATACCGCGTCAGAGGTGGCGCGAAGGATTGGTGTCAGCCGTCAGGCGACGCAGCGGCAGGCGGCGGCGCTGGCAGAGATGGGCTATCTGCGGCTGTGCCCGGATCCCGAGCGTCGCAATCAAAGCCTGATCACCTTTACCGACGCGGGCACGCGGCTGATGGCGCTCTGTCGGGCGATCCTCGCGGCGTGGGAGGACGATCTGGCACAGGAGTCCGAAACCCTGCGTCGGGCGGCAGAGATCATGGCGCGCGCCCTGCCCGAATAAGATTGCCCTTGGCATTCGCGCCGCGACATGGTGCAAGGCGGAGATAACCGCGATAGGCTGCCCTGCATGGATACCGCATTCCTGATCACCGCCTTTGTCACGCTGTTCGTGATCATCGACCCTATCGGGATGACGCCGCTGTTCGTGGCGCTGACGCAGGGCATGAGCACGGCACGGCGGCGGGCGATTGCCATTCGCGCCTGCGTCACCTCTGCGCTGTTGCTGATCGTTTTTGCCGCCTTTGGCGAGGCAGTGCTGGGTTTCATCGGTATCTCGATGCCCGCCTTTCGCATCGCGGGGGGCATGCTGCTGTTTCTGACAGCACTCGACATGCTGTTCGAGCGGCGCGGGCAGCGGCGCAAGGGACAGGCAGATACCGCCGACGAGGACGAGGGCGACGACCCGTCAGTCTTTCCCATCGCCATTCCGCTGATCGCCGGACCCGGCTCGATCGCCACGGTGATCCTGCTGGCGGGACAGAAGCCGGGCGCCGAGGGGCTGGCCTGGGTGATCGGGGTGATGCTGCTGGTGATCGTGCTGGTGTTCGTCATGTTCCTGATGGCCGGAATGCTGGAGCGCGCCCTTGGCAGGGTGGGGATCAACGTGGTCACACGCCTTCTGGGGATGCTGCTGGCCGCTCTGGCGGTACAATTCGTGCTGGACGGGTTACGCGGCTTTGGTCTGGTGGGCTGAGGGCCTATATCGGGATCATGGAACAGTTCGATTTCGCGCGCCTGACCTATCTGATCATTCTGGGATCGGCGATCCTGCTGTGGTTTGTGGCCCAGAACCGTGCGTCGCTAGGCAAGCTGATGCAGCAGGCGCTGATCTGGGGGCTGATCTTTCTGGGCGCGATCGCGGTCGTGGGGCTATGGGACGATATTCGCCAGAGCGTACGACCGATGCAGAACGTGGTGTCAGGTGACCGGATCGAACTGCCACGCGCGCCGGACGGGCATTATTACCTAATGGCCGAGGTCAACGGCGCCACGCTGCGGTTCGTGGTCGATACCGGGGCAAGCCAGATCGTCCTGAGCCGGAGAGACGCGGAGCGCGCCGGAATCGATACCGCAAGCCTGGTCTACCTGGGCCGCGCGCGGACCGCCAACGGGATGGTGCGCACGGCGCCGGTACGTCTGGACAGCATCGCCGTGGGGCCGGTGCGGCACGAGGGCGTGCGCGCGGTGGTCAACGAGGGCGAGTTGGAGCAATCGCTGCTGGGGATGGATTACCTGCAACGGTTCTCCAGCATCGAGATCACCGGCGGCAGGCTGGTCCTGACGCGGTAGGCGCGGGACCGGATTGATGTTGCCGCTCGCGCCGCCCCGCCCCTACCCCTCCGCCCCGCCCGGCATGCGCCGGGCCAGCGCGCAGAACTGTTCGAGGCTGACGGTCTCGGCGCGCTCGGTGGGCAGGATGCCAGCGGCAAGCAGCCGGTCCTCGATATCCGGGGCTGCCCCCCTGAGCGCCGCGCGCAGCATCTTGCGGCGCTGGTTGAAGGCGCGGGCGATCACGCTTTCGAGGATACCCGGATCGGCGGGAAAGCGCGGCGCGGGCAGTGCGGTCAGGTGGACCACCGCGCTCGATACCTTGGGCGGCGGGGTGAATGCGCCCGGCGGCAGGTGCATCACGATGCGCGGCGTGGCGCGCCATTGCGCCAGCAGCGCAAGCCGCCCGTATGCCTTGCCCCCCGGCTGTGCCACGATCCGTTCGGCCACCTCGCGCTGGAACATCAGCGTGAGCGATTGCCAGAACGGCGGCCATTCGGGGGGCGTGAGCCAGCGGATCAGCAGTTCGGTGCCCACATTGTAGGGCAGGTTCGACACCACCCGGATGGGTGACGAAAGATGCGCCAGCGGGTCGAGGTCCAGCGCGTCGGCGTTGATGATGTTGAGGCGGCCTGGCGCAGCCTCGGCAATCTCCTGCAACGCGGGCAGGCAGCGCGCATCCTTTTCGACGGCGAGCACATGGCGCGCCCCCTCGACCAGCAGGCCACGGGTAAGGCCGCCCGGACCGGGACCGATCTCCAGCACATCGCAGGCGCTGAGGTCGCCCGCCTGCCGGGCGATCTTGGCGGTGAGGTTGAGATCGAGCAGGAAATTCTGCCCCAGCGACTTGCGCGCCGAGAGGCCATGCGTGGCGATCACCCGGCTGAGCGGCGGGAGAGTGTCGAGCCTGTTCATGCGCGGCGCGCAAGCCCCATGCGCTGCGCCAGTTTCAGCGCCTCGATGAGCGAGGTGGGGTTGGCCACGCCCTGCCCCGCGATGTCGAGCGCGGTGCCGTGATCGGGCGAGGTGCGGACGAAGGGCAGGCCCAGGGTGACATTGACGCCACGGTCGAAATCGAGCGTCTTGATCGGGATGAGCGCCTGATCGTGATACATGGCGATGGCCGCGTCATACCGCGCGCGGGCGGCGGCGTGGAACATCGTGTCGGCGGAAAGCGGTCCGCGCAGGTCGAAGCCGCGGGCGCGCAGGCGGTCGAGCACGGGGGCGATGATCTCGGTCTCTTCGCGACCCATCCGGCCGCCCTCGCCCGCATGCGGATTGAGACCGGCGATGGCGAGACGCGGGGCGCTGATGCCGAAATCGCGGATCAGCGCGGCGTGGGTGATGCGGATCGTTTCCTCAAGAAGCTCAGGGCTGAGCGCCCGCGGCACATCGCTCAGCGGGATATGGATTGTGGCGGGCACGACGCGCAACTGCGCGCTGGCCAGCATCATCACCACGCGCGGCACGCCTGCGAGATGGGCAAGGTATTCGGTATGCCCAGGAAAGGCGAAACCGGCCCCCTCCTGCAGCGCCTGCTTTTGGATGGGGCCGGTGCAAAGCGCAAGCGCCTGACCCGTTTGCACCAGCGAGACGCCGCGCGCGATGACCTCAATCACGGCCACGGCATGGGCGGGGTTGGGGATGCCGGGGGTCAGGGTGCCGGGAAAGGTGTGACGCAGCACGGGCAAACCCGTCGCGGCAGCAGCCTCGGCGGGGTCGTCGATTTCGGTCACGGGCGTGCCTGCGGGCAGATGCGCGGGATCGCCGATCAGAAAGAACGGCAGGCTGCCTCGCAGCGCGGCCCAGGCGGCGGCGGCGATTTCTGGCCCGATGCCCGCCGGTTCACCGCAGCTGAGCGCAACCGGAAGCGTCACTTCTCGACGATCCGCGCCTCGGCGCGCAGCTGTTCAAGATAGCTGTTTGCAAAGGATTCGATCCGCTGATTACGAATGAAATTCGACAGATCCTCGACCGTGGGCTGTTCGCCGTCCAGCTTGGGCGAGCGCCCGCAGAGCATCAGAAACACCAGTGTCTGCCCGTTGGCCCGGGTGATGTTAGCAGAGCTTTCGCCCGGATCGAGCCGCGCCAGTTCGGCGGCGATGTCGGCGGGAATCTCCTCAGGCGCCTTCGAACCGCGTTCCAGCACCTCGGGGGGCTGGCCAAGAGCCACACCGTAGAGATCGTCGCAGACATCGACCTGCGCCCGCACCTGCGCGGCGCGTTGCAGCGCCTGCGCGCTGCGCCCGCCAGGGATGTAGTATGCGGCATATTCTATGGCGGAATATTCCGGCGTGGCGACCGAGGTTTCCTCGATGTCGCGCAAGTAGAACAGTGCCAGCGCACCGTCGATCGGCAGGGGGTCGGACACCTCACCCGGTCCGAGCGTCAGAATGACCTGGCGCAGACCGGGGGGCAGATCGCTGAGCTGCACCCAGTTCATCCGCCCGCCCTGCGCCGCCGACGGGGCGGCGGAATGACGCCGCGCGGCGGCGGCGAATTCGCTTTCGCTGGTCGACTCGGCGATGCCCGCGGCAAGCGCCTGTTTCTCCTCGGCATCCTCCAGGCTGTTGACCGGCAGGATTATTTCGGACAGCAGCACCCGCACCGAAGAGCCGCCCGTCAGCGCCAGCGTCGCGCGCTCCAGATCGCTGTCGCTTACCGAAACCCGGCTGGCGAACCGAGCGCGGGTCACCTCGCGCCAGGTGATCCCGGCGCGCACGAATTCGCGGAATGTCGATTCCGAAACCCCTTCGCCGGCGAGGGCCTGCACGAATTGCTCGCCGCTCATATTGGCGCGACCGGCGAATTCCTCCATGCCCGCGCGCACGGCGTCGTCATCCAGAACGATGCCACTGATCCGCGCGGCGTCGAGCTTGATCCGTTCCTCGATCAGCTGCTCACGCGCGAGTCGGTTGGGATCGCCTGGCGCCCGGAACAGCGTCAGCATGCGCGCCCGCTGTTGGAGTTCGTAGCGGGTGACGGCCTGCTCGTTGACAAGAATCACTGGCTCAAAGAGATTCTGCGCTGCGACAGGGATGGCAGTCAGGGCTGCAAGGACGGTAACGGCCAAGGCGCAGAGTGTCCGGCAAAGCATCGGGGTCATCCTCATCAGTTCTTGCATTTGCGTGTAAAGCTCGTGTCGCGCGTGCCGGCGGAAAAGCCCCGCACCCCGATCGTAAAGCCTATGTTCGTTTCCGGTTCAAGGATAGTCGAAGTGGTAAAGCGGCGCGAGATCGAAAGCGTGACATCCACGCATTCGTTGGTATAAGTCAGCCCCGCACCCGCGCGCACGCTTCGGTCGCTGGCCGCGTCATAGCGCCATTCTGCGCTGCCGGTCCAGTGACGGGCAAACCGGTAGCTGCCGTCGATCGACCATTCCGACACGGTCGAGAAGCGGTTTTCCGCCGGATCATCGCTGAGCCAGACATAGGTGGCGCCAATATCGGTGCGGTCATTCTGCCAGCTGGCGCGGGCCTCGGCCTTGGTGGTGTCGAAAACGTCATCAAAAAGACTGCGCGCGGTAACGGTCAGCCCGGTGCCATTGCGGAACTGTCCGGCGATCAGCAGATCCGAGCGGCGGTCGCGCAGGCCCGAGGATTTGGTGAAAGACGGCGTGGCGCCGCCCGGTTCGGTCAGCTGTTCGTCGCGCACCACCTGCCCGAGCGCCAGCGAGCCTTGCCAGCCGGAAGGGTCGAGGCGGGTCCAGCTCAGCCCATAGGCCGCCTGATAGCCACGCTCGCGCCGGTCGGGCGCGGTAAACCGCGACGGGTTGAAGAGATTGCCCTCGTCAAATTCGATCAGGATGCTTTCATCATTCGGGATATCGGGGTTCGAGCCGCCGATCCATGCCAACTGGACCACCGGCTCGATCACATGAGTGACGTTTCGGGGCGTGGATTTGATCCAGGGCCAGCGCAGTTCCAGCGCCGCCGTCGGGGTCAGTTCGGTGGCCTGCGAGAGGCTGGTCAGCCCCGCCTGACCGATCTCGAAGTGATCGAGCGCGAGACCGGTCTGAAGGCGGCCCAGAATGCCCGCAGGCAAGGTCCAGGTCTTGTGCCAGTCGAGGCTGGTGGTCAGCCGTGTGACGTCGCGGCCATCGGCAAAGCGGTCGGGATCGGGGCCGTCCGTGGTCAGATCGGAACTGCGATAATGGCTGTGCGCCACCGCCGCAAAGCGCAACTCGCCGCCGAGACGCCTTGGAAAGAAGCGCCGCTCGTATTCGCCGTTGCCTATGATCGAGGGAAGGGTCGCGTTGCTTTCGCCGTCACGCAGCGACTGGACATGGGTGAGTGCGCCCCGGATATATTCGTCGCGCCGGGCGCGTTCGAGCGACAGTCCGCTCTGCAGGCGATCCTTTTCGGAAAAACCGTGATCGAGCAGAAAGGTATCGTCGCTGGCCAGTTCCAGGTTGAATCCCAGCTTGAAATCGCGCGGCAGATCAAAGCGGCCTTCGGCGAAGAGATATCCGCGCGAGGAACGCGGGTTGAAATCGTCATCCGAGATTGCAGCGTTGAATTCGATATCGCCGGTGCGGAAAGCCTGCCGATAGCGCAGTTCCAGCCGCCGCGAGTCGGTGGCCCAGAAAGGTGCGAGCGTCAGGTCGCGGTGATCGCCCAGCCGGATGAAATAGGGCACGCGAACGCCGGTCCCGAGCAGGCTTGAACTGACCAGCGAAGGGGTGAGAAAGCCTGTCGCACGGTCCAGCGTCGGATCGGGCAGCCGCAGGCGCGGCAGGTAAAGCACCGGGACGTCGAGAATGCGGAACTGGGCGTTCTGAAAATAGAGCTGACGGCCTTGCTGGTCATGTATCATCCGCTCTGCGCGGATCTGCCAGAGTGGCGGACGCCCCGTCTCGCAGACATGACAGGAGGTGACCGCGGCCATGTAGAGCTGATTGTAGCGGCCATTGACGCGGTTCATCTCGTTCGCGGCCAGTTGCAGCTGATCCGCCATGACGATCCGTGCACCGCGCAGCAGACCGTTCGTAAGGTCCCGGTCGAGATCGGCGCTGTCGGCCAGGACCACGGTGTTTTCGGTTGTATCCGTCAGGGTGAGCGGCCCGGTGATCGAGATCTGATCGGTGCGGCGGTCATAGGTGATCGCGCTGGCCGTGAGCCGGCGTCCCTGATACATCGCCTCGACATTGCCGGTGGCGATCAGCTTGTCATCCGCCGTCAGCCGCACGTCATCCGCCACCAGCAGCGCCGGGGCAGGCGGTGCGTCCTGCGCAACGGCGGCCGTTGCCCAGAACAGCAGGCAGAGAACGAGGCGCGCCGTCCGGGTCATCCGTCCTCCAGATGCAGCAGGATGCCGAGACCCAGAAATACCGCCGCCAGCGGCGGGGCCCAGGCGGCCAGCAGGATCGGGATTTGACCGTTCTCGCCAAGGATATGGGCGAAATTGCGGATGTAGTGCAGGCCAAAGCCGATGAGCACCGCCGTCATCACCATCAGCCCCACATTGGCCCCGCGCGTATGCCGCATGGTGAAGGCTGCCGAAATGAGCATCAGTGCCACCAGAAAGACCGGACGCGCCAGTTCGGTATGGTACCAGATCGCGTAGCGGCGGGCCGAGAAGCCGGCATTCTCCAGTTGACCGATGAAGCGCGGCAATTCCCAGATCGGGATGAATTCGGGCTGGCCGAAACTGTCGAGGATGCGGTCCTGGGTCAAATCCGAGGGCACGGCCAGGTCGGGCAGTTGCAGGGCCGTGGCCTCGGAATTCACGCCCTGGCTGAGATCCCATGCCTTGGCGTCGGCAAGCTGCCATTCACCCGCCACCAGTCGCGCCGTCTGCGCATTGATCCGGCGCAGCGGCTGACCTTCTGGGCCAAAGTCGAGAAAACTGGGTTCGTAGAGCGTCGAGAGGTCGGAACTGGCACGCGCGGCAAAGATGACGGTCTGGCCTTCCTCACTGCGCTGGCGCAGCCACAGCCCCTCGGATGCGATCGCCAGCGCCGAGGAACTGCCGCCCTTGTAGCCGATCTTGACATCATGATGGCGTTTCGAGGTGGCGGCAACGATCGGATTGCCTATGGCGATGCTCAAAAGCCCGATCAGCAGTGCTACCAGAACCGGCCCAAACATTCCGCGCAGGGCCGAACGGCCAGAAGCGCGCAGCACCACCAGTTCGGAGGAGCGCGCCAGCCGCAGGAACAATGCGACCGAAGCGAGGATCATCACCAGCGGCATGATCTCGTAATTCGCCTCGGGCATTTTCAGCAGCACGATGCCGAGAACGTCACGAAACTGCAGATCGGGAAAGTTACCCAGTTCATCCACGAGTTCGATCAACCCGATCAGCACCGCGATGGTGACTGTCACGCCAAGGAAAGTCACGAAAAACCGGCGTGCGAAATAGAGCTGCAGGGTCATGCGCCGGTCTCCGTCGCCGGGACGCGCGCGCGGCGCAATGCCTGTCGCAGCATGCCGGGATAGGATGCCAGCGCCAGAAGCGCGAGCGACAGGGCCACGCCCAGAAAGACCGGCAGGTAAAGCAGCGGCCAGAGCGCGCCAGTGATCAGCACTGGCGCCACCACCGCGCTCTCGATCATCTTGAGGCCCACCAGCAGTGTGAAGGCCAGCACGATCTGACGCCAGACACCGAACCGGCTGTAGGTGCCGACCAGTAACGTGCAAAAACCCACCAGCGCCGCGACGATGCACAGGAGTGCACTGGTGAACCGGCCATGCACCTGCGACATGACGATGCCATAGCTGGTGCCGGTGCGCGCCGCCACCTCCTGCGGGTTACCCAGCATGTCGAGGGTCGAGGCAAAGGCGACCTTGTTGAGGTCGATGGCGTCCCTGCTGACAAGGCTGCTGATATCATAAGAGAAATCGTCGAAATGCGTGGTAAAGAGCCGATTGCTCGCGCCGCGCAGGTTCTGCGCCAGCCCCGCCACCATGACCAGCCGCGTGCCGCCGCGCTCCTGCACCAGATAGGCGCGCGACGAGGTATAGGTCACGGCAGTCTCGGGGTTACGGCGGTCCGAGAGGAACACGTCCCTGAGTTCGCCCTCGGGCGTGATCTCGCGGATGTAGAAGGTAATCCCTGGCGCGGGATGCAGGAACTCGCCCTCGCTGAGCAGTTTGGCAGTGATGTTGCGCGACACTTCGTCCTGACGCAGGCGCAGTTGACTGAGGCTGTTGGGGATCAGCAGATGCGCCAGAAGCGACATCATCAATGCGATGATCGCGCCAAAGACCACCACCGGACGGATCAGGCGCAGTGGCGAATAGCCGGTGGCCTGCATCACCGTCAGCTCGCTTTCGGTGCTGAGCCGGTTGACCACGTAGACGGAGGCCGCAAAGGCGGCAATCGGCAGAACAACGCCGATCACCCCCGGCAGGGTCAGTGCCGTGAACTCGAGAAACACCCATGCGGGCTGGCCATCGCCGATCAGCCGGTCAAACATGCGCACTGCCTTGTTGATCCAGAAGATCGACACCAGAACCAGCGCAAAAAAACCGAACATCACCATGAATTGCGACAGCATGTATCTGTCGAATCTGGTCATGCGTTTTCCCCCAAGACAGCCGTATTGCCGGGCAACCTAGCGGATTTGCCAGCGGGGGAAAACTGCTAACTGGTCATTGCGGCAAAGCCGCGCTAGGTCTGGGCAAACCACATCCGAGGAGGCGTTCGATGACCAACCCCGTTTCTGTCAGCTTTGCCGAAACCGATCCCGACGCGATTGCGAGGGCGACCGGTCGCGTGGCGGTTTTTATCGGCCCTGACGGCAGAATGGATGCGGCGGCGCGGCGGGTGAACCGGCTGACCAGGGGGGTCCTGGCGCGGATGGTGGAGAGCGGCGCGCTGAAGGACAGGAAAACGGGCGATCTGATCACCCTCGCCTGGCCCGCGGGGCTGGCGGCAGAGGCGCTCGATGTGGTGATCCTGTCGCGCACCGCCAGCGTCGAGGAAAACCGCCGCGCCGGCGTGGCGCTGGGGCGCGCCAAGGCTGACAAGCCGCTACTGCTGCTGGCGGCGTCGCTGCGCCGCCCCGTCGAGGTGGTTCTGGGCCTGGTGCTGCGCGCCTATGATTTCGCCGCGCACAGGACCGCCGCCGCCAAGGAGGCGGGCGCGCTGACAGTGATGGTTGCCAACCCGACCGAGCTCGAGACAGCGGCCGCTCCAGCACTGGCCGTGGCCGAGGGCGTGTTTTTCACTCGCGATCTGGTGAGCGAGCCTGCGAACCATCTCACCACCATCGAATTTGCCACCCGCATCGCCGCGTTGGCCGATCTGGGGCTGAAGATCACCATTCTGGAAGAAAAGGACATGGAAAAGCTGGGCATGGGCGCGCTGCTGAGCGTCGGGCAGGGCAGCGCCAGCCCGTCGAAACTGGCGGTCATGGAATGGCAGGGCGGCAGGAAAGGCGAGGCGCCGCTGGCGCTGGTCGGCAAGGGCGTGGTGTTCGATACCGGCGGGATCAGCATGAAACCGGCGGCAGGCATGGAAGACATGACAATGGACATGGGCGGCGCGGGCGTCGTCGCGGGTGTGATGCGCACACTGGCGCGGCGCAAGGCGCGGGCCAATGTGGTGGGTCTCGTCGGGCTGGTGGAAAACATGGTCTCGGACCGCGCCACGCGCCCCGGCGATGTGGTCAGATCCATGAAGGGCGACACCATCGAGGTGATCAACACCGATGCCGAGGGGCGGCTCGTGCTGGCCGATGTGCTCTGGTATGCGCAGGAGAAATACAAGCCGCGCGGCATGATTGATCTGGCCACCCTCACGGGGGCGATCATCATCGGTCTTGGGAACGAAAACGCCGGCGTGTTTTCCAACGATGACCCCCTGTGCAAGGCGTTTCTCAAGGCCGCCGAGGCCGAGGGCGAAGGCGCCTGGCGGATGCCGCTGGGTCAGGCCTATGACGACAAGCTGAAAAGCACGATCGCGGACATGAAGAACGTGGGCGGGCGCGAGGCCGGGTCGATCACGGCGGCGCAGTTCCTCAAGCGGTTCGTGCGCGCTGACATGCCCTGGGTGCATCTCGATATCGCGGGCGTGGCCAGCGTCAAGGCCGAGACCCCCTATGCGCCCAAGGGCGCCTCTGGCTGGGGGGTGATGGCGCTCAACCGGCTGATCGCGGACGTGTTCGAGCAGGGCTGATGGGAGCGGTCTATTTCTATCATCTGACGCGGAAACCGCTGGAGGAAACCCTGCCGGCGCTTCTGCACAAGGCGCTTCGCGCGGGCTGGCGCGTGGCGGTGCGCGGCCGTGAGGCGGCGCGGCTCGAATGGCTGGACGAAAAGCTGTGGCTGGACCCGGAGGATGGGTTCCTGCCGCACGGCATTGCGGGCGGGCCGCACGACGCCGATCAGCCGGTCTTGCTGACGCTGGGCGCAGAGTGCCCGAACGGCGCTGTCTGCGTGATGGCGGTGGACGGAGCCGAGGTGAGCGCGCAGGAGGTGCAGGCGCTGGAGCGGGTCTGCATCCTGTTTGACGGCAACGATGACGCGGCGATCCGGGCGGCGCGCGGCCAGTGGAAGGCGCTGACCGGTGCAGGCTGCGCCGCGCAATACTGGTCCGAAGAGACGGGTCGATGGGAAAAGAAGGCCGAGGCGTGATGGCAAGGCAGGCCCGCCGCCAACCGCGACTTGCCACGCATGCGACCGCTTGTGAAAGGGCAGGACGTAGGCCGGGCTTCAGCCCGGCGTGCGGTGGCGGGGTGAACCCGCCCCACGGGTGCCGTCATCAGGCCGTCGGTCGACCCGGCGACCGCGCGGCTCTCAATCGTTCGCCTCGCCCAGCCGGGTCAGGATCGACGCGGGGTCGGACAGTGCGACGGCCCCTGTCAGACGCCCGCGCGGATCGCTCAGGCGGGTTGCGACATAGGCGGAGGAGACCGCGTCCGGCGCGTTGCGGATCAGTACCGATGCGGTAAGCAGCGTCGCCAGGCTCTCGGCATACCAGCGCGCCTGCGCCTCGTCGGGCAGTCTGGGAAAGGTCTGCATATGCGCCTTGAGCGCGGCATCGAAACGGCGGTCCTGCCCCGCTGCGCTGGCCAGTTCCGCGGTCAGCACCTCGCCCGCCAGCGGCTCGCGCCGGAGCGTGCGCAGGATGTCGAGGCAGATGACATTGCCCGCCCCCTCCCAGATCGAATTGAGCGGCGCCTCGCGATAGAGCATCGGCAGGGGCGTATCCTCGACATACCCCATGCCGCCGAGGCACTCCATCGCCTCGTAGACCAGGTTGGGGCAGAGCTTGTTGCCAAGGAACTTGGCCAGCGCCACGCCAAGCCGTGCAAAGGCGCGGTCACTCGCCGTGCGCCCGTCGAAGGCGCGCGCCACATGCAGACCGAGCGCCAACGTTCCCTCCCAGTCGAGCGCCAGATCCGCCAGAACGCTGCGCATCAGCGGCTGGTCGATCAACTGTTTCTGAAACGCGCTGCGATGCCGCGCCCAATGCGCGGCATGATCGAGCGCCGCGCGCATCAGCCCCGCCGGGGCCATGGCGGTATCGAGGCGGGTGTGATGCACCATCTCGATGATGGTGCTCACGCCCTCGCCCTCGTCGCCCAGCCGATATGCCAGGGCGCCGTGATATTCGATCTCAGCCGAGGCATTGGCGCGGTTGCCCAGCTTGTCCTTGAGGCGCTGGATATGAATGGCGTTACGTCCGTTCTCGAACCAGCGGGGCACCAGAAAACAGGTGAGGCCACCGGGGGCCTGCGCCAGCGTGAGAAACCCGTCGGACATCGGCGCGGAGCAGAACCACTTGTGCCCCGTAAGCCGGTAGTGATCGCCCTCCGGCGTGGCGGTGGTGGCATTGGCGCGGATATCCGAGCCGCCCTGCTTTTCGGTCATCGCCATGCCCAGCGTCGCGCCGGGCTTGCGCGCAAGCGGCCTGGGCGCGGGGTCATAGGCGCGCGCGGTCAGCTTTGGCACCCATTCGGCAAAGAGCGCCTTGTCGGCCCTGAGCGCGGGCACGGCGGCATAGGTCATGGTCATCGGACAGCAAACGCCCGGCTCGACCTGAGAAGTCAGGTAAACCATCGCGGCATGGCTGGCATGGCCACCCGGCGCGCTCTCCCACGGCAGGGCGGCGTAGCCCGCGCCGATGCCCGTGCGCATCAGGTCATGATAGGCCGGATGAAAGCGTATCTCGTCCAACCTGCGCCCGCCCGCGTCGAACAGGATCAGTTCCGGGGTGTGGCGATTGGCCTCGCGTCCGGCAAGGCGCATCGCCTGCGTGCCGATCCTCGCGCCATAGGCCGCCAGAAGCTCGCCATCCGCCCCGGACGACACCGCGTGGCACTGCAACGCCGGATCGCCGCGCCAGAGGTCGGTATCTCTGCGTGACACGGGCTGGTTGGTCACCTCATGAGTGGTCAGGGCGGCATTCGCGGGACTGTCCTGCATCGGGGTCTCCTTCGCGCGGTATCGTAAAACGCAAGACACGGGGGCGAAAGGGGATTCACAATGCGAATCGCCTGTGGCATGGTGCCCCAAACCGTCCCGAGAGGCGGAGGACAGAGGCAGAGCAGAGCATGACACCCCGCAGCCGCCCCTGGGGCACGCTGATCCTCTTCATCATCGCGTTCTTTCTGAGCGCCTATTTCACCTTTGCCGCCGTGCAGGGCGATTACGGCCTGTTCCGCCGCGCCGAGATCGTGGCGCAGAGCGCGACGCTCGAGGCGCAGCGCGACGACCTCAGATCGCGTGTGGCGCGGATGGAGAACCTGACACAGCGACTGTCGGACACCTATCTCGATCTTGATCTGCTCGATCAGCAGGCGCGAGAGGTGCTGGGACTGTTACGCAGCGACGAGATCGTCATTCGCTGAGCGGTGCGCGATCGGTCCGCCGCGCCGCCGCTGTTCCAGAGTCCTATCCCCGCCGCCACGGCCACATTGGATGCGGCACCGGATCCTTGGCGCGCCAGAAATGCGCGCGGAAAATCTCGGCATAGGAGCGGTAGACATAGCCATCGTTGCGCGCAAGGTATTGATCGCGGTTGCGCGCATAAAGCGCGGGCAGACGATACCACGGCACATCGGGATGCGTGTGATGCACCACATGCAGGTTGTTGTTCAGAAAGATCAGCGCCAGCGGGCCGCGATCCTCGATGATTACCGTGCGCCCGCTGCTGCGTTCATGCGCGCGGTGCTCCAGAAAGGTGCGTATCTTGAGAATTGCAAGTCCGATCCAGATCGAGATCAGGTAGGCCCAGACCGGTATCGGCGCGTGAATCACCCAGATCAGCACCAGCGCCGCCGCCGGAACGTGCATCGCCCAGGCGTTGCGCACCGCACGGTCGCCCGCCCGGATCGCCCTCCAGTCGGCGCGCAGGAACACCACCTGCGCCACCAGCGGACCCAGCAGCATCCGCCCGGCCAGCGTATTGTTGACCTGCAACACCCACCGGAACGCGCGCGGCAGGCATACCCAGACCTTCGGATCGAGGTAATTCGATTCCGGGTCGTCATAGGGATCGGTCAGCACCGCATCGCGGTGATGCGCCAGATGGCTGTCGCGGAACCGGCCATAGGGGATGAAGAGGCAGAGGCAGGGAAACACCAGCGCCTCGTTCCACATCCGCGACCGGAACGGGTGGCCATGCAACGCCTCGTGGCAGAGCGAGGAATGCAGCGCGATGGCCAGTCCCGTCACCACGATGCCCAGCGGCAGCCAGAGCGCCGCCACCCATGTCGTGCCAAGCGCCCAGACCGCATAGCAGATCACAAGCAGCGCCAGCGTCGGCCATTCCACGGCCTCGTTACGCGCCCTATCCATGACAGCGCCCCCAGCGGATGCCGGCCCAGACACGTTCGTAAAGGAAATAGGTGGTCAGCCCGATCATCGTATTGATCACCGCCATGATGCCACCCGCCGTCAGCGATCCGGTGACTGCTACCCCGACCAGAGCCATGACCGTCAGCCCGATCAAGTTCCAGATCACCGCCTTTACGATGCTGCGCAAGCGCGTTTCCATGATACCCCTTCTGTCTTGAAAAGATGCGCACAGAGTGCTTGCGAATTCGTTGATCCGCCATTTCGTGAATAGTTAACATTTTTCCGCATTTATGATTTAATTCACCAAATGAGCCAAAGAATCGACAAACGTGTCCGCGCCACCCTGTTTCGTGCCCGCCTCACGGAGGCGATGCGCCTGCGCGACAGCAATCAGAGCGTGCTGGCCCGCGCCATCGGCGTTGACCGCTCAACCATTTCACAGCTGCTCAAAGGCCCCTCTGCCCGTCTGCCCAATGCGCAGGTGGTGGGGGCCTGCGCCGCCACGCTGGGGGTTTCTGCCGACTGGCTGCTGGGTCTCACCGACCGGCCGGAAACCACCGCCGACATGCTTGCCAACACACTGTCACTGACCGAGGCGCCGCGCGCGCTGGTCGACGAGCAGATATTCCAGTGGCACAAGGAGGCGGCGGGCTACAAGATCCGCCATGTGCCCGCCGCCCTGCCCGACATGCTCAAGACCCGCGCCATGCTGGAATGGGAATATGCACCCCATCTGGGCCGTTCGACCGATCAGGCGATCGGCGCATCCGAGGATCGGATGGCCTGGATGCGCGCCGCGCGCTCGGATTACGAGATCGCCCTGCCGATCTATGAACTGGACAGCTTTGCCCGCGGCGAAGGCTATTACACCGGCCTGCCGCTTGACATTCGTCGGGCGCAGCTTGACCATCTGATCAGCGTCACGACGCAACTCTATCCCAGTCTGCGCCTTTATCTTTTCGACGCCCGCCGGGTCTATTCCGCGCCGATCACCATCTTTGGTCCGCTGCTGGCGGTGCTTTACATCGGGCGCAATTATCTGGTGTTTCGCGACACCGAGCGGGTGCAGGCGCTGACCCTGCATTTCGACGGGTTAGTGCGCGAGGCCGATACCACGGCGCGCGCCCTGCCCGAGCATCTGCAAGCCCTGCGGGCGGCGATGGGGAACATGCCGGACGGCTGAAATCTGCGTGATTCCCCTGGATTTGGCCTCCGACCGCCACAAGCTGGCCATTTTCCTGCACTATGGTTCCGACTCAAGGTGCCCCAAAACAAGCCGCCCGGAGAGTAATGATGATTGACATTTACCTTATTTCTGCCCTCGCGCTCATCGTCTTCAGCAGACCGATCGTGCGTGTTCTGCATGCAAGCCGGATGCGGGTGTGGCACTCGGTTGCGGGCGACCGCAGTTTCTCGAATACAAAGAGAACAACCGATCCGGGCCGTCCTGCAACACCGGACGCCTGAGATCTGACCGCCAGATACCGCTTGCAAAACACCGATCTTACTGCGACACTTGATCAACCGGAAGAAGAAAACAACAAGACCGGACAGGCAATAAAGACAGAAGACAAAGCTGGATACCGACCCGTGGAATCTTGTGAATTCCCTGGCTACACTCCACGAACACCAACACGCCCGATCATGAACCCGATGCATTTCAACCCATTAACGATCGTATAGAGTATTGGTAAGCAACCACCCAGGAGGGTAAATTGCTTTTTCTCTACGTCGCCAACTTTCTTTGCGTGACGGCCGGACTGATACTTTTCGGCCTTGGCGTTTATGGTCTTATTGATGAAGAAAGCCTCCAGCCGCATGTGCTGACCGAACTGCTCAGGCCAACGGGGTTCGGGACGATATTCGACAAGATCCACCTTGGAATGCTGGCGGTGCTGGGGTTCTGGCTGACGCTGGGCATCTACGTGCGCCTGCCGGCAGCGATTGCATTGACGCTGGTGCTGGGAAAACTGCTGCTGGTCGGCAATTCGCTCAGCGTTGACAGGCTGTTGATCCTGTCGCTGGCAATGGTCTGTTTTGCCGCAATCCTGCGGATGATCACCTATCCCCGCGAAGAGGGCAGAAAGACCCGCTATGAGCAGAGTTTCTGGATGTGGTGATCTGAACGGCCCCTGGCAGACTGTTAGCCCCTCTGCAATCGCACGGGAATTTCGCGCGCCAGCCGGATCAGATGCGCCATGTAGGGCTTGTCGGCGTCATCGTCGCGGATCGCGGCATAGAGCCGCTTGGTGACGCCCTGCGCCGTCAGCGGGCGCGTCACGTAGTCAGAGCTGGTCCTGACCTCGCGCACCACCCAGTCGGGCAGCACCGAGACCCCACGATTGGACGCCACCAGCAGCAGGATCACTGCCGTCAGTTCGACCTGCCGGATGCTCCTTGGCTCGATCTTGGCCGGGGTCAGCAATTCCGTGAACACGTCCAGTCGCGAACGGTCCACCGGATAGGTGATCAACACCTCATCCCGGAAATCGGTCGCCTCGACATGCGGTTTCTGCGCCAGCGGGTGCTGGCTTGAGGCCACGAAAACCGGCTCGTAATCGAAGAGCGGCTTGAAACTGACCCCCGGCAAGTTCTCGGGATCCGAGGATACCACCAGATCGACCTCTTCCTTCTGCAGCGCGGGCAGCGCATCGAACGCGAGGCCGGGGCGGATATCCACATCCACCTCGCCCCAGGTCTTGCGGAACCGCTCCAGCACCGGAAAGAGCCACTCGAAACAGGCATGGCATTCGATGGCGATGTGCAGACGGCCCGCGCTGCCATCGCGCAGGCCGGCGAATTCGACCTCCAGCGCCTCGATCTCGGGCAAAATCCGCTCGGCCAGCCGCAGCAGGCGCTGCCCCGCCGCCGACAGGCGCAGGGGCTTGGACCGCCTCACGAACAGTTCGACCCCCGCCTGGTCCTCCAGCCCCTTGATCTGATGGCTGAGCGCCGACTGGGTGATGTGGAGCATGTCCGCCGCCCGCGCCAGACCGCCCGCCTGATGAATGGCACGGATGGTTTTCAAATGCCGGAACTCGATATGCATATATTAGCGAGCCTCATTCAAACCATGAAATTTATGAAGTTGTCTCACAGTGCCGTGCCTGCAACAAGGGGGCAACAGATATCCCTCCTGCACAGGATGACCACTCATGGGAACGCCGCGCATCTCGTTCGAATTCTTCCCGCCCAAGACGCTGGAGGCGTCGTTCCGTCTCTGGGACACGATCCATACCCTTGCGCCGCTCGACCCGCGCTTTGTCTCGGTGACCTACGGCGCGGGTGGCACCACGCGCGAGCTGACGCGCGAGGCGGTGGGCACGCTGCACAAGGCAACCGGCCTCAATGTGGCGGCGCATCTGACCTGCGTCGATGCCAGCCGCGCGGAAACGCTGGCCATCGCCGAACAGTTCGCCGCCGCCGGCGTGACCGAGATCGTCGCCCTGCGCGGCGACCCGCCCAAGGGCACCGGCGGTTTCACCCCGCATCCCGAGGGCTTTGCCGACAGCTGCGAATTGATCGCCGCGCTGGCGGAGACCGGCAAGTTCACCATCCGCGTCGGCGCCTACCCCGAGAAACATCCCGAGGCGGCGGACAGCCGCGCCGATATCGACTGGCTCAAGCGCAAGATCGACGCCGGGGCCTCCGAGGCGATCACGCAGTTCTTCTTCGAGGCGGAAACCTTCTTTCGCTTCCGCGACGCCTGTGCGGCGGCGGGCATTAGCGCGCCGATCATCCCCGGCGTGCTGCCGATCGAGAACTGGACCGGTGCGCGCAAGTTCGCGCTGGCCTGCGGGGCGCAGGTGCCCGCATGGCTGGATGATGCGTTCGACAAGGCAATGCGTGACAACCGCCACGATCTGCTGGCAACCGCACTGGCCACGGAACTGTGCAGCGAGTTGATCGAGGGCGGCGCCGAGGATCTGCATTTTTACACGCTCAACCGTCCCGACCTCACACGTGATGTGTGCCATGCGCTTGGCGTCATGCCCAGGGTGACGTTGCGCGACGTGGCCTGAGGCGGCTTGTCTCTCGTCCCGGCCCCGCCTAACCTGCGCCCGCGCAGCAACGAAAAGGGGCCGGGGATGCCACCACGAAACGCCAGGTCGCTGGAGGAAATGCCTGACCGGCAGGCGCTCCTGGCGCGGTCGGGGCTGGAATTCATGCAGGAGATGATTGCCGGGCATTTGCCGGCCCCGCCAATCGGCGCGACGCTCGGATTCTGGCCGGTCAGCGCCGAACCGGGCTGCGTGGTGTTCGAGGGCAAACCCGCCTTCGACGTGACCAACCCGATGCGCGGCGTGCATGGCGGCTGGTATGCCGCGATCCTTGACAGCTGCATGGGCTGCGCGGTGATGACCGAACTCGCGCGGGGCGAGGTCTACACGACGCTGGAATTCAAGGTGAACATCACCCGCGCCCTGCCGCTGGATTGTCCCGTGCGCGCCATCGGCACGGTGCAGCACAAGGGGCGCTCGACCGCCGTGGCCATGGGCGAATTGCGCGGCCTCGACGACGACCGGCTTTATGCCACCGGCTCCACCACCTGCATCATCCTGCAGCCTGAGGCGGGCTAGACCCCGCCCTGCTCTTTCAGCATGCCGGTCAGGCGCGGACCGCGCCAGCCGGTCCCGATTCTGCCGCCCACGCTCTCGTGCAGCCGCTCGGAGGGGTCGCGGCCAACCACGCGCGGCGCACGCATCAGCAAGACCTTGCTCCAGCCCTGCCAGGTACCGACCGAGGGCGCGTGGACATCCTGCGCAAAGCGCGCGCGCCAGCCCGGCGGCAGGGGCAGCGCGCAACCTTCGGCGCGTTCCAGCATCCAGACCAGCGGAATATTCGACAGCGGGCGCGCCGCGTTGAACCCGCAGAGCTGGCCGCCGACATCGCCGTGGCTGCCACGGAACCAGACCTGTTCCACATCGCCTTCAAATCCCGGCGGGCATTCCCAGAGCACTGGCGTATAGGCATTGCGCGTCTCGTCCAGCGCCAGCGCGTGAAACCCGTGCCGGATGCTGCGCCCAAGCTGGTGGCTGTGAAACCCGTGCGCATCAACGCGGAACCGCCAGAGGATCGGAATGCGCATCCCCAGCGCCTTGACCGTATCCCAGACGCCGACCATTTCGATGTGCGTGTCGGCATGGCAATAGGCGCGGGCAAAATCCGCCGAGGCCGTACTGTTCGGAGTGCATCGGTAATGCCGGAACGCCGTATGCACATTACGCTCGGTCGCCTCTTCGGCACGCAGGAGACCGATCCGGTCGATCACCCCGGCCAGTGACCGCACCGCATAGGCCCCGCGCGAATAGCCAAACATGAAAATGCGGTCACCGGGGCGGTAGCGACTGGCCAGATAACCATACGCGCGGCGGATCTGCCGGTTGATGCCGCGCCCCATGATGATGTCGCCGGTCGCGCGCCAGTCGCGCCACTGGATCCCCGCCTCGTAATAGAGCGACAAATCCGGCCCCGCCACCTCGCGCAAGAGCTTGTAGGTGAGGCCGGCGTTCGTCTCGCAACCCTCGGCCAGTGTGGACATGGTGCCGTCGAGGATCAGGACATGGCTGACCGGGCCGCGCCGGTGCGCAAAGGCCGGCTGACCGGCGCGCGGGCCCGGCCGCAGCCATTCGTAAACCGATTTTGTCCAGTTACGCCAGGACATGACACCCCTGCTCTTGCAAGCCGGACCCGGGCGGGCCCCTCCTGCCGTTCAATATAAGCACAGGTTGCGCTGAAACTCCTGACAATTCATGAAAATAACCGTGAGCAGGCTGAAACAGCAACTCAGAGATGCGCCACGGTCACCACATCATGCAGCCCGTAGCCGTTGAAATCCGTGCTGAGCGCGCGCGTATAGGCCCCCATGCCAGCGATCAGCAGGTAATCGCCCTCGGCCAGATCCCCCGGCAGGGGCAGCGAATCGGGCAGCCGGTCGATGCTGTCGCAGGTCGGGCCAAAGACCACGCGGCGGCGCATCCCGCCCCGGCGCTCGGTGCCGTCGGGGGCCAGAACCACGATCCGGTCCGGCGCGCCGATATCGCGGATCTCGGTCAGCCCGCCATAGACCCCGTCATTGACAAAGATCGCGCCGTTCTCGCGCAGCGCCTTGATGCGCACCGCCATGCTGAACGCCTCGGCCACCATCGCGCGGCCCGGTTCGCAAACCAGCACCGGGGCGTCGTCGCCAAAGACCCATGCCACCTCGGCCCCTATATGGGTCAGGATCGCCTCGAGATCGGGGGCAGCGCCGGTGCGGTGCGCCGCGAAACCGCCCCCTACGTTGAGACGGTGCAGCCGCACGCCTGCCGCACGCGCCACATCGGCCACAACGCCGATATAGGCACCCCATGCGGCGGGATCGGCGCATTGCGTGCCGGGATGAAAGGTCATCGAGGGGGCAAAACCGCGCGCAACCACCGCCCGCAGCAGATCCGCTGCCTGCTCGGGTCCGGCTCCGAATTTCTCGCCGAAATCATAGACGGCCCCGCGCACCGGCAGGGCCAGCCGCACGCTCATCTCCGAACCCTCGGGTGCCTGCCCGGTCAGCTTGTCCAACTCGCTCAGGCAGTCCACCGAATAGGAGCGCACACCCATTTCCGCCGCCAGCCGCACCTCGGCGGACGAGCGCACGGGGTTGTTGTAATGCAGCACCGCCGCCGGGCAGACCGCGCGCACCGCGCGCATCTCGGCGGGGCTGGCCACGTCAAAGGCGGCGATTCCCGCCGCCACCAGATTGGCCAGCACCTCTTCGCCCGGATTGGCCTTGACCGCATAGGTCACAAGCCCCGGAAAATGCGCCTGAAACCGCCGCGCCGTTGCCTGAAGCTGATCGGGGCTGAAATAGAGCACCGGCGCATCGGGAGATTGCCGCATGAGATGGGCACGCGGATCGGGCCAGGCGGGGGCATTTCTCATGTCGAACGACCTTTGCTGCTCTTTTCTTTCAGCATGCCGCAAAAGACCGTCGATTCAGCGTGGCATTTCGTATAATTTGCATGAAAGATTCGTCATAAAGTATATGTCATCATGCAAATCGACGACACCGACCGCACCCTGATCGCCCTGCTGACCGAGAACGCCCGCCTGCCGGTGGCCACGCTGGCACGCAGGCTAGGCCTGGCGCGTACCACCGTGCAGGCGCGGATCGACCGGCTGGAGGCGTCGAACGTGATCGCAGGCTATACCCTGCGGCTGAGCAATGAGGCCCGCCCGGCGCTGCGCGCCACCGCGCTGGTCAGCATCGAGCCGCGCTCGGGGCCTGCCGTTCTGGCCCGGCTCAGATCGCTGCAGGGGGTGCGGCGGGTGCATACCACCTCTGGCCGGTTCGACCTGATCGTGACGCTGGAGGCAGACACCACCGAGGCGCTTGACGAAACGCTCGACCGCATCGGCGAGGCCAGGGGCGTGCGCGGCTCCGAGAGCCTCATTCACCTGTCGACCAAGATCGACCGGGGTGGCTGAATGCCCGCCCCGCCAGCTAGTGCCGCCCCAGCAGGCCCGTGCGCCAGAACAGCGTCACCAGCCCCAGACCCAGCACCACCAGCGCGCCGGTGACGATCCAGAACGCGCGCGGGTCCTCGGCCCCCGGCATGCCGCCCACGTTGATCCCCAACAGCCCTGTGATCAACCCCAGCGGCAGAAAGATCGCCGCCACCACGGACAAGAGCAGCATCTGCCGGTTCATCGCCTCGGCGCGCGCATCCATGATCTGATCGTGCACCACCTGCGCGCGGTCGCGGATCGCGTCCAGTTCCTCGGCAAGGCGGGTCATCCGCTCGGTCGCCTCGCGCAGGCGGCTGCGGTGATGACCGCGAATCCACGGCATATCCTCGATCTCGAAGGTGCTCAGCGCGTCGCGCTGCGGGGCCATGTGCCGCCGCAGCACGATCGCCACCCGCCGGATATCCGCCAGACCGCGCCGGTCCAGCGCGCTCAGTCCCTCGATCACCTGATCCTCGAGCGTATCGAGCTTTTCGTTCAGTCCGGCCACCACCGGCTCGGCCCGGTCGGCGAGGCGCAGCGCGAGGCGCGCCACCAGTTCCGCCGGGCCATCCGGCCCCTGCCCGCGCGTCACACCCTCCATGACATCGCTCACCGCCATCAGACGACGCAGTTGCACGCTGACCAGCAGCCCTTCGGTCACCCACATCCGCAGCGACACCATGTCCTCGACCTCGTCGCCGAGGTTGAGGTTGACGCCGCGCAGGTTGATCAGCACCCCCGCGCCATGAACGCTGCAGCGCGGCCGCGTCTCGGCGGCGAGCAATGCGCGCAGCACCAGCGGCTCCAGCCCCGCCGCCTCCAGCCAGTCGCGCGCGCCCGGTCGGGCGCAGTTGACATGTACCCAGTCGAGCGCCCCCGCCGTTCCCCATCCGTCCAGTATCTCGCCGGTCAGATCGACCTCTGCGCTGCTGCCGTCGCGATTCAGCCGCCATTGCCGGACCCCGTCCATCGCCCTGCCCCTTGCTGCCCTGTTACGGCGGGCAGTCTGCGCCACAATCGCCCCGCTTGTCACGCGCCGCGCCCAAGAAAGTGCGCGCTGTGCCTTTTCCTCTTGCCGCACATTCGATAGAGCAACGCCAAAGCGGAAATTTGCGGGAAACCGACATCATGGCGATGGACAAGACATTCAATGCGGCCGAGGCCGAGGCGCGGCTTTATGCAGCCTGGGAAAAGGCGGGCGCCTTTGCCGCCGGGGCCAATGCGCGCGACGGTGCCGAGAGTTTCAGCATCATGATCCCGCCGCCCAACGTGACGGGCAGCCTGCACATGGGCCATGCGTTCAACAACACGCTGCAGGATATCCTGATCCGCTGGCACCGGATGCGCGGGCATGACACGCTCTGGCAGCCCGGACAGGATCACGCAGGCATCGCCACGCAGATGGTGGTCGAGCGCAAGCTGGCCGCCGAGGGAAAGCGACGCACCGATTTCACGCGCGATGAGTTTCTGGCCAAGGTCTGGGAGTGGAAGACGCAATCCGGCGACACGATCATCAATCAGTTGAAACGCCTCGGCGCCTCCTGCGACTGGTCGCGCAACGCCTTTACCATGTCGGGCGCGCCCGGCGCGCCTGCGGGCGAAGAGGGCAATTTCCACGACGCGGTGATCAAGGTCTTTGTCGACATGTACAACAAGGGTCTGATCTACCGGGGCAAGCGGCTGGTCAACTGGGATCCGCATTTCGAGACCGCGATTTCCGATCTGGAGGTCGAGAACATCGAGGTGCCGGGTCATATGTGGCACTTCAAGTATCCGCTCGCGGGGGGCGAGACCTACGCTTACGTCGAGCGTGACGCGGACGGCAACATCGTGCTGGAGGAAGAGCGCGACTATATCTCAATCGCCACCACGCGGCCCGAGACAATGCTGGGCGACGGTGCCGTCGCAGTTCATCCATCAGATCAACGATATGCGCCAATCGTGGGAAAACTATGTGAAATCCCGGTTGGGCCGAAAGAGCATCGTCGCCTCATTCCGATCATCACCGACGAATACCCCGACCCGGATTTCGGCTCGGGCGCGGTCAAGATCACCGGCGCGCATGACTTCAACGACTACGGCGTGGCGCAGCGCGGCGACATCCCGATGTACCGTCTGATGGATACCCGCGCGCAGATGCGGGCCGATGGCGCACCCTATGCGGAATGCGCCGCGCGCGCGCAGCAGATCGCGCAAGGGGCGGAGTTCACGCCTGCGGAAATCGACACGCTCAACCTCGTCCCCGACCATCTGCGCGGGCTGGATCGGTTCGAGGCGCGCAAGCGGGTTGTCGAGGAGATTACCGCCGAAGGTCTGGCGGTGATGGTTGCAAATGATCAAGGCGACCCGGTGCCGCTTGTGGACAACAAGCCGATCATGCAGCCTTTTGGCGATCGTTCGAAAGTGGTGATCGAGCCGATGCTGACCGATCAGTGGTTCGTCGACACCGCCAGGATCGTGCAACCCGCCATCGACGCCGTGCGCTTGGGCGAGGTCACGATCCTGCCCGAGGCCGACCGCAAGGTCTATTTCCACTGGCTGGAGAATATCGAGCCATGGTGCATTTCCCGGCAACTGTGGTGGGGGCATCAGATTCCGGTGTGGTATGGGTTCGATCTCAGCGCCCCGGATTTCCACGATGACGAGGGCGATGGCACGCTCGATCTGGTGGAGATGCTGCGCCTCCTGAACGAAGGCCACACCGGGCACCTGATGGAGTGTGGCGCTGATTTCAATACGATTTCAGACACCTACCACGACAAACTCGCAGACCTGCCGGTGCCTCTCTCGGTCATGCAGGTTGTCGAGGTCGAAAGCCGCGACGCGGCACTGCACCGTCTGGCCTCGGCGCTCGCAGACTACACTGCCGCGCAGGATCCGACCCATCTGGTCTATCCGGTCTGGCGCGACCCCGACGTTCTCGACACATGGTTCTCCTCCGGCCTCTGGCCCATCGGCACGCTCGGCTGGCCCGAGGACACGCCGGAACTCCGCAAATACTTCCCCACCTCCGTCCTGATCACCGGCTTCGACATCATCTTTTTCTGGGTCGCCCGGATGATGATGATGCAATATGCGGTCGTCGGGCAAAAGCCCTTCTCCCACGTCTACGTCCATGCCCTCGTCCGCGACGAGAAGGGCAAGAAGATGTCCAAATCCCTGGGCAACGTGCTCGACCCGCTCGACCTGATTGATGAGTATGGCGCCGATGCGGTGCGGTTCACCCTGACGGCGATGGCCGCCATGGGCCGCGATCTCAAGCTCTCGAAGGAACGGATCGCAGGCTATCGCAACTTTACCACGAAGCTGTGGAACGCCGCCCGCTTTGCCGAGATGAACGGCGCGACAGGCTCGGATGGCGCGATCCCCACGCCCGCCGCCACGGTCAACAAGTGGATCATCGGCGAGACGGCCAAGGCGCGCGCCGCCGTCGATGAGGCGTTGGAAAACTTCCGCTTCAACGACGCCGCGAACGCGCTTTACGCCTTTGTCTGGGGCACGGTGTGCGACTGGTACGTGGAATTTTCCAAGCCGCTGCTGCTGGACGGCGACGCGACCACCAAGGCGGAAACACAGGCCACAATGGCATGGGTCATCGACCAGTGCCTCATCCTGCTGCACCCGATCATGCCCTTTGTCACCGAGGAGCTATGGGGCACGCTGGGCGCGCGCGCCAAGATGCTGGTGCATGCCGACTGGCCGACCTACGGCGCGGAACTGATCGACGCCGAGGCGGATCGTGAGATGAACTGGGTGATCGCGCTGATCGAGCAGATCCGTTCCGCCCGCGCGCAGATGCATGTGCCTGCCGGTCTTTATGTCCCGCTGCTGGTCACCGGGCTGAGCGCGTCAGGCCGCGCCGCATGGGCGCGCAACGAGGCGATGATCCGGCGGCTTGCCCGGATCGAGAGCCTGTCCGACACCGACGCCTTTCCCAAGGGCTGTGTCACGGTTGCCGTCGAGGGCGGCAGCTTTGGCCTGCCGCTCGCGGATATCATCGACGTGGGCGCGGAAAAGGAGCGACTGGAAAAGACTCTGGGCAGGCTGGAAAAGGAACTGGGCGGCCTGCGCGGGCGGCTGAAGAACCCGAGCTTCGTCGCCAGCGCACCCGAGGACGTGGTCGAGGAGACCCGCGAGAACCTCGCCCTGCGCGAGGAAGAAGAGGTCAGGCTGCGCGCCGCCCTCGACCGGCTCGCCGAGCTTGGCTGACGGGATGCCTTTGGCGGTGGGATTTCGGGAACGATGAAGGGCTGATCCTGTTTCATCGTTCCGAAATACTCATGACCCGCCGGTCAGGTCCGCTCAGAACGGCACGTCATCCGCGCCGGTGATGAACCGCGCAACAACCTTTTTCGTACCTGCCTTGTCGAACTCGATCTCGAGCTTGTCGCCCTCGATGCCGATGATGGCCCCATAGCCGAATTTCTGATGGAACACGCGCTCGCCCATCACATGGGCGCTGACCGCCTGCGCGTCGATCACCGGGCTGCGGGCTGCGTGCGGCTGGCTCAGGGGGCGCTCGGCGCTGCGCGCCTGCAGGCGTCGCCAACCGGGAGAGTTGTAGACATTGGCTTCGGCGGCGCGGGTCTCGATGCTCGTCGTGGCCGCCGCGCCATAGCCGCCGCCATAGAGGCCCGGCGGCGTCAGCACCTCGACGTGATCGGGCGGCAGTTCGTCGATGAAGCGCGAGGGCATTTGTGATTGCCACTGGCCGTAGACACGGCGGTTACCGGCAAAGGAGATGGTGCAGACCTCCTCGGCGCGGGTGATGCCGACATAGGCAAGGCGGCGTTCCTCCTCCAGCCCGCGCACGCCGATTTCATCCATCGAGCGTTGCGAGGGGAACAACCCATCCTCCCAGCCAGGCAGAAAGATGGCGGGAAACTCCAGTCCCTTGGCGGCGTGCAGGGTCATCAGCGTGACCTTTTCGCCCGCCTCATCGCTTTCGTTGTCCATGATCAGGCTGACATGTTCCAGAAACCCTTGCAGGTTCTCGAACTGCTCCAACGCCTTGAGCAGCTCCTTGAGGTTCTCCAGCCGCCCCGGCGCCTCGGGCGTCTTGTCGTTTTGCCACATGGCCGTGTAGCCGGATTCGTCGAGGATCATTTCGGCCAGTTCAATATGGCTGATCGCCGCGTCGCCCGCCATGCGGCCCCAGCGGGCCAGACCGTCGATCAGACGGCGCAACTCTCCCGCGCCCTTGCCGGCGGTCCCCTTGTCGTCCAGCAATATCCGCGCACCTTCGACCAGCGACACGCCGTTCTGCCGCGCGGTGATCTGGATTTTCTGCTGCGCCTTGTCGCCCAACCCCCGCTTGGGCGTGTTGACGATCCGCTCAAAGGCCAGATCGTCGGCGGGGCTGACCACCAGCCGGAAATAGGCCATGGCGTCGCGGATCTCCATCCGCTCATAGAAACGCGGGCCGCCAATGACGCGATAGGGCAGCCCGATGGTCAGAAACCGATCCTCGAAGGCGCGCATCTGGTGGGAGGCGCGCACGAGGATGGCCATGTCATCCAGCGAAAACGGGCGCATCCCGCGCGTGCCGCGCTGCATGCTCTCGATTTCCTCGCCGATCCAGCGGGCCTCTTCCTCGCCGTCCCAGTGACCGATCAGGCGCACCTTTTCGCCGCTCTCGGCCTCGGTCCACAACTCCTTGCCCAGCCGCCCCTGATTGGCCGAGATCACGCCCGAGGCGGCGGCGAGGATATGCGGGGTCGAGCGGTAATTCTGCTCCAGCCGGATCACCGCCGCACCGGGAAAATCCTTTTCGAACCGCAGGATATTGCCCACTTCGGCGCCGCGCCAGCCATAGATCGACTGGTCGTCGTCACCCACGCAGCAGATGTTGCGATGCCCGCCCGCCAGCAGCCGCAGCCAGAGATATTGCGCGACATTGGTGTCCTGATACTCGTCCACCAGAATGTAACGGAACCAGCGCTGATATTGCGCCAGAACGTCGTCATGTCTCTGAAAGATCGTGACCACATGCAGCAGCAGATCGCCGAAATCGACCGCGTTCAGTTCGCGCAGCCGGGTCTGATAGAGCCGGTAGAGCGCCGGTCCCTTGCCGTCATAGGCGCTGCCCTCGGAGGCGGGCAGATTGTCGGGCGTCCAGGCGCGGTTCTTCCACTGGTCGATGATCCCCGCGAGCAACCGGGCGGGCCAGCGCTTGTCGTCGATATTGGCGGCCTGCACCAGTTGTTTGAGCAGGCGCAATTGATCATCGGTGTCCAGAATCGTGAAATTCGACTTGAGTCCCGCCAGTTCCGCGTGCCGCCTGAGCAATTTCACGCAGATCGCATGGAAGGTGCCAAGCCACGGCATCCCCTCGGCGGGCTGTCCGAGAAGGCGCGCGACACGCTCTTTCATCTCGCGCGCGGCCTTGTTGGTGAAGGTCACGGCGAGCACCTCGTTGGGCCGCGCGCGGCCCGTGTTGAGCAGATGCACGATGCGGGTGGTCAGTGCCTTGGTCTTGCCGGTGCCCGCCCCGGCGAGCATCAGTACCGGGCCGTCCAGCGTTTCGACCGCCCGGCGCTGTTCGGGGTTGAGATCACCCAGATAGGGCATGGGCCGCGCTGCCATGGCGCGGGCGGCAAGGCTGGCACCATCAAAGGCGTCGGAGTCGTCAAAGCTGCTCATGAAGCGGACAATAGCGCGGGGTTCGCCAGAGATAAAGTTAATGTTCGGGGATTGTTCCATCAGCCTCTACCCTCTGGACAAGCACCTGAAAACCCGTGCAAATGCGGTCCATGGATCTGCATTCCCGATATCCCGCCCTCAGCGACCTGCGCGCGCGCGCCATGCGGCGGGTGCCGCGCTTCGTCTGGGAATACCTCGACAGCGGCACCGGGGTCGAGGCGACCAAGGCGCGCAACCGCGCGATGCTGGATCAGGTGCGGCTCAGCCCGTCGATCCTGCATGGCGAGTTTACCCCTGATCTGACCACCCCGCTTCTGGGCCAGACCCATGCGCTGCCGGTCGGCATTGCGCCGGTTGGCATGTCGGGGCTGATCTGGCCCGACGCAGAGCGGCATCTGGCCCGCGCCGCGACGGCGGCGGGCATTCCCTACACGCTCTCGACCGTGGCCAGCCAGAAGCCCGAGGATGTCGGACCCTGTCTGAACGGTCAGGGCTGGTTTCAGATGTATCCGCCGCGCGATCCGGAGATTCGTGCCGATATGCTCAGACGCGCGCGTGCCGCCGGATTCCGTGTGCTGGTGCTCACGGTCGATGTGCCGGTGGGGTCGCGCCGCGAGCGGCAGGTGCGTTCCGGTCTCACGCAACCGCCGAAACTGACACCGCGCCTGATGGCGCAGGTGGCGATCCGCCCGGTCTGGGCGCTGGGCATGGCGCAGCAGGGCATGCCGCGTATGCGACTGATCGACGAATATGCCGGCCAGACCAAGGGCCTGCCCTCGAACAAGCATGCAGGCTATCTGCTGCGCACCTCGCCCGACTGGGACTATCTGCGCTGGTTGCGCGAGGCCTGGGACGGGCCACTTGTGGTCAAGGGCGTGCTGCGCGGGGATGATGCAGAGGCTCTCGAAAAAGAGGGCGTCGATGCGCTCTGGATATCCAACCATGCGGGGCGCCAGTTCGACGCCGCCCCCGCCACCATCGAGGCGCTCCCCGAGGTGCGCGCCGCCACCGACCTGCCGATCATTCTGGATGGCGGGATCGAGGGCGGTCTGGATATCCTGCGCGCCGTGGCACTTGGTGCGGATTTCGTGATGATGGGGCGCGGCTGGCATTTCGCGCTGGCGGCTCTGGGCGCGCAAGGCCCCGCGCATCTGGCGGATATCCTCGCCGAGGACCTCAGGGCAAATATGGGCCAGCTTGGCACCGAGAGGCTCTGGGATGTGCGCAAACGCCTGATCCCGACCGGGTAAACCACCCTACCCTTGGGGACATGAAATTTCCCCACCCGGCAAATACGCCTGATGCCGGATTGCGCAAACCTTTCACAAATCCTACAAGGTCACTGCGCCGCAGCGCGGCATCACAGCCGCCGCAGGGACAGAACAACCGGGGGTAGAGGCCATGGCCGACTTCAAGAAAATCCTGATCGCCAACCGGGGCGAGATCGCCATCCGCATCATGCGCGCCGCCAATGAACTGGGCAAACGCACGGTGGCTGTCTTTGCCGAAGAGGACAAGCTGAGCCTGCATCGTTTCAAGGCAGACGAGGCCTATCGCATCGGCGAGGGGCTGGGGCCGGTCGCGGCCTATCTGTCGATTCAGGAAATCATCCGCGTGGCCAAACAGTCGGGCGCCGATGCCATCCATCCCGGTTATGGGCTCTTGTCGGAGAACCCCGATTTCGTCGAGGCCTGCGACGCGGCGGGCATCACCTTTATCGGCCCAAGGGCCGAGACGATGCGCGCGCTTGGCGACAAGGCCAGCGCGCGGCGCGTGGCGATAGAGGCGGGCGTACCGGTCATCCCCGCCACCGAAGTGCTGGGCGACGACATGGAGGCAATCCGCCGCGAGGCCGAGGCGGTCGGCTATCCGCTGATGCTCAAGGCCAGCTGGGGCGGTGGCGGGCGCGGGATGCGACCGATCAATGGCCCCGAGGAGCTGGCGGAAAAGGTGCTGGAGGGGCGGCGCGAAGCCGAGGCGGCCTTTGGCAATGGCGAGGGCTATCTGGAAAAGATGATCCTGCGCGCGCGCCATGTCGAGGTGCAGATCCTCGGCGACAAGCATGGCAACATGTATCACCTCTTTGAGCGTGACTGCTCGGTCCAGCGCCGCAACCAGAAGGTCGTGGAACGCGCCCCCGCCCCCTATCTGTCGGAGGCGCAGCGCGAGGAATTGTGTCAGCTTGGCTACAAGATCTGCAAACACGTCGATTACGAATGCGCGGGCACCGTCGAATTCCTGATGGATATGGATACCGGGCAGTTCTATTTCATCGAGGTCAACCCGCGCGTGCAGGTCGAGCATACGGTGACCGAAGAGGTCACCGGCATCGACATCGTGCAGGCCCAGATCAAGATCGCCGAGGGCAAGAGCCTGATCGAGGCCACCGGCAAGGCCAGCCAGTATGACATCACACTGAACGGCCACGCGCTGCAGACGCGGATCACCACCGAGGATCCGCTCAACAACTTCATCCCCGATTATGGCCGGATAACCGCCTATCGCTCGGCCACCGGCATGGGCATCCGCCTGGATGGCGGCACCGCCTATTCGGGGGGCGTCATCACCCGTTATTACGACAGCCTGCTGACCAAGGTCACCGCCTGGGCGCCCACGCCCGAGGCGGCGATCGCCCGGATGGACCGCGCGTTGCGCGAATTCCGCATTCGCGGGGTCAGCACCAATATCGCCTTTGTCGAGAACCTGCTGAAACACCCCACGTTCCTCAACAACCAGTACACGACCAAGTTCATCGACACCACGCCGGAGTTGTTCAAGTTCTCCAAGCGGCGCGACCGGGGCACCAAGGTGCTGACCTATATCGCCGATATCACGGTGAACGGACACCCCGAGACGGCAGGCCGGGCCAAGCCTGCCGATGTCAAACTGCCGCGCCCGCCTGCGCCGGCGGCCGATCCGGCGCCGGGCACCCGGACGCTGCTGCAGGAAAAGGGCGCCAAAGCCGTGGCCGACTGGATGCTGGCGCAAAAGCGGCTGTTGCTGACCGACACAACCATGCGTGACGGCCATCAGTCGCTGCTGGCCACGCGCATGCGCTCGATCGACATGCTGCGCGCGGCGCCGGCCTATGCGGCCAACCTGCCGGGGCTGTTCAGCGTCGAATGCTGGGGCGGAGCCACCTTTGACGTGGCCTATCGGTTCCTGCAGGAATGTCCGTGGCAACGGCTGCGCGACCTGCGCCGGGCGATGCCCAATCTGCTGACGCAGATGCTGCTGCGCGCCTCGAACGGCGTGGGCTATACCAATTACCCCGACAACGTGGTGCGCGAATTCGTGCGGCAGGCGGCGGCGACCGGCGTCGATGTGTTCCGCGTCTTCGACAGCCTCAACTGGATCGAGAACATGCGCGTCGCGATGGATGCGGTGATCGAGTCGGGCCGCATCTGCGAGGCTGCGATCTGTTATACCGGCGATATCCTCGATCCTGACCGGGCCAAGTATGATCTGAAATACTATGTCGGAATGGCGCGCGAGTTGCAGGACGCGGGCGCGCATATCCTCGGACTCAAGGATATGGCGGGCCTGCTCAAACCGGCCTCTGCCAGCATTCTGGTCAGGGCGCTCAAGGAAGAGCTGGACATCCCCGTTCATTTCCACACGCATGACACCTCGGGCATCGCGGGCGCCACCATCATGGCCGCCGCCGAGGCGGGGGTCGATGCGGTGGATGCGGCGATGGATGCGTTTTCCGGCGGCACCTCGCAACCCTGCCTTGGCAGTATCGTCGAAGCGCTGCGCCACACCGAGCGCGACACCGGCCTGAGTATAGAGCGTATCCGCGAGATGTCGGATTACTGGGAACAGGTGCGCGCGCAGTATGTGGCGTTCGAGGCCGGCCTTCAGGCCCCTGCCTCCGAGGTCTATCTGCACGAGATGCCCGGCGGACAGTTCACCAATCTCAAGGCGCAGGCGCGTTCGCTCGGCCTTGAGGAGCGCTGGCCCGAGGTGGCGCGCACCTATGCAGAGGTCAACCAGATGTTCGGCGACATCGTCAAGGTAACGCCAAGCTCCAAGGTCGTGGGGGACATGGCGCTGATGATGGTCAGCCAGGGCCTGACCCGCGCGCAAGTCGAGGATCCGGCGACCGATGTGGCCTTTCCCGACAGCGTGATCGACATGATGCGCGGCAATCTCGGTCAGCCGCCGGGAGGTTTCCCAAAGGCAATCGTCAAAAAGGTACTCAAGGGCGAGAAACCCAATACCGACCGACCGGGCAAGCATCTCAAGCCGATTGATCTAGAGGCCACCCGCAACAAGCTCTCGCAGGAACTCGACGGCAAATCCGTCGATGACGAGGATCTGAACGGATACCTGATGTATCCCAAGGTGTTTCTCGATTACATGGGCCGCCACCGGATCTATGGTCCGGTGCGCACCCTGCCCACGCGCACGTTTTTCTACGGCATGGAGCCGGGCGAGGAAATCAGCGTCGAGATAGACCCCGGCAAGATCCTGGAGATCCGCCTGCAGGCGGTGGGCGAGACCAACGAGGAAGGCGAGGTCAAGGTGTTCTTCGAACTCAACGGCCAGCCGCGCGTCATCCGCGTGCCGAACCGACTGGTCAAGTCGCAGACCGCCGCCCGGCCCAAGGCCGAACATGGCAATCCCAACCATATCGGCGCGCCGATGCCCGGCGTGGTGGCCAGCGTCGCGGCTCAGGCAGGCAAGAAGGTGACGGCGGGCGATCTGCTGCTGACCATCGAGGCGATGAAGATGGAAACCGGTATTCACGCCGAACGCGATGCGGTGGTTCGCGCGGTGCATGTCCAGCCCGGCGGCCAGATCGACGCCAAGGATCTGCTGGTGGAACTGGAGTAGCGGAGTCTCCATCCCTCTCCCGCCACCCTCGGGCGCACCCCGTCACCCTCGGGTTCAGCCCGAGGGTCTCCCCGCCGCTCAGTATCCTCCGATCGAGCCGGAGGATCATGACCCATGAGAGAGCATGCACGCCCTCTGCCGCCGTCCTGCAATTCCGCTTTCCCCGGCGCGCGAAATCTCCAATGATGCGCGGGATTCTCCTGCTCTGGACCAGGCATGCAAAAGATCCTCGTTTTCACTGACATCCACATCCTGCCCGAGGGCGGAACGATCATCGGCCTCGATCCTCATGCGCGTTTCAGCCAAGGGCTGGCGCATGCGCTGGACAGCCACCCCGACGCCGCGCATGTCGTGCTGTGCGGCGATCTGACCCATAACGCAGCCCCTGCCGAATATGCGCGGCTGCAAGAGGCGCTGGCGGCCTGCCCGCTGCCTGTCAGCCTGATGCTGGGCAATCACGACCGGCGCGCGCCGTTTCTGGCGGCCTTTCCCGACGCGGCGCGCATGCAGACGGGTCATGTCCAGCAGGTGCAGGACATCGGCGATTACCGCCTGATCTGTCTCGACACCCTGGATGAAGAGGCCGAGGACATCCATTCGGGATACCTCTGCGACACCCGTCTCGGCTGGCTCGACGCGGCGCTCGCGGGCGCGGCGCACCTCCGGGTGATCGTCTTTTGCCACCATCCCCCGGTTCTGACCGGGTTCGGCGGCATGGATCAAATCGGCCTGAGAAATCGCGCCGAACTGATCTCGCTCCTGACCGCGCATGGTAACGTGACCCAGATCGTTTCAGGCCATATCCACCGCACATTGCAGGGCAGCGCGGGCGGGATTCCCGTGGCGGTTTTCAAAAGCCCCTGCCACCAGATGCCCATGGCCCTGGGCGATCAGAACCCCAGCCTCTCGATCGACGAGCCCGGTGCTTACGGCCTGTTGCTGCTGACCGAGGAGGGCGTAATCGTGCATACCGAGGATTTCACCCTGCCACCGACCGAGGCGGCGATCTACGACTGACAAGGAAAGACACCACATGTCCATGACCATCACACCGCTTTACGCGGGTCTCATCGGCCTCCTTTTCGTCCTGCTCAGCGTCCGGGTCATCGCCGCGCGAGGCGCAACCCAAGTCTCGCTGGGCGATGGCGGCGAAAGAATGCTGGTCAAGCGCATCCGCGTGCAGGGCAACTGTGCGGAATATGCCCCCATCGGCCTCTTGCTGCTGGCGATGGCGGAATTGCAGGGCGCGCCGGGCTGGGTGGTGCATCTGCTTGGCCTCAGCCTGCTGGCCGGACGGGTTCTGCACGCTATTGGTCTCGGCCGCACGCCGCAGATCACCATATTCCGGCGCGCAGGCATGGTGCTGACCTTTGCGATGATCACGTTCGCCGCGCTGGCCAATATCGGACATGCCCTGATCTGACGGACCTGGACAGGCGCCCTGCGCGGCGATGGCGCAGCAGGCTTTCCCGGATGGAAAAAATCGGCCATCATCCTAAAACGTACTGAGATCCGCTGCGCGGGCGCCACTCGCGCGCCGGATGAGGGAGGACTGACTCATGTGCCGAATCTTTGCCGGGCAGGACCCGGACCGCTACACGCTGGAAACCCGCCGGATGCGCCTGAACGGGCAGAGCACCAGCATCCGGCTGGAAAAATCGTTCTGGGGTATCCTTGACGAGATCGCCGAGAGCGAGGCGCTTTCGACGCCCGCCTTCGTGTCGAAACTGCATGCCGAAGTGCTGGAACTGCACGGCGAGCCCAAGAATTTCACCGCACTCCTACGCTGCACCTGCCTTGTGCATCTGGAAAACCCGCTGGAAGCGGGGGCGCGGCAGATTGCGGCAGAGTGACATCTGACCGACACTGGCAGGGCTTGCGGGTGGCGTATCCGCGCGCGGGACGGGGCGACCGTCAGCACCTTTGACGGGCGGTCGGAATTTTAGCCTGTAGCGGCTATCTCGACGAATACCCCTCCGACCCGTCGCCCGCCCTTGACCGCTTGCAGACCTTCGCAGCATCCCGACCCGTCGCACCACAAACACCGCGACGGCGTTGTTTCGTGTAGTATCCCCTTACTACCCGCGCCACCCCTCGCCTTGGTAAACTTCCCGGACCAGATGAAACTATCCGGAGGAATTGATGGCCAAAGCCATTCACAGCATGATCCGCGTTCTGGACGAAACGCGGTCCATAGATTTCTACAACCGTGCCTTTGGCCTCAGGGTGGCCGACCGGCTGGATTTCGAGAAATTCACCCTGGTGTACATGTCGAACGACGAAAGCCCCTTCGAGGTCGAACTGACCATCAACAAGGGCCGCGCCGAACCCTATGATCGGGGCGACGGTTACGGCCACCTCGCCGTTCTGGTTGAGGATCTGGCGGCTGAACATGCGCGCTTTGAGGCCGAGGGCCTCGGCCCCCGCAAGATCGTGGAATTCGCGCCCGACGGCAAACTCGTCGGCAAGTTCTTTTTCGTGGCCGACCCGGATGGTTACGAAATCGAGGTGCTGGAGCGCGGCGGACGTTTCAAATGAGAGCACGGGCGCGCCCGGGGAGGGGCGCGCCCGTTTTGTTTTATGGGAGGAAAGCCAATGATTGAGACCAGACCCCGCAAGGGGCTTACCCGGCGCGCGCTGCTGTCGCGCTCCATGGCGGCGGGCGCGTCCCTTGTCGTGGGCGCGGGCTTTGTCGCGGGCTCGGATGCCGCCTGGGCGCTCGAGACCCAGGCGCTCAGGCCCGAGACCATGGCGACGCTCATCCAGATGGCGCGCGACATCTACCCGCATGATCACCTGGCCGACGAATACTATGCCATTGCCGTCAAGGGCTATGACACGGCCGAGGCCGCCGAAGGCATCGAGGCGGGCATTGCCGGGCTGAATGCGGCGGCGCAAGGCAAGGGGCACGCCGATTACCTCGGCATCAGCTGGGAGCGCGACCGCGTGGATATCCTGCGCTCGATGGAGGACAGCGCCTTTTTCCAGCAGATCCGCGGCGGGCTTGTGACCGGCCTCTATAACCAAAAGGCGGTATGGCCGCTGTTCGGTTATGAGGGCGAGTCGTTCAGCCAGGGCGGCTATATCGACCGCGGCTTTGACGACATCAACTGGCTTTAGGCCATGGCCAACTGAGGAGGAACCCGACTATGGCTGCACCTTTTGATCTGAGCGACGATACGGTGATCGTCGTCATCGGCACCGGCGCGGGCGGCGGCGTGCTGTCGAATGAACTGGCGCAACGCGGCGTATCCGTCGTGGCGCTGGAGGCGGGCGGACGCTATCTGCCCGAGGATTACGTCAACGACGAATGGGAAAGTTTCGGACAACTGGCCTGGCTCGACCCGCGCACCACATCCGGCGACTGGCGGGTGGCGAGGGATTTTTCCGGGCTGCCCGCCTGGATCGTCAAGGCCGTGGGCGGCACCACGACCCATTGGGCGGGCGCCTCGATCCGCTTTCAGGACCATGAATGGAAGGCCGCGACCACCTATGGCCCGGTTCAGGGCGCAAATCTGCTCGACTGGCCCATCGGCGCCGAGGAAATGGCCCCCTGGTATGATCTGGCCGAGAAAAAGCTGGGCGTGACACGCACCAACGACATCCCCGGCCTGCCCGGCTGCAACAACTACAAGGTGTTCGAGGCGGGCGCCAAGGCGCTCGGCTACAAGGAGGTTCACACCGGCCGCATGGCGATAAACAGCCAGGACTATGACGGTCGGCTGGCCTGCCAGCAGACCGGGTTCTGCTTTCAGGGCTGCAAATGGGGCGCGAAATGGTCCGCCGCCTACACCGACATCCCGCGCGGCGAGGCCACCGGCAATCTCGAGGTGCGTGAGCGCGCGCATGTGGCGCGCATCCTGCACGATGACGCGGGCAAGGTCACGGGGGTGGAATATTTCGACGCCGACGGCAACCTGCAGATGCAGAAGGCGCGCGCGGTCTGCGTGGCGGGCAACTCATTCGAATCCCCTCGTCTGCTGCTCAACTCCGCCTCGTCGATGTTCCCCGACGGGCTGGCCAATTCCTCGGGTCAGGTGGGCCGCAACTACATGCGCCACATGACCGGATCGGTCTACGGCGTGTTCGACAAGCCGGTGAAGATGTGGCGCGGCACCACGATGGCGGGCATCATCCAGGACGAGGCGCGGCACGATCCCTCGCGCGGGTTCGTCGGCGGCTACGAGTTGGAAACGCTGGCGCTTGGCCTGCCGTTCATGGCGGCGTTTCTCGATCCGGGGTCATGGGGACGCGAGTTCACCACCGCGCTCGATTCGTATGAGAACATGGCCGGCATGTGGATCGTCGGCGAGGACATGCCGCAGGAAACCAACCGCGTCACCCTCAACCACGAGGTTCAGGATCAATACGGCCTGCCCGTGGCCAATGTGCATTTCTCTGACCACCCCAATGACATCGCGATGCGCAACCACGCCTACAGGCAGGGCATCGCGGTTTACGAGGCCGTGGGCGCCACGCGTACCTTCCCCACCCCGCCCTACCCGTCCACGCATAACCTGGGCACCAACCGGATGTCGGAGAACCCGCGCGACGGGGTGGTGAACAAATGGGGCCAGACGCATGACATCGCCAATCTCTTCGTCTCGGACGGCTCGCAATTCACCACCGGGGCGGCGGAGAACCCGACGCTGACCATTGTCGCCCTCGCCATCCGGCAGGCCGATCACATCGCCGGCGAACTCTCACGCGGCAACCTCTGACCGGGTTGCCCGTCTCTCCCCCGGCGTTTCTCTCTCCCCAGGATGCCGGGGGACTTGGGGCCTGTGACCTGAGGCGGGGATCAACTGGCGGCAGCGCGCCTCAGTTCGACCAACTGGCGATGACATCGTAGCCTTCGGGCTTGGGTGGCGCTTCGAGATGACCGGCAAAATTGCTCCAGAGCCGGGCCACCGTTTCGGCATTCGCCTTCGATGTCGCCTCGCTTTCGACCACGGCCACCACATATCCGCTGCCGTCCGCGTTCATGACGTTCAGGAAATGCTGCATGCCGGGCATGCCCATGATCTGATCGCGCAGCGAATTCATCAATTCGGTTGCAGCATCGCGGCTGCCGGATTTCATCTTGTAATGCGTTACTCTGGCAAACATATTTCGTCCTCCCTGAAATGGCAGGGCGTCGTTCGACCATCTCGCACCGACGCCTGCGCTGGCCAGTATACCACAGGACCGCGGCACCTGCGTCAGACCTTTCGGGCGGGCGGGTTCCTCCTTGGCGGAAAAATTCCGCGCAGCCCGCGTTTTTCCTCTTGCAGCCGCGCGCCAGACTTTATATCTCACGCCTCACCCAAGGATGCGGGCGTAGCTCAGGGGTAGAGCATTACCTTGCCAAGGTAAGGGTCGTGAGTTCGAATCTCATCGCCCGCTCCAATTTTCAACCGTTTTCGGATGGCTGCCATGGGACGCATTTTGTGCGTCTCAGGTTGCCGACGTGGACTGGGGCCGGAAGGCTGCGCAGACATCGCCGGACGGTTCGGAATCCGAGGGGGAACAGGCGGGATTCAGGCATCCGGTTTCTGACGCGCACCTCCCCCAGCCGTAACAGACCGGAGGGGTTGTGATCTGCCCCGAATGACATGTCATGGCAGGCAGGTGAAAACACGCCGGTACCGGAAGGTCCGGGCAGCGCACGCTGAACGTTCCAGAGTCGGAGTGAGCGCTGACAGTACTCGAACGGCAGAATTCTGACTCGTCAAGCCCCAGCCATGAACAGCCGGGGGTTTGTCTGCAATCTGGAACGCGCTCGGCGCGTTCCCCTGCCGTCGTCGCGCGTTCAGCCCGGACGCGGCAGATCCACCTGGTCGAACACCGCCATGTCCCCCAGGCTACGCGCGAGGATCAGCGCGCCCTCGGAGGCCGCGAGCGTGCTCAGCGCCAGCCTGCGCCGCGCGGGCGCATCCACGCGCTGCCCCCACGCGGTGCGCGCCAATGCGGCCTCGGTCCATGCCACCGAGCGTTCGAAGAACCTGCGGGTCTCGGCGGCCACGGCGTCGGGCAGGTCGGCGACCTCGGCCCCCAGCATTCCACAGAGACACATCAGGTTTTTCTCGACCAGCGAGCGCCGGGCCTGCCCGTGCAGCCGCGTCTGCACCGCCTCGACCTCAAGAGGGGCCTCATCAACCGGGCCGAGCGCGGTCAGGAAATCCTCTGTGTAGCGCCGCGCAACTGCTGCCCCAAGCGCCTCCTTGGTGGGAAAATGATAATGCACGCTAGCGCTCTTGACGCCCACCGCATCGGCAATCTCGCGAAAACTGAACCCGTTATAACCCCGGCTGCGGATCATCGTTGCGGCGGTTCTCAGGATCGTCTCCTTCATGTCTTGCACGGTCATGGCGCCCCCTCTCCCTACCCATAGATAGACGCAGCGCGGCAGGCGATCAAGCTGCGGTTGGCGGCCTGGCCGGGGAGTCACGTTTTGCCATCACCCCCGCGCGGGCGCGGGGGTGACCCGGCGACCGGGGGTTTTCGGGCAACGCCCGGCCCCCTTCATGCGCGCCATGGCCTCTTGGGCCTTGGCGCGCGGTCCTGCGCCGATTATACACCGCCCGGAACCCCGAGCGGAGGCCCCATGCGCAGCGCCACAGTAACCCGGAAAACCGCCGAGACCGATATCAGCGTCAAAATCACGCTGGACGGCAGCGGCAGCTATGACAACCAGACCGGCGTGGGCTTCTTCGATCACATGCTGGATCAACTGGCGCGGCATTCCCTGATCGACATGACCATCCGCTGCGCGGGCGACCTGCATATCGACGATCACCACACGGTCGAGGATGTGGGCATAGCACTCGGTCAGGCGCTCACTCAGGCGCTCGGCGACAAGCGCGGCATCCGCCGCTACGGGGCGTGCCTGTTGCCCATGGACGACGCGCTGGTGCGTGCGGCCCTCGATCTGTCGGGGCGTCCCTATCTGGTGTGGAACATGGAGCTGCCGACACCCAGGATCGGCACATTCGACACCGAACTGGTGCGTGAGTTCTTTCAGGCGTTCAGCACGCATGGTGGCATCACCTTGCATGTCGATGCGCTGCACGGCATCAACAGTCACCACATGGCCGAGGCGGCGTTCAAGGCCGTGGCGCGCAGCCTGCGCGAGGCGGTGGAAAGCGATCCGCGCAAGGCGGACGCCATCCCCTCGACCAAGGGATCGCTCTGACCCATGACCACCATCGTCGTCGATTACGAGAGCGGCAACCTGCACTCGGCCGAAAAAGCGTTTCAACGCATGGCACGCGAGACGGGCACCGGCGACGTTATCGTCACCTCCGACCCCGACACGATCCGCCACGCGGACCGCATCGTGCTGCCCGGCGACGGCGCCTTTCCGGCCTGCCGCAAGGCGCTCTTTGATCATCGCGGCGTGTTCGAGGCGATAGAGGAGGCAGTGATCGGCGCAGGCCGCCCCTTCATGGGCATCTGCATCGGCATGCAGATGCTCGCCACGCGCGGTCTGGAATACGAGGAAACCGCCGGATTCGACTGGATCGGCGGCACGGTCGAGCCTGTCTCCCCTGCCGATCCCGCGCTCAAGGTGCCGCACATGGGCTGGAACGATCTGGTGATCGACCATCCGCACCCGGTTCTGGACGGAATCTCGGACGGCGATCACGCCTATTTCGTGCATTCCTATCATTTCCGCGTGGCCGATCCCGCGCACCTGCTGGCGCATGTCGATTACGCCGGAGCGATCACCGCCGTGGTGGGCCGCGACACCATCGTCGGCACCCAGTTTCACCCGGAAAAAAGCCAGAAAACCGGCCTGCGCCTCATCGCCAATTTCCTGCGCTGGACCCCCTGACCGGCTCAGTTCGGGCGGGCCCAGACCTGGCTCTGGCAGATCGGGCCGACGCAGCCGCTGACCTTCAGCCGGTTCCCCTCGAGCAGCATCGTCGCGGCATATTCGCGGTCATGCGCGGGGACCCAGGCGCGCCCGCTATAGCGGTCCGTTCCCGCCGGGGTCATGTCCCAAAAGACCCGCTTGCCGACATTGGGTGTGGTGATCTCGTGTCCTTCGGCGCTGTAGGCGCGAATGATGCGTCCACAGAGCGCCTCGGCACATCGGGTCACCTCGACATGCGCAATCTGACCCTTCCTGTCGGGTCCGGTCTGCCACACGCCCAGCGCCGGATCGGCGCTGGCGGCACTGCCCGCCCCCGACATCATCGCCGCAAGAATGATCCAACGCATGAGGCTCTCCTGCCTATGGATTGACGATCTCACCCGTAGACTGAAGATAGGCGTTACCCGCCGCCTTGCCACGGTCGGGCGGCGTATCCGCGCGGATTTCAGCGCATGGCGGGGCTTTGCTGCCGCTCATCCACGCGCCCAGAGACGCGGCTCCGCCATCTCGAGCGAATTCCCCGCCGGATCGCGGAAATAGATCGAGCGCGCGCCGTTCGGCCAGTGGAAATCGGCCTCGATCTCCACCCCTGCCGCCTCCAGCCGCGCACGCCAGTCGTCAAGCGCCACCCCCTCCACCGCAAAGCAGAAATGCCCCGGCCCCCCTGCGCCATGCGGCGGCACGGGTAGCTCCGGGTCGTTCGGCGGCTTACAGGTCTCGGACGGGTTGAAGATCAGTAGTACGCCTGCGCCGACCCGGTAGAACACGTGCCGTTCGCCCACCCGCGCGATCCGCTCCAGCCCCAGCAAATTCCCGTAAAACCGCTCTGCCGCATCGAGATCGGCGGCATAGAGCGCAGCCTCCAGGATGGCGTCAGGCGGGGCGGTGGCGGGCAGACTCTGCTTTGTCATGCGCGCAGCATATCCCAGATGCTGCCCTGACAAAACCGGGCGGGCCTGTCCCGCGATTACTCGACCTTCTGCCAGGAGCCGCCATCGCGGCAGATGCCCAGCACGCAGCCGCTGACCTTGAGCGTGTTGCCACTCAGTTGCAGGCGGGAATTGTAGGTCTTGTCGCGGTCGGGCGCATAAACCTTGCCCTTGTATTGCCCGTCGCCGGTGGGGGCGGTCTCGGAAATGATGTTGCGCCCGATATTCTTGCTCGCCATCTCGTTGCCCTCGGCATCGAAGGACTTGACCAGCTTGCCACAGAGTTTGGCCCCGCAGGGCGCCACCTCGACCAGCCCCGAATGGCCGTTGTCATCCTTGGCCGTCCGCCATGTCCCCAATAGCGGCTCGGCCATCGCCGTCCCCGCGCTCAAGCCCAGCACCGCCGTCATCATCATCAGTTTGCGCATGTCTCGATCCTCCCTGACATCTGGTGCAAAACCTGTGCCATGCCCGCGCCGCAAATCAAGTCTGACGTCGGGTCGCGTTGCATTTGCCCCGCGCCCGTGCAAAACCCCGCCGTGCCCCATCGCAGAAAGGTCAGCACCATGATCCTCTACCCCGCCATCGACCTAAAGGACGGCAAGGCCGTGCGCCTCTTGCGCGGCGATATGGACCGCGCCACGGTGTTCAATGACGACCCGGCGGCGCAGGCGACGGAATTCGTCGATGCGGGCTGCGAATGGCTGCACCTCGTCGATCTCAACGGTGCCTTTGCCGGTCAACCGGTCAATGCCGCCCCGGTCGAGGCGATCCTTGCCGCCTGCCGCGTGCCCGCGCAACTGGGTGGCGGCATCCGCGACATGGCCACGATCGAGGCGTGGCTATCCAGGGGCCTCGCGCGGGTGATCCTGGGCACCGTGGCGGTGGAGAACCCCGACCTCGTGCGCGCGGCGGCGCGCGCCTTTCCAGGGCAGGTGGCGGTGGGCATCGACGCGCGCGGCGGGCGCGTGGCGACAAGAGGCTGGGCCGAGGAGACGGACGTGGACGCCACCGATCTTGCCCGATCCTTCGAGGACGCGGGCGTGGCGGCGATCATCTATACCGACATCAACCGCGACGGCGCGATGCAGGGCCCGAATATTGAGGCCACGGCGGCGCTGGCGCGTGTCGTTTCCATCCCGGTGATCGCCTCGGGCGGGGTGTCGTCGCTCGACGATCTCATCGCGTTGCGCGATTGCGGCGCGGCGCTCAACGGCGCAATCTCGGGGCGCGCGCTCTATGACGGGGCGCTCGACCTCAGGGCGGCACTGGCCGCGCTCCGGGCCTGACGGCCGGGTCCACGCAGACCCTGCAGATAATCGCGACCTGCTCTGGCATGTCCCGGCATTTGCCCATAAACAACGCGGTGAAAACCCTCGGACGGCGAAACCATGCTCAAGACCCGTATCATCCCCTGTCTCGATGTCGCCGACGGTCGCGTGGTCAAGGGTGTGAATTTCGTCGATCTGCGCGACGCGGGCGATCCGGTCGATGCCGCACGCGCCTATGACGCGGCGGGCGCGGATGAGCTGTGTTTCCTCGACATCCACGCCACGCATGAAAACCGCGGCACCATGTTCGACGTGGTCCGCCGCACCGCCGAGGCCTGCTATATCCCGCTCACCGTTGGCGGCGGCGTGCGCAGCGCGCAGGACGTGCGCGCCCTGCTTCTGGCGGGTGCCGACAAGGTCAGCTTCAATTCCGCCGCCGTGGCCGACCCCGATGTGGTCGCCCGCGCCGCCGATCAGTTCGGCAGCCAGTGCATCGTGGTGGCCATCGACGCCAAGACGGTCGCCCCCGGCAAATGGGAAATCTTTACCCATGGCGGGCGCAAGCCCACCGGCATCGACGCGGTGGAATTTGCCCGTCTCGTGGCCGCGAAAGGGGCGGGCGAGATCCTGCTTACCTCGATGGACCGCGACGGCACGCGGGCGGGCTTCAACCTGCCGCTCACCCGCTCCATTGCCGATGCGGTGGATATTCCCGTCATCGCGAGCGGAGGCGTGGGCACGCTCGACCATCTTGTCGAAGGTGTGACAAAGGGCCATGCCTCGGCGGTGCTCGCCGCCTCGATCTTTCACTTCGGCACCTATACTATCGCTGAGGCCAAGGCGCACATGGCCGCCGCAGGCATCCCCATGAGGCTGGCAGCATGACCCTCGACGATCTCGCCCGCACCATCGCCGCCCGCGCCGCCGCCGACCCGTCGTCAAGCTGGACCGCGAAGCTGCTGGCCAAGGGCCCCGAGAAATGCGCCGAGAAATTCGGCGAAGAGGCGATAGAGGCGATCATCGAGGCGATCAGGGGCGACCGCGAGCGCCTCGCCTCCGAGGCGGCGGACGTGCTGTTTCACCTGCTTGTCATGCTGCAATCGCGTGGCGTAACCCTCGCCGAGGTGATGGCAGAGCTTGCCCGCCGTCAGGGCACCTCGGGCCTCGCCGAAAAATCCAGCCGCCCCCGAGAGTGACCACATGATCCGCCATATCGTATTCTTCTCCGCCGCCAACCCGGAGGATGTCGAGCGCATTCGCGACGGGCTGATGATGCTCGCCGATATCCCGCATTCCTCGCATTTCGAAGTGGGGCGCAATCTGCAGAGCGATGCCCTGACCGGCAGCCGCGTCGATCTGGTGGTCTATGCCGAATTCAGCGACGAGACCGCGCTCGCCGCCTACAAGGCGCATCCGATCTACGCAGACTGTATCACCCGCGTCCGCCCTTTGCGCGAATTACGCATCGCAGCGGATTTCAAGGCGGGCTGATCCTGCCTTTCATCGTTCCATAAATATGCATCTTCTGGACATCCGCTGATGTCCGGACGGGCCTCAAAGTTTCGACGAGATCACGCCCGTGTTGAACCCGCCCATGCGCAATTCGCCAAAAAGCCGCTGATATTCGATCTTGGGACAGCGGTTCATCACCACATCCACTCCCCGCGCCCGCGCCATCGCTGCCGCCTCGGCATTTTCCACACCGATCTGCATCCATATGGTCCGCAGTTTCGGGAACGTCGCCAATGCCTCTTCGACGATCGGCACCACATGCTCGGAGCGGCGAAAGATGTCGATCATGTCGACATCGCCTTCAACTTCGCTCAGCCGCGCCACCACCCGTCTGCCAAAGAGCATCTCTCCCGCATGGCCCGGATTGACCGGCACCACATCGAATTTCCTGAGGCTGAGATAGCGCGCCACGTAATAGCTGGGGCGCACCGGATTCATCGACACGCCGACCACCGCCACGCGGCGGGTGCGGGTCAGGATCTCGCGCAGGTGGGAATCACTGTATTCTTCGCTCATGCGCCGACTCAATCACGAACGCGGCCAGGAAAAAAGCGCCCAAGACAATGCTTGGGCGCCAGTCGCGGAACGAGGGACAGTGATAGGAAGCGCCGATGTTCCGTATCAACGCTTCTGGGACAAATGTAGGTCCGATTCGCACAATAAAAAGGGTTTGTAATATACCTGTGAATACCGCTCGACCTGCGCGTGCAGTGTCAGTCGAATATATCCTCGACCGCATCGAGGACCTCGTCCCATATTCGTCTGCCCCAGTTCCTGCGCCGCTCGCGCGGCCTGTCCTGCCGTGAATCGGGGCGGCTGTCCCGCCTCAGCGTGGGGGCCGTCCTCGGCCGGGTGGCGCCGGATCCATCCTTGCGCAACGGCATCGTCTTCATCTCGTGCAGTGGCGCGCCGCAGCGCGAACAGGCCAATTCGTGCCGTCCGCGGTCCAGCACCAGCGCAGCACGGGTGCCGCAGTAACAGCATGTGGCGATCTTGGGTGTCATCATCCCCATATCGGGTAAATTCCGGTGAATTCCAAGCCCTGCGTGCAATTCCGCCGCGGCACCCATCGCCGCCCGTTCACGACTCTCTCGTCAGGAGGTCTCCGAAGGACGCGCGGCATAGAGCGCCACTGCCGCTGCGTTGGAAACATTGAGCGAGCCGAAATCGCTGGCGAAATCAATCCGCACCAGCGCATCCGCGCTCTCGCGCGTCTTGTCGCGCAGCCCCGGCCCCTCGGCCCCCAATACCAGCGCGACAGGCCGGTCGCGGCGACCTTCGAGCGCGTCCTCGATGCTCTGCTCCGCCTCGCCCGCCAGCCCCAGCACCAGATAGCCCATGGCCTGCAACTCACCAATCGCCTCGGCCAGGTTGCGCACCCTGAGATAGGGCTGGCGTTCCAGCGCGCCACTTGCCGTCTTGGCCAGCGCCCCGGTCTCGGGCGCGGCGTGATGCCGGGGCGCGATCACCGCCCGCGCGCCGAACACCTCGGCAGAGCGCAGGATCGCGCCCACGTTATGCGGATCCGTCACCCGGTCGAGCAGGACGACACGCGGCGCGCGCACGCCGTCGCCCATGCAGACCTCTGCCAGCGGTCCCCAGTCGAGCGGTCGCGCCTCCAGCGCCGCCCCCTGATGCACCGAACCGGGATCAAGTGGTGCGGTGAACCGGCGCGGATCGACCAGTTCCGGTGTCATCCCGCTCGCAGCAATCGCCGCCTCCAGCTTGTCCGCGGCATTCTTGGTGACGATCAGCCGCAGCTTCTCGCGGCGCGGGTTTTCCAGCGCATCGCGCACCGCATGCAGCCCGAAAAGCCAGACGGTTTCCGCCGCAGCCGCGCGTTTCGCCTGTTCCTTGTCAATCACCCAGCGGGGTTTTTTCATCGGTCTCACGCCCCTGTCCCAAGGCGCGCGACACTGCACCGCCCGCCCGCGCCATGCAAGCGATTTTCCGGTTGACGCACCCCCGTGCCGCTAGTAATCAGCCCCCCACGTCAGGCGCTCGCGCGCCGGGCATGTGGGCGACAGGCCGCAAGGTGTGGCAGGGGACTGTAACTCCCTCGCGGAGACGCACGCTAGGTTCGATTCCTAGGTCGCCCACCACTTATCCCCTTCTTCGGTCCGGCCATTGCGCCTATACTGCCACGCAAAAGCAGGGGCAGACGCATGGCGGCAGGCACGGCGCCGAGGGCCGGTTTCAACATCCTCATAATCGGCCAGGGCGGGCGGCTGCAGTACGAGGCGCTGATCTTTGCCGCGTCGCTGCGCGATCAGTCTCCGGGTTTTCAGGGGCGTCTTTTCGTGGCCGAACCGCAGCCCGGACCGCTCTGGCCCAATGATCCGCGCATCAGGGGCGACGAGACCCGCGCGCTGCTGGCGGATCTGGGGGCGGAAATCCTGCCCTTCGAGAGCTGCCATTTCGGCCATGCCTACCCTTACGGCAACAAGATCGAGGCGCTTCTGGCGCTGCCCGAGGGGGAGCCGTTCGTGTTTTTCGACACCGACACGCTGGTGACTGGCGATCTGGCCAGCGTGCCCTTCGATTTCACCCGCCCCACCGCCTCGCTCCGCTGCGAGGGGACATGGCCGCAGCCCGAACTCTACGGGCCCGGCTATACCGCGATCTGGCAGGCGCTTTACGACCGCTTCGGCCTTGATTTTCAGGGCACGCTCGACCTGGGCCAGCCCGACGAATACTGGCGGCGCTACCTCTATTTCAACGCCGGTTTCTTCTTTTACCAGTGTCCGCATGTCTTTGGGCGGCGGTTCCTCGACTATGCGCTGGCGATTCGCGACGACCCGCCCGAAGAACTCGCCTGTCAGCCACTCGATCCCTGGCTCGATCAGGTGGCGCTGCCACTGGTCATCCATGCGCTGGGTGGCGGGCGCGACAGCCTGCCGCCGGGCCTGCTGGACGGTGCAATAACCTGTCATTACCGCGCCCTTCCGCTGCTCTATGCGCGCGAATCCGATCATGTGGTTTCCGTGCTGGAGCGCGTGACGGCGCCCAACCGGATCAAGAAACTGCTCAAGGAATATGAACCCGCCAAGCGGATGATTTATCAGGGCCGCGGTCAAAAGGCGCGCGCGCTGTTTGATCGGGCCGACCTGCCCCGGCGCGAACAGGCGATCCGCAACACCCTCAAGCGCACCGGACTCTGGATGCGGTGAGGGGCGGGATATTCAGCTTGCGATCGACCTGAGGGGACGTTGCGTTTGCCATTCGCGCAGTACAAGGCGCGGCACGCCCGGCGGTGCCAGAAACCTCACCGGGGCGTTCAACCCGCGAAGACCTGCTCCATATCCGCAAACCCCTTCAACTCCACCGGATTGCCCGAGGGATCGCGAAAGAACATCGTCCACTGCTCGCCCGGCTGACCCTCGAACCGCACCGAGGGCGGGATCACGAAATCCACCCCTGCCGCCGTCAGCCGGTCGGCCACCCCACGCCAGACATCCAGCGGCAGCACCACGCCGAAATGCGGCATCGGCACCATGTGATCGCCGACCCGACCGGTGGCCTCGGTCGCAAAGGGCGTGCCCAGATGCAGGCTCAACTGATGGCCAAAGAACTCGAAATCCACCCAGGTTTCGGTCGAGCGACCCTCGATCCCGCCCAGAATCCCGCCGTAGAACGCCCGCGCCTGGTCCAGATCGGTCACGTTGATTGCCAGATGAAAGGGATGCGTCATGTCCTGTCTCCTCACGCCCGTTGCAGCGCACCCTTCTATGCCCTATCCCGGTTTGCAAGCATTTCCCAAGGGAGGACCGATGAAATGACCTATGGCTTTGACACGTTGCAGATTCACGCCGGCGCCCGGCCCGATCCCGCCACCGGCGCGCGGCAGACCCCAATTTATCAGACCACCGCCTATGTGTTCCGCGACGCCGATCACGCCGCCGCTCTCTTCAACCTGCAGGAGGTGGGCTATATCTATTCGCGCCTGACCAACCCCACCGTCTCGGTGCTGCAAGAGCGTGTTGCCACACTCGAGGGCGGCGCGGGCGCGGTCTGTTGCTCATCGGGCCATGCGGCGCAGATCCTGGCGCTGTTCCCGCTGATGGGACCGGGCTGCAACGTGGTGGTCTCGACCCGGCTCTATGGCGGGTCGATCACGCAGTTTTCCCAGACGATCCGACGCTTCGGCTGGTCGGCGAAATTCGTCGATTTCGACGATCTGGCGGCCATCGAGGCCGCGATTGATCCGGGCACGCGGGCCATTTTCTGCGAATCCATCGCCAATCCGGGCGGCTACATCACCGATCTCGACGCGGTCGCGGCCATCTCCGACAAGGCCGGGCTGCCGCTCATCGTCGACAATACCTCGGCCACGCCCTATCTGTGCCGCCCGATCGAGCATGGCGCGACGCTGGTGGTGCATTCGATGACCAAGTACCTGACCGGCAACGGCACCGTCACCGGCGGCGTGGTGGTCGATTCGGGACGCTTCGACTGGTCCGCGAGCGGCAAGTTTCCCTCGCTCTCCGAACCGGAGTCCGCCTATCACGGGCTGAAGTTCCACGAAACCTTCGGGCCTCTCGCCTTTACCTTCCACGGCATCGCCATCGGCCTGCGCGATCTGGGCATGACGCTCAACCCGCAGGCGGCGCATTACACGCTGATGGGTATCGAGACGCTGAGCCTGCGCATGGCACGCCATGTCGAGAACGCCGTGCGCATTGCGACATGGCTGGAATCACACCCTGCTGTCGAGGCGGTGACCTATGCGGGCCTGCCCTCGTCGCCCTGGCATGACCGCATGGCGCGGATCTGCCCCAAGGGCGCCGGAGGGTTGTTCACCGTCACCCTCAAGGGCGGCTATGACGCCTGCATCCGGCTGGTGGACAGGCTCGAGCTTTTCAGCCATGTCGCGAACCTTGGCGATACGCGATCGCTGGTCATCCATTCGGCCTCGACCACGCACCGGCAACTGACGCCCGAGCAACAGACCGCCGCCGGAGCAGCGCCCAACGTGGTGCGCTTTTCCATCGGGATCGAGGATGCGGATGACATCATCGCCGATCTCGAACAGGCGCTGGCGCAGATCGGCATCTGAGACGCAAGCACCTGCGCGCCGATGCCCCGGCGCGCAGGTCTCCGGCTTGGCCTCGGCAGGTGTCTGCTGTAGAATCGGCCACGCGCACTCGGGACTCACGGTTATTCCGGACGCATGTTAAAGCGGAAACGATGAAACCGAATTTTGCTCTTTCCCTGTCCTTCGAAGGCATCGGCCTTCTGCATCGCGCGGGCAGCGCGGGCTGGCATCTTGTCGGCGAGGTGGCGCTGGACGCGACCGATCTGGCGGGCGATCTGGCCAGCTTGCGCAACAAGGCGGCGGCGCTCGACCCCGCCGGTCTGGCAAGCAAGCTGATCATCCCCGAGGAACAGATCAGGTATCTCGATCTCGTGGCGGGGGACGCCAGCGCCGGGGATATCGCAACGCTGGTTGCGGATGCGCTCGACGGGGCCACACCCTATGCGCTGGACGAACTGGCCTATGACTGGGTGCAGACCGGCGCGCACGTGCAGGTCGCCGCCGTGGCGCGCGAGACCTTGCAGGAAGCCGAGAGCTTTGCCCGCGAGCACCGCTTCAACCCGGTCAGCTTTGTCGCACGGCCCGCACCCGAACGCTTTGCCGGAGAGCCTTTCTTTGGCCCTGCGACCGGCGCACAGGGCGTAGAGCGCGACACAGGCCCGGTCAGGATCATCGACCGCGCCCCCCCGCCCCCGGCAAAGCCGGCGTCAGAACCCGCCGTCATAGCCGCCGCAGCGCCGGATCAGGCCAAGGCGCAGGCAGAACCCGCCCCCAAAGAGACGCAGCACAGCCCCCTGCCGTCTTTTTCCAGCATCCGCGCCGAGCGGGGCGCATCACCCAGCGAAAGCGCGCCGAGGCTGGCCGGAGCGGCGCGGTTCACGCCCCTGACCTCCGATATCCGCACACCGGACCTGCCGCGCCCCGGCGGCAACCCTATCCTGACCGGTGCTGCCGATCCGGCGCTGACCGATCTTGCGATCGCAAGCCTTGCGCCTGACCCGGTGACCGACAGGGGCGCGTCCAGAAAACCGGCCCCCCCCCGGATGCGCGGGACCGAACCTGCGGGACCGGCCCGCCCGGCGGCCGCGACAACTGCGGTCAGCCCTGCCGACGAGGCGCAGCGGCTGACCATCTTTGGTGCGCGCGAAGCACCGGGCGCGCGCGGTAGGCCCCGCTTCCTCGGGCTGATCCTGACCGCGATCCTGCTGCTCTTTCTGGTCGGCGTTGCCGCCTGGGCGGCGATCTTTACCGACTCGGGTCTGGCGCGGCTGTTCCGTGCGCCCGAACCGCAGATCGCCATTACCCCGGACCTCCCCGATCCTGTCCGCCCCGTCACGGAACCCGCCTTGCCCGATGTTGCGCCCCCTGCACCGGACGCCGTGCCCGCATCCGAGCCGGAACCGGAACCACGGGAACTGACCCCGGACGAGGCCCTTGCGCGCTATGCCGCCACCGGCATCTGGCAGATCGCACCCGCGCCGCCCGAAGTGCCCGATCTGACCAGTCTCGACGAATTCTACCAGACCTCGATTGACGAGGCAGTGCAATTTCAGGACGCGCTGGCCCTGCCCCCCGCGCGTGATATGCGGATGGATGCGCGCCCCGAAACGCCAGCTTCACCCGCCCCGGCGGGCACAGTCTTTGCGTTCGACGAGCGTGGCCTCGTGCAGGCCACCCCCGAGGGGGCGCTGACCCCGGATGGCGTACGCGTCCAGGCCGGTCCGCCCCCGGTCACACCGCCGCAGATGCCGGTCCGGGCGGTGTCGCTTCCCAGCACCGAACAGACCGTCGAAACCCTGGCCGAAGTACAGCGCATCGGCGCGGTCCGCCCCCGCACCCGACCCGACGACCTGATCGAGCAAGGCGAGCGGGGCGCGCTCGCGGGGCGCACGCGATCCGAACTGGCGGCGCTGCGCCCGCGCCCGCGCCCGGCCTCGGTGATCGCGGCGGCGCAGGCGGTAGAAACCGATGCCGACGCGGTCGCAGCAGCGCTTGCCGAAGCAGTGGCCGCACCCGCCACCAGCGCCACACCGCAGGCCGTCGCCGCCTCGCTCAAGCCCAGAGTCCGCCCCGGCAATCTGGCGCGCGCCGTTCAACGCAGCGTGGCTGTCGCGCCTGACGATCCCATCGAGGACGACGAACCCGAAGTGGTCGCCACCGCTCGCAGCGCGCCCAACATCCCCAGCACGGCCTCGGTCGCGCGGGCGGCCACGGACAGCAATGCGATCAACCTGCGCAACGTCAACCTGATCGGCGTCTATGGCACCCCCGGCAATCGCCGCGCCCTGATCCGGCTGGCCAACGGACGCTATGAGAAGGTCAAGGTCGGCGACCGGATCGACGGCGGACAGGTCCTGGCCATCGGCGACAGTGAATTGCATTACAAGAAACGCGGTCGCGATGTGGTCTTGCGCATGCCAAAGGGCTAATCTGATGTTATGGGTCCGCTCGGGCCATCCCTGCACCGGATAGATCGCCCTGATGGACGGATTCCTGTTTCAAGCCTCGATCTACCTCGCCGCGACGGTAATCGCGGTGCCGATTGCCGCGCGGTTGGGCTTTGGCTCGGTGCTGGGTTATCTCGCGGCCGGCATTCTCATCGGCCCGATCCTTGGCCTTGTGGGCGGGCACGAGACCACCGAGTTGCAGCATGTGGCCGAATTCGGCGTGGTGATGATGCTGTTTCTCATCGGGCTGGAGCTGGAGCCGCGCGCGCTCTGGGACATGCGCCACCGGCTCCTGGGCCTGGGCGGATTGCAAATTGCCCTGACCACATTTGCCGTGATGGGTCTTGGACTTTATGTCCTCGGCTTTGACTGGAGCGTGTCGCTGGCCATCGGGCTGATCTTTGCGCTGTCCTCGACCGCGATCGTGCTGCAAACCCTGTCGGAAAAGGGGCTGATGCAGACCGGCGGCGGGCGCTCGGCGTTCTCGGTGCTCCTGACGCAGGATATCGCCGTCATCCCGATGCTGGCATTTCTGCCACTGCTGGCGCTGCCCAAGACCGCCGACATGGTGCTGAGCGACATCCTGTCCGGCAGCGCCGCCACCGCCACGCCGGACGCCACGACGCCGCACGAGGCGGCACAGAATTTCATCGCCGGGCTGCCGGGTTGGGGCGCCACGCTGGTAACCATCGGCGCGGTGGCCGCGATCATCCTCGCGGGGGTCTATCTGACACGGCCGGTCTTTCGCTTCATCCACGCCGCCCATCTGCGCGAGATGTATACCGCGCTGGCGCTGCTGATAGTGGTCGGCATCTCATTCCTGATGACGCTGGTCGGCCTGTCGCCCGCACTCGGGGCGTTTCTCGCCGGGGTGGTGCTGGCCAACAGCGAATTCCGGCACGAACTGGAAAGCGATCTGGCCCCCTTCAAGGGGCTGTTGCTGGGGCTGTTCTTCATCACCGTGGGGGCAGGCGTCAATTTCGGCGTGTTGTTCGGCGCACCGGGTCTGATCGCCGGTCTCGCCATGGCGGTCATCGTGACCAAGGGCGCTATCCTCTACGTCCTTGGGCGGATCTTTGCCCTGCGCGGGCGCGATCTGTGGCTGTTTACCCTGTCGCTGGCGCAAGCGGGCGAATTCGGCTTTGTGCTGGTCGCGTTCTCGGATCAGCAGAATGTGCTGCCGCGCGGGCTGAGCGAGATGCTGCTGCTGGTCATCGCGCTGACCATGCTGATCACGCCCCTGCTGTTCCTGCTGTTCGACTGGCTGTCCCGGCGGATGCAGGAGACGCCCGACACCCCGAATCCCGACGAGATCGACAGCACCGGCCCGGTGATCATCGCGGGCATCGGTCGCTTTGGCCAGGTGGTCAACCGGCTGGTGCGGTCCAGCGGGTTCGCGACGGTCGTGCTTGACCACGATCTCGGTGCGATCCAGCGGATGCGTGGTTTCGGAATCAAGGGATTCTTCGGCGATCCGACGCGACCCGATCTGCTGCATGCCGCCGGGCTCAATCAGGCGCGGATTCTGGTGGCCGCCCTCGACAACCCGGATGCGGCGGTGCGGCTGGTCAGCTTTGCCCGCCGCGAACGACCCGATCTGCACATCATCGCCCGCGCCCGCGATCGCACCGAGGTTTTCCGCCTCTACCAGGCCGGGGCCAACCAGATCGTACGGGAAATGTTCGACAGCTCACTGCGCGCCGGGCGCTACGTTCTGGAAAACATGGGGCTGACCGAATTCGAGGCGGCAGAACTGGCGAGGACCTTCTACCAGCACGACCGCCGCTCGGTACGCGAACTGGCCGATCTCTGGGATCCGACCCGACCGGCGACGGAAAACGCCGCCTACATCGCCCGCGCCCGCGAACTGGAGGCCGAGTTGCAAACCATGCTGCTCTCGCAGCTCGAGGTCGGCAACGACACTACCCCAACCGCCGAGGCGGAGCGCTAGGAAATCATCGACAAGGCCGGTCGCCAATGACCCGAGGGGAACATCGGGGAGCGGTCAACAGCCGCGCCGGATCATTCCCCCACCCGCCCCGACAGGCCCTACAGCCCCAGCTTGTCCCGCAGAAAGGCCAGCGCCACGCTCAGACCGTCGGGCGCGATGCCGTGACCCGTACCCTTCATGACATGGGCATAGACATCCTGCCAGCCCGCGCCCTGCAGCGCCTCGGCGGCCTGCGGAAGCGACTGCACCGGCACCACGTCATCGGCATCGCCATGCACCAGCAGGATCGGCGGGCGGCTTTGCGTCTCATCCGCCAACAGCTCCGGCGACAGCAAACGCCCGGAGAACGCCACCACCCCGGCCAGTTGATCCTCGCGGCGCGGCGCCACATGCAGCGCCATCATCGTGCCCTGCGAAAAGCCAAAGAGCACCACCTGTTCGGGCAGGAGATCCTCATCCACCATCAGCGCATCGAGAAACGCATCGAGATCCGCCGCCGCCGCCATCAGCCCGCGATGCGCCTCTTCCTCGCTCGATCCATCGATCCAGGGAATCGGAAACCATTGCAGGCCGAACGGCATTCCGGGAATGCTCTCGGGCGCGTCGGGCGCGACAAAGAGCGTATCGGGCAGATGCTCGCCCAGAGGATCGGCCAGCCCCAGCAGATCCGCGCCATTGGCCCCATAGCCATGCAGGAACACCACCGCCGAGCGCGTCTCGCCCGATTGCGGCCCCTTGCGGCCCGCTTGCAAAACCCGTGTCATCTGATCCCTTCCCTGTCCTTGGCCAACCGGTAATAGGCCCAGAGCAGCCGCGCCGCAACCGACCGCCATGGCGCCCAATCCTCGGCCATCTGACGGAATGCCCGCTCCTTTGGCCGCTCCGGCAGGTCATAGAGCAGGCGCGCCGCCTCCTGCAACGCCAGATCGCCGGGGGCAAAGACATCCGCCCGGCCAAGGCTGAACATCGCGTAGATTTCGGCCGTCCAGATGCCAATGCCCGGCACCTGCGTCAGGGTGGCGACCACCGCGTCATCCGGGGCGCGGCGCAACGCGGCATAGTCGATCCCCGCCCCGGCCAGCGCGCGGGCATAGCGCGCCTTCTGTCGGCTGAGACCCACCGCGCGCAGATCCTCGTCCGTGCCCGCCAGGATCGCCTGCGGATCGGTCAGGCCCGCCGCCTCGAGCCGCGCCCAGATCGCATCCGCCGAGGCGACGCTCACCTGCTGGCTGACGATCGCGCCCAAAAGCTCTGCAAAGCCGTCCGCGCGACGGCGCAGCGGCAGATCGCCGGTCAGACCATGGGCATGTTTCATGCGCGGGCAGATACGGCACAGATGCGCGGCACCCTCGGCCACATCCTCGGGCGTTTCGATAATCCGACCTGTCATGGCTGCCTGTTCCTTCCGCCTGGCGGGATTGGCCTTGCAGGTCCCGCGCGCCCGGTCTAGCACTTCGCGCATGACCGATGCCAGCCTGCATATCGACGACGACCGCGCACGTCGCAACGTTGCCGTTCTGGTGGCGGCACAGGCCATTCTGGGCGCGCAGTTGCCGATGATCTTTGTCATTGGCGGGCTTGCCGGGCAATCGCTGGCCAGCAACATCTGCTTCGCCACCCTGCCGATTTCACTGATCGTGCTCGGTTCGATGCTCTCGGCCACGCCGGTTTCGCATCTCATGCAGAAATTCGGGCGGCGCGCGGGGTTCATGGTCGGCGCGGGCGCCGGCGCGCTGGGCGGGCTGATCGGGGCCTACGGACTCTATGTGGCGTCGTTTCCGATCTTTCTGCTGGGTAGCCTGATCACCGGCACCTACATGTCGGCGCAGGGTTTCTACCGCTTTGCCGCTGCCGATACCGCGAGCGATGCCTTTCGCCCCAAGGCGATTTCCTATGTCATGGCGGGCGGACTGCTGAGCGCCGTGATCGGGCCGCAACTGGTCAAAGTCACCTCGCAGGCGATGGTGATTCCGTTCCTGGGCACCTATCTGGCGGTGGTTGCGCTCAACCTTGCGGGGGCGCTGCTCTTTCTCATGCTCGACATCCCAAGACCGCCTGTCCCGGCCCAGGATGCGCCCCGCGGGCGCTCGCGGATGGAGCTATTGCGCACGCCGCGAATCGCCGTGGCGGTAATCTGCGCAACCGTGTCCTATGCGCTGATGAACATGGTGATGACCTCGACCCCGCTCGCGGTCGTCGGTTGCGGTTTCAGCGAGGGGCATGCCGCCGATGTGGTCACCGCGCATGTGCTGGCGATGTATGTGCCGTCCTTCTTTACCGGCCACCTGATCGCGCGCTTCGGCGTCGAGCGGATCATGGCATCCGGCCTGTTCGTGCTTGCCGGGGCGGGCATGGTGGCGTTGCAGGGAGTTGAACTTGGAAACTTCTTTGTTGCGCTGATCCTGCTGGGTGTGGGCTGGAATTTCGGCTTTATCGGGGCCACGACCATGCTCGCGGGCACGCATGCACCGCACGAGCGCGGGCGGATGCAGGGGCTGAACGATCTGGTGGTGTTCGGCGGCGTGACCTTTGCCTCGCTCTCGTCGGGCGGGCTGATGAACTGTTCGGGCGGCAGCGCCGAGGCGGGCTGGACCGCCGTCAATCTCGCCATGGTGCCGTTTCTCGCGCTGGCGGGCGGCGCGCTGATCTGGCTGACACTGCGCCCCAAGGAGACCTGAGACACGCGGCAGGGTGTTGCGGACAGCCCGCAGTCCGGTAGAGAACAGACAGGGCTTGAACGACAGAATTCCGGCTCACCGATCCCCTGCCCAAGGCTGCCGCATGTCGGATCCGTCAGTCGTTGCTGCTGCCGTTGCTGCGCTCTGCCTCGATCTGCCGCCATTTCGCGACGTTGCGGTTATGCTCTTCCAGCGTTTCGGCAAAGGCATGGCCGCCCGTGCCATCCGCCACGAAGTAGATGTAATCGGTATCATCGGGATCGAGCGCCGCCTCGATGCTGGCGCGGCCCGGATTGGCGATCGGCGTGGGGGGCAGCCCGTCGATCACATAGGTGTTCCACGGCGTCTCGCGGCGCAATTCGCTCTGCCGCAGGCCGCGTCCCAGCACCGCCCGCCCCTCGGTGATGCCATAGATCACGGTCGGATCGGTCTGCAGGCGCATACCGCGCTTGAGCCGGTTGACAAAGACGCTGGCCACCTGCCGGCGTTCGCCCGGCACGCCGGTTTCCTTCTCGATGATCGAGGCAAGGATCAGCGCCTCCTGAGGGGTTTCAAGCGGCAGCCCCTCGGCGCGGTTCTCCCATGCGGCGGCGAGGATCACGTCCTGTGCGGCGCGCATCTTGTCGATCAGATCCGCACGGGCGTCGCCCGTGCGCACCTCGTAGCTGTCCGGGGCCAGTGTGCCCTCGGACGGAACCTCTGCTATATCACCCGCCAGCACATCGACCGATTTCAGCGCCTCGACCACCTGCCAGCTGGTCACGCCCTCGGCAAGGGCAACCCGGTAGCGGGTATCGTTCTGCTCGCGCACGCGGGCAAAGATTTCAGGCTGCTCACCTTCCGCCGCGGGATCGAAGGCGACGCGCTCCTCATAGCGGCCCGACGTGGTGTCAAGCTCGCGCACCACCACCTCGGAGCCGGTCACCCCGACCCGGTAAACCACTTCAGTGCCACAGGTGCTGGCCCCGCCACGGGTTATGATATCCGCGATCTCGGCCATGCTGGCACCTTGGGGGATCAGCCAGCTACCCGCCTTGAGGCTCCCCGATCTGTCGCCGTAATCGACCCCGATGCGAAAGATCGCCCCGCTGGTGATCGCACCCTCCTGTTCAAGTTGATACGAGACGCGGCGCATGTTGCTGCCCGGCTCGACCCGCAGGCAGACCGGATCGGCATGCGGACCGGCGGTGTTGTACTGCGACTGCCCCCAGAGGATGATCCCCCCGAGCAGAAACACCACAACCACCAGCAGCGTCAGGAAATTGGATACGATATGCCGCCACATCAGCGCAGTTTCCCGACGACGAGACTGGCATTTGTGCCGCCAAATCCGAAACTGTTGGACATCGCCACGTCGATCCTGCGTTCGCGTTTGACGTTCGGGGCCAGATCGAGCGGCGTGTCCACCGCCGGATTGTCGAGGTTGATCGTCGGCGGCGCCACCTGATCGCGCAGCGCCAGGATCGAGAACACCGCCTCGACCGCCCCCGCCGCCCCCAACAGGTGCCCGGTTGCGGATTTGGTCGAACTCATGGTGGTCTTGCCGGCAGCATTGCCCAAAAGACGTTCGACCGCGTGCAATTCGATCGTATCGGCCATGGTCGAGGTGCCATGCGCGTTGATGTAATCCACCTGATCGGGCGTGATTCCCGCGTGTTTCAGCGCCGATTGCATCGCGCGCAGGCCGCCATCACCATCCTCGGACGGAGCCGTGATGTGATAGGCATCGCCGCTCAGACCATAGCCCAGAATCTCGGCATATATCTTCGCCCCGCGCGCCTTGGCGTGTTCGTATTCCTCCAGGACGATCACACCCGCACCCTCGCCCATGACAAACCCGTCGCGGTCGATGTCATAGGGGCGGCTTGCGGCCTGCGGATCATCGGCACGTCTGGTCGACAGCGCCTTGCACGCGTTGAACCCGGCAATGCCGATCTCGCAGATCGACGCCTCGGCCCCGCCCGCCACCATCACATCGGCGTCGCCGAACATGATCAGCCGGGCCGCATCGCCGATCGCATGAGCGCCGGATGCACAGGCGGTGACAACCGAATGGTTTGGCCCCTTGAATCCGTAGCGGATGCTCACCTGCCCGCTGATCAGGTTGATCAGCGCGCCGGGAATGAAGAACGGCGACACCCGCCGCGCCCCCTTGTCGCGGATTATGAGCGTGGTCTCCTCGATCGAGCGCAACCCGCCGATGCCCGAACCCATCATCACGCCGGTGCGCTGGCGCGCCTCTTCGTCCTGGGGCATCCAGCCTGCATCCTCGACCGCCTGCTGGGCCGCCGCCACGCCATAGAGGATGAAGTCATCCACCTTGCGGCGCTCTTTCGGCTCCATATAGGCGTCGGCGCTGAACGTGCCGTCACTGCCATCGCCAAGCGGCACCTCGCAGGCGTATTTCGTGACCACGTTGACCGGATCGAAACGGGTGATGGTGCCCGCCCCCGACTGCCCCGCCAAAAGACGTGCCCAGCTTTGCTCGACCCCATCGGCCAGCGGGGTCACCAGACCCAGACCCGTGACAACGACACGCCGCATGATGCTGCCCTTTCCTTGCTTGTGCTTCCGCTGCTCTTACCCCGGCTTGGACCCAGGGAGCAAGAGCATCGCGAAACCGCGCGCAAGGTCGCGCCGCTTTCCGGCAACCGCGCCGGTGATGTTTCAGATGAATTCCGCTGTGGGCTCGGGCGTCGGGCGCGCGACCTTCAGGGCCTCGGCCAGATCGACATCCTTGGTCAGCAGCGCGCGGCCGATCATGGCACCCGCGATATTGTGAATATATTTCAACCGCGCGACGTCATCGACGCTGCGCACCGTGCCGCGCGCGATCACCGCGTGTCGGGTCCGCGCCGCAAGGCCGGAAATGACCCCGAGATGCCCGTCGGTATCCTCGATATCGGCGTCGATATCGGTGATGAGGATGCCCGCCAGAGGTATGCCGTCAAACTCCTTGATGAACTCTTCCGCACCAAAGGCGCTCGGCGTGCGCCAGCCGTCGGTCATCAACTGGCCCTGATAGATATCGAGCGCCACGACGATCTGGTCGGGATGGTATCTGGCAAGTTCCTTGACCATATGGGGTTCCTGCGCCGCCAGAGTGCCCAGCACGATCCGACCCGCGCCCTTGTCGATCCAGCGGTTGACCGCCTCGCGCGAACGAAATCCGCCGCCCAGCTGCACCGGGATGCCGGCGGCAAGGATGATCTCCTCGATCAATTCGTTGTTACTCTTCTCGCCAAGCAACCCGTTCAGGTCGGTCAGGTGCATCCATTCCGCCCCCGCCGCAGCGAAACTGCGCGCCGTTGCAACCGGGTCGATATGCCAGAGCACCGGCTCGGCGAGACGACCGCGCGTGAGGCTCACGCATTTGCCGTTGAGAATTTCCAGAGTGGGATAGAGGATCATCGCCGTGTCCCTTGTCAGATGAGGCGTCCGGCGGTCTTGCCGAGACATCGGACACTTGCCCGAGCGCCGGACGCTACGCTGGTCTCAAATCGGCATGATAGCGCCTTTTCGCGCCGCGCGCATCCCGGTTGTAGAGGAAAAGAAGAGCGGTCCTTGCGCCCGGCCCGCGACTTCCGTCAACCTCGACCGGGGCGAATGACGGTGATGCGGGCAATGCGGACGCAGTGACAGGATTCAGGCAGGTGCTCGAAGCATTGGAAACAGGGGCGGTGCCTTGTCCGTCTCGATCAATCCAATCTGCTCGAAGCCAAATCGCCGGTAGAGTGACAGGTTTTCCGGGTTCGTCGACTCCAGATAGGCCGGTCTCTCGTCGCTAGCGCATTGCTTTAGAGATGCCTCCAGTAGTGCCGATCCGAGTCCCTTGCCTTGGCGCACGGGATCGACCGCGATGAACGCCAGATGCCAGCATGGATCTTGCGGATGAAAGCGGTCCATTTGCTTGAACGTTGCAAACAGAGCGTCGTGTTTTTCCGGAGCGACCGTCTCCTCAAAGCATGCGACAAGCCGTTCCTCGTCCGGGTAAATTTCGGGCGGAAGCCACAATGCAGCAGCGGTAGAATCGTCGTTTCGATAGGCACCACCGTGGTCGAAGGCCCGTCCACCATAAAAATTCATCACACGCGGGAAATGCTCCAGAAACGCGCCCGGCTCGGGATAGAGCCAGCGCATAAACGGGTCGTTGGCGAAACCCAAGGTTAAACCACTAAAAATTTCACTCGCGCGGGACCGGTCTGCAATACTGAACATGCCCGCACTCCACTGTTGTTCGGACAAGCAGCCCTGCCCGCGCTCGATTGTACAATATCACAACAAAGCGTCAGTGTCCGCCTTGACCTCACACTTCCTCCCCAACAAAACAAAAGGCCCCGCCGGATGGCAGGGCCCTTGCATTGAAAATGGCGAAATCTCAGGAGGCGTCGGTGATGAACTTCACGGCGTCGCCAAAGGTCTGGATCGTGTCCGCGGCGTCATCCGGGATCTCGATCCCGAACTCTTCCTCGAAGGCCATGACCAGCTCGACCGTGTCCAGGCTGTCCGCGCCCAGATCGTCGATGAAAGAGGCTTTGTCGACAACCTTGTCCTCTTCCACCCCCAGGTGTTCCACAACGATCTTTTTCACGCGGTCTGCGATATCGCTCATGTTGTAATCCTCATCTTGTCTTGGGCAGTCTTGCCCGTTTTCTGCCCCCGCCCGGTCTGGCAAGCGGCTGTGATTGTGCCCCTGCGGGCGGCTCTCGACTGCCTGAATGAACAGGCGACCGGGAGAATCCGCAATCCCTCCGGCAAATCTGCGTGGCCTATAGCATATGCGCGGTCAATGGCAAATGCTTTCCCGCAGAGGATGTCCACGCGGATTGCCCGGCCTCAGATCATCGCCAGACCGCCGTTGACATGCAGCGTGGTCCCGGTGACATAGCCCGCCTCGGGGCTCGCCAGATAGAGCACGGCGGCAGCCACCTCGTCCGACGTGCCCATGCGCGCGGCCGGGATCTTGGCATACAGCGTGGCCTTCTGATCCTCGTTCAGCTTGTCGGTCATCGGCGTTTCGATAAAGCCCGGCGCCACCACATTCGCGGTGATGCCGCGCGTCGCCACCTCATGCGCAATGGATTTGGTCAGCCCCTCCAGACCGGCCTTGGCTGCCGAATAGTTCACCTGGCCGGGATTGCCGATCGACCCCACCACCGAGCCGATATTGACGATTCTCCCCCAGCGGGATTTCATCATCGGGCGCACCGCGGCACGGCAGAGCCGCATCGCCGAGGTCAGGTTCACCTCCATCACATCCTGCCAGTCCCTGTCCGACATCCGCATGAACAGCTGATCGCGGGTGATCCCGGCATTGTTGACCAGAATGTCGAGACCGCCCATCGCGGCAATCGCCTCTTTGGGCAGGGCCTCGACCGCCTCTGCATTACCCAGATCGCAGGGCAGGACATGGGCGCGGCTGCCCAGCTCCGCCGCCAGCGACTCGAGCGGCTCGACCCGTGTGCCGCTCAGACCCACCGTCGCCCCGGCCCCGTGCAGCGCGCGCGCGATGGCCGCGCCGATACCCCCCGACGCGCCAGTGACAAGCGCGCATTTTCCGGTCAGATCAAACATGCAAATTCCTTTCCTGTCCAAGTCGTTACGGGTCAATCGCCTGACAGCGCCGCAGCGGCGGCGACAACCTCGTCTGGCGAGCCCACTGTGCGGCAGGCGATTTCCCGGTCGATACGCCGGATCATGCCCGACAGCGCCTTGCCTGCGCCAATCTCCCACACTTCCGTGACACCCTCACCGGCCATGTATAGAACCGATTCGCGCCAGCGCACCGAGCCGGTGACCTGCTCGACCAGAAGCGCGCGGATCTCCGCCGGATCGGTGACCGCGGCAGCGCGCACATTGGCCACCAGCGGCACGACGGGGGCGGTCAGGCTGACGTCGGCAAGCGCCTCTGCCATCACCTCGGCGGCGGGGGCCATCAGGGCGCAGTGAAACGGCGCGCTGACGGGCAGCAGAATGGCGCGCTTGGCCCCTCTGGCCGTGGCCAGTTCCACCGCGCGCTCAACCGCCGTCCTGTGGCCGGAGACCACCACCTGACCGGGATCGTTGTCATTGGCGGCCTGACAGACCTCGCCCGCTGCCGCCTCTTGCGCCACCGCGCGGGCGGTCTCGAAATCCAGCCCCAGAAGCGCCGCCATCGCGCCCACACCCACCGGCACCGCCTGTTGCATGGCGCGGCCCCGAATCCGCAAGAGCCGTGCCGCATCCGCGATGCTGAGCGCCCCCGCCGCCGCCAGCGCGGAATATTCGCCCAGCGAATGCCCGGCCACAAGGCTGGCGGCCCGCGCCGGATCGACGCCCTCGGCCTCCAGCGCGCGCAGCGCCGCGAGCGAGGTCGCCATCAGCGCGGGCTGGGCGTTCTCGGTCAGCGTCAGCGCGTCCTGATCGCCTTCCCAGATCAGCGTCGAGAGCTTTTCGCCAAGCGCCTCGTCCACCTCGTCAAACACAGCCCGCGCCGCCGGATAGGCCGCCGCGAGATCGGCACCCATGCCGATCACCTGCGCGCCCTGCCCGGGAAATACGAATGCCCTGCCCATCTGCCGCTTGCCTCCCTCAAAAAGTGCCCCCCGATACATCGCCGCGCCGCCCAAGGCAACGTCTTTGCCCGATGCTGCAACCGCGCACGCAGGATGTGCGCGCCCTGTCATTGTCTCGCCCCGGCTTTTGACTAGGTTACCGCTGCAACCAAAAGGATGATACCGATGCCGTTTGCCAATTCAGCCCGGACCTACGGCAGCGTGGCCAAGACGTTTCACTGGCTGACCGCATTGCTGATCCTGTCCAACCTGCCGCTTGGCTGGATTGCCCGAGATCTCGCGCATCAGGTCGAGATCACCCCGACAGAGGATCTGATCAACCGCGCGGCGCTGCTGTTTTCCCTGCACAAGACGCTGGGCGTGACGATCTTTTTCGTGGCCCTGGCGCGTATCCTCTGGGCGGTGAGCCAGCCCAAACCGGGGCTGCTGAACGGCGACAGGGGGATCGAGGCATGGGCAGCGGAAACCGTGCACTGGCTGCTCTACGGTTCGCTCGTCGCGCTGCCGCTGTCGGGATGGGTGCATCACGCGGCCACCTCGGGCTTTGCGCCGATCTGGTGGCCGTTCGGTCAGAACCTGCCGTTCGTGCCGAAATCCGAAACCCTGTCAGGGATCGCGGCCACGTTGCATTTCATCCTGCAATGGGTGCTGACGGGGGCGATTGCCGCGCATGTTGCCGGCGCGCTGAAACATCACCTGATCGACAGGGATGCCACGCTGCGCCGGATGCTGCCGGGGCACACGCCCGGCCAGCCGACCGCGCGCCAGCCGGGCCATGCGATCCCGCTTGCCGCGGCGCTCGCGATCTGGCTCGGAGCCGTTGGCGGGGCCGGTGCAATCGGCTGGTTCGACACCGCAGAGACGACAGGCCCGGCGACGCTGGCCGAGGTACAGAGCGGCTGGACGGTCGAAAGCGGCCAGTTGCAGTTCACCATTCAGCAGATGGGGTCCGCCGTGACCGGCAGCTTTGCCGAATGGACCGCCGACATAACCTATGACGAGACCGCCGATGAGAACGGCCGCCATGGCAGCGTCGAGGTCGTGATCGGCATCGCCTCGCTGTCTCTGGGGTCCGTCACGCAACAGGCGATGGGCGCGGATTTCTTCAATGTCGGCGAATTTCCCACGGCGGTCTTTGTCGCCGACCTGATAGCCATGGATCAGGGCCATGTGGCGCAGGGCACACTGACCATCCGCGATCAGTCCGTGCCGGTCGAGATGCCGTTCGATCTGGCTATCGAGGGCGACACCGCAACCGCCAGTGGCGGGCTGACAGTGGACCGCAGCGCCTTCAACCTCGGTCAGGGGGTGACCGACGCCAAATCGCTTGGCTTCAACGTGGATATCCGGTTCGACCTGACCGCAACCCGCGCGGATTAATCGAGCTCGCGCGCCTCGTCGATAAGCATCACCGGAATACCGTTGCGGATCGGAAAGGCCAGCCCCGCCGACCGGCTGATCAATTCCTGCCGCCCGGCGTCATATTCCAGCGTCGCATGCGTCCGCGGGCAGATCAGCGCCTCCAGCATGCGACGGTCGAAGGCGGGGCTGTGATCGGGTGCATCGGTCATTGCATGATATCCTCGTTGTCGCCACCGCGCAGGGTATATTCGATCAGCGTCACCAGCGTTTCGCGCCGCGTGCTGAGCGACGGCGCCTCCAGCAGCGCCTGCTTGTCCTCCGGCTCGAATCCCAGAAGCATCGACAGCGAGTTGATCAGCAACTCGTCCTCGGCCTCTTTCAGCGAATCCCAATCCGTCTGCAACTCGCGCGCCTGAAAATACCGCGCCAGCAGGTTCAGGAAAGCGGTCCGGTCGAACCCCGGATCGCAGTCCGCAGGCCCCATATCCCGTTCAAAGCCGGACCACGACACCTTGACCCGCCGATAGGGGGTAAAGCCCTCAATCTCTTCGATCACCCGATAGCGCGACAGGCCCGTGAGCGTGATCATGTAGCGCCCGTCCTCGGTTTCGGAAAACTGCGTGACACGGCCCACACAGCCGATGGCATGCAGCCCGGTGCCACAATCCCGCCCCGGAATGCGGTTGGGCTGGATCATGCCGATCAACCGTCCGGGCGTCTTCAGCGCATCCTCCAGCATCGCCAGATAGCGCGGCTCAAAGAGATGCAGCGGCAGCCGCGAGCGCGGCAGCAAGAGCGCGCCGGGCAGCGGAAAGACCGGTATTATATCGGGCAGATCGACCGTGCGTGTCATGTCTCTTACCTAGCCCGCCGCGGGGCTCAGGCAAATATCATCGAACTGAGCCTGCGCCGCCCGCTCAGCAGCAGCGGATCGTTGGGCTTGAGCGCGTCGAAGATGGTGAAAAGCTGGGTCTTTGCCGCGCCATCATTCCACTCGCGGTCGCGGCGGAACAGTTCGAGCAGCTCGTCGACCGCCTCCTGCCCCTGGCCGCTGGCATAGAGCGCCCGAGCCAGATCGAACCGCGCCTGATGGTTTTCGGGGTCGGCCTCGACCGCCGCGCGCAGTTCCGTCACCGGCCCGGCATCCCGCGCCTGCCGCGCCAGCGCAAGCTGCGCATGCGCCGCCTCGATCTCTGCCGCATGGCTGATTTCGGCGGGAACGCCGTTCAGGATTGCCTCGGCCTGATCGAGATCGCCCAGTGCCAGTTCGGCGCGCACCATCCCGGCATAGGCGCGGGCATTGACGGGATCTTCCTGCAGGATCGCGGCATAGGTCTGGGTGGCGTCGGTCACGGCGCCTGCCTCCAGCATCTCGTCGGCGGCATCGAGCGCCTCGCCAAGCCCGTCATCCGCCGCGCCCCCCCCGGCGGCCACGACACGGGCGACGAACGCCTCGACCTCAGAGGGCGGCAGCGCACCCTGGAACCCGTCGATCGGCTGTCCCTTCCAGAAGGCATAGACCGTCGGGATCGACTGCACCCGCATCTGACCCGCGATCATCTGGTTCTCATCGACATTGACCTTGGCCATCCTGACCGCGCCCTTGGCGCGGGTCACTGCCGCCTCGAGTGCCGGGCCAAGCGTCTTGCACGGGCCGCACCACGGCGCCCAGAAATCGACGATCACCGGCACCGTCTGACTTGCATCCACCACCTCGGCCATGAAAGTGGCCTCGGACACGTCCTTGATCAGATCGCCCGCCGCCGGGGCGGCCTTGGTTTTGCCCAGTTCCAGCATGTTCTGCATCCTCTTCGTCAGTTGCCCCTATATGAGGGGATAGCAGGCAGATTCAAAGATCAAATGTCGCGAAAACCGGGGCGTGATCGCTGGGTTGTTCCCATCCGCGCGCGGCGCGCAGGATGCGGCTGGAATGGCCCGCGCCGCGGATATCGTCGCTGGCCCAGACGTGATCCAGACGGCGGCCCTTGTCGGCGGAATCCCAGTCGCTCGCCCGATAGGACCACCAGCTGTAAAGCTGCCCCTCGGGAATATCCGCGCGGGTCACGTCCGCCCAGCCGCCCGCCGTCATCACGTCGTCCAGATGCGCGACCTCGACGGGCGTGTGGCTGACGATCTTCAGCAATTGCTTGTGGTTCCAGACATCATCCTCGCGCGGGGCGATGTTGAGATCGCCGACAAGGATGGATTTCGAGGGACGGCTTTCGCGGAACCAGTCGCGCATCCCGGCCAGGTAATCCAGCTTCTGCCCGAATTTCTCGTTCACCGCGCGGTCGGGCACATCGCCTCCGGCGGGCACGTAGAAATTGTGGATCACCACGCCGTTTTCCAGACGCCCCGCCACATGCCTTGCATGGCCGAGGGTCGCGAAATCCATGTCGCCCGCATCCTCGATCGGCAGCTTCGACAGGATCGCCACCCCGTTATAGCCCTTTTGCCCGCGCGCCACGACATGCGCATAACCAAGCGCCGCGAACTCCGCGAGCGGCATCTTGTCGACCGGGCTCTTGCATTCCTGAAGGCACAGGATATCCGGCGCCTCCTCCTGCATCAGCCTTGTCACCAGCCCCGCCCGCAGGCGGACAGAGTTGATGTTCCAGGTGGCGATGGTGAAAGGCATGGCGCTGCTCCGGTCTGCTGTCGCGCCGGACCCTAAAGCGATGCGCGCCCCGATGCCAGCCGCGATCTGGCATCGGAGCGCTGAAATCGCCACATCGCCCCGCTCAGCACTCAGAGATCACGCCCGGCAAAGACACCCGGCCCGAAACCGGCCGAGATCTGCGCCACCTCGATCCGCTTGCCCGCATCCGGCCCGTCCGCCGCGCGCAGGGCGGCGGGATAGGTCCATGCGGGTGCATCGGTCACCACCTCGCGCAGCACCTGTGCCCCCCGCAGGATGCGCAACAGGTAGCGCTCGCTTTCCTCGGCCAGCGGCACCTCGGGCGTGTCCCACCTGTCGCCGCCGATCCGCGTGCGCCGGATCCAGGTGACGCCCAGATCGCCACCCGTCTCTGTCAGCCGCAGATGCACCGGCGCATAGGGCCGCAAGCCCAGCCCGTCAAACGCCAGCACCGCATGGCCAAAGGCCGGGTCATCCACCCCCCGCCCGCCCGGCCCGATCCGGTAATGCCGCGCCTGCCCGCGCTGCGCGTCGCTCAGATCAATCTGCTGCGGCACGCCATCGAGCCGGACAAGGATGGAACCCTCGGGCCAGACCTTGGCCCCCGCCGCCTCGGTGCCCAGTTGCCCGCGCAGACGGTGGCGCAGGATATAGGTGTCCGGCGCGACCAGCTCGGCGTCGCGGAACTGAATGAGCTCCCAGGCATCCGGCGTGCCGTCCCCGATCGCACATAGATTGGCCCCGTTCAGCAGTGCCGCGTCGCTCACACTTTCCAGCGTCCCGTGGCGCATCCGCACAAAAAGACCATCGCCCCGGTCGATCCGGCCCGCGCCGGCGGGCAAGAGCGGTGTCAGCGTCTCGCCCACCGTGCTGCGCGTGGCGATCAGCGTATTGAGCCGGTAATCCGCATCCTCATCCGAGGCATAGATCGCCGCCGTTCCCGGCCAGGGATCGGCCAGCACCGCGACATGCGGGGCATGTGGCACCTCCTGCCCGGTCAGCAGCGGCAGATCGAGGAAAAGCGGTGTCACCGGTCCCGAGGGCACGAAGGGACGCAGGCGCGCCGGATCGTCCTCCATCAGGATCGGACGATAGCTCTCGGGTTCGATGCGCACCGCATCGACGCGCTGCGCATTGCCCATCTGTTCCACCCGGTCGATGCGGAACCGCCCGCCGCCCGCCGCCTCGGGCAGTTCGATCACATCACCGGCTCCGGCGGCCAGCCGCGAGGGCGGCAGGGTCAGGCGCAGCGTATCGACCGCCACCCGCGCCTCGGACAGCCAGCGTTCGACCACCTGCCGCCCCTCGGCGCGCGTCAATGCCAGCGGCATCTCCGACATGGCGACCGCATGGGTGGCCTCGTCGGGCAGGATCGCCTCTTCCGAGATCGCCTCGTAATCCGCATCCGCCTCGACAAAACGCAGCCGCACCCGGCCCGCCAGTTCCGCATCGCTGCCGCGCGTCTCCTCGATCACCCCGCCCAGTTCGGGATCGCGCACGACCCGTTCCAGATCAACCGTGTGATTCACCTTCCCGTCGCGGCGACGAAATAACAGCACCCCACCACGTTCGACCGCATCCACGCCATGCGCCAGCATCAGCGGTTGCAGTGCCGCACGCGCCCCCGCTACCTGATCCACCAGATAGCCGCGCACGAACCCCGCTGCGCGGCTTGCATTCAGATCCGCCACCCCAGCGCGCCCCGCGATTTCCCCTATCATATCGGCCAGCCTGCGCCCGCTCACCCGCCCGGTGATCCAGTGCCCGCGCGCATAATTCGCGCCATCGGACCAGAGCGCGCTGTTGCCCGGAAAATGCGGATAGGGCCGTGTATCCCAGGCCCAGACATAGGCATGATCCATGTCGATCATCCGGCCCTCGAATATCTCCGACACCGGATTGCGCGCCGGATCGCCCCAATAGCCCGCCATGGCGCGCAGATATTGCAATTGGATCAACTCGTCGCGCTGTCCGCTCGAATGGTGCGGCAGGCTCGATTCAGACGATTTCGGATCAAGAAACCGATTTGGCTGGTTGGTCCCCTTGTCCACCGCGGCACAGCCATATTCGGTGAAACGGATCGGTTTCGACTGCGGCACCCACGCGGTCGGCACCGGGCTGCGTTCGCCTCCCACCCGCTCAAAATGGGCGTTCTGCCACCATCCGCGCAGATCCTTGAACCGCCAGATCCACGGCTCTGCGTGCGCCTCGTCGGTGATCGGCACCCGGCGCTGCGCGGCGCGTGCCTGCGCCGAGGGGTAGAACCAGTCATAGCCTTCACCGCCCTCGATATTGGCCTGCAGATAGTCCAGATCGTAGACCGACGGCCAGTCCCGCGCGTCGAGATGCTCATAGCCATCCCGCCAATCCGACAGGGGCATGTAATTGTCGATGCCGATGAAATCTATGTTCTCATCCGCCCACAGCGGGTCGAGGTGAAAGAACCTGTCGCCATCCCCCGGCTGATAGCCGAAATATTCCGACCAGTCGGCGGCATAGCTGATCCTGACCTGCGGCCCCAGCAACTCGCGCACCTCTGCCGCGAGCGCGATCAACTGCGCCACCGCAGGAAAACTGTTATCCGCCCCCCGGATCTGCGTCAGGCTGCGCATTTCGGACCCGATGCAGAAACTCTCGACGCCCCCCACCGCCGCGCAGAGCGCCGCCTGATGCAGGATGAAGCGGCGATAGGACCATTCATCGGGGCCGTGATAGGCCACCGGGCTGACTTTCACCGCCCCGCCAAAGCTCAGCAAATCGAGCGCGCCCGTGCCGGGTTGCGTGACCGGCTGCGCCTCCAACGGCGTCACGTTGAAATCGGCGGCGCGCGCAGTGCCGAAAAACGCCGCGACCTCCGCAGCCGCCGCCACCGTGCCATCAGGACTACCGGGCTGTCCCGGCACCTTGGACGTGGCAATCCGCCCGCGCCAGGGCAACACCGGCTGATCCTCGGCATCGCTCCAGGGATCGGGCAGGCCATTGCCCGGCATCTGTTCCATCAGGATGAACGGGTAATAGAGCACCTCCTGCCCCGCCTGCTGCAGCGCCAGGATCGCCTCGATCACCGCCTGATCGGCGGGCGTGCCGCCATAGACCTCGCGGCCATCCGCATCGCGCGGCACCTCGCCCGCCTGCGTGCGGCTGAGGCCGGACACCTGCCACGGCATGTTCGCCGCCTCGAACTGCCGCTGCTCCACCCGCGGCCTGATCCGGCATTCCCCGCAACGCAGATCGTCGCCAAACCAGCTCACGATCAGCGAGGTGGCACGACAGGCGGGTAATTCCTCGACCAGCGCCTCCAGCGCGGTGGTCATATCGGTCCGCTCCGAGGGGCTGTTGATATTGGCAATGCGGCCAGAGCCAAACCCGAAATTCATCCTGACCGGCGTGGTGGCCAGCGCATATTCCCCGGTCCCCGGCAACAGCGCCACCCCCCGCACCGCGCGCACCGGATCAAGATCGGCCCCCGGCTGACCGGGCTGCGACGGGCGGCACACCTCGAAACTGAACTGCGGCACGCGGTTACCAAACTGGCTGATATCCAGATCCTCGATCACCACATAGGCAATGCCGCGATAGGCGGGGACATTGCCTGCCCCCTCCACAGCCTCGATCCTTGGATCGGGCAACTGATCGCGCGTGCCCTTGTAGACCTGCATGTTCAGACTGGCAGGCGACACCTCTGTCCCGTCCGCCCAGACCCGCGCCACGCGGCTGATCTCGCCCTCGCAAAGCGCCAGCGCCACACTCACCGAATAGCCGATCGCCCGCGTCGCGGGTGTGGCGGGACGCGGACTGCCCTTGCCGCCGCCTCGGCTGCCCGGTGTCACACTCACGTTCTCGCGGAACTCCGTGGCCCAGATCACCTGCCCGCCCACGCGCATCCGCCCGTAAACCTGCGGGATCGCATCGCCCTCGCCCGCGCCGGTCAGGCGCAGGCGGCTCACCCGCCCGGTCTCGACCGCCTCGGATCCCTGCCCCAGCAAACGCTGGTCAATCGACCGACCGATGACCGCGCCCGCGAACCGCCCGATCGCCACCGACGACAGGCCAAGCGCGGTGCCGCCCACCGCCCCGCCGATCGCCGCCCCTGCGGTGGATAACAGAATGGTTGCCATGGTTTACCTCTCGTCAGGAAATGCGAACCGCGCCACGATGCGCCGCCGCCAGGGCGCACTCAGCGCGCATTCGACCACGCCATGCCCGCTATAGGCATGGATGAAACTCGCCCGCGCGCCGGTCGCGGCCAGCACCCCCAGATGCTTGGCCACCGACCCCTCGCGCATGCGAAAGAGGATCACATCGCCGGGGGCTTCCGCATTCAGAGGTTTGCCCACCAGATGCCGCGCGGCCGCCTGCCACAGCGCCTCCTGCCGCGCAGGCTCGGACCAGTCCATCGTATAGGCGGGCGGGCGCTCAGGCTCAGCACCCCGCAGCTCGCGCCAGAGCCCGCGAACAAGCCCCAGACAGTCGCAACCCGCCCCCCGGCACGCCGCCTGATGCCGATAGGGCGTGCCGATCCAACCGCGTGCTGCGGCAACGATCCGTTCCCCCTGCGCACTCATCGGCGACGGCTCCGGCCATCGAGACGCGGTGATTTCGTCGGATCGGTGATCGTCCAATCGTCACCGGGAATATCTGGAAAACCCTGAAAATTCAGCAGATTGCCGAACTTGATCTGACAAGTCACCATCCGCTTGTCGCAGCCCGCCTCGATTCGCAACGCATCGCCGGACGCAACCTCGGCCCGCAGCGGATGCCACAGCTCGATCACCCGCCCCGCGCCCTCGCTCCGGTCGCGCTTGATGAGACCAACCAGCCCCGCCGCCGCACCGCTCTGCACCCGGATCACCCCGTGCCGAAACCAGCCTTCGTCAAACCCGCCCATCCCGGCAAAGCGAAACACCCGGTTTCCCTCGATTTCCTCGACCTCTCGCTCGGACACATAGCCCGGCGTCTCCAGATCAAATGTGCAATCCCGATCCCCCAGAACAGCGCTGCAACTCTTCTGATAGACCCGCCCCATCGGCACGTTGAGCGCATCGGTCAAGCCCCGCAACTCTGCCTCGAACGCGCCACCGGCGCGGCGCAACTCGCCAATCGTGCCGCGAAACAATAGCTGCCGCGCGGCCACGTCCTGCCAGTTCACCAGCCAGGCGCGCAGATCTGCGCCGTCATAACGCCCCGCCTCTATATCCGCCTCGCGGATCGCGGCATCGCTGAGCGCGCCCAGCGCCTCGGTATTGTCCACCGACAGGCCCGTCGTCTGTTGCAGCGCCAGCGCGCTCAGCCCGGTATCGGGGCGAAACGCGATCCCATCAAAGACCAGTTCCCGGTCGTGATCGGTAAACCCCATCACCACACCATCGCGCCGCGTCAGCGCCCAGCACCGACAGGTGGTGGTGACACCCGTTTCCAGATGCGCCTCCAGCCCGCTCATATCCGGATCTCCACCACCGGAACATTCGGCACCTCACCGGCCTGAAAACTGGCCATGCTGGCCTGTATGCGATCCGTATCAAACCGCACCGGCACGTCGAATTCATAGCCTGCGGTGATCTGCACACCCATGTTGGGCGGCTCGGAAAAGGTGACGATGCCGGTGGTCGCGTCCACCTCGTAATGCACGCCCTCCTGCGACTCGTTGTTCGACAGGCCGATGCGAACGCTGCCCTTGACCGGCTTGGCGATGGGGCGCACCGCCACCTGCTCGCCCGAGCGGTAGGTCTTGAGCAGTTGGAACGAAACGGTCGCGTCATCCCCCACCCCGATCACCTGATCGCGGTAATCGGGCGCGGCCTTGGCCCGGCCCGATCTGAAATCGGTCCAGTCCTTCCAGCGAAACCCGTAAAGCTGCCCGCGCCGCGCCTCGAAGAATGCGATCACCGCCTCGATATCGTCCAGGCTCCGCAGCGCCACTCCCGCATCATAGCGCCGGCGCGACTGCGCCCATGGCGTGTTGCGCTCCTCGAACCCGTTGGCGAGCGTGACGATATCCGTCAACCGCTCCGGCCCGCCAAACGAGCCGAAACTCAGGCTCGCCGGAAATCTGACCTCGTGAAATCCCATTGCCCTCTCCCTTTCAGCGATTGCGCCCGCCGCGTCCGATCACGCGGCCCAGTTGCGCCGCGATCTGCCCCTGCGAGCGGCGGAACCCCTCGGTATCGGGCGTCTGGATATTCATCACAACGCTCACGTTGCCGCCGCCCTGCGCGCGCACACCCAAACGCCCGTCCGGGCCACGCGACAGGGGCATGATCGCCTCTGGTCCCGCCTCACCCATCAGGCCCGTGCCGCCGCGCATCGGGAATGTCACCGGGCCGCTCACCACCCCGCCACTGGCAAAGGGCTGCACCCGGCCCTGCGCGAAACTCGCCCCCCTCGCAAAGGGGAACAGCCCGCCCACAAGACTGCCGATCCCCTGTGAAATCAGCCCACCCAACTGATCTGTCACCGGGCGCGTAGCATCGTTGAACGCGGTGTTGACCATGATCGTCGCCAACCGGCGCAGACTGTCCGACAGGCTGTCGCCCTCCACCACCGCGCCACGCAGCGCCCCGCGCAAGCCTCGGCTGAGGCCCCGTTCCAGCGATTGCACATCCTGCCCGGCAGCGGCAAACCCGCCCCGCACCCGCGCCAGTTCCGCGCCAAAGGCCGCCGCCATACCCGTCGCCTGCCCCATCGTATCGTCAAGAGAGGCAATCTGCGCCTCCAACTCCGTCTCATCCATCGCTCATCGCTCCTTGCTCATCGGGAAAGGTGCGCAACAGCGCCTCCAGCCCCGCGCGCGCCATCGGCTGCACGCCCTGCCGTTCGCCCAGCATCAGCCGCAATTCCACCGGCGTCAGCGCCCAGAATTCCGCCGGGCGCAAACCCAGCCCATGCATTCCCGCACGCATCAGCGCAGGCCAATCAAATCGCCCGCTCACGCCCCCACCTCGGGCAGCGCAAAGGCCCGCGCCAGGAGTTCCGCCGCCGCCCGCGCCGCCGCCAGTGGCCCGCCCTCGATCTCGGCGCTCAAAAGATCCGCCTCCGCCCCCCGCCAACCACCACCACGCAGCCCCGCCACGATCAGCGCCAGCACGTCGCGGGTGGAAAACGCCCCACCCTCGAACCGCGTCACCAGATCAACCAGCGATCCGGCACCCAGCCCCACCTCCAACTCCGCCAGCGCGCCCAGCGTCAGCCGCATCACGCGGCCCTCGCCGCCGATCACCAGCGCCACCTCGCCTGCCCAGGGATTGGCCATCGCCTCACAGCACCGTAAACGTGAGTTGCCCGGCAGAGGCGAGCGCCAGCTCATAGGTCGCCTCGCCGTCATGGGTGCCCCCATACTCAATGGCCGTCACCTGAAACGGTCCCTCGATGGTGCCGAAATCCGGGATGACAACCTGAAAATCCGGCATTTCCCCGTCAAAGAATATCTGCCGCGCCCGCTCATCGCTCGCCGCGTCGCGGAAAATCCCCGATCCGCTGATGCTCGCGGATTTCACCCCCGCGCCCGCCAGCAATTCGCGCCAGCCGCCCGCCGACTCGAGGCTTGTCACATCAACGCTCTCGGCGTTGAGACTGATGCGCGTGGCGCGCAGCCCGGCCACCGTCTGAAAATTGCCGCTGCCGTTGAGGTCGATCTTGATCAGCAGATCCTTGCCGTTCTGTACCGTCATATTTCCATCTCCGATATCAAAGGGTTAGACTGTGTCATCCACGCGGGCGCGAAAGACGAGGTCGACCCGCCGCAGCGTGCCGCCGGTTTCGCGCCGCGCCCGCGCACGCAGGAATGTGAGGCCGCTGAGATGCCCGCGACCCAGCACCAGGCGCGCATCCGCCAGCGCGTCGCTGACCGCGTCCGCGACTTGTTTGGCGCCAAGGAACCCGGCGCCCTCCGTCACGACAGAAACCGTGAAACTGTGCCAGGCCCCGCCCGCCGATCCGTCGCCACGCTCGCGCACGTCTTCGGAACCAAGCGTCACATAGAGCGGTGGCAGCGGGCCCGGCGGCACCGCGTCATAGATCGCGCCCCCCACCAACCCTGTCAGAACCGCATCATTGCTCAGCCGCTGGAAAACCGCCTCCTGCAGCGCCGCCGCCACACCATAGCTCATTGCACCACCTCCTCTTCCGCCCAGCAGGTCAGGTATCGCCCGCCCGCATCCGCCTCGGTCACCGCCACGATGTGAAAGAGCCGCGCGCCATCGCGCAGCCGCTGCCCAGCCTGCGGGCGCGAGGAACTGCCCTGCGGGGCCGCACGCACCGCAATCCGGTAGCCCGCGCGCGCCAGTCGCACGCCCTCTCCCTCAGCCTCGCGCCCGGCGCGTGTGCTGACCTCGGCCCAGAGCGTGCCCCGCGCCTGCCAGACAAGGGTGAATCCACCCGCACCATCCGGCAGGCGCAGCGCCGCCTCCAGCACCAGCGGCCGGTTGAGCCTTGGCCGCGCCATCACCGCGCGCTCCCGCCCAACAGACGCACCGTGCGATAGCGCTCGATCAGGCTGGCCACGCCAAACGGCATGCAGCCGCCGCTCAGCCCCGTCTCGTGTCGATATTCATAATAATGCGCCGCCAGCATCAGCACGGCCTGCGCCAGATCGGCCGGCAGATCACCCCAAGCCGCGCCATAGCCCGCACGAAACACGATCTCGGCCACGCCACCCGGCGCGATGGCAGGCAGGAACGTACCCGCAGGGCGCAGCACGGGCCGATGCGCATCGCGCTCCAGCCGGTAGTGCGCGGGGTCGATCACCTCGACCTCATCGGCCCGGTTGCGCAAGGAGAGACTGAGAACCGCGCTCACCGGTGCCACCGGCAGGGCCTGACCCCCGGCATCCCGCCACGCCTGCAACACCCAGGAAAAATCTCGCTCCATCAAGACTTTGCCGGTGCGCCCCTCAATGCCGGCCAAGGCGGCGCGCAGGAAACTCTCCAGAACCTGATCCTGGATATCGTCATCCGCAAACCCGGTGCCCAGCCGCAGATGCGTCCTGAATTCCGCCAGCGGCAGCGCGATCAGGGGCACTGCGGTTTCTTCCATCAACATCATGGACCTACTCCATATATCCCGGACCCTTCCGGTGCTTCAGGCGCGCGGCGTGCCCGCCCCGCGCCCCATCCGCGCACGTCAGGAGACGGCGAATTTCAACAGCTTGATCGCCTTGAAATCAGAGACATCGCCACCCACCCGCTTGGTGGCGTAAAACAGCACATGCGGCTTGGCGCTGTAGGGATCGCGCAGCACCCGCAGATCAGGACGCTCGGCCACCGTATAGCCCGCGCGGAAATCCCCGAACGCAATGGCATTGGCCCCCGTGGCGATGTCTGGCATGTCCTCGGCGATCAGCACGCGGTACCCCATCAGCCGCGCAGGCTCTCCCGCGGCCAGACCGTCCGACCACAGGAACCGGCCATCGGCATCCTTCATCTTGCGGATCGTCCCTGCGGTCTTCGAATTCATCACGAATGTCGCATTGGCGCGATACTGCGCGCCCAAGGCATAGACCAGATCGACAATCGGATCTGGCCCGTCAATCGCGCCTTCAGCCCCGGTCGGCACATAGCCCAGATTGCCCCAGGTCCAGACATCGTTATCGACACTCGGATGCGCCAGGAACCCGCGCGGCTTGTCCAGCCCGTCGCCCCCGACAAAGGCCGCCGCCTCGGCGCGCGCGAACTTGTCGGCGATCCGCCCAGCCAGCCAGCCCTCGACGTCAAAGGCGCTGTCGTCCAGCAGGCGCTGCGATGCCTTGGGCAGCGCGCTCAGCTCATGCAGCGGAATGTTGATCCGGTCGATCGCCGGCGTGTCGGTCTCGGCCACCGATCCGGTTTCCGTGGCCCAGCCATGCCCCACATCCGTGTGATCCACCAGCACGTCGAAACTGCTGGCCTCGACCGCGACCACATTGGCCACCGCCCGGATCGAGGCGGTCGAGGTCAGCACCGACCGGATCGTCTCGGCGGTCTGCGGATCGACCAGATATCCACCCTCACCGGCAATCGCGGTATTGAGCGCCTTGCCCTCCAGTTCCAGTCCGCGCAGCGCATCATCGTCGCCGCCGCGCAGGTAGGCGTCAAACGCCTTGCGATGCGGGGCATGGGTGTCGGCCCCCGCTGCCAGATGCGGGCGCGACAGGGCGATGGATTTGCGTTCAAACATGGTCATCTTCTCTTCTTGCTGTTGCAGTCGGTTGTAAACTTCGGCACGAAAGACACTGAATTCGCTCATGAAACCCGCCACAGCGGATTTCATCTCGGCCACCGGAGACAGATCTTCCCCGGCCCGAGCCTTTGCTTGGGTTGTCATCATTCCATCCTTCAGTTTGGGTCGTCGCCCGGCGCTAGATCCGCGCCATTTCCCGGCGGGCCGCGTCAAAGACCGCCGCCAATTCACGCAGCGTTCCGGCGCCCGGGGTCTCACCCTTGGCCGTCACCCGCGCACTGGGCAGCATCGGGAATGTCACCAGCGACACCTCCCAGAGCTCCAGTTCCCTCAAGAGCCGCTGGCCCTTGTCGTTCTTCACCGCGCGCAAGGTGCGATAGCCGATGCTGAGGCCATCAATCGCCCCCGCCGCGATCAGCGCCGCCGCCTCGCGCGCCCGCTCCACACTGTCCAGCAATCGCCCCTTGACCCACAGACCGCGCGCATCCTCGCGCACCTCGTCCCAGATGCCGATCGGCTGCGCCGGATCATGCTGCCACAGCATCTTGACCTTGCGACCCTCCGCCGCCAGCCGCGCCAGCGAGGCCGAATAGGCCCCCCGCTCGACGATATCGCCGCCCTGATCGGGCGCGCCAAAGAGGCTTGCATAGCCCTCGATCCGGCCTCCCTCGCCCACACTCAACGCCTCGCCGTCCAGGCGCACGAACTTGCGTTCAAGTCCCGTATCCATGTCCATTCACCTCGTCCTTTCCCTATCCTGCGGCGTGCCCGTAGGCCGGGATTCACCCCGGCAACGCCGCCAGAAGCGGCTGAAACGCCTGCACCAGAATCGCCGCTGCCACGCCGTAAACCGCCAGCCACAGCCGCCGCTCCAGCCGCTCCAGCGCCGCCTCCATCCGTTCCAGCCGCTCGGTCAGCGCGCGCAATTGCAACTCCGAGACCCGCTCATGCGCCTCCAGTCGCAGCGCCGGGGCGCAATCGAATGCCTCGAACCCGTAACGCGGCGGCGGCCCCGGCTCAGCCATTCATCCCACCCTCCGGCAACGCGGGCAGTCCCAGCAGCTCTCGTTTTTCCGCCGCCGTCAGGAAATCCGCCTGCGCCACGCGCGCCCATTGCGCATCGCGCTCAGCCGCCAGCGCCGGCACCTGATCCAGATCGGGGTGCAGATCCAACGCCTCGCCGCTCATCCGCGCCAGCCATGCCGCCACCGTGGCGCTCACCCGCGTCGCCAGCGGCAGCACCGTCAACCGATAGAACGCCCGGTTCGCCTCCTGGTAATTGGCGAATGTCGCATCGCCGGGAATACCCAGCAGCATCGGCGGCACACCAAATGCCAGCGCGATCTCGCGCGCGGCGCTTTCCTTGGTTTTCTGGAATTCCATGTCCGACGGGCTGAACCCCATCGGCTTCCAGTCCAACCCACCTTCCAGCAGCATCGGACGGCCCGCATTGCGCGCGCCCTGATGATGCGCCTCCATCTCGCCGACCAGCCGGTCATACTGATCGCTGCTCAGGCTGCCCTGCCCCTCGGCCCCCTTGTAGACGATCGCGCCAGAGGGCCGCGCCGCATTGTCGAGCAGGGCCTTGGACCAGCGCGAGGCGGAATTATGCACATCCACCGCCTGCGCCGCCGCCTGCAGAGGCGACAACCCGTAATGATCGTCCTGCGGGTGAAAGCTCCTGACGTGACAGATGCAGGGTGTGCCCTCGCTCACATCGAACCGATGCCTGCGACCGGCCACGGCATATTCATAGGCCACCGGCCAGCCATCCGCGCCCGGCACCACACTCATCCGGTCCGAGCGCAGCACATGCAGTTCCACCGGCACACCCGTCCCCGCACCAACCGCCTCGACATAGGCATTGCCGGTCAGCAGCAACTGCCCGTAAAGCGCCTCGAAGAGTTCGGCCCGCCCCTGCGCCGGATTGGGACACTTGATCAGGTCCAGCACAGGATGCGCCGCGAAGCGCTGCGCGCAGTCCTGCAATACCAGCGGCAACGCCGCCGCCGCCTCGGCGATCATCTTGACACAGCGAAACCCCACCGGATTGCCGGCAAAGCCGTTGCGCGCCAGGCTCACCGCGTCACGCGGGCTCCAGGCGACACGCCCGGCGGTGCCCCAGGCCACAACCCGGCCCGTGGCGCTAGCCTTCTGCTCGGGGGCCACCCGCGCCTCCGCCGCGCCACCCTGCCGGAAGAAATCCAGTATCATCGTCCCGCTCTCCTTGATCCCGCATCCGTTCGGGCCTCTCGCCCGCTTGATGGGCATCAGACCGTCAAATGTTTAAGGAAAGTAAACCACACCGTGCGCCCGACCCTGCCGGGCAGAACCGGGCAGAAGCGGTGTGGGGCGGGGTTTCAACGCGCCTCAGAGTGTTGAAAAACCCCTGCTCTCCGGGGCGGTCTGCCAGAATCCGGGAACTCTTACCGCCAGGATTCCGTTCCGTTCTCCGAACGTGACGCAAAGATGGGGCGAGTTTCAGTGCCGCTACCATTGTCGGCAACCCGCCATGACATGTCAGGTTGCCGCCAGACCCCTGCTGTTCCAGGGAGGGGCTGGCGCGTCGGAAGTCCGCCGTCCGCGCCCTCTTCGCGTCGAGCCGTCTGGTGTCGTCTGCTCGGATCCCTTACCCCTGATCCTTGTTACCCGCCCCGATGACATGTCATATTTGACATGTCTTCCCAGAGAGTTGAAAAGCCCTGGCTCTCCGACGCGGTGCCCGAAAATCCGAAATCCGTTCCCGTCAGGACTGCGTTCCGCTCTCTGAACGCAACGTGACAATGGGGCGGGTTTCAGGGCCTGCCACCTTTGCCGGCAGTCTGAGGGGGCTCCCGCTCACACCGCGCGCACCTGCGGGCGCCGCCATTTCGCCGCAGGCTCCACGATCAATTCGGTCAGCGCCCAGACCAGCGCATCCACCCGGTCGGGGCTGCCCCTGCCCTCGAACCCGCGTGCGGTCATGGCGCACATCTGATCCTCCAGCGCGCCAAGACCGCGCGCATGATGCACCCGCCCCTGCTCGTAGAGCGCCGCCACCGGTTCTGCCCGCGCCACCTTGCCCCGGCTCGCATGGACTGACCGGAACGGGACCAGCGGATCGACCTGCCGGATCACCTGCTCCACCAGGTCGCCGCCCTGATTGACCTCGGCCACCAGCCGCTCCGCCCCCCACCGCTCCATCGCGCGAATGGCGGCCTTGGCCCAGCCTGCCGGGCTTGCGCTGCTCACGCTCGCATCGGCCAGGACCCACGCACGCCAGTCCTGCACCGGCCCGCGCGTCACCGCCCCCGCCACCACGATCCCGCATTCGTCCGACCCGCCATGCCCGGTCATCGGCGGATCGACCGCCACCACGATCCGGTCCAGCTCAGGGATCACGTCCGCCCGGCACCGCTCCAGCATGGCGGGTGTCCAGAGCGCGCCCTCGGCCTCATCGACCAGCACGCCATCCAGCTCCTGCCGCCCCAGCCGCGTGCCCGCATACCGCGCGCGCACCTCTTCCAGGAACCCTTCGGCCAGATAGGCGCGGTTGGCCTCGGTGGGGGCGCTCGTCACCACCGTGCTGCCCGCCGCCAGAAGCTCTTTCAGCATCCCCACATTGCGCGGTGTCGTGGTCACGCAGACCCGAGGATCCTCGCCCAGCCGCAACCCGAATTGCAGCATGTCCCAGGTCTCGCGTGCCTTCTTCCACTTGGCCAGTTCATCCACCCAGGCCCCGTCGAACTGCGGTCCCCGCAACCCCTCGGGATCATGCGCCGAAAACGCCTGCGCCGTGGCTCCGTTGGGCCAGATCAGCCGCTTGCGCGTCGCCTGCCATTCAGGCCGGCGGTCGGGCGGAGAGCACGCCATGATCCCGCTCTCGCCAAAGACCATCACCTCGCGCACCTGATCTATCGTCTCGCCCACCAGCGCGATCCGATGGCATCGCCCCGCATCCAGCGGTCGCGCGCCTTCAACCTGCGCGCGCACCCATTCGGCACCCGCGCGCGTCTTGCCCGCGCCGCGCCCGCCCAGGATCACCCATGTCCGCCAGTCGCCCTCGGGCGGCAACTGATGCTCCAGCGCCCAGAACTCGAACAACCAGGGCAGCGCCAGCAAATCGCCATCACTCAGGACATCGAGGAACTGCCCCTGAACATCCAGCCCTTCTGAGACGATCCAGGCGGCCCCCGATCTGAGTCCTTGCCCCGACAAGGTCGATGGCAAATCCGTGGACGATGCCACGGTCCTCTCTTCTGCGTTTTTCAAGTTGCGCCTCCGCTTCTATCGCGATCTTCAGCCATTGCCGGATTTCCGACGTGGCCTTGGCCGCATTCTTCAGCTCGTCCAGTTCCCCGGCCTTGATCCGCAGATACAGTTCCTGCAACTCCTCGCGCATATCCGCGAGCTGCTGCTCCAGCGCGTCGATCGACGTGGTCAGACCCGAAGGCCCCTCATCGGCGGTGATCAAAACCATACGTGCTCTGCCTCATGCGTTTGTCCTGGGTCTCGGGTCTTTGCCGCTCTGACATGGAAAAGCGGCCTCCGGGGTCATCCCCGGGGCCGCTTGCCCATCTCGTCCAGCACATCACAACCTATACGCGAAACCGCGCGCAGAGTCAATGGAATTGCCCGGCGCACGCCCGCTAAGCGCCCGATATATTTACCATTTCTTGAGGATCATGCCGTCAGGCGACTGATCACCACGGTCACCTCGGGCCGCTTGCCGATCTCGGTCTGCGCGCTCTGCCGCACGACCCGGCGCAGTCCCTCCTCCAGCTTGTCGTCATCCGCCAGCGTCTTGTCACCGGCCCGCCCCATGAACTGCGCCAGATCCTCTTCCAGCACATCCACAAGCGGCGCACGGCTGCGCCCGGTCTCGGCCAGCCCCATGGTCTCGACCCAGGGATCGCCAAGCGGATCGTCCTCCTCGTCAAGGATGACATTGACCATCACATGCCCGTTGAGCGCCATGCGGATCCGATCCCGCACAACCCCGTCAAGCGCACCCACCTGCACCGAGCCATCGAGATAGGTGCGCCCCGTCTCGACATATTCGGCCACCTTGGGCTTGTTGCCGCTCAGATCGACCATCATCCCGTTCACCGCCAGAACCCCCGCAATCCGGTTCGCCTTGGCCAGCTTGACATGCTCGCGCAGATGCCGGTGCTCGCCATGCATCGGGATCAGGATCTGCGGCTGCAACAGTTTGTGCATCACAACCAGATCAGGCTGGTTCGCATGACCCGAGACATGATAGTGGTCGTCGCCTTCGATCACATCCACGCCCATCTCGCTGAACTGGTTCATGATCCGGATCACGCCGCGCTCGTTGCCGGGAATGGTCTTGGACGAAAACAGAAACGTGTCGCCGTCCTTCATCGTCATCCCGTTATACTTGCCATTGGCAAGCTGCGCGCTCGCCGCGCGCCGTTCGCCCTGACTGCCGGTCACGATCAGCATCAGATTCTCGCGCGGGATTGATCCGGCCTCCTCCGGGCTTATCGTCCTGGGAAAACCCCTGAGCACCCCGGTCTCGGTCGCCGCCTCGATCATCCGTTGCATGGCGCGCCCCATCAGACAGACCGACCGCCCGGCGCGCACGCCCGCCTCGGCCAGCGTCTTCACCCGCGCCACGTTGCTGGCGAATGTGGTGCAGACGAACATGCCCTTCGACCTCGCCACAAGCTCGGTGATGGGCACCCCCACACTGCTCTCCGAGCGCCCCGGATGCAGGCTGAACACATTGGTGGAATCGCAGATCAGCGCCTTGATCCCACCCTCGGCGAGACTCGCCCATAGGTCGGGATCGAACGGCTCTCCCACCACGGGATCGGTGTCGATCTTGAAATCGCCGGTATGCACCAGCCGCCCCGCCGGCGTGTCGATCACCAGGCCGGAGCTTTCGGGGATGGAATGCGATGTGGGAACGAAGCCCACCGAAAACGGTCCCGCCTGCGTGACCTCGGGCCAGGGCGAGACGATATTGACCGCCTTTTCCGGGTGACCGAGTTCCGCCATCTTGCGCCGCGCGATATTGGCGGTAAAGGCCCGCGCATGGATCGGCGCCCCCAGACGCCCGTAGTAATGCGCGACAGCGCCCACATGATCCTCATGGGCATGGGTGACAAATATTGCCTCCAGCCGGTCGCGCCGCTCGGCCAGCCATGTGATGTCGGGCAGAATAAGATCGACCCCGGGCGAGCCCTCCATATCCGGGAACGTCACCCCCAGATCGACCAGGATCAGCCGCTCCTTGCCGGGCTTGCCATAGCCGTAGACATAGGCATTCATACCAATTTCACCCGCCCCGCCGAGGGGCAGGTAGATCAGACGTTCACTGCTCATGGGGCGTCAGCCCTCCTTGTTATGCTCGAATATCACGGTCAGACCGTGCATTGTCAGTTTGTCCTCGAACATGTCGAACATGTCCGTGCCCTGCTGGAATAACGGTGCCAGCCCACCTGTTGCGATCACCTTCATGGTGCGGCCATGCTCGGCCTTTATCCGCTCACATATCCCATTGATCAGCCCGACATAACCCCAGAAGACGCCCGATTGCATGCAATCCACCGTATTCGTGCCGATGACGCGCTCGGGTTTGGTCACGTCGATATGCGGCAGCGCCGCAGCCGCCTCGTGCAGCGCCTGCAATGACAGGTTCACCCCCGGCGCGATCACCCCGCCGATATAGGCCCCGTCCGTGTCCACGACATCGAATGTCGTGGCGGTGCCGAAATCCACGATGATCAGATCCCCGCCATAGAGGTCATATCCCGCCACCGTATTCACCAGCCGGTCCGGTCCCACCTGCGTGCCCGCATCCACCCGCACATCCACCGGCAGGCGGCACTCGGGCTTGCCCACCACCAGCGGGCGGCACCCGAAATAACGATCCGAAAAGACCCGCAGGTTGAACACCACCCGCGGCACGGTGGAACTGATGATCACGCCGTCGATGTCAGCCTTGATGCCGAAATGGTTGAGCAGCGTCGAGAACCAGACAAAATACTGATCCGCCGTGCGCTGATGCTCTGTGGAGGTCCGCAAGGTGCAGAGAAACCTTTGACCATCCCAGATCGAAAACACCGTATTGGTGTTGCCGCAATCAATCGCCAACAGCATCCGCCACCCTCCGCGTCAGAAAAAAACCTCGGCTGCGGCAATCGCCTGCCGTCCCTCAGCGGTCATTAGAACAAGATTTCCGTCCGCGTCCACCGTCTCGAACGTGCCCTCATGGCTGTCGCGCGTGGTGCGCGCCGTGATCACCTCGCCCAGACGCGCCGCCCGCGCCAGCCAGGCGCGGCGGATCGGCTCGAACCCATAGGTCACGAACTGCGCCTCTGCCCGTGCATAGGCCGGGGCGAGCAAATCCAGAAACTCCTCGGGCTCCGGCGCGATGCCGGTTTCGGACAAGAGCGACACGGGCCGCAGCGCCCCCGCCTCCACCTGATCGGCGCGCGGGGCCTCTTTCAGATTGACCCCGATGCCGATCGCGAAATGGCTCAGACTGCCGCCCGTCCCGGCACTCTCCAGCAATATCCCCGCCAGCTTGCCGCCATTCAACAGCACATCATTGGGCCATTTGAGCGCGAATCCCGCCGTCCGCCCTGTGACGGCCACCAGCGCCTCATGAAGCGCCAGAGAGGCGACGAACGACCGCAACGCCACCTTGGCCGGGCTCTCCCCCGGGCGCATCACCAGGGTCGCGGCGAAATTGCCCGCCGGATTGACCCAGCCCCGCCCGCGCCGCCCGCGCGCCGCCGTCTGTTCCAGCGCCAGGATCCACTCCGGCCCCGCCAGATGCGGCGCGATCCGCGCCGCCTCGGCATTGGTGCTGTCCACCGATGCCAGCACGCGGCGCCCATAGCCCTCGGGCCAGTCGAACTCGGATCCCGTATTCATCCTGCTGCAAATACTCCCGCCGGAGGCGCACCCGGTTCCCCGGACAGGGCCGCCGCCCGCCTCAGTTGACCAGCGTCGCCGCCGCCGCCTGCGCCATGGCCTCGACGCCGAACATGTTGACGATGCCAACCAGCATGATCGCGGCCGATCCCATCAGGAACACCCATTGCACCGGCGAACGCCCGGTCTCCAGACCCTCGCCCTCTTCGCCGAAATACATGTAGAACACGATCCGCAGATAGTAGAACGCCCCGATCACGGACGCGATCACCCCCGCCACCGCCAGCCAGGCCAGCCCGCCCTCATAGGCCGCGCGCAGCACATAGAACTTGCCGAAGAACCCCAGCAGCGGCGGCACGCCGGCCAGGCTGAACAAGAGGATCAGCATGGCCAGCGCCCGGCCCGGCTCGGCCTTGGCATACATGTTGAGACTGTGGATATCCGTCACCGGCTGTCCGTCACGCTCCATCGACAGGATAAAGGCGAATGTGCCCACATTCATCGTCACGTAGATCGCCATGTAGATCAGCATCGCCTGCACGCCAAACACCGTGCCCGCCGCCAGCCCCATCAACGCATAGCCCATATGCGCGATCGAGGAATAGGCCATCAGCCGCTTGATATCGGTCTGCCCGATGGCCGCGACCGCACCCAGGAACATCGACAGGAGCGACAGCACCGCCAACACCTGTTGCCAGTCCCCCACCACGCCGCCGAACGCATCATGCACGACCCGCGCGAAAAGACCCATCGCCGCCACCTTGGGCGCGGTGGAGAAAAACGCCGTGATCGGCGTCGGCGCGCCCTGATAGACATCGGGCGTCCACATGTGGAACGGCACGGCGGAAATCTTGAAGGCCAGTCCCGAGATCACGAACACCAGCCCGATCAGCAGACCCACCGGCGCCTGCCCCTCTGCCGCCGCGATGATGCCTGAAAACAGCGTCGTGCCCGCATAGCCATAGGTCAGCGACGCGCCATAAAGCAGCAGGCCCGAACTCAGCGCGCCAAGGACAAAGTATTTCAGCCCCGCCTCGGTCGATTTCGCGCTGTCCCGCCGCAGTGACGCAACCACGTACAGCGCCAGCGATTGCAACTCGAGTCCCATGTAGAGCGCCATCAGGTCGCCCGCGCTGACCATCACCATCATGCCCACGACCGCCAGCGCAATAAGCAGCGGATATTCGAACCGCAATATGCCGCGCCGTTCCATGTAGTCCTGACCCAGCACCAGCACCGCGCCCGCCGACAGCAGGATCGCCACCTTGGCAAAGCGCGCGAATCCGTCATCGTTGAACATGCCGCCAAACCCTGCACGCGCGCCCGCGCCAGAGCCGGTCACCCCGATCCAGAACGCCATGATCGCAAGGAGCGCGGCGGTGAGCCAGACCAGCATGCCCGCCATGCGGTCCTTGCCGCTGTAGGCCACCACCAGAAGCGCCACCATCGCATAGACCGAGATCACGATCTCCGGCAGGATTATGGAAAGATCAGCCTGCATGTCTCAGGACCTCCGGTTCAATGCGAGCTTTCGGCAATCTGGGTCGCGGCCTGCGCCACGGCCTGTGCCGTCTCTACGTTGGAAATCAGCGCCTCGACCGAGGGGCCGGTGATATCGGTGACCAGCCGGGGATAGACCCCCAGCAGCAGCGTCATCACCACCAGCGGGGCAAAGATCGCGCGCTCACGCTTGTTCATGTCGGTGATGGTCTTGAGGCTCTCCTTGATCAGATCGCCGAACACCACCCGGCGATACAGCCAGAGCGCATAGGCGGCACTCAGAATCACCCCCGTCGTGGCCACCGCCGCCACCCATGTGTTGACCTGGAACACGCCCACCAGCGTCAGGAATTCCCCGACAAATCCGCTGGTGCCCGGCAGGCCCACATTGGCCATGGTGAAGAACATGAAGATCAGCGCATAGGCCGGCATCCGGTTGACCAGACCGCCATAGGCGTCGATCTCGCGGGTATGCATCCGGTCATAAATCACGCCGACACAAAGAAACAGCGCGCCGGAGATGAAACCGTGGCTGACCATCTGGAAAATCGCCCCGTCGACGCCCTGTTGATTGGCCGCGAAGATCCCCATAGTGACATAGCCCATATGCGCCACGGACGAATAGGCGATGAGCTTTTTCATGTCCTCCTGCGCCAGCGCCACCAGCGAGGTGTAGACGATGGCGATGGCGCTCATCCACAGCACCAGCGGCGTCAGCACCTCCGCCCCCACCGGGAACATCGGCAGGCTGAACCGCAGGAAGCCGTAGCCGCCCATCTTCAGCAGGATCGCTGCCAGCACCACAGAACCCGCAGTGGGGGCCTGAACGTGCGCATCCGGCAACCATGTATGCACCGGCCACATCGGCATCTTGACCGCAAAACTGGCAAAGAACGCGATAAACATCAGCGTCTGCATGCCACCGATGATGTGGATACCCAGAACAGTGAAACTCTCGCTCTCGAATTCATGGCGCAAAAGTGCCGCAATATCCGTGGTGCCCGCATCCGCGAACATCGCCACCATCGCCACCAGCATCAGCACCGAGCCGAGAAACGTGTAGAGGAAGAACTTGAACGACGCATAGATGCGTTCCCTGCCGCCCCAGATGCCGATGATCAGGAACATCGGGATCAGCCCGCCCTCGAAGAAAAGGTAGAACAGCACCAGATCCAGGGCCATGAACACGCCCAGCATCAGCGTTTCCAGCAGCAGGAAGGCGATCATGTATTCCTTGACGCGGTGCGTCACATTCCACGACGCGGCAATGGTCAGCGGCATGATGAAGGTGGTCAGCAGCACGAACAGCACGCTGATCCCGTCCACCCCCATCTTGTATTTCAGCCCCAGCAGCCATTCGCGTTCCTCCACGAACTGAAAGCCGGTGTCGGAGGGATCGAAATCGAACAGGATGAAGAGTGAGACCACAAAGGTCAGAACCGTGGCGATCATCGCCACCCATTTCGCATTCTTCTGCGCTGCTTCATCCTCGCCGCGCAGGAAAATCGCAAGGATTGCCGCCGCGACCGCCGGGATGAAGGTCACAATGGAAAGCAGGTTGTCCATCAGTTGCCCCCCCCGAAGATCGTCATCCAGGTGACCAGGATCGCGATCCCGATCACCATGGCAAAGGCATAGGTAAAGATGTAGCCGGACTGCGCCCGCCCTGCGAGCCGCGTCAGACGGGGAATGAGCCCCATCGCCACCCCGTTGAGCGAGCCGTCGATCACATCCCCGTCGCCGCGCTTCCACAGAATCTGGCCAAGCGCCTTGGCTGGCCGGACAAGCAGCCAGTCAAAGATCTCGTCGAAATACCACTTGTTGAGCAGAAAGAGGTAGAGCGGACGGTTCGTCTCGGCGACTTTGCGGGGCATCGACGGATCGAGGATATAGAACCAGAACGCCGTCACGAAACCGATCAGCATGGCGACAAAGGGGCTGACCTTGACCCATGTCGGCGCATGGTGCGCCTCATCCATCACATGATTGTCCGGGTGCATGAAGATCGCCCCCTGCGGCGCCCCGGCATGGGCCGGGCCATGCTCCTCGGCTGCCTCGCCCTCGTCGGCGTGGCCTTCGGATGCCTCCACATGATGCACCGGGATGCCAAAGAAACTGTTTACCTGATCATGGCTGCCAAAAAAGCTGTTGAACCACACCATCCCGGCGAACACCGCCCCAAGCGCCAGCGCGCCCAGCGGCACCAGCATGACCATCGGGCTTTCATGTGCATGCTCATGCGTATGCCTGTCGCCGCGCGACTCGCCATAGAACGTCATGAACATCAGCCGCCAGCTGTAGAAAGAGGTGAACAGCGCCGCGATCACCAGCATCCAGAAGCCATAGCCGCCCGCCGTTCCCGCCCAGGCGCTCTCGATCACCGCATCCTTGCTGAGGAACCCGGCAAAGCCGATATGGGTCAGCGGAATGCCCACGCCGGTGATCGCCAGCGTGCCGATCATCATCGCCCAGAACGTATAGGGCATCTTCTTGCGCAGCCCGCCATAATTGCGCATGTCCTGCTCATGATGCATCCCGTGAATCACGGAACCCGCGCCCAGAAACAGCATCGCCTTGAAAAACGCATGCGTGAAAAGGTGGAACATCGCCACCGAATAGACGCCCACGCCAGCGGCCACGAACATGTATCCCAGCTGCGAACAGGTCGAATAGGCGATCACCCGCTTGATGTCATTCTGCACAAGGCCCACCGTGGCGGCAAAGAACGCCGTCGAGGCTCCGATGAAGACGACGAAATTCAGCGCCTCGGGCGCATATTCCATCAGCGGCGACATGCGGCAGACCAGGAACACCCCCGCCGTCACCATGGTCGCGGCATGGATCAGCGCCGACACCGGCGTCGGGCCCTCCATCGCGTCCGGAAGCCATGTGTGCAGGAACAGCTGCGCCGACTTGCCCATCGCGCCCACGAACAGCAGGAACGCGATCAGATTGGCCGCGTTCCACTCGGTCCACAGGAACGTCACCTGCGTTTCCGCCAGTTGCGGCGCGGCGGCGAAAATGTCATCCAGTCTGATGCTGTCGACCAGGAAATAGAGCGCCATGATGGCCAGCGCGAAACCGAAATCGCCGACCCGGTTCACCACGAAGGCCTTGATCGCCGCGGCATTGGCGCTTGGCTTGCGATAATAGAACCCGATCAGCAGATAGGACGCGACGCCCACACCCTCCCAGCCAAAGAACATCTGAAGCAGGTTGTCCGATGTCACCAGCATCAGCATGGCAAAGGTAAAGAACGACAGATACGCGAAAAACCGCGGTCGATAGCTCTCGTTCTCGCGGAAATTCTCGTCATGCGCCATGTAGCCGACGGAATAGAGATGCACCAGCGCCGACACGGTGGTGATGACGATCAGCATGATCGCCGTCAGTCGGTCCATCCGGATCGCCCAAGCCGTGTCCAGCGTGCCCGACTGCACCCAGTCAAGGATATGCACCTGCTGCGTGATCCCGTCATGCGCCAGAAACACGATCCAGCTCAGCAGGCAGGACAGGAACAAAAGCCCCGTGGCCAGCCACTGCGCGCCAGCGTCGCCGATGACGCGCCAGCCGAACCCCGCGATGATCGCCCCGACGAGAGGCGCGAAGAGGAGGATGGTTTCCATGGCTTCAGCCTTTCATCACGTTGACGTCTTCCACGGCGATCGTGCCGCGGTTGCGGAAGAAACAGACGAGGATCGCAAGCCCGATGGCGGCCTCGGCAGCGGCGACGGTCAGCACGAAGAGGGTGAACACCTGCCCCACCAGATCGCCCAGATAGGACGAAAAGGCGACAAGGTTGATATTGACCGCCAGCAGCATCAGCTCGATCGACATCAGCAGGATGATCACGTTCTTGCGGTTCAGGAAAAGGCCGAAAATACCTATCACGAACAAGGCCGCCGCGACCGTTAGATAATGTTCAAGTCCGATCATGTCTGTCCCTCCGGGCCATGCCCGATTGTCGTCTTGTTGTCGTTCACGGCGCGCCTCGGCGCCTCTTGTCCCGTGTCATCCCGGGCTTGACCCGGGATCTCCTTGCCCTCAAGAGGCCCCGGTTCAAGCCCGGGGCGGGTCAGGGGCTGTTACAGCCCCTGACCCGGCTTCACATCCCGCAATTCCATCGCCTTGGCCGGATCGCGATACATCTGCGCCAGCACATCCTGCCGCTTGATGTCCGTCCGGTGCCGCAACGTCAGCACGATCGCCCCGATCATCGCCACCAGCAGGATCAGACCGGCCAGCTGGAACAGGATGAAATACTTGTCATAGAGCAGCAGACCCAGAGCCGCGGTATTCTCGACCCCCTCGGGGGTGACCGCGCCCCGCGCGGCCATCGCACCCGCATCCGCCTCCCATGCGCCAAAGACCAGGCCGAACTGCATCAGCAGGATCACCCCGATCAGCAGCGCAAGCGGCATGTATCTCGCCATCTCCGCCTTCAGCTCCGCGAAATCCACATCCAGCATCATCACCACGAACAGGAACAGAACCGCGACCGCGCCCACATAGACGATGATCAGCAACATCGCCACGAATTCGGCTCCCAGCAGCACGAACAGCCCCGCCGCGCTGATGAACGACAGGATCAGCCAGAGCACCGAATGCACCGGGTTGCGGCTGATCACGGTAAACAGCCCCCCGACCAGCAGCGAGACCGCAAAGAGATAAAAGGACATCGCCGCAATCGTCATTTGTCTTTTCCTCCGTCGCTCTTTTCGTCCATCACCTCGCGCGCAAATTCCATCGCGCGGGTCATCGACGGGATACCGGCAAACATCGACATCTGCGCGATGGTCTCGGCGATCTCGTCCCTGGTGGCCCCCGCCTCCAGCGCATGTCGCACGGTCAGCCGGATCTGCGTATCGCTCTGCGCGCCCAGCATCGTCAGCCCCGCAAGCGTGATGAGAAGCCGCGTCTTGGCGTCAAGCCCGTCCTTGCTCATCCCCTTGCCAAAGCTCATTTCCATGAACTCCTTGGGCATCGTCGGCCACAGCGCCTCGAACCCCTTGGGCGAAAAGGATTCCAGCGCCGGGTTCATCGCCTTGGCCATTTCCTGCGCCTGACGCATCATCATCTCGAAGGGGTTGGTTGGATCGCTCATCTGTAGGGTGCATCCATCTCTAGGTTACGGGCAATCTCTGCCTCCCAGCGTTCGCCATTCTCCAGCAGCCGCGCCTTGTCATAGAACAGCTCTTCGCGGGTCTCGGTGGCGAACTCGAAATTAGGCCCCTCGACAATGGCATCCACCGGGCACGCCTCCTGGCAAAAGCCGCAATAGATGCATTTCGTCATGTCGATGTCATAGCGCGTGGTGCGCCTGCTGCCATCGTCGCGCGGCTCGGCGTCGATCGTGATCGCCTGCGCCGGGCAGATCGCCTCACAGAGCTTGCAGGCGATACAGCGTTCCTCGCCGTTGGGATAGCGCCGCAGCGCGTGCTCGCCCCGGAACCGCACCGACAGCGGCCCCTTTTCATGCGGATAGTTCAGCGTCGCCTTGGGGGCGAAAAAGTATTTCAAGCCCAGCCTGAACCCCTTGATGAAATCGCTGAGCAGGAAATACCCCGCCGCGCGCCCGTAATCTATCTTGGTCATGGTTCAGCCTCCAATCGCCCAGCGGGCCCAGAACCCGCCCAGCACTTCGAATTTCGCAAGGAACGCCACGATCACCACCCAGCCCAGCGACATCGGCAGAAACACCTTCCAGCCGATCCGCATGAGCTGATCGTAGCGGTAGCGCGGGGTGATCGCCTTGACCATCGCGAAGATGAAGAAAAAGAACGCCATCTTGCCGACCATCCAGAACACCCCGTCGGGCAGACCCGGAATCGGGCTCAGCCAGCCGCCAAAGAACAACAGGCTCATCAGCGCGCACATAAGGAAGATCGCGATATATTCCCCGGCCATGAACAGCAGGAACGGCGTCGAGGAATATTCCACCTGATAGCCCGCCACCAGTTCCGATTCCGCCTCGGGCAGGTCGAAGGGCGGGCGGTTCGTCTCGGCCAGTGCGCTGATGAAGAACAGGAACACCATCGGCAGATGCGGCAGCCAGTACCACCCGAAAAAGCCATAGGCGGTATCCTGCGCCGCCACGATGCTGCTGAAATTGAGCGAGCCGGTCGAAATGATCACCCCGATGATGATAAGGCCGATACTGACCTCATAGGAAATCATCTGCGCGGCGGAACGCAGCGAGCCGAGGAACGGATATTTCGAGTTCGACGCCCAGCCGCCCATAATGATCCCGTAGACCTCCAGCGACGACACGGCAAAGACGAACAGCACCGCCACGTTGATATCCGACAGCACCCAGCCCTCGTTCATCGGGATCACCGCCCACGCCAGGATCGCCAGCACAAAACTGGTCATCGGCGCCAGCATGAACACCGCCTTGTCGGCACCGGCCGGCACGACGACCTCCTTGACGACATATTTCAGCGCGTCCGCCACCGTCTGCAACAGGCCCCAGGTGCCCACCACGTTCGGCCCCCGGCGCATCTGCACCGCCGCCCAGACCTTGCGGTCGCCATAGACCAGGAACAGCAGCGAGATCATGACAAAGCCCACCACCGCAAGGCATTGCGCCATGATGATCACCAGAGTCCCGAGCGGGGTTGTGAAAAATTCAGCCATCAGGTCCTCACACCATCGGTATTCCATGTTCCGCGCAATCCGCGGCGACGACTTCGGCGTCGATTGTTCTCTGCCCCGGCGGCAGGGCCGCCGAGATCATGTATACGGCATCCGCCCGCCACAGCCCGGCCTCGCGGCTGACCAGCGTGCGCAGGTGCCGGGCAAATCCGAACCCTGCGTCCAGCGCCTGTTTCGCCACCGCGCATTGCGCATAGCGTTCGACATCCGCCTCGTCGCGCGCGCCCCGCATGCCGACCTCGACCTGCACCAGCCCCCGGCCCAGCGTCCGCGCCTCGATCCCCTGATACTCGGGCGCAAAGGCGACGGCATCCGGGGCCGGGCCCGCCTGCGCGCAGGCCGACAGCGCCAGTATGATAGCCGCCGCCATTCTCACTCTGCCGCCATCGGGCGCGTGGCCCGGGCCTTTGCATTGGCGCTCAGTTCCGCCATCAGCGTGCTTGCCCGCGCAATCGGATTGGTCAGGTAGAAATCCGCAATCGCCAGCCGAAAATCGGCCTTGCCCAGTTTTGCCTTGGCCAGCGGCTGCCAGTCATTCGCGGGCACCCGGTCGATCTTTTTCAGATGCGGCACATCCCTGACCAGCGCCTGCCGCAACTGCGCGATGCTGTCATAGGGCAGCACCGCCCCCAACTCCCCGCTCAGCGCCCGCAGGATCGCCCAGTTTTCCTTGGCCTCGCCCGGTGCGAACCCCGCGCGCAACGCAAGCTGCGGGCGGCCCTCGGTGTTGACAAACAGGCCCTGCTCCTCGGTATAGGCCGCCCCCGGCAGAACCACATCGGCGCGATGCGCGCCCCGGTCGCCGTGGCTGCCCTGATAGATCACGAACGGCCCCGGCGCGATCTCCACCTCGTCGGCACCAAGGTTGTAGATCACGTCGGCCCCCTCAATCGCGGCCTCCGGACCACCCTCGGTCACGGCACCCACATCCATCGCACCGACGCGCGCCGCCGCCGTGTGCAGCACCAGCATACGCCCCGACAGCGCCATGGCAGCGGCCAGAACCGCCACGCCATCCGCCTCGCGCAACGCACCTTGCCCGACAATGACAATGGTATCCTCGGGCACTTTCAGCCCTGCGAGCGCGGCCCGGTCGGTGCCTGCATGGGTATAGTCATAGGTCAGATCGACCTTGGGTCCGATGACCGTGACATTCGCCCCCTTGATCCAGGCCTTGCGGATACGCGCGTTCAGCACCGGCGCCTCGACCCGCGGATCGCTGCCGATCAGAACAATATTCTTCGCGCTGTCCAGTTCCTCGACCGCCACATTGCCCACATAGGCGCTGCGATTGCCCGCAGGCAGACGCGCCTTGTCGGTGCGGCACTCGACGGAACCGCCCTGCCCCTCGATCAACCCTTTCAGCGCATAGATCGCCTCGACCGGCACCAGATCGCCGACCAGACCGGCCAGCTTTTTCGCGCCCTTGATCGCCTGCGCGACAGTGGCCAATGCCTCGGGCCATGTGGCGGGGCGCAGCTTGCCATTCTCGCGCACATAGGGCCGGTCCAGCCGCTGCCGCCGCAGCCCGTCCCAGACAAAGCGCGTCTTGTCGGAAATCCATTCCTCGTTCACGCCGTCATGGTTGCGCGGCAGAATGCGCATCACCTCGCGCCCCTTGCAATCGACGCGGATATTGCTGCCCAGCGCATCCATCACGTCGATGGTTTCCGTCTTGGTCAGTTCCCATGGCCGCGCGGTAAAGGCATAGGGCTTGCTAACCAGCGCCCCCACCGGGCAGAGGTCGATGATGTTGCCCTGCAGGTTAGAGTCGATGATCTCGCCCAGATAGGTAGTGATCTCGGCATCCTCGCCACGACCGGTCTGCCCCATCACCTTGACGCCCGCCACCTCTGTGGTGAAGCGCACGCAGCGCGTGCAGGAAATGCAGCGGGTCATATGCGTTTCGACCAGCGGACCCAGATCCAGATCCTCGCTCGCGCGCTTGGGCTCGCGGTAGCGGCTGAAATCCACGCCATAGGCCATCGCCTGATCCTGCAGGTCGCATTCACCACCCTGATCGCAGATCGGGCAATCCAGCGGATGGTTGATGAGAAGAAACTCCATCACCCCTTCGCGTGCCTTCTTGACCATCGGGCTGTTGGTCCGGACCACCGGCGGCTGCCCCTCGGGGCCGGGACGCAGATCGCGCACCTGCATGGCACAGCTTGCCGCCGGTTTCGGCGGCCCGCCCACGACCTCGACCAGACACATCCGGCAGTTCCCGGCAATCGACAACCGCTCGTGATAGCAAAAGCGCGGGATCTCGACGCCCGCCACCTCGCAGGCCTGAATGAGGGTCATCGCCCCTGCTACCTCGATCTCCCGGTCGTCAATGATGATCTTGCGTAGGTCCGACATCTCTTCTCACTTTGCTCTCAACAGCTTGCCGATCTGGCTCTGCTCTGCAATTTCCCGACTCCCGAGCCGACACAGACCCGGCCCGCCTTCGGGCTCCGCCCCATTCGCGCGGATATAGGCATCGCGCCGCTCACGCATGAGCGCCTTTTCATCCTTGTCGTTGATGTATTCGTCAATCTCCGCCTCGGAATATCCGCGCGCCCGCGCCTCGGCCTTGAGCGCCTCCAGATAACGGATCGCGGTAAAGGTCCGCGGCGCGATCGCATCGCAACCCTTGCGAATCTTGTTGGCGACCGAAACGTAGAACAGCCCCTGATTGATATCGGCCTCGCGCGCCAGCGATCCGGCAGTTGCACTCGCTGCCGTAGCGCTCAGAACAAGGCCCATAGCCAGAGAGAGGATCATCCGCATGATTTCAGTCCTTTCATATCGAAACGGGGCAACGCCAACATGGCACGCCCATCTGCACCGCAGATGGGTCTCCGCGCGCCTGCTATGCAATAGCAGAGGGCGCAAACCCCTGATATGAAACGCCTTACTTCCATATGACACAACGCCCCGCCACTGACACCCGATCGCCGGAACGTGTGTAGACCGGTCCTTCACCCCCTTGGGCCGACACGGCCCACGCGATCTCGGAGGTGCCGAAATTCTCCAGGCAATAGCGCGTCGCCTCATGCACCACAGCCTTTTGCGCCCCCTCGATACCGCGATTGGCGCGGCTCACCGAGGCGGTGAAATTGCGCCGGTCGTCCTTTTCGGCACGACTCTTGGGCGGGTAATGATTGCCATCAAAGAGCACGCGTTCCTTGCGCTCGGTGCAACCCGCAAGCACCGCCAGCATCAGCAGGACCAGCCCGCCCCGGCGACATGATCTGTCCAGGCCCATCATTCCGCCGCCACCGCGCTCACGCGCCCGGTGCGCTTGGCCTTGATCCGGTCCTCGATCTCATCGCGGAAATTGCGGATCAGGCCCTGAATGGGCCAGGCCGCCGCATCGCCAAGGGCACAGATCGTATGCCCCTCGACCTGTTTGGTCACATCCAGCAGCATGTCGATCTCCTCAACCTCGGCCTCGCCACGCACCAGCCGGTCCATCACCCGCATCATCCAGCCGGTTCCCTCGCGGCAGGGCGTGCACTGACCACAGCTTTCGTGCTTGTAGAACTTCGACAACCGCCAGATCGCCTTGATGATGTCGGTGGACTGATCCATCACGATCACCGCCGCCGTGCCAAGACCCGAGCGCTGCTCGCGCAGGTAATCGAAATCCATGATCGCCTCGCGCATATGCTCGCCCCGGATGCACGGCACCGACGACCCGCCCGGAATGACAGCCTTGAGATTGCCCCAGCCGCCGCGAATGCCGCCGCAATGGGTCTCGATCAACTCCTCGAAGGTGATCGACATCGCCTCTTCGACCACGCAAGGGTTGTTCACATGCCCCGAAATCGCAAACAGCTTGGTGCCTGAATTGTTCGCCCGGCCAAAGCCCGCGAACCACTCCGGCCCCCGCCGCAGGATCGTCGGCACCACGGCGATGGATTCCACATTGTTGACCGTGGTGGGGCAGCCATACAGCCCCGCCCCCGCCGGGAACGGCGGTTTCATCCGCGGCATGCCCTTCTTGCCCTCAAGGCTCTCCAGCAGCGCGGTTTCCTCGCCGCAGATATAGGCGCCGGCCCCATGGGTGAGATAAATGTCGAAATCCCAGCCCGATTTGCACGCATTGCGCCCCACCAGACCCGCCTCGTAGGCCTCGTCGATCGCGGCCTGAAGCGCCTCTTTCTCGCGGATGTATTCGCCGCGAATGTAGATATAGCAGGCATGTGCATTCATCGCGAAACTGGCGATCAGACAGCCCTCGATCAGCGTATGCGGATCGTGGCGCATGATCTCGCGATCCTTGCAGGTGCCCGGCTCGGATTCGTCGGCATTGACCACCAGATAGGCAGGCCGCCCGTCGCTTTCCTTGGGCATGAAGGACCATTTGAGGCCCGTGGGAAAGCCCGCGCCGCCACGCCCGCGCAGACCGCTCGCCTTCATCTGGTTGACGATCCAGTCGCGCCCGTTCTGCAATATCCGGGCCGTGCCGTCCCAATGCCCGCGCGCCATGGCACCGCTGAGGCTGCGGTCATGCATCCCGTAGATATTGGTAAAGATACGGTCTTGGTCCTTCAGCATCCCGTTACCTCTGGTTGCTCCGGCGCGCACGCCAGATTTGGTAGATCAAGACAAGGGCCCAGACGAACCCCGCCAATGCCATCAGGTCGAACAGCGCCCGCGTCCGGTTGTCCAGCCCCAGTTGCCCGCCAATCAGCGTCGCCGCGATCCAGAATACCGCCGTGCCCGCGATCACCAATGCGGTGAACCGGCCCTTTCGTGCGATCTGCTGGTCCCTGTTCGGCATCACTCATCATTCTTTCAATACACATCGCCCCCTTCGACACGCCTGGAGAATTCGGTTTCTCCACCCGCAGCGAGGGTTCGGGCCTGTTCGACCCAGTTGTCCCGGCTCACCCGACCCTTGAACCCCTTGAGATTGGCGTCGACCCATGCCACCTCCTGCGGTCCCCAGCCTGCGATCTGGTCAAAGTGATAGAACCCCAACCCGTGACAGAGCTGCTCCAGCTTTGGCCCGATACCCTTGATCTGTTTCAGATCATCCGCCTGTCCATCCCTGGGCGCACTCAGCCCCTCGGGGCGGATGCCCGCCGCTTCGGCACTGACCGCCACAGCCTCCCGCGCTGCCGGGGGCTCTGCCGGGGCGGTTGCCACCGTCGCCGCCGGTTCGGCGGCCGTCACATGCGCCACCTCGTCATCCGGGGCCTTGTAGCCGGTAATGCCCGTCACCTCACGCATCGTCGCCTTGATATCCTCCGGCTCGATGCCCCGATCCCCCGGCGCGTAGCCGGTGCAGACAAGCCGCGTGATCACCAGCCCGAAAAATATCGCGAACGCCACACCCAGCAGAAGCGCGGCCAGAAAGCCCACCGTCCCGGAGGCCGACCAGATCACCAGAATCCCCGTCAGGGCCGCAAGACCCCAGCACACGATCTGGCAGGTGCTCAGTTTCGACGTATCAGACATGGCAATTACCCCCTCAGGTTTTCAGGCCGCTTTGCTCAATTGACCTCACCTTTCCTGGCCCGCGCAGAGAACTCCGTCTCTTTGCCCTCGGCCAGCAGTTGCGCCTGCTCGACCCAGTTGTCACGGCTGACCCGCCCCTTGAATCCCTCAAGGTTCTGATCGGCCCAGCTGACCTCTTGCTCCGTCCATTTGGCGATCTGGTCGAAATGAAAGACCCCCATGTCATGCAAGAGCTTCTCCAGCTTCGGCCCGATCCCCTTGATCATCTTCAGATCGTCCGCACCCGACTTGCGCGGGGCTTTCATCACCTTCGGCTTCCTGCCCGCTCCGGCCTTTGCGGCAGAGGCCCTGACAGGCTTGGCGGCAGGCTTGACCGCCGGTTTCGCCGTCGCCTCGGCTGCCACCGGCTTCGGCACCACCGCGACCGGCGCCTCGTTCAGCCTGACCGATGACGCCGAAGGTTTGTGATTGGCTCCCCTGTCGCGCCACGGCGTGAGCAGCGGCACTTCGGTGCCGTCGATCCGCCTGATCGTATCGCCTGTATCGACCGCGCGCTGCGCGCTCGCGTTATACTGCGCCCGCCCGCTCTCGAATTCCTTGAGGCTGGTCAGCCCGGATTTCGGCTCGGCGGCATAACGCCCGTTCTGCGGGCCCGGCACCGGCACCTTGCCCGCGGCCAGCTCGTCGATGATCTCGGCAAAGCGTTCGGCGGTCAGATCCTCGTAATAATCCTTGCCGATCTGCGCCATCGGCGCGTTGGCGCAGGCCCCCAGACATTCGACCTCTTCCCACGAAAACTTGCCATCCGCCGACAGTTCGAACGGGCTGGCGGCGATCTTTTCACGACAGACCGCAATCAGATCCTCAGCCCCGCAGATCATGCAGGTCGTGGTGCCGCAGATCTGGAAATGCGCCACGCTGCCCACCGGCTGCAACTGGAACATGAAATAGAATGTCGCCACCTCCAGCGCGCGGATGTAATCCATGCCCAGCATATCGGCCACATGCTCGATCGCCGCGCGGCTCAGCCAGCCCTCCTGCTCCTGCGCACGCCACAGCAGCGGGATGATCGCACTGGCCTGCCGCCCCTCGGGATACTTGCTGATCTGCCCCTCGGCCCACGCGAGGTTGGCGGGCGTAAAGGCAAAGCTCTCGGGTTGTTCATGATGAAGACGGCGTAGCATTCTCAGGCACAGGCTCCTGTGGTCAGTTTCACGCCCCCGCCCGGCAGCCGTTCGGCCCCGCCGGAGGACAATCTGTAGGCGGTGATATCCAGCAACTGCTGCCGCGTCAGCCCGGTCTGGATCCCGGCGGCCAGATAATCGGACTCGGTGACCATGGAACAGCCGATGCTGGCCACCGCCGTATCATAGAGCGCCAGATCCTGCTGGCTGACCCCCTCGGGCGGCAACGCGCAGGCGGCCGTCAGGGCCAGACAGGCGGCGGCAGAAAGGCGCCGCATCACCGGAAAAGAATTGCACACAGCAGACCTCATAAACCTTGCCCCATCGCCAGAATCGCCACCACGACCACGATCAGCGCCGCCACTCCGGCACCGATATGCTTGACCACCGGCTGTCCGGCCTGCCTGTAAATCCAGGCGTCGTGAAACGCCATATAGGAAAAGGTCGCGAACAGCACGGCAATCACCTCTGGCTCGCCATGAACCGTCGCCCCGATCGCCAGGATCAGCATCGCCACATAGCGGTTGGCCATCACCCGCGGCAATTGCTCTGCCCTGTGCGCCGTTGCGGCCATGCCGCTCACGGGATCGCGCAGAAAGAGCGTAGCAAGCAGCCCCGTCACCAGCGCCCCCGCGCCTGACAGCGCTATGACCACACCGCCCAGCGCCATCAGCGGTCAATCTCCCCGAACACGACATCCATCGTGCCGATGATCGCCGCCACATCCGCCAGCTGATGCCCACGGGCGATGTGATCCATCGCCTGCAAATGCAGAAAACCCGGCGCGCGCAGCTTGGCGCGGTAGGGCCGGTTGGTGCCATCGGCCACCAGATAGACGCCAAACTCGCCCTTGGGGGCCTCGACGGCGACATAGACCTCGCCCTCGGGCACCCGGAACCCCTCGGTATATAGCTTGAAATGGTGGATGAGCGCCTCCATCGAGGTTTTCATCTCACCCCGGCTTGGCGGCGTGATCTTGCCGCGCGCCAGGATATCGCCCTGCCCATCGGGCGCGCGAAGTTTCTCTATGGCCTGATGAATGATGCGCACGGATTGCCGCATCTCCTCCATCCGGCAGAGATAGCGATCATAACAATCGCCGTTCTTGCCCACCGGGATCAGGAAATCGAACTCGTCATAACATTCATAGGGCTGCGCGCGGCGCAAATCCCAGGCCATGCCGGAACCGCGCACCATCACCCCGCTGAAACCCCAGTCCAGCGCCTCCTGCTGACTGACCACGCCGATATCGGCGTTGCGCTGCTTGAAGATCCGGTTCTCGGTCAACAGCCCGTCGATATCGTCCAGCACTTTGGGAAATTCATTGGCCCAGGTCTCGATATCGTCGATCAACTCGGGCGGCAGATCCTGATGCACGCCGCCGGGCCGGAAATAGGCCGCATGCAGCCGCGCGCCACAGGCCCGCTCGTAGAACACCATCAGCTTTTCGCGCTCTTCGAACCCCCAGAGCGGCGGCGTCAGCGCGCCCACGTCCATCGCCTGCGTGGTCACGTTCAGCAGATGGTTCAGAACCCGCCCGATTTCGGAATAGAGTACCCGGATCAGGCTCGCGCGGCGCGGCACCTCGACCCCGGTCAGCTTTTCGATCGCCAGACACCAGGCATGCTCCTGATTCATCGGCGCGACATAATCCAGACGGTCGAAATAGGGCAGATTCTGCAAATAGGTGCGGCTCTCCATCAGCTTCTCGGTGCCACGATGCAGCAGGCCGATATGCGGATCGCAGCGCTCGACCAACTCGCCGTCCAGCTCCAGCACCAGACGCAGAACCCCATGCGCCGCAGGGTGCTGCGGGCCAAAGTTGATGTTGAAATTGCGGATCTTCTGCTCGCCGGTCAGGGCGTCGTCGAATTTCGTGCCGTCCATCATACGTCCCTCACCCTTCCAGAGCCGGGCCATCCGCGGTGCGAAACACCTTGGTGATCAGTTTCCACGCACCATCCACCCGGACAAAGCCCAGATGGTCCTCGAAGCGCCGTGGCGGCACGTCCACCCACAGATGCACGCGCGCCATCTCGCCGCCCGCCACGTCGATCTCCAGGATCTCGTAAGAGGGCGCGCCGGGAAAGGGATCGCGCCCGGCAACCCGCGCCAGATAGGCCACCTTGTCCCAGAATACCGCCCCGCCCGACCCGGTGAGGCCGGTCATCGCGAAGCGTTCGTGGCACATCCGCTCGAACACTTCGGGGCGCGCATAGTGGATGCCCTCGCAATAGGCCACGGCGAGCGCACTTATCGTGTCGTGATCGGACAGGTCGATGCCGTCCATCAGCCGCGCCCCCCGTCAAGCTTGTCGCGGAACGCCATGACCCACAGCAGAACAAGCGCCCCGAGCGGGATGATCGCGACAAGACTGACCCAACTCGGGATGCCGAATTTCGGCAGCAGTCTCCAGAACGGGATCACCACCAGCGCAGCCAGAATCAGCATCAGGAACAGACCACCACCGCCCATACCATATCCCCCCATCATTTCGCTTCCTTCTCGTCACCCGGCAGGATGTATTCGGCCCCCTCCCAAGGCGACATGAAATCGAACTGCCGGTACTCCTGCACCAGCTTCACAGGCTCGTAGACCACGCGCTTCTGCACCTCGTCATAACGCACTTCGGTGTAGCCCGTGGTCGGGAAATCCTTGCGCAGCGGATACCCGCGAAACCCGTAATCGGTCAGGATGCGGCGCAGGTCCGGGTGGCCCGAGAACAGGATGCCGAACATGTCGAACACCTCGCGCTCGAACCAGTTGGCGGCCGGATGGATCTCGGTGATCGAGGGCACCATATCCTCTTCACGCACTCCCACGCGCAGACGGATGCGGTGATTCTGATACATGCTGAGGAAATGATAGACCACGTCGAACCGCTTGGCCCGCTCGGGATAGTCCACGGCAGTGATATCGACCAGCGTGGAAAAGGCGCAGGTCTGGTCGGTCTTGAGAAACTCGACCAACCCGGCAATGTTGCTGAGCGCCACATCGACGTTCAGCTCGCCATGCGCGATCTCCCAGCCCAGCACGCAATCGCTGCGCTTGGCCTCGATATAGCCGCCCAGTTCCTTGAGTGCGTTGCTCATCTCACAATCGTCCCCGTCCGGCGAATCTTGCGCTGCAATTGCAGGATGCCGTAGACCAGCGCCTCGGCGGTCGGCGGGCAGCCGGGCACGTAAATGTCCACCGGCACGATCCGGTCGCAGCCGCGCACCACGCTGTAGCTGTAATGATAATAGCCGCCACCATTGGCGCAGGATCCCATCGAGATCACGTAACGCGGCTCCGGCATCTGGTCATAGACCTTGCGCAGCGCGGGGGCCATCTTGTTGGTCAGCGTGCCCGCTACGATCATCACATCCGACTGCCGGGGGCTGGCGCGCGGGGCGAATCCGAACCGCTCCACGTCATACCGCGGCATCGCGGTATGCATCATCTCGACCGCACAGCACGCAAGGCCGAATGTCATCCAGTGCAGGCTGCCGGTGCGCGCCCAGTTGATGATATCCTCGGTCGAGGTCAGCAGGAATCCCTTGTCCTGCAAATCCCGGTTCAGCGCCTGCGTCGCCACCTCACGATCAGGCCCGGCCGTGTTGGCGCCTGTCATCACTCCCATTCCATCGCTCCCTTGCGCCATTCATAGGCAAATCCGGCGGTCAGAATGGCCAGGAACACCATCATCGACCAGAACGCCGCCATGCTCAGATCCTGAAAGGCGACAGCCCACGGAAACAGCATGGCAATCTCAAGATCAAAGATGATGAACAGGATCGACACCAGATAGAACCGCACGTCGAATTTCATCCGCGCATCGTCGAATGCGTTGAACCCGCATTCATAGGCGCTGACCTTTTCCGGGTCCGGGTTGCGCACCGCCAGCACGACCGCGGCAAGGATCAGGACCAGACCCAGCCCGATGGCAATGGCCAGCAAAACGAGAATGGGAAGGTATTCCCTCAGCATCTCTTCCACGAGGTGGCTCCTTTCATGCGCGGGCCGGCGCGCATCAAGATGGCTGCAAACGTATTCCGGGTTTAAACCTGCCCCTTGATGGGGTCAACCGAGCGCGCACGGGTTTGATCAGCCGAAACAGCGGAATCCAAGAGTTTGTATGCGGCAGTATGCGAAAAAATCGCCGGATTGGCCCGAAAACCGGACCGTCTGCGCCGCATCGCGGCAAATCGACCCGACTCAGCCCTGCCAGCGCGGTCTGCGCTTGTCGAAAAAGGCGCCCACGCCCTCGACGGCCTCGTCCCCCGCCCAGCAATCCGACAGGGCCGCGATCGTCGTGGCGATCACCGCCTCGTCGATCTGCGGGCCAAAGCCGCGGAGCAGCGCCTTGGCTCGCGCCACCGCCCCCGGCGCGCAGTCCAGATAGGGCAGCACCTCGGCCTCGACCGCCGCGTCCAGTTCCACCTCCGGCACAGCCCGCGCCAGCAATCCCAGCCCGACCGCCTCCGCCGCGCCGAACCGGCGGCCCGACATGAACACGCGCCGCGCATTGGCCTCGCCCATCCTTGCGGCCACATAGGGCCCGATGGTGGCCGGAATCAGCCCCAGCCGCGTCTCGGTCAGCGCCATCTGCGCATGATCCGCCCCCACCGCCACATCGCACACGCTCATCAGCCCCACACCACCGCCAAAGGCATTGCCGTGGATCCGGCCGATCAGCGGCTTGGGCAGCGTGTTGAGCGCCTGCAGCATATGGGCAAGTCTGGCCGCCTCCCGGCCCCGCGCCTCGGGCGTCGCCTCGAACTGTTCGCGCATCCAGCCCAGATCGCCTCCCGCGCAGAAACTTTTGCCCCTCGCCGCCAGAACGACGACGCGGCAGGCCTGATCCGCACCCAGTTGCTCCGCCGCCGCGTGCAATTCGGCGATCATCCGCGCCGACATCGCATTATGCTTGTCGGCCCGGTCCAGCCAGAGCGTCGCAACGCCGCGCGCATCCCTTTCGATGCTGATGGTCTCGGTCATCATGCCTCCCCCCGCATCGCCCGCGCCATCTGCGCCGCGCGATCCAGAACGTCCCGGTCCAGCCCGGTCTCGTATCCCAGGCCCATCAGCCGGTCATGCACCGCCTCGGTGGCCACGTTCCCCGCCGCCCCCGGCGCATAGGGACAGCCCCCCAGCCCGCCAACGGCCGCATCGAATACCCGCAGTCCGCGCGCCAGCGCCACCTCGATATTCTCCAGCGCCCGACCGCTGGTATCGTGAAAATGCCCCGCCAGATGATCGCCCGGCACCACCTCGCCGACAGCCGACAGCATCGCATCGACCGCCTCGGGCGTGCCCCGCCCGATGGTATCGCCCAGGCTGATCTCGTAGCACCCCATCTCCCACAACCGCGCCGCCACCCGCGCCACCTGCGCCGGCGCCACCACCCCGTCATAGGGGCATTCCACCACGCAGGACACATAGCCGCGCACCCGGATCCCTTCGGCGTTGGCGGTCTCCATCACCGGCGCAAAGCGTGCAAGGCTCTCCTCGATCGTCGCGTTGATATTGGCCTTCGAGAACCCTTCCGAGGCCGAGCCGAATATCGCCACCTCATCGGCCCCCGCCTCCAGCGCATCGGTCAGCCCGCGCAGATTGGGCGTCAGCGCCGCATAGCGCAGGCCCGGCGCGCGCGCGATGCCGCGCAGCACCTCTGCCGAATCCGCCATCTGCGGCACCCATTTGGGGCTGACGAAACTCGCCACCTCGATCCGCGCGAACCCCGCCCCGCTCAGACAGTCGATCAGCGCGATCTTCTCGCGCGTCGGGATGCGCCGTGCCTCGTTCTGCAACCCGTCGCGCGGACCGACCTCGAAAATCTCGACAGGCTCGCCCATGATCACACCTCCGGCACAGGATAGAACTCCTGCGTATAGATATCCTGCTGCCCGTCCCGCGCCCTGGCCCGGATATAGGCAGGCCGCTCCTGCAGCCGGGTCCAATAGGTCATGAGCCGTGGATAGGCGTCAAGATCGACATAATACCGCGCCAGTTCAAACCCATAGGCAAACGCCACATCCGCCGCCGAAAATCCCGAAGCCAGCAGATACCGCCCCTCCAGCCGCGCCTCCATCGCCGCCAGCGCCGCACGCAGACGCGCATTGAGCAGCTTCACCACCACGGCAGAGGGCTTTGCCGGCGGGCGCAGGAACACCTGATTGAGATTGAGGTTCTCCAGCAGACAGCCCACCGTCTCGGCATAGCCCAGCATCTCCAGATAACGCGCCCGCTCCACGCTGCCCGGCTTGGGCGCAAGCCCCGCCTCGGGGTAAGTCTCACACAAAAGCTGCACGATCGCCCCGCTCTCGAACCAGACCGCGCCGTGATGCTCCAGCACCGGCACCCGCCCGGCGGGCGACAGCGCCAGAAACTCAGGTGTGCGCATCGAAACGTCACGGATCGAGTAATACCGGATATCGAACTCCTGCCCCAACTCCTCCAACAGCCACAACACCCGGAACGACCGCGCCAGCGGCACATGATGCAGCGTGATCATGCCGCATCCTCCTCCAGCCGCACCAGCGCCGCGCCCGCCGTCACCTGCTCGCCCGCGTTCACCAGAACCTCGGCCACCACCCCGTCGCGCGCCGCCAAGAGGCTGTGCTCCATCTTCATCGCCTCCAGCACCGCCAGCCGATCGCCCTTGGCCACCGTCTGACCTGCCTTGGCGTAGACTGCCTTGACCAGCCCCGGCATCGGTGCCTCGATCAGCGCGGCATTGCCGCCCGCCGCGCCCTCGCGCGCCAGCGGGTCGACCAGATCGAACCCCAACCCGTATTGCGCGAAAACCGTGATCCGCCTGCCATCCACCGCCACGCCGGGCGCGGGCTGCCCGTCCAGCCGCCACCGCCCGCCCACGCGCCGCGCCTCGACGGTGCTCTCGCCCACCTGCAGATCATGTGCATCCGGCCCCAGAGAGCGCAGCCGCACCGCGATCTCGGCCCCCTCATGCACCAGCCGCACCTCCCGCTCCAGCGGCTGCCACAGCACGAATCCCACCTCGTCCTCCGCGGCTTCGAGCAGGCCCAGCGCCGCCAGCACCGCCAGCGCCACTTCGTGCGGTCCGGCCACGGGCGGTACCACCAGCCTGTCTATATCGCGCCCGATCAGCCCGGTATCCATCTCGCCCCGCGCGAATCCCTCATGCCGCGCCAGCGCACCCAGAAAGGCCAGGTTGGTTACCGTCCCGGCAACCTCTGTGCCCTTCAGCGCCGCCGCCAGACGACCGAGCGCCACCGCGCGCGTCGGACCGTGGGTAATCACCTTGGCGATCATCGGATCATACCAGGGGCTGATCTCGTCCCCCGCGCGCACCCCGCTGTCGGCCCGGCAGTCGAGCGGAAAGACCAGATGCGACAGCCGCCCGGTGGCGGGCAGAAACCCCTTCGGCACATCCTCGGCATAAAGCCGCGCCTCGAAGGCGTGACCATTGATCGCCAGATCCTCCTGCCGCTTGGGCAGGCCCTCACCCGCCGCCACCCGCAACTGCCATTCCACCAGATCGACGCCGGTGATCGCCTCGGTCACCGGATGCTCGACCTGAAGGCGCGTGTTCATCTCCATGAACCAGAACCCGTCCGGGCGCAGCCCGCGGCTGCCATCGACGATGAACTCGACGGTGCCCGCCCCCTTGTAACCGATCGCCTCCGCCGCGCGCACGGCGGCCTGCCCCATGGCGGCGCGCATCTCGGGGGTCATGCCCGGCGCGGGGGCCTCCTCGATCACCTTCTGATGTCGGCGCTGCAACGAACAGTCGCGCTCGAACAGATGCACCGCGCGGCTGCCGTCGCCGAACACCTGCACTTCGATATGCCGCGGCTTCTGGATGAATTTCTCGATCAGCACGGCGGCATTGCCAAAGGCGGTGCGCGCCTCGCCCATGGCGCTTTCCAGCGCCTCCATGAAACCCTCGGGCCGCTCGACCAGCCGCATCCCCTTGCCGCCGCCACCCGCCACCGCCTTGATCAGCACCGGATAGCCGATGGCATCCGCCGCCCCCGCCAGATGCTCGGGATCCTGATTGCTGCCATGATAGCCCGGCACCACCGGCACGCCCGCCTCCTCCATCAGCGCCTTGGCCGCATCCTTGAGCCCCATCGCCCGGATCGCGCTTGCGGATGGTCCGATGAACACCAGCCCCGCCACCTCCACCGCCTCCACGAATTCGGGGTTCTCGCTCAGAAACCCATAGCCGGGATGAATCGCGCCGCACCCCGTCTCCAGCGCCGCCGCGATGATGGCGTCGCCGCGCAGATAACTCTGCGCCGGGGCCGCCCCGCCGATATGCACCGCCCGATCCGCCATCGCCACATGCGCCGCATCCCGGTCGGCGTCGGAACAGACCGCCACCACCTCAACGCCCAGGCTGCGCGCCGTCCGCATCACCCTGCAGGCAATCTCACCCCGGTTGGCGATCAGGATTCGCTCAAACATCGCATACGCCCCCAGTTTCTTCTTGGCCCAAATACCCAAATTCCGACATGACCCCCCTCACATCCTGAAGACGCCAAACCGCGTCTCCTCCACCGGCGCATTGAGCGCCGCGCGCAGGGAAAGCGCCAGCACATCCCGACTCTTCCTCGGATCCACGATCCCGTCATCCCAGAGCCGCGCGCTTGCATAAAGCGGATGCGACTGCCGCTCGAACATCTCCAGCGTCGGACGCTTGAAATCGGCCTCTTCCTGCGCCGACCACGTGCCGCCCTTGCGCTCGATGGTCTCGCGCCGGACGGTGGCCAGCACCCCCGCCGCCTGCGCGCCGCCCATCACCGAAATCCGGCTGTTGGGCCAGGACCACATGAATCGCGGCTGATAGGCACGCCCCGCCATGCCGTAATTGCCCGCGCCGAAACTGCCGCCCACCACCATGGTGATCTTGGGCACCGCCGTGGTCGCCACCGCCGTCACCATCTTGGCGCCATGCCGCGCGATCCCCTCATTCTCATACTTGCGCCCCACCATGAACCCGGTGATGTTCTGCACAAAGACCAGCGGCACCTTGCGCTGTGAACACAGTTCCACGAAATGCGCCCCCTTCTGGGCCGCCTCGGAAAACAGCACGCCGTTATTGGCCACGATCCCCACCGGACAGCCCCTGACATGGGCAAAGCCGCAAACCAGCGTCTCACCGAACCGCGCCTTGAACTCGTCGAAACGGCTGCCATCGACCACCCGCGCCAGCACCTCGCGGATGTCATAGGGCGTGCGCAGGTCCACCGGCACCACGCCCAGCAATTCCTCGGGATCATAGGCAGGCTCTTCTGAGGATTGCCACTGTAGGTCGGGCTTCAGCCCGGCTCCTCCCAGGGATCCCACCGCGCGCCGCGCGATGCTGAGCGCATGCGCGTCATCCTCCGCCAGATAATCCGCCACGCCCGAAAGCCTTGTGTGCACATCACCGCCACCCAGATCCTCAGCGGTCACAACCTCGCCTGTCGCGGCCTTCACCAAGGGCGGACCGGCCAGAAAGATCGTGCCCTGATCGCGCACGATGATCGTGACATCGCTCATCGCGGGCACATAGGCACCCCCGGCGGTGCAGGATCCCATCACCACCGCGATCTGCGCGATCCCCTTGGCGCTCATCCGCGCCTGATTGTAGAAAATCCGTCCGAAATGGTCGCGGTCGGGGAACACCTCGTCCTGATTGGGCAGGTTCGCGCCACCGCTGTCCACCAGATAGATGCAGGGCAGATGACATTCCTCGGCTATCTCCTGCGCGCGCAGGTGCTTCTTGACGGTCATCGGGTAATAGGTGCCGCCCTTCACGGTGGCATCGTTGCACACGACCATCACCTCGCGCCCCATCACGCGACCCACCCCGGCGATCAGCCCGGCGCAGGGGGCGTCACCGCCATACATGCCATGCGCCGCGGTCGCCCCCACCTCAAGGAACGGGCTGCCGGGATCGAGCAGCCCCGCCACCCGGTCGCGCGGCAGCATCTTGCCGCGCCCCACATGCCGCTCGCGCGCCGCCTCGCCGCCCCCGGCCACGGCCAGCGCCGCGGCCTTCTCGACCACGGCCAGCGCCTCCAGATGACCCTCGCGATTGGCCCTGAACGCCTCGGACGACGGCAGCGCCGCTGATCTCAACTGCATTGTTCGCTCTCCCGCATATCGACGCAAGGCAAGGCCCTGCCCGCCCCGCCTTTTGCAACTCCATCACAATCCTCTCCGCGCCCCGCGGTTTGACTCACATCAAAGTGAATTGACGGAATCCCGCGCATACCCGCGACTGCAAGCAAACGGATGGAAAACCCATGAAACACATCACTGCACTCTCCCTCGCGGCCCTCATGGCCAGCACCGCGGCTCCGGCCCTCGCGCAATCCAAGGGCGATTTCACCCTCGCCCTCGGTCTCGGCTGGGTCGAACCGAGCGGCGGCTCCAACACGCTCGCCGGTCGCATCAATGTCGATGGCAACCTGCGCCCCACGGTGAACTTCGAATATTTCATCGCCGACAACCTCGGGATCGAACTGCTCGCATCCTGGCCGTTCCAGCATGACATCAACCTCGCGGGCGCGGGCAAGGTCGCCGAAACCCGGCATCTGCCGCCCACCCTTTCGCTGCAATACCATTTCACCAATTCCAGCCCGATCACGCCCTTTGTCGGCGCCGGCATCAACTACACCTACTTTTTCGATGACAAGGGCAAAGGGCCTCTGGCCGGCGTTCCCGTCAGCCTCGACGATTCCTGGGGCCTCGCGCTGCATGCCGGTGTGGATTACGCGATCGGCGCCAAATCCGCGCTGCGCGCCGATATCCGCTACATCGACATCGAAACCGATGTGAAGGTGGCCGACATCCCGATCGGCACGGTCAAGATCGACCCGTGGATCTTCAACGTCGCCTATGTGATCAGGTTCTGATCCCCTTCCGAACCGGACCGGAACCACGGGGCTGGCCGTCGCGCCAGCCCTTTGTGCATCCAGCGCGCCCGTCATGCCCGCACCTCCGCCACCGCACGCGCCTTCAGTTCCTTGCGGATCACCTTGCCGGTCACCGTCATCGGCAGCGCGTCGAGAAACGCGATTTCCCTTGGATAGGAATAGCTTGCAAGCCGCCGCTTGACGAATTCCTGCAATTCCGCGGCCAGCACCTCTGACGCCGCCACCCCGTCCCTGAGCACCACATAGGCCTTGACGATCTCGGTGCGCAGGGCGTCCGGCTTGCCCACCACGCCCACCGTCGCCACAGCCGGATGCGTCATCAGACAATCCTCGATCTCCGCCGGGCCGATCCGGTAACCGGCGCTGGTGATGACATCATCCTCGCGGCCCACGAACCGGATGAAACCCTCCTCGACGATCCCGCGATCCCCGGTCAACAGCCAGTCGCCGCGAAACTTCTCCGCCGTCTCGCGCGGTCTCTGCCAGTATTCCAGCATCATCGAGGCCGATCCGCGCCGCACCGCGATCTCACCCTCCTGCGCCGTCACCCGGCCCGCATCGTCGATCACCGCCACCTCATGCCCCGGCACCGCCCGCCCCAACGCGCCCGGTCGCGGCGCAAACAGCGCCGCACAGGAACTGCCCACCATGTTGCATTCCGTCTGACCGTAGAACTCGTTGATCGTCACGCCAAAGGCCCGCCGCCCCCAGTCCAGCATCTCCGCCCCCAGCGGCTCGCCCCCGCTCGCCACGCTGCGCAACCCGTCGATGCGCGCCTCGGCCGCCTTGAGCATCCGCAAGGCCGTAGGTGGAAAAAATACATTTTGGACAGAGCTTTCCCGCACGATCTTCATGCATTCCTTGGGGCTGAACTTGGCCATGCGCGCCGCCACCACCGGCACGCCAATCGCCAGCCCCGGCATCAGCACGTCAAACAGCCCGCCAATCCACGCCCAGTCCGCAGGCGTCCACAGGCAATCCCCGTCCTGGCCCAGAAAATCATGGCTGATCTCGACGCCCGGCAAATGCCCCGTCAACACCCGGTGCGCGTGCAGCGCACCCTTGGGACTGCCGGTCGTGCCGCTCGTATAGATCAGCACGGCGGGATCCTCCGCCCCCGTCCCGACCGTCTCGAACCGTCCCTGCGGCAACGCCCCGGCCTCGGGCACCAGCGCCGCAACCTCGGGCAATGGGCCCAGCATCGCCACCCCTTCGGCATCGGTCACGACCACGCGCGCCCCGGCATCGCCGACCCGGCTGATCAGCGCATCCTGCTTGAAGAGCTTGAACAAGGGAATTGAAATCGCACCTATTTTCCAGATCGCGATATGGGCGGCGGCGCACCACGCCCCCTGAGAGCGCAGCACGCCCACCCGGTCGCCGCGCCCCACGCCACGCGCGACAAGCGCCTGCGCCAACCCGTCCGCCATGCCGCGCAGCGCATCATAAGTGACCTCGCGCACACCATCCCCGGACAGGTCCAGGATCGCCACCCGCTCCGGCTCGGCCTCGGCCCAGTCATCGCAGACCTGCACCGCCATGTTCAGCCGCGCCGGAATCTGCCAGCGAAACCCGTCATGAAGCGCCTCGTAGGGCGCCGGGCGCAACAGCGGACGCATCCGGCTCATTCCATCGCCCCCAGATCACGCAGTTCCTTTGTCCGCGCGGCGGTTTTCTCCAGATGGCACGCGGCGGCCATGATCGTGCGGATCGACCCCTCGATCCAGTAGCCATAGCGCAGCCCGCATTCCGCATCACGATAGGCGCCCCACGCCTCTTGCGCGTTCGCCAGTTGCGCCACCAGGGCCCGATCCCGCCCGCCAAGCGCCTCGGCCTGCCGGTCATAGGCCGCCTGCATCAGTTCCGCCCAGGCAGCGGTCTCCGCCATCAGGCACTCGGCGATCCCCAGCGTCGTGTCGCCGCCGGGCAACGCCTGACAGGCCGTCGCCGCCGTGCCGATACAGGGCGGTCGGGTCTCGCCCAACCCGGCCCCGGCATGACAGGCCCGCACCAGCGCCGCATCCACGGACAATTCCTGCGCGCCGGCCGCCGTGGCCAGAACCGCAAGCGCCAGAGCAGATCTCACCCCATCGCCCCCATCAATTCGCGTCCCACCAGCATCCGCCGGATCTCCGACGTGCCCGCCCCGATCTCCATCAGCTTGGCATCGCGGAAAATCCGCGCGACGGGGGCGTCGTTCAGGAACCCCGCCCCGCCCATCGCCTGCACCGCCTGATGCGCCTGCACCATCGCCTGCTCGCTGGCGTAAAGACAGCAGGCGGCAGCATCCTGCCGGGTCACATCACCCCGGTCACAGGCCTTGGCCACCTCGTAGACATAGGCGCGCGCCGAATTCATCGCGGTGTACATATCCGCGATCTTGCCCTGCATCAGCTGGAATGACCCGATCGGCTGGCCGAACTGCCTGCGCTCGGCCAGATAGGGCATGATCTCGTCCAGGCAGGCCGCCATGATGCCCGTCCCGATTCCGGCCAGCACCACCCGCTCGTAATCGAGGCCGGACATGAGCACGCGCACCCCCTTGCCCTCTTCGCCCAGCACATTCTCGAACGGCACCTCGACATCGTCAAAGATCAGCTCGGCGGTATTGCTGCCGCGCATCCCCAGCTTGTCGAAATGCGGGCTCGTGCTGAATCCCTTCATGCTCTTCTCGATCAGAAAGGCGGTGATCCCCTTGCTGCCCGCCTCCGGGTCGGTCTTGGCATAGACCACCAATGTGTCGGCATCCGGCCCGTTGGTGATCCAGTACTTGTTGCCGTTCAGAACATAGCGATCATTGCGCTTCTCGGCGCGCAGCTTCATGCTGACCACGTCGCTGCCCGCCCCCGCCTCGGACATGGCCAGCGCGCCGACATGCGCGCCGCTCACCAGCCCCGGCAGGTATTTCGCCTTTTGCTCGGGCGTGCCGTTCAGCTTGATCTGATTGACGCAGAGATTGGAATGCGCGCCATAGCTCAGGGACACAGAGGCCGAGGCGCGCGCGATCTCCTCCACCGCGATCACATGCGCCAGATAGCCCATCCCCGCCCCGCCATATTCCTCGGGCACGGTAATTCCCAGAAGGCCAAGATCACCCATCTCGCGCCACAGCTCATTGGGAAAGACATTGCTGCGGTCCACCTCCGCCGCCATCGGCCTGACCCGCTCCTGCGCCCAGCGATGCACCATCTCACGCAGGGCGTTCACATCCTCGCCCAGATCAAACCGCATGACCGCATTGAACATCGCGCTTCCCTCCCGACAGGCATTATTGAACACTTGTTCATTTATAGGCACAGCTCCCGAGTCGGGTCAATTCCCCTTTTCTCCCTCTCGGTGTATGTAGCGTGTGTAGCGTGACATTCTATTTTGCAGTGAATTACACTGTATATTGCAGCAACCGATTTTTGAAACCGCGGGTAAGGGGACAGTCGAAACTGACCTCTCCATCACATCGCTGAAACCGATTGCATGAGTGTGAAACTGCTGCAGTTCGAGCCTGGTGAAGGGAAAGGCTGAATCGAGCCCAGAGCGGACGGTCGACTCGCCGTCGGAATGTATCAACTGCTCTTAATGTCTGCCTTGAAACGATCTCCCTCAGAACAAGCTCCGGCTCCCGCGATCCGCTGCACTTCTGACACGTTCTCAGCATAACTTCGCACCATTTCTCAGCATAACCTCGCACCGTGCCATTTCTCGTGGTGCGAAAACCGCTGCCAAAAATGTGGATAATCACAGAGGGCAAATACACACAAATGGCAACAATCTCTCTGACGCTTCAGAACGTGAACGGCGATCCGTTCACAAGCGGTGGCAACATCAACATAACCACCGGGACCACCAGCGATGCGGTTTTCAACGAAACCTCCGGTTCGGTTTCACTGAGTACCGTGCTGACCAATGACTCGGTGACCATTGGCGGGTTTACCTATTTCTACGATTACCTGGGGTCGGGCGATGTCAGGGGAGATCCGGGCCAGCCAGCGGCGTTCATCCGTATCACGTCGTCGGAAGCCTTTGCGCCATTAAAGGTGGGCGACACCTTCGCCATCGACCTGGCTGGCCAGCCGGGTAATGCCGGCTATCCCAATCTGCAAAACGGCAACACCCAACTACGGGTGTCCGACCTTGACACGGAGTCCTCGGTTCAGTTCTCCGGGGTGCCCTGTTTCGTCGCGGGAACGCGCATCAGGATGCGTCACGGGACCAAGGCCGTCGAAGAGATCGAGGTGGGCGACGAAGTCTGGACCCTCGATCATGGTTTGCAGCCGGTTCGCTGGGTGAGCGGTGTAGAAGTGGCCGCCCTTGGCACTCTCGCGCCGATCGAGTTTGCTGCCGGAAGCATCGGAAACACGGAAAGGCTATGCGTGTCACCACAACACCGCATCCTGATAGAGGGATGGCGAGCAGAACTGCTTTTGGGAACTGACCAAGTCCTTGTGGCGGCCTGCCACCTCGCCGACGCCGGATTGGCCCGCCGCGTCCAAGGCGGGCGTGTGCGTTATTTCCATATCAGGTTCGACAGGCATGAAATCATCGACGGCAATGGCGTGCTGTCGGAAAGCCTCTATTTCGGTCGCCAGAGCCTCAGTATGCTTCCACAGGAGAGCGTGCAGGAACTGCTCAAGCTGTTTCCGGAACTCGCCGATGGGACCGACTTGGAACTTGTCGCGCGACGGGTTGCCCGGGGCTACGAAGCTGCCGTTCTCGCTGCGTGAACGATGGTATCGTTTTCCTGCAATTTCTGAGTCTTCAAGAGGCACATAAGTGCGGCTAAAGGGCTCACGACCATATGGTTGACTTATAAATCGATTTAGAATCCGCGTGGGAGAAGCGTGATGTGCTATAAGAGCTTGGCGTCCGCTCCGTTCCGCCACTACCGACCTTCCTTCAGCGTGCCGCGAAACTCCGCAGTTTGTCAAAACTGACTGACCTTCGACAGCACGGCTGGCCGGTTTTTCAACGCCCCTTAAACACCCCGTTAAACACCCCCCTCAACTCCCCCGAAACTCGAGATCAGGAGCTCGCTGCGCTGGCCCCGGCTGTCGTTTTTGGTGCCGATGGTGTAGGTGGTGGAAACCTCTTCCATGTGGAACCCGGAAAAGACCTGGCGGATCTCCGGCACGTCGTTGATCGACATTAGAAACCGGCCCCTGAGGCCCGCCAGCTGATCTGCCAGCCGCTCAAAATCCGCCCGCGCGAACATGGCCTTGCCGTAGTCGTTCTCGCTGCCCCAGTAGGGCGGATCGAGATAGAAGAGCGTGCCGGGGCCGTCGTAGCGGCTGATGAACTCGGCATAATCGAGGCACTCGATGACCACGCCCGACATCCGCGTGTGCAGATCCTCGAGCATCGGCTCGAGCGTCGAGAGGTTGAAGCGCCCTGGCCGGTCCTTTGACACCCCGAAATTCTGCCCCGAGACCTTGCCGCCGAAGGCAGTGCGCTGGAGATAGAGAAACCGCGCGGCGCGTTCGAGATCGGTGAGCGTATCGGCCCTGGTGTTGACGAGGCGCAGGAACTCGGCCCGCGTGGTGAGCTGGAACCGCAGCACCTCGAGGAATTGCGGATAGTGCCGCTGCAGGATGCGGAAAAGGTTGCTGACGTCGAGCGCGGCGTCGTTGATCACCTCGCAGCGCGGGCGCATGGTCCGGCGCAGGAAAATGCCGCCCATGCCGACGAACGGCTCGGCATAGGTCTGGTGCGGGATGCGGTCGAGAATCGTGACGATCCGCCTGGCGAGATTGCGTTTGCCGCCGAGCCACGGGGCGACGGGGCTGACGGGGTGGACGGGGTGCAATTGGTCTCTTTCCATGGGGTACAGAATCATGCCTCTATGCCGCTTCCCTGATCAGGGATGGGAGCGGCCATAAGGCTTTTGCTGGTCGGCGGGGTTTGGTTTTGCGACTTGGGCCCCGTGTTGCGGGGCGTTGGCGCGCCCCGTGACCTCCCCCGATGTCCGTGCCGGATCATGGGAGAGGCATTTGCCGTAAGGTTCGCCCCTACCCTTGGGCCGATCCGCCCCCGGTTCCAGATGAAGGCCTGCCGGGCGGGCGGCGGGTCAGCTCCACCAGGCGTCGTTGATATTCCAGTCCTGCGGCAACGCAAGCATGTGATCGGGACACCGGATATCGGCGCACCTCTCGACAACTTGAACGAAAGCGACCGGTCTCACAGCGGCGCAGGTCTCGATCCGGCGAGGTGAATCACCTAATGGTTTCGCGGCCCCGATTGGGGCAAGGAGCGGCCATAAGTTGGGCTGGCCGACGGGGGGGAGAGTAGGCAGTGGCTCTTCCCCCCGTGTCACGGGGGTATCTCCAGCCCCCGTGACCTCCCCCACTCCCGGAACAGGATCCCGTCGGTGGCAGGTCAGCTCCAGTAATCGTCGTTGGCGTTTCGGCTCCGCGGCAGTGCAAGCGTGTGATCGGGACACCGGATGTAAGCGCGCCTCGCGATAACTTGAACGGAAGCAACCGGATTCACAGCGCCGCAGGTCTCGATCTGGTGAGGTGAATCACCTAGATGGTTTCGCAGCCCCACTTGGGGCAGGGAGTGGCCATTTTGCTTGTGTGGTCGACGGGGGATGTGTGCGTGATGGCTTTCCCCCTGTGTCACGGGGGTTCCTCCAGCCCCCGTGACCTCCCCCACTCCCGGAACGGGAGCCCGCGGACGGCGGGTCAGCTCCACCAGGCGTCGTTGGTGTTCCAGTCCTGCGGCAGCTCGGGCATTGCCAGAAGCGCGTCGCGACCCGCGAGGATCGCGCCCGAGGCATCGGCGAAGGCCACCGCCAGCGCCTGCACGCGCGTCGCCATCTCTTCCAGTGTCCAGCCGCGCTGGAGCGCGCGGCGGGCGAGAAACGGGGCCATGGTTGCATCAGCACTTGCCGGATCGGCGAGGATCGCGGCGGCCTCGGCCGCCTGGGTTGCCCAGGTCTCGCGCTCCTCGGCCGGGTAATCCGCCGCGAGGGCGCGCAGTCGGGCATTCGCCTCCGCGTAGATCGCCTCGTCCGGGACCGGAACGGGCGGTCCGTCGACCCATTCTCCATCCAGAAACACGCTGTGCGGGTGCGGTCTCAGCGGAACGTTTTGCGTGCCGTCCATATAGCCGTCCAGAACACGGCCGGAGGGGGTGCCCACGGTCTCCCAGTATCCCAGATCGGGATGCCAGAAGCCGAGGCGGTCCTCGACGGCCGGTTCGGTGATGGCAACACGGGGTTCACTCATGGGTCATGGTCTCCATCTGAGTTCCCAGACCGGCCCGGTGGCGAACAGCCGGTAATAGTGGCCGGGCAGGATCGGGGCGTAGCAATGTGCAAAGTCGGTGCCAGAAACCCCGGTGTCCAATGTGGGCGACCAGGTCACGTTGTCGGTCGAGGTGCTCAACCTGCGGTTCCGGGCGTAGACGAAGATCGCGTGCTCGGTTGGGTTCTGGTAGGTCGTGCCGTCTGCGCGGGTTTCGGCCGCGAAGGTGGCATCGGGATGAAACCCGACCCCGACCGCCGCGATCTGCTCGTCCACCAGCGCCCTGATCGCAGATCGCGGCGCGAGCCTTGTGGCCTCGACCGAGAAATCCGGGTTGACCGAGATATCGCGCGTCGCCGCTCCCTTGAGCTCCAGCGCCTCGCGCTGCGCCGCCGCATCGGCGGCCTTTAATACCGCCTTGCCCTTGTCCGTGGCCCCGAGATTGGCGAGCGCCGCGTCGGCATTGCCAAGCCCGGCCAGATTGCCCTGCGGCTGCAGCGCGCTGTCGGCGCGGGCGAGGCTGTCGAGCACGGCCTGCGAGAGCGCCAGCGTCCGGTCGAGGCTCAGATCGCCGCCGCCGGTGAGGCCGGTTCCGGCCGCGATCACGCGCGCCGCGTCGGCCTTGCTCTCGAAGATCAGCTGCAGCGCGGGCTCGATGTTGCCCACCAGCAGCGCCTGCACCGCCGCCGTGGTCTCGGCGACAATATCGGCGCGGATCGCGTCCAGCGCCTCGAGCTTCACCAGCCTGAAGTCCCTCACTGCCATCGGTATGGTCTCCCTTTCTTGCCCATCACAGATCCGCCATCAGCACGATATGCGGATAGGGCGTGTCGCCTTCGCCGATCACCAGATCGCTGCCAAGCCTGAGCAGGAGCGCCTCACCACCCTGCGAGACCAGCGTGAGCTGCGGTGCGCCGCCGGTCAGCGTGAGCAGGTCCGCCGCATCGAGGCGCAGGGGCCAGATCGCCAGCCGCGTGGTGCTGAGCGCCGCACCGTCATGGCCGAAGGTCAGATCGGTCAGACCGGCGGGCGGCATGAGATCGGGCGGTGTGGCGAGCGACGCACCGGAGCGCGCCGCGGCCAGCCCGGCTGCGTCCCAGGCCAGCGCAATGCGAAAGCTGCCACCGCTGAAGAGCGGCCCCATGTCGAGGAGCCCGACCTGCGCGCCCTCAACCGTGACCGACGCGGTCAGGCGGTTGTCGGCGGTGGCGGCGAACGCAATCGCATTGGCCCCGGTGCCGTCACCGAGGCTCAGCAGCGTCACATCCCCGGCCTGCGGGTCGAATGTCACGCTGCCCTCCAGCAGCAGCGTGCCGCCGCCTGCAAGCGCCGCGGCGAGATCGACGCTGGCGGTCTGCGCCGCGACGGTCGCGATCTGCTCGAATGCCTTGATCTTCAGGGTCATCCTCCGGGTCCTTCGTTGCTGGGCGGCGGGGTGTAATCGATATGGGTCTCGGGACCGATGCCGAAGGCATCGCGCCCGGCAAACCACACCAGATTGGGCCAGCCCACAGCGCCGCGCGACCATTGCGCCGTGGTCACGTCCTGTGACCCGGTGAAGCCGCCGACCTGGTTGGCCTGCCAGCGGACGCGCCAGCCCAGCGGCGGCGCGGGATCGGGCACGGACCAGACATGCAAGCCATTGCCGAACTGGACGATCCCGGTGACCGGCACCGGCGCGGGCACGTTGAAGGCAAGCGTCGACAGCGCCCCGCCCTGCGCGCCCTGCTCAAGGGCCGCCGCATCGACCGAAAGATCGCGCAGCAATGCGCCAAGCTGAGCCAGCGCCGCCGCATCGAGATCGAGCGCCGGAGTGGCGCGAACCAGCTGCGCCATCAGGTTGCCCGCGGCATTGCGCAGCGAGAAGCGGTAGGATTGCGCGCCCGCGACCGGATCGGCGGCGATGTCGAGACGGCCCTCGGCAGCAAAGCGGCCCGGTGTGACCTCGGCGAGATTGCCGGGCGCAGGCAGTAGCGAGACCGAGATCGCGGCCGTCACCCAGGGGCCGCGCCCGCCCAGGATGACGGCGCTGCGCACCTCCGTGACCCCCGCCGGTGCGGCGACCTCGAAACTTGCCTCGCTGCCCGATCCGAGCGGCAGCCACGAAAGGCCACCATCGACCGAATATTCATGCACGAAGGTTGCCCCGGCCGGGAGCGAGGGCGCCAGGGCCAGATCGATGCGCAGCGTGCCTGCCATCACCGATGCCGCGATCGCGGTGATCGCCCCTTCGAGGCTTGCCAGCCCCGCCGTCGCCTCGTCATGCGCACGCGGATCATCGTCGATGCAGGTGACCGGCGAATAGCCGCCGCGCTCCTCGCCCACGCTCTCGACGATGAGCCGCATCGGCGCTGTCGCGGGCTCGCCGATGACCGCGCGGATGCTTTCGTCGCGCGCGCGGGTGCGTGCCACCCAGTCGCGCGGGTCGGAGCCGTAATCGGCGATGATGCGGTCCATCTCCTCGGCTGTCAGCGTGAGCCCGGCCGAGCGCCCCGCGCCGGTCGGGGCCAGCACCTGCACCGGCCCGAACACCGTGCCGTCCGGCCCGCTGAAGGTCATCAGCAGGTTGGCGGGCAGCGCGCCGAAATCCAGATCGCGCGAGAGCGTGATCGCGAGCCCCTGCCATGCATCCACGCCCACCGCAACGCCGCCGGTCAGTTCGGCATGCGAGAGCACGATCACGTCACCGCGGCGCAGGAGGCGGTTTTCCAGCTCGGTCTCGAAGCTGACGCTGACCGAGCGGAATTGCGAGGCGCGGATATCATGCGAGACCTCGCGCGCCAGATGCGTCCGGGCAGTAATTCCGAAATACCGCTCGCGGCGCTCGCGGCCAGTAATTGGCCCAACCGGCAGCTCGGAGGGCCGCCAGGTGCGCTCATCCATGTATTGCGCGATCAGCCGTTCGGGGCGTTCGCTGACCGCGAGACGCGGGCTGATGGTGAGCGAGCCGCGCCGGATGTTGCGCTCGGAAAAGAGCTGGCGCGGCACCGCCTGCGGCTCGTCGCGCCAGAGCCGGATGCGGCGGCCCAGCTGATCGGGCTGGGCGCGGCCTGCACGCAGCGCCGCCTGCAGCGCCTCCCAGAACGACATGCCCTGGTCGAAGATGGTGTCGAACCGGTCGCCGCGCGCGCTCCAGGTGGCGTGCAGCGCCAGCAGCTCGTCCATGTCGATATCGCCCAGCCGCCCGTGCATGCGCAGGATTTCCGCCACCGCCCAGGCGATCTCGCGGGTGGGCTGGGGCGCGCTCCAGCCGCTGCCGTCCCAGACCGGCAGCTTGCGGGTCTTGACCACCCGCACCTGACGGGCGGATTGCGCGGCAAAGATCTCGCCGACCGCAACCTTGACCGCCAGAAGCTCGAGCCCCTGATAGGTGCGCCCGCCCGGCATGATGCCCTTGAGCCCGGTCCAGAACGCGGTGTCAAAGGTGTTGCCATCGCCCGCCGCCGTCAGCCGGGTGAGGCGCAGCCGGTAACGACCGCCGGGCACGAACCATTTGTGCGAGGAGCGCAGGCTCGAGCGCGTGGCGGCGGTGAAGCTCAGCGTCTCGAGGATCTGGACCTCGGCCAGCGGCTGATCGTCATCGTCGATCATCTGCGCCTCGACCCTGATCTCGACGGTGCGCGACTGGTTCGCGCCGTTGCTGTCGATGCGCACCAGCTGCTGAAACCCGATATCGATCTCGATCGCCTCGATGGCGCGGCCCTGCGGGATGGCGCTGTGCCAGCCGACGGTCTGCGACGGCTCCAGCGTGAGGCCGGTCACGTCACCCTGGCTGAACACCGCCTCCTCGAAAAGCGTCACCGCCTGACCCGACAGGACATGCTCGATGGAGACGCCGGGCAGGTTGCCGGTCGGCGCGCCGTCGCGCCAGACGCTGGTATCACCCAGCAGCACCTCCTCGATCACATGCTCGCCGATGCCCACCGCCATGAGCTGGCAGATCACCTGCGTGTTGTTCTCGAAGCGCGCAAAGGGCGGCGTCACATCGTCGAGCTGGTGGATATGGCGGCCGAACTGCACCGGAATGGGCGCGCCGGGGCGCGCGACCGAAGGCTGTGCGCGGGCGGTGAAGGTGGGCGAGACCTCGTCGGTAAAGCCCGAAACGCCGCGCGGGCTGGGCGGCGGCAGGATCTGGCTGATCACGAACTGGCCGAGTGCGTTCACAAGGCCGAAGACCAACTGGCCACCGGCAGCCGCGCCGATGCCGAGGCTTGAGCCGAGGGTCGCACCAAGACCAAGGCCCGCTGGACCTGCGATGAAGGCGGCCGCCGCAATCACCGCGATCGAGAGAATGATCCTGAGCGGGTTCGAGCCGCCGCCGCCATCCTGCGGTACCTGGGTGATCACCAGCCGCTCGCCGGGGGCAAGGCGGCGCGTCTCCCAGTCCTCGGGCCGCACCGCCCCCAGATCGTGCAGCAGCGCCTCGAGCGCGTCCGCGTCCGCCGCGTCGGGCAGCCGGATGTCATCCGCCGCCCCGACGGGCCGCGCGAAGACCGCGATGCATTCGCTCGCCAGCCCCGCCCGCGTGATGATCCGGCGCAGGCTTTCTCCGGCATGCGCCTCGATCGGCACCGCGCGATGCGCCGCCAGCAGGGTCTCGGCCGGGATGCCCGGATCGAGCATGAGATCGAGACCCGGCACGTAGATCGCGGGGATCGCAGGCGCGTCGGCAGCGCCGCGCGGGCGGGTGGCCTTGCGGGTGGGCGTCCAGAACCGCAGCTGCCAGCCCATCACGCGGATATCGTCGGGCCGGTCATAGACCATGCCCGCGCCGCGCTGGCAGTGCAGGATGCGCCCCGCGATCCAGACCCCGATGTGATTGGCCCGGCCCATCCGGCGCATTTCCACCAGATCGCCGTCGCGCGGGGCCGGGGCACGCCGCCAGCGCTGGCGCGCCCCGGTGATGGTCCTGCGCCGGTCCGGCCCGAGACCGGGCAGTCCGCGCCCGAAGAGGCGGCGCTGCACCATGTCGGCGGCGGCCCAGCAGTCATAGGCGTCAGGCCCCTCGGCACCCTCGCGCCAGGGGATCCCGATCAGGAGGGCGATCTCAGAGACCAAGCAGCGGGAAGCGCGTGTCATAGAACTGTCCGTGAAAGGGGATGTTGATCACATCGGGCGCGCGGGCGGTCACCTCGACACCGGCGGCGGTGATCCGCGGATCGATCAGCTCGAACCCGTCGAGCACCTCGGGCTGGCCCGAGAGCCGCGTGGCCAGGGTGAAGGAGCGGATGGTGATCGCCACCGGCGTCAGCGTCTTGGACGCGGCAATCAGCGCCGCGGTGATCCTTGCGTCGACATTGGAAAACCGGAACCGCGCCAGCGGCACGCCGACGGCGGTCTTGTCGGGCCGCACGATCTCGATCGGGGCGCGGTTGAAGAGGACGATCTGACCGGCCTGCAAGGGGGCCTCCGCCTCGAGCCTGGCCTCGAAGAACGGCTCCGCCTCGATCTCGTCGGGCGGCGCGAAGATGCTGGCCAGGCGGATCGCCCCGGCCAGCCCGGTCACCGGATCGGTGATCTCGGGGTGGCGCACCTCGACGGTGGCGACCTCGATGTCCTCGGTGGCGTAGGCGTAGCTGGCGATGATCGACGGGTGGGGCATGGCTCAGCTCTCCGCCGCAAAGAAGTCGTGTTCGAAATCGAGGATCAGGGCGGGTGCCGCCGCTACGCTTGCGGGCCGGGCGGGCCATTGCCGCAGCACGAAGGCCGCGTCACCGATGCGCGGCAGCTTGCGGATCTCGATCTGCAGGGTGAGGCGATACTCATGATCGCCCACCAGCCGCGCGACCCACGGCCCGTTGCCCTCGTCGATAAGCCGCGCCTCGACCTCCATGTAATCGGCGTCGACGAAGGCCTGCATCCGGAACCAGAGCCGCCCGCCATCGGTCTCCTCCAGATACCAGCGCCGCAGCACCGCCATGTCGCTGCGCCCGACATCGAGATCGAAGCGCTGGCGGAGCGGCCGGGAATGCGCGACGCGGCGCACCCGGTCCTCGCCGTCGTCGAAATCCGAACGCCGGGTGAGGCTGGGCAGCTGCAGCTCGAAGGAGGAGAACTGCGGCTTGAAGAGGTCCGGAAGGGGCCATTTAAGCGCCATTAAATACCCCCTCTGAGATTGAAGCGCCCGGCGATCGCCGGGGCGAGGCCGCGCCCCTGCGCGGTGTTGCGCGCAAGGCGGCCCTCGATGTCGTTGAAGATGAGGTCGATATCGAGGGCGTCGCCGTTCTGACGCGCGGTGATCTGCGGCTCGCCCGGCGCACCGATCACGTTGAGATTGATCACCGGCGGCTGGGGCGATCCGGCGGGCGCGCCGCGCGGGGCTGCCGCGAGCTGGGCCAGACCCTGAATGGTGGCGGCGGTGGATTGCTGTTGCGCCAGCGTCAGCACCCGCTCGTCCTCCTCGAGGATGGCGGGCACCTCGCCGGGCAGCAGGCCGCCCCGGTGCAGGCGCGGTGCGCCGTCAAAGAGCGCGAGCGGCACGCGGCGAAGAGTGCCGCCGTCGCGCACCGCGCCGCCATCATGAAATTGTGGCAGGACAATCGATCCGCTCGAATTGGTTACGGATGGAAATCCAGCCAGACGCGTACTGAGTTGCGTGGTGGACCCCCCGCCAAAAATCGAACTGAGGAGGTTGCCGAAGATCCCGCCGCCCGCACTGCCGAGATTGCCGGTCGCCGCCGCCGCGGCCAGCCGGAAGAACTGCCGCAGCGCGAAATCCACCAGGTCGGCGGTCTCGATCTTGCCGGTTTTGGCCAGGCTGACGAAGGCGTCCTCCATGCCGGAGAACGCCGCCTTGACCGTGTCCTCGGCAATATCGGCCATGCTGAGCTGCGCACCGAAGACCTCGTTCAGCCCCCGCTCGACGCCCGCCTGCCAGTCGTCGCGGTTTTGCAGGTCCTCCGCGTAGGCGTCCTTGAGCCGGTCGCGGGCAATCGCATCAACCATGTCGGCATATTGCTGGTGGCCAAATCCGGCGGCGCGCAGCTGCTCGATCGTCTTGACGCGCCAGGCTTCGATCTGGCGCTGCTGGAACTCCAGCGTGCCGCCGAAGCGCTGGCCGAACTCCTCGAAGGCCTTGGCAAGGATATCGACCTCCTTCTTGACCTTGCCGCCGCGACCCGAGCTGAAGAAGGCGTCGGGGGCATCCTGAAGTGCGGCGAGGGCTTCGGCGCGAATGCGCGCGACCTGGGCCGCCAGTTCCGGCCCGTCCAGGCCCGCGCTGCGCAGGCGGCGCTCCTCGGCGGCGGCGAGCAGGAAGGCGTCGCGTTCTGCGCCGCGTGCGGCTCCCTTGCCAAAAGCCGCCTCGGCCTGGGCGCGGTCGCGCGCCGCCGCGACACGCTCGCGCAGCCGGTCAAGCTCGGTCTGGCTATTGCCGAGTGCCGCCTCGACGCGCTTGACCGAGATCAGGTTCTCGACCGCCGCGCGTTCCTGGTCGGTTGCCGCCGTGAGGTTGCCGCGCAGGCGGATCATCTCGCGCAGCACCGGGTCGGAGGTCCGCATGACGTCGAGCTCGCCGCGCAGGCTTTCGAGCAGTTCCTCGACGGTCTCGCGCGCCCGTGCCTCGGCCCTGGTGCGTTCCTCGGTGGCCTGCCTGGCGCTTTCCGTGGCCTCGCGCTCGGCAAAGAGTTCCGCGACCTTGGCGGCAATGGCCTGACCGGCCTCGCTGTCGGCGGCGACACCGGCCTTGAGCTGGGCCGCGCGCTGCGCATTGGCCAGCTCGCTCAGCCGCGCCGCCTCGATCTCGCGCTCGGTCTCCGCGATCACCCCGGCGATGCGCTCCTCGGCAATCTTCTTCTGTTCATCGGCCGATTTGCGCGCTGCCTCCGCCGCCTCGTCCGCGGCATCGCGCGAGGTGTCGATCAGCCCCGCCACGCGCGTATCGAGCGCTGCGATCTCCGCATCGAGCCGGTCGAGATCGGCGGTCAGGGTCGCGGCCAACAGGCTGAACTCGCCGCCGGGACGCGCGGTCTCCTCGGCCAGGCGGCGCGCCACCTCGGCCCGGCGCTCTTCCAGCGCCAGCAGCCGGGCTTGCTCGGCCACGACATCACGCCCACCCGCACCGCCCGCCGGAGTCTCATCCAGCAGGTCATTGAGCGTGCCGACGCCGCGGCCGACGAGCAGCAGGAATTCCGACAGGCGCGAGCCGTCGTTGAGCCGCTGGCCGATGATCTCGAAGAAGCGGTTGACGTTTACGCCCAGAAGATCGAAGCCGCCCGCCAGACCGCCGCCCGCCGCCACCCCGGTGCCCCCGACCTGCTGGGCGATGGCCTCGAGGATCAGACGCTGCGCCTCGGCCACGCGCCCGGTTTCCGCAAAATCGCGGATCATCTCCTTTTGCGTGGTCGAGAAGCTGACGCCGACCCGCGTGAGCGCCGAGAGGCCGGTGATCGGATCCTCGAGCGCCTTGCCGAGCTGCACCGCGTTGCCCTCGAGCGTGCCGAAGCCGCTGGCGGCCAGATCCTGGCTGAGCTCAAGCGTGCGATCAAAAGTCTCGCCCGCGATCGAACGGAACGTCAAGAGCACTGTCGCGGCGCGCCGCACCTCGCCTTCGGAGGCCAGCGTGTCGACCGCGATCCGCCGCGCGGTGGCGTTGATCTGATCGGCGGTGCGCCCGGCAGCAAAACCGGTGGCGTTGAGCGCACCCTGCAACGTGAGCTGCTGGCGCTCGTAATCGGTGAACGTGCTGATCCCGCGCGCGGCGGCCAGCGTGAGCCCGCTCAGCCCGACGATGGCCCCCACGGCGGCAATGTTCATCCGCCCGGTCAGGCTGGCGATGGTCGAAAACCGCGAGGCAACGCCGCCCAGCGGCCCGTTGATCAGCGCGGCACTGGCGGCAGCATTGGTCATCGCCCCGGAAAAGGCCTGCGTGGCGGCGGTGGCGCGCAGGGTCTCGGTGCGGGTGCGCGCCTGGGAGCGGGCCAGCCGATCCCCGGCCTGCGTCGCCCGGCCCTGGGCGGTGGTGCTGCGTTCTGTCTCGCGCCGGGCGCGGGCGCTGGCCTCGGCACCGTCGCGCTGCGCGCGGGCGAGCTGTCCGGTGCCGGTGGCGGCCTCGCGCGCGCTCTGCCCCGCGGTGCGGGTGGTGCCGCGCACCTTTTCCATCTCGGCGCGCGCCCGGCGCAGCGCCTCGACCATTTCCTTCTCATCGGCGGTGAGCTTGGCGGAGACCAGCATCATCTGCGCGGCCCTCCGATCCGGGGGCTCCGCTGGCGCACGGCACCGCGCAGCTCCGCCAGCACGGCCTGTTCAAGGATCTGCAGATGCGCGAAATCATCCGGGCCCACGTCGAGACCAGCCAGCCGCGCGGTGGCCTCGGCCGGTCCGTAATCGAGACCGGTCGCGCGCCCGTCGCCATCGCGCCGCCATTGCGAGGACATCGCCAGAAACCATCTGAGTGCTGTGGCAAGCCAGGCGAACACCTCTGTCTCCTCCCTTGTGTCATCGCCCGACGCGCGCGCCACCAGCGCACCGATCTGCGCCGCGCTCAGCCCGAAGGCCGCAAGCTCGGTCTGGAACCTGTCGGGTCCGGCGGCGCGGGCGGGCCGTTTGAGGATCGCGCGCGCCGCCGCCTTCAGTTTTTTGCCTCGATCCCCATCATCGCGCGGGCATAGGCATCGGCAACGCCGAGCAGGACGTAGTCGAATTCCAGCAGCTCGGCGCGCAGCGCGTCGCTGTAGGGGATCGGCTTGCCGTCGACATCGGCGATCTCCTGCCAGTCGAGCCAGACCTGTTCGAGACCGGCCTTGCCGTCGAGCGTGCCCAGCCTGTTGCGTTCCTCCTGCGGCAGGATCAGGAATTTGGCGCGAAAGGTCTGCACCTGCGGGCCGTCCTCGGCGGGCACGTTCAGCCTGACGGTGACCCAGGTGGTGGGGCGGGGGTTGAAGCGGAAGCTGGTCATTTCGCGGTGATCCTGAAATTGCCGGTGGTGTCGTGGTGGAGGTAGAGCAGGTCAAACGTGGCGATCACGTCGTTGTCCTGCTCGCCCAGATCGCTGAGGAACGCCTGCACCCGGTCGGCGCGGAACTCGAACCGGTTGCCCAAGGGGCCGTTGCTGAAGAGCAGCGCCTGCTCGGTGCCGTCGAGCGAGCGCGCGAAATAATCGAAACTCCCCAGCGCGGGGGCGGTCACCACCATGCGCCCGGTATATCTGCGCCGCCCGCGCCGGGTGCTCAGGTCATTGGGCCGGTCCGAATAGATCACCGGGGTCTCGTCCTGCATGGTGAGCTCGCGCAGCACGAGCGTCTCACCCGCGAAGCTGAAGGCGCTGTTGGCGTAGCTGACCGGATCGACCTCGCGGTAGGCCGCCTGTCCGAGCGGGCCGATATCGAGCGGCGAGGCGGCGGCGATGGCACCGCGCGCCACCGGCGCGCCGTAGATCGCGGTCAGATCGAGATCGAGCCGCGGCAGCTCGCCGTCGCGCGCCTGAAACCCGATCGTGCCGGTGGCGTTGATCGCCTCCTGCAGAAAATCGTCGGCGGTGCCGGGCGCGCCCTGCGTGCCGCCAAAGCCGCCCACCAGCGTGGCCCATTTGGCATTCGCGTCCGAGCCGGGGCTGTAGGAGGCAGAGATCCCCGCCTCGACGGTCTCCGCCAGACCGCAGGCCTGGGCGATCTCGCCCCAGAAGGGGGCGGTGCCGGGGGCGACCCCGGCGGCGGCCTCGAGGGCGGCGGTCACCCGCACCCGCGGCCGGGCGAGGAAATCCTTGCCCGCGCCGCCGGGCGAGCCGTCGAGAATGTCGCGGGTCTGGCGGTCCGCCTCAAGCGGGCGGTGATTGAGCTCGAGCGCGGGCAGAAGGTTGGCCCCGCCATACTCTGCCGCCACGTCTCTGGCGGTTTGCAGCCTGGCGATCAGAAATCGCGTATCGAAGGACATCGGCATGTCAGCCTCCTGTGGTTAAGCGCCGCCGGAAGCGGAGCGAGAATTCGTCCTGCCAGCCCAGCAGCCCGCCGGGCAGTGGCCCGGTCACGAGCTGGCCCGAGAGGTGGCTCACCGGACCATCGGCATAGTCCGGCCCCCAGCCCGCGAGGGCGGAAAGCAGACCGGCGCGCACCTCCTCGAGCTGGCTCACCGCGCGCAGACCCGCATCGTGGCGGATGTCCTCGGCCAGGGTGACGACGATGAACCGCGCGGTGACGCTGCTGTGCTGGGTGCCCCCGACCATGCCGGAGGGTCTTGTGGCCTCGGCTCCCGGCATCACGAAGGCCAGCGGACTGCCCATCGCCCCTGACTGTGCCGCCCGGCGCATGTCGGCGGCCCCGCCGACGCTGCGATAGAGCGCCGCCGCCTCGATGCGGGCCACGATCGGTGCCAGGCTGAGCACCGGCGCGCTCATGAAAACGCCTCTGCCAGCCAAGCAGCCACCTCTTGGGCGATTTCGGCCTCGTCCGCGGCGTCAAAACCAAGGAAGGGCCGCGCCGGAATGGTGACCTGATCGACCATGACGAACTGGCCGTTGGGCAGCCGGAAGGCGAGCTTGTCGGCATCGCGCGGCTTGATGGTGCCGCCGCTCTGATGGATGGCCGCGTAGGGCACATTGCTGCCCACCTCGACCGAGCGTGGCCCGGCCTCGGAGACGATGCTGTCACGCAGCCGGGTGCTGTCGACCAGCGTCTTGCCGCCCACCTCGCGGGCGCGCTGTGACGGTGCCCAGGGCACGCCGCCCGGTCCCTTGCTCTGCTCGAAGCGTTCGGAGACGGAGGTCTCCAGCACGCCCCCGATGCGGCGCATCAGCGGCGTGAGGTCCGAGAGCTGCCGGAGCGCGTCGGTCAGACCCGCCTCGAGGCCGGTGTCTTCGAGCGTGAGCGATAGTGTCACCATCTCAGAAGCCCCCGAGCGTGTCGCGGGTGAAGGTCGCGGCGGGCGCGCTAACCTGCGGGCGGTGAGACTGGCCGCGCGCGCTGTCGGTGGGGGTCTCGTCGCCCAGCGACACCTCGCCCGCGCGCACCCGGCGCAGAAAGTCAAGCGCCAGCGCGTGGTTCTCCTTCGCGCCCTCGATGGCCGGGGCGCGATCGCCGAGCAGCCGGTACCAGGCGATGGCGGCGGCATGCACGCTCAGCACGCGCGGCGGGTTGGCGGTGTCATAGAGGCCGGAAACATAGCTTTCGGCCTCGGCAACGGCGTCGTCGATCGCCACCTGCAGCGCGGACATATCAATCGCGCCCACCGGGCCGGAGCGCGTGGTGACCTCGGCAAGGCGCGCCTCGCCGATGCGCTCGATCATGTCGGGGACGGTGAGAAAGGGCATCAGCGGGACCTCATGGAAATTCGGGTGCCGGTCTCTCCCGGCTGTCACGCCTCATCTGCGCGGGCGTCCGCTGGGGGTATTCAGCTGGCCGGATCGGCCGCGGCCTGCATCTCGTCCCAGACCGCGTTGCGGACCGCCGCCGTGATCTGATCCGCAAGATCGGGCAGCGCGGCCTGCAGCGCCTCGACCCTGGGCTTGGGCTCCTTGCCGCCGGTGAAGCCGTCCTGCGGCAGGGTGCCGATCGCCTCGATCAGCGCGGCGCGCAGCGCGTCCTCGCCGCCCGCCGGGGCGGAGGGCGCAGGTGCGCCCCCCTCGATCGCCTCGATCGCGCCCAGGGCGACGAGCCGCTCGATCTCGGCGGGCGTGCCGATCTCTTCGGCCTGCGCCTCAGTGCCGAACTCCAGCCGCGTGGCGGCGATCACGGTGCGTTTGATGAGATAGCTCATGCCCCGCCCCCTCACGCCACGTCCTGGAAGAGATAGCCGGTGGCCGGGGCCGCGATGACCTCGCGGACCTGCTCGCCGACGCGCAGCGTGGTCGCCCCCTTGAGCCCGACCTTGGGATCAAAGAACCGGCCCGAGACGCGCCCGTCGAACTGCGCCGTCCAGCCCCATGACGGTGTGACACCATCCGGTCCGGCCTGCGTGTTGCGGTGGATGAGCGCCAGATGTGAGGCCCAGACCCGCTCGAAGGCAGCGGTCTGGCCCTTGCGCGCCGAGTTGAAATAGGTGTCGCCGACGAGGATCTCCGAAAGCTCGAAGAGCTCGGCCACCGCCTCGCGGCTGGCGCGGCCCTTGTCGCCCGAGGTGCGGTTGATCGCCTTGAGGATGTTCGGGTTGGTCGACAGCGCGGTCCAGCCCTTGCGGTCGATCACCGCCACATTGGGGCGCATGATGAAGGTGGCGTCGAGCGCCTGGGTAATCAGCGCGATCGGATCCGAGGAAGCATGCGAGAACTGCGATGTGCCCGAGAGCACCGCCTTCTTGTCGGCATCGTAATTGTCCGGGTCCTGCACCATCGCCGCCACGCGCTTCTCGCGGTCGAGCTGAATGAGATGCGTCAGACCCTCGACGGCGCGCGCCTCGGGATCGAAGGCCGAGTTGCCCGCGGCGCGCATGCTCCGCGCGGCATCGATGTCGCGCTGCGGCACCACATCGTCGAGGCCGTAATCGCGCACCGACGAGGTGCGCTCTTCGCCGGTGAACTCGACCTGCTGGACGAGACCTTTGCGGCCCACCTCGGTGTCGGGCACCGTGAACATCTGCTCGGGCGGATACCAGGTCCACTTGAACTCAGGCGCCATGACCGGCACGCGCGGCATCACCCGGTCGGCGATGAAGGCGATATCGGGGTTGCGGTAGTTGACGGCGATCGCGGTCAGGACCGGATCGACGACAAAGGGGGTTGGGGTGCTCATGGATCAGCGCTCCTTAAGGATCAGGGGGATCAGGTGACGGAGTGACGGGCCAGCGCCACGTCGATGATGTCGCCAGCGTCGCCGGACTGCAGCGCGTAGCCGATGGCCACATTGCCCGCACCCGCCACCGCCGTGATGCCGAGGCCGCTGGCATCCGGGGCGATCGGGGCTCCGGCCGCCACGGTCGCGCCCAGCTGGACCTCGGCCGAGCCGGACATGATGACGTCGGCCATCTGGCCCTCGGTCGCGTCGAGCTGATCGGCGATGCCGATGGCGCGGTCGGTGGCGGCGGCGGCCAGGGCAATGCCGCCCGCCGCGCCGAACTTCACGATGCGGCGGCCGGGAATGGCGGCCTCCGCGCGGAAGGATTTGATGAATGCTCCGGGGTTAGGCATTGTCGCTCTCCATGGTTTCCTCGATCTGCCGGGCCGCCTCGGCGAAGCTCAGCGTGCGGCCTTCGGCCTCGGCATCCTTCATCAGCCGTCTGGCGGCGGCGGTGACGTCGGTATGGCCCTTGATCTGCGGCAGGGTCTCGCCGCCCGCCCGCTCGCTGAAATCGATCAGCGGTTTGGTCTGCTTCAAAAGCAGGTCGCGGAACCACTGGCGCGGGCTGGCGCTCTTGCCTTCGGCAAACGCAACCACCTCCTGCGCATCGAGGCTCTCCATGAAGGCGGCCATCTCGTCCTTGAGGCCTGGTGCGATCCGGCCCTCCGCGGCGAGCGTGTCGAGAAGGGCGGCATCCTCGGCGCGCCGGGTTTCGGCCTGCGCCTCGGCAAAGGCGGCCTCGCGGGCGGCCTGCTCGGCCTCGCGCCGCTCCAGCGCCGCAAGCCGTTCTTCGGGGGTCTGTTTGTCCTCTTGGGACATGTCTGTCTCCTTTTGCTGAAGGTCTGGTTCCGCGAATGGCGCGGGTTCCTGGCGCTCGATCACGTTGCGCATGAACTCTTCGGTGGTGCGGATGTGCTCCAGCTCATGGGCGGGCACGATCTGGTCGGCCACCTCCTGACCCTGCGAGGCGAGCAGCCAGTCGCGCAGCCCGGCGATCACCCGGCGCAGCCCGCCAAACCCGGCCGAGGCCAGCCCCGCGATCTCGGCCTCCGAGAATGCAATCTCGAGGGTCACCGCCTCGGCATCCTCGGCGAACTCGGCCGCCTTGAGGCCCTTCACGGCGGGCGGCTGCGCGCCGAGAAAGCCCACATGCTTGAGGTAGTAGCCACCCGGTGCGGGGTTGGCCGCGGCTTTCGGGGGGTAGAAGCTGGCGCTGATCCGCTTGAAGCGGCCCGCGCGGACCATTTCGGCGAATTCGGGCTCGACCTGATCGGGCTCGGCAAAGAGCTCGGCACCTTCGGCGCGCAGCGATCTGATCCAGCCATAGGCCGGGGCATCGGTGCGCGGATGGCCCACGACGATCGGAGCCTCGTGGATCGCGGGATCGTAAGCCTCGGCGATGGTGGCGATCTGGCCCTCGGAGAACTCGAGGGACTGGCCCGACATGGCGGTGTGCCTGCCCGCGCGGAAGATGTGAAGCGGTTGTGTCATGCGCCCGACATTAAGCCGGGCGCAAGGGGCACATCAGATGAAGGACTTCGGTGGGAGAAGGTCCGGTCCTGCCGCGGCCTCTGGTATCAGACTAGCGCCGCCGGGGGGCCTCCGGCAAGCCCGGATTGCAACCGCGCGCTGAGCGGCCCGCTGAGTGGCCTCAACGGCGCTGACGGGGGCTGGGCCGGAAAATCTCTCAGAGGGTATTGAATGGGTATTTAATGGCGCGCTCAGAGGGTATTGCGTGGCGCGGGCTCGGCGGCGGATGCGCCCGGCGGCTGAAATCCCTCCGAAACCGCCTCAGGGGGCCGGATCGTCGAGAAAGGCGCGCAGGATCGCGCGGCGTTCTTCGGGGCTGCGTCGACGGGCAGGGCCGAACATGATCTCGAGCTGTTTTTTGCGCGCCGCGACAATCTCGGTCTTGTCCGGATCGTCGTCAGGCAGAGCCTCGGCGTCGCGCAGCGCGTCTTCGTAATCCTGGCGCGAGAAGCCTTTGGGTTCGGTCAAGAGATAAGCCAATCCTCACTCCTCCAGCATCTCGTTGATTGCGCGGACGACCTCTGCGACCGGGCGTCCCACTCTCTGGCGAACGGCAAGGGCGCGCGCACCGGGACTTTCAGAATATAGGATCAGCCCTTGCGCGCGCAACACCTCAAGGACAATCAGGCGGATTGCATGGTCGCGGTCCGTCGGGTTCAGATCTGGCACGATCTCGTCGATCATTTCCCCCGCGACGTCCTGAAACCCCACGACGCTGACCCGTGCGGAGGACAGACGGACGGCCCGGTAGAGCGATCCGTCGTGGCCAACCGCCAGGATCGAGGCGACGTTGCGCCGGAACATCAAATCCATGTCCGTCGGACTGAGCGGATGTGAACTGGGGTGGTTGTGCACCAGGCCGAGCTGCCGCCCGGCAGCCAGTTGAGTGAGCATCGTTCCGGTCAGCCTGACACGGTCGCCCCGCCCGATATTCCAGTCGATCTCCTGACCCGTTGCCAGATCGAACATGCCCATATGCTCGCGCCCCTCGGCGAGACCGAAGAGCCGGGCGCGGGCCGCGAAACCAAGCTCGGTGGCCGCCGCGGCGGCTGGCAGGCCGCCGGAGATCGCCGCATGCCTGCCCGAGAGATCGAGCCAGGCCTTGCCCGCATTGCCGTCCCAGGCGGGATCGACGCCAAGCGCGATACGCTCGATCTCGCCGGAGCGCCGGTTGAGCACGTCGCGCTCCTGCAGCCGGAAATCTTCCGTCACGCTGAGGCCGCGCCGGTCCAGCATCGCCTGGCTCATCTGCTGGACGGTGCAGCCGCAGTTCCAGCCGTTGGGCGGATAGATGCGCTCCCAGGCCGGATCGTCCACCGGGAGGACGAGATCGTGATAGATCGCGTGATCCGCACGCTTGGTCGCGCGCTCGATCTGCACATAGCGCAGGAAGGGCAGCGCATCCTTGATCCGCTCGATGCGCGCCCATTTCCCGGCGGCATGCGCGGCGCGCATATTGGCGTTGAAGATCACCTTCAGGCGGCGGCGCGATCCGAGCTGTACGTTCTTCAACTCGCCGGTGAGCGGATCGCGCTCACTCCCCTGCCCCCACCATCCCAGCTTTTTCAGCTGCGGCTCCAGCGCCTCGGAAAACGTGCGCAGCGTGCCGCCGTCCGCCAGCGCCCGGTCCAGCTCGGCCCGGATCAGCTCCAGCACCTCGATGCGCATCGCCTTCGCCACCACGAAATTGCTGGCATGTTCATTGCGCCAGACGTCGCGGTGATCGAACCGCCGGTTCGGGGCCGCGAGACCCTTCGCGCGAAAGAACGACAGTGCGTCCTCCGGGCGCAGGCGCTTGAGGCGATCGATCATGGCGCAACCGCGCCCGGCAGGCTGTCCTCGCCATCGGGCAGTTCCTCGTCATCGACCACCGCGCCCAGCTCGCCCGCCAGCCGGGCGGCAAAGCTGGCCTCGGTCAGCAGCTCGACCAGGGCGGCGCTGTCGCCCGGCGCGTCGCGCAGCGCATCCAGCCGCGCGCGCAGATCCTCCGGCGTGGTCTCCGGTCCGATCCCTTCCAGAAAGGCCGCGATATCGGCAAAGAGCGGGGCCGCGGCTGCCTCGGCATGGCCCTCGGCGATAATCTGATCGACCAGATCGTCGATCGCGCTGTCATGACGGTGCTCGGCAAAGTCGGGCACGGCGGGATCTCTGGCCGGGGCTGGCTCTGTGCGCTCGTACCCGTCGCCATAGGTCTCCCTGACGCGCTCCTCGGTCATCCGCCAGCCCATCTGATGCAGCTTCTGATCCCGGTCGACGGCGGCCGTCGTATCCTCGGGATCCTCCATCTTGCGCCAGACCTGCGGCGGTGCGACGCCGGGAAAGTTGAACTCCGAGAGCCGCGCCACCGGCCCCTCGTTGAAGGACTGGCACACCAGATCCGCATCCGACTTGGCAACCCGGTCGGCCACGCCCTCATGCACTTCCGCCTGGGATCGGCTCGAGCCATCATCGGTCGTCATCGTCTGCGACAGGATGATCTTGGCAATCGCCTCGTCCATGGTGTCGTGCAGATGCTGATAATTGAGCGATGACGCGCCCGCCGGGGCCGACAGCATGTCGATATCCATCCCTTCGGGAATGATGATCCCGGCCTCGGAGCGGATCGAGAGCACCGCCTCGAGCAGCGTTCGTTTCTCTTCATCGGTGGCGTTCGGCCCGTATTTGCCCATCGCGGTCGGCATGCCGAACTTGTCGAGCGCGATCAGCCAGAGCTTGAGCCCGTTGCGCTTGAACCAGACCGGCCAGTAGAGCCAGTGCGCGAGGCCCAGACCATAGGGCTCGTCATCGTGATCCGCCCCTGTGGAAAAGACCCAGAATTTCTCCGCCGGCATCTCCTCGCCGGTCAGCATGTTCGACAGGGTCAGGAGGCGCAGCCCGCACGCCTCGTCGAAGCGAAACCGCACCCGGTCGCGCACCCGGATTTCCTCCCAGCCCCAGAGCCGCCCGTCGCGGCGGAACATCTGCTCGGCGACCGAATAACCATAGAAAAGCCCCCAGAGCATCTTTTCGGTGAGCCGGTCGAACTTCATGGCGCTCAGCTCGTCGCGCAGCCAGTCGGCGGCGCGCTGGCCCGCCGCCGTGTCCTCGCCCGGCACCACCTCCCATTCGCGGCTGGTCACAGCCGAGAGCCGCTGGATCATCACCGACTTGACCTGCGGGTCAGTGAGGATCGGCTTGTAGATGTCAAAGCTGCCGCCGCCGCGGGTGCGCAGGATCGGGTCCGTCGGCTCCAGCAGCGGGCCGATCCAGGGCCGGGTGATGTCACGCCCGTCCCGGATGCCCGCAAGCTCCATCGGGTTGCGCAGGCGCACCGATCTGAGCCGCATCGTGCTGGTTTTCCTAGCCATCTGAGAACCCTCCGAAATCCATGCCGCCACCGCCGCGGGCAAAGCCGCGCCGCACCCCGCCCAGAACGCCGGTGAAATCGTCGATGCCGCCCGAGGCGCGTCGCCCGCCCGCCGCGAACTCGATCGGCACCTGCCCTTCGGCCGCCGCCGACACCGCGAGCGCGCCTGCCCAGAACCTGTCGGCGTGCCCGTCGGTGTCGCCGTCGGAAATCAGCCGCCGGATGCCGGTCGGCCCGACGCGGGAGCGGATCGCGTGCAGATCGGCGCGCAGGACCGGATCGCCCGCCGGGATCCGCAAGGCGCGGTCCTGCATCCGTTCCTTCAGCGCCGTCGCCATGTCGAGCTTGGCCGCCGCGGTGAAGAGCACGCCCGAGACCCGCACCGAACCATAGCGGCGCTGCGCATCCTCGACGGGCTTCTCGCCCATGCCGGTCTGGTCGATCGCGGCGCGCGTCACCCGGTAGCGCCGGAACACGCCCGCCAGCAGCAGGTCCTGTTCGGCAAAGCTGATCCGGCGGCGCGCGATGATCTCGCGCGTCCAGAGCACGTCGCCCACCGCCTCCAGCACCCAGATCACGAAGAGATCGTTGCGCGCGGCGATATCGACGCCGACAAAGACCGGCCCGCCGGCATAACCCTCGGGCCGTCCGGCGGCGTCGTGCTCGCAGCCCGCGATCAGATCGTAATCAAGCCAGCTTGCCGCCTCGTCGAGCCATTTGAGCTCGAATTCCTGCGCCCAGGCGTCCTCATCGGCCATGCCCGCGCGCAGCTCATTGATATCGACTTCAAGCCCCTCTTCAACGGCCTGGTAAATATCCACGAAATGCCGCGACCACTGGCTCTCCTCCGCGGTCATCAGCTCATAGAACTTGTTGCCCTTGCCGTTGGGCGTGCTGATCACCCGGATCTTGTGGCCACCGCGCGCCGCGACCGGAAAGGCCGAACCCCAGATCCGGCGGCTGTCGCGGTGAAAGGCGAACTCGTCGAGGATCAGATTGCCGCCGAAGCCGCGCGCGGCGTCCGGGCTGGCCGAGAGCGCCACGATGCGCGACCCGCCCGGAAAGCGCACCTCATGGGTCTTGTAGGTGGCGTCAAGCTCGGGCGCATGGAACTCGCCCTCCTCGAAGACCGGTCCTTGGCCGCGGGCGAGCTGATTATAGGCCGCCCAGAAGCCGCGCACGATGGGCTTGAGCGCATCCTCCATCGCCTCCTTGGCGGTGCTTTCGGAGCGCGACAGGATGGTCCAGCGGGTGCGGCTCCCCGCGATCTCGGCGCGGATCGCATCATCGGCCGCCTCGCCCATCGCCCCGAAGGTCTTGCCGCCGCGCCGGGTGAACATGCCGATCTTGAACCGGCTCTGATCCTGCAGCCAGCGCTTCTGGTACGGCAGGAAGGTGATGACGGGCGCGGCCATCATGCCAGCCCCATCACCTCGCGCGCGGCCTGCGCCGCCACCGCGTCGATCCGGCCCGTCGCGATGGCCTGATCCAGCTTCTGCGACTGGGCGCTGCGCTCGGCCCTGAGGATGCCGTCGCGCAGGCTGGTCGAGCGGATCAGGTTGTTGAGCGCGGTGGTCAGGTCCTTCATGCCGCGCGGATCCGGCAGCTTGTCACCCGACATCATCATCTGCAGCCGCCACTGGATGGTGGTCAGTTGCTGGAAGAGCGCAGAGGTGACGTCGACCTCCTCCTTCAGGCTCGCCTCTTCGAGGAAGGTCCGGATCTCGTCCTGCGCGCGCTCCTGCATCTGCGCAAATTCCTGGAACTCCTGACCGTAGGCATGGATCGCCGATTTGCCGATCCGCACCTCAAGCCCCTCTTCCTCGAGGCGAAAGTTGAGCGCCTCGGCCAGATCCTCGTATCCGGAGAAGCCGCGCTCGCGCAGCTCGTCCTGCAGCCACTGGCGCAGCTCCTTCGGCAGCAGATCAACCTTGCGGCGCGGCGGCATGTCAGACCCTCCGGGCGCGGGGGCGCTGGATATCCGGGTGCGTGGCCTCGCCGCGGGCGGTCTCGATGCCGCGCAGTGTCGCCTCGGCGATCACGAACTCGCCGTGATCCTGCATCAGGACCATGCCCTGCTCCTGCAGCCAGGCCAGCTCGGTGATCACCTGGTCGAAGGTCGAGCCCACACCCACGCCGTTGAGCACGTCGCGCAGGATCGAGGCGTTGGCGGTATAACCCGAAACCTGCTCGAGGTGGCGCAGAATGGCCAGACGGCGATGCTTGCGGATGGTTACGTTGTAATCGCTCACTTCTTGCCTCCGTCGAGCAGGTGATCTTCGTGGCGGCTGACGATGATCTCCAGCCGGGCCATGATCTTGGCGTTGCCCTCCATCACCGCCCGCATCTCGTTCATCGCCCCGGTCTGTTTGACCAGTTCGAGCTGCAGCGCGTGCATGTCATCCTTGCCCGGCATGCTGGAAATCGTCTGCTCGATCCGCGCGATCCGGTTTTCATGCCGGTCCATGCGATCATCGCCGTCCTCGAGCTTGCTGTTGACGCTCGCGTCGCGCGCATCGAGGCGCGCATCGAGATCCTTCCGGCGCGTGGCGATGAAGGTGTAGAGCGCCGCCAGGATCGGGAAGATGACGCCGAGAGCCTTCCAGAAGATGTCCCAGTCGATCATGCAGAGCGCCTCCAGTCATCGAGCGCCGGATTGTCGCCGGGTTCTGTCGAGACCAGGGCCACCTCGGCATCCGGGCCGGGATCGGCGACGCCGGGGCTGTCATGCCGCAGGGCGCGCAATCGGGCGATGTTCTGCGCCACCTGCGGGGCCTGCGCGATGATCCGGGCGGTCTCCTTCTGCATCGAGACGCCGCGGAACTTCTGCATTTCCCGCGCCCCGAAGTAAAACGCCACGATCGCGCCCATCAGCACCCAGAGCGGCTCCGGCACCAGCGCCAGCCCTGTCATCCGCTCGGCAAACCACAATGGGTCGGCCATCGCCGACCAGAAGAGGAAAATGCAGCCAAAGGCCATCATCGGGCGCGGCAGGCGATTGAGCCCGTCGATGAACTGCCCCCACCAGCCGCCACCATGGCCGAACTCCGCCGCCATCTGCGCCAGCGCCGCCTGCTGGAACGAGGCCTCGCGCGCATCCGCGGCCTCGGCATTGGGGCGAAAGACCTGCGCCGTCTCGGCGATGACATTGCGCCCGCCGCCAAACAGCGCGCCCATGAACCTGATCAGCCCCATGCCGCAATCCTTTCTGCAAACTGCGCCTCGGTCATCCGGTAGCGCTGCGCCATGAATTCCTCGGCGCGCCGGATCCAGCCACCCTTGCCGCCCGCGCGGCTGCGCGCGTATTTGCGGCTTGCGGGGCGTGCATCGGCCAGACGCAGGTAATAGTTGCGCCGCGCGATGGCATAGGCATCGGCGATGTGACCGGGGGCCGCATCATGCGCGGCCTTTACCGCCCGGATCGTCGCCGGGCCGATCACCCCGTCCACCGTGGCCGGATACCCCATCTGGGTGACCAGCCGCTGCAGGATCTTCACCGCATTGGCCCCGGCATTGACCTGCATGTCGAACACGCTCGCCTGCAGCGCCTCGGGCAGCTGCGCGATGCGCGGTCGCACGAAATAATGCTCGATGAAGATATCGACCGCCTGCGCGCGCGTGAGCAGCCGCACATCCGCAACGGTGACCCGCCCGTCGCGATCAAGATCGAGCCCGAGGGCGCGCATCGTGTGGATCGTCACGCCAAAGTTCGTGGCCCCGCCGGGATCGTCGGGGTCATTCACAAAGCCGCCCTCGCGGGCGACGATCTCTTCGGCGATGTCTCGGACTGTTTGCATGGCGCACCCTCTTTCCCGTCAGGATAGAGAGTGTGGCCCGGCTTATTCAGATGAAGCCCTTCGCATGACCGCCAGAAGGGGTGGCTCATTCTCCTGCGCCAGCTCTGCCTTGACCTGCAGCACCCGGCGCGCGGTGACCCCGAACCGGTTGGCCAGCTCGTTGACCGGCACATCGGGAGCGAGGGTGAGCGCCTGCCGCAATCCGTCGCGGGCCTGGGCGCGGGCCGATGGCACATCAATGTAATCGCCAGCGTAGCGCTCGGAAATCCATCTGGCAATATCCCGCCCCGCCAGGACCATCAGCGGACTGCCCGCGAGGCGGCGCGCACCGGGCACGTAAAGCCGCATGCCGCCCGCCCGCGCGAAGAAACGGTCGATGGCGGCTTCGTCGATCTCGGCGCGCAGCTCCTCCGCCCAGAAGAGATCACGCTCCACGCCGACGCCTCCGGCCGACGCGCTTGTCGGGCTCATGGTGCAGTGCAACGGTGACGACAAAGCCGTCCTCGATGCGATAGACGAACCCGTCGCTGATCACGCCATGGGCACCGGCTTTGATGCCCATATCCGCCACCCGGCCGATCCTGTGCCGGATCGCGGCGATATCCATGCCCTGCACCCGCTCGAGATAGCGGATCACGGCATGATCGGTGACAGGATGGCGGGGCTTCTTCACCGACGGTGATCCTCCCAGTCGAAGTCGATGTTTTGCCGCTCGCCCCAAGACTTGAGGGCCTGGATCACATCGTCGATCAGCTTCCACTCACGCAGCATATCCACATCGGCCGGGACCGAGCCCCAGACCGCGCCGAACCGCTTGCGGACAAAGGCATTGAGCCCGGCGCGGGAGGGATCGCGCAGCGCGCCGGACTGCCCCAGCTTGCGCCAGAGCACATGGATCATGCGCAGATCGGCGCGCGGCGCGGGCCTGTGGCGCGGATTGCGGGGCCGGTCGTCAAACCCGGCCTCCTTCAGGCGGTCCACCACCAGCTTCATCTCGCCGTCGCTCATGTCGCGCAAGGATGCCTTGCCGGTCACGCTCACCTGCAAATCGCGGCGGGCGTCATCATCGAGGCCGAGCTGGCGGCAGGCGGTGAAGATCAGCTTTTGCAGGGCGCGCGCCATTGCCTCACACCTTCGCCAGGTCGAGCAGGACGGTCTGCCACGGGGCCTCGGTGTTGGGGCGTTGCCTGACGCGCACGTAGGTGGCCTTGCCCACCACGCGCATGGCGTCGCGGATCGCATCCATGGCGCGCATCCAGCGGCGGTCCTCGATCTCGAGCCGCAGGAGCATGAAGATCTCGGCGCGATTGATCTGGCCTTCGCGGTCGGTGTTGAAGGCGCGGGTGACGATCGCCTGTATCTCCGGACGGCTGTCGGCGGACCACTCATTGAGGCATTCATCAATGAGGCCCTTGGCAATCTGCAGCTCGGGGCCGAAATCCACCCGGTCCTGCACCTGCACCTGGACCTGGTAGAGCCCGTCATAGGTGGTCAGCGTCTTGTTGCCCTTGGCCCCGCCCAGCCGCGCCTCGTATTCCTGCGCGAGGATCGCCTCAAAGGCGCTGATGTCGTCGAAGGTATGCTCCTTGAACCGGCGCAGCTGATCGCTGAGCGCCAGCGCATAGCCTGCGATCTTGCGCACCTGTTCGTCCTGCAACTGATCCTGCGGGCGCACCGGATCGAGCGGCACTTCGCGGCCCTTGGCATCGATCATCTTGCGGCGACCATTCTCCTCGATAATGCCCGAGGGCACCGGATGCGGGGTGAATTCAGACATTGTCGTCTCCTGTTGAATGGGGTGTTGAAAGCAGGCGCGGTCCCACGCCGTTGAGCGCGCAGACGGCGGCCATGGCGGCGATCTCGTCCATCGAGCAGAGCGTGGTGCCGCGCGGACCAAGCAGATCCACCTTGGCCACGCCCGAGGCCGCCAGGCGTACCATCTCCTCATTGCTCCAGCGGGCGATCTCGGGCGCGGTCATGCCTCACCTCCGTTGTTGAGCGGGCAGCGGTTGCAGGCCCGGTACATCGTGATGTAATCGGCGTTGACGTTCCCGAACTGCCGCGCGCGGCCGCGCCACTTGCGGCAGACCTGCTTGCCGATGCGCCCCTTGACCGGGCAATCGACATCCTCGGACATCAGATGCCCGCGCACGAGGTCCTCGACGATGCCGAGATCCGCCGGGTAGCGGTTGCGCAGCACGTTCGAGACCAGCGACGCGCTGCGCTCGAGCCGCCTGGCGACCTTGTTCTGGCTGGTCTCGTCGCAGGCCCTTGCCAGTGCGGCCACCCAGTCGGGCAAGGCGTCGCCCCAGAACTGGCGGGCGGTGTCGAGCGCACTCATGCCGCACCGCCCTTCGCGCGGGCGAACACGCCCGTGTTGGGATCAAGCACCCCCGCAAGGCGCACCGGCTTCGGCGCGCGCGGGCCGGTGTCCTCGACGATCTGATAGAGCGCCTCGCGGCGACCGGGAATGGCGGTCTGGCGCACTTTGAGATGGGTCGAGGCCAGAAGCTGGCGGCAATAGGCGCGGGCCTTCTCGACCGTGACCTCGACGCCTCCGGCATTGGCATGCGCGGCGATGTCAACGGGGCTGAACTGGCGCAGGGTGCGCATCGCCCGCCACATGTTGCCTTCCGGTGTCGCCTCGCCGCTCACCGGCTGTGGTCCGGGCGGCGGCTTGTCCGCAGGCCGGTAATACTTCTTGTTGTTGGGGCCCATCCGCGAAACCCGGATGCGGCCATCCTCGCGCCAGAAGCGAATGTAGCGTATTGCGGTCTGCTCGGTGCAGCCAAGGCGCGCGACATCCAGAAAATCAAACTCGTCGAGGTCCCGCGCCGCGGCCCACATCCGTTCAAAGAGCTCGCTCATGCGCGCACCGCCTTGCCCTCGGGGGCGAGCGGCACCACCGTCTCGCGCGTCCGCGGGGCGCGATACTCCTCCACCCGGCGCACGGCGGGCGGCTGTCCGGTCTCGAAGATGCGGTTGCCCCAGAGCTCCATGTCGGCCAGGCGGCGGCCCCTGCCCTGCGCGATCTCCCTCGCATGCGCGAGGTTGATCGCCACCCGCCGGATCGAGCCGCCCGAGGCATCCACGATGGCCCCCAGAAGATCGTCGGCGACATCGATCCCCGCCGCGTAGATCAGCGCCAGCTTCTGCGCATCCGAAATGTTGCAGGCCAGCGCAGGCTCCCAGGCAAGCTGGCGGTTGTGGATGTTCTCCCAGCGGGTCAGGTCCTGCGGCAGCTTTTCCTCGCCGACCAGGATGATCGGCGCCTGGCAGCTCTCATAGATGTCGCGGGCAAGCTCGATCATGCGCTTGCGCAGCAGATACTGCGCATCGTCGATGATCAGCGGCCGGTCGGTGCGCGCCAGCTGCGCGCCGATCGCGTCAACCATGCCCGCCACGCCGCGCACCGGCGGCAGGCCGATCTCGCGCAGCACCGCCTGCGCGAAATACGTCGGCGTCCAGCAGTCCTTCACCTGCACCACATGCGCCTGATACTCGTTCGCCGCGACCGTCACGGCGGTGGTCTTGCCCCAGCCCGAGGGGCCGTAGAAGGTCGCCATGCCGGGCAGGCCGAAGGCGCGGGTCTGCACGCGCTCGATCAGACCGATCAGCGCCGCGACATTCCGCAATGGCGCAATGGATGGTGTCATGCTGCTCTCCTTTTCTCTGCTCACTCTTCCGCGCTGAAGCGGCGCGCCATGCGCAGCCCCGCGCGGTATTCCGAACTCTGCTGATAATCCGCCAGCCACGCGGCCTGTGCCTGCGTCAGGGTCTCGCCCTCGGCCACCGCACGCTCGAGCGCGCGGGCGCGGTCGAACCTGACCTCCGGATCGTCGTCGGCGGGATCGGCGGGCCGGGCGCGATGCTCCTCAAGCCGCATCACGCGCGCCGCAAGTTCGACCTCGCGCGCCTGCTCGTCAGCGCTGAGAACCCGCCGCCGTTTCGGTGCGGCCTTGTGGGGCGTGACCAGTTGATGCACCTGCGCCTCGGGCAGCGGCGCGTCGGGGGCCAGGCCGGATGCCGCACGAACCCGTGCCGCCACCTCCGCCGCCGAGAGCTCACGCGCAGCTTTTGCCTCCGCCTTCTGCGCTTTGACCCATGTGCCACGCTTGCGGGCATGATCGCGCGCCGCGTCCACGTCGATGAACTTCGCCGCCTCGAGACAGGCGGCATGGCCGAGATAGCGGCCCGAGAGGTCATAGACCTCAAGCCCGGCGGCGAGATCGTCGGCATCGAACCGTGCCACCACCTTCTCGCCCGCGATCCGGTACATCCATTCCGACCAGTAATCGGTGTCATAGAGCCTGAGCGCACCATTGCCGCGTTTCGCTCTGATCCCCTCGGCGCGGAGCAGCCACAGCCGCAACTGCTCGTCCGTCGCGCGGCGGATTGTGGCCCTGGCATAGCCCTCATTGAACACCTCGTTGAACGAGCGCCCCATGGCGACCTCGCTGCGCCGTCCGGGGCGGGCGTTGTGATGCGCGAGCTCCTCCTCCAGCACCGCGCGGAACTCGTCGAGCGGGATGGCGCGGGTGCCATAGTCCTCGGGCTTGGCGTCCGGCTTGTTGCCGGTATAGGCCCCGTCAAAGGCCGGGTGCTTGGCCACCCGGTCGCACAGATCCCGGAACGCGCGCTCGATGGGCTTGGATTGCCCCGAATAGGGCGTCGCCCAATGGACATGCACACCGAGAAGCGGCAGCAGACCGGGAATATCCTCATCGGTGATCTTGAAGCGGAACCGCGTCGGCGTGCCGCCGGTCATCGCCTTGGCGGCAAATTCCCGGCCATTGTCGATCAGCACCGATTGCGGGATGCCGTAGGTCCGGATCAGATCGCCGGTCACCAGCTGCACGGTGTGGCTGTTGGCGGTATCCGACAACCGCCAGGCCAGCAGCTTGCCGGAATAGACATCCGACCAGACCATGAGCTGCGGACGCACGGGTTTGTCGATGCCGGGCCAGCGCACGAAGACATCGAACTTGTGATAATCGCCCTGCACGCATTCCAGCGGGGCCATGTATGCCTTGCTGCGCACCTGCGCCGGGTAAAGCCCCCGCAGCGCCTGCTCGCCCTTGCGAAACCAGATCGCGGTGGGCTCCGACACATTGGCCTGCATCCAGCGCCGCACCTGATGCAGCGGCGGCACCTTGCTGTTGCGCCGCTCGGCCAGCCAGACGCGCGCCGCGCGGTCATAGCAGCTGGTCAGGCTCGGTTGCGATGGCCGCAGCCAGTCGCTGCGCACCAGCGCACAGAATTTGTCGTCAAGGGCGACCCGACGCCCGGCCGATGTGCGCACCGCGCGCCCGTCGATGAGAAAGGCCAGCCGGTCCGCCAGCGCGACGCCCTCCACCGCGGCAAGCCAGTTCCAGAGCGACTTTTCCGCCCGCCCCAGCTTGCGCGCCACATCCCGCACCGCCACCGACCGGGCAAGACCCGCACCTTCCAGAAGCTCGACCTCGGCAATCGCATTGAGGCGCGCCTGCGCCTCGGACCGGGCCTTGTCCCCCGCCGCCTCATAGCGCGCCCAGGCCTCGCCCCGGTCAGGCCGTGCTGCCAGAGCCTGCGTCGGGGCAGCACTCAGCCGCATCCGCGCGCGCATGGGCAGGACGGACCAATGATATTCCAGCCCGCCGCCAGCGCCCTTGCGCCGACGCACCTTGCCCGGCAGAACCGCCCAGCCTTCGCGCTGCGCCATCTCGTTGACCTTGCGCTTGGTACCGGGCAGATCGGGCAGCCCTGCCCCGGCCAGTTCGGCCGCGCTCCACCATTCCTGTGCGGGGGTGATCTGGCTCATCCCTGATCACCCCGGCGCAAAACCTCCGCAAGGCGCTCCGAGACATCGGTGCCGCGTTCACTCAGGAACCGCCGCTGCGCCACCGGCCCCGCACGATCCCAGGCATCCATCAGGCGCAGGAACTTCGCATCCTTGTCGCTCATCGGCGCGGGGCCTTCGCCCCGTGCGGCGCGGTAGAGCTTGCGCGCGGCGTTGACGGTTTTGGCTTCCCCGGCGGCCAGGGCATTGACCGCAAAGCGGCGTTCATCGACCTCCGTGATCTTGCCGATTTCCGCAATATCATTGTAGCAGACCCACTTCGGTGAGCTGCGCAGAGCGTCGATTTCCGGGCGTTCAAGAGCCTTTACGGCTCGGATTTGGCGACGGACCGTACTTTCGTCCTGACCCGTCATCGCGCCGATCTTGGCTGCAAACGATACGACGGGTATCGTGCCCGTCGTATCCCATCGCTTGGCAATCAAGGCCTGTCCGATGGCCGCGCGCGCCTCCGGATACTTCTTTTCATAGGCATGCTTGTATTCCAGAAGGAAGACCGCGCGATCGACCGGTTTCATCTCGGCGCGGGCGAGATTGCGCTCGATCTCCATGAGCCGTGCATCCGCATCCGTGCCCTCGTGGATGGATGCGAGGATCGTCGTGTTGCCAAGCTGCCGCTCGGCCGCCATCCGGTGTGCGCCGTCAATCAGACGAAAGCTCACTACGCCCTTGCGTCGCACCCGGCGCACGTCGATCGGGTCCGTGGTGGCCCCACCCTCGCGGATCGTCATCAGGATCGCCGAGACGCCCATCTCGTCTACGGGGCGCAGCCGGTCTTCGACAACGATGTCATCGAGCGCAAGCTCGCGCGTTTCGATCAGGCGCAGTTCACTCATCGTCGAGCGCCTTTCGCATGGCAGTCACCATGTTGCCCAATGCGTCCAACTCACTGCGCAGGAGAAAGACGGGGACGTCCGGATAGGCCTCGTAGATCGGGTCCCCGAGGTCTCGCATACCGGCGATGAACTCGACCTTCTGGGCGCTCTGGAGTATCCATTTCGCAAGTTGATGAGCTCGGTAAGTTTCGTTTTTGTCCGTCATGTCGGTGCCTTCGTCATCGTGTACCGGCAGATCAGCCGGTCGCCTTTCCGCTCACGGGTGCAGAGGATCTCCGCCCCGTTCGCCCGCAACTCCGCGATGCAGCTGTTCACCGCCACCACATGCGCCCGCCGCACGATCTCGCGCGTCGTGTGGGGGCGGCCATCCTTGAGAACGGCCAGCACCCGTTGCAGGCGGGGTGAGGTGAGCAGCGCGTGATGCATCAGCAGCCCAGCATCCGGTTGTCGAGCCCGCCCAGACGGGCACGGCAGGGCTGGCACATCCGGTGCCCGACGCCCGTTGACCAGAACTCTGTGCCGCAGGTGAGACAGGGCCGGTTGCGCGCCTGGCGCGACTGGCGGGCCTCGGCCTCGATCCTGTCCAGGGCGTTCTCGGCCAGATATCGGTGGCTGTGCGTCTTGCTCAGCCGCTTCTTGCCGTCGAACACCGCATAGCCGCAGCCCCATTTTTCCACGCGCAGTCTCATGGCGCTTATCCTCCGAAACTCGCGACGACAAAGAGCATGGCGAACAACGCCAGCGCCCCCAGCACATCGCCGATGACCACAAACGCGCCGCGACCGGGGCAAGCAGACCGGGACCGGTCGCGGCGCAAGACCCGCGCGCCATACAGGCAAGCACGCACGCGGGTGTTCAAACGGGTGTTGAAGGGGCGGTTCATCGCACACGCTCCCGCACGAATTGCGCCTTGCGGATCGACAGGTGATGATCCTCCGCCAGGTTGCTCAGCCGCATCAGCGGCAGCGCGCAGGCGGGATCGTCGATGTCCCGCACCAGCTGCAGCGCCAGCGCCACCCGCTGCCGCTGCGGGATGGCCGCGATCTCGGCCTGCAACTGCCCCGCATCGGGAATGAGATCGCTGATCCGCATCACGATTGCTCCTCGTCTTCGAATTCCGGGAATGGCTGGACCGGAGAGAGCGGTGAATTGGGCTCCCCCGCCCCGGCGCTCAGCACGCCGGTGATCACATGCACCGCAAACACCGCCCACAGGATCAGGCTCAGCGCCAGCACCAACACGATGGCAAAACCATGCGGAACACGGCGTTCTTGGGTGGGCCGGGTCATGCCGCATCCTCCGCGTCTCCAGAGAGGCGACGGATGCCATCGGGCCACGCATGGCCCGAACCGTCCGGCCAAAGGTCGGAACAACGTCGGATGATAACCTTTGCACGACGGAGGGTTAGCCCCACGCCCGCATCAAGACGCGCCACCGTATCGCCGCTGCCGCTAGCCATACGAGAGGCATATGTGACCTCCCAATCGCGGGCCTTTGCCAGCGCGATGATCAGGTCTCTTATTTGGTGCTCGCTCAACATGCACCAATTTGTGCACAATTATGGACGTAGTGCAACCACAATTGAGGATACTTAGAAAAGATTGGACGGAACCTCGGTTTTTAGGTAGTGCACAATTGTGCATACAGTTCCGTCATATGTCCTCCTTGAGGAATTGAGAGCCCGGTTGAAAGATACTGGGGCGTCACACCGTGGCTTGGAAGCTCAGCTTGGATTGGGAAAGAATGCTCTCAAGGGAATGCTGGATAAACAGCCCAGAACCCCAAGCGTTGATAGAGCCAAAGAAATCGCGGAAGCACTTGGATTGGAATTCTACATAGGCCCGCCGCGCGAGACCGGAACCGTGTATACCACCCAGATCGGCCACGAAGACTTCGCCGCCATCCCCCGCGTCGATGCCCGCCTCGCCGCCGGGCCGGGGGCAGAGAATGGTGACGTATCGCTTGAAGGCGCACTCGCCTTCCGCCGCGACTGGCTGCGCGAGCGCGGCATCTCCCCCGCCCAGGCCTGCCTCCTGCGCGTGTCGGGCGACAGCATGTGCCCCACGCTAAACGATGGAGACCTGGTCATGATCGACGAGCGCCGCACCACCATCCGCAACCGCCACGTCTACGCGCTGATCGACACCGACGGGGCTGCGCGGGTCAAGCGTCTGGATCTGGTCGACAATGAAATGATCATCCTGACCTCCGACAACCCGGACTACCCGACCGAGACCCGCCGCGGCCCCGACATGAACCACATCCGCATCCTGGGCGAAATCGTCTGGTCAGCGCATTCGTGGCAGGGAGTGTAGGGTCGTCGTGCGCGTTGTTGGTATGCAATCATGCATGCGTGGCTTTCGGCAGGTCAGGTGGAAAGCGGGTATTCGCCGCGGATATTCGAGCTTTACGAGAAGAATGCGGCACCGATGCATGTCCAATGAAAGAAAGGGCGACGTAGGAAAATCGGCTGAGATCAAAACAACTCCTGCTGTTTTTCATCGACCTCGACGACCTTGGTGTCGAGCCTAGTCAGAACGAGTTTACCTTCCTTGATTGATGCCCTGTATCGCGAAGGGTCACCTTGGAACGAGAAGATGACACCGGGACCCTTTGAAGTTGACACAAGTGTGCTTGGAGGTATTTCCACAGTATTATCTTTGCTCTCAACCCTGCCCAAATCGAATAGTCGGACGTGCTCTTGACGCTCAATAGGGCTGTCGCGGTGGGGCAAGGCCGTTTCAACAAGAACCTTCCCTTCATTAAATCCGCCACGCTTTAATGCCTTTTCCTTCGCAAGCCGCACAATCTTGCTCCAGCTATGACCGGAGCAGTGGGCCAAACCTTTCACCACTTCCAAGATATCTGCCAACTCTGCAGCAATGTCGTCATCCGTGTGCGCTCTCAAGAACTCATCAAGTTCTTCAAGAAGTTTGCCAGCCAATCCGACTTGCATATCGCCTTTTGCAAGCTTGGCTTCTCTAACAGTCTCCCCACCTTCCGCAATATTGGCGGGAATCTTGTCCCGAACAAGCTTGCCAAACACCTGCGCATTGCGTTTTCGATAGTATTTTGGCGCATTCTTGAGGACAACAGGGATATTCTCCTGATTGAGCCTGTAGTATGCATGCCCAAGAATTGAGCCTTCCAGTTGAACAGGTAAACTCCGCTCTTTTGCCACGAAAATAACCGACTCAAGGAAAGTGTTATCGCGAATTAGGTCTGCCTCAGGCGACAATTGAAGCGTAACTTTCTCAGTTGGAACTTTCTGTAGATCACTCGGGTTTGATACGCGAAAAGGTTTGTACTGAACGTCTTGTCTTGGTGATGGATCAAGAATTTCGCGTGAACGAAACCATGGAAGATTGCGCCCAACCTTATAATCCAATGGGATATCGCAAAACCACATAATCTGAGCATCTTCATTGAGCTTTTTGGCGATCTTGGAGGTGCGAGTCGCAATCTCAATTTTGTCACCCTTGGTCAAAACTTGCCCACGTCCAGATAGGGATTTAATGCTGCGATAGTCCCACTTTCCGCCATCGACCTCTATCAGGAAAGAGGGCTTAAAAGTGGTTTTTGTTTGAACAACCTTGTTTTGTGTAACATTGACCTCATAGGTGTCGACAGAAAGCACTTGCATGCCATCAGGCAAACCCCAAAGCGCATCAACGATCACTACTGGATTCCCGGGCTTTGCATATGCCCATGCCGAAGCCTTTGCAGGAAGGAAGGCGTGGAAAAGAAAAATAAACTTTTCCCTTTCAACGCCCTGTTTCTCAAACTGTGAAATAGTTCTGCTGCACCACCTTATAGCGTCTTCAGCGCCTATTGTATCCGTACGAGGAAGATTAAATTTCCCGGTATTGTCTTTGATGCAATCTGTTCTGACAACGAGGCGGTTTCCCGTAAGCGCCTTCATCTCAGTAACCAATTTGTCGAGTTCTTTTTTATTTCTTATTGCAGAAACAACTCTCATTGGCTCAAGGGGGTAAATCCGTGGTGGTTGTATACCATCGTCTTCAAAATCAAAATCAGACAGATTCTTTAGCTTTGGCCATTTTGTCCTCGAACCAATCGTATATGGTCGAATGTCGTTAGCGGCCTCCAAGTTTAAATCGGCAGGAGCTTTCAACTTAAGGTCCTTTTTGGGATCAAGTCCAATATCCAATTGAGGCCACTCGAAATCGATCTGCATCAGGAAAAGCGTGCTTTCGTGCACGAGCCACTCGAGGTGGCAGCGCTCCGCAAACTCACCCACGAGGAAATGACCGACGGATCTCAAAGGTTGATGAGGGATTTGACTGCCGCATTTCAGAGGGATGGTTGGATCAGGTGACGTCGTAAATTTTGAGTTGATTCCTTTGGAGGGTGCCCATTGCGGTAGCTCTAACTCGTATGACCACTGGTTAATTGTTGGGCTAACGCGATGTTCGTTTGAAAGATGCCCTGCGTAGTCGGCCTTGACATACTTTTGCACGACAATGCCGAGATCAGCTTCACCATCAACGGTACTAGCATCTTCATAGAGTTTCCCAAGCTCATTGATGAGATTTAGAAAGTTCCATCCGCTCTTCAAAATGCGAGATCTAAATTTTCCTCTATCTTGCAGGGTTTCAGAGCTGCCACTGGAGCGAAGTATAACAGCTTCGAACGAACGCAACTCTAACCAAGAGCGTAGTTTCTTTATCTCTGAATTTGAGCCGAGATCGGCCCTGTTTCGCCATGATTTGTGAACTTCTATTGAAAGGGCTGTAAAATCTAGTCGCCAGGCTGGAGGTAAGAACGCCAATCCGGCGGCTTTCACTCCATACTTCTTTGTAATTTTGGAATGTGACTTGAAGTTTTTTTCACTTGGCGGCGTCGGGTCGATCAGCATTGTTAACTTTTATCCAGAGTGCCGAATACATTCTTCGCAAGATTTTGAAGCGCGGCCAAAATATTGTCTGAGAAGTAGCCGAAAACAAAACCGAAACCCAATAGCACGTAGTAGTCATCGAAGCTCTCATTCCTCAAGAATGGTATAACGCCAGAGGTTAAAAGAAAACCTGTGAAGAGTGAGACCATTGCTGAATTGAGTGGCACAATAATCCGCCACAGACACCTATCTACATTCCAAATGCCCTTTGCTACCGAGTGATACATCCACTTGAGGTCGAATACCGTACCCCCAACAAAACCAGCGAGTGCCAGTGCGACCCATTTGGCCTTATCTTCAGCAACATGGACGCCAAACAATGAACTGTAGATAAAACCTTCCCGTGTATTTTCTTCAGGTTTTTCGATGACGGCTTCGATCAGGAAATAACTGGCGGTCATCAGGTAAAGAATGAGCAGTAAAAATTCCACGATAATCTGGAACCAAGCGCGTCCCTGATAACGTGAATTCCATTCTCCGGTGTTTCGCCCATCGTCGTAGTCTGGCAGATCTTCGTCTTCGTCAGCCATTTGCACCTACGGCTTTTATTGTAACTGCAACGTTATCAATGAAGTCATTGGACCTGTAATCCCATTGATCGCTATTCCCAGTTTCACGAGCGATGATTTTTCTAAAGAACTGCGAACTTGGGCAATCAATCTCTTTGTATGCGGCGGTATCACCGGACGATACAAACCAATATTCGCTTTCTGCAAGATCAGCTCGAGGAATTCTGTCTGCGACCGGATACTTCCATCCGCCCGGCGACTCAGCTTGCGCAGCTTGTAAAAGATCAAAGCCCATCGGAGCAATGTGAAGGTGCGCCTGATCGACGCCGCATGAAACTGGCGAGCCTTTCAATCCACCATGCTCGAAAGAGTACGCCTTTCCAAACTTCGCCTCAATTTTACAGGTTATGCGGGTTACCAGATCCTTCAATTCAGCAAACATGGATTGCGGCACGTCTGCCATGCGCGGTGTCGGAAACTTCGGCACAATAAGCACCCATCCAGGGACAATTGATCCCTTTGTTGGAAGAACAGCGAAATTCTGCGTCTCTTCAATGGTTGTGTCATAGAGTGCAGTTGTCGATCTCTGCCCCGGCAGAAAGAGCCAATGAAAATTGTGACCTTGGTCAGGTTGTGTGTCCATGAGGGCCAATGCTGTCATATCTTGAGGTTATTTGATCGAACCATACCACATATCGGTAGGTTGTGATAGCTTGCTCGAAGCTCACACGTAGGAACGAAATACCAGCAAATTTCCTTTGTATCAACCTGCTATGTTGAGAAGTGGAGGTCCGTACTGTGCAGCGATGAATCGCCCCGGCCTCACCGGAGACTTATGGCTTCATTTCACGCGACCATATCGCCATTACTTCACATGTTGTGCACAAGCGACTGCACCAAGGCTAAGAACGCTCGACTCTCATCCCCGGCGGCCCTTATCGTGCCTTGGGGAATCAAAAATGATCGATCAGGAAGAAATCAAAGCGAATGCGATTAAATTCGATATTCATCATTCGAATGTCGAGCGAGACTACGTTTTCGGATGGCTGCTCAAGTCCATTTTTGAGAACGATTATCTACGGTCGAGGCTCGTATTCAAAGGTGGCAACTGCCTGCGCAAAGCCTTCTATCCAGACACCCGCTTTTCAGCCGACCTCGATTTTTCGGTCAGCGACGCCATAGACGCCGAGAAAATGGGAGAACAGATTAATGGTGCCTGCCGGAAAGCCCAAGCCTCCTGCGGCGTCGAATTCCGGATTGACCGCAACACTTTCACGGCGGGGCCTGTGGTGGACAGCGCCCGACGTTCATACAAGGGCCGCGTGTATTTCACCGACTTCTTTGGCAACCAAGACGATTTGACGATCAGCGTTAAATTGGACGTGACGGACTTTGACCGCCTCCATCTTCCCGCTTCCAAGCGTCAGCTTATCCACCCTTACTCGGATGCCTCCGCCTGTAGTGTGGAACTGAATTGCATGGCGCTGGAGGAGGTCGTCGCCAACAAGCTAAAATGCCTGATGCAACGCAGGCACTCACACGACCTTTTCGATCTCGTGTACTCGACCTTCATCGACCGCTCAATCGAGCTGGATCGCGGTTTGGTCCTGCGCACCTTTCTGAACAAAACTATTTTCAGCGCCAGCCCTGGCGCGGCCAAGGGCATTTTGCTCGGCATTCCGATGGCCTTCTTCGCCGGTGTTTGGGAGAAATATATTCGTTGCCCTAAATCGACCCGCTTCAGCTTCGACCGGGCTGTGGAAGGGTTCAAAGACAGCATTGAACACCTGTTCGACGGCGTGAGCGGCGGTGGTTGGGGCGAGCAGCTCTATTTCGGTGGAGAGCATCGGCACATGATCCTGGAAGCAGGAGCCGAGCGCAGGCTGATGAAGCTCACCTATCACGGAGTTGAACGGATCATCGAGCCGTACTCACTCGCCTACAAGCAAGCGGCAGGGAAACCCGCGCGCGAATATTTCTACGCTTATGATACAACAGGCGGACAAAGCAGAGGGCCGAGCATCAAGGCATTTCTCAACACGGGCGTTGAGGCGCTGTCGCTCACCGACGAAAAATTCGAGCCGCGCTATGAAATCGAGCTTTCTAAAGCTGGAGAAGAGGCAAGGAATGCCTATTTTGGCAAAGACTTCAGCGCGGCACAGGCTGGAGGCACTGCTCGCTCCCCCAAGACGCGTATCGGAAGAATGCCAAAGGCGACGGTGTTCCGAGGCTATGAGAAGACTTACAAGGTTCAATGCCCGTACTGCCAAAAGACGTTTACGCGTAAAACGCAATCGCTTGACCTGAACGAGCACAAGTCGCCAGACGGGTATCAATGCGGCGGGCGGCGCGGCTTTCGAGTTTTCTGAGCTCTGACTTTCCCGCCCAAAGATCCACAAAGCGGCCAATGTGACGTGCAGGCATCCGTGCTCGCCACACATTGACCGAATGGCCGCTCCGGGGTGGTGCGTGGCCTGGGCGTCAAACGAGCGCACTATTCACTTACCATAAGATCACTTATGGTTTCGGGGCGATCTGCCATCCGCAAAGACGCCGCGCAGCTCTCGGTGAACTGATCTACCCTCGAATGAGCATTGCGCCCCGCGGGACGTGGACGTTGCACGAGCCGGGGGGCGGCTGGTGCCCAGCTGGTCGATCAGGGTACCAGATGCGGCACCCGCCCGGCGGAGGGTAGTGTCCGGCCGGGATATCTGCCCCGCGATAGCGCCGCACAGTTTCGCGACTTCGGCTGTATGGTTCCGGCAGGAACTCGTTTATCACCCCGTTGACCGCTCCGCGCAGGATGCGGTCTTCGGTTCTCTCATCGGCGAACACCGACCCTCCGGCGAGCAGCGAAATGGCCAACGTGGTGCACACCCGCAGTTTCCGACATCCCTTGAACATGGTGACCTCCCACTCAGCTCTGCTGGCACGGCTCAAGGATAATCGAATAACGTCCGTGACGCCACGCGCGTTCCGAAGGCGCGCCGACGGCGGCCGGATCTTGCCCATGAATGTCGTCCAAGGGCTCGATCCGGCCAACCGTGGTCCACGGTCACCAAGCCGCCGAAACAAGTATGAAGGCACCCCAGATCATGAGGCCGCCTCCAGCCAGCTTGGCGATGCGGTCACCAAACGGTGTTAGCTTCTCAATAGCAACGAAGGCGGCAAGACCCACGATCCAGTAGAGGTTCATGATCCCGCCCACGAAGAGCAGCGCCATTAAGAACCAGCAGCACCCAAGACAATACAACCCGTGTTCAAGGCCCATTCTGAAAGCCCCGACTGCGCCGGATCGCCTCCTCATTGTGATGAACCTGGCGGGTGAGCGGCAGTGGTCGAGACACGCTTGCTTGAGGGACGAAAACTGAAAGAGGCCCGCCAGAATAAGGACAATCGCGCCTGGCACAGTATCTGTCAGCGTCATCATCGTGGCGGAGACGATGCCCATCGCTTCGAGCGCCCACTGGGATCCAGCAGCGACGAGACTGAAAGCGGCCCAAGTTGAAAGATAACCGACCAGGAAAATTGCAGAAATCAGGGGGACGCGGTCAGCATCGGAGCCCCGCCGCAGAAGTGCCGAATACAGGAGCACTGTAGGTGAGACGCTGGGCAGCATCATCGCGACCATCATCACCCACCACATGAAGAAGATGAGGATGGCATACCCCAGCGACCAAGCCCCTGGAGCGTGTGACCCAGGCATATCTCGCATACCGCGCATGGCAGTCATCTGGAACGCGCTCATGCTCATCCCGACGCCAAAAAACGTGTAAAGGGCGGCGAGGAGGAACAAGACCCCTATAAGCGACACTAGGACGGCTCTGTCGCGCCGTAGCAAGCGCTCGGTGACACCCGAAATGTTCATGGCATCGAACGGCTGTTACGCCGCTTCGAGAACACCCTGGCCGGACAGGTGGATTTCGACCATGTGAACATGGGTGTCCAAGTTGTTCTTGAGGTCGATCTTTCCGCTGGTCCTGGTCGTTCCCTTTGCCATCTCCGCAACGCGGAACTCGAAGCCATTAGGCAGGTTTATCCGCGCCCTATGCTCAGCTCCGGTGATAGGGTTGGTGATCGGAGTAGCCTCTGTCTCGAAGACATCGCTCACCCTTGCGCGGCCCTTGCGCGTCTCCATGTCCATCTCGATCTCGATGGGTTTGTAGAGCGTTTCTAACTTGTTTGGGGACATCGCGGAGAATACCCACCACATCGTGGCCATATCCTCTGTGTCCTCTCCGGTCATGATCTTGTAGAGCGCCTCGCGTTGCTCGGCCGTTGCGCCCTCATCAATCACGATTTGCATGGTTCCCTGCCCCTCGTGGATCGGACCCGGCCAATGCACCACCAAGGCCGAGCGAGTTCCGCTCAGGTCAACGTTGCCGTAGTGGCCGGAGTCGAACTCGAACGCCGCAACGGCCTCGCAGTTGCCTTGCGTCGGTAGCGCCATGAACTGGCAGGGGCATCCGGTTGCGCAGTTGCAGTTGGCAAGTTCACGGCCATGAAGTTCCCATAGTGTCATCTTGGTCTCCCCCGGTTTGACGTCTGTGAGGGTGTTAACATAACACAGAATGGGCCGCCGCGCGACCGACCATATTGTTCCTTCAGACGTCACGACTGGGCGCGATCGGGTCATCCGAAGGCGGATCGGGCCCGCTTCGCACCGGCAGCAACGGCTGTCATTCGATCTCGAAAAGGGTCCCACTTCTTCTTACAAATTCACTCCGTCCAGAATCTCCAGGCCTTTGATTTCAAAGGCCGCAGCAGGGATATGGGACGGCAAGGAAGAACCGGGCGGCTTGGGTCCCGGTTCCGGACGCCTTCAGCCCCGTCTCACGGCCTCTTGAACGCCGCTTTCAAAGCCCGTTAAACCCTATTTTAATGGGGTTTGGTGCGTTTCGGCCTTCGGCGTGCCCGAACGCCTGAAAATGCTGTCCCCCCGCCATTCTCGGCCCGATTTAATGTTCCACTGCAAACTTCGCGCAGACACCTTGGAATCGCTCAGCAATCGCGAAATCCTCCTTATTTCATTGCCTCATTCGGCGTCTTCCCGGCTCATTTTGGGTCTTCCGAAATCACTGCAATAATGAATGTCATCCAACAGTTGTTGTAGCGTGACATTCTATTTTGCAGTGAATTACACTGTATATTGCAGCAACCGATTTTTGAAACTGCGGGTCAGGGGGCAGTCGAAACTGACCTCTCCATTACGTCGCTGAACCAGATTGCATGAGCGTGAAAATGCTGCCGTTCGAGCCTGGCGCAGAAAACGGCTGGATTAAGCCCAAAATGTCTGATGCTGCATTAAGAGCGAATGTCCGGTCTTGGAGCTTCAATTTTTCGGAAGGCGTTCTGATAGGTTTAGACCACCTTCGATGACGCCCCAAAGGCATCGACCGGATCCTATAGGAACGAAATGGACGCTTCATCCGACCGTTCGGCGAGCGCGGGCTCGACCAATCGCTGCTCCGACATCGTCTGCCTGAGCGGAATTCACAGTTCTCACATATCCCTCGATTCCATCGAGAACGTAATCGTTTTCGAAATTTAGCGCGATTTGATTGTAGAATTCCTGAATTCTGTCCGGAGTGATGACCAGCTTGCCTCTCGAGAGACGTATATTGAACGAGACGATTTCAGTCTCTGCCAAGGTCATCTTGTCCTCCGACACTGGAAAGCCACAAGATCGAAAGCATTCGACAAGCTCGTTCGATAGAGCCAATAGAGCGTCCCTGTCGTTCGCATGTGAGAGTATTATGTCATCGACGTAGACGCTGACACGGAACTCTTTCGGGATCTTTCTCAAGAACGCTCCGCACGGCGACCAGTCGAGACACAGGGACGCCAGCACGGGCGATTGTGTAAAACCATATGGCAGGGAAAACCCGTCTTCAGTCTTGACGACTGAATGCGCCGCAGCCTCGTTCGCATCATCAAACGAAAAACCAATCCTCTTCAAAGACTTGATAATTCTGTTTTTCCGGATGCGGTAGAAAAACCGGTTTATGTCCAAATGAGATAAATAGGAATTATCGAGATGGCGCGCGATTGCTGAGACGTGACCGCCGTTCCGGTGATGGAAAAAAATCCTAGGCGGGGTCCAGAGAGAGTATATGCGCCTCGTAAGATCAAGCCCCATATTCCGAAATGCTGGAGCCTGATGATACGCAAACTTATTATCCCCGAGTGGGATTTTATGGATGTAGTTTTTCACTACGGAAAAGCCGGTAGTTAAGTGCTAGGCCCACGAGAGCGTAGACTGTCTGGCCCAACTTAATGAGCACGAGAGCAGTCAACGCAATTTCGCGGACCAGGCGGACATAAAGCGTAGTTTTCTTCATGATCGTCTCCTCACTCCCGGCAACCCAGCGAACACCATTGCGCCCAGCCTTAACCAATTTCAGGGATCCCCAGCATCACGCCAAGATTATCCCGATGTATGTCGATGTGTAACACAATGTATGGCACACAGAGCAACCGAGGAGACCCCTTAAGCCGAGATCAAGATTAACCTAGGATAGTGTGACCGCATCTTCAAGCTCTGCGTGCCATCACGGGACGCGAGGTGAACCGGATTTTTCAGAACGGATTATAGGCGTTTCGCGACTACAGCCTCTCGGAAAGGGCAGAGCTTCGGCACGCCCTGACAAACGGCAGCTTCGTCCGCACTACCGACCTTCCTTCAGCGTGCAGCGAAAGTCCGCAAGGTATCAAAACTGACTGCCCTTCGACTGCACGGCTGGCCGGTTTTTCAACGACCGTTAAACACCCCGTTAAACACCCCCCCTCAACTCCCCCCGAAACTCGAGATCAGGAGCTCGCCGCGCTGGCCCCGGCTGTCGTTCTTTGTGCCGATGGTGTAGGTGGTGGAAACCTCTTCCATGTGGAACCCGGAAAAGACCTGGCGGATCTGGGGCACGTCGTTGATCGACAGGATCGCCTTGCCCCTGATCCGCGCCATCAGCGTCGCCAGCCGCTCGAAGTCCGCGCGCGCGAACATGGCCTTGCCGTAGTCGTTCTCGCTGCCCCAATAGGGCGGGTCGAGGTAGAAGAGCGTGCCGGGGCCAGCGCGGCGAGCTCCTGATCTCGAGTTTCGGCGGGAGTTGAGGGGGGGTGTTTAACGGGGTGTTTAAGGGCGCGCGAAAACCCGCAGTTTCAAAAATCGGTTGCTGCAATATACAGTGTAATTCACTGCAAAATAGAATGTCACGCTACACACGCTACAAAGTTTGTAAACCTACACCGGCCTTTGCAATAGTTCTGAAATGATCCATAATTAAACATACGTTCAATTCGACGAACAGGAGTCGCCCGATGGATTTTGCCCTCACCGAGGAACAGACCGCCATTTTCGACATGGCCCATGCCTTCGGGCAGGACAGGATTGCGCCGCATGCCCGTGAGTGGGAGCGCGCGGGCACGATCCCAAAGGATCTGTGGCCCGAGATCGCGGCGCTCGGTTTTGGCGGGCTCTACGTCAGCGAAGCGGCGGGCGGGTCGGGCCTGACCCGGCTCGACGCCACGCTGGTGTTCGAGGCGCTCAGCATGGCCTGCCCCTCGGTGGCGGCGTTCCTGTCGATCCACAACATGTGCGCCAAGATGATCGACAAATTCGGCAGCGCAGAGATGAAGGCGCGCGTCCTGCCCCGCGCCATGACGATGGAAACCGTGCTCTCCTATTGCCTGACGGAACCGGGATCGGGTTCTGACGCCGCCGCCCTCAAGACCCGCGCCGAGCGCACCAACGAGGGCTACACGCTCAACGGCACCAAGGCGTTCATCTCGGGCGGCGGTTATTCGGATGCCTATGTGGTCATGGTCCGCACCGGCGAGGATGGTCCCAGGGGCATCTCGACCGTCTATGTCGAGAGCGGCACGCCTGGCCTCAGCTATGGCGGGCTGGAGGATAAAATGGGCTGGCGCAGCCAGCCGACGCGACAGGTGCAGTTTGACAATTGCAACATTTCCGCCGCCGATCTGGTCGGTGAAGAGGGCAAGGGTTTCACATATGCGATGAACGGTCTGGATGGCGGCCGCCTCAACATCGCCGCCTGTTCGCTGGGCGCGGCGCAGCAGGGATTGAACATGACCCTGCAATACATGTCCGAGCGCCGCGCCTTCGGCAAACCCATCGACCAGTTTCAGGCGCTGCAGTTCCGCCTCGCCGACATGGAGATCGAATTGCAGGCCGCGCGCACCTTTCTGCGGCAGGCGGCGTGGAAACTGGACAACGATGCCCCCGACGCCACCAAGTTCTGCGCCATGGCCAAGAAATTCGTGACCGAGACCGGCAGCCGCGTGGTCAACCAATGCCTGCAACTGCACGGCGGCTACGGCTATCTGGCGGATTACGGCATCGAGAAACTGGTGCGCGACCTGCGGGTGCATGAAATACTTGAGGGCACCAACGAGATCATGCGCCTGATCGTCGCCCGGCAGATGCTGGCGAACGCATGAGCACCGACATCCATATCCGCAAGGAGGGCCGCGCCGGGCGCATCACCCTCGACCGGCCCAAGGCGCTCAACGCGCTGTCCTACGACATGTGCGCCGCCATCGAAACCGCTCTCGACGACTGGCGCGGCGATGATGCCGTGGCCCTCGTGCTGATCGACGCGACCGGTGACAAGGCATTCTGCGCGGGCGGCGACATCCAGCAACTGTACGATACCGGTCGCGCCGGGGATTTCGCCTATGGTCAGCGATTCTGGGCCGACGAATACCGGCTCAATGCCAAGATCGCCGAATATCCCAAGCCCCGGGTCGCACTGATGCAGGGCTTTGTCATGGGGGGCGGCGTCGGGATCGCCTGCCACGGCTCGCACCGCATCGCCTGCGAAAGCACGCAAATTGCCATGCCCGAATGCGGCATCGGCCTCGTGCCGGATGTGGGCGGCTCGCTGCTGCTGGCGCGGGCACCGGGACGGTTGGGCGAATACTTGGGCAGCACCGGCGCGCGCATGGGGCCGGATGACGCGATTCATGCGGGTTTTGCAGATGCTTACGTGCCGCAATCAAAGTGGCCCGCGCTGACCGCCGCCCTTGTTGAAACCGGCGATCCGGGCGTCATCGCCGCGCAGACCGAAACGCCCCCGACAGGCGTGCTGAGGGAACTCGCCCCACGGATCGACGCGCTTTTCGCCGGCGAGACCCTGCGCGACATCGTCAACGCCCTACGCGTCGCGGACAGCGATTTCGCCCGCGACACGCTGAGGACCCTGCGCCGCAATTCGCCCCTGTCGATGGCCTGCGCGATCGAGATGGTCCACCGCCTGCGCGGACCCGCCGCCGATATCCGCCGCGCCCTTGGCGTCGAATACCGTTTCACCTATCGTGCCATGGAACACGGCGACTTTCTCGAAGGGATCCGCGCCGCGATCATCGACAAGGACAGAAACCCACAATGGAAACATGGGCTTGACAACCTGCCGGACATCACCGTCTCGCAGATGCTGCGCCCTCTGGGCCAGAACGCCCTGACGCTGGAGGAGGCATGACAATGAAAATCGGATTTATCGGGCTGGGCAACATGGGCGCGCCGATGGCCACCAACCTGGCCCGCGCGGGCCATGACGTGACCGGCTTTGACATGGCCGAGGTCGCCGTCGAGGGCGTGACCATGGCTCCGAGCGCGGCAGAGGCGGCCAAAGGTGCCGCGGTCGTCATCACCATGCTGCCCAATGGCGCGATCCTGCGCAAGGTGGCGGATCAGGTGATCCCCGTGATGAACAAGGGGGCGGTGCTGCTCGATTGCTCCACCGTCGATGTCACCAGCGCCCGGGACGTGGCCGCACAGGCGCAGGCGGCGGATCTGCTGGCGCTCGATGCGCCGGTGTCCGGCGGCGTCGGCGGCGCGACCGCGGGCACGCTCACCTTCATGGTGGGCGGCGACAGCGCGGGTTTCGACATCGCCAGACCGCTGTTCGACATCATGGGCCAAAAGGCGGTGCATTGCGGTCCCTCCGGCAATGGCCAGGCGGCCAAGATCTGCAACAACATGATCCTTGGCGTGACCATGATCGCCACCTGCGAGGCCTTTGCCCTGGCCGACAAGCTGGGGCTGGACCGTCAGGCGATGTTCGATGTGGTCTCCACCTCCTCGGGCTATTCATGGTCGATGAACGCCTATTGCCCGGCGCCGGGCGTCGGCCCCAAATCCCCGGCCGACAACGATTACAAACCCGGTTTTGCCGCCGATCTCATGCTCAAGGATCTGCGCCTCTCGCAACAGGCCGCCGAGGCGGCGGATGCCGACACGCCGATGGGCCGCGCGGCCTGTGATCTCTACGCGCGGTTCGTGGAGCAAGAGGACGGGGCGGGGCGCGATTTCTCGGCCATGCTGCCCCGGTTCGAGAGGCGCGGACGCGGCTGACGGAGAACGGGAAAAGGTCAGATCAGGAGTCGCTGGACGTTCCGGACCCCGAGGGAGGAGCAGACAGGACTCAGGCGGCAGACGTCTGATGCCCGCCACCCCCGCCGGGCACAGCAGAAGGGGTTGCGACCTCTCCCGGATGACATGTCATGGCAGTCATGTACCAAGAGCCGAACCAAAAGGTCCGGTCAGGATTCGCCGACCGTCGCAGATACCGGGAACGGAGCAGACGGCACTCAAAACCGCAGACCCCAACGTACCCCCCTACCAAGCATGGCGGGACGGTTATGACCTGTCATGAAAGACATGTCTTGGACGACATGTCATGACAGGCATGTGCCAGGGGCCGAACCAAAATATCCGGTCAGGATTCGCTGGACGGTCCGGGGGGCAAGCGGAAAAGGGCAGCACTCAAGCGGTGAACTTCTGGCGAGTCACTTCCCTGTCGGGCATGGCGGGGCGGCTATGACCTCCCCCCGATGACATGTCTTACATGACACGTCATGGCAGGCGGGTGCCAAGGATCGGGGCAGAAAGATCCCGACAAGCAACCAGCCCTCAAACGCCAGACTTCCAACACCCCTGCCCTCCATGAGGGGACCGGGGTTTGTCGGCGATGACAGGGCAGCGCATCACGCCACCCTGCCGGGGCAATCGGCCCTGCCGGATCGCGGATCAGTTCGCCTTGGGCAGGATCACCCGGTCGACCACATGGATCACGCCGTTGGACTGTTTCACATCGGCGATGGTGACATTGATCACCTGCCCGCGCTCATCCTCCAGCATGATCTTGTCACCCTTGTAGGTGGCCTTGAGCATGCAGCCACCCAGGGTCGGCACCACATGCATGCCGCCGTCATCGTCGATCATGCCCTTGATCGCCGCAGCCATCGCATCGGCACCGACGACGTGGCAGGTCAGGATCTGGGTCAGCTGTGCCTTGGCCTTGGGCTCGAGCAGCGCCTCGACCGCACCCTCATTGAGCATGCCAAAGGCCGCGTCGGTGGGCGCAAAGACGGTAAACGGCCCCTCGCCCTGCAACGTCTCGACAAGCCCCGCCGCCTTGACCGCCGCAACCAGCGTTTCGTGATCGGCGGAATTGACGGCGTTCTCGATGATATTCTTGTCCGCGAACATCGGCGCGCCGCCGACCATCGGGTTTTCGTTGGCGGCATAGGCGACCGCCGCGCTCAGGCCCAGTGCGGCGGTTGTGGCGAAAAATCTGTTGCGTGTCATGTCATGTCTCCTGTCAGGATTTTTTGCGCCCGTGGCCCTCCCGGCCTCGGGTCACAGGAAGACACGCCGCCACACCCCAATTAGTTTCACGGGAATTTTCCGCCTCAGATCCCGCGCACCGGCCCGGCGGCCAGCACTGCCCCGGTCGGCGCGCCGGTGGGCGAGCCGCCGGACGGCTCGTCCGAGATCGCCAGAACCGCACCGTCCACCCGGTCGCGCAGCGCCTCGGGTACGTCCAGCACCCCGCGCGCCTCCTCCGGCAGAACCCCCAGCGAGACCGGCGCCGCCTCACCGGCGATCAGCCACAGTTCCAGCGCCCGGCCCGGCGCCGCCGCCCCGGTCTCGCGTGCAACAAACAGCGTCCCGGTCGCGTCGTCATAGACCGCCTGCACGACCAGGCTGCCGTCCTCGGCGGCCAGATCCGCCAGATAGGGCGCGTCAACCGGCGCGACCGGGGCCTGCGGCCTGAATATCCCCAGACCAAAGACCAGCACCAGTGCCGCGACCCCCGCCGACACACCGCCCCACAGCCAGCCATGACCCGGCAGCCCCGTGCGCCTGCGTGCCGCACCAAACAGCTGCCCTTCGATCCCGGCCCAGACCCGTGCGGGCGGTTGCTGCGGCGCGATATCGCCGGTCATCGCGGCGAAATCCTCGGCCCATGCCGCATAGGCGTCGCGCAACTCGGGCTCGCGCACCAGCCGCGCCTCGAACGCCGCCGCCGCCTCTGGCGACAGCAACCCGAGGGCATATTCCCCCGCGAGGATCCGATCCTCGTCCCGGTCTGGCTGGTCCTGATCGCTCATCGCGTCAGACACTCCCTCAGTTTCAGCAGGCTGCGGCGCAGCCAGGTTCGCATCGTATTGAGCGGCACATCGAAACGCGCCGCAAGCTCGGCATAGGTCTCACCCTCCAGATAGGCCCGCCGGATCGCCTCGGCATGCGTCGCCGCCAGTTCGGCCAGACATGTCGCCAGCCGCGCCCGTTCCGAGGCCGCGATGGCCATGGCCTCAGGCCCCGCACCCGGATCGGCGATCCGCTCTTGCAACTCCGCTGGGCTGTCGGCCCGGCGCAGCTTGCGCAGCCGGTCCACGGCGGCATTGCGGGCAATGGTGATCAGCCAGGTCATCGGACTCAGGCCATTGACATTGTATCTGGCGGCATTGTGCCAGATCTTGACATAGATTTCCTGCAACACCTCTTCGGCCTCTGCGCGATCCCCCAAGACACGCAGCGCAACGCCAAAGAGTTTCGCCGAGGTGGCGGCATACAGAGCCCGAAACGCGGCCCGGTCCCCCGTACCCACCCGCAGAATAAGCGTTTCAATATCGTCGCGCGTTGTCATAGAGCCGCCGGGATCCTGTTTAACGCATACCCTAGCACAAGACAGCGATATGACCAGTCTCGCGCAGCTTTAAGGCCAGCCCATTCTTGCCCTTCCCCTTGCCCTTGAGCACGATATGTTGCACGACAGGCGCGATAACGACCCGATGGAAGGACCAAGGCGCAATGGCTGACGGAATGATGGACATCAACGCGAAACCGACCGAGGAAATCTCCGTCCGCGAAACCTTTGGCATAGACACCGACATGATCGTCAAGGGCTTTGCCTCCCGCACAGAACGCGTGCCGGAACTGGACAGCACCTATAAATTCGACCCCGACACGACGCTGGCCATCCTCGCGGGCTTTTCGCATAACCGCCGGGTGATGATCCAGGGCTATCACGGCACCGGCAAATCCACCCACATCGAACAGGTAGCGGTGCGCCTCAACTGGCCCTGCGTGCGCGTCAACCTCGACAGCCACATCAGCCGGATCGACCTGATCGGCAAGGACGCGATCAAGCTGCGCGACGGCAAGCAGGTGACCGAATTTCACGAGGGCATCCTGCCCTGGGCGCTGCGCAACCCCACGGCCATCGTGTTCGACGAATACGACGCGGGCCGCGCCGATGTGATGTTCGTGATCCAGCGCGTGCTCGAGGCGGACGGCAAGCTGACGCTCTTGGACCAGAACGAGGTGATCACCCCCAACCCCTATTTCCGCCTGTTCGCCACCGCCAACACCGTGGGTCTGGGTGACACGACCGGCCTCTATCACGGCACCCAGCAGATCAACCAGGGCCAGATGGACCGCTGGTCGCTGGTGGCGACGCTGAATTACCTCAGTCACGACGCGGAAACCGCCATCGTGCTGTCCAAGAACCCGCTCTACAACACCGCCGACGGGCGCAAGACGATCAGCCGCATGGTGACCGTTGCGGACCTCTCGCGCACCGCCTTCATGAACGGCGAACTCTCGACCGTCATGAGCCCCCGCACCGTGATCGCCTGGGCGCAAAACGCCACCATCTTCCGCAACGTGGGCTATGCCTTCCGGCTGACCTTCCTCAACAAGTGTGACGAGTTGGAACGCCAGACCGTCGCCGAATTCTACCAGCGCTGCTTTGACGAGGAACTGCCGGAAAGTGCTGCGAATGTGAGCGTGCGGTGAGCGTCAGGGGGCAGCTAGACCTCCGGCTTGAGCCTCGCCTCAAGCATTTCGACGCGCGTATCGAGATCGTGGGAATGACCGGCCATCAGCGTCATGATGTGGGCCACGCCGTCGATTCTGGCATCCACCTCGTCAAAGCGCGCGTCAACCCCGTCAAAACGCCCGGAAATCGCGTCGAAACCTTCCTGCATCTCGCGCCGCATCTCCTGCAACAGCTTGATCGTGTGGTTGTCCGGGGTGCCAGCCATGCGGTGTCTCCTGTTGACCTCAAGATATGCCCACCTCCGCATCATTGCAAATCCAAGGTTAAGAAACCGATAACCGCTTGCCTTGCCCGACCCATTGCCACAGGCTCTTGCCCATGACCAAACCCACCGACAACCCCGCCGATCCGTTCAAGAAGGCGCTCGCCAACGCCACCAAGGTGATGGCGGACGATTCCGACCTGACGATCAGCTATTCGGTGGACCCCAGCGGCATCTCGGGCGACAGCATCCGCCTGCCGCAGGTCTCCCGCCGGATGACCCGCGAAGAGGTGCTGCTCGCGCGCGGCACGGCGGATGCGCTGGCGCTGCGCCACAAATTCCACGACGCCGCCACCCATGCCCGCTACGCCCCGCCGGGCGAGATGGCGCGCGATCTCTACGAGGCGATGGAAACCGCGCGCTGCGAGGCGGTGGGCGCGCGCGACATGCCCGGAACCGCAACCAACATCGACGCGCGCATCGCGCAGGATGCCAGCCGTCTGGGCTATGAACAGATCACCTCCAGCGCCGACGCCCCCCTGCCCGCCGCCGCCGGCTATCTCATCCGCCACCTCGCCACCGGGCGCGACATGCCCAAGGGCGCACAGAACGTCATGGACCTCTGGCGCGGCTTCATCGAGGAACAGGCCGGCGGCACGCTCGAAAACCTGCAGGATACCCTCGCCGACCAGACCGCCTTTGCCAAATTCGCCCGCCGGATCATCGAGGATCTGGGCTATGGCGACCAGCTTGGCGACGATCCCGACAGCATGGACGACGAACAGGAGGACAACGCCGAAGAGGCGGGCGAGGAACAGGACGATCCCGACAGCAGCGGTCAGGACGACAGCGACGAGAACGAGGCCGAGGCCGAGGCCGATCCCGAACGCTCCCAGGACGAACAGCAGGACGCGGCCCAGGCCCAGGTCAGCATGGAGGACATGTCCGACGAGGACATGGAGAATGAGACCGAACTGCCCGAAGGCGAGGCCCCGCTCGAGCCGCCCGCGCCCCAGCCGATTTCCGACGCCGATCCCAATTACACCGTCTACAGCGCCGATTTCGACGAGGAAATCCGCGCCGAGGAACTCGCCGACCCGATCGAATTGGAACGCCTGCGCGCCTATCTCGACCAGCAGCTCGAACCCCTCAAGGGCGCGGTCTCGCGCCTCGCCAACAAGCTGCAACGCCGCCTTCAGGCACAGCAGAGCCGAAGCTGGGAATTCGACCGCGAAGAGGGCATTCTGGATGCGGGCCGCCTCGCGCGGGTCGTCGCCAACCCCACCACGCCACTCAGCTTCAAGGTGGAAAAGGACACCGAATTCCGCGATACGGTGGTGACGCTGCTCCTCGACAATTCCGGCTCCATGCGCGGTCGCCCCATCTCCATCGCCGCCATCTGCGCCGACGTTCTGGCCCGCACGCTGGAACGCTGCTCGGTCAAGGTGGAAATCCTCGGCTTCACCACCCGCGCCTGGAAAGGCGGGCAGAGCCGCGAGAAATGGCTGGCCGAGGGCCGCCCGCAACTGCCCGGCCGCCTCAACGACCTGCGCCACATCGTCTACAAATCCGCCGACGCGCCCATGCGCCGGACCCGCGACAATCTGGGACTGATGATGAAAGAGGGGCTGCTCAAGGAAAACATCGACGGCGAGGCGCTGGAATGGGCGCATCGCCGCATGGTCATGCGCAAGGAGGCCCGCAAGATCCTCATGGTGATCTCCGACGGTGCCCCGGTCGATGACAGCACGCTCAGCGTCAATCCGGCCAATTACCTCGAAAAACACCTGCGCGACGTGATCGCCATGGTCGAGCGCCGCCGCCAGGTGGAATTGCTGGCCATCGGCATCGGCCATGACGTCACGCGCTATTACGACCGCGCCGTGACCATCACCGACGCCGACCAACTGGCCGGTGCGATGACCGAACAGCTTGCTGCGCTCTTCGACAGCGACCCGCGCGCCCGCGCCCGCGTCATGGGCATCCGCCGCGCCAGTTGACCCGCGGGGCAGGCCGCGCTTTCATCTGGCCCGAAATACCTCGGGGGAGTCGCCGCTTGCGGCGACGGGGGCAGCGCCCCCATCCCGACCGCCCCACAGGAGACAGCATGTTTCAGTCCTTCACCGAGACCGCCCGCCCCGATCAGGGCCCGCCCCGCCTGGAACGGCTGCGCCGTGCCATGGCCGATGCCGGGATGGCAGGCTGGCTGGTGCCGCGCGCCGACGCGCATCAGGGCGAATATGTCGCGCCCTGCGACAATCGGCTGGCATGGCTCACCGGCTTTACCGGCTCGGCCGGGTTCTGCGCGGTGCTGGCGGATGCGGCGGGGGTCTTCGTCGACGGGCGCTACCGGGTGCAGGCCAGGGCGCAGGTGGATACGGATCACTTCACCCCCGTCGACTGGCCCGAAACCCGGCTTGGCGACTGGCTCAGGCGTCACCTTCCGGCCGGTGGAGAGGTCGGCTTTGATCCGTGGCTCTATACCCCCGAACAGATCGACAGCCTCGAAAGCGCACTCGTCGGCAGCCCGATCCGCCTGACGCCCGCCGACAATCTCATCGACAGGATCTGGCCCGACCGCCCCGCCCCGCCGCAGGGGCGGATCAGCCCCTGGCCCGACAGCCTCGCCGGGGCCTCGCATGCGCAAAAGCGCGACCGCCTCGCCGAAACCCTGCACGAGGCGGGCCAGCGGGCGGCGGTGATCACCCTGACCGATTCCATCGCCTGGCTGCTCAACATCCGCGGCCGCGACATCCCGCGAAACCCGGTGGCGCAGGGCTTTGCCATCCTGCACGATGACGGGCGCGTGGCGCTGTTTACCGACCCGGCCAAACTCGATGGTACCGCCCGCGCCCATCTGGGCAATGACGTGACCCTTGCCCCGCCCGCCGATTTCGGCACAGCGCTCGACACGCTCGACGGCCCGGTGCGGCTGGACAAGGCGACCCTGCCGCTCTGGGTGGTGCAGCGGCTGGATGCGGTGGGCATCCCGCGCGTCTGGGGCGAGGATCCCTGCATCCTGCCCAAGGCGCGCAAGACGGACCCCGAGATTGCCGCCACCCGCGCCGCCCATCTGCGCGACGGCGCGGCGATCTGCGAATTCCTGGCGTGGTTCGACGATCAGCCACCCGGCACGCTGACGGAAATCGACGTGGTGCGACGACTCGAAGCCTGCCGCGCCGCCACCGGCGGGCTGATCGACATCAGCTTCGACACCATCGCAGGCTCTGGCCCCAACGGCGCACTGCCGCATTACCGGGTGAGCGAGGCCAGCAACCGCACCCTCGCCGAAGGCGATCTTCTGGTGCTCGACAGCGGCGGGCAGTATCTCGACGGCACCACCGACATCACCCGCACGCTGCCCGTGGGCACGCCCGGCCCGGATGAACGCGCCGCCTTTACCCGCGTGCTGCAAGGCATGATCGCGATCTCGCGCCTGCGCTTTCCAAAGGGTCTTGCGGGGCGCGACCTTGATGCCATCGCGCGTTATCCCCTCTGGCTCGCCGATCAGGACTATGCCCATGGCACCGGCCACGGTGTCGGCGTACATCTGTGCGTGCACGAAGGCCCGCAGCGGCTCTCACGCCTCAGCGAGGTTCCGCTGGAACCGGGCATGATCCTGTCGAACGAGCCGGGCTATTACCGCGAGGGCGCCTTTGGCATCCGCATCGAGAACCTGATCGTGGTGTGCGACGCCATCCCCCTGCCCGGCGGTGACGAGACCGGAAAACTCTGCTTCGAGACGCTCACCTTCGCGCCCATCGACCGCCGGCTGATCGACGCGGCGCGGCTTGCCCCGCCCGAGCGCGACTGGCTCGACCGCTATCACGCCACCTGCCGCGACAAAATCGGGCCTCTGCTTTCCGGCCCGGCCCGGCTATGGTTGGACAAGGTGACGCAGCCGCTCTGACATATTCCTGTCAGGATACTGCGTCAGATCAGAACACAAGACGAAACGAGAGGGATGGATGATGGCGAGAATCACGATACGCAAGGCCCAGGGCACATGGACGGTGCGCGCCGGCGGGGCCGTTCTGGCCGAGAGCCGCAACGCGCTGGAACTGACCGAGGGCGATTATCCCTTCGTGATCTATTTCCCGCGCGAGGATATCGCCATGGCCTTTCTCGATGAGAGCCCGCAATCCAGTCACTGCCCCCACAAGGGCGATGCGCGATATTATTCCATCGTGACCAAGAGCCAGACACTCGAAAATGCAGCCTGGAGTTACGCGGCCCCCAAACAGGCGGTGGCCGGGATCAGGGACCACATCGCCTTTTACGCCAGCGACAACGTTACGGTAGAGCGGGTCTGAACCACCCGCCCGCGGCGCGCCCGCTCAGCTGTGCTCTTCCTCCGACACCGCTGCCAATGCGCGGTTATAGGCCTTGAGCGCATCGACATGAAACAGCGCGCCCTGCAATTCGGGCGGCTGATCCCCACCCGAGAGCGTCACCACCGGCAGGAACGGCGCGCCCGCGCGCTCGAAAACCGGCATCGCCGCCTCCAGCGTGGCGCTCGAATCGAGATATACGCCCTGCTCGATCAGCGACCAGCATTCTTCCTCGCGCGCGGCGCGCTCGTGATCGGGCGGGCGCATCAGCTTGGAAACCCGGAACATGCCCAGCAGATAATCCTGCGGCCCCGCCACCAGGCGGATCCCCCGCCGCATCAACTGCGCCAGAAAGAACGAGCGTTTCACCAGACGCGACCCCAGCGCCGTGGACATCGACACCGCCACCATCACCGCCAGCCCGGTCTGCCAGTCGCCGGTCAGTTCAAACACGATGAGCGTGGTCGAAATGGGCGCCCCCAGCACCGCCGCCGCGACCGCTCCCATGCCGGCCAGCGCATAGATCGTATCCGCCCCCGACACATCCGGAAACACCGCCGTCGCCACATAACCAAAGGCCAGCCCGGTCAGCGCACCGACCATCAGCGAGGGCGAGAACACGCCACCGCCCATCCGCCCGCCGATGGTGATCGCCACCGCCACCACCTTGAGCACGGCGAACACCACCGCCTCATGCCAGAGCAACTGCCCGGTCAGCGCCGCCGAGGTGGTCTCGTACCCCACGCCGATGATATGCGGGAACCAGATCGCGATGATCCCCAGCAACAGCCCCGCCCCGACCGGGCGCAGCCAGCGCGGCAGGTGCAACTGCACCTGCATGTGCCCCGCCACGTCCTCGGCCAGGAAAATCGCCCGCATCAGCGCCGCCGCCACCACGCCGCAGATCAGCCCGAGGATCAGAAAGGCCGGCAATTCCACGTAGAACTCCAGCGCGCTCGCAACCGGCAGGCTGAACTCGGTCACATCGCCGAATTCCAGCCGGTTGATCACCGTGCCGGCCACGCTCGCGATCACGATGGGCGCAAAGGCATGCACCGCGAAATGTCTCAGCACCACCTCCAGCGCAAAGAGCGCCCCGGCAATCGGCGCGTTGAACGAGGCCGAGACCGCCGCCGCCACCGCGCAGCCCAGCAGATCCCGCCCGGTCACCCCGTCGGCATTGATCTTGTCACTGACCCAGCTTGAAATCACCCCCGCCAGATGCACCACCGGCCCTTCACGCCCCGACGAGCCGCCCGAGCCCAGCGTGATCAGTGAGGCGGCGGCCGAGGCCAGCCCCTCGCGCCGCTCGACCCGCCCCTCATAGAGCGCCGCCCCCTCGATCACATCGGCGACCGCGCGCACCCGCCCGTCGGGCGTGAAGTGATGCAGGATCAGACCCACCACCAGACCGCCCGCCACCGGCACCAGCAGGATCCAGTACCACGGCAGGCTTTCGGCCAGACTATGCAGCTGTGCCACATCCTCGGTGCCATAGAGCACCCCCTGCAAGGACGTGATTCCCTTGCGAAAGAGCAGCGCCGCAAACCCCGCCGCGATCCCGATCAGCAGCGCGATCACCCAGAACTGGAACTGGCTCGGGCCGCGCTTGCGCAGCACCGCCCAGCCTTCGCGCAGGCCTTCCGCGGCGCTCGCGCGCATCTGGCCGAAAAAAGACTGTTCGTCTGCCTGCATCAACCTGTCAATCCTGGCGGCACCGCTATTTCGCATTCCGGCCGCTTGGCTTAGGGTGACCCCACACTCACGGATGAAAGTTTCCACATGGACACTCAGAACGCTATCGCCGAACTCCTTTCCTCTCTAGGCCAACGGGTAACGCGGTCCAAGTCCGATCTGGACCTGCACGCCCGCAGCGAGTCACATTTTTCCGCCGCGCCGCCCGATGCGGTGGTCTATCCCGAAACCACCGCAGAGGTGGCGCAGATCGTGGCGACCTGCGCGCGCCACCGCGTGCCGGTGGTGGGCTGGGGCACCGGCACCTCGCTCGAGGGTCAGGCGCAGGCGTTTCAGGGCGGCATCGTGGTCGATTTCTCGCGCATGAACCGTATCCTGAACGTCGCGCAGCAGGACATGACCGTGACCCTGCAACCGGGCGTCACCCGCGAGGCGCTGAACGACGAACTGCGCGCCACCGGCCTCTTCTTTCCGGTCGATCCGGGGGCCAATGCCTCGATCGGCGGCATGACCTCGACCCGCGCCAGCGGCACCACCGCCGTGCGCTACGGCACCATGCGCGACAACGTGCTGGCGCTCGAGGTCGTCACCGCCTCGGGCGAGGTGATCCGCACCGGCACACAGGCGCGCAAATCCTCCTCGGGCTACGACCTCACCGGACTGTTCGTGGGGGCCGAGGGCACGCTTGGCCTGATCACCGAACTTACCCTGCGCCTCCATGGCCAGCCCGAGGCGATCTCGGCCGCCGTCTGCGCCTTCGAGACGGTGGGCGATGCGGTGGCCTGCGTGATCGACACCATCCAATGCGGCGTGCCGATGGCCCGGATCGAACTGATGGACGTGGACAGCGTGCGCGCGGTCAACGCCTATGCCGGGATGAAACTGCCCGAGAAACCGCATCTGCTGCTCGAATTTCACGGCAGCCCCGCCGGCGTGACCGAACAGGCCGAGAGCTTTGGCGCGATTGCCGCCGATCACGCCGCCTCCGGCTTTGACTGGGCCACCAGGACAGAGGACCGCACCGCGCTCTGGACCATGCGCCACAATGCCTATTACGCCATCCTCGCCGCACGCCCCGGCGCGCGCGCCATTGTCACGGATATCTGCGTGCCGATCTCAAGGCTGGCGCAGGCGATCGAGGAAACCCGCACCGATCTGGCAGAGGCGGGCGTCGACGGGCCGATCCTCGGCCATGTCGGCGACGGCAATTTCCACGCCGTCCTGCTGGTCGATGACTCCGACCCCGCCGAGATCGAACGCGCCAAGGCCGCCTCCGACCGAATGGTCGCGCGATCCCTGGCGCTTGGCGGCACGGCGACGGGCGAACATGGCATCGGCGTGGGCAAACTCGATTACATGCAGCGCGAACACGGGGCTGGCTGGGCAGTCATGGGCGCGATCAAGCAGGCGCTCGACCCCGACAACATCATGAACCCCGGCAAACTGGTCCCGCCGCGCAACTGATCCCCCGCTTTCATCCGGCCCCAAAATGCCCGGCCTTATGTATCAGGCGCACCAACATCGTAACGGCGCGGATTCCGCATGTGAACCATGATGTTGTTTATGCAGAGCAAATCCGTGGACAGGGCCTTGCCGATAGTGAGCGCCAGAAGGCCGGAGATAGACGACACCATTGCCCGCACGCGCTGTAGGCAATGTCTGGCCAGGCTGCGGAAATGGGATTGGCGGGACGCTTTAAAATGACTTTGGAAGGCCAGCCTGTTTCAGGGTCTCGTTCGCTGTGTGCCTGGATTTGCTTCCATGATCGACCGTGAAATGGCGGCATGAAATTGGACTGTACCAGATCGCATGATCACCTTTTCCAGGGCGCACAAAATAGCAGCCGGCTTCCAACAGGAGTTTTACAAGTTCCTTATAGAAATCGGCCAATTGTCAGTGACATGGATTGGGAATAAGCGCCAGTTGATCTGACGTTATATGGACGGGTATCTCCGGCATTGATGTGTCTCCATCAAAGCCATTCAACTCGACAAGATCACCCACAGCGCCCAGAATTTTCTTTCTAAGCGCCTCAAAATTTTCAGCTTCGACAGCTAAACCAGCTATATCTGTGCTGGTCGCCACCCAAACCTGGGCCTCTTCGTCCCATTCTGCTCGCACGGTGATTGACACGTTTTTCATGTGCCCTCCTATGGAGATATGTTCCAGGACATATCTGGTACTTCTCTAATATGTCGTTAATGGGACGCGTGACAATAGCATATCTCACGCCCCCCCGCCGCCAATACCCTTTCCGGTTCCGGCTGACAGCCGCGCCCATCGCGTTCGCCACCAGACGGTTCGCGATAGCCAAGGCGGCGACCTGGCCTTCAAACTACCCCACGTGGTTCGCATACTGCCGCAGGTATCGCGGGCTGGTGCGTTCGATTCATCCGGCCTGACCAAGCCTCGGGGGCGCCGCCGCGCAGCGCACGACGGGGGCAGCGCCCCCTACCCCACCATCAGCGCCTCGGCGGCGGCGCGGGCCTCGGGGGTGATCCGCTCGCCCGACAGCATCCGCGCAATCTCGTCCACCCGGTCCGGCCCCCGCATGGGCCGCACGGTCGAGAGCGTCGCCTCGGCCTCGATCCGCTTTTCCACCCGCCAGTGATGCGCACCGCGTGCCGCCACCTGCGGCGAATGCGTCACCACCAGCACCTGCCCCCCCGCCGCCAGCTGCGCCAGCCTGCGCCCCACGGCATCCGCCGTAGCCCCGCCGACACCGCGGTCGATCTCGTCAAAGATCATCGTCAGACCGCTATCCGTCCCGGTCAGACAGACCTTGAGCGCCAGCAGGAACCGGCTCAACTCCCCGCCCGAGGCAATGCGGTTGAGCGGACCCGCGGGCGCGCCGGGATTGGTGGCGACGGTGAAACTCACCTCGTCATGCCCGCCCGGCCCCGGTTCGGCGGGGCGGATGCCGGTGGAAAACACCGCCCGCTCCATCCTGAGCGGGGCCAGTTCCGCCATCACCGCATTGTCAAGCCGCCCTGCCGCCTGCGCCCGCGCGGCGCTCAGCGCCCCGGCTGCCGCGGCATATTCACTCTCGGCCGCCTCCAGCGCCTGCCGCCGCGCGCGGAGATCCGCATCGCCCGCCTCCAGCGCCGCGATCTGCCCGCGCAGCCCCTCGGCAAAACCGCCCAGATCATCCGGCAGCACCCCGTGCTTGCGCGCCAGCCCCCGGATCGCAAACAGCCGCTCCTCGATGATCTCCAGCTCCAGCGGGTTGAAACTCAGCGCTTCCAGACAGCGATCGACACCGCGCCCGGCCTCGTCCAGTTCGACCAGCGCCCGGCCAAGCGCCGCAACCGGCTCGTCAAGCTGCCCCTCGGCCTTGTCCGCCACCCCCTCCAGCCAGCGCAGCGCATCACCCGCCGCCCCTTCGGCCCCCTGCGCTCCGATCGCCTGCGCCGCGCGGGCGATATCCTCGCGGATACGCTCGGCGGCCTGCATCAGACGCCGCCTTGTGTCCAGCTCCGCCTCCTCGCCGGGCTGCGGGTCCAGCGCATCCAGCTCCGCCACCGCGTGCCGCAGGAAATCCTCCTCGGCGCGCACCGCCGCCAGCGCCGCCTCGGCCTCGGCCAGCGCCTTGCGCCGCGCCGCCAGATCGCGCCAGGCCGCACGCACCGCATCCCGCATCCCGCCCAGATCGCCATAGGCATCCAGCATCTCGCGGTGCCCCTTGGGATCCAGCAGTCCGCGATCGTCCTGCTGCCCGTGCAACTCGACCAGCACCTCCGACAACTGCCGCAACACCTCGCCAGAGGCGCGCCGGTCATTGACCCAGGCGGTCTTGCGCCCGTCCACGGTATTGACCCGCCGCAGGATCAACTCGTCCCCCTCCGGCAGACCGGCCGCGCGCAAAACCTCGCGCGCCGGATGCCCCGTGGCCAGTTCGAACGCCGCCACCACCTCGCCCTGATCGGCCCCCTGCCGCACCAGATCGGCCCGCCCGCGCCAGCCCAGCACGAAACCCAGTGAATCCAGAAGAATGGATTTGCCCGCCCCGGTCTCGCCGGTCAGCACATTCAGGCCCGGCTGGAATTCCAGCTCCAGCCGGTCGATGATCAGCATGTCCCGGATTTCAAGCGCGCGCAGCATCAAGCCAACCCGTAGGGTGGGGTTTCACCCCACCATCCCCTATAGCCAGCGACCCTGAACAGTCTGACGGTAAACCTGCCGCAGCCAGTTGTCGCCCGCCGCCTCCAGCGTCAGCCCGCGCCCGGTCAACAGCTTGTAGCTGTCCTCGTACCAGTCGGTGCCACGGAAATTGTGCCCCAGAATCGCCCCCGCCGTGCGCGCCTCATCGGTCAGACCCAGCGACAGATAGGCCTCGACCAGACGGTGCAGCGCCTCGGCGGTGTGGGTCGTGGTCTGGAAATCCTCGACCACCACGCGGAAACGGTTGATCGCCGCCGGGAAATGGTCGCGCCTGAGGTAATAGCGCCCGATCTCCATCTCCTTCGACGCCAGATGGTCAAAGGCCAGATCGAACTTGAGAATGGCGGGATTCGCATACTCACTGTCGGGATAGCGCTCGATCACCTCGCGCAGCGCCTGCAACGCCTGAAACGTCAGCCCCTGATCGCGTCCGACCTCGTCGATCTGATCGTAATAGCTCAGCGCCAGCAGATACTGCGCATAGGCCGCATCCTCGTCAGCGGGATAAAAGTCGATAAAGCGTTGCGCCGCCGCGCGGCTTTCCTCATAGGACTTGTCCTGATGATGCGCAAAGGCCTGCATGATCACCGCGCGCTTGGCCAGTTCCGAATAGGGATAGAGCCGCTCGACCTCGGCAAAACTCTGGGCCGCCAGCTTGGGATTGCGCCGCGCCAGATCGTATTCCGCACGCTCGAAAATCTGCTGCGCGGTGTAATTCTCATAATTGACCGTGCCACGCTCGACGCTTTGCCTGTTGCCGCATCCGGCGACAGCCAATGCCACGACAACAGCGCCGACCAGCCTGGCCCGGGACTTGCCGATTCTCATGCGCGATCTCACCCCAAGTTACGTAAACGCGGGGACGCCGCCCCCGTCATCGCCATGGTCCTAGCACAGAAATTTCCGGTGCAAAACGTCTTTGGCACATTTCCCGGTGGCCGGATCAGGCAACCCTGGGAATTTCCGCCCGATGCACCCCGGCGCCGGGCAACCGCGCGGCGGTCTCGGGATCGCATTCGATGATTTCATAGGCCGAAGGATCGGCAAACAGCGCCCGCAAAAGATCATTTGTCAGGGCATGTCCGGCGCGTACCCCCTGATAGTGACCGAGAATCGGCAACCCGGCCAGCCCCAGATCGCCCAGCGCATCCAGCATCTTGTGGCGCACCGCCTCATCGGCATGGCGCAGTCCGCCGGGGCTCAGCACCTTTTCACCATCCACGACGACCGCGTTCTCCAGCGTCCCGCCAAGCGCAAGACCATTGGCGCGCATGTCATCCACATCCGCCTTGCGGCAGAAGGTCCGGCAATTCGACAATTCGCGCACGAAACTGCCGTTGGACATGTTGAGAATTTTTTTCTGCACCCCGATGGCGGCATCCTCGAATTCGATGGCGAACTCGATCCGCAGCGTCTCGTCCGGCGTCAGCCGCGCATGGGATTGCCCCTTGCGCACCTCGATCGGCCGCAGCACCCGCAGCGCGCGCACCGGCCTGCCCTGCCCGCGCGTGCCCTTGGCCAGGATGCCCTCCACGAACGGCACCGCGCTACCATCGAGAATCGGCACTTCGGGCCCGTCCACCTCGACAATCGCATTATGCACACCACAGCCTACCAGCGCGGCCATCACATGCTCGACGGTGCCGACCGACACGCCCGCGGCATTCACCAGCCGCGTGCAGAGCGGCGATTGCTCGACCCTGTCCCAGAGCGCAGGGATGACATTGTCGCGATCCGTCACATCGACGCGGCAAAACGCGATCCCCGCCCCGGCCTCTGCCGGGCGGATGGTCAGCCGGGCAACAGCGCCCGAGTGCAGGCCAACGCCGTCAAAACACACCGGATATGTGATGGTTCTCTGCAAACTTGCTTCCTGCCCTCGGAATGTTCACGCGCGTGACACAGACTGGGTGTAACGACCCGACATACACTTATTGTTAACTGGCCCTGATGTAAAAGCCGGGGCAGGAATGCTCAACTCAATCTTTGCAACCGATTGAAACATCGGCCCGCATGTCATGCGCGGTTTTTTGCCGAAACAGTTTTTGTGAGCTCAACCCATTGTTTCCCAAAAACAAAGGCCGCCACAAGGACGGCCTTTCCATGTCCATGTCCCAGAGAGATCAGTTCGCCTGACGGCGGAGGAACGCCGGAATCTCGATCTGTTCCTCGTCGTCATGCGCATGCGCCGGGGCCTGTTTCGACTGCGCGGCCTGCACCGGAGGCTGCTGCCGCACGGGGCGGGCAGCCGGGCGCTCGGCTTCAGCCGCGCCATGGCCGGTCATCCGGTTGATCAGCGAATTGATGCCAAAGCGCGGGCGATCATCGGTCATCGGCTGCGCGCGTTCCGCAGACTCCGGGCGGCGTTGCTGCGGCTGCGCAGGCACCCGGCCTACGGCGGCCTGCAGGCGCTGCAATGTTTCCGGCGAGGGCGTGCCCGGCGCGGGCGCACGCGGCGCGACAAAGCTTTCAAGCGTATCTTCTTCCTCGACATAGGCCGAGGCGGGCTCGAACTCTTCGACCCTGGGTTGATAGGCCGGTGGCGGCAGGTCGTCTGCAGCAGCCTCCTCGCCCTCAAACGCAAATCCCCGCCGGTCGGCGTCGTCATCCCGCACCGTATCCATCTCTTCAAAGAGCGACGGCTCCGGCTGCGCAGCCGCGACAGCGGCGGGCGCCTTGCGCTCTTCTGCAACCGGGGCAGCGTGCTGCAACGGCTGCGCCATCGACCGGCGCGGTACCGGGATCTCTCCCGCACCCTCGCTTGCGTCGATGCCGGTTGCCACGACACTCACCCGCATCGCGCCTTCCATCGCCGGGTCCAGCGTGCTGCCGACGATGATATTGGCGTCCGGGTCCACTTCCTCGCGGATGCGGTTGGCCGCCTCGTCCAGCTCGAACAGCGTCAGGTCATGCCCGCCGGTGATGTTGATCAGCACGCCCTTGGCGCCGCGCAGGCTGATTTCATCCAGGAGCGGGTTGGCAATCGCCTTCTCGGCGGCCTGAATGGCGCGATCCTCGCCACTGTCCTCGCCTGTGCCCATCATCGCCTTGCCCATCTCGTCCATGACGGCGCGCACATCGGCGAAATCCAGGTTGATCAGCCCCGGACGCACCATCAGGTCCGTCACGCCCTTGACACCCTGATAGAGCACATCGTCGGCCATGCTGAACGCCTCGGTAAAGGTGGTCTTTTCATTGGCCAGGCGAAACAGGTTCTGGTTGGGAATGATGATCAGCGTATCGACCATCTTCTGCAGCGCCTCGACGCCTTCCTCGGCCTGACGCATCCGTTTGGCGCCCTCGAACTGGAACGGCTTGGTCACGACCCCCACGGTCAGCACGCCCAGCTCCCGCGCCGCCTGCGCGATGATCGGCGCTGCCCCGGTGCCGGTCCCGCCGCCCATGCCCGCGGTGATGAAACACATATGCGCGCCCGCCAGATGATCGACGATCTGCTCGATGCTTTCCTCGGCCGCCGCCGCGCCGACAGCCGCGCGCGCACCCGCGCCCAGGCCCTCGGTGACCTTGACGCCCAGCTGGATGCGGTTCTCGGCCAGGCTCTGCCCCAAGGCCTGCGCATCGGTGTTGGCCACCACGAAATCCACACCGTCGAGCCGTTTCTCGATCATGTTGTTGACGGCATTGCCACCCGCCCCGCCAACACCGAAGACGGTGATCCGAGGCTTGAGGTCGTCATGTCCGGGAATTGAGAGATTCAATGTCATCGATCTGTCCGCCTGCTGTTGCGCCCACATTCGCGAGCCATTTTCCGCCTGATTTGTACCGATCTTACCGATGGTAAAGCCGATCGTCACCAAAAAAACACCGTTTGACCACTATATATGGCCAGATTTTCACCAGTATTCGCGGGATTTCGCCGATGACGCCACATCTTGCGGTCACCAGTTATCCCGAAACCACTTGACAGCGCGCCTGAGCGACCGCGCCGGATAGCGATCCGAAGGAATCTCGAAGTCCCACCACTCGTCCTGCGGATTCGCCGCAAACAGACACATGCCGACCGCGCTGGCGAAACCCGCCCCGGTCGCGGCCTGCGGCAATCCATGCACCCGCAAGGGACGACCCAGCCGGACCTGCTGTCCCAGGATCTTGCTCGCCAGCCCGTCAAGACCGGGAATCTGGCTGCCGCCGCCGGTCAGCACGATCTGCTGGCTGGGCAGATGATCGAACCCGGCGGCATCCAGCCGCGCGCGCACCTCCTCGAGGATTTCCTCGACGCGCGGGCGCATGATCCCGATCAGTTCCGCTCGGCTCACCTTGCGCCGGTCATGCTCGAAATCGCCGGTCTCGCCGCCGATCTCGATCATCTCGCGGTCGTCCATGCCGGTGGCCACCACACCGCCGTAAAAGGTCTTGATCCGCTCGGCGGTCGCGGCGGGCACCTGCAATCCCATCGAGATGTCGTTGGTCACATGCTCGCCACCCATGCGAACGGAATCCGCATAGATCATGTGCTTCTTGATAAAGATCGAAACGCCGGAGGTGCCACCGCCAAGATCGATGCAGGCGGCGCCCAGTTCTTGCTCGTCCTCGACCAGTGCCGCGATGCCGCTGACATAGGCAGAGCTGGCAACCCCCGCCAGTTCCAGATCGCAGCGCTTGACGCAATGGGCGAGGTTCTGGATCGCCACCGCGTCCACCGTCAGCATATGCATGTCGGTGGACAGAACCTGCCCCATCTGCCCGCGCGGATCAATCAGACCTGACCGGTGATCGAGCGTGAAATTCACCGGCTGCGCATGCAGCACCTCGCGCCCCTCGCCGTAATCGGGCACATCGCAGGCGCTCAGCACGCGGCTGACATCCTGCTCGCTGACCGTATGCCCCGCCAGTTCGACCTGACCGGCCAGCCCATAGCTGCGCGGCTCGGCCCCCGAGAAACAGGCAATCACATGATCGACGCGGATATTGGCCATCTTCTGCGCCGCCTGCACCGCCGTGCGAATGGCGCGCTCGGTCTCGGCCATCGCGTCGATCTCGCCAAACCGCACCCCGCGCGAGCGGGTGGTGGCGGCCCCGATCACGCGAAACCCCGCCTGCCCCGCCATCCGGCCTATCCCCTCGGCCTCGTTGAGCCGCGCGCTGCCGTCAAAGCGCAGCACCAGACAGGCGATCTTCGAGGTGCCCACATCCAGCACCGCCACCACGCCGCGCTGCATCGCCGCCCGCCGCATGTTGCGCATCGCCCGCTGGGATTCGTACAGTTCGATCATCGCTTCACTCTGCCCCCAAGGTCATGTTCGTGATCCGCCACCACTCTTCCATGGCATGTTCATTCAGCCGGATCGTCGGGCGGGCAGAGATGCGCATGTCGACCGCCGCCACGTCACGCTCCAGAATTTCCTGCGCCGCATTCAGCACGATCACCCGCTCCAGCGCGCGCACCGGCTCGGTCTCGGGCAACAGGATCCGCCTGCCATCGCCCAGCACCAGATCCCACCGCCGCTCACCCATCCGCACCAACCCGCGCAATTCGCGTCCCAGAGGGGCCGCCGCCTGCAATATCTCCAGCGCCTCGGCCACCCGCTGATCCGCGCCCTCGCCCGTCAGAACCGGCAGGTCGGCACGCGCCGCGCGATTTGCGGCCGCGCCGATGATCTCGCCCTCGATGTCGACCACGTTCAGCCCCTCGCGCGTCCGCCAGAGCGCCACCGGCACCCGTTCCGTGATTTCGGCGACCAGCACGCCGCCCTGCCGGATGCGCACCGTCGCGCGCGCCACGGCGGGCAAGCCCTCGATCATCACCCGGATCCCGTCGAGATCGAGATCGAAAGAACTTGCCGGCAGGTCATAGGGAAAGATCTCGCGGATATCCTCCTGCACGCCGGGGCTCGCCCCCTCGACCGCCAGCAGGTTGACCATGAATTCGGGCCGGGTCTCGATCTGGCGGCGGAACTCGGCGATTTGCCCGACCAGCGCGTCACGCCGCACCTGATCCGCCAGATATCCCGCGCACAGCCCCACCACGGCCAGCACCGGCAGCCCGACCCGGATGAGACGGCGATAAAGCGGCGTCAGCATCCAGCGGTGCAGCCGGTAACTCAACCGCGAGGGCGCGGGATCGGCACGCGGGATCATCGGTCGCATGAGGCATCCTCCACCATCCAGCGGCAAAGTTCGGGGAAACTGATCCCCACCGCCTGCGCCTGTTCGGGGCTGAGCGAGGTGGGCGTCATCCCCGGCTGGGTGTTGGTCTCCAGCAGGATCAGCCCCGCCAGCCCCCGCGCCTCGTCCCAGCGAAAATCGGTGCGGCTCACGCCACGACATCCCAGCACCCGGTGCGCCCGCAGCGCATAATCCATGCAGGCATCGAAAATCTCCTGCGGCAGATCGGCAGGGACCACATGACGCGATCCGCCGGGCTTGTACTTGGCGTCATAGTCATACCAGCCCTCGGTCAGGATATCGGTCACCGTCAGGCTGCGGTCGCCCATCACCGTCGTCGTCAGCTCGCGCCCCGGCGCATAGGTCTCGACCATGACGACATCGGGCATCTCGTCGGCCAGCGCGGGCGGCGCGTTCGCCGCCTCATGCACCAGGTAGACCCCGACCGAAGATCCCTCGTTATACGGCTTGACCACATAGGGCGGCGGCATCACGTGGCGCGCGCGCACCTCGTCGCGCCGCGCCAGCACGCTCTCCACCACCGGCAGACCGGCGGCGCGATAGGCCGCCTTGGTGCGCTCCTTGTCCATCGCCAGCGCCGAGGACAGCACGCCCGAATGGGTATAGGGCAGGCGCAGCCATTCCAGCATCCCCTGCACACAGCCATCCTCGCCCCAGCGGCCATGCAGGGCATTGAACACCACATCGGGCTGAATATCGGTCAGACGCACACACAGGTCCGTCGAGGCGTCCACCTCGACCACCTCAAACCCTGCCTCCCTCAATGCGGCGGCGCATCCGCGTCCTGACGACAGCGACACCTCGCGCTCCGCCGAGGGGCCACCCATGATCACCGCCACTTTCGGGGTTGCTCTGCTCGAACCAACCACCTCGTGCCTCAATGTCCCGGGCCTGTTTCGGCCCTGTTATCGTTGTCTTAGTTCTGGTCTGCCTGTGGGCTTGCGCCCGGGGCCGTTTCGCCGACCCTCATGATTTCCCACTGTAACTCTATTCCACTGTGTTGGAAAACCCTTTTTCGCACCTCCTCGCCCAATCCTTCCAGATCGGCGGCACTCGCCCCGCCGGTGTTGATCAGGAAATTCGGATGCTTCTCGCTCATCTGCGCGGCCCCGCGCCGCGCGCCGCGCAGACCCGCCTCGTCGATCACCTTCCACGCCTTGAGATCATGCACGTCATCGGCGCGCCCCGTGCTGCTGAACCCGGCAGGGTTGCGGAACGTGCTGCCCGCGCTGCGCTCGCGCGTGGGCTGCGTCTCGTCGCGCTTCTGCAACTGCGCGGCCATCCGCTCCTCCAGCGCCTCGGGATCGCCCGACACCCCATCGAACGTCGCCTCGACGATCACCCAGCCCTCGGGCAGATCGCTGTGCCGATAGGCGAAATTCAGCTCTTCGCGCCCCAGCGTCACCACCTCGCCGCCCCGCGTCACCGCCCGAGCGCTCACCAGATGATCCGCCACATAGCTGCCATAACAGCCCGCGTTCATCCGCACCGCCCCGCCAATCGCGCCCGGAATCGTGCGCAGGAATGTCAGGTCAACGCCCCCCGCCGCCGCCCGTCGCGCCACATGCGCGTCAAGGGCTGCGGCCCCCGCGATCACCCGGTTGCCCTCGACCCGGATCGCGTTGAACCCGCGCCCCAGCCGGATCACCACGGCCCGCAACCCGCCATCGCGCACGATGAGATTGCTGCCCACCCCCAGGGCAAAGACCTCGACCGCCGGATCGAGCGCCGCCAGAAACCCCGCCAGATCGTCGATATCCGCCGGCTGAAACAACCAGTCCGCAGGCCCGCCCACGCGCAGCCACGTGAGATCGGCAAGCGGTCGGTCAGGCGTCAGCGCGCCACGCGGTGTCGGCAGGTCGGTCATGCCAGTGCTTTTGCCCTGCGGCACAAGCAAGGTAAAGCCTGAACCGCCCCGTAGGCCGGGCTTCAGCCCGGCACTCCCCCTCACACCCCCAGGTAGCGATCCCGCACCCCGGCATCCAGCCCCTGAAACGCGCCCTCCCACACGGTGCGCCCCTTTTCCAGGATCACCGCCCGGTCCGCCACCTGCCCGAGCTCGCGCAGCGACTTGTCCACCACGATGAGCGACAGCCCGGCCTCCGCCTTGAGCCGCGCCAGCGCCGCCCAGATCTCGTGGCGCACCACCGGGGCCAGCCCCTCGGTCGCCTCGTCAAGGATCAGCAGCCGCGGGTTGGTCATCAGCGCCCGCCCGATCGCCAGCATCTGCTGCTCGCCGCCCGATAGCGTCGCCGCCCCCTGCCCCAGCCGCTCGCCCAGACGCGGGAAAAGCGCCGTTACCGCCGCCAGATCCCAATCGCCGGGCCGCGCCGCCGCGATCAGGTTCTCGCGGACGCTGAGATTTGCGAAACAGCGCCGCCCCTCGGGCACCAGCCCCAGCCCCAGCCGCGCCGCGCGATAACTCGGCAGCGGGCCAATATCCTGCCCGTCGAACGTGACCGTGCCGCCGCGATGCCGCAACAGGCGGCAGATCACCTTGATCGTGGTCGATTTGCCCATTCCGTTGCGCCCCATCAGCGCCAGAACCTCGCCTTCGTCCAGGCTCAGATCGACGTCGAACAGCGCCTGCGACGGCCCGTAAAAGGCGCTGATATCGTGCAGCGTCAGCAGGCTCATGGCAGCGCCTCGTCGCCCAGATAGGCCTCGCGCACCCGCGCATCGCGGCGGATCGCATCCGGCGCGCCGGTAGCAATCACCCGGCCATAGACCAGCACGCTCACCCGGTCGGCCAGCGCAAAGACCGCATCCATGTCATGCTCGACCAGCAGGATCGGCGCATGCTGCCGCAACCCGTCCAGAAACCGCGTCATCCGCGCCGATCCCTCGGCCCCCAGCCCGGCCATCGGCTCGTCCATCAGGAACGCCTTGGGGGCCTGCGTCAGCGCCACCGCCACCTCCAGTTGCCGCCGCTGCCCGTGCGACAGATCGCCCACCCGATGCGCCGCCACGTCCCAGAGCCCGACCCGGTCCAGCGCCTCGCGCGCCACCGCGCGCAGCGCGGAATCGCGCATCACGTCGCGGAAAAACCGCATCACCCGGCCGCGCGCCCCCAGCGCCCCCAGCACCGCGTTCTGCAACACCGTCATCTCCATCGCCAGCGACGAAATCTGAAACGTCCGCGCCAGCCCCGCCCGCGCCCGCGCGGCGGTATCCAGCGCCGTCACATCATGCCCGTCGAACCAGACGCTGCCTGCATCGGGTCGCAAACTCCCCGCGATCTGCCCGATCAGCGTCGATTTGCCCGCCCCGTTCGGACCGATCAGCGCGTGGATTTCGCCCCGCCGCAGCGTCAGGCTCACCTCCTCGCAGGCCGTTACCGCCCCGAACCGCTTGGTGATCCCGCGAATATCCAGCAACACCTCAGTCACGCCGCACCTCGCGCCCCACGACCAGACCGATGATCCCGCCCCGCGCAAACAGCACGACCCCCAGCAGCACGGCGCCCAGCCAGATATGCCAGAACTCGCTCAATCCGCCCAGAAAATGCTCCAGCAGGACAAACACCGCCGCCCCCACCACCGGCCCGTAGAGCCGCGCCACACCGCCCAGGATCACAAAGACGATGATCTCGCCGCTGGTCTGCCAGCTGAACATCACCGGGCTCACGAACCGGTTGAGATCGGCAAAAAGCGCCCCCGCCAGCCCGGTGATCATCCCCGAGAGCACAAAGGCCACCAGCCGCAGCCGATAGGGCGCGATCCCCACCGCCTCGACCCGCGCCGCATTCTGCCGCGCCGCCACCAGCGCCAGCCCAAAGGCCGAGCGCATCAGCCGCGCCATCGCCCAGAGCGCCAGCGCGAGGATAGCGTAACACAGCGCGAAAAACTGGATCGGATCCAGCGTATTCAGCCCCGGAAACCCGTTGCGCACATAGATCGACAGCCCGTCCTCGCCACCATAGGCGGGCCAACTGATCGCGAAGTAATAGAACATCTGCCCAAAGGCCAATGTGATCATGATGAAATAGACACCCGAGGTCCGCAACGAGAGCGCTCCGATCGCCAGCGCCGCCAGCCCGCTCGCGCCCATCGCCACCAGCCAGATCACCGGCATGGATTTGGTGCCCTCGATCAGCACCGGCCAGTCCGTCAGCGGCGTATAGCTCTGCGCATGGCTGGCCAGAACCCCCATCGCATAACCGCCGATGCCGAAAAACACCGCATGGCCCAGACTGACCAGCCCCCCCAGCCCCAGCGCCAGGTTAAGTCCGACCCCGGCCAGCGCCAGGATCGCCAGCCGCGTCGCCAGCGTGATCGTGAACGGCTCGTCCGCCACCCACGCCCAGAGCGGCACCGCCGCCAGCGCCAGCAGCACACAAGCGTTGAGCAGGGTCTCGGCGCGCATCTCAGGCCACCCCATAGAGGCCACGGGGCCGAAAGATCAGCACCAGCGCCATCAGGATATAGATCGCCATCGACGCCAGCGCCGATCCCACCGCCGTGGCCGCCGCAGGCGCCATCACCTGCGCAAAGGCAACGGGCAGCAGGAACCGCCCCATCGTATCGGTCAGCCCCACCAGCAGCGCCCCCACCAGCGCCCCCTTGATGGATCCGATGCCGCCAATCACGATGACGACAAAGGCCAGGATCAGCACCGGCTCGCCCATGCCCACCTGCACCGACTGAATCGCCCCGATCAGCGCCCCCGCCAGCCCCGCGAGCGCCGCGCCCAGCGCGAACACCACCGTGTAGAGCGCCGCGATATTGACACCCAGCGCGCCGATCATCTCGCGGTCCGCCTCGCCTGCGCGGATCTGAATCCCGATCCGGGTGCGCGCAATCAGCGCGAACAGCCCCGCCGCCACAATCAACCCCGCCACGATGATCGCAAGGCGGTAGAGCGGATACTGAATCCCTCCCGGCAGGCGCACCGGCCCCGACAGATAGGGCGGGATTTCCAGAAACAGCGGAAACGACCCGAACACCCAGCGCGTGCCCTCCGAAAACATCAGGATCAGCGCAAAGGTCGCCAGCACCTGATCCAGATGGTCCCGCGCATACAGCCTGCGGATCACCACGACCTCGACCAGCGCCCCCGCCGCCGCCGCCGCCGCCAGTGCGGCGATCAGCGCCAGCACGAACGACCCCGTCAGCCCCGCGACCCATGCGGCGGCAAAGGCCCCGATCATGTAGAGCGAGCCATGCGCCAGGTTGATCAGGCCCATGACCCCGAAAATCAGCGTCAGGCCCGCCGCCATCAGGAACAGCATGACGCCGAACTGCAAACCGTTCAGCATCTGTTCGATAAACAGGATCAGGGACATATGAGGGTCATCAGCGGCCGGGCCATGCGACAGGCCCGGCCAGTGATCCTACATCTTGCATTCGCCCACATAGGCGTCGACATGATCCTTCAATGCCACGCCGATGATCTTGTTGGTGTAAATGTCGCCTTCCTTGATCACCTCGCGCACATAGATGTCCTGGATCGGGTGATGGTTCGCCCCGAATGCGAAATCGCCGCGCGTGCTGTCGAAATCGGCGGCCCTCAGCGCCTCGCGGAACGCATCGGCGTCCGACGGCTCTGCCACCTCCAGCGCGCTCAGCAGCAGGTTCGCCGTGTCAAACCCCTGGCTTGCATAGAGCGAGGGCAGACGCCCGTATTTCTCCTGAAAACTGGCGACAAAGGCGACATTGGCCGGGTTGTCGATATCCTTGGACCATTGGCTCGTGTTGACCACCCCCAGCGCCGCATCGCCCACCGCCTGCAGGATGCCCTGATCGAAACTGAAGGCGGGGCCGACGACCGGCAGCCCGACACCGCTGTCGGCATATTGCTTGAGGAACGAAATCCCCATGCCGCCCGGCAGGAAGAAGAACACGGAGTCCGCCCCGCTGGCGCGGATCTGCGCGATCTCGGCGGCGTAATCGGTCTGACCCAGCTGCGTATAGATCTCGCCCGCCAGATCCCCCTTGAAGAACCGCTTGTAACCCGTCAGCGCATCCTGACCCGCCGGATAGTTGGGCGCGAGGATAAAGCTGTTCTTGTAGCCCGCATCATTGGCATAGGCGCCGGCCGCCTCGTGCAGGTTGTCGTTCTGCCAGGCGACGTTGAAATAGTTGGGATGACAGCCCTGCCCCGCCAGCGCCGACGGCCCGGCATTGGGCGAGAGATAGAACTTGCCCTGCGCTACCGCGCCCGGCACCACCGCCATCGCGAGGTTGGACCAGATGATGCCGGTCATCACATCGACCTTCTCTGACTGGATCATCTTGTCCGACAGTTGCACCGCGATATCGGGTTTTTGCTGATCGTCCTCGATCACCACCGTGACATCGGTGCGCCCCGACTGCTCCAGCGCCAGCATGAAACCGTCGCGCACGTCGATGCCCAGACCCGCACCGCCACCTGACAGGGTGGTGATCATGCCCACCTTGATCTCGGCCTGCGCACCAACCGCCGCAAGGCTCAGCGCACCCGCCATCGCCAATGTTCTGACTATCATTCCTTGTCTCCCTGATTTCGGGCGGTTTTCTCCAGCCCGGTTTATCCCTTGTCCCCCAGCGGACGACCGACAATCCATCCCACAGCTTTGCCAAAAGGTCCAGACGTCAGCGCCATGCCGCCCGCGTCTCATGAGTCGGCATGGCGCGCCATGAAACGCGCGGTCTCCGCCGCCTCCGGCGCATGGCCAGAGAAGGTCTCGACATAGGCGGGCATGCGCGCGATGCGAATGTCACGCGGTTCCGCCACCATCATCGAGATATAGCCGATCTGCGTGTAATAGAGCGTCAGCGCGCGGGTCTCGGCGTGCCCGGACGCATAGCCGAATCGCTCGAACATCTCGCGGATGGCGGCGATCCGCGCCTCGTCGGTGCGTTGCAGCTTGGCCTTGACCGCACCGTCGCCCAGCGCCCAGTTGCGGATCGCGAAATCCAGCCGGGAATCGAACAGTTCTCGCGTCAGCCAGCAATCGAAGACATTGTAGATCGCCTCGTTGATCGTCTCGGCATAGGCGCGGGTGCGGGCGACCAGATTGCCGGTGTTCTTCGCCTCCCACTTGTCCAGCAGGGCCGCCAGCAGCGCCTCACGATCCTTGAAATGCCAGTAAAAACTCGTGCGCGACAGGCCCAGCGCCTGCGCCAGCGGCATCACCTTGACCGCGTCCACACCTGCGGTGACCAGCACCTCGTAGGCGGCATTCAGCCACAGATCCTCGGATCCGCGGGCGGCGGGATCGGCGGCGGATTTCGGGCGCGGGGCGGTCTGTGCGTCTGTCATGACGCGATCTTAGCGGGTCTCAACAGCCTTGGCAAATATCTTGACATATTAGTTGATTTTATCGACACTAGTGTCAATAACCATCGCCGGACGCCACCCGGCCCCGCTCAGGACATGGCCAATGCCCCACGCCGCCCCCGCCGAACTCCCCGCCTCGATCACCCGCCGCGCCCGCGCCGGACGCACCGCCATGCAGGCGCGCCGGGGCGCATCCTCGGGCCGCGATGCAAACCCGCTGCATGTGCCCTACATCACGCGGGGCATCCCCACCCATGACCTGCTCTCGGACGAGGCGCTGGACGGCATCATCGCCACCGCCGACCGCATCCTTGCCGAAATCGGCATCGAATTCCGCGAAGACCCCGAAACCGTGCGCCTCTTCCAACAGGCGGGCGGCAAGGCGCGCGACCTGGGCGACGACCGCTGGAACCTGACGTTCGAGCCGGGACTGATCCGCGGCCTTCTGGCCACCGCCCCCGCCGAATTCACCCAGCACGCCCGCAACCCCGCCAGATCCGTCCGCATCGGCGGGCGCTCGATGGTCTTTGCCCCGGCCTATGGCTCGCCCTTCGTGATGGATCTCGACAAGGGACGCCGCTACGGCACCATCGAGGATTTCCGCAACCTCGTGAAACTGGCGCAATCCTCACCCTGGCTGCACCATTCGGGCGGCACGATCTGCGAACCCACCGACGTGCCGGTGAACAAGCGCCATCTCGACATGGTTCATGCCCATATCCGCTATTCCGACCGGGCCTTTCTTGGCTCGATCACCGCGCCGGAACGCGCCGAGGATTCCATCGAAATGTGCCGCATCCTCTTTGGCGCGGATTTCGTGGACCGAAACTGTGTCATCATGGGCAATTTCAACTCGACCTCGCCGCTGGTCTGGGACGGCGTCAGCACCCGCGGCATCCGCGCCTATGCCGCGGCAAACCAGGGCTCGATCCACCTGCCCTTTCTTCTGGGCGGCGCGGTGTCGCCGCTGACCATGCCGGGGGCCATCGCGCAGTGCCTCGCGGAATCCATGGTGGGCTGCGCGCTCACCCAACTGGTGCGCCCCGGCGCGCCCGCGATCCTCGGCAGCTTCCTGTCGTCGATGTCGCTGCGCACCGGCTCGCCCACCTTCGGCACGCCCGAACCGGCGCTCGGCTCTCTGGTGATGGGACAGATCGCGCGGCGGCTGAACATGCCGCTGCGCTGCGCGGGCAATTTCTCGACCTCCAAGCTGCCGGATGCACAGGCGATGACCCAGAGCATGATGTCGATGATGTCCGCCGTGAACTGCGGCGCGAATTTCATCTTGCATTCCGCCGGGTTTCTCGATGGTCTGCTGTCCATGTCCTACGAGAAGATGATGCTCGACATGGATCTCTGCGGCGCGCTGCACGCCTGGCTCAGGGGGCTTGAGGTCAACGAGGATACGCTCGCCTTCGAGGCCCTCGCCGAAAAGGGGCCGGGCGAGCATCTCTTCGGCTGCGCCCATACCCTGCGGCATTACCAGACCGCCTATTGGGACAGCGCGCTCGATGACAACGACACCCATGAGACCTGGTCAGAGGCGGGCGGCGTCGATGCCATGACCCGCGCCAACCGCGCCTGGAAAGAGACCCTCGCCACCTATGAGGCCCCGCCGCTCGACCCCGCCATCGACGGGGCGCTCTGCGATTTCATCGCCCGGCGCAAGGCCGCGATGCCCGATGCGTGGTATTGAAACGAACCTGACGAAAGGCCCCGCAATGTCGCGTGACCCGCTGCTGCAATCCTATCAACTCAAACACCTGACGCTGAAAAACCGGATCATGACCACCAGCCATGAACCGGCCTACCCCGAGGACGGCCTGCCCACCGACCGCTACCGCGCCTATCACGTCGAGCGGGCAAGGGGCGGTGTCGCGCTCACCATGACGGCGGGGTCAGCGGTGGTCAGCCGCGACAGCCCGCCCGCCTTCAACAACATCCTCGCCTACCGCGACGAGGTGGTGCCGTGGCTGCGCAAACTGGCCGACGAATGTCACGCCCACGGCTGCGCGGTGATGATCCAGCTCACCCACCTGGGCTGGCGCACCGGCTGGAACAAGGGCGACTGGCTACCCTCCCTCGCCCCCTCCGCCCTGCGCGAACCCGCGCACAAGGCCTTCCCCAAGGTGATGGAGGACTGGGACATCGCCCGGATCATCGCCGACTACGCCGATGCCGCCGAACGGATGCAGGCCGCAGGGCTGGACGGGATAGAGCTTGAGGCCTACGGCCACCTGATGGATGCCTTCTGGTCGCCGCGCCAGAACACGCTGGACGGGCCATATAACGGCGATCTCGACGCGCGGATGAAATTCTCGCTCGACGTGCTCCGCGTCATCCGCGCCCGCACCGGCCCCGATTTCATCGTCGGCCTGCGCTACACCGCCGACGATCTGGCGGTGAACGGCATCACCTCCGACGATGGCATCGCCATCGGCAAACGCCTGCGCGCGAGCGGCATGGTCGATTTCCTCAACGTGATCCGAGGCCGCGTCGATACCGACGCCACGCTCACCGACGTGATCCCGGTGCAGGGCATGAAATCCGCCCCGCATCTCGATTTCGCGGGCCGCATCCGCGCCGAGGTGGGCCTGCCCACCTTTCACGCCGCGCGCATCCCCGATGTCGCCACCGCCCGCCACGCCGTCGCCACCGGCCAGCTCGACATGGTCGGCATGACCCGCGCCCACATGGCCGAGCCGCATATCGTGCGCAAGATCACCGAGGGCCGCGAGCACGAGATCCGCCCCTGCGTCGGCGCCACCTACTGCCTCGACCGCATCTATCAGGGCGGCGAGGCGCTGTGCATCCACAACGCCGCCACCGGGCGCGAACTCAGCATGCCGCATGTCATCCCCGCCGCCGCCACGCCGCGCCGCGTCACCATCGTCGGCGCGGGACCGGGCGGGCTCGAGGCCGCGCGCGTCGCCGCGGAACGCGGCCATCAGGTGACGGTGTTCGAGGCCGCCGATCAGCCCGGCGGCCAGGTTCGCCTGACGGCGCAGAGCAAGCGGCGCTCGGAAATGATCGGCATCATCGACTGGCGCATGGCGCAATGCGCCGCGCGCGACGTGGAATTCCGCTTCAACACCTTCGCCGAGGCCGGGGATATCACCGCCCTCTCGTCTGACGTGGTGATCGTCGCCACCGGCGGGCTGCCGCAACAGGATATACTGACCGAGGGCAACGCCCTGACCGTCACCGCCTGGGACATCCTCACCGGCGACGCCAGACCGGGGCGCGAGGTGCTGCTCTTCGACGACGCGGGCGACCATCCCGCCATGCAGGCGGCTGAGGTGCTGGCCAACACAGGTGCAGAGGTCGAGATCATGACCCCCGACCGCACCTTCGCGCCCGATGTGATGGGCATGAACCTCGTCCCCTACATGCGCAGCCTGCAAGACAAATCCGTGACCATGACCGTCGCCCGCCGCCTGCTTCGGGTGACGCGCGCGGGCAACCGCCTGCGCGCCACCATCGGCACCGATTATTCCGATCACAGCTATGAAAAGGAATACGATCAGATCGTCGTCAACCACGGCACCCTGCCGCTCGACGATCTCTATTTCGAACTGAAACCACACTCTAAAAACCTGGGCGAGGTGGATCACGCCGCGCTGATCCATGGCCGCCCGCAGGCGATCGCCCGCAACCCCGACGCAACCTTCCAGCTCTTCCGCATCGGCGACGCGGTTTCCGCCCGCAACACCCACGCCGCGATCTATGACGCGCTGCGCCTCGTCAAGGATCTCTGAGGTGACGGATTTCCCCCACATCTTCCGCCCCGCCACGCTCGCCGGTCACACCCTGCGCAACCGCATCGTGTTCGGCGCGCACACCACCAACATGGCCGAGGACGGCCTGCCCGGCGCGCGCCACATCGCCTATTACACCGAGCGCGCGATGGGGGGGGCTGCGATGATCGTGGTCGAACCGATGCCGGTCCACCCCTCCGCCGTGCTCACACGGGGCAATTTCCGCCATTCCAGCGATGACGTGATCCCGCATTTCGCGCGGCTGACCAAGGCGGTCAAATCGCATGGCGCGGTCGTGCTGCAACAACTCTATCACGTCGGCGCGCACGGCGATCAGGACAACAGCTGGCACGCCGCATGGTCGCCCTCGGGCGGACCCAGCTGGCACGACAGCGACGGCAGCCACGAAATGACCCTGGCCGAGATCGAGGAAATCATCGACAGCTTCGTCGCCGCCGCGATCCGCTGCCAGAAGGCGGGATTCCACGGGGTCGAGGTCTGGGCCGCCTATCACGGCCTGCTCGACCAGTTCTGGACACCGCTGTCCAACACCCGCAACGATGACTGGGGCGGCAGCCTTGAAAACCGCACGCGGCTCTCGCGCGAGATCCTGCGCCGCATCCGCGCCGCCTGCGGGCCGGATTTCATCATTGGCCTCGCGGTCAGCGACGGATCAGGCGTCGAGGCGGCGCTCAGCCTTGACGAATTGCAGGAAATCGTCGCCCTGCACGATACCGAGCGCCTGATGGACTACGTCACCTGCGGCTCGGGCAGCTATTTCGATTTCCACCCGCTGATGCCCACCTTTCTCTATCCCGAGAAACTCGGCGTCGATCTTGCCCAGCGCCTCAAATCCGTGGTCAGCCACGCCCTCGTCACCGCCGAGAGCCATATCCGCACCCCCGAGAACGCCAATGCCGTGCTGGGCGCGCAACAGGCCGACATGGTGTCGATCGTGCGCGGCCAGATCGCCGATCCGCATCTGGTGGCCAAGGCCGGGGCGGGCCGGGCCGAGGATGTGCGCGGCTGCATCTCCTGCAATCAGCAATGCTGGGGACGGCGCAGCCGGGACTACTGGATTTCCTGCCTGATCAACCCCTCGGTCGGCTGGGAGCATCAATGGGGCGGCGACCGCTTCACCCCGGCGGATCGGCCGCAGAATATCCTCGTCATCGGCGCTGGCCCGGCGGGGCTCGAATCCGCGCGCGCCGCCGCCGAACGCGGCCACCGCGTCACCCTGCACGAGGCAGCACCCCGGATCGGCGGACAGCTCCGCCTGGCCGGGCTGCAACCCCGCCGCGCGCAGATCCTCGACCTGCTGACATGGTATGAACGACAGCTTGCGCACCTCGGTGTGACCCTGCACTGCAACAGCTATCTCGACGCCCCGGACATCGCCGCCATCGCCGCCGATCACGTGATCCTCGCCACCGGCTCGCTGCCCACTGGCACCGGGTTTCAAAAGGCCCTGCCGCACCTGCCCGAACTGCCGGGCCTCGACGGCAATGTCTGGCAGGTCGAGGATGTAATGGGCCGCGCCGCCCGTCTCGGGCAACGGGTGATCGTGCTCGACGAGGGCGGCAACTGGCGCGGCGGCGGCACCGCCTGGCACCTGGCCGAGACCGGCCACGCGGTCACCATCGTCACCCCCCACGCCATGATCGGGCGCGAACTCGAACGCTCCGCCGCCGATCTGCCGCTGCGCCGCCGCCTCGCCGCGCTCGGCACCCGCTTTGTCATCGAAAGCGCCGTCGCGAGCTGGCAGAACGGCGGCGCCGAGGTGGTGAACCTGCTCACTGGCGAGACCTCGCATATCGCCGCCGACAGCCTCGTTCTGGCCACCACCAACCGCGCCGACATGACGCTGTTTCACGACCTCGCCCGGCACGGCATCGCCGCGCATCTGATCGGCGACGCCCATGCCCCGCGCCTCGCCGCACAGGCGTTTCACGACGGGCGCAACCTTGCGCTGCGCCTGTAACAGCGGCCTGCGGATCCGGCGTCAATTTACTTGCCAGCCACTCCATCGCCCACTACGCTCCGCGATCGGGGATGCAAGGATGCGCAGACCGGGCCGGACCTCCGGCGACCGGCGTAACGCCAGATGCCACAATGGAATTTCTCGAATTTACTCACAATCCGTGGCTGGTGGCCGCCTCGCTCAGCATTTCGCTGGTGGCGGCCTTTACCGGGTTTTCCCTGACCCGTGGCATCGCCGCCCAGCCCGTCGCCCTGCGTAAACTTTCCGTGACCATGGCCGCGATCGCACTTGGCGGCGGCATCTGGTCGATGCACTTCGTGGCCATGCTCGGGCTACAACTGCCAATCCCGATCTATTACGACGCGGCGATCACGCTCGGCTCGGCGCTCGTCGCGATCCTGATGGTGGGCATCGCCCTGCTGATCCTGCATTTTCATCGCCGCACCGCGCTTACTCTGACGCTTGCGGGCACGATCACCGGGCTGGGCATCGTCGCCATGCACTACCTCGGCATGACCGGGCTGCAACTGTGCCGCGCGGTCTATACCCTGCCCGGCGTCATCTTTGCCGTGCTCGCCGCCTGCCTGCTCAGCATCGCCGCGATCTGGGTCGCCTATGGCCAGCGCAATCCGCGCAACATCCTCATGGGCACCCTGGCCTTTGGCTTCGCCGTGTTTCTCGTGCATTTCGCCGCCATTTCCGGCACCCGTTTCGTCCGCGTCGCCCCCCTGCAGGACATCGGCCCGCTGCTCAGCAACGAGGTTCTCGCCCTCGGCGTGCTGATCAGCAGTTTCGTGCTCTGCGGCGCGTTCCTTCTGACCAGCGTCAACTTTCTGTCCACCCCCCCGGTGCCCGCCCCTTCCGTGCCCCCGCGCCTGCTGCGCATCCCCTATGAGCAGAACGGCCAGACCCATTTCATCGACGCCCGCGACGTGGCGTTCCTGCGCGCCGAGGGCCATTACACCCTGCTCTATACCGGCAGGCAAAAACATTTCTGCACATGGTCGATCACCGAGGCGGAAAGACGCCTCGCCCCCGACCCTTTCGTCAAGTCCCACCGCAGCTACCTGATCAATCCCGATCACGTCGTCCTCTTCGAGCGGCGCAAGGACAACGGCATCTGCCATTTCCACCTGGGCGGACAGGACATCGCCACCCCGGTCAGCCGCTCACGCCTGCCCGCGCTGCGCGAGGTGCTCGGACTCTCCTGAGCGACGCAAGGCGGCGCCGGCCCGGACCGCCCCGTCAAACGCTCGCAACTCGTGCAGCTATTTCGCAATTCGTGCAAATCCCGCCAGCGTTCACGACATGTGACAGGACATCCGGGCATCAACGCGCCCAATTCCCGGATCAGGACCATAACACCCGGTCCCGTCTTTGGGAGGAGACAACATGATACCAGCCGCGTTCGAGTATCACCGCCCCGGTGATCTGCCCTCTGCCCTCGCGCTCCTGCAACAGCATGGCGACGAGGCCCGCGTGATCGCGGGCGGCCACAGCCTCATCCCGATGATGAAGCTGCGCATGGCCGAGGTGCCGCATCTCATCGACCTTCAGGCCATCGACGCGCTGCGCGGCATCCGCATCGACGGCACCCGCATCACGCTCGGCGCGATGGTCACACAACATGAGCTGATCGCGCATGAGGGCCTCGCCCGCGTGGCCCCGATCCTGCGCGAGGCAGCCCTGCAGATCGCCGATCCGCAGGTGCGCTACATGGGCACCATCGGCGGCAATGTCGCCAATGGCGATCCGGGCAACGACATGCCCGGCCTCATGCAATGCCTCGACGCCACCTTTCACGTCACCGGCCCCGGGGGCGAGCGTGCGATCCCCGCCCGCAGCTTTTATGAAAGCGCCTATATGACCGCCCGCGAAGAGGATGAAATCCTCACCGCCGTCAGCTTTGACGCGCCCACCGGCGGGCAGGCCTATGAGAAACAGAAACGCAAGATCGGCGATTACGCCACCGCCGCCGCCGCCGTCATCCTGACCCGCAGTGGCGCGACCTGCACCCATGCCTCCATCGCCATGACCAACCTCTCGGACGTGCCGGTCTGGTCCGAGGCCGCCGGTGCGGCGCTCACCGGCACCCCCTGCGACGAAGCGGCCATGCTCAATGCCATCGCCGCCATGCTCGCCGATATCGACCCCGCCGGGGACAATCGCGGCCCCGTGGAATTCAAGCGCCACACGGCGGGCATCATCCTCGCCCGCGCCATCGCCCGCGCCTGGTCGCGCGCCTGAGAAAGACCCGGACATGACCCAGAAAATGCAGATCACCCTCACCGTCAACGGCACCCGCCACGAGATCCTCGCCGAACCGCGCGAACTCCTGATCCACGTCCTGCGCGAACGCCTCAACATCACCGGCCCGCATATCGGCTGCGAAACCTCGCATTGCGGCGCCTGCACCGTCACCATGGGCAATCGCTCGGTCAAATCCTGCACGGTGTTCGCCGCACAGGCCGACGGGGCCGAGATCACCACAATCGAGGGGCTGGGCACGCCCGACGCGCTCCACCCGCTGCAAGAGGCGTTCCGCGAACATCACGGACTGCAATGCGGCTTCTGCACGCCGGGCATGATCACCCGCGCCGCACAACTGCTCAGGGAAAACCCGAACCCGACCGAGGAAGAGGTGCGTTTCGGCATGTCCGGCAACCTCTGCCGCTGCACCGGATACCAGAACATCGTCAAGGCCGTGCTCGCCGCCGCCGCCACGATCAATTCCGCCAAGGAGGCCGCGCAATGAACGACCTGACCCCGGACCGCGACGACCGCACCGCGAAACTCAAGGGTATCGGCTGCGCCCGCAAACGCGTCGAGGATGCGCGCTTTACCCAGGGCAAGGGCAACTATGTCGATGACATCAAGCTGCCCGGCATGCTCTTTGGCGATTTCGTGCGCTCGCCCTATGCCCATGCCCGCGTCAAATCCATCGACACCTCCGCCGCCCTCGCCCTTGACGGCGTGGTGGCGGTGCTGACCGCCAGGGATCTAGAACCGCTGGGCCTGCACTGGATGCCCACGCTCGCCGGTGACAAACAGATGGTGCTGGCCGACGGCAAGGTGCTCTTTCAGGGGCAGGAGGTGGCCTTTGTCGTCGCCCGCGACCGTTACGTGGCCGCCGATGCCGTCGAACTCGTCGCGGTAGAATACGAGGAACTCCCCGTCCTCACCAACCCGTTCGAGGCGATGCAGTCCGATATCGTGCTGCGCGAGGATCTGACGCCCGGCACCGACGGCGCGCATGGCCCCCGCCGCCACCACAACCACATTTTTCTCTGGGAAGAGGGCGACAGGACCGCCACCGAACAGGTGATCGCATCGGCCGATGTGGTGGCCGAGGAAATGGTCTATTACCACCGCACCCACCCCTGCCCGCTGGAAACCTGTGGCTGCGTCGCCTCGATGGACAAGGTGAATGGCAAGCTGACCGTCTATGGCACCTTTCAGGCCCCGCATGTGGTGCGCACCGTCGCCTCGCTCCTGTCGGGGATCGAGGAACGCAACATCCGCATCGTCAGCCCCGACATCGGCGGCGGCTTCGGCAACAAGGTGGGCGTCTATCCGGGCTATGTCTGCTCTATCGTCGCCAGCATCGTGACCGGCGTGCCGGTCAAATGGGTCGAGGACCGGATGGACAACCTGATGGCCACCGCCTTTGCCCGCGATTACTGGATGAAGGGCAGGATCGCCGCCACCAAGGAGGGCAGGATCACCGGCCTCTGGTGCCACGTCACCGCCGATCACGGCGCCTTCGACGCCTGCGCCGACCCTACCAGGTTTCCGGCCGGGTTCTTTCACATCTGCACCGGCAGCTACGACATCCCCGTGGCCTATGTGGGCGTCGATGGCGTCTATACCAACAAGGCCCCCGGCGGCGTCGCCTATCGCTGCTCCTTCCGGGTGACCGAGGCCGCCTATTTCATCGAACGCATGATCGAGGTGCTGGCCATTGAGCTGAACATGGACGCGGCAGAACTGCGCCGCATCAACTTCATCCGCGCGGATCAATTCCCTTATCACTCGGCGCTTGGCTGGGAATACGACTCGGGCGATTATCACACCGCCTGGGACAAGGCGCTCAAGGCCGTGGATTACGCCGGGCTGCGCCGCGAACAGGCCGAACGCCTCGCGGCCTTCAAACGCGGCGAAACCCGCAAACTGATCGGCATCGGCCTCACCCATTTCACCGAAATCGTCGGCGCAGGCCCGGTCAAGAACTGCGACATCCTCGGCATGGGCATGTTCGACAGTTGCGAAATCCGCATCCACCCCACCGGCAGCGCCATCGCCCGCCTTGGCACGATCAGCCAGGGCCAGGGCCACGCCACCACCTTCGCGCAGATCCTCGCCAGCGAAATCGGCATCCCGGCGGACAGCATCACCATCGAGGAAGGCGACACCGACACCGCCCCTTACGGCCTTGGCACCTATGGCAGCCGCTCGACCCCCGTGGCCGGCGCCGCCACCGCCATGGCAGGCCGCAAGATCCGCGCCAAGGCGCAGATGATCGCGGCCTACCTTCTGGAGGTCCACGACGATGACGTCGAATTCGACATCGACCGCTTCACCGTCAAGGGCGCGCCGGAACGGTTCAAGACCATGGCCGAAATCGCCTATGCCGCCTACAATCAGGCCATTCCCGGCATCGAGCCGGGGCTGGAGGCAGTCAGCTATTACGACCCGCCCAACATGACCTATCCCTTCGGCGCCTATATCTGCGTCATGGAAATCGACGTCGACACCGGCGAAACGCAAATCCGCCAGTTCTACGCGCTCGACGACTGCGGCACCCGGATCAACCCGATGGTGATCGAGGGACAGGTACACGGCGGCCTGACCGAGGCGCTCGCCATCGCCATGGGGCAAGAGATCGCCTATGACGAAATGGGCAACATGAAGACCGCAACACTGATGGATTTCTTCATGCCCACCGCCTGGGAAACGCCGCATTACACCACCGACCACACCGAAACCCCCTCGCCCCACCATCCCATCGGGGCCAAGGGCGTCGGCGAAAGCCCGAATGTCGGCGGCGTGCCTGCCTTTTCCAACGCGGTGCATGACGCGCTGCGCCCCTTTGGCCTGCGCCACACCCACATGCCGCACGACCACTGGCGGATCTGGAAGGCCGCGCATGACCTTGGGCTGCACGGCTGAGGGACGCGCCGGGGCTCCGCCCCGGACCCCGGGGTATTTTCCCCAGGAAGAAACAGGAAGAGTGCATGCAAGGCTGGCGCGATCTGCAACGGGGCATGGCGGAACACGGCTATATCGCCGGGGACGATCTGGCCATGGCGCTGCATATCGCGCTGTCGCTGGAGCGGCCCCTGCTGCTCGAAGGGGCGGCGGGCGTCGGCAAGACCGAGGTGGCGCGCGTGCTCGCCGCGCTCAAATCCGCGCGGCTCATCCGGCTGCAATGCTACGAAGGGCTGGACGCGGCGCAGGCGATCTATGAATGGAACTACCCCCGCCAGTTGCTCGCCATCCGCGCCGCCGCCGAGGGCGGCGAAACCGGACCCGGCGTCGAGGCGCGGATATTCTCGGACGAATACCTGCTCGAACGCCCGCTGTTGCAGGCAATCCGGCAGACGGAACCGCCGGTGCTGCTGATCGACGAAATCGACCGCGCCGACGAGGAATTCGAGGCCTATCTGCTTGAAATCCTGTCAGACTTCCAGATTTCCATTCCCGAACTTGGCACCATCACCGCCACCACCCGCCCCATGGTGATCCTCACCGCCAACGGCACCCGCGATCTGTCGGACGCGCTGCGCAGGCGGTGCATTTACGCCCATGTCGATTACCCCGAGCGCGACGCGGAACTGGCGATCCTGCACGCCCGCGCCGCGCAGATCGAAACACAACTGGCCCGGCAGATCATCGCCTTCGTGCAGGCCCTGCGCCGCGAGGATCTGGAAAAGACCCCCGGCATCGCCGAAACGCTCGACTTCGCCGCCGCGCTCGCCGGTCTCGGGATCAACGACCTGACCGACGATCCCACGGCACTTCAGGCGGCGCTCGCCACCCTGCTCAAGACCCAAACCGACCGCGCCAATATCACCACCGAAGTGGCGCAGCGCCTCGCGGGACGCGCCGCATGAGCCGCGTCACCCGCTTTGCCGCCCGCGATCCGGGCCCTGCCGCGCGCGTCGCCGGGTTCATTGCGCATCTGCGCGGCAATGGACTCCGGCTTGGCGTGGGCGAGACAGAGACCGCGCTCGCCGCCCTCACCCATATCACCGCCTGTGACGCGGATGAGACGCGCCGCGCCCTCAAATCCGTCTGCGCCGGCAATGCCGAAGAGTCTGCACGCTTTGACGACCTCTTTGACAGCTACTGGCTGAACGCCGGGCGCGTGCGGGAAAGATCCGCACCAGACCGCCATAAAAACGCCGACCACTCCCGCAATACCCGCGCCGCCATTGGCGAGAGCAGCTCCGCGCGCGGACAGATCCACGCCCCCGACGATGGCGCGGGCGCGGCCAATGGCGACGGCACCGGGCAACTCATCGCCTCGCGCAGCACCAGCCTCATGCAGCACGACATGCGCAAACTGGTCAGCCCGCAGGACATCGCCCAGGCCGAATCCATCGCCCGCCGCCTCGCGCAGGCCATCGCCGACCGCCGCTCGCGCCGCCGCCGCGCCGCGCGCAGGGGCGACCGGCTGCATTTCCGCCGCCTCATCCGTCAGAGCCTCTCGACCGGCGGCGAACCGCTGCGCCTGCCGCGCAAGCGCCGCCCGGACCGGACCGCGCGGATCACGGCGCTGTGCGATGTGTCGGGCTCGATGACGATCTATGCGCGCATCTTTCTGGCCTTTCTCGCGGGTCTCATCCGCGCCGATGACGCCACCGAGGCCTGGCTCTTTCAAACCCGCCTTGTCCACATCTCGGACGCGCTGCGCGATCCCGATCCGCTGCGCGCGCTGAACCGCCTCACGCTGCTGGCCGAGGGCTTTGGCGGCGGCTCGAAAATCGGCGCCTCGCTTGATCGCTTCGTGCGCGGGCCTGCCCGCCAAAGCGTCAATTCCCGCTCCGTGGTCCTCATCCTGTCGGACGGATACGACACCGACCCGCCCGAAATACTGGCCGATGCGCTGGTCCGCCTGCACCGGCGCGGGTGCCGGATCGTCTGGCTCAACCCCCTGAAAGGATGGAAGGATTACGCCCCCATAACCGCCGCCATGGCCGCCGCCCTGCCGCATCTCGATCTCTTTGCCGCCGCCACGACACTGGCCGATCTCGCCGCGCTCGCGCCGGAACTGGAGCATCTCTGACATGCCCTCCGACACCCTCGACGCCGCCATCCGCCGCCTCGGCGACGCGCGTCAGCCCTATGCGCTGGCCACCGTGATCCGCACCGTCGGGACCACCTCGGCCAAACCCGGCGCGCGCGCGCTGCTGCTCGATGACGGCACCATCGCCGAGGGCTGGATCGGCGGCGGATGCGTGCATGCGGCCATGGCCCGCGCCGCGCGCGCGGCACTTGCCGACGGCGAGCCGCGCCTGATCTCCCTGCAACCCGACGAGGAACTGTCAGCACGCGGCCTCAGCCCCGGACAAACCCACGAGGGGCGCGACATCGCCCGCAACGGCTGTCCCAGCAAGGGCGCGATGGAGATTTTCGTGGAACCCGTCCTGCCCCGACCCGAACTGGTGATCTTCGGCGCATCGCCCGTCGCCCGCGCGCTGGAAACGCTTGCCGCGCCCTTCGGCCTTGACATCACCGCAACCGACAGCGCCACCGCCCTGCCCGCGCCGACCACCCGTCGCATGGTCGTGGTCGCAACCCAGGGCAGGGGCGATCTCGACGCCCTGCGCGCGGCCCTCGACAGCGGCGCGGACTACATCGGCTTTGTCGCCAGCCGCCGCAAGTTCGCCGCGCTCTGCGCCCGGCTGGACAACGCGGAGCCAGAGGCGCTGGCGCGCGTCCACTCCCCCGCGGGCCTCGCCATAGACGCCGTGACACCGCAGGAAATCGCGCTCTCGATCCTCGCCCAGATCGTCCAGACCCGCCGCAGCGGTCAGCGGCGGACCTGAAGCAATTTCAGAAAAAGTTGATAGACTTTTTCGGTTCGAAATTGCGCCAAATCAGAAAGTCAGCCCTCGCCCGCCCCCGGCCCGCTCTGGACAAAGTTGACGATGATCGAACCGCCCTCGTCAGCATCCACATAGACCACCTGCCGCGGTATCCGCACCACCGGGCGCTTGTCCCCGTCACCCGCGGCCCAGACGCGATCCGTCAGCATGCAACCCGCCTCCTGCCCGGCGTAATCCGCCATCGGCGGCACCTCCGGCATGAAATTCAGGCCCCGCACCAGCGCCTGCCCGTCCAGATAGACCGATCCAGATCCCAGAACCTTCGGCTCGACGCCGTTGGTCAGCACCGATTGCTGACGGCTCTGCGCCCAGACCCCGCAAACCATGGTCTGCCCGGAATGTTCGCGGACCTCGGCCGCCACCGTGATCCCGCCACCGCTGTCATAGCTGCCGCCAGACAGCACCGGATTGTCCAGCCGCGCCACCGCCTGCGGTTCCAGCCCGGCGCAGGCCGCCAGCACCAGGCCGGACAGGATCAGAGCATGTTTCATCGCGCACCCCCTCGACAACAATCCATGTCCCATAGATAGCACCATGCCGCGCCATTGCCAGCCCGGTCAGGCGCGCGCCGCCACCGCCGCGGTCTCCTTCAGCAACTCGGGATACCATTTCTCCAGCGTCGGCAGAAACGCCTCGCGGATGCGCGCCACCTGCGCGGGCGTCAGATCCTCGCGCCAGACCCCGGCCTGCCCCTTGGCGAAAAACGCCTGCATCCCCTGCGGACGCTCCAGAAAACCCAGAGTTTCCTCCTGCTTCTTCATCGCCTCGAAACTCGTGGCCTTGATCGCGCGCGCCAGCTTCGGCCCGTCCACCTTGACGCGCAGGAATTTCTCCAGCAGCCCGCGCATCGCCTTGCCGGGGTTCTTCAACAGATCCTCGTAGCGCACCACGTGATGCGGCAGGCCGGGCGCATTCGTCCAGACATGGATGTGATCGTCCCAGCGCCCCAAGAGATCGACGATCCCGCTCGGCGTGCCGGTAATCGTGTCGGGATTGCACATCTGCGCGATCGCCGTGTCCAGATCGCAATTCTGATGCCGGGCAAACGACGGGGCCAGATCGAACGGGTTGCGGATGATATAGATCGCCGCCGCCGTCACCTCGGGCGGGATCACGTCCTGATCGAAAATGCGGATCGTCTGGCAATGCGTCTTGACGAAATGATGATCCGGTTTTGAGGCCGCGATCAGCCTCAGCGCCCGCCCGCGCACCCTGATCCAGTCCTCCAGACCCGTGCCGCGAAACGGCCCGCCATTGGCCGCGTCAAAGAAATCCTGCCGCGTGTCGCCGGTGGTGAACTGCCGCAGGTTGTTGATGTCGGGCGCCTGCCCGGCGGGCATGAAATAATGCGCCAGCAGGCTGCGCATCCAGGTGTTGCCCGACTTGGGATAGCTTGCCAGCCAGATGATCCGCCGCAGATCGCTCATTCCAGATACCCGTATCGCTTCATCGTCTCGCCCATCTTGTCGCGGATCATGTCCGCCAGCACCGGGTCGAGATCGGTTTTCCACTGATCCTTCTGCCCCTTGCGAAAGAATTTCTCGCTCTGTTCGGGGCGCTCGATGAACCCTTGGGTCTCTTCCTGCTTCGACAGCTCGTCAAAGCTGGAAAACCGGATCGCGCGGTCCAGCCGTTCGCTGTCCAGCGGCACGCCGACCAGATCGAGAACCCTGGCGAAATGCGTCTGCGGATCGTCCAGCAGATCCTCGTAGCGCACGATCAGCCGTTTCCACGGCGCATAGGTCATCCAGGTTTTCACATGATTGTCCCAGGAACTCAGGTATTGCGCCACCGTCGTCTCGGTCGGCAGGTTGCCGTTGTCGGGATGACAGATCTTCTGCGCCGCGTCTTCATGGGTGATGCCGTAATGCCGGGCATAGGACAGCACCATGTCCAGCGGATTGCGGATGATGTAGATGGCCGAGCGCGTATAGCGGTCCGGGATCAACGTCACGCCCTCGGGGGCCACCCGCGCGTTGTGCGTCTTGACGAAATTCACATCCGCATTGTTTGCGACGATGCCGCGCAACACGCCCTCGCGCAGCCGCAGGGCCAGCGACAGGTCATGCGGGTCGATCGCCCGCCCGGCGACGCGGTTGTAGATCTTGACGATGGCGTCGCCCATGGCGAACTTGTGCGCCTGGTTGATCGGCACGGGTTTATCCGCGTTCATCAGGTAATTGGCCAGGAACAGCCGCGTCCAGGTGTTGCCCGATTTCGGATAAGAGGCCAGCCAGATGATACTGCGTTTCATGTCACGGAGAGGCCCGGAAAATTTCAGATGTCCGCAGACATAGAAAAGGCGGGGGGAAATGTCACCCCCCGCCTCATTTTCTTCAACCGGTCGCTTAGAACGACAGGCCGATCGAGGTGCCGATCACGGTGCCTTCGGTCGAGGTGTTGGCATTATTGTTACCCAAACCGTCGACAAAGGTAGCACCCGCGTTGGCATTCACAGTGCCTTCGATATAGGCGGCATAGACGCCCCAGCGTACACCGGCGCCCAGCGTGCGGCTGGCAACCAGTTGATAGGCTTCGTACTCGGCCTTGTCGCCGTTTCCTACGCCTTTGTACTCACCCTGATAGGTGTCGAAACCGATGGCCCAGGGGCCGGCGATGTCATAGGTCGCACCCAGGCTCCAGCCTTCGGAGTCGAATGCACGCAGACCGCCGTTGTCGTTCTCGGCATAGGAGCCACCAAAGGTGAACCCGGCCACGCCAATGGTACCACCGATTGCCCAGACTTCCGGATCGCTGGTGCCTGCAAGGCCAGTGTCGTTGCTGGCGGTGCCCCAACGGGCCGACAGTGCCAGATCAACACCGTTGAACGACTGGCTGTAGTTCACACCGATGTCAAAGATGTCGTTGGTGCCGACGTTGCGGTTCACACCAAAGTTGTTGCCGGCGTTCACGCCCGAACCACCACCGGTGTTGCTCGACGCGGCATAGGACACACCAACGGTCAGACCGTTGAACGACGGGGTGTAGTAGCTGATGCGCGGAACGTCGTTGTTGGCCAGAACCTCGGTGTAGGACGAAATGCCTGCATCGCGGAACAGCCAGGGCAGGTTGCCGCCGGCGCCGGTCGAGATCGGAACAAAGCCCGAGATCGAGGGCGAGTTGATGCCGATGCCGCCACCGACCTGCGGTGCGGCAACGCTCAGCTTGTAACCGGCCGAGTTTTCGTTGCCCAGCTCGATCTTGCCCAGCGTGTCGCCCTTGATGAACATGAAGGATTCATCGACGATTGCGCCGCCGTTGGTTTTGGCTTCGTACTGAACGTCCACACCAAAGGTCAGGCCGTTGTCCAGCGTGATCGAGGGAAGAAAGTGGATTTCAGCGTTGGTGTAGACGTCGACGCCGTCGAAGTCCGCGCCAGCCTGTGCAGCGGTGCTCGAGCTGTGATCAACATAACCAACGTGGCTGTTGTGGAACCCGCCCCATTTCATGTTCCATTCCTGGGCCGATGCCGGTGCGACCATTGCGCAGCCGAGTGCGATTGCGCTGGTGCAAAGAAGTTGCTTTTTCAAGGGTGTCCCTCCTCATAAGCAGGTTTATTCATAACCGCCGCACCAGTCATTGGACACGGCTTGGATGATGAAATGCGCCAATCCCCCCCCGAGTGTCAACGCGGCCCCCCGCCCCCGCGCCCTTCCCGCCGGGAATGTGGCGCATAAACCACACACCTCCGGCACAGGCGCGCCGAAACCCAAGGATACAAGGTTTTCATCTGGTTTTCCTGGTCCGCACCGGGCCGAAAACCCGCGCGCCTTGGCGCTGACCGACTCACCCGCGCACCGGGGTGCGGACATGCAAAGGGCGGGGAATCACACCCCCGCCCCCGGTTTCTCAGGCGTCGGTCAGAACGACAGGTTGACCGACGTTCCGATCAGCGTGCCCTCGACCGATGTGTTCGGGTTGCCGAAGGTGCCCCCGGCATCCGCATTCACCGAGCCTTCGGCATGGACCGCATAGATCGACCAGCTGACGCCCGGCCCGATCTCGCGGTTGCCGATGATCTGATAGGCCTCGTATTCGGCCTTGTCGCCCGCGCCCGCGCCCGTGCCCTTCATCTCGCCCTGATAGGTGTCGATGCCGATGCTCCACGGACCCGGAATATCGTAGGTCGCGCCAAGCGCCCAGCCTTCCTCGTCGGGAATCAGGTTGCCGTTGTCGTTCTCCTGATAGGAGCCGCCAAAGGTGAACCCGGCCACCCCGATGGTTGCGCCGATGTTCCACACCTCGGGATCGCTGGTCCCGGCGATGCCGGTATCGTTGCTCGCCGTGCCCCAGCGCGCCGCCGCGTTGATGTCGACACCGTTGAACGACTGGCTGTAGGCCACCGCGATGTCAAAGATGTCGTTGACGCCGGCATTGCGGTTCACACCAAAGTTGTTGCCGGCATTCACGCCGCCACCCAGGATGTTGTCCGCCGCCGCATAGGACACCCCGAGGGTCAGACCGTTGAACGACGGGGTATAGTAGCTGATCCGCGCAACGTCGTCGTTGCCCAGCACCTCGGTATAGGCCGAGATCCCCGCCTGACGGAAATTCCACGGCAGGTTGCCACCGGCGGAAATCGAGATCGGAATGAAACCCGACAGCGACGGCGAGTTGATCCAGATGCTGCCGTCAAGCTGCGGCGCGCTGACCATCATGTTGTAGCCGACCGAGTTCGCGTTGCCGAGAACGATCCTGCCCAGCGTGTCGCTGGAAATCGTCATGTAGGATTCATCGACGGTCCCGCCGCCGTTGGTGGTCGATTCGTACTCTACGGTCACACCAAAGGTCATGCCGTTGTCGAGCGTGATCGACGGGGTAAAGTGGATCTCGGCTTCGGTGTAGACATCGACGCCGTCAAAATCGGCCCCTGCGTGGGCCGCGGTATTCGTGCTTACATCGACGAGACCGACATGGCTGGTGTGGTATCCGCCCCATGTCATGTCCCAATCCTGGGCCAGGGCCGGTGCGCCCATGGCGACGACGCCGATGGCGATCGCGCTGGTGCTCAGAAGTTGCTTTTTCAAGGGTGTCTCTCCACAAGCGGGATAGTGTCTATCCGGTTGCGCCGCCCCAGTCTCTGGATTCGGCTCGCGTATCAGATGCTCCCATCTCCCGGACCTGTCAACGCGCCCCTTGATCCCGCGCGCGCGTGTCCGGCAATGTGACGCTTTTGCGACACAGCGGCGGGCCGCGTCAGCCCCGGCGGCCGCCTGACGCCCCGGTGGACCCGGCTCACCCCTCGCGCCCCGGCCCCGCCTGCCAGTTTTCCACCCGGTCCACCACCTGCCGGTACCACAGATTCGCCGCCCGCAGGAAATGCGGCCGCTCACCGGGATGCAGCCAGCTCCGGCTCAGCGTGGTGGCGGCATAGGCGGTCTGCCCGCGCGCGTCGCCCATCGCCCGATAGGCCGCCTTCGATCCCAGCCACGGCGCCATCACCGTGCCGGACCCCGAGAACCCCATCGCGTAATGCAGCCCCTCGTGCTGCCCCACATAGGGCATGTGCGAAAACGTGTACCCGGTATAGCCCCGCCACGAATGGCTCAGCCGCGTGCCCGCCAGTTCCGGCCAGATCCCCAGCATGGTGCGGTATAGCTGTTCGGCGGCGCGTTCCGGCCCCACCTCCGCCATCGACGCCCGCCCGCCAAAGATCACCCGCCTGCCATCCGGCGAAATGCGGAAATAGCTGTGCCGCGCCCGCGTCTCAACCATCATCCGCCGCCCCGGCGCGATATGCCCGATCAGGTTGGCGGGCAGTTCCTCGGTCGCGATGATATAGGACGGCAACGGAAAGACCCGCGCCATATGCCAGCGAAACGGGCGGCTGGTATAGCCATTGGTGGCCAGCACGATCCTTTCCGCGCGAATCGGCCCCTTGGCGGTCTGCACATCATAATGCCCGCCCGCCCGGCTGAACGCCGTGACCCCTGCATGCCCCACCACCGGCACGCCCCGCCCCCGCACCGCGCGCAAGAGGCCCTGATGAAACTTCGCCGGATGAATCGCGCAATGCTCCGGGAACAGCAGCCCGCCGTGATATTTTTCGGTCGCGATCTCCTGCCCCAGATCCGCGCGCTCGACGATTCGCGCCTCGACCTCGGATTTTTCGGCGATCGTCCGCGCCAGATGTTTCTGTGTCTCGAAATGCGCGGGCGTATAGGCCAGCTGAATCCGCCCGGTCTGTTGCAGGTCACAGTCGATCCCCTCGCGCGCGATCAGATCCTTCGCCCAGTCCAGCGCCGGCTTCGCCTCGGCAAAGAGCGCATCCGCCGTCTCTGCCCCGAATCGCGCGTTCAGCGCCTCCCAGCCCAGCCGCGGATGCGCCCCGAACATCCCCCCGTTGCGGGTCGAGGCCCCGTGCCCCGGCTCGCCCGCATCCACAACCACCACCCGCGCGCCGCAGTCATGCGCCGCCAGCGCCGCCGACAGCCCGGCATACCCCGCCCCGATCACCAGCAGATCGCAGGTCTCGGGCAGGCCCTCGCCCGCCTCCGGCGCGTCCAGCGCCGACCACCAGTAGGGGGTGCCAAGGTCAGCCTCGGGGGCCCATTCGATCCGCATGATTCTCTCCTGATCTCACGCCTCGCGGGCGGCTTCATCTCTGTGTATAAAAGGCGCGTACGCGATGCGCGCCATGTACATTCAGAATCGCAGCGAAAGACAAGACATGCCGCCATCCAGCCTGGCACATTCACTGTTGTTGATCTGCACGACCTCATGGCCTTCGGCGTCCAGCATCTCTGCGGTGCGCGGGAAACCTGCCGCCATGATGACAAGATTATTAAATCGAATACAATTGCTTGCCGCCTCTTCTTCATCTGGCGTGCAGAGCAGGCGATAGCCCTCGAAACACCCCGACGCCGCCAGCCGCCGCGTGCTCAGGATCGTCTCGGGGTCGATCAGCCCGCAATCCGTCTTGAAATGCAGCACCCCCTCCGGGGTCTCCACCAGCCGCAGGGAATATCCATATTCTGAAACAATATCAGATAGTTGCGACACTCCCTCTGAGTTCGTCCGGGCCGACAACCCCACCAGAATCTCGCGCCCCGTCACCAGAATATCGCCTCCCTCGATCGTCCCCGGCGCGGTGATTTCCCGTATATTCTCGCCATAAAACGCTTCTATGGCAGGCCGTATTTCAGCCACCTCACCCTGCCGCGTCGGCGCGCCGGGTCGCATGGCAATCGCGAGCTTTGGCAGACAAAGCATTGTATCTTCTACAAAAACTGAATCTGGATAGGTCTCCAGCGCGGGCAGTTCCACCACCTCCGCCCCGGTGCTGCGCAACGCCGCCACATAGGCGGCATGATCCTCCAGCATCCGCCCCAGATCCGGCATGCCTATATCCTCGGCCCGCAACCCGTCCACGATGCTCCTGCCCGGTTTCCGGGTGATCGCACGGCGAAATTCATGTGTATTGTTCATGGTTTATCCTGTTGTTTTTTATATATTTATGCGGTTCTGACTTGCCTTGTACCGGCATGCGCGACCATGCGGTCAATAGCCTGGGCAAAGGGCGCATCCTCCACCGTCAGCGCCACCCTGACCCAGTTGTCCATCGTCGCGCCAAAGGATGCCCCCGGCATGACGGCAACACCTTTTTTCTCAAGCAAATCAAACGCATATGCGTCGCCGTTCATCTCCGTCGCCGCCACATCAACCATCGCGAACATTCCCGCCTCTGGCCGATGCACCATCAACGCCGTCTCCCGCCCCAACCGATCCGCCAACAACTTGGCCCGCGCCGCAAACCGCCCCCGCATCCCCGCCGCCACAGTCGATCCCTCGCGCACCGCCTGCTCGGTCATGTCTGCGATAAATGGTTGATTTCCAAACAACATTGTCTCAGACAAGGCCAGCAAAGAGCCGGTGAACTCCAGCGATCCCACGCACCATCCGCTGCGAAATCCCGGCGCGGCATGGCTCTTGGAAATCGACGAAACCGCCACCACGCGCTCGGCCAGATCGGGATGCGAGAGCGGCGAAACGAACTCGGATCCGTCAAAAACCAGCTCCTCGTAAACCTCGTCCGAGATGATCCACAGATCATGTTCCACCGCCAGCCGCCCCAGCGCGGCAATATCCTCGCGGGTCAGAATCGCCCCTGTTGGATTATGCGGCGTCGTCAATAAAATCGCGTGTGTTCTGCTGGTTACAAGGCGTTCTGCATCCTCTGCCAGCATCCTGAATCCATTTTCAGGCCGCAACGGTACCGGCACGACATCCGCCCCGGTGGCACGGATCACCCCCTCATAGGTGGCATACATCGGATCCCCCACCAGCACCTCGCAACCCGCCTCCGACACCGCCATCATCACCGCATAAAGCGCGGTCTGCGTCCCCGGAAAGCACATCACCTGATCGGGATGAAACACCCGCCCCCGCGTCGCGCTGTAACGTTCCGCCAACGCCCGCCGCAACCCCGGCTCGCCACGCCCGTCGGAATACCCCGTCCGCCCCGCCTGCATCGCCGCAAAGGCCGCTTCTTTCAGGCGCTCCGGGGTTGGCACATCCGGCTCGCCGATGGTCAGCCGGATCACGTCCCGGCCCTCGCGCGCCATCGCCTTGGCTCGCGCATGAACCTCCCACTTGGCACCACCCAGGCCCGCAAGTCGTTCTTTAATAGACGAAAATTTCATATCTGCTCGCCTCTCTCCAAATTCAACCCCAGGATCGCGCCAACCGACTTCAGCGCGATCCCCGGCAACTCCCCAGCCTCGAACGCCTCTGGCAACGCGCCCCCTTCCAGCCACAGCCCGTCAATCACGGCATTGCAGGCAATCGCCAATCGCCGCGCCTGCCCGGTCCCGATCACGCGCCCCGCTTCCTCCAGCGCTGCGACGATCAACGTCTCCAGCCGGTCTCGGAATTCGTGATAGGTGCGCGCATGCACCTCGCGCATCCGCTCGTCCTGCCGCACATGGTTGAGAAACCCCGCCCACAGGCCGACCGAGGCCGCATCAACCACCGGCGGCGTCACCGAGGCCACCACCAGCGCCACCAGTCGCGTCCGAGCGTTGCCTCCGCGCTCCACAGTTGCAAAGGTCTGTTCCGTCAGCCCCGCCATATGCTCCAGATAGGCCGCCAGAACGAGATCCTCCTTGGTCGAAAAATAATGCCGGATCAGGCCCTGCGTCACCTCCGCCCTCTCGGCGATCGCGCGCACTGTAGCCCCGCGCACGCCCTCTTCGGCGATCAGGTCCAACGTCGCCCGCACCAGCGCCGATCTTCGCAGGTCGGCGCCCTCGCGCCTGAATTTCCGACGTCCGCCCGTCACATGCTTCTCCATCGTCGGAGGCCATAAATTATACGCTTGCATAATTACCTGACTTCCGCCTTACTACAAGCGCGAAAAGCGTCCTTGCCGGAGACATGCCCCGTGACAGCGGAATCCCGACAGCCCCCCGCGCCCGCCCCGGCGGAAACGGCGATCATTGTCGAGAACCTGCACAAGTCTTTTGGCTCGCTCGAAGTACTCAGGGGCGTGTCGCTAACCGCGCGCAAGGGCGATGTCGTGGCGATCATCGGCGGCTCCGGTTCGGGCAAGTCCACCATGCTGCGCTGTATCAACTTCCTTGAGACACCCACATCCGGGCGAATCGTGGTGAACGACGAAGAAATCGCCATACGCCCCGACGGCCGCCCCGCGAACCGTCGCCAGATCGAGCGTATTCGTACCCGATTGGGCATGGTGTTTCAGGCCTTCAATCTCTGGACACACCGCACCTTGCTGGAAAATGTGATCGAAGTCCCGGTGCATGTTCTCAAAACCCCAAGGACACAGGCCATCGCCCGCGCCCTCGCATTACTCGACCGGGTCGGTCTTGCGGACAAGGCCGACACTTTTCCCGCCTTTCTGTCGGGTGGCCAGCAACAGCGTGCAGCCATCGCGCGCGCCTTGGCCGTTGACCCCACCGTGATGCTCTTTGACGAACCTACCAGCGCGCTCGATCCCGAACTTGTCGGCGAGGTGCTGAGCGTGATCCGCGATCTCGCCGCCGAGGGGCGCACCATGCTGATCGTCACGCATGAGATGAAATTCGCCCGCGAGGTGGCCGATCATGTGGTCTACCTTCATCAGGGGCGGATTGAGGAAGAGGGCCCGCCAGAACGCGTATTTGGTGCGCCGCAATCGGCCCGCCTCAGGCAATTTCTGCAAACCGTCGGTTAAGGCGGGACGGCAGGATACCAAGAACCAACAAGGGAGACTGACCATGACACTGAAATCCATACTCACCGCCACAACCTTGGCCTCACTCGGCACCGGACTTGCGGCCCAGGAGGTAAAGATCGGCATTGCGGCCGAACCTTACCCGCCGTTCGCCTCGCTCGATTCCTCGGGCACATGGGTCGGCTGGGAGATCGAAGTGATCGACGCGGTCTGCGCCGCCGCCGGGCTTGACTGCGTTTTGACACCGGTCGCCTGGGACGGCATCATCCCCTCGCTTACCGGACAGCAGATCGACGCTATCATGGCCTCGATGTCAATCACCGAAGATCGTCTGAAAACCATCGACTTTTCGGACCCATACTATAACACCCCCGCGGTAATCGTGGCCGACAAGGCGCTCGATATCGACGCCTCGCCCGAGAGCCTGGCCGGCAAGGTGATCGGCGTACAGGCCTCGACCATCCACCAGAGCTATGCGCAGGCATATTTCACGGGTGCCGCCGAGATTCGCATCTACCAGACCCAGGACGAGGCTAACCAGGATCTCTTTGCCGGTCGGATCGACGCAACCCAGGCCGACAGCATTGCCATGGCCGATTTCGTGGCCAGCGACGCAGGCCAGTGCTGCGAGATCAAGGGCAATGTCGCCAATGACGAATCGATCCTCGGGCGCGGCGTGGGCGCGGGCGTGCGCAAGGGTGACGATGCGCTGCGCGCGGCGCTGAACAAGGGTATCGCCACGATCCTCGCCGATGGCACCCACGAGGCGATCACCGCGCGCTATTTCGACACCAGCATCTACGCGGAATAATCACTCGTGGTCGAGGCGCTGCTCGACACGCTCGGGCTGACGAAAACCGTCGAGCTTTTGTCGCTCCAGCCTCCGGGCTGGGGCGGCAACCTCTTGCGTGGGCTGGCGAATTCGCTGCAGATCGCATTCGGAGCCTTTGGCTTTGGCCTGCTGATCGGGCTGGGAGGCGCCTATGGCAAACTCTACGGCGGACCTATCCTGCGCGACCTGCTGACGATATACACCACCGTGATCCGCGCTGTGCCGGAACTGGTGCTTATCCTCATTCTCTATTACGTGGGCACCGACCTGATCAATCAGGCCGCCAGCGCCATGGGCTATGGCCGAGTCGAGATCAGCGGTGTCGCGGCGGGCATCTGGGTTCTGGGCGTGGTGCAGGGCGCCTATGCAACCGAGGTGCTGCGCGGAGCCATTCAGGCCATTCCATCCGGCCAGCTTGAAGCCGCGCGCGCCTTTGGCATGCCGCCGCTGATGACATTGCGGCGCGTGACCATACCGGCGATGATGGGTTTTGCCACACCCGGCCTCGCCAATCTCTGGCTCATCGCCACAAAGGACACGGCGTTGCTGGCCATCGTGGGATTCAGCGAACTGACACTCGAAACCCGGCAGGCGGCGGCCAGCACGCGCGCCTATTTCACCTTCTTTCTTGCCGCAGGCGCGCTCTATCTCATCGTCACGCTGTTTTCGGGCGTGATCTTCGGACGGATCGAGAAATGGGCGCGGCGCGGTCAGCCTTCGCTGCGTGAGGGCAACGGATGACCGGCTGGCGCGCACTCTTGCTGCCACACAGGCTGTTGCTCATGGCGCTGTTCGCCGGGTTCGTGATCTGGTGCGCGCTTTCGCTTCGCTGGGACTGGCTGCCTGATTACCTGCCGCTGGCGGTCGAGGGGTTGTGGCGCACAATCTGGATCCTGGCCGTCACCTGTATCCTTGGCTTTCTGCTCGCCATTCCGCTCGGCCTCGCTCAGGCGGTGGGGCCGTGGTATCTGGCCGCGCCGGCGCGCGCGTTCTGCACGATCATCCGGGGCACGCCGCTGCTTTTGCAGATATGGCTGCTCTATTACGGTTTCGGCTCGCTCTTTCCGCAATTCCCGTGGATCCGCGCCTCTGAACTCTGGCCTTACCTGCGTCAGGCCTGGCCCTACGCCGTGCTCGCACTCACGCTCTCCTATGCGGGCTATGAGGGCGAGGTCATGCGCGGCGCCTTTTCATCCGTCAACAAGGGACAGCTTGAGGCTGCGCGCGCCTTTGGCATGCCGCGCCGCATGATCTTTCGCCGGGTCTGGCTGCCGCAGGCCATTCGCAACGTGCTGCCCACGCTGGGCGGCGAGACCATCCTGCAACTCAAGGCGACACCACTGGTGGCCACGATCACGGTGATCGAAATCTATGCCGTGTCCAGCCGTGTGCGGGCCGATACCTTTATCGTCTATGAGCCGTTGTTGCTGCTGGCACTGGTCTACATGATCATCGCCGGGATCATCGCACTGATCTTCGGACGTATCGAAAGCCGCGTGCCCAACCGGCGCCAAGGCTGAGCGCGCCGTCAGCCCATCTCGGCTAACCGCGCCACATAGCGCGCCAGCGTGTCGATCTCCAGGTTCACCAGATCGCCAGGCGCGACCCCGCCCCAGGTGGTAACCTGTTTGGTGTGCGGGATGAAGTTGACACCGAAATCGCATCCCTCCACCTCGTTGACCGTAAGCGAGGTGCCGTTGAGGGCCACCGATCCCTTGGGCGCGATGAACCGCGCAAGCGCGTCGGGCGCGCGCAGCGTGACGCGCGTGCTGTCGCCCTCCTCGCGTAGCTCCACCACCTCGGCCAGCCCATCGACATGGCCCGACACGATGTGCCCGCCCAATTCGTCGCCCACCCTGAGCGCCCTTTCCAGATTGACGCGCTTTGCTGCACGCCAGCCTGACAGGTTGGTTTTCGATATCGTCTCGGCCGAGACATCCACCTCGAACCAGTCGGACCCGAGTGCGACAACGGTCAGGCACACCCCATCACAGGCGATCGAGGCACCAATGTCGATATGCCCCGTCTCATAGCCCGTGCCGATGCGCGCCCGCAGGTCGCCACGCTGCGTGATTGCCCGGATTTCCCCCACATCGGTTATGATGCCCGTGAACATCGCCTGATCTCCTTTCGGTCTGTCAACCGACCTAGCCCCCCCCGGATGCCGAAGCAAGCGAGGCAGTGTAATACGGGCTTAATTTTTCCGGCGCATGGGGCTAAGTAGGTTCAGGCAGTTCGAGGGATAGGTTGAAATCATGGCAGCCCTGACCGGCAAGGGCCGGGTGTTCCTGTTTCTTCAGGGACCACACGGCCCGTTTTTCCACAGGCTCGGGCAGATGCTGCACCGGTCGGGCGCAGATGTCTGGCGCGTGGGTTTCAATGCGGGCGATCAGGCGTTCTGGCCCGAGCGCCAGAGCTACATCCCCTTTCTGGAAGAGCCGGACGCCTGGCCGCAGGTCCTGCGCCGCATCATCGTCGCAAAACATGTCACCGACATCGTCCTTTACGGCGATACCCGCGCCCGGCATGCCGAGGCCACAGCCATCGCACGAACCGCGGGACTGACCGTGCATGTTTTCGAGGAAGGGTATCTGCGCCCCTATTGGGTCACCTACGAACGTGGCGGCAGCAATGGCCATTCGCGTCTGATGCGGATGAGCGTGGCAGAAATGCGCGCGGCACTGGACAACGCCGATACCGAAAGCGCTCTGCCGCCGGCAAGCTGGGGGGACATGCGCCAGCATGTCTTTTACGGCGCGGTGTATCATGGCTTCGTGCTCTTCCTGAACCGGCGCTACCGCCATTTCCGCCCGCATCGCGCACTCAGCGTGGGAGAGGAGTTCAAGCTCTATCTCAAGCGCCTGTTGCTGATGCCCTTGCAGGCCATTGAGCGACGTATCGCCACCTGGCGCGTGCGCACTGGCGGCTTTCCCTATCACATTGCGCTGCTGCAACTGGAACACGATGCCTCGTTTCAGGCGCATTCGCCGTTTTCCACCATGACCGAGTTCCTCGAGACGCTGATCGACGGCTTTGCGCGCGGCGCACCACCACACCACCACCTGGTGATCAAGGCGCACCCGCTGGAAGACGGTCGCGCGCCGATCCGCGCGGATCTGCGTCGGCTGATCCGCAAGCACGACCTCAGAGGGCGGGTGCATTACCTGCGCGGCGGCAAGCTGGCACGGCTTCTCGACGAGGCGCGCAGCGCCGTCACCGTCAATTCAACTGCCGCACAGCAGGTGCTCTGGCGGGGCATTCCACTGCGGATATTCGGACAGGCGGTCTATGCCAAACCCGAATTCGTATCGACCAGACCGTTGGCCGAATTCTTTGCCGGGGCAGATCGCCCTGACCGCCGCGCCTATGCGATTTACCGGCGCTATCTTCTGGAAACCAGCCAGATTCCGGGCGGTTTCTATTCGGCGCAGGGTCGCCGTCAGTTGCTGCGCAAAGCAGTCGACATGATGCTTGCCACCCAGGATCCCTACGACGCCCTCAGGCCCGGCACCGCGGCGCAATGGCAACACCTGCGCCTCATTCCCTGAGGGTCGGCAATGCGGTAACTGGATTTTCATTTGCCTCTCAGATAGATGTGAAATTTAAGACCGTGTTAAAAAGGTCGAGGAGGCAGGTTAGTGACATCTGGAAACTTTCGATGGGCAAGGCTCATCGTGTCCATTGTGCTTTTTTCGATGCTTGCGGCATGCGCATTGCCGCGATCCGGCCCGAACAAGGCAGAGATTTACGCCAGCTCGGTACAGAACCAGGGCGATGCATTTGTCGTGTCGGTCAATGATCGCGTGACGCGCGCGACGGCGGTGCAGCCTGCGCTTGGCTTTGCGGATGAGTTCAGAGATGCCGGAATGATCGGATCCGACACAATCAATGCGGGGGACAGGCTGGGCCTGACCGTCTGGGAGAACGTGGACGACGGCCTGCTTTCCAGCGGTCCGGTCAAGCAGACCATTCTTCAGGAAGTTCAGGTTGATGGCACGGGTTTCATCTTTGTGCCCTATGCCGGACGGATCCGCGCCGCCGGTAACACGCCCGAGGCACTGCGCCGGATCATCACCGCCAAGCTGGAAGAGCAGACGCCGGACCCTCAGGTCGAGGTCCGCCGCATTGCCGGGGATGGTTCGACTGTGTCGGTCAGCGGATCGGTGGGTGCACAGGGCATCTATCCTATCGAGGCCCCGACGCGCACGCTCTCGGCCATGATCGCCCGCGCCGGCGGTATCGCGATCGAACCCGAAATCGCCCAGATCACCCTGATCCGGGGCGGCCAGCGCAGCAAGGTCTGGTTCCAGGATCTGTTCAGATATCCAGAGTTCGACGTGGCGCTGCGCGGCGGAGACCGTATCCTGATCGAGGCTGACACACGCGCATTTACCGTGCTCGGCGCCACCGGAGGACAATCCCGCGTAACGTTCAACACTCAAAGCCTCTCGGTAGTCGAAGCGCTGGCGCAGGTAGGCGGGCTCAGCACCAATGCCGCCGACCCCAGCGGCGTGTTCGTTCTGCGCAACGAGCCGCAAGAGATCGCCAACCAGGTGCTTGGTCGCGCCGATCTGGTCGGCGATCAGCGCATGGTCTACGTGTTGGATCTGACCGCGCCCACCGGATTGTTCCTGGCCAGGGATTTCGCGATCCGCGATGCCGATACGATCTACGTCACCGAGGCCCCGTTCACACAATGGTCCAAGATCGTCGGCGCACTCACCGGCTCGCTGGCCGCAGTTGGCTCTGTCGGCACATCGGCCTCGACGCTGCAAGGCGATTTTTGACGCCCTGTCCAGAGGTTGATCCCGCCGGGCGTACAGCGCCTCGACGGGTTTTCCATTTCAATGCCGGATTTCTTTGGCAGCGGCGTGTTCGTCGTATCCTGTCGCTTGCCGGTCACGATCTGCGGCCTGGGCGTCCAACTCCCGACGACCTGATCGCCGTCTGGGGCAAGAGTCGCTACGCCGCACGCGGCGAAGCTGTGGCAGAACGCACCGGGGCAGGCCTTCTTCGCATCGAAGACGCATTTCTGCGGTCACTTCATCCGGGGCGCAGCGGCACACCGCCGCTTGGGTTGGTGATGGATCGGCGCGGCATCTATTTCGACAGCAGCGGCCCGTCCGATCTGGAACATATCCTCGCCACCCATCCGCTCGACGACACCGCGCTGATGAACCGTGCGCGTGGCTGTCTCGCCCAGATGCAGGAGGCGCATCTATCGAAATATACCGCCTTCGATCCGGGTCGCCCCTGCCCTGAACCGGGTTATGTTCTGGTCATCGACCAGACCCGCGGCGACGCCTCGATCACGCATGGCGGGGCGGACGCCAACACGTTCCGCGAGATGCTCTATTGGGCGCAAGAGGAACACCCCGCCGCACGCATCCTGATCAAAACTCATCCCGAGACCGATCAGGGCCACCGCCCGGGATATTTTTCTGCCTCCGATCAGACGGATCGTATCACGCTTTTTTCCGATCCGGTCAGCCCCTGGGTGTTGATGGAGGGGGCCATCGCGGTCTATACCGTGACCTCGCAACTGGGATTCGAGGCGATCTTTGCCGGGCACCGTCCGCAGGTCTTTGGCCAGCCTTTCTATGCGGGTTGGGGCCTGACCGAGGACCGTCATCCCCTGCCCATGCCGCGCCGCAATCGCCGCCTGAGCCGCGCCCAGATGTTTGCCGCCGCGATGATCCTCTATCCGACATGGTATGATCCATACCATGACCGGCTCTGCGATCTGGAAACCGCGATCGCCACCCTCGCCGCGCAAAGCCGCGCCTGGCGCGAGGACCGTCTGGGTTGGGCGGCATATGGTATGCGGCTGTGGAAGCGTGCGCCGCTGCAAAGCTTCTTCGGCCTGCATCGCAAGGTGATCTTTCCCGGATCTTCGACCCCGCCCGACCGTCCCGCGATGGTCTGGGCCTCGCAGGTCATAAACACCCCGGCGACGGCCTGCCGTGTCGAGGACGGCTTTTTGCGCTCGCGCGGCCTTGGGGCTGACCTGGTGCCGCCGTTGTCGCTGGTCTGCGACGATCTGGGGATCTACTACGATCCGACGCGCGAAAGCCGCCTTGAGCGGCTGATCGCGCAGCGCGCCTCGCTTCGTCCGGACCAGAGCGCCCGCGCCGAGGCCCTTGTCGGGATGCTCGTCCGGGACGGTCTGAGCAAATATAATCTTGGGCGGGCCGCCCCTGATCTGCCCTGCGGCCATCGCATCCTTGTGCCGGGGCAGGTCGAGGATGACGCCTCGATCCGGCTTGGCGCGGGCGGTGACATCATCACCAACCTGGCCCTGCTGCAACGGGTGCGCAGCGAGAATCCGAACGCGGTGATCCTCTACAAGCCTCACCCGGATGTGGAGGCCGGGCTGCGCCCCGGCGATATCGCCGCCGACGCGCTCAAGGATCTTGCCGACCTGACCCTCACGGGTACCGACCCCGCCCGCCTGCTGACGCAGGTGCAGGAAGTCTGGACAATGACCTCGCTTCTGGGGTTCGAGGCGCTGTTGCGCGGTATTCGGGTCACCACCACAGGCGCACCTTTCTATGCCGGTTGGGGGCTGACCCGCGACCTTGGGGATATCCCTGCCCGCCGCAACGCTCGTCCGACGCTCGCGGGCCTCGTGCATGCCACGTTGATCGACTATCCGCGCTATTTTGATCCCGCCACCGGGCAGCCCTGCCCGGTCGAGGTGGTCGCGCACCGCATCGCCCACGGCCTATTGCACCAACCCGGTCCGGCGAACCGTCTGCTCGCCAGGCTACAGGGGGCATTCGCCACATATGCGTATCTCTGGCGCTGAGGTTCTCGACCGCGCATCCCGAGGGCAGACCTGTAATCCACCCGCCCAGGTCAAGTTCGGAATATGACAAGCACAATGCCGCGCTGTTACAGGCCCAGCCTTGCCATCACTATATCGTTGACCGCCTTTGGATTCGCCTTGCCGCCGGTGGACTTCATCACCTGCCCGACAAACCAGCCCGCGAGTTTGGGATTGGCTTGCGCCTTTTCCACCTGCGCGGGGTTGGCGGCGATGATCTCGGCCACGGCCTGCTCAATGGCGCCAGTGTCCGTGACCTGTTTCATGCCGCGTTCTTCGACGATCCGCTCGGGATCGCCACCTGTCGTATAGACGATCTCGAAGAGATCCTTGGCAATCTTGCCCGAAATGGCATCGGATTTGATCAGCCGCACGATGGCGGCAAGCTGGGCAGGGCTGACGGGGCTTTCCTCGATCGAGTGATCTTCTTTCTTCAAGCGGCCAAAGAGTTCGTTTATCACCCAGTTCGCCGCCAGCTTGCCATCGCCTGCGCCTGCGGCCACCTCTTCGAAATAGGCGGCATTAGCCAGATCGGCGGTCAGCACGCTGGCGTCATATTCGCTGAGACCGAATTCCAGGACGAACCGCGCCTTCTTTGCATCGGGCAGTTCGGGCAGGTTGACCGCAATCTCATCGATCCATGACTGTTCGATTTCCAGTGGCAGAAGATCAGGATCAGGGAAATAGCGGTAATCATGCGCCTCTTCCTTGGATCGCATGGAACGGGTCTCGTTCCTGTCGGGATCATAGAGCCGGGTCTCCTGCACGACCTCGCCACCAGCCTCGACTATAGCGATCTGACGGCGGGCCTCATATTCGATGGCCGCTTGAATGAAACGCATGGAGTTCATGTTCTTGATCTCGCAGCGAGTGCCCAGATGCGAGAAATCCTGGCTTTCCATATATTTCTCATACTGACCCGGACGGCAGATTGATACGTTGACGTCTGCGCGCAGATTGCCATTCTGCATGTTGCCATCGCAGGTGCCCAGATAGCGCAGGATCTGGCGCAGCTTGGTCACATAGGCGGCGGCCTCTTCCGGGCCACGAATATCGGGACGGCTCACGATCTCCATGAGGCACACGCCGGTGCGGTTGAGATCTACAAAGGACATGGCAGGGTCCATGTCGTGAATCGACTTGCCCGCGTCCTGCTCCATGTGAATGCGCTCGATGCGCACCTTGCGCGCCACTCCGGGGCTCATGTCGACGAGGATTTCACCCTCGCCCACCAGCGGGTGATAGAGTTGACTGATCTGATAGCCCTGCGGAAGATCGGGGTAAAAGTAATTCTTGCGGTCAAAGGCCGACCAGAGGTTGATCCTGGCCTTGAGTCCCAGCCCGGTGCGCACCGCTTGCTCGACGCAGAATTCGTTGATGACCGGCAGCATGCCGGGCATCGCGGCATCGACGAAGGAGACGTTGGAATTGGGTTCGGCCCCGAATTTGGTCGAGGCCCCGGAAAACAGCTTGGCGTTCGATGCGACCTGGGCGTGCACCTCCATTCCGATCACCAGTTCCCAGTCATGTTTCGCCCCGGCGATCACCTTGGGTTTCGGGGTCTCATAGATCAAGTCCAGCATCATGATGCTCCGGGAATTATCAACGCCCGCGTTCTACGCGGCAGGCACGGGCGGGGCAAGATCGAAAGCCGCGCGCTAAGACCGGATATCGAAATGCGTGGCACCTATGGGGGCTGCGACGTTCACTGTCACCTCTCGGACGATGGCGGCCGGCGGACCGCGATGCAGCGCGGTCACCATGTCGTCAACATCCGCAGACGGTCCTTCGAGATGCGCGCTGACGGAGCCGTCGGCCTCGTTGCGCACCCAGCCTGCAAGGCCGCGCCCCTGCGCCTCGACCCGTGCCCAGACGCGGAACGATACGCCCTGCACCCGACCGCTGACCTGTGCGTGGATGGCTTTGGTATCGGGCATGGGGCCGTCCTTTCGGGAGTGTGCGGCTTTTGTTCGCTCCTGTTGCCAGTCTATCACAGCAAGACCTTCGATGCCGAGAGGGATTGCAGCGTCGCCAGGCACTATCCTACCTTGACCACCCTGCCATTCCCATACATATGCCAAGGCCATGACAGACCTCGCTCATATCCGTAATTTCTCGATCGTGGCGCATATCGACCACGGCAAATCCACGCTTGCCGACCGGCTGATCCAGTCGACCGGGACGGTGCAGGATCGGGACATGAAAGAGCAGATGCTCGACGCCATGGATATCGAGCGCGAGCGCGGCATCACGATCAAGGCCAATACGGTTCGCATCGACTATACCGCGCAAAACGGCGAAAAGTACGTGCTCAATCTCATCGACACGCCGGGGCATGTGGACTTTGCCTATGAGGTCAGCCGCTCGATGCGCGCGGTCGAGGGCAGTCTCCTGGTCGTCGACAGCACGCAGGGCGTCGAGGCGCAGACGCTGGCCAATGTCTACCAAGCGATTGATGCGGGCCACGAACTGGTACCTATCCTCAACAAGATCGACCTGCCCGCCAGCGAATGCGACCGCGTGGCCGAGCAGATCGAGGATGTCATCGGGATCGACGCGAGCGGCGCGATCCGGGTGTCGGCCAAGACCGGCGTGGGCATTCCCGAGACGCTGGAGGCCATCGTGCATCACCTGCCGCCGCCGCGGGGCGACGAGCGCGCGCCTCTCAAGGCGATGCTGGTCGACAGCTGGTATGACGCCTATCTGGGCGTGGTCGTTCTGGTGCGCATCATGGACGGGCGGATGAGGCGCGGCGACCGAATCCGCATGATCCAGACCGGCGCCACCTATAATGTCGAGCGCATTGGCGTCTTTCGCCCCCAGATGGAAAAGGTCGAGAGCCTCGGGCCCGGCGAGATCGGTTTCATCACCGCCTCGATCAAGCAGGTGCGCGACACCAAAGTGGGCGACACGATCACACATGAGAAACGGCCCTGCGAGAAACCCTTGCCCGGGTTCAAACCCTCCGTCCCGGTCGTGTTCTGCGGCCTCTTTCCGGTTGATTCAGCCGAATTCGAGGACCTGCGCGACGCCATCGAGAAACTGGCGCTGAATGACGCCTCATTCAGTTACGAAATGGAAACCTCGGCGGCGCTTGGCTTTGGCTTCCGCTGCGGATTTTTGGGGTTGCTGCATCTCGAGGTGATCCGCGACCGAATCGAACGGGAATACGATATCGAATTGATCACCACCGCGCCCTCGGTGGTCTATCACCTCTTCATGAAGGATGGCACGCGGCGCGATCTGCACAACCCCGCCGATATGCCCGACCTCACCTATGTGGACCATATCGAGGAGCCGCGGATCAAGGCGACCATTCTGGTGCCCGACGACTACCTCGGCGATGTGCTGAAACTTTGTCAGGACCGCCGCGGCATTCAGTTGGACCTGACCTATGCCGGATCTCGCGCCATGGTTGTCTATGACCTGCCGCTCAACGAGGTGGTGTTCGATTTCTACGACCGGCTGAAATCGGTGACCAAGGGCTATGCCTCCTTCGATTATCATCTCGAGGGCTATCGCGAGGACAATCTGGTCAAGATGCAGGTGCTGGTGAATGACGAACCGGTCGATGCGCTCTCGATGATGGTTCACCGCGACCGGGCCGAGACGCGCGGGCGGGCGATGTGCGAGAAGCTGAAGGATCTGATACCCCGCCACATGTTCAAGATCCCAATCCAGGCGGCTATCGGCGGCAAGGTGATCGCGCGCGAAACGCTCTCGGCGCTCAGGAAGGACGTGACCGCCAAATGCTATGGCGGCGATGCCACGCGCAAGAAGAAGTTGCTGGAAAAGCAGAAGGCAGGCAAGAAGAAGATGCGCCAGTTCGGCAAGGTCGATATCCCGCAGGAGGCGTTCATTTCGGCGTTGAAGATGGACTCGTAAGAGTTCATGTCGCTACCCGAATGTCATCCCTGCGCACGCAAGTTTGGATCTCCGACCACAGTCGCGATTTCACCTCGACCGCACGACAGGTTTCACGAGATGCCCGCCTCTGCGGGCATGGCGGACAACCTGTGATCGACAGTTGTTGCCTTGGCTCAGTGACCAAACGGACCCTGCCAGCTGTCAACTGAAAATCGTCGTGCTGATCCCGCGCATCGGTGCATCGGCACCCGCCATATGGCTCCGGCAATCCCCCGCTCATTCGTTTCACCTGCCTCTCGACATTCCCCTGCGTCATCCTATCTGAGCCTCACGCAACAACAGGAGGACCACATCATGAAATACCTCACCCTCGCCGCCGCTCTGTTTCTCGCCGCCCCGGCAATCGCGGGCCAATGCCCGGCAGATATGGCGAAAATCGACGCAGCACTTGAAAGCGCGAGCCTGTCAGAGGCCGATATGGCCAAGGTCAAGGAACTGCGCGCGCTCGGCGAAGAGCAGCACGAGGCCGGCGATCATGCCGCTTCGGTGGCGACCCTGGCTGAAGCCAAGGAGATGCTTGGCGTGAACTGACCATGAGATGCGGGGCGGGCTGCAGTGCCCGCCCCGTTTGCGCCCTGCCCCTCCAGCGATCACTTATCCCCCGGTCAAGCCTGCCTAAACAAAGCACAATCCGCGCTTATCCACACAAAATCCCCCAAGAATATAAACATGTTATCCCCACAAAAATTGCACGCGACGACATTTTTCTGTTGCGGGAATCATACGGTTTTGTGACGGTCTGATTAACCGCAGCGGTTCTCACGATCCGACGCGGGGACGCAAAGGCCCCTCGGGACCGGCGCGAATGGATACGGGGGGCCTTGCGCCTTAACGACCATTCGTAAGGGTTCAGGCGGTTGCGGCGGAGCAGGTTCTTTCGGGAACCCTTCGTTTCATCCTCCGGGTCGATGCAGGTCATGACGGGCCTTGCCCGCTATGATTGTCATGGTGCCTCAGGGGATCGTGGCAGCTACGGATGGTGACATTCGTGGAACGTTTCGGGCGGCAACGTCCGGAACCGCCGCAGGTTCGTCGGGACAGGCGGCAAACTGGACCAGGGTCTTTCGGGACCGGACGTTCAGCGAGGCGTCAGGGTGTGGCACCGATCTTCGGACACGGGCCGCAATGCGAAGACCGCGTCTGAGCACCTGGCGCCTTTTCATTTTCTCAAAACGAACAGGGTCCGCAGCATGGAAATGCCCCGGACCCCGCCGTCAGTAGATGCGACCGCGTCTATTGCACCTGTACGTGAAATCATACAGGCTCTGTGGCCCCCGATCAACCATATCTCGGGGGTCGTTAGTCATTTTTCACAAGATTTCTGCAAGATGGCCACATATGGGGGGAATGCCCCCTCACACCTTGGTGGCCGAGACATCGGGCGTGATCGCGCGGCGTTTGAGCACCGACTCGCGCCAGCTGATGAAACTCACCGCACCGACGATTACCGTGCCGCCCAGGATCACGAACAGATCCACCCCCTCGCCAAAGACCAGCGCGCCCAGCAGTACCGCCCACACGAGTTGCAGAAAGGTCACCGGCTGCGTCACCGCGAGAGGCGCTGCGCGAAACGCGAGCGTCATTGTATAGTGCCCGCCCGTCGCCAGACAAGCCACCGCAAAGAGGATCGCCAGTTCGCCCCATGTCGGCGTTACCCAGACCGCCGCCGCCAGCGGCGCCAGCCCCAGCGTCACCGTAATCGACAACATCGCCACCACGACACCCGCGCTGCACCGCGCCGACACGACCTTGGCCAAAAGGTACGAACCGCCGAAAAACACCGCTGTGAACAGCATTGCAAGATGCCCCGGCCCAACCTCGCGAAATCCGGGCCGCAGGATGATCAGTGCGCCCAGCAGCGCCACCGCAACCGCGATCACCCGCCGCGCCGCCAACCTCTCGCCCAGAAACACGGCCGCTCCGATGGTCACGTAGATCGGCGCCAGATAATTCATCGCCGTCACGTCGGCGATGGGGATGCGCGCCATGGCAAAGAACCAGAGTGCCACACCCGCAGTGTGCAACACCCCGCGCGCGCCGAAGAACGCCCAAATGCGTCCCTCCAGCCGCAGACGCCAGAGCGGGCCAAGCATCGGCAGCAGAAACACCAGCCCCATCGCATAACGCAGGAACGCCGCCTGCGAGGCGGGCACCCGCGTGCCCAGAATCTTGACCAGCGCCGTCACCCCCACAAAGAGGATCCCCGTTACCACCATCCAGAAGATGCCCCAGCCGGGGTGCAAGGCCGCTTCGGGCCTGATGTCCTGTTCCACTCGCATGGTGGCATTAATTCATGGCGCGCGCATCCTGTCGAGCACGCCATGCGGCTTTTTCATGCACGGCACGCAACCCCCCGTCCCGCCCCAAGCATGGCTTAGGGTAGCGGAATGAACTCCGCATCATCGCCTGGTGGCAACTGGAACCGCCCCTGCGCCCAGTCTCCCGCCGCCCAGTCGGCCTTGGCCGCCTCGATCCGCTCCCGGCTTGAGGCCACGAAGTTCCACCAGATGTAGCGCGGCCCGTTCAACGTCTCGCCGCCCAGCACCACCAGTCGCGCGCCCTGCGACCCTGCGCGCAGGCTGATCGCATCGCCGGGACGAAAGACCATCATCCGCCCCGCCTCGAAGCTCTGCCCAGCCGCCTTGATCTCGCCCGCCACGACATAGACACCGCGATCCTCGTGATCATCCGGCAGTGGCAGCGCCGAACCCGCTTCCAGCGCCACATCGGCGTAGAACATATCGGTAAAGGTGCTGACCGGCGTCGTCTCGCCCCAGCCCCGCCCCATGATCAACCGCAGCCGGGCGCCCCCCTCTTCCAGTACCGGCAATGCAGCGCTCGAGTGGTGTTCGAAAGACGCCTGCCGATCTTCGTCGCGTTCCGGCAGCGCCACCCATGTCTGAATACCGAAGAGTCGGCTCTCGCCCCGACGGGTGGCTTCGCTCGTGCGCTCGGAATGGGTCACGCCGCGCCCCGCCACCATCCAGTTGACCGCACCGGGATAGATCATCTGGTCGGTGCCCAGACTGTCGCGGTGCTGAAACTCTCCCTCGAACAGATAGGTGACGGTGCCGAGCCCGATATGCGGATGCGGCCGCACATCGATGCCTTGCCCGGTCAGGAACTCCGCCGGCCCCATCTGATCGAAGAATATGAACGGGCCCACCATCTGACGACGGGGCGCAGGCAGCGCGCGCCGCACCTCGAACCCGCCGATATCGCGGGCGCGTGGCACGATTACCGTCTCGATGCTGTCCAGATCGCCCGCCTCGGGGCATTGAGGTTCCAATGTCGGGTTCCAGCTCATCTTGCGACTCCTCCGCTGCGTCGGAATCATCCTAACACAGTCGCGCCACGCGCCTTAGCCCTGCAGCCGCACATCCGCTGTGCAACGCGTCAGCCCAGCAAAAGACCTGCCGCGATGGACCACATCACGCCGCCCACTCCGGCGTCCAGCATCCGCCAGCTTGTCGGTCGGCGAAAGAGCGGGGCCAGCAATCGCGCCCCATACCCCAGCGAAAAGAAAAACACGAAACTCGCCGCCACCGCACCTGTGGCAAAGCCTAGCCTGTCCTCATATTGCGCCGAAACGGATCCCAGCAGAACCACGGTATCGAGATAGACATGCGGGTTGAGCCATGTCAGCGCGAGGCTTGTCAGCACTGCTCGTCGCATACTGCCTGTGCCGGCCCCCGCCTCAAGCACCGAGCCGCCGCGCCACGCCGCCCGGAAACTCCGTGCACCGTAGAGAATCAGGAATGCCGCGCCGCCATAGCGCATCGCCGGTTCCAGTCCCGGCACCAATTCGGCCAACGCGCCAAAGCCCGCCACCCCTGCCGACACGAGCAACGCATCCGACAGCGCACAGACCAGCACCACGGCCAGCACATGCTCGCGCCTGAGTCCCTGACGCAGGACAAATGCATTCTGCGCGCCGATTGCCAGGATGAGGGAAAACCCTAGAGCGAACCCCGCCAATATTGCCTGCATCCGACACTCCAGTTAGACCGGCAAAAGCCACAGCCATTCGGCGGATGCAAGCGTGTCGCGGCAGGTATGATGCAGATATCGAACCATCGGCATGTCAGAGCGCCAGATAGCCAATGCCTGCAAAGGTCAGGGCCACACCGATCCACTGCCCCCCGCGCATGCGTTCCTTGAACAGAATACTGGCGAGGACGATGGTAATAACACCAAAGGTTGCCGCTGCGACCGCCGCGAATTCGGGATTTGGCAAGGGCGCCGCGACCATGATCGCACCGAGGGCCACCGCATCAAGTACACCCATCGCCACCAGCAGCGGCAACTGCCGAACGATGCCGCGTGCACCTGCCCGTCCGATCATCGCCAGTGGCAGTACAAGCACCAATGCGGCCGCCCGTGTTGACATGAGAACAGGCAGATCGGCCCCGGCGCGTGCCGCATATTGCCCGACGGCGAATGTCCCGGCAAAACCGATCGCGCTCAGGATCGCCCAGATTATCGCGGTGCCGCGTGATCCGTTGCTCTCGCCCTCGCGGATCAGTGCTGCAACGATACCGATACCCATGACCACCGCGAGCGCCGCCATCCATTGCCCGCCGGTCACCGGCGCACCACCCAGCCCGGCCAATGCCATGGTCAGGACCGGATAGGCCCCCACCACCGGCGCCACAAGTCGCACCGGCCCGATCTCGAATGCCTTGTAGAGACCAAATCCGGCAAGGCCGAAAAAAACACCCGACAGTACGGCCAGACCGTAGGCCGCCGCAGTCATTGCCCGCCAGTCACCAAGCCAGACCGCCACCGGCAAGACCAGCGCCGCACCCACCGCCAGTACTGTTGCCAAAGCCGAAAGAATACTTGTCCGCTGGCTGACATGGCGCACACAAAGATCGTGCAGACCCCAGGCAAAAGCCGCGACAAGGCCCAGACCGAGCGCGCTCATACAATACGTCCTGCTGCGTACAGCGGCTTGCCGACAGGCAGCGTGCAGGACCGCGTATTGCAGCGCCGGATCCGATCTCTCTGGCGTCGGATAACTGTCATCTCACTCATGTTCCCTTGCCGCACGTGCTGAGTTGCGGTATTCTCGATATTAAACAAATATTCCACCTATGCAAATACGGTCATGTGAGGCCCGCCATGCTTGACGATCCATATCCCCGTGTTATTTCCGGTCCGCCAAGACCCAGTCGCATCATCGAGCCGCGCATCTTTTCGCTGCCGCCAGGAACCGAAAACTATGTGGTCCGGGGCGCAGGCGCAATCCTCGTTCCGGTGCAGGCGGGCGATCAGTTGAGCATCCGCAATGACGAGGGAGGCCAGCCCTGCGAGGTTGTCGCGGCCGACGCCAGAGGTCGGATCGACGCTGGTATTCTGGGCCAGCGCGCGAACTGCGATGCAGATGGTCTCAAGGACTTGCTTGCAGGCGGCGACGGGTCTCTGCGTGGATTGCGCATGGGTCTGGAGGCACGCAAGATCAACCTCGCCACGGCAGGCGGCATCGCCTTCTTCGAGACCACAACCCCGGCAGGGACCGAAGAAACCTTGCGGGCAGAACGTGACGGCATCGTCATCATTGCGGCCCCCGGCGGTGTCATGGACCATGAAAGACAGGACACTGCAACGCCGCTCACAGTACTGATCCGGCGCGCTCTGCTCCGGTCTCCGGCACGGTTCGAACTGCCCGACCCGCTGGCCGATCCCCTAGCTGACCTGCGTGTGCATTCGGCGACCGCCAAGGCCTATTTCGTCAAGGCGGGCGACTACATCCAGATCATCGACGTGGATGGCCGCCAATGCACGGATTTCCAATGCTTTGCTGCCCGCAAGCTCGACAAGGGCATCGAACATGCGCTTGATGTGACCACGACGCGCTCGCTCATGGGGCATGCCTATCCAATGCCTGGGCTTCACTCGAAATATTACGATCAGGACATGTTGCCGCTGCTTGAGGTAGTGCAGGACACTTGCGGTCGCCACGATGCCTTTGCCCTCGCCTGCGCACCCAAATATTATGATGATATTGGCTATCCCGGTCACGTGAACTGCACCGAGAATTTCAATGGTGCACTTGCACCGCACGGTGTAACGGCGCGCCCGGGGTGGATGGCGATCAACTTTTTCTTCAACACCGGAATAGACGAGCATGGCGTGATGTTCACTGATGAGCCGTGGTCGCGCCCAGGGGACTACGTCCTGCTGCGTGCGCTGACCGATCTGGTCTGCGTCAGTTCCGCCTGTCCCGATGATACCACTGCCGCGAATGGCTGGAATCCCACCGACATTCACATCCGCACCTATAGCGGCAAGGAAAAGTTTTCGCGTGCCGTTGCCATACGCGCCACCCCCGATTCGGAGCCAAGGATGACCAAGGAAACCGGCTTTCATGCCAGCTTTGCCAGACACACCGGCCATTTCGTGGAATATAACGGATACTGGCTGGCAAGCAGTTTTGCCAAAACCGGTGCGATCGACGAATACTGGGCCTGTCGTCAGAAATCGGTCATCATGGACCTGTCGCCGCTGCGCAAGTTCGAGATCACCGGCCCCGATGCCGAAGCGCTCTGCCAGTACATCTTTACCCGCGATATCAAGAAGCTGCCGGTCGGCGGCGTTGTCTACACGGCGATGTGCTACCCGCATGGCGGAATGATCGACGACGGCACCGTATTCCGCCTGGGCCGCGATAATTTCCGCTGGATCGGCGGCAGCGATTTTGGCGGCGAATGGATACGTGAACAGGCTGCGGCGCTTGACCTCAAGGTGCTGGTGCGCTCCTCGAGCGACCAGTTGCACAATGTCGCGGTGCAAGGTCCCGAAAGCCGCGATCTTCTGCGCAAGATCATCTGGACCGCCCCGCACAACCCCGATTTCGATCAACTGGACTGGTTCCGGTTCACACCTGCACGGCTGCACGGCGATCAGGGGGTCCCGATCGTCGTCTCGCGCACTGGTTACACCGGAGAACTGGGTTATGAGGTGATGTGCCATCCCAAACATTGCTCGCAGGTCTTTGACGCGATCTGGGAGGCGGGCCAGGACCACGGCCTCAAACCCTTTGGCCTTGAAGCGCTCGACATGGTCCGGATCGAGGCCGGCCTGATCTTTGCAGGCTATGATTTCAACGATCAAACCGATCCGTTCGAAGCAGGCATAGGTTTTACCGTACCGCTCAAATCGAAAGAGGATGATTTCATCGGCCGCGATGCGCTGATTCGGCGCAAGGAGCATCCGATGCGCAGGCTGGTCGGGCTCGATATCGAGGCCAGTGTCGCCGTCGGTCACGGCGATCCGATCCATGTGGGTCGTGCGCAGGTGGGTGAGGTCACATCGTCCGTGCGCTCACCGCTTCTGGGCAAGACCATCGCGCTGGCGCGGCTCGATGTCGCCTATGCGGAGGTAGGAACTCGGGTCGAGATCGGCAAACTGGACGGGCAGCAAAAGCGTCTGCCCGCGCAGGTCGTCCCCTTTGCACATTACGACCCGAAGAAGGAACGTCCCCGGTCGTGATCCGAGACAGATCAAGGGGCCGCACACGGCCATGACAGTTCCTTGTTCAACGAAAGGACTGCGATGTCACACCGCATGATTGATGTGCTTGACGGCGAAGACGCGGTCCGTTCACTGGTCGAGCGCTTCTACGATCTGATCGAAACCCTGCCCGAAGGCGAAAACCTGCGTCGTCTGCACAGGCGCGGTCAAGGGATCGACACCGCCCGCACAGAGCAGTTCAACTTCCTCACCGGCTTTCTCGGCGGGCGGCGCTATTACGAGGAAAAGCACGGACACATGGACCTGCGTCTTATGCACGCCCATGTGCCGATTTCGCTGGTGGATACTGAGACCTGGCTGGCCCTCATGGATCGCGCGCTTGCCGACCTCGGCCACACTGGCCCCGAGATCGATACACTTCGACGGACCTTGCGGCGCGTCGCGCTACGCCTGGTCAACGATCTGGGCGAATGGGGCACGCCAGCAAAACGCCCCAGCCCATGAAAAACCCCACCACGTCATCGCGCAGCGGGGTCTGATTGTGCTCGGTTTGGGGGATCAGATATCGAGCGTGTGGTCTCTTTCCCATCTGCTGAAATGCGAGACAAAGGAATTCCACTCCTGATGCTTGAGCTTGAGATATGCCGCAGAGAATTCTGCGCCCATCGCCTGTTTCAGACTGGTATCCTTGTCGAATTCGCGCAGCGCGTCGAGCATGTTGAGCGGCAGCTTGGGCGCTCCGCGCACCTTGTGGCCCTCGGCATACATGTCGATGTCATAACGTTTGCCGGGATCGGCCTTGCTGCGGATGCCATCAAGGCCCGCCGCGATGATCACGGCCTGCAGCAGATAGGGATTCGCAGCACCGTCCGGAAGGCGCAGCTCAAACCGACCGGGGCCGGGCACACGCACCATATGTGTGCGGTTGTTGCCCGTCCATGTCACCGAGTTGGGAGCCCAGGTGGCCCCTGACATGGTGCGCGGCGCGTTGATCCGTTTGTAGCTGTTGACCGTCGGGTTGGTGATCGCCGCCAGCGCGCTTGCATGTTTCATGATACCGCCCAGGAAATGCTTGCCCTGTTCGGACAGGCCCAGTTCCCCGGTTGGGCCTGCGCTCTTTTCCTTGGCTGCAAACACATTCTTGCGGGCCTTGTCGCCGGCCGCGTCCCAGACCGATATATGCGCGTGACACCCATTTCCGGTCAACCCCTCGATCGGTTTGGGCATGAAGGTCGCGCGGTAGCCGTGTTTTTCGGCTACCGATTTTGTCATGAACTTGAAGAAAGAATGCTTGTCCGCCGTCGCCATCGCATCGTCAAATGCCCAGTTCATCTCGAACTGGCCATTCGCGTCTTCGTGGTCGTTCTGATAAGGTTCCCAACCCATCTCCAGCATGTAGTCGCAGATCTCGCGCACGACATCATAGCGGCGCATGACTGCCTGCTGGTCGTAACAGGGTTTGGCAGCGGTGTCGAACTCGTCCGAAATACGGCTGCCATCCGCGCTCAGCAGAAAGAACTCCGCCTCGATGCCGGTCTTGACATGCAGCCCCTCCTTTGCTGCTTCATCGATCAGGCGCGCCAGCACGTTGCGCGGGGCTTGTGCCAGGCTTTTCCCGTCCATCACGCAGTTGGCGGCGACCCAGGCGACATCGCGCTGCCACGGCAATTGTATGACCGCAGAAGGATCGGGGACGGCAAGCATGTCAGGGTGTGCGGGTGTCAGATCGAGATGCGTGGCAAACCCGGCAAATCCCGCTCCGTTCTCCTGCATTTCGGCAATAGCCTGCGCCGGAACCAGCTTGGCACGTTGACCACCGAAAAGGTCGGTGTAGGAAATCATGAAATACTTGACGTTGTTCTTTTTCGCGTATGCCGCCAGATCGGTTGCCATGGTTTTTGCTCTGTCCCTGTTGTCGTGTCTTTGATGAAACCCGGCACCGCGAGGCTGCGGTGCCGGGCCGTGTCCGTTAATAGCCAGAGCCCGGTTTGCCCGGATACCAGCTGGTTCCCGCAAGCGGAATCCGCGCCATGGCCGCCGCCTCCATGGTCAGCGCGCACAGATCCTCTGGTTCAAGGTTGTGCAGATGGTTCTTGCCGCAGGCCCGTGCGATGGTCTGCGCCTCCAGTGTCATGACCTTGAGATAGTTGTTCAGACGCCGCCCTCCCTCGATCGGGTCGAAGCGCGCCATCAACTCGGGATCCTGCGTCGTGATGCCTGCCGGATCACGGCCCTCGTGCCAGTCGTCATAGGCACCTGCAGTAGTACCAAGCGCCTGATATTCAGCCTCGAAACGCGGATCGTTGTCACCCAGCGCGATCAGCGCCGCGGTGCCGATTGCAACTGCGTCCGCACCAAGCGCCAGCGCCTTGGCGGTATCAGCCCCGTTGCGGATACCTCCCGACACGATCAGTTGGACCTCGCGGTGCAGTCCCATATCCTCAAGCGCGCGCACCGCCTCACGGATACAGGCCAGAATCGGTTGCCCCACATGCTCGATGAACACGTCCTGCGTTGCCGCCGTACCGCCCTGCATCCCGTCGAGCACAACCACATCCGCCCCCGCCTTGACTGCGAGAGTGGTGTCGAAATAGGGCCGCGCGCCACCGATCTTGACATAGATCGGTTTTTCCCACGCGGTGATCTCGCGCAGTTCGAGGATCTTGATCTCCAGATCGTCGGGACCGGTCCAGTCCGGGTGGCGGCAGGCAGAGCGCTGGTCGATCCCCTTGGGCAGGTTGCGCATCTCGGCAACGCGGTCGCTGATCTTCTGACCCAGCAGCATACCGCCGCCGCCCGGTTTTGCCCCCTGCCCGACCACAACCTCGATCGCATCACAACGCCGCAGATCATCGGGGTTCATGCCATAGCGCGAGGGAAGATACTGATAAACCAGCGTCTTGGAATGTCCGCGCTCCTCTTCGGTCATGCCGCCGTCTCCTGTGGTGGTCGAGGTGCCCGCCATCGACGCGCCACGCCCGAGCGCCTCTTTCGCAGGCCCCGAAAGCGCACCAAAGCTCATGCCGGCAATGGTGACCGGAATATCCAGCGTGATCGGTTTTTTCGCATAGCGGGTGCCCAGCGTTACCTTGGTCTCGCAGCGTTCGCGGTACCCCTCGAGCGGATAACGCGAGATCGACGCACCCAGAAACAGCAGATCCTCGAAATGCGGCACACGCCGTTTCGCACCGCCGCCGCGAATATCGTAGATGCCGGTGGCTGCGGCGCGCCGTATTTCAGCGTTGACGGCCTGAGTGAACGTTGCCGACTGCACTGGTATGGTGCGTGGGATGGCGGCGTGCTTGTCGTCTTTCATATCCATCTCCTAATACGATCCAGCATTGTCGATCTTGAAGGTATAAAGCTGCCGGGCCGAGCCGTAGCGCCGGAATTCCTCGGGTTTTGCATCGCATCCCGCCTTGTCCAGCAGGTCGCGCAAAATCTGGATATGCTCGGGGCGCATTTCCTTTTCGACGCAGTCGGCGCCCAGAGATTTCACTGACCCGCGCACAAAGAGGCGCGCCTCGTAGATCGAATCGCCCAGCGCGTCTCCGGCGTCGCCGCAGACGACAAGGTTGCCGGACTGCGCCATGAAGGCAGACATGTGCCCGATGTTACCATGCACGACGATGTCGATCCCCTTCATCGAAATCCCGCAGCGCGAACTGGCGTTTCCCTTGATCACCAGCAATCCGCCGCGCCCGGTGGCACCTGCGTACTGGCTGGCGTCACCATCGACGATGACGGTTCCCGACATCATGTTTTCGGCCACGCCCGGCCCCGCCGAGCCCTTGATGTGAATCGTCGCCTGCTTGTTCATCCCGGCGCAGTAATAGCCGGTCGAGCCCTTCACGGTCACGTCGATCGGCGCGTCGAGACCTACGGCGATGGCATGGCTGCCTTTCGGGTTCTCGATCTCCCATGAGGTCTGGTTGGTGTCTTTCGCCTGTGCCTGAAGGACTGCGTTCATGCTGCGCAGGCCCTCGGCCTCAAGATTTATTGTCTGCATGTCAGTGATTCCAGAAGTAAACGGTTGCAGGCTCGGGCTCCCACACGCGGGCGGTGTCAATGCCCGGCAGGTTGACCAGCGCCCTGTATTCCGACCCGAACGCGACATACTGATCGGTTTCGGCCATGACCGCCGGCTTGCAGGCAATCGGATCGCGAACCACGCCAAAGCCGTCCTTGGTGCCGACGACGAATGTAAAAAAACCGTCGAGATCCTCGAGACTACTTTCCAGCGCCTCGCCCAGCGTCGCGCCGTGCTGCATCTTCCAGGACAGGTAAGCGGCACCGACCTCGGTGTCGTTCTCGGTCTCGATGCGCACACCTTCGCGTTTCAGACGCCGCCGCAGGGAGTTGTGATTGGACAGCGACCCGTTGTGAACGAGGCACTGGTCTGTCCCGGTCGAAAAAGGGTGCGCACCCAGCGTCGTGACCGCGGATTCCGTTGCCATGCGGGTATGACCAATACCGTGGGTGCCGGACATCTTTGACAGATCAAACCGCGCGGCAACGTCCTTGGGCAGGCCCACCTCCTTGTAGATCTCTATAGTATCGCCCGCGCTCATCACGCGCACGCCGGGCCGCAGATCACCCAGAGCCGCGCGCGCGGCATCCACTGCCGCATGCTCCATTTCAAGAACCGCATGCGTGTCCTTGCGGCGCAGCGTGACCGCGCTGCCGATGCGCTCCGCCAGCACGGCATCAAGCCCCGCGAAATCCTTGTCTGGCGCGTCCGACTGAACCGTCAGCTTGCTCATGTTATCGGCGTCACTGCCGTAGATCGCGATGCCCGCGCTGTCGGGCCCCCGATCCGTCATGGTTATGAGCATCTCGGTCAACATCGCGCCCAGTTTGGGCTCCAGCGATTTATCCTTGAGAAACAGTCCTACGATCCCGCACATCTGTTCGTTTCCTTTGTGAATGTTGCTTGAGTCGGAGGCTATCATCAAAGCAGAAAGACATCAACTATGAAGAAACTTATTTTCATTTAAGGCAAACGGGGCGCGCACATTGCCCGCCCCGTCCCGTGGCGCCTAGTAGCGTTCGAGAGCCTTGGCTACCTTTTCGGCATCGCCAATATGTTTGGCCTTTTCCAGGTGCGCGCCCTCCCTCACGAACTGGATGCGATGAAAGAAGAGCCAGAAGGCGACACCAAGAATGACCATCAGCACTTCGTATCCCTGGAAGGGATAAACCGGCCCAACATCCGCCAGGTCGACGGCCCAGCTTTCATATCCTATCGTAGACATATCATTTGCTCCTTCAGCTTGCTTTGGTACGCAAGGCCAGTTCGGCCTTGTCGGCTTCGATGATGCTTGCCTTGGCGTCCTCGTAGGCATGGTGCTCGGCGTAATCGAGGCCCTGCAATTCCACCTCTTCGGGGATGCGCAGCACACCTGCGGCGGCCTGCATCTTGGACACGATCCAGGCTGGAACAAAACCCAGCACAAAGAACATGATCACCGCGCCCAACGTCTGGCCGACAGGGTTGATCGCCGCATAGCCTTCGAACGGCGACGACGGCACTCCCCAGAGCAGGAAGCCCGAGATCACCAGACCGACGAAGCCGGCATAACCATGCACGGCGACCGCTCCCACCGCATCGTCAAGTTTGAAACGGCGTTCGACCCAGAAATGAAGCTTGTAGACGATCACGACACCAGCCGCACCGACCAGCATCGCCTGAACCGGATGATAGAGGTCATTGCCCGCCGAGGCGGTGATGATCCCGGCCAGACCACCCGAGAACGTCCAGAACGCATCGCCCTTGGACACGACATAGGCCGCCATCAGACCACCCGACAAAGACATCAGGAAGTTGAAGGTGATTGCCGACAGCGAGGTGGGCGCAAGATAGATGTTTGTCGCGGTCCATGTCGTCCCGACGATTTCACCACCGATAACCTCTGGCGCGATCAGCGGCACGTTGCAGGCCGCGTAGAATCCCCAGAACCCGGTATAGATCAGGAAAAGCCCGATGGTCAGAAGCCAAGGATTGTGCGGCGGGATATCACGCGGCGTGCCATCGGCGGAAAATTTACCGATGCGCGGTCCCAGTACGACGAGCACACCGAGCGCATAACCACCGGCGATACCGTGTATAACACCCGAAGCATAGGCATCATGGTAGCCTAGGTATTTGACCATCCAGCCATCGTAATGCCAGCCCCAGGCCGCGTCGATGATCCAGAACACCGAGCCGATGAGAACTGCATGCACCCAGAGCGCGCTTGAACGGATCCTTTCGATCACGGACCCAGACACGATCGACGCCGCCGTCCAGGAAAACAGCAGGAACGCCGCCCAGAACACACCGGTGATACGGTCCGAGAGGTTGGTGGCCATGGTCTCTGACCACGGCAGGTTGGCTGCACCCATCTCGTGATTCAGGCCGCCGAAAAGAGGAAATGCCGGAAAGGCCCAGTAGATCCACCATCCGAAGAAGAAGAATGTCACCGTGACCAGTGGAATGATCATGATGTTCTTCATCAGCGTATGCATATGATTGCGTCGGCGGCTTGCGCCGACTTCGTACATGCAGAACCCCACATGAATGAGAAACATGAAAACCACCGTCACCCAGTAATAAAACTCGGTGAATATCGTGGTTAATGCGTTCAGGTTACCGTCCACTTTACTGTCTCCCTTATTGCTGTTTGTGATTTGTTTTTACCCATCAGAATAATTATTTCTTTAGAGGATTACTCTGGTCGCCGTCTGTCAACTGTTTTGTGTATCTGCCCTGTGCATTCCATCTGCATCAACGCATCTCGACCCCGATTCGACAGAAGGTTGCTTGAGTCCTTCACATGCCGCAGACGCGGGCAACGTCGCGCTCCTGGTTCGCATCACGTCTCTCAATCGCACTTTTTTGCCTGTTAGGAATTTTTTTTTCTTTAGACTTGCTTTTGGCGAGCGGTTTCGTTCAACTGTTTTCAGCAATTTCGGGGCGACCGCCCTCAATCCGATAGAATTACACAAACAGGGAGTACGACATGACCGCATCATGGAGATTTTCGGTTCTCGCCGACCGCCACCGCGCCATGGGGTCGAAACTTGAGGATTGGTCCGGTATGGGAACTGCCTGGTCCTATGACAAGGATCAGGAAGAGGAATACCTGGCGATTCGCACCAAGGCGGGATTCATGGATGTGTCCGGCCTGAAGAAGGTGCATGTCATCGGCCCGCATGCCTATCACGTCATCGACCGCGCCACCACGCGCAACGCGGACAAGATCAAGCCGGGACGCAGCTCTTATGCCTGCATGCTTAACGACGACGGAAAATTCATCGACGACTGCGTGATCTACCGCACCGGACCGAACAGCTACATGGTCGTGCACGGATCCGGTCAGGGGCACGAACAACTGACAATGGCTGCGACGGGCCGCGATGTAGATATCCGCTTCGATGACAACCTGCACGACATTTCATTGCAGGGGCCACTCGCCGTCGATTTTCTCGAAAAACAGGGCGTGCCCGGCATCCGTGACCTTCCCTATTTTGCCCATATGCAAACCATGCTCTGGGGTAAACCGATCATGCTGTCGCGCACCGGTTACACCGGTGAGCGCGGCTACGAGATTTTTTGCCGCGCCCAGGATGCGGTCGAAATCTGGGATACGCTCGTTGAAAAGGGCGTGCCGATGGGCATCATCCCGACGCGCTTTACCACCCTCGACTGGCTGCGTACCGAAAGCTATCTGCTGTTCTTTCCCTTCGACAACTCTGACATGTATCCGTTCGAGAACGAAAAGCATGGCGATACGCTGTGGGAGCTGGGACTCGATTTCACCGTATCGCCGGGCAAGACCGGCTTTCGCGGGTCAGAGGAACATTACCGCCTCAAGGGCAAGGAGAGATTCAAGATCTACGGCGTCAAGCTGGAGGGCACCGAACCCGCGCAGGAAGGCGCGCCGCTGATCAGGGACGGCAAACAGGTTGGCGTCGTGACGATCGGCATGTATTCCTCACTCAACAAGCATAATGTGGGGATTGCCCGGATGCCGGTCGACTGCGCCGTCGACGGTACGAAAATGACCGTCAGGAACGGCGCCAAGGACATTCCGTGCGTCGCCCATTCCCTACCCTTCTACGACCCGGAGAAAAAGCGCCGGACCGCCAAGGGCTGATGCATGTCGCGCCGCGCACCGCCCAAGATCCTGACCCGGAACATATACATGTCTGATTTCAAATTTCCCCCCTCGATCAAGAGCCGCCCGGTCTATGGCGTGCTTGAGCCGCGTCCGGGAAAATCGCATCTGATGATCGCCGACGCAGAAGGCGCAGAAGCGCTGCTTCGGCTTGCTTCGGAGAACCCAGAGATTTTTTCCGGGGCACACATCATCTATATTCCCAAGGATACCGGCGAGACCTTTGTCGAACGGCTGCGCGCCGCCGCACCGGCAATCCTGCACGTCAGCCCCTCCTATGCCGCCTGCCTGCCGCGCCTCCGCCGGGTTCTGTCGGACGCGCATATGGGACTTCAGGTCTATCTTGCGGGCACCGAAGGTCTGATGGGACAGGCGATGGTCGAGGCAACAAACGCGGGCATTCCGCACAGCGCAATCCAGACCGAACATCGCGGATCGGTCGCACGACGGATGCAATGCGTGCATTGCAAGGGCATCACCGAGGATGTGATGACCGATCCGTTCGTCTGTTCGCATTGCGGGCTGACGCTTTTCGTGCGTGATCACTACTCGCGCCGCCTTGCTGCCTTTCAGGGGGTGTGCATCGACGCCGAGGAGCCAGGCAACATTCCCGCCCCGGTGGAGCTTTACAAATGAGCGCTGGAACCGAAAAAATCGACGTCATCGTTTCTGATATCGTCAAGGTGAACGATCTTGTGACGCGGTTCGAATTCAGACGCAGCGATGGTGGTCTCTTACCTACCTTTTCGGGTGGCGCACACACGGTCGTCGAGATGAAGGACGGCGACATCACGCGCCTGAACCCCTATTCGCTGATGTCGGATCCGATGGATCAGACCGCCTACACCATTTCCGTACGCCGTGATGACGCGGGACGAGGCGGATCGCTCTTCATGCATCAACAGGTAAAAAAGGGCGACCGGATGGTGATCAGCTATCCCGTCAACCTCTTTTCCCTCGATCTGCGGGCGCGCAAGCACCTGATGCTGGCCGGGGGGATCGGCATTACGCCATTTCTGGCGCAGATCAAGCAACTGTCGCGCAGCAACGGGCATTTCGAACTGCATTATGCCTGCCGCACAGCCGCGCTTGGATCCTATGTCGACGAGCTAACGTCGGGCCACCCCAATGCCGTTCATATCTATTACGACGACCGCCAACAGGTGATCGACCTCGAACGCCTGCTCGATGGTCAGCCTCTTGGCACGCATGTCTATGTCTGCGGCCCCAAAGGCATGATCGAGTGGGTCCGAAAGACCGCAGCCGATATGGGCTGGCCGCGTGAGGCGGTCCACTACGAGGAATTCCTCGCGCCGCAATCCGGCAAGCCGTTTGAGGTCTATCTGAAACGATCCGGCAAGCGTATCAAGGTCGGTGAACACGAAAGCCTGCTTGAGGCGATCGAGCGCGCCGGTGTAGATGCCCCCTATCTCTGCCGTGGCGGGGCCTGCGGGCAATGCGAAACCGACGTTCTCGAACATGATGGCGAATTCGTGCATCGCGATCACTGGCTTGAGGATGCAGACCGCGCCAGCGGTTGCAAAATCATGCCCTGCGTCAGCCGTTTCGAAGGCCGCACGCTTGTTCTCGACCGCTAGGACAGGAGAGACAGATGACCATCCAGTTCAACGATGAAACCTTCCGCGACGATTATACCTTTCGCAATTCACCCTGGGCCATCAAACGCTTTCCGTTTCCGTTTCACGAAGACAGTTACATGTATTCGGTCAACATGGAGCGGCACAGGGGCGGGCCAAAGGGATCCGTCTATGAAAAACGCTTCGATGTCGACGAGCATTACCTCTCCGAGATGAGGGATCGCGCGCTGGTGCTGGCCGAAGATCCGCTGCGCTGCCAGTCACTGCCACATATGACACTTGCGGGGTGGGATCTGCTCGAACTCATCATGGTCGCAAAGTCCGAAGATTATCCCGACCTCTTCGAGCTGCACCGCAACGGCAATGCCTGGCGCTGGGTGAACAAGCCGATGGGCATCGACCACAGCTTTACCTTTCTCGACGACGCAACCCTGCCCCATGGCCCGATGGAATACATCACCCGTCAGACCCAGGGCGATTTCGCGGTGCTCGACCAGCGCGACGACAACCTGTGGATGGATGCCGGCATGGTCACCACGCAGGCAGACTGGAGCCTTGATTTCGACATCGGCATGAATTTTTTCGAATGGCACGCACCAGTGCCGCTCGCCCATGAGATGGGGGTATTCCAGCGCGCGCTGAAATTCCTGCTGAACGTCCAGCAGGGCAGCCCAGCACGACGGCTGAACTGGACGATGACCGTCAATCCCCTGCTCGACACAAGCCCCGAGAACTATCACAAATGGGGCATCCAGAAGACCGAACTCACCCCCGAGAATGTCGGTGCAAAGCAGCATCTCAGGGTCGAATTGCAGACCTTCTTCCGCCTGCCCCGCTCGAACGCACTGGTTTTCCCGATCCGTTGCTATCTGATCGCCCTGCAGGATGTGGTGAGCGTCCCGAAATGGGGCCGTCGCCTGCACCGGGTGATACGCGACCTGCCGGTCGAACTGGCGACCTACAAGGGATTTGTCCGCAACCGGCCGTTGATCGTCGAGTATCTGTCGCAGTTCGACGATGGTCTGCCCACGTCCGACGGTGTCTGGCCCGATCTCGAAACCGAACCGCCACTCCGGAGTGGTTAGGTGTTTTGCGGATAACAGATGATGGAGAGATATCGCGCGGGCAGTTTGCGCAGAATCTCGGGGCCATGCGGGGCGTCGGCGTCGAAAAACAGTGTGTCACCGGGCTTGAGCGGATAGAGACTGTCCGAATGGCGATAGTCAATCTCACCCTCGAGCATGTAGATGGTTTCGATACCGCCATGCTGAAAGGTCGGAAAAACATCCGACTCCGTAGTCAGCGTGATCAGGTAGGGTTCGACCATTACACCGCTCGCATTGGCGCCTATATGGCCCAGAAGATTGTATTGATGACCCGCCCGCGTGCCTTCGCGTTCGATTTCGACACCTTGGCCAGCCTTGGTGTGCATCGCGCCGCGATGTTCCTCGAAACGCCGAAAGAACGAGGTGATCGGCACGCTCAGCGCATGCGCCAGCGTCTGCAAGGTGGTCAGCGAGGGCGAGGTATTGCCATTCTCGATCTTGGACAGCATGCCGATCGACAATCCGGTGAGCGTGGCGAGATCCGCAACCGTAATTCCCTGTTGCCGCCGAAAGGCGCGGACTTCGCGTCCGATAGCGACTTCAAGGACTTTCTCGCGCTCCTCGCGAACTTTGTGTGGATCCTGCTTCAGTGTTGCCACGGTGTCTTTCCGGTTCAGTCTGGTCTGGTGCTTCGTCAAGCTTCTGTCTCCGTTCAGGGTAAAAACGCCACATGTCAAGCGTGTCACCATCCGGGCAATCCGCAATGGCGCGACGCCGGACTTTCAGATTATTCATAGAAGTATAATAATGCGAACTGAAAATAAAAATATGCATCTTGGATTTCTGATCTTTCCGGGTTTTCCTATGGCCTGCTTGACCTCCATGATCGAACCGCTGCGCGCGGCCAATGAGATATCGGACACGCAGACCTTTACCTGGACGCTGATTTCGGAAACCGGCGCGCCCGTAGATGCGAGCGCAAAGGTCGCATTCTTTCCCTCAGTCGCGCTGTCAACCGCGCCAGAGATGGATTTCGTGTTCCTGCTGAGCTCGCCAATGGGCCGCTTTGCCGACCCTCGGCACGGCAATGCGGCGCTGCGCGCGTGGGCACGCCACGGCACGATCATGGGCGGGATCAGCGGTGGCGTCTTTCCCCTCGCCCGTGCCGGCCTGCTTGACGGGCACACCTGCTCTGTCCACTGGTGCTATGATGCGGCTTTTCGCGATGAATTTCCCCAGATCGCGGCCACGGATGAGGTCATCATGCGCGACCGCCGGATTTATACTGCCTCGGGGTCGGGGGCAGCCTTTGATCTTGCCCTCTTGCTGATTGAGCGCGAGTTGGGTCCTGGCATCATGACCGAGGTCGCCTGCTGGTTTCAGCATCCGATGGTGCGCGCAGAAGGCGTGCGCCAGCGGGTGCCCACCGTATCGGCCAACGCAACGGATGACATGCTGCCCGAAGCTGTGGCAAAGGCCGTAGCCATCCTTGCCGAAAATATCGAAGAACCGCTGGCGATGGTCGAGGTCGCCGACCGGGTCGGGATCTCGCCGCGTCAGCTGGAGCGCCATTTCAAACGCGCTACCGGCAAGAGCCCGTCGCTCTACTATCGCGGATTGCGCATGGCTGCCGCACGCCAGCTTGTGATGTATTCCAATCGAACCATGACCGATATCGCACTGGCCTGCGGCTATGCGAACGCCGCCTCCCTAAACCAGTATTACCGAGAGACATATGGCCTGTCTCCTGCAGAGGACCGGCGCAAGATCAACATGTTCCGGGTACGCGACAACACATCCGTGCCCTCGCTCTGATGGTTCAGAGTGCCGAGCTCATCGCCGTCAAAAGCGCGTGATGCAGAGAACCCGCCGAGGATCGCGGCCCAATCACCGAAATATGCCCGCCCGCCGTCCGGCAAAGCACGAAACAGCCCATATGCTCGATTGCAGTGCGGCTGGCTGATCCAGGTGCCGCCGTCGCCAGATCCAGATTGCACAGCCGCTCGAACACCGCGCCCAGGCCCTCGCCCTCGATGTCGAAGCGGCACCAGCCATCGCTCTGCTCGGTCACGCTGGCGGTGTCGCCCATCACCTCCTTGACCGCGCGCGCGAGGTCTTGGTGGGCCTCATAAGGTGCCTCGACCATCCACTGATCGGGCGCGGTCCAGAACGCGCTCACCTCCGGCCCCGCAACCATGCCGCCCGGTCCGGGCAGTTCAACACCGAGAAGCGTTGCCAGCGCCACGCGGCAGGCATCCTCTTGCCCCAGACGCGCCGTCACCGAAGCCAGCGCCCAATCCGGAACCTCGGTCAGCGTAACCGCGCCCACACAATCCAGTCGCGCTGCGTTCGCCCCCAACGAGGTGATTGCTACCAAGTCATGCACGAAGCCGCTCCCCCTCTGGGTCAATGAAATGCGCGCTCACCACTTCGACATCGACATTGAGGCCGGTCAGCGGGCTCACAGCCTCGATCACCTCGCCCTTGCGCGCCGCGCCATTCCTGAGAAAGGCCAGACCGATCGAATGTCCGAGATTTGGCGAATAGGCGGCAGAGGTGATATATCCCTGATCGTTGGCGGCATTGGCGACCGTGCCCTTGGTCATCAGATGTGCCCCTGCCAGCACGCGCTGCGTCGCATCTACGGGCCGCAATCCGACCAGCGTCAGCGTATCCGGCTCGCTCAGCCCTTCGCGCTCTGACAGGACAGATCCGATACTGTCCTTGGTCTTTGACACCATCTGCGCCATCCCGAGATTGCGCGCCGTGGTCGTACCGTTCAGCTCGTTGCCCGCCGCGTGACCCTTTTCGATCCGCATCACGCCCAGCGCCTCGGTCCCATAGGCAACCACGTCGAATTCTTCGCCTGCTGCCATCAGCCGCCGGATCATGGCATCGCCATAACGCGTCGGCACTGCGATTTCATAGGCCAGTTCGCCCGAGAACGATATACGGAACAGGCGTGCCCGCAGCCCGCCGCACACCGTGATCTCGCCACAGGCCATGAAGGGAAACGCCTCGTTGGACAGGTCAAACGCCGGGTCCACCACCTTTTGCAGCAGTCTACGCGAATTCGGTCCGGCGACCGAAAACTGCGCCCAGGATTCGGTCGTCGAGATGAGTTGCACATCCATGTCCGGCCACAGGCACTGTCGCGCGAATTCCATGTGCCGGTAGACGTTGACGGCGTTGGCGGTGGTCGTGGTCACGACGAAATGATCCTCGGCCAGCCGGGCAGCGGTACCGTCATCCATCGCAATCCCGTCCTCGCGCAGCATGAGGCCATAGCGGACCTTGCCCACCGCCAGCTTTGCAAATCCGTTGGCATAGATCCGGTTTAGAAACGCCGCCGCATCACCCCCCTGCACGTCGATCTTGCCCAGCGTCGTCACGTCGCAGATGCCGACGCTGCGGCGGGTCGCCAGCACCTCGCGGTCCACGCTCTCGCGCCAATGAGTCTCGCCCGGCCTCGGGAACCACTGCGCGCGCAGCCACATGCCGACCTCGACAAAGACCGCACCCTGCTCTTGGGCCCATTTGTGGCTGGGGGTCTTGCGCACCGGCCGGAAATCCTTGCCGCGCGAACGTCCGGCCAGCACGCCCAATGCCACCGGCGTATAAGGCGGGCGAAAGATCGTGGTGCCGGTCTTGGCGATCGTCTGTCCGGTCAGTTCGGCCATGACCGCAAGTCCGCCCAGATTGGACGTCTTGCCCTGATCGGTTGCCATGCCAAGGGTCGTATAGCGTTTGAGATGCTCGACCGAGCGGAAATTCTCCTGATGCGCCAGTTTCACATCCTTGACGGTCACATCGTTCTGCTGATCCAGCCAGGCGCGCCCTTTGCCCTCGGCCACATGCCAGAAGGGCGTGATCGACACCGGCGCATCCTCGGTCGCGGGCTGCGGCAACGCACGGGCTCTGATGCCCAGGTCGCGCAGTGCAGCAGCAGCAGCCTTGGACCCGGACGAAAGCGCCGACGCAGTGCTGAATAGCCCTGTAGCCGCCCCGGCGACGCTCAGGCCCGCGGGACCGTCCGGGCCGGGCACGAAGGCCGCGATATCCTCACGCCATTCGGGGCGACCGCGTTTATGACAGGTGAGATGAACATTGGGGTTCCAGCCGCCCGACACCCCGAGCGCGCCACAGTTGATGCGCCGGATCTCGCCCGAGGCAAGGCGCACCTCGACACCGCGTATTCCCAGTCTGCCCTGCGTGCCGACGACCTGCGCCCCGGCGAGCAGTTCGTAATCGGCAATCGGCTTTGCCTGCGCGCGGATGTCCACCACCGCAGCCACATGCACACCTCTGGCAAGGAGATCTGCGGCGCTGCGATGCGCATCATCGTTATTGCCAAATATCACCACATCTCGCGCGGGCGTCACCGCCCAGCGATTGACATAGGCGCGCAACGCACCCGCCAGCATGATGCCCGGTCGGTCATTGTCAGAAAAGGCGATCGGCCGTTCGATAGCACCCGCGCAGAGCAGCGCCCGCCGTGAGGTGATCCGCCACAGAATCTGACGCGGCTTGCCCTCGGGGGGGACTGCCAGATGGTCGCTTACCCGCTCGACCGCACCGTAAATGCCATGATCGAAGGCCCCTATCACGGTGGTGCGCATCATCACTCGAACATTCGGCATCTGCGCCAGTTCCGCCACGATCGTTCCCGCCCAGTCGCCCCCGGATTGTTCCCCGACACTGATCGTTTCGGTATTGAGCCGCCCGCCCAGCAGAAAATCCTCGTCGGCCAGAATAACCCGTGCCCCTGCGCGCCCCGCGGTCAGCGCCGCCGACAGGCCCGCAGGTCCCGCGCCGATAACCAGCAGATCGCAATGCAGAAATCCCTTGTCATAGCAATCAGGATCCGGCTCGAACGAGATCGAACCCAATCCCGCCGCCCGTCGGATCATCGGCTCATAAAGTTTTTCCCAGAAGGCGGCAGGCCACATGAAGGTCTTGTAATAGAAGCCTGCTGTCAGAAAGGCGCTGAATCTGTCGTTGATCGCCATCGCATCGAAGGCCAGCGAGGGCCAACGGTTCTGGCTCTTTGCCTCCAGCCCGTCGAAAAGCTCGGCTGTAGTGGCGCGGGTGTTGGGTTCCTGACGCGCGCCGCCGCGCAATTCGACCAGCGCATTCGGTTCTTCGCTGCCCGCCGACAGCACACCGCGCGGGCGATGATACTTAAACGACCGGCCCATCAGCCGCACGCCATTGGCCAAAAGCGCCGAGGCGAGTGTATCTCCACCATGGCCCTGATAGCGCTTGCCATCAAAGGTAAAGTTCAGCACCTGCGCCCGGTCGATCCGGCCAGCCGTCAGGCGATTGCTCTGCGTCATTTGCTGCGCCCCTTTGCCCGGGCCACGTCGCGGGCCAGATCTACATGCGTGATTTCATGTGTCAGCGTGTTGCGCGTGACCACCAGCCAGCTGCGATCGCCCTGCTCATGAAACCACAGTTCACGATGTTCCCCCGCAGGGTTGTCGCGCAAATAGAGATATTCGTAGAACTGACGATGCGCATCTTCGGCCTGCCAGTCGGGCCGCTCGATCAGCGCGGCGTCGCCCAGATAGGTGAATTCCTGCGCGTCGCGCGGCCCCAGAAGCGGATGATTGATGATCATGTCCCGAGTCTCTCAATGCAGATTGGGCTGCGCGCCCATGCCTTTTTCGTCGATCATCCGGCCCTTTTCGAACCGGTCGAAGCGATAGGCGGTGGCCACCGGATGCGGGGCGTCGGTGGCCAGAAGATGCGCAAAGCACCAGCCCGAGGCAGGCGTCGCCTTGAACCCGCCATAGCACCAGCCGCCGTTGAAATAGAGCCCCTCGATATGTGTGCGGTCGATGATCGGCGAGCCGTCCATCGACATGTCCATGATCCCGCCCCACATCCGAAGCAATCGCACCCGCCCCAGACCGGGGAACAGCGCCATGCCGCCCTCGGCGACATCCTCGACCACCGGCAGGTTGCCACGCTGCGCATAGGAATTGTAACCGTCGATGTCGCCGCCAAAGACCAGCCCGCCCTTGTCCGACTGGCTGCAATAGAAATGCCCCGCGCCAAAGGTGATGACCCCCGGCAGCACCGGCTTCAGACCTTCGGAGACAAAGGCCTGAAGCACATGGCTCTCGATTGGCAGACGCATGCCCGCCTTCGCCATCAGCCGTCCCGACGATCCCGCCACGGCACAGCCGACCTTTTTCGCGGCAATGAAACCGCGACTGGTCTCGACCCCCTTGCAAACGCCGTTCTCGATGCGAAACCCCGTGACTTCGCAATTCTGGATGATATCGACACCGCGCTGATCGGCGCCGCGCGCATAGCCCCAGGCCACCGCGTCATGGCGCACGGTGCCGCCGCGATGCTGCGCCAGCCCGCCCTTGATCGGAAACCGCGCATCGTTGAAATTCAGAAACGGATAGCGTTTGCGGATCTGCTCGACACTAAGCAGTTCGGCATCGGCGCCATTCAGGATCATCCCATTGCCGCGCCGGGTGAAGGCGTCGCGCTGCGCATCCGTATGGATGAGGTTCAGGATGCCGCGCTGGCTGACCATCGCATTGTAGTTGAAATCCTGCTCCAGCCCTTCCCAGAGCTTGAGCGAGAATTCATAGAACGGCTCATTTCCATCAAGCAGGTAGTTCGAGCGGATGATCGTGGTGTTGCGCCCCACATTGCCGCCACCGATCCAGCCCTTTTCCAGCACCGCGATGCGCGTGCCACCGAACTCTTTGGCTAGATAGTAAGCGGTGGCCAATCCATGCCCGCCGCCGCCGATGATAATGACGTCATATTCCGCCTGCGGCGCCGGATCGCGCCAGGCCGGTGTCCATCCCCGATGGCCGGTCAGGGCCTCCTTGATCACCTTGAATCCGGAATAGCGCATGGCCAGAGACTCCTTTGCAGGACCTTATCCCAAATTTACCCGATCCTGGCCCTGTCGAAATCGGACAGGAACGATCGGGAAAGCGACAACCTTGAAAAATTCCGCGCGGCGGGCAGAGACGACGACACCCCACTCTAACACCCTGTGATTACGTCTTTTTCTGCATTGCCCCAGAAACCGCGCCTCAATCCGGGCGACGATTGCACCACGCGGACGCCGGGACATGACGCAAATGCCCCGGTCAGGCGCGGTCGATGATCAAAAGACAGGCCCCCAGAATCTGCCGCGTCCCGTCATGCACACTCGGCTTTTCGCCGCGCCAGCGCGCGGCATGGCGATGCCCGGCCCCGTTCGGAGCGGTGAGTGTGCGCAGCGTCTCTTGGGTCTCTTCGACGATGCGGCCGATCCGTAGGCGCAGATTGCCGTGATAGGTGTCGCGGTGCAGCGCCTCCATGCGCAGATGAAACAGCGAACTGCGCGCGCGCGGGCGGATCTCCATCGCTGCGATCCGGTCCTGCGCACCGCGCCAGATCGTGAGCGCGGCGCGCTGATGCCGCTCGGCGCGGTCGAACCGCCCCCCTGCTGACCCGGCAATGGCAAGATTGGCATGTGCCGTCGCGCGCCGCAGATCCGATCTGGCGAAAGCAACCCGGGCCAGCAGATAGGCCTGCCGGAATCCGCGCAGAGCCCGCCCATGGCGCCCGGCCTCCCAATCGCCGAGCGCCGCCTCGGTGAGCCGCTCCCAGACCAGATCGGCGCGCGACCAGCCCGCCGCGCGGGCGATCCGCATCTCGCTGTCGCCTGCGTCAAAGCCCCAGATACGCGGCGCGAACATGTTCGTTATCGTGAAGCTCATGCGCAGGCCCCTCCAGAGCCATGTTCCCGGTTTCCAGCACATAGGCCATATCTGCCAGTTCAAGCGCCAGTTCGGCGTTCTGCTCGACCAGCACGACCGACAGGCCACGCGCGTTGATTTCCTCGATGATCTGCGCGATCTCCTCGACGATAACCGGGGCGAGACCCATCGACGGCTCGTCCATCAGCAGGACGCGCGGATCCGACATCAGCGCCCGCCCGATCGCCAGCATCTGCTGTTCGCCACCCGACATCGTCTGCGCCCGCTGGCCACGGCGTTCCTTGAGACGTGGAAATCGGGCAAAGACATCGGCCAGATCCTTTTCGACCGCCGCATGGTCACGCCGCAGGAACGCACCGGTGCGCAGGTTCTCCTCAACCGTCATATTGGGAAAGATTCGCCGCCCCTCTGGCACATGGGCGATACCATGCGCGACGATCTTGTCCGCCGACAGCCCGTCGATTCGCTTGCCCAGAAACCGGATCTCGCCGGATTTGAGCGGCACCATCCCCGACAAGGCGCGCAGCGTGGTGGTCTTGCCCGCACCGTTGCCGCCGATGATGGTGACGATCTTGCCCTCCGGCACGCGGATCGTGATGTCGCGGATCGCCGACACCTTGCCATAAGACACGCAGATGCGCTCTGCCTCAAGCAACATGGCGCGCGCCTCCCAGATAGGCCTCGATCACCGCCGGATGGTTGCGGATCTCCGCGGGGCCACCTTCGGCGAGAAACTTGCCAAAGCTCATGCAGGTGATGGTGTCGCACAACCCCATGATCGCCTGCATGTCGTGCTCGACCAGAAGAAGGGTAATGCCGTTGTCGCGCAGGGCCCGCATCAGCCCCATCATTCGCCGGGTTTCCTCGGGGTTCATGCCGGTAAAGGGCTCGTCGAGCAGGATCACATCGGGATGCGACGCATAGGCCACCGCCATCCCGAGGGCGCGCTGATGGCCATGCGAGAGGTCTCCGGCGCGTTCCTGCGCAAGATGCTCAAGGCCAAAGAACTCCAGCGCCTCGCGCGCCCGAGCTTCGGCACCGATCCGATCTTCCTTGTCCCAACCGATGATCGCCGCAAATATATTGGGTCGAAACGGCATATGCGTGCCCACGAGGGCGTTTTCCAGCACCGTCAACTCGGCGAAGAGCGTTGAATGCTGAAAGGTCCGCACCACACCGCGCCGCGCCACCTCATGCGTCTTGAGACCGGAAATATCCTCGCCGCGCAACAGCACCTTGCCGCTGGTCGGTTTGTAGAATCCCGAGATCATGTTGAACGTCGTCGTCTTGCCCGCACCATTCGGCCCAATCAATCCGTGGATCTGGCCGTGCTCGACCGTAAAGCTCAGATTGTCCACCGCCAACAGCCCGCCAAAGCGCATGGTCAGGCCTCTGATTTCCAGAAACTTGGTCATTCAGCCACCTTTTCGCGTGGGGCCGCAACAGGCGTGCGGCGGGTCAGTCTCTGAACAATACTTTCCAAACCCTTCGGCATGAACAGGATCGACAGGATCATGATCGCGCCATAGATCAGCGGGCGCATCTGTTCAAAGCCAAGTTCGCGCAGCACGATCTCGTTCAGGATGGTAAGCACGACACAACCCAGAATAGGACCGTAGAACGTCGCAGTGCCGCCGACGATTGCCCATGTCAGAACAAAGACCATGACCTCGACATCGAAACTGTTTGGGTTGATTGTGCCTACATAATGCGCCAGCAGCGCGCCGCTCAATCCCGCAAAACCGCTGGCGATGGAAAAGGCCAGCGTGCGGTAAGCGCGCAGATTGACCCCCGATGCCTCGGCCAGTTTGTCCTGCCAGTGTACCGCGTGAAACGTCAGGCCGACCGGACTTCGCTCGATCCGCCACAGGATCCACAGGCAGAACACCACTACCGCGCCGGACATGTAATAGTAACTGATCGGTTCGAAAAAATCGAACTCGTAGACTCCGATGCTGAAATCCGGCATCGGCTCGATTCCTTTAATCCCCTTGGCACCACCGAACGGATCGCGAAACCGTTTCCAGAGCAGGCGGATGATCTCACCCGCCGCGAAACTGCCAATCAGGAAATAGAATCCCTTCATCCGAAACAGCGGAAAACTGAGCAGCACGGCAAGAAGCGCCGATGTCATGCCGCCCAGAAGCATCGCAAATGGCACGTAAATGCCTAGGTTCTTGCTGAAAAGCGCCGAAGCATAGGCCCCGACGCCCATGATCACCACATGCCCCAGAGACCATTCGCCGGTCAGCGTGAGCAGGCGATAAGAGGCGACCAGAAGCACGTTGATCACCAGAAACACAAGGATTTCCTGCTGCGAAAAGCTGAGAGCGTGCGGCAAGGCAACGAGACCGATCAGGCCAAGCGCGAAGAAGAGGATTCTAGGCACGGTCCGCACTCCCGAAAAGGCCGGTGGGCCTGACAATCAGGACGAGCAGCATCAGCGACAAGCCAACGATATCGGCGATCACCCCGTCATAAAGAGTGGTCACAAACGTGTGGACAAACGCATAGACCACCGAGGCAATTACCGCCCCTTCGAGCGAACCGACGCCACCCACGATGATCACGATAAAGGCGGTCACGATCACCGAGTGACCCATATGCGGATTGACCGATACCAGCGGTGCAGTGAGCGCGCCCGCGACCCCGGCCAGCGCCGCCCCGATGAACATGGCGATGCGGGCGGTCTGAGTGATCGAAATACCCTGAAGCGCAGCCGCCTCGGGATCCTGAGCCGAGGCGCGCAGCGCCCAGCCGAAACGCGTGCGTTTGAGGAAATACCACAGGCCAGTGAGCAGCAGGACTGCCGCGACAATCACATAGAGCCGAGCAAGCGGCAGGCGCACCTTGTCCGAAAAGGCGATCACCTCCTGCGTCACGGGCGGCACATGCTCCATGCGCACACCAAACCCCAGCACCGCTAGCGCCTGAAGGATCATCAAAAGGCCGATCGAGGCGACCAGCCCGCCCAGGGGATTATCCTTGAGCGGGCGAAAGAGCGTACGCTCCATGACTAGGCCAAGCAGGCCCACGAACAAGAGTCCCGCCGCCACGGCCATCAGAAAAGGCAGCTGCATGTCGGCATAAAGCGCGACAACCGCATAGGCCCCGAGCATGAACAACTCGCCATGGGCAAAGTTTATCACCCCCATCACGCCGAAAATCAGCACGAGGCCAACGGCGATCAGGGAAATGTAACTCGCTGCATACACGGCATTGAGGCTGGTTTGCGCCAGAAGATCCAGCATGGTCTATGTCTTTCCGGATGTCAGGGGAAAGAGCGCGGGTATCAACCGCGCTGGTTCCACATCTGATCGTAGGCCGTCATGTGCTTGATCAACAAATCGCCATGTTTGGCATACCATGCCGGGATTGATCTGAATTCCTTGATCGTCGCCTTGCCGTCCTCGATCGCGACAACCGGCCAGTCGCCAACCAGTGCGTTGTCGATGCCAAAGAGTTCGGTACCCCACCAGTCTGCCGTGCCAAAGGCGTGCTCTCCCTTGCCGCCTTCCTTCATTGCTGCGGCCACCGCATCGGGATCGGCCGAGCCGGCCTTTTCGGCGGCGGCTTTCCACAGATCCATGATCGACGCGTATTCCCAGCTGACCGCGCCCCACTGCCCCGGATGCCGCTTGTTGTATTCAGCATAAAACCCGTTCGGATCGACAAAGTTTATGTGATCTGCATTCAACGCCGGGTCGTCGAAATCCGGGAACTGGAATACAAAGCCTTCCATGAATTCTCTAGAAGTCTTGGCGATGATCTGGTCATAGAAATCCGCAGTGCAGGAAATGATCTGGCCCTTGTAGCCTTGCTGGAACAGTTGCTCGCAGATCGGGTGCACGTAATCCGAATAGCAGGTGTCCAGACACACGATGTCGGGGCTTTTCGAAATCAGGCGCGTGACAACTGGTGCAAAATCGGTTGTCGCCGGGTCAAAGAGCAGCGGGTCGTCCTGCATCTCGATACCTGCTGCCTCGAACGCGGCAAGATAGGTCGCGATCGACGGCAGGCCGAGGGCATCGTCCTGCGCGCAGATTACGGCAGTCTGCAGTTCAGGCCGGTTTTCGGCCAGCCATTCGACGCCGGTGACATTGTAGATCGGATGCACCTCGGCGGGTGCGATCAGCGTCGTCGTGTCGGGCGATAGATCCGACGGCAGAAGGGTCGAGAACAGCATCCCCGTCCTGTCCGCAACCGGCTGCACGCCTGGCCAAGTATCACCGCCCAGCATCATTATGAAACTTGCGCCATCCTCGCGGATGAGCTTGGTCGCCCCGGTGCGTGCCTTGGCCGGATCGTATTCATTGTCATAGGACACGAATTCGACCTGGTAGCTGCCATCGGCAAGCTTTATGCCGCCAGCCGCATTTATCCGCTCTGCCCAGATCATGCAACCATCGAGGCCGGGTTTGCCCCATGCTGCGACCGGGCCGGTCAGCGGCGCGAGAAAACCGATCCTGATGGTGTTGCCCTGCGCCGCCGCGAACCGAGGCAATCCGGCGCTGACCGCGGTCACGGCGGTGGATTTGAGGAATGTCCTGCGCGTAAATCTGGAAATCATTGTCGTCTCCCGTGTTGGCCCGCCTGTTTCGCGACGGTCTTTGCAAAAACCAGTTTCATGCCAATTTCGGCCGGAAAAGGTGACTCTAAGAGAACGCTAACCGATTCAGTGTTTCCCGCAAAGAAAATTTCTTTATTTTGGTTGTTAATATTGGACCAGTTTTCCAACCAAAGTCCCGAAAACCTTCCCTCCACGTCGGAAAATCAAATTTTATCAGATGCTTAGCAGAACGCCCAAAGATCCGACAGATCAGACCGGTTCCATACCAATTCGGAAACACCATGCCTGAGTCCATGAAAGCGGGATACCGAACCGGGTCACTATCAGGAAAATTGCGCCTGCGTCCGTCACTGCGTATAAACATTCTACCCACTTTGCATGAACGGCACCCTGAATGAACGACACCCTCACCAATCAGCTTTTGTCCGGTCAATCCGTCGGCGCGACGGTCCAAGTGGTGATCGACGCACTGTTTGCCCGCATCCGATCCGAGGAGTATCCCGCCGATACCCGCCTGCCCTCGGAGCGTACCCTCGCGTCAGAGCTCGGCGTGTCGCGCAATACTGTGCGCGAAGCGCTCGACGTACTGGAGAATCGAGAGATCATCCGTCGCCGGGCCGGCAGTGGCAGTTTCGTCACCTACCGTTCCGCCCCAGATCGTAATGGTACGGACAGCACCGTCGCCGAACGCACCAGCCCGCTTGACCACCTCGTGATGCGCGGTATCCTCGAACCCGAAATGGTGCGGCTGGCGGTGATCAACATGACCCCGCGCGATCTCGAGGATCTGAGCAAGACCATCACTCACATTGAAAGCGTGCGTACCGAAATATCGGACTTTGTCAGATACGAAGAAGAGCTTTACCGCAAGATTGCACAGGGCACCCGGAACCCTCTGCTCGCCTCCTGCTATGATCTGGTCATCGACGCCTGCCAGCAGAGCTTTCGGGCTCCGCTGATGCGTCGCCACCTGACCCCAAAGCGCATCCAGGATTACCAACAGCGTTACAACACACTCTTCAATGCGATCGCCGCGCGTGACGTGGAGGCGGCGGTCGAATTCATCAAACTGCATCTGGTCGAGGAACAGAAGCTACTTCTCCAGGACGGCTAGACAGGCACCGACCGCGCGTTCAGCGACAGACCCGATCCGGCAGCGGCGCGCTGATGCCATAATTGCTCGAGCGCGGACATTTCAGCCCTCAACAACGCCTCGTGGCGGGAGAGCCAGTCCGGGATAGAGCCAAACTCGACGATCCGCGCCTTGCCGTTCTGGATGGTGACCACCGGCCAGTCACCCACCAGCGCGTTTGCGATGCCAAACATTTCCTCACCCCACCAACGCGCCGCACCAAAGGCATGCGTGACCTCCCCGATCTGTTTCATCGCCGCCAGTACAGACAAGGTATTGACGTTTCCCGCCTTCTCCACCGCTGCATGCCAGATATCGAGGATCGCCGCATACTCCCAGCTTACCGCGCTCCAGCTGTCGGGAAAGCGGCGATTGTATTCGGCAAAAAACACATGTGGCTGATTGAAAAAGAACGCCTTGCGACGCAGCTTGGGATCGTCGAAATCCGGAAACTGAAAAGTGGCCCCCTCCATGAACGCGACCGAGGTGCGCGCCACGAGGCGATCGTAATTGTCCATCGTGCAGGACAGGATCGCGCCAGTATAGCCTTGTGCATGGGCATATTCGGTCATGGCATGCACCATCGGCGCATAACTCGTGCACCAGCACAGCAGATCCGGCCCGGCATCCAGCATCGGCTGCACCAATGATGCCGCATCCGTCACATCGGGGTCATAACGGATTTCCTTGACCACCTCGAATCCCGTCGCGTTGAACGCCGCGCGGTAGGTGGCCAGCGACGGTGTGCCAAGCGCATCAGTCTGGCTGCACATCGCCACCTTGCGAAGGTCCGGCCGATTGCGTGCCAACCAGTCGACGCCCGTCACGTTGTAGATGGGGTGCAACTCGCTTGGTGCGATCAGATAGGGCGTGTCTGGCGACAGATCGCTTGGCAACAGGGTCGAGGTCAGAACCTTGTGCGCGGTCAGATAGTCACGCACCGGCGTGAACGTGTCGCCGCCCAGCATCATCATCAAGGCAACGCCGTGGGTCCGCACCAGATGCTCGGCCCCTGCCACCGCCCGCGCGCCATCATAGCCGCAGTCGTATTCGTGAATGCAGACTGGATAGCGACGACCCTGGATGAGCAACCCGCCCGAGCGGTTCAACCAATCCTCCCAGATTCGGCAGCCATTCAGCCCCGGCAGCCCCCAAGACTGCACCGGCCCGCTCAACGGCGCAAGAAAGCCGATATTGATTGGCTTGACCATGCCCACACGCATCCGTGGCAGGATGCTGGTGACCGCAAGCTTATGGGCAAAACTCGAATTGTGCATGCCACCAGATGTAGCAGCAATTTTCGGCAATAGCAGAGCGAATCCAACCGGGCATGCAGAAAATTAGTTTCACGTTATGAAAATTGGTTGACAGATTGGTCTGCCAAATGACTATCTGGACCAGACCAATAAGGAACCAGATGCTACATCTGGTTCAGTCAACGAGGGAGTTTACAATGACCAGGAAACGGATAGCCATCATCGGGGCCGGCCCTTCGGGCCTTGCGCAATTGCGGGCATTCCAGTCCGCCGCCCAGAAGGGCGAGGCCATACCTGATATCGTCTGCTTCGAAAAACAGGCAAACTGGGGTGGCCTTTGGAATTACACATGGCGCACAGGGCTGGATGAGAACGGCGAGCCGGTACATTGCTCGATGTACCGCTATTTGTGGTCTAACGGCCCCAAGGAGGGTCTCGAATTTGCCGATTACTCGTTCGAGGAACATTTTGGCAAGCAGATCGCGTCCTACCCGCCGCGCGCCGTGCTCTTCGACTATATCGAAGGCCGCGTACTCAAGGCCGGGGTGCGTGACTGGATCCGCTTCAACTCGGTGGTGCGCTGGGTCGAGTATGACGAAAAGAGCCGCCTTTTCAGCGTGACCATCCACGACCATGAAAAGGATCGCACCTATACCGAGCAATTCGACCACGTAATCGTTGCTTCGGGCCATTTCTCGACTCCGAACGTTCCCTTCTACGAAGGCTTCGATACCTTCAACGGTCGCGTCCTGCATGCGCATGATTTCCGCGACGCGCGCGAGTTCAAGGACAAGGACATCCTGATCCTCGGCTCGTCCTATTCGGCAGAGGATATTGGTTCCCAATGCTGGAAGTATGGCTGCAAATCCGTCACCGTTGCCTATCGCAACGCACCGATGGGCTTTGCCTGGCCCGACAACTGGCAAGAGGTTCCCGCATTGGTGCGCGTGGAGGGCAAGACCGCCTATTTCAAGGATGGATCGAGTCGCGAGGTCGATGCAATCATCCTGTGCACCGGCTACAAGCATTTCTTCAACTTCCTCCCGGATGACCTTCGCCTCAAAACCACCAACCGTCTGGCCACCAGCGATCTCTACAAAGGTGTCGTGTGGGTCAACAATCCCAGGCTCTTTTACCTCGGGATGCAGGATCAGTGGTTTACCTTCAACATGTTCGACGCGCAGGCGTGGTGGGTTCGCGATGCGATCATGGGCAAGATCGCGATTCCCGACCGCGAAACAATGCTGGCCGACGTGAAAGAACGTCAGGACCGCGAGGATGCGGGCGAGGATGCGAAATACGCGATCCAGTATCAGGGGGATTACGTTCAGGAACTGATCGACGAAACCGATTATCCCAGTTTCGACGTCGCCGGAGCCTGCGAGGCCTTCTTTGAGTGGAAATACCACAAGATCAAGGACATCATGGGCTTTCGCGACAATTCCTACAAATCGGTCATCACCGGCACGATGGCCCCCGTACATCATACGCCCTGGAAAGATGCGCTTGACGACACGATGGAGGCATATCTGCGCAACTGACGAATGAATGCCGCCCAACCAACCGCGACCTCGCGGCGGCGCGGTTGGTTGATCCCGCTGGCGTCAGTGCGAATGAGCTATGTTTGCGCGCACGCTCCTTGCCACTTCGCCTCTGAAGCGGTGATGCGAGGAAACCGTCGGAATCGGGTTGTCGCGGACCGTCGCCACCGTATATTACCTCCAATCAACTGAGACGGTCTGAAAATGTGCCCCTACGTGGCGCAAGGGCCGAGGCAGCCTGCAGAGACGGGAAACGGGGGGTAAGACATCCATGGACACCGCCGGAGGATTTTTGCCGATCATCGCGGCGCTACCATTTCTCGGCGCGCTCCTGCCGGGACTGATGATTCAGGCGGGGCGCAACACCTGCACGGCTTTCACCGCCGCCCCCACGATCCTCGCATTGGTCCTTCTGATGATCTGCGCACCCGCAGTCATGCGCGGCGAAGTGCTGCTGTTCAGACTCGACTGGCTGCCCGGTCTCGGTCTCAATGTCAATTTCATGCTCGACGGACTGGGCCTGCTTTTTGCCGGGCTGATCCTGGGTATCGGTTTGCTGATCATTCTCTATGCGCGCTTCTATCTCTCGCGCGAGGATCCGATGGGGCAGTTCTATGCTTACCTGCTGCTCTTTCAGGGTGCGATGGTGGGGATCGTCCTGTCCGACAACATCCTGCTTTTGCTGATCTTCTGGGAACTGACCTCGCTATCGTCCTTTCTGCTGATCGGGTATTGGAAACACCTGCCCGAAGGGCGGCAGGGCGCGCGCATGGCGCTGACCGTCACCGGCATGGGGGGGCTTGCGATGATCGCGGGCATGCTGATCCTGGGTCAGATTGCAGGCAGCTATGACCTGAACGTGATCCTGACGCAGAAGGACGCAATTCAGGCCAGCCCGATGTATCTGCCCGCGCTACTGCTGATCCTGGCGGGATGCTTTACCAAATCGGCGCAGTTCCCGTTCCATTTCTGGCTGCCACATGCGATGGCGGCCCCGACGCCCGTGTCGGCCTATCTTCACTCGGCCACGATGGTAAAGGCGGGACTGTTCCTGATGGCGCGGATGTGGCCGGTCCTGTCGGGCACGCCGGAATGGTTCTATATCGTCGCGACCACGGGGCTGATCACCATGGTCATCGGTGCGAAAATCGCGCTCTTCAAGGATGACCTCAAGGCGCTGCTGGCCTTTTCCACGGTTAGCCACCTGGGTCTCATCACCATGCTTCTCGGCTTTGGCACCAAGATGGCGGCGGTGGCGGCAGTGTTTCACATCATCAACCACGCCACGTTCAAGGCCGCGCTCTTCATGACCGCAGGCATCGTCGATCACGAGGCGCACAGCCGCGATATCAAGCGCCTGGGGGGGCTGCGCCGGCTGATGCCCGTCACGTTCGGGATCGCCACCATTGCGGCCCTGTCGATGGCGGGCGTCATTCCTCTCAACGGGTTCCTGTCCAAGGAAATGATGCTGGAAGAGGCGTCTCATACGGTCTGGTGGGGCAATCCCTGGCTGGTGCCCGCGCTGGCCGCGCTGGGCGCGCTTTTTTCGGTCGCCTATTCGTTGCGCTATATCGTCCACGTGTTCCTCGGCCCGGTACGCGACGACTATCCCGCGCACCCGCATGATCCCGGTTTCGGCATGTGGGCGGCCCCGGCGTTTCTCGTGGTACTTGTGGTGGTGATCGGCATCGCCCCGTTCCTGGCCGAACCGCTGGTCAAGGTCACTGCTGGGGCGGTGACGGGGGGCAGGCTGCCCGATTTTCACCTCAAGATCTGGCACGGGCTGACCCCGGCGCTTTACATGTCGGGTGCCGCATTGCTGGGCGGCGCAATCCTGCTGGCGCTGCACGCGCCCCTGATGCGGTTCTGGCTGGCCACGCCGCGCCCCGAGGCCAAGGTGATGTTTGACGCCGTCGCCGACGCGGCAACCCGGGCGAGCGCCGCCCTGACCGACGGGGTCCATAATGGCGCCCTGACGCGCAATGCCGCGGTTTTATCGGTGTTTGTGTTGGTGGCCGGCTGGCTGGCTTGGTCTGGCGGCAGCGCCCTGCCTCCAACCCGCGAAGCGCTGCCCGTAACCGCCCTGCCCGCAATTGGCTGGCTCTTGCTGGTGCTGGCCACGATCAGCCTGGTAGCCTTTCACCGCAACAGATTTCTCGCGTTGGTGCTGATGGGGATCGTCGGTCTCATGGTATCGCTCGGCTTTGTCTATTTCTCGGCGCCTGACCTTGCGCTGACGCAGATCTCGGTCGAGGTCGTGACAATCATCCTGCTTCTGCTCGCGCTGAACTTCCTGCCGCGCACGACGCCCGCCGAAAGCAGCCCGGCGCGCCGGATGCGCGATGCGGTGATTGCGGTCACAGGTGGCGTCGCTGTCACCGGGTTGACCTACGCCATCCTGATCCGCGATTTCACCTTTGAAAGCATTTCCGCCTATCACCTCGCCAATTCCTACAAGGGCGGCGGCGGCACCAATGTGGTCAACGTGATCCTCGTGGATTTCCGGGGCTTTGACACCTATGGCGAAATCATCGTGCTGGGGATCGCCGCGCTGGTGATCTATGCGCTGACCGAAACGGTCCTCAAGGGATCGGGCGGTCGCTGGCTGGCCAATTGGGACCGTAATGCCCGCCCCGAAGCAGGCGACCGTCACCCGCTGATGATGGTGGTGGCCACACGCATGATGATGCCCATCGCGCTGATGGTCGGGGCCTATATCTTCTTGCGCGGTCACAATGAACCCGGCGGCGGTTTCATCGCCGGGCTTATCGTGGCGATCGCGTTCCTCATGCAATACATGGCTTCGGGATTTGCCTGGGCCGAGGCGCGGCAGCGGGTGACATATCATGCGACCATCGGCGTCGGTGTTCTGGTCGCCTCTGTGACCGGCATCGGTGCCTGGCTGGCGGATCGACCATTCCTGACATCGGATTACGGCTATCTGCATTTCCCCCCGATCGAGGAATTCGAATGGGCCACGGCGATTGCCTTTGACATTGGTGTGTTCCTGACCGTGGTCGGTGCCGTGATGCTGGCGCTCAACAGCCTGTCGAACATGGCGCGACGCACGGGCGAGACGGTCAACGTTTTCCCGATGGATATCAACCCGGCCCGTGTGACTGCGGAGAATCAGGACGAGGGGGGCAAGTGACGTGGAACTGCTGACGGCAAGCGCAATCGGCCTTTTGACAGCCGCCGGGCTCTATCTGGTGCTGCGGTTGCGCAGCTTTCCCGTGATCATCGGGATTTCGCTGCTGACCTATGCGGTGAACCTGTTTCTCTTTGCCAGCGGACGGCTGGCTATCAACATGCCCCCGGTCCTGCGCAAGGGGGTGGAGATCTACACCGACCCGCTACCGCAGGCTCTGGTGCTGACGGCTATCGTGATTTCCTTCGGGATGACAGCGGTGGTGGTGATCCTCGCGCTTGGCTCTTACCTGTCATCACGCAACGACAGCGTCAATATCGGCCCCAAGGCACCGCCAGACGAGCAGGAGAACGAGGCATGAGTCACTGGATCATTGCCCCGGTCGTCCTGCCCGCCGTTCTGGCGGCGATCCTGACCCTGTCGATGCGCCATCACCCGGCGCTGCAGCGCGTGTTCTCGCTGGCGGGCTCAGGCGCGGTTCTGGCAATCGCGATCAGCCTCATGACCCATGCCGCAACCGGCGCGATCGAGGTCTATGAACTGGGCAACTGGCCCGCGCCATTCGGCATCGTACTGGTGCTGGACCGGTTGTCTGCGCTGATGGTGCTGCTGACGGCCGTGCTGGCGATCATCATCCTGCTTTATGCCGTTGGCACCGGCTGGGATCAGCGCGGTAACAGTTTTCACGCGCTCTTTCAGTTCCAGCTGATGGGAATTTTCGGGGCTTTCCTGACCGGTGATGCGTTCAACCTCTTCGTCTTTTTCGAGGTGCTGCTTATCGCGTCCTACGGCCTGATGATCCATGCAGGCGGGCGACGCAGGTTCCGGGCGGGCGTTCAATATGTGATCTACAATCTGCTTGGATCTACGCTGTTTCTCTTTGCCCTCGGCACGCTCTATGCGGTAACCGGCACGCTCAACATGGCAGATCTTGCGCAGCGCGCCGCAGAGGTTCCACCAGAGGACAGCGGGCTGTTGCGCGTGGGGGCGATGCTGCTCTTTCTGGTCTTTGCCATCAAGGCCGCACTCTTGCCCCTGCATTTCTGGCTGCCCGAAACCTATGCCGAGGCTCCGGCGCCGGTCGCCGCCCTTTTTGCCATCATGACCAAGGTTGGGGCCTATGCGATCCTGCGCATGTATACGCTGGTCTTTGGCCCTGATCTTGCAACAACCGCCAATCTAATTGACCAGATCCTGCTCTATGGCGCGCTGCTCACGCTGGCGGTGGGGATGATCGGCATTCTCGGGGCGAAACGCCTGGGGCGGCTCGCGGCCTTTGCCGCCATTGCCTCGATGGGCACGTTGCTGATTGCACTCTCGGGCTTTACGGTCGCCACCACATCGGCTGCGATCTATTACTTGGTGCATTCGACGCTGGCGGGTGCGCTCCTGTTTATCGTGGTCGATCTGGTGCGCGAACAGCGCGGCGAAATTGCGGGCGCGCTGCGCCCCGGCCCGCAACTGGCGCAGCACGGCCTCATTACCGCGCTCTTTTTCGGCGCCGCGATCGCTACGGCGGGCATGCCTCCGCTATCGGGGTTCATCGGCAAACTGCTGATCCTTGATGCGGTCCGCGACATGTCCGAGGTCTGGCTTGTCTGGTCGGTGATCCTGATCACCTCGCTGGTGGCCATGCTGGGCTTTGCACAGGCGGGCAGCGTGATCTTCTGGAAGACAGAGACACCAGAGCCTGCCCCCGACGAGACGGAACCGACACACACCGCCCCACCGCAACCCACTCTGCCAGTGGTGGCTTGCTTTGCGATGCTGGCGAGCCTCGTCGCGCTTTCGGTATTCGCAGGGTCCGCCATGGGCTATATCGAGGCCACGGCGGACCAATTGCACGATCCCGCGAACTATATCAGCACCGTGCTTCGGCAACGCTGAGGGAGATCGAGAATGTTGCGCAAGATTCTGCCCCATCCCTTTCTGACCCTGACCCTGATCGTGGTCTGGCAGATGCTGGTCAACAAACTGACCCTCGGCAACCTGCTGCTGGGAACGGTCCTGGCCCTGATCATCCCGGTCATCACCTCACCCTATTGGCCCAATCGCCCACACCTGCGCAGCTGGCCGCGTATTGTGGAATATGTGCTTGTGGCGTTGTGGGATATCTGCGTTGCCAATGTGCAGGTGGCCTTTGTCATCCTGTTCAAGACCAACGCCAACACCAGACCGGCCTGGATCTCCATCCCCCTTGATCTGCGCACTCCCGAGGCAATCACCGTGCTGGCGGGCACGATCACGATGACGCCTGGAACGATATCCAGCGACGTTTCGGCGGACGGGCGCAGCCTGTTGGTGCATTGCCTCGATGCACCCGACCCGGACGCGGTCCGCGATCAGATCAAGGCGCGCTATGAACGCCGGTTGAAGGAGATTTTCGAATGATCGGATACGCGCTCTTCTTCGCCTTCTCCTGTTTCGGTCTGGCGCTTCTGATGAACATCTACCGGATCGTCCAGTCCCCCGGCCCCGGCGACCGCATTCTGGCGCTCGACACCATGGTGGTCAATGCCATCGCGCTGCTGGCGCTCTTTGGTATTCTCAAGGGAACGACGATCTACTTCGAGGTTTCGATGATCATCGCCATGACCGGCTTTATCTCGACCGTATCCTACACGCGCTTTCTGCTGCGCGGCGACATCATCGAATAGGGAGGCAGACCATGCTCGTGGAGATTCTCATTTCGGTTTCGCTGGTGATCAGTGGCATTTTCGGGCTTGTCGGCTCATTCGGGATGATCAAGCTGCCCGATCCGATGATGCGGCTGCATGCGCCAACCAAGGCGACAACGCTTGGCGTCGGCGGCGCGCTCATCGCCTCGATGCTTTATTTCTACTTCGTGGTCGGGCAACTCTCGTTTCACGAGTTGATGATCACGCTGTTCCTGTTTCTGACCGCGCCCATCACCGGGCATTTCATCGCCAAGACGCATCTACATCTCAACCACAAACCCTCTGACCTGCCACCCACCGGCACGGAGCGGCCATGGGCCAGCTACGAGAGCGATGCAGAACGCCAACGGATCGAAGCGGCGGCAGAGGCTGGCGACACCCCGCGCTAGTGCCTGTTACAGGTCACGTCACCCCAGCCTTGCCCCGCTATGCGCGTCGAAGAGATGCATATGCTCCGCCGCGACCGAAAGGCGCAGCGCCCCACTCCCCTGCCCGGCTGTATGGACCCCCGGGAGACTCGCGGTAAAGCTGTCGCCTGTCGCCAGCCTTCCATGCAAGAGCGTATTGGCTCCCAGCGGTTCTGCCAGTTGCACCTGCATCGTGATCGGTCCCTCAGGATCGGGGCGCAGATGTTCGGGCCGCAAACCCAGCTTGACCGGACCCGCATGGCCCGTGGAATTGGGCAGCGCCGCCTCGCCAAGATGAAGTGCGCCGTCCCGCCCCTCGGCATTCACCACATTCATCGAAGGACTGCCGATGAACTGTGCGGCAAAAAGCGTAGCGGGCCGCTCGTAGACATCCAGAGGTGTGCCGATCTGTTCGGCCCGACCGGCGTTCATCACGATCATCCGGTCGGCCATGGTCATCGCCTCGACCTGATCATGTGTGACATAGAGCGCGGTAATCCCCAGCTTGGCCTGCAATTCACGAATTTCCAGCCGCATCTGCACACGCAGCTTGGCGTCGAGATTGGACAGCGGCTCGTCGAACAGAAACACCGAGGGCGCGCGCACGATGGCGCGGCCCATGGCGACGCGCTGGCGCTGGCCACCTGACAACTGCCGGGGCTTGCGGTCCAACAACTCCGTCAGTTGCAGGAGCCTCGCGGCGTCCGCCACCTTGGCGGCGATCTCGGCCCTGGGCAGACCCGCGATCTTCAGCCCGTAACCCATGTTCTGCGCCACGCTCATATGCGGATAGAGCGCGTAATTCTGGAACACCATGGCGATGTCACGGTCCATCGGTTCGCGGTCATTGGCCCGCACCCCCCCGATGCGCAGATCGCCTGACGTGATCGTCTCCAACCCTGCCACCATGCGCAGGAGCGTGGACTTGCCACAGCCCGAGGGGCCTACAATCACGATGAACTCCCCATCCGCCACATCAAGGCTCACGCCCTTGATCACCTCGTCGCGGCCAAAGCGCTTTGTGATGTTGTCCAGTGTTACAGTTGCCATATCGCCTATTTCTCGCTGTCCACGAGGCCGCGGATAAAAAGTTTCTGCATCGAGATCACCACCACCACCGGCGGGATCATCGCAAGGATCGAGGTCGCCATGATCACCGGCCAGTTGGCCACATCGTCGCCCGAAGGGAACATCTGCTTGATGCCCATCACGATCGTGTTCATCGACGGGTCCGTGGTGATAAGAAGCGGCCAGAGGTATTGATTCCAGCCGTAGATGAACAGGATCACGAAAAGCGCCGCGATATTTGTACGGCTCATCGGCAGGATGATATCCCAGAAAAACCGCATCGGACGCGCGCCGTCCACCCGCGCCGCCTCGACCAGCTCATCCGGCACGGTGAGAAAGAACTGCCGAAAGAGAAACGTTGCCGTGGCCGAGGCTATAAGCGGAAATATCAGACCCGAATAGCTGTTGAGCATGCCAAAACCGGCGATCACCTCATAGGTTGGCACAATCCGCACTTCGACGGGCAGCATCAAGGTCAGGAAAATCAGCCAGAAGAAGAGGTTACGCGCCGGAAACCGGAAATAGACGATGGCAAAGGCCGACAGCAGCGAGATGATGATCTTGCCCACCGCAATTCCCACCGCCATGATCAGTGAATTGCCCAGCATCACCGCCACCGGCACGTTGACGCCTGACAACAGCGCGGCGGTGTAGTTTTCGACGAATTGGTCGCCGGGCCAGAGCGGCATCGGCGGGCGCACAATTTCCGGCTGGGTCACGGTCGAGGCGACAAAGGCCAGCCAGATCGGAAAGAAGATCAGCAGAACTCCCGCGATCATCGCCAGATGCGTGAGCCACAGCCCCGCGCCGCGCCGTTCGACCATGCCTGAGATCTGGATCGCCATCAGTAATGCACCCGCTTCTCGATATACTTGAACTGCAACACCGTGAGCAGCCCCACGACCAGAAGAAGGATCACCGATTGCGCCGCGGATGACCCAAGGTCTTGCCCCACGAATCCGTCGGAAAAGACCTTGTAGACAAGGATCGTCGTGGCCTGTTGCGGGCCACCGGAGGTGATCGTATGGATGACGCCGAAGGTCTCGAAGAAGGCATAGACGATGTTCACCACCAGCAGAAAGAACGTGGTGGGCGACAGCAACGGCAGTACGATGGTAAAAAACCGCCGCCAGAAGCGCGCGCCATCAATCGCCGCCGCCTCGATGATCGAACGGGGCACCGCCTGCAGCGCGGCCAAGAAGAACAGGAAATTGTAGCTGATCCGCCCCCATGCAGAGGCGACGACGACAAGGCCCATCGCCTCGTTCTGATTCAGCACATGGTTCCAGTCATAGCCCAACTGCCCCAGATACCACGCCACCACGCCCACGCGGGTGTTGAACATGAACAGCCACAGCACCCCCGCCACCGCCGGAGCCACCGCATAGGGCCAGATCAGCAGCGTCCGGTAGGCGCCGGCCGATTTAACCAGCCGGTCGGCCATCACTGCAAGAAACAGCGCGGGAATCATCGCCGCAAGGGTCACAAGGGTTGAAAAGATTGCCGTGGTGATGAAAGACGCGCGGTAATAGCTGTCCCCGAGCAGGTATTCGAAATTGCCCAATCCCACAAATCGCGATGACAGACCAAAGGGGTCTGGAATGAAGAGCGACTGCCATATCGCCTGACCGGCTGGATAGAAGAAGAATACCGCAGAGATAAAAACCTGCGGTGCAATCAGGCAGAGCGGCAAGAGCCAGCCCTTGAAGGTAACGCGTTTTTCCATGGGCTCTCACAAGAGTCGGGGCCGGGACGCTTGAGGTCCGGCCCCAATCCCTTAATCAGTTGCTGGCCTGTTCGAACCGGCGTAGCAATTGATTGCCCCGCTCCACCGCACTGTCGAGCGCCGCCTGCGCATCCTTGTCGCCGGACCAGACCGCCTCTAGCTCTTCGTCGATAATGGCGCGGATCTGATCGAAGGAGCCGAGCCGCAGTCCCTTGGAATTCTCAGTAGGCTCCTTGGTGGTCATCTGGATCACCGCCACATCGGTGCCTGGATTGGCATCGTAGAAGCCTGCGGCGCGTGTCACCTCTCCCGCCGCTGAGGTAATCGGCAGATAACCGGTGTCCTGATGCCATTTTGCCTGAATCTCGGGTGAGGAGAGAAAGTTGAGAAAGGCAGCCACGGCCTTGTACTCCTCGGCCTCGTGCCCTGCCATCACCCAGAGCGAAGCGCCGCCGATGATCGTGTTCTGCGGCGCACCTTCGACGCCTTCCCAATACGGCAGCGGGCGGATATCAAAGGCAAATTGTGCCTCGGCCTTGACGCCCGCATAGCCAGCCGAACTTTCGGTGAAGAGCGCGCAGTTACCGCTGCGGAAATTGGCGCCCGCCTCGTTGCGACGTCCGGCATAGATGAATTTGCCATCCCGCGCCCATTCTCCCATCTTGTCGATGTGCTGCACCTGAACCGGCCCATTGAACACAAGCTCTGTATCGAGCCCGCCAAAGCCATTCTCCTGCGTGGCGAAGGGCACATTGTGATAGGCCGAAAAGCTCTCGAGATGCACCCAGCTCTGCCAGGAGGTGGTGTAGGAGCAGGCATGGCCAGCCGTCTTGAGCTGGTCCAGCACCTCATCGACTTTTTGCCATGTGCTGAGATCGGTGTCGGGGTCGATTCCTGCCCCGGTCAGGGCGTCGCGGTTTACATAGAGAACCTGCGTCGAGGAATTGTAGGGAAAGGACAGCATCTGACCTTCGGGGGTGGTATAATAGCCGGTGACCGCCGCAAGATAGGCGTTTGGATCAAACGGCAGACCCGATTGCTCCATCACCTCATAGACCGGCTTGACCGCCCCTTTGGCGGCCATCATGGTCGCGGTGCCAACCTCAAAAACCTGGAGAATATGCGGCTGCTCGCCCGCACGAAAGGCGGCAATCCCGGCATTGAGCGCCTCGGAATAGTTGCCTTTGTGGGTAGCGGTGACCTTGTAGTCGCCCTGATCCGCGTTGAAGCTGGCCACTTGCTCGTCCAGCAACTCTCCCAGTCGCCCGGTAAAGGCGTGCCAGAACTGAATTTCGGTTTGCGCCATCGCGGCCAGCGGCGCGAGTGACGTTATTGCGGCGAGCAATGCGCCCAAGGCGATTTTCTGCATTTTATCCTCTCCCAGTGAACTGCGCAGCCGGACATCCCGTGCTGGCGGCGGCATTCAAGCATGCCACACGCTACACGGAAATTGACATAATACAACAGGGCATTTATGAGCATTAGTATAATATCATATTATTGTCATATTGAGAGATCCAAAAGGAAATCATCGTCTTGTCTACCCGTTTGCGCCTGCGTCAGCTTGAAGCGTTGGACTGCGTCGCCGAAACAGGCTCAATGACCCGCGCCGCCGAGCTCCTGGGAATATCGCAGCCAGCGGTGAGTCGTCTGCTATCCGACCTCTCGGCCGAGGTCGGGTTCCAGTTGTTTGACAGGCAGGGTGGGCGCCTCACCCCGACGCAGGAGGCGCGATTCCTGCTGCCGGATATTCACCGGGTTCTGGAGATGCTCGACCATATCGGCGAGGTCAGTCGCCATCTCAACGACCGCAAGGCAGGGCATCTGCGCATCGCCTGTCTGCCCGGCTTCGCCACCTCGCACCTCCCTGGCATCATGGCGCGGTTTCTGGCCGACCGCCCCGGTGTCACCGCGACGATCGAGCCCGACAGGCCGGAACGCATCCTTGAATGGATCGTCGGAGAGCAATATGACTGTGGCATCACCGACAGTTTCGACGGCCATCCGGCAGTAGACAGCAAGACGATTCTCATCCGTTCGGTCTGCATCCTTCCGACGGGCCATCCCCTGCTTGCAAAGCCCCGGATCACTCCCGAAAATCTGGCCGAAGAGCGGTTGATCCACACCCGTCGCGACAGCGCCTTTTTCCGCGAGTTGAACGAGCAGTTTCTCGCTGCCGGGGTCGAGATGAATTCCATCGTCGAGGCGCGCCAGTTCACCGCCGCCTGCGAGTTGGTGCTGCGCGGCGTGGGCCTGTCAATCATCAGCGAGTTAGACGCTGCGGGCTATGGCGCGAGGGGGCTGGAATTCCGTCCCTTCGCGCCTGCCGTGCCGCATCGCCTGGCGCTTGTCCGACCAATCCACAAACATCCGTCAATGATCACGCTGGAATTCATGGACGAATTCCGCGACAGCCTGCGTCCTTTTGAGGCCTGCTAAAACGTGACCGGCGTCACCAGCCCCTGTTCGCGTGCCAGTCGCGCGGCGACCGCTGCCACGGCCAGATCCTGAAGACCCACCCCCGTGCCGTCGAAAAGGGTGATTTCCTCATCCGAGCCGCGCCCGCCATGGGTGCCGTTGATCACGGCGCCGACAGGCGTGATGTCGCTCTCGGCAATCACGCCCTGTCCCACCGCATGCTGCGCCTCGCCGATGCTGATGGATTGCGCGACCTCGTCGGCAAAGACGGTGGCACGGGAGAACAGCGCCGGGTCGACCTCCTGCTTTCCTTTGGTGTCGGTGCCCATGCAGGCGATATGCGTGCCAGGTCTGATCCAGTCGGCCATGATCAGCGGCTCAAACGCGCTGGTGATGGTGATGATCACATCCGCCTGCGCACCAAGATCTTCGGGACTGACTGCCTCGAACGCCAGCCCCAGTTCCTCAGCCACAGCACCCAGACGCGGCAGCATCTCGGGATGCGGATTCCATGCCACGACCTTCTCGAAATCGCGCTGCTCGACGGCGGCGCGCAACTGGAAGGTGGATTGGTGACCCGCACCCACCATGCCCAGCACTTTCGAGTCCTCGCGCGCCAGATGCGCGATGGAGACCGAGGAGGAGGCCGCCGTGCGCAGAGCGGTCAGGTAGTTGCCACCCACCAGCGCCGAGAGACGCCCGGTATCGGGGTCAAACAGGAACACTGTGGATTGATGGTTGGTCAGACCCCTGGCCATATTGCCCGGCCAGTAGCCGCCAGCCTTGAGCCCGAGCGAGAGTCCAGTGCGATCGAACCCACCCTTGAAACCATAGAGCGCATCGGCATGACCGATCGCCTCGCGGACAACAGGGAAATTATAGGCATCCCCCCGCGCCATTGCCGCAAACACCGCCTCTACGGCGTCAAAGGCATCCGCGCGGCTGATCACCTTTTCGCAGATGTCTTCGCCGACGATCACGAAGCCGTCGGCGGTCGCTTCCGCATGAGTATTCATCATGCCGCCCCTCAATAGGCTTTGCCGCGCGCGGACACCGGCCAGACGGTCTCAACCTTGCCGCCGCGCACGCCAACATACCAGTCATGCACGTTGCAGGTCGGATCGCAGTGCCCGGGCACGAGGCGCAGTTTCTCGTTGACCTTGAGCACGCCATCGGGGTCGGCAACCACGCCATGCTCGTCCGAGCATTTGACATACTGCACGTCCGCGCGGCCAAACACCACCGGCAGACCGCTATCAACCGATTGTGCCTTGAGACCTGCATCCACGATGGCCTTGTCAGCCTTGGCGTGGCTCATCACGGAGGTCAGGATGAAGAGCGCGTTTTCCCACTCTCCCTGGTCTATCCGCTTGCCATCCCTGTCGAGGATGCGCCCGTAATCGGCATCCATGAAGGCATAGGAACCGCACTGAAGCTCGTTATAGACGCCCGAGTTGCCCTCGAAATAATAGCTGCCAGTGCCACCGCCGCCGACGATATCGCACTCCAGTCCTTCAGTCTTGAGCGTGTCGACGGCATCCCTGACCTGAGCCACGGCGATGTCGATCTTGGCCTTGCGATCCTCATATTTGTCCATGTGCTGCATCGCACCCTGATAGGCCTGAATGCCCGCGAATCTGAGGCCCGGTGCTGCGTCGATGGCCTTGGCAATCTCGACCACGGCGGGGGTGGTCGTCACGCCGCAGCGCCCCGCGCCACAGTCGATTTCCACGAGGCATTCGATCTCGGTTCCATGCTTTTGCGCGGCGGTCGAGAGGTCGGCCACATTGGCCAGATCATCGACGCAGCAGATGGTGCGCGCCCCAAGCTTCGGCAGGCGGGCCAGACGGTCGATCTTGGCAGGGTCGCGGACTTGGTTCGAGACCAGAACATCCTTGATACCGCCACGGGCAAAGACCTCTGCCTCGCTGACCTTCTGACAGCAGACGCCGCAGGAACCGCCGAGGCTTTCCTGCAATTTCGCAACATCGACGGATTTGTGCATCTTGCCATGCACCCGGTGGCGCACGCCGTGTTCCCTGGCCCAATCGCCCATCTTCCTGATGTTTCGCTCAAGCGCATCGAGATCGAGGATCAGGCAAGGGGTCTGAATATCGGCCTCATCCATGCCCGGCAGGGCGGGTATGTCATAGCCAACCTCAAGGCCTTCAAAGGTTACCGGTTTGTTCATCTCTTTTCCTCCTCACTTGATCCAGGGCAGCGTGTCGAGATCGACATTGCCGCCGGTGATGATGACGCCGACCCGTTTGCCGGCAAACACCTCGGGGTTTTTCAGAATGGTCGCGAGCGGCACGGCACAGCTTGCCTCTATGACGATCTTCATGCGCTTCCAGGTCAGCTTCATCGCGTCGATGATTTCCTGCTCACTCGCGGTCAGGATGTCGGTGACGTGATGCGAAACGAAATGCCAGGTGTTTTCCTTGAGCGGCACCTTGAGTCCGTCGGCTACCGTGTCGGGCGCGTCATCGGCAATGATGTGCCCCGCCTTGAAGCTGCGATAGGCGTCGTCCGCCTGCTCCGGCTCTGCGGCGTAGATTTCGACATGAGGCGCCAGATTCGAGAGTGTAAGACATGTGCCGGACACCATACCGCCGCCGCCAATGGGTGCGATCACCGCGTCCAGCCCGTCGGTCTGTTCGAGCAGTTCCGCAGAGCAGGTCGCCTGCCCCGCGATCACCCGCAGATCGTTGTAGGGATGCACGAATTCCGCCCCCGTCTCGGCCTCGACACGGGCAAATACCTCTTCGCGGCTCGATGTCGAGGGCTCGCATTCGGTAATGATCCCGCCGTAGCCGCGCACCGCGTCCTTCTTGGCCTGCGGCGCGGTTCGGGGCATGACAACGTTACAGGGGATCCCGCGCCGCCCGGCAGCATAGCTGAGCGAAAGTGCGTGATTGCCAGAACTGTGCGTCGCCACTCCCTTTCGCGCCATCTCTTCACTCAGGCCGAAAACCGCATTCGACGCGCCCCGGACCTTGAACGCCCCCGCCTTCTGGAAATTCTCGCATTTGAAGAACAATTGCGCCCCGGTCAGATCATTGAGAAAGGATGACGTCAGGACCGGCGTGCGGTGGATATAGGGTTTGATTCTCTCATGCGCGGCGCGCATGTCTTCGATCGTCAGATCGCTTGCAGTTCTCTGGTCCAGCATGGTCACTCCTTTCACGCAGCCCGTTCGGTCAGGGTGGATTTGGCGGTGGCGCGGTAATATTCCTGCGCCGCGATCACGCCACTACCCAACCTGACCGGATACTTCAGATCCGCCATCGCCATTTCCAGCGTCGCCAGCCCCGACAGAACCATCGTGGCCGTCAGACTGCCCAGATGCCCGATGCGGAACGCACGACCGTTCATTTCGCCCAGACCGACGCCGAAGCTGACACCATAATTGGCAAAGGCATGCTCGGTCAGCGCGTTGCTGTCAAAACCTTCGGGCACGTAAACAGCACTCACCGTGTCGGAGTAGAGATCCGGGGACTGCGCAACCAGCCTCAGCCCCCAGCCGGAAACCGCGCGACGTACACCTTCAGCCAGCCTTGTGTGACGGGCGTAAACATTATCCAGCCCCTCCTCGAACAGCATGTCGAGGCTTTCGGCCATGCCGTAGATCAGTTGCAGCGGCGGGGTGTAGGGAAATCCGCCCTTGCCATTCGCACTCATCATATCACGGAAATCGAAGAAGGTGCGCGGCAATTGCGCGCGCTCCATCGTCGCCAATGCCTTGGGGCTGACTGCAAGAATCGCCATGCCCGTATTCAGCATAAACCCCTTTTGCGAGCCGCTGACTGCGATATCGACACCCCATTTGTCCATCTCGAACGGCATCGAGGCCAGGGAACTCACGCAGTCCACCATCAGCAGCGCCGGGTGATCCGCTTCCTGGATCGCACGCCGTACAGCGGCAATGTCCGAGCGCACGCCGGTCGCGGTCTCGTTATGAGTGACCAGAACTGCCTTGATGGCATGGCCGTTGTCGGCCTTCAATGCTTCTTCGAACCGGTCCGCGGGTGCGCCGCTACCCCATGCGCATTCGATAATCTCAACGCTCAGCCCGTGTCGCTGGCACATGTCGATCCAGCGGTGACTGAACATGCCGTAGCGCGCCACCAGAACCTTGTCGCCGGGCGAGAGCGTGTTGGTGATCGCCGCCTCCCATCCGCCCGTGCCGCTGGCCGGAAAGGTGATGATCTGGCCGACAGTCGTGCCGAACACCGTCTTGCATCCCTCAAGCACAGGGGCGAGCGTGTTCACGAAGGCCGGAGAACGGTGATCCTGCGTCTGCACCTGCATCGCACGGCGCAGGCGGTCGGGAATATTCGTGGGGCCGGGAATGAAAACCGGATTCTGATCTGACATCGCACCATCCTCCTGTGATGATGGTTGATCATGCCTCAACACAGAGTCATATGCAATTTTCTTGAAATTATTTTCCATTATTTATTTTAATTATTTATGCTTATGTTTTTAATATATTTTTAATTTTCCAATATCATCATAATTGACATTATGAAAATAATTTTCATTTAATTCCGGAAGCCATCCTGGAGGAATCGCAGTCATGACACAACCCAAGCGTCCCCGTGGTCGCCCTAAATCGCAGTTCAGCGAGAGCAGCGCCGGAACGATGCAGGCACTTGATCGCGCGCTTGGCGTGCTGACCGCCGTTGCGCGCGAGGAAGGAGTGAACCTCAGCGACCTGTCGCTCAGCCTCGGGATTCCCACCGCCACCACACACCGCATTCTGACCACCTTGCAACAGCGGGATTTCGTCCGCTTTGACGAGGAACGCCAGGACTGGACCATCGGGATCGAGGCCTATCGCACGGGCGTGGCCTATCTCAAGCGGACCAATCTCGCCGACGCCGGACGCCCGGTGATGCGCCGGTTGATGGAGCAGACCGGTGAGACCGCCAATCTCGCCGTACCGGATGGGGCGGAGGTGGTGTTCATCGGCCAGGTCGAGACGCAGAACCCGATCCGCGCATTCTTTCCGCCCGGATCGCGCACGCCAATGCATGCCTCGGGCACGGGCAAGGCGATCCTGGCCGCATTGCCTGAGGAACGGCTGCTCGCGCTGCTCAAGGGCGCGGGACTAAAGGGCTTTACCGACAAGACCCATGTCACCCCCAGAGCACTCTTCGACGATCTGGCGCAGACCCGCGCGCGCGGCTGGTCGTTTGACCGCAACGAGCGTTATGACGGGATGTCCTGCATCGGGGCGGCGATCTTCAACGACCGGGGCGAGCCCTGCGCGGGCGTGTCGATCTCTGGCCCCAGCAGTCGGTTCGCCGACATGCAGATCGCCGAATTCGGCCGCGCCGTGGCGCAGGCGGCGGCCCAGATCACCCATCTGGTTGCGGGGCGCAGCTGATCGTTTACTTCTGAAACAGACGCGTCGCGTTGAACAACTCGTCCAACCGCTCGTAACGCTCGCGTGTGGCGGGCCAGCGTTCCTCCTGCACGGCGGCAATCAGCGCCTCTAGCAACATCATGGTCGAGATGTTGGAATCCCAGGCCGAGGGGATTTCCACCCAGCAGTTGAAACTGTGGGTGGCAAGATCGGAAATCGGGCTCATCCACTGATCGGTGATCAGCACCACCCGGACGCCACGCGCCGTGGCGATTTCTGCCAGACGCATCAGGTTGGTTTCATAGCGGCGGATGTCGAATATCAGCAGAGTGTCCCCTTCAATCATATCCAGCACATAATGCGGCCATGTGGCCGAGGACGAGGTCATATGAGTGACCCGTTCGCGCACCGCCTGAAAATGGGTAAAGGCATAATCTGCGAGCGCCCGGGTGATGCGCCCGCCCACCAGATAGAGCCGCCCGTCGGTATCGGCCAGAAGGTGCGCCGCCGCGTCGAACCGCGCGCTGTCGATATTGGCGAAGGTCTGTTCGATGTTCTGAGTCACCGCCTGCGCGAAACGATTGAGCGAATGCGTGGCAGGTGCCTCTGACGCCCAGTTGGCCCGGCGTTGGGTGGGCCCGGACACCTTGGCCTCCAGTTCCTTCAGCAGGGCCTGATGAAACTGCGGATAGCCCTTGAAGCCCAGTTTTTGCACCATCCGCGCCACGGTAGGTGTGGAAACGCCCGCATTGGCCGCCACGATGGTGATCGACGCCAGCCCCGCAGCCGGGTAGCTGTCCAGAAGCGCCTGCGCAAATTTGCGCTCGGATTGCGTGAGGGTGCTGTAATGCTCTCGGATCAGATCACGCACGGTTGGCGGTAGCTTGCTCACATCGGTCATCCTCGTCTGACTGCTGCCGGGACAGGCAGGCGGCAAGACAATCGTCAAGCACCTGCTGGAAATATATTGACACAAATCATGCCATGTGGAAACATTTTTACAAGCACCCTAGGAGAGGCAGATGCCAAGCGATCTGCACAGAAATGAGTCTGACGTGGTCGAAGTGATCGGTGCGCGGGCGGTGAGCCCGGCGCTGATCCTGTGCGAACATGCGTCAAACCATATTCCGGCGCGATACGATGGCCTGGGACTCGACGATGCGGCGCGCGCGAGCCATGCAGCATGGGATCCGGGCGCAAGGACGGTGGCGGTGCATCTGGCCGAGGCCCTGCACGCGCCGATGGTTGCGGCGCGGGTCTCGCGGCTGGTCTATGATTGCAACCGGCCGCCCGAGGCGGCGAGCGCCATGCCGGAACGCTCGGAGCAGATCGAGGTGCCAGGCAATCGCGGGCTGAATGAGGCCCAGCGCGCCGAACGGGTAGCGAGCGTTTACGAACCGTTCTGCGCCAGGGTCACCGAGGTGATCGCGGCACGCAAGGCAGCAGGGCTGGCAACGGCCCTGATCACGATCCACAGCTTCACCCCGGTCTGGTTCGGCGCACAACGCGATTGTGAAATCGGAATCCTGCATGACAACGACACGCGGCTCGCGGATGCGATGCTGGCCGAGGCGCACCACCTGCCGCACCGGGTGATCCGCCGCAACGATCCCTACGGCCCGCAGGATGGCGTGACCCATTCGCTGAAACTGCACGGGCTGGCGCATGGCCTGCCCAACGTGATGATCGAGATCCGTAATGATCTTCTGACCGACGCGAGGGCACAGGCGCAGATGGCCGAAGAGATCCTGACCTTGCTGCGCCCGGCGCTGGCCGTTTGTGTCAAAACGGCCGAGGGGAGCACGCATGCCTAGGCCCGTCCTTGCCTATATCCGCGCGATCGATTCAATGAACCGCTTTATCGGACGGATCACGATGTATCTGATTTTCGCGCTGATCGGCGTGCTGCTCTGGTCCTCTTTGTCCAAGGCGCTTTTCAACCCGTCGCTCTGGACGCTTGAGACCGCACAATTCGTCATGGTCGCCTACTACGTGCTGGGCGGACCCTATTCGATCCAACTGGGCAGCAATGTGCGGATGGACCTGTTCTATGGCAACTGGTCAATCAAGACCAAGGCGTGGGTCGATGCCTTTACGGTCCTCTTCCTGATGTTCTATCTCGGCGTGCTACTCTATGGTGCGGTCGGTTCCACCGCCTATTCGCTGGGGTATTTCGGGACAGAACCGTTTGCATGGTTCTGGGATCTCACCAAGACGCTGGTGACCCAAGGTCCGGCTGCCGCTGCTCAGGAGCTGGGCTTCATGGAGCGCTCTTCGACCGCATGGCGGCCCTTCATCTGGCCGGTGAAGACAATTCTCTGCGTCGGTCTGTTCCTGATGCTGCTGCAGGCATTGGCCGAACTTTTCCGGGACATCGGCCGGATCAGGGGCGAGGCGCTCTGATGCCCTATGAAATGATCGCCATCCTGATGTTCTCGTCAATGATGCTGATGCTAATGACCGGACAGCGGGTTTTTGGCGCTATCGGCTTTGTCGGCGCGGCGGCGGCAATGCTGCTCTGGGGCGTGGGCGGAGTGGATGTGCCGTTCTCCGCCGCGATGAAGCTGATGAAATGGTATCCGCTGCTGACCCTGCCGATGTTCATCTTCATGGGTTATGTGCTGTCGGAATCGAAGATCGCCGATGATCTCTATCGCATGTTTCATGTCTGGATGGGACCGGTGCGCGGCGGCCTAGCGATCGGCACGATCGGACTCATGGTGCTGATTTCGGCGATGAACGGCCTCAGCGTGGCGGGCATGGCGATCGGCGCGACAATCGCGCTGCCGGAACTGCTGCGCCGGGGTTATGACAAGATCATGGTGACGGGTGTCATTCAGGCTGGATCGTCGCTGGGTATTCTCGTGCCGCCCTCGGTGGTGCTGGTGCTCTATGCGATGATCGCGCGGCAACCGGTCGGGCAATTGTGGCTCGCGGGCGTCATTCCCGGCCTGATGATGGCCACGATGTTCATCATCTACATCTATGTGCGCTGCCGGATTCAGCCGCATCTGGGTCCGGTCCTGTCCGAAGAAGAGCGTAATGTGTCACTGGCCGAGAAGTTGCGTCTTCTGCGGGCCGGTCTCTTGCCGCTGTTCATCTTTGCCGCAATGATGGTGCCCTTTGTCAAAGGCTGGACGAGCCTTGTGGAAAGCTCGGCTATTGGCGCGATGGCGGCGTTCGTGGCGGCGGTGCTGAAACGCCGGATGACACGGCTGGTGTTCGAGACGTCGGTGCGCAACACGCTGGCCATATCCTGCATGTTCATGTGGATCATCCTAGCCGCATTGGGCTTTGGCGCGGTGTTCGACGGGCTGGGGGCGGTCAAGGCGATAGAGTATCTCTTTACCGAACAGTTGCACCTCAGCCCCTGGATGATCCTGATCCTGATGCAACTCTCGTTCATCCTGATGGGCACATTTCTGGACGATACAGCGATGCTGGTCATCGTGGCTCCACTCTATGTGCCACTGGTCGGCGCGCTTGGCTTTGATCTGATCTGGTACGGCGTACTCTACACCATTACCACGCAAATTGCCTACATGACGCCGCCCTTTGGCTATAATCTCTTTCTCATGCGCGCCATGGCCCCGCCCGAAATCGGGCTGCGCGATATCTATTGGTCGATCATCCCATTCGTGGGCGTGATGGTGCTGGCGCTGGCATTGGTGATGGTGTTCCCGCAGATCGCACTCTGGCTGCCGGATCATGTATACGGAAAATAATCCCGAGAAGAGCCCCGGACAGGGGCCGGAATTTTATAACAAGGAGAGAAGACGATGACCACCAGACGCAAGTTTCTGACCTCTGCCGGGGCGGGTGCCCTCGCAGCGCCGCTGGCCACACCGGCACTGGCACAATCAACGATCACCTGGCGCATGCAGACCTATGCCGGGGCCGCGCTGGCCGAACATGTGATCAAACCCGCGGTGGACATGTTCAACAAGATCGCAGGCGACCGGATGCAGATCGAGCTGTTCTTTGCCGATCAGTTGGTACCGACCGGCGAATTGTTCCGGGCCATGCAGCGCGGCACGATTGATGCGGTGCAATCGGATGACGACAGCATGGCGTCACCCACCGAAGTGACCGTGTTTGGTGGCTATTTCCCCTTTGCCTCGCGCTACAGCCTTGATGTGCCGGTGCTGTTCAATCAATACGGCCTCAACGAGATATGGGACGAGGAATATTCCAAGGTCGGCGTCAAGCATATCAGCGCGGGTGCGTGGGATCCCTGTCATTTCGCCACCAAGGATCCGATCCACAGCCTTGAGGATCTCAAGGGCAAGCGCGTCTTTACCTTCCCGACTGCAGGCCGCTTCCTGACGCAGTTCGGCGTGGTGCCGGTGACACTGCCGTGGGAAGATATCGAAGTCGCCGTACAGACGGGTGAACTGGACGGTATCGCATGGTCAGGCATCACCGAAGATTACACGGTGGGCTGGGCCGATGTGACCAACTATTTCCTGACCAACAACATCTCCGGCGCCTGGGCCGGGTCGTTCTTTGCCAACATGGACCGCTGGAACGAATTGCCCGAGGATTTGCAGACGCTCTTCCGGGTGTGTTGCGACCAGTCGCATTACTATCGCCAGTGGTGGTACTGGGGCGGCGAAGCGTCCCTGCGCGTCAATGGCACCAAGATGCAGTTGACCACGATCCCCGATGCCGAGTGGCAGCAGGTCGAGGACGCGGCACTGGTATTCTGGGACGAAATTGCAGCCGAGAGCCCGACCAAGGCAAAGGTTGTCGAGATCTTCAAGAAATACAATGCCGACATGGCCAAGGCCGGACGGCCCTATCGCTATACCTGAACCACCCTGTCCCGGCGCGCGGCACAACCCCGCGCCGGGGCGCTCACACGAACAGGATCTGAGACATGCCAGCCAATCTTACTTTTGACGCCCTCAAGGCCGAGGCCGCATCCGGCACGGTGGACACCGTTCTGGTCTGCTTTGTGGATATGCAGGGGCGCCTGATGGGCAAACGCTTTCATGCGGGCCATTTCGTCGCCAGCGCTTGGGAGGAAACCCACTGCTGCAACTACCTGCTGGCCACTGACCTTGAAATGACCACACCCGAAGGCTTTGCCGCCACCAGCTGGGAACGGGGCTATGGCGACTACATCATGAAGCCGGACCTCTCGACCCTGCGCCGAATGCCCTGGCTCGATGGCACGGTGATGGTGCTGTGCGACGTACTCGACCACCACACCCACGCGCCGGTGCCGCATTCGCCGCGCGCCATGCTCAAATCCCAACTGGCGCGGCTCGATGCCATGGGCTTTGACGCGATGATGGCAACGGAACTGGAATTCTTCCTGTTCGAAAAAAGCTATGATGATATCCGCAAATCCGGCTATCGCGATCTGACACCGATTTCGGGCTATAACGAGGATTACAACATCTTCCAGACCACCAAGGAAGAGCATGTGATGCGCCCCATCCGCAACCACCTGCACGCGGCGGGCCTGCCCATCGAGAACACCAAGGGCGAGGCCGAGGCCGGTCAGGAGGAACTGAACATCAAATACGCCCCCGCGCTCGATACCGCCGACTACCACACCATCGCAAAGCATGCGATCAAGGAGATCGCATGGCAACGGGGCCACGCCGCCAGCTTTTTGCCGAAATGGAGCCACAAGCGGGTGGGATCGTCATCCCATGTCCACCAATCGCTGTGGAAAGACGGCAAACCGGCGTTCTTTGACCCCGAGGACAAGCTGGGCATGAGTGCGCTGATGAAACATTACATGGCGGGTCTGCTGAAATATGCCCCCGATTACACCTATTTCCTCGCGCCCTACATCAACAGCTACAAGCGTTTCCAGAAGGCCACCTTTGCCCCCACCCGCACGATCTGGTCAGTGGACAACCGCACCGCTGGGTTCCGCCTGTGCGGCGAGGGCACCAAGGCGGTGCGCGTCGAATGCCGCGTGGGCGGGTCCGACCTCAACCCCTATCTCGCAATGGCCGCGATGCTGGCTGCCGGGATCAAGGGGATCGAGGACAAGCTGGAACTGCCGCCGCCCACCGTCGGCGATGCCTATGCGGGCGACACGGGGCGCATTCCGCAAACGCTGCGCGACGCCTATGAGGTATTCAAGATCTCGGCCTTCCTGCGCGAGACCTTTGGCGACGAGGTGGTCGACCATTACGCCCGCGCCGCCGAGATCGAAATAGAGGATTTCGACCGCGTGGTCACCGATTATGAGGTTGCGCGCGGATTCGAACGGGCCTGAGCGCCGCGTCGGCGGAATTGAGTATTTCTGACAGGATGAAAGGGCGGGCGGAATGCCCGCTATCAAGGATGCGATCATGCAGACACTGAAATGTATCTCCCCCATCGACGGATCGGTCTATGCCGAACGCCCGGCGCTGACGCTTGCGGCGGCACAGGCGGCGGTCGGACGGGCGCGTGCGGCACAGGCGGACTGGGCTGCGCGCCCCTTGCAGGAACGAACGCGGCTGGTGATGGCCGGCGTCGCCGCCGTGGGCGCGATGAACGACGCAATCGTACCGGAACTGGCGCATATGATGGGCCGCCCGGTGCGCTATGGCGGTGAATTCCGCGGCTTCAACGAACGCGCAAGCCATATGGCGGCGATTGCCGAAGGGGCGTTGGCGGATATCGCCGTGGGTGAGGACGCGACGTTCATGCGTTATGTCCGGCGGATCCCGCATGGCGTGGTCCTTGTCGTGGCACCATGGAACTACCCCTACATGACAGCGATCAATACCGTGGCGCCTGCGCTCATCGCGGGCAATACCGTGGTGTTGAAACATGCAACGCAAACGCTTCTCGTGGGCGAGCGCATGGCAAAGGCGTTTCACGCGGCAGGCGTGCCCGAGGATGTGTTTCAAAACGTGTTTCTGGATCACGACACGACATCTGCATTAATCGCAGGCGGTGCCTTTAACTTCGTCAATTTCACCGGATCCGTAGGCGGCGGGCGCGCGATGGAGCGTGCGGCGGCGGGCACATTCACCGGGCTGGGGCTGGAACTGGGCGGCAAGGATCCGGGCTATGTGATGGAAGATGCCGATCTGGACGCCGCTGTCGAGACGCTGATTGACGGGGCGATGTTCAACTCCGGCCAATGCTGCTGCGGGATCGAGCGAATTTATGTGCACGAGAGCCTGTTTGACGCCTTTGTCGAGAAATCCGTGACGCTGGTGAATTCCTATAGGCTGGGCAATCCGCTGAACGCCGAGACCACCATAGGACCGATGGCCAATCTGCGCTTTGCCGCTGAGGTGCGTGCGCAGGTGGCCGAGGCGCTGGACATGGGTGCCAAGGCGCATATCACGACCATGCCCGAGGATGACGGCGCGGCCTATCTCACACCGCAGATCCTCACCAATGTCACCCATGACATGCGCGTCATGCGCGACGAGAGTTTTGGCCCAGTCGTGGGCATCATGCCGGTGGCCTCCGACGACGAGGCCATCGCGCTCATGAACGACAGCGAGTTTGGCCTGACCGCTAGCCTCTGGACCACCGACGTGGCGCGCGCGCAGGCGGTGGGCGACCGGATCGAGACCGGCACGGTTTTTCTCAACCGCGCCGATTACCTCGATCCCGGCCTCTGCTGGACCGGCTGCAAGAACACCGGGCGAGGCGGCGGCCTCTCGGTGATCGGCTATCACAACCTCACCCGCCCCAAATCCTACCATCTCAAGAAGGTGACGCAATGACCCTGACTGCCAACTGGTCCTATCCGACCGCGATCAAATTCGGCGCTGGCCGGATTGCCGAGCTACCCGCTGCCTGTGCGCAGGCCGGGATCAAGCGCCCGCTTCTGGTCACCGACAAGGGGCTTGCAGGCCTGCCGGTCACGGCGCAGACGCTCGATATTCTCGACGCCGCGGGTCTTGGCCGGGCGATGTTCTCGGAGGTCGATCCCAACCCTAACGAGATCAACCTTGCCGCCGGTGTCGCCGCCTACAAGGCGGGAAAACATGACGGGGTCATCGCCTTTGGCGGCGGCTCGGGGCTCGACCTGGGCAAGATGGTGGCCTTCATGGCTGGGCAAATCCGACCTCTCTGGGATTTCGAGGATATTGGCGACTGGTGGACGCGCGCCGATGCCGATGCCATCGCGCCGATCATCGCCGTGCCGACCACGGCCGGGACCGGCTCGGAGGTGGGGCGCGCCAGCGTGATCACCAACTCCGAAACACACGCGAAAAAGATCATCTTTCACCCCAAGGTGCTGCCGACCGTGGTGATCTGCGATCCCGAACTGACGGTTGGCATGCCGAAATTCATCACCGCAGGCACCGGGCTTGACGCCTTTGCCCATTGTGTCGAGGCCTTCAGCAGCCCGCATTATCACCCGATGTCCCAGGGCATCGCGCTTGAGGGCATGCGGCTGATGATCGAATACCTGCCGCGCGCCTATGTCGATGGCAACGACATTGAGGCGCGCGCCCAGATGATGAGCGCGGCGGCGATGGGGGCCACGGCGTTTCAGAAGGGCCTTGGCGCGATCCATGCCATGAGCCACCCGGTGGGCGCCTATTTCAACACCCATCACGGCACCACCAATGCGGTCTGCATGCCTGCGGTGCTGGACCTGAACGCAGATGCGATCCGCGACCGATTCGACCGCGCCGCGGGCTATCTCGGCCTCAAGGGAGGCTTCGACGGCTTTCGGGCCTTCGTGCAGGAGTTCAACGACAGCCTCGGCATCCCGCGCAAACTATCCGATCTGGGCGTGACGGCAGAGGCGATCCCCGATCTTGTCCGCGACGCACTGACCGATCCCAGCTGTGGCGGCAATCCGGTGCCACTAACTAGGAACAACCTGACCGCACTCTTCGAAGCCGCGCTCTAGAAACCGGCCCGGCCTTCATCTGGCCTGAAATACCTCAGGGGGTTTGGGGGACAGCGTCCCCCATCCTCACCTCTCGGGCAGTGCATCACGCCGGATCATCGTGCGCAGCGCAAAACTTGACCGCATCGCCCGAATACCCGGCGTCTGCATCAGCCCCTCTTCGAGAAACCGGTCGAATCCGGCCAGGTCTGCGGCCACAACGCGAATCAGGACATCGCGCGTGCCGGTCATGAGATAACATTCCATGACCTCGTCAAAGCGTCTGAGCCGGGTCTCGAAGGCAGTTATCGCATCGCGCGTGTGGTGCTCCAGCTCGACAAAGACAAACGCATTGAGCGGCAGGCCGAGTTTCTCCTGATCGACGCGCGCGGCATAGCCGGTGATCACGCCCGAGGACTCCAGCCGTGCGATGCGGCGCGCCAGCGGTGTGGGCGATAGCCCGACGATCGCCGAGAGATCGGCCAGTTTCTGACGCCCGTCGCATTGCAGGGCGGCGATGATCTGACGGTCGATTCTGTCCATTTTCCCTAAATTCTCCCGCTTCCCTGGAGATATCACCCATTCGTCACGCGCAATTGAGCGATGTTTGCTGTTTTTTCGCGCCTCACAGCTCTTACCTTAGAGCCAAGGAGGATTCCACCATGCTCACACGTCTGGCTATACCCACTCACGAAGAACTCTACCGCGTCGAGGACCGCGAAAGTGGCCTGCGTGGGTTCATCGCATTGCACTCCACACGCCTCGGACCCGCCGCCGGGGGCCTCAGGATGCGCGTTTACGACGGCGACGATGCGGCGATCGAGGATGTGCTGAACCTGTCGCGCGGCATGAGCTACAAGAACGCGGCCGCGGGCCTGCCGCTGGGTGGCGGCAAGGCGGTGATCATGGGCGATCCGGCTGCCGACAAGACATCCGGTTTACTGCGCGCCATGGGCCGGGCGATCAATGCGCTTCAAGGCCGCTACTGGACCGCCGAAGACATGGGGATGAGTCCCGAGGACATGGCCGAGATCGCCCGCGAGACACGCTTCGTGGCCGGGCTCGACAGCGGCAGACATGCCAGCGGCGACCCCTCGCCGGTGACGGCGCGCGGCGTGTTCAACGCGATGCGCGCGGGTGCGGCGCAGGTCTTTGGCACCACGGACCTCGCGGGCCGTCACGTGGCAGTGCAGGGGTTGGGTCATGTCGGCTGGCATCTCTGCCTCCTGCTGCACGAGGCAAGGGCGCGACTGAGCGTGGCGGATATGGATCCCGCACGCGTCGCCGGCACGGTCAAGGAATTCGGCGTGACCGCCGTCGATCCGCGCGCCATCCATGCCGCCGAAACGGATATCTTCGCCCCCTGCGCCATCGGCGGAATTCTCAACCCCCGCTCGATCCCCGAAATCCGGGCCCGGATGATCTGTGGCGCGGCCAACAACCAGTTGTCCGGCAGCGGCGATGCGCAGGCTCTGCAAGAGCGCGGCATCCTCTATCTGCCCGATTACGTCGCCAACGGCGGCGGGATCATCAACGTGGCGGCAGAGATCCTGCAAATCGACGATCGCGCCCCCTGGGTCGAGGAACGTCTGACTGCAATGCAGGCCCGGATGACGCATATCCTGACCCGTGCGAAAGGCGAGGGTGTCAGCCCTGCGCTCATCGCCGACCGGATGGTCGAGGATGAGCTGCTGCAAACCGCGGTCTGACGCCGCCGCGCTCAGGCTTGAATTGAGCCGCATCGCCGGACCTGCTAGTTTGGGGTGAAAAACCCGACGGAGGCTCTGCGATGCGTCTGCCCCTTTACCTTGTCTTGATCCTTGGCCTTTGCGGCACGGCGCAGGCGCAGAATATGCTCAGCGAGCGGGTAACGCTGGCCCACGGCAGTTTTTCCTCGGGCGGCGGCCTTACTATCGTGGCCGAATTGCGCCGCGCGGGTGACCGGACCGCGTTATGCGGGGCATGGTCCGAAAGCCGCAGCCAATCGAGCTATACGACCGACGAAGCGCGCCGCATTGTCCGGCTGGCCAGCGTTTATGTCGAGGGTCGTCGGATCGCGCAGGATTTGCGGTTCATGCCGCGGATTCCGCCGCGGCTGGATTTCGCCGGAGCGCCGGCGCGGTGCAGGCTGACCGACCTGCCCTGGCGCGCGAACCGGATACCCGAGGTCTTCATGCCCCGCCAGCAGATCAGCCGGGCCAATGGCGGTGGCAGCAATCCCGACATCACCTTTCGCCAGACCGGGGCGGGTGCCATGGAGCAGGCGCTCGAGGTGGTGCCCTTCCTTGTCCGCAACAGCCGCCTCGTGCGACTCTCGCCCGCCGCACGGATGATCGAGGGGCGCTATTCCTCGGGCGGAGGGATCCGGCTGGCGGCAGAGGTGGTATCGGTCAATGGCCGCGCGCATCTCTGCGGGGTCTGGTCGGATCTGCCCGGTCAGGTGGCGATGACGGAACCGCTGGGGCGCGAAATACTGGAACGGAGCAGCGCCGTGCAGAAGGGACGGATCGTTATGGACAACCTGAGCGGTCTGCGCCGGGTGCGGGCACGCAGCGAATACACAGGCGTGGATGCCAGTTGCCTGGATACCGGCGCAACGTGGACCCCGGCGCAGTCCCAGACCCCGCTCGACCTGCGCCTGCCCTCCGGGGTCGTCTACCGCAGCACAACGCCGGAGGGGCAACAGGTGATCCGGTTCGGGTCGTGAATGGAAGGGATGGGCGCTTTGAGCCTATATCAATCGTAGATCACGCCCGGCTCCAGTATTTCGAAGCTCTTTATCTCGAACTCATACATCCCCGAGCGATCAGCCTTCTCGGCCCTCGCGATCAGCTTGCCATCTGCGTTCCGGAAAACAGCATGGGCAGAATGAATTGCCCGATAGCAGTGCGTTCCGTCAGGATAGATATACTTCAGCATCTTCGGGCCTCCAAACTCGTTTGCGGCAGGTTTATCAAGACAGAATGTTCTTGAATTGCTCCAGATGCCGCGAAATCAGTCAACGACAGATTCTCCTGCAAACGCGGTCCAATGCACCCCAATATAACCACCCCTACCCCATCCGCCGTCCCGGCGGATCGAACGGCAGGAATTCGACCGCCGACTGCTTGACCGGCGCGGGGTAGAGTTTCATCAGGGCCAGCACCTCGGACGGCATGCCCACGGTGATGGGCAGACCAAGTTCAGTCGCCTCTGCGGGTGTCAGCGCATAATCATGCGTCCATGTGCCCGAGGCCAGCGTTTCGGCCAGCGCCTCTGCCTTGGCTTGATTCATGCGCGGCGTCATGATCTCGATCGCGCCACGTTTGACCTGTCGTGTGGCCTTGTCACTCACATCAGCCAGCACCAGCGCCAGATCCGAGACATGCTCGATCGGCTTGGCATCCCGCGCGGCGATGATCGAGGCCGCGGAAATGCCCATGATCTGCGGATCAATCGGTCCCAGCATGGAAAACTCCCCCATCACGATCTCATCGGCGGCCAGTGCAATCAGCGTGCCACCCGACATGGCATAGATCGGCACCAGCACCGTCACCCTGGCCGGATGCGCCTCGACCGCGCGCGCGATCTGCATGGCGGCCAGCACAAGGCCGCCGGGCGTGTGCAGGACCAGATCAATCGGCGTATCATCCGGGGTGGCCTTGATCGCAGAGATGATCGACTGCGCATCCTCCAGACCGATCATGTTGGACATGGCGAAACCGAAAAGGCTGCGCTTTTCCTGCCGATGGATCATTGTGATGACCCTGCTCTTGCGTCTCCGCTCGATGGCGCGGATCGCCTGTTCGCGGCGAAAGGCAAAGACCCGACCCGTTAGCAGCGGTTGCAGGATCAACACAATAAAAAACAGAAACAAGAGATGCGAAAAATTGAATTCCATGGCGCGGGCGCTCCTTTGTCACGGACAGGTGTCCGGGGCGGGCCGTCCAACTGTCGCAGGACGGGACAATGTTGTGAATTGAAAAATCCGCCCGGTTACGGCATGGACAGGGAAACACAGAGCACGTCGGGAACAGACGGCGAGACAATACATGAGGCATGGGCGATGAAACAGATGCTGACCCTTGGTTTGGTGATGGTGCTTGCGGGATGCGGCGGCGGAGATCGCCACCAGCCGAATTCGCGCGCTGCCTCCGGGATCATGCCGATGGCTTCGGGACCGATCAACACGGCCTGTCTGCAATCGGATCGCAAGGCGCGCTCGCGCGCACTCTGCGGCTGCATTCAGGCGGTGGCGCATCAAACCCTCAGCGGTGCCGAACAGCGCCGCGCCGTTCAGTTCTACAAGGATCCGCAGATGGCTCAGGACATCCGCCAGTCCAGTCGCCCGGCCGACCAGCGTTTCTGGCAGGCGTATCGCGCCTATGGCGACCGGGCCGAGCAGGTCTGCACCTGATCACGCCCGAAGATCACGCCTTGAGCCGGTACCCCGTGGCCAGCATCCGCCACGCCAGAAGGCATATCAGGAGGGTTGATGCGATGCCCACCGTCAGACCCAGCATCGGGGCACTGTCCGACACCCCGATCACGCCATATCTCGCCCCGTCGATCAGGTAGAAAATCGGGTTGAAATGGGTGATCGTGTTCAGCACCGGCGGAAGTGCCTCGACCGAATAAAAGGTGCCCGACAGAAAGGCCAGCGGCGTCACGATGAAATTGGTGATCGCCGCCATCTGATCAAACTTGTTGGCGTAAATACCCGCCACGATCCCCAGACCACCCAGGAAGGCCGAACCGAGCAGAACAAAGGTCAATGCCCAGAGCGGGTGCTGTATCCCGAGACCAAGCACGACATATAAACCCAGCGCAATGGCCAGCGCCACCAGAAAACCGCGTCCCAAGGCACCCGCCAGATAGCCCAGCAGCAACTCACCAGCACTGAGTGGGGGCATCAGAGTATCAACGATGTTGCCCTGCACCTTGGAGATGACGATCGAGGACGATGTGTTGGCAAATGCGTTCTGGATGACCGTCATCATCAGAATGCCTGGTGCTATGAAGTTGGTGAAATCCACGCCCATCACCTCGCCGCGGCGCGGCCCGATGGCGATGGAAAAGATCATCAGGAACAACCCCGCAGTGATCAGGGGCGCCATAAGGGTCTGCGTCCAGACGACCATAAACCTGCGGATTTCACGTCCGGCCAGGGTCATCAGACCCAGACCGTTCACACGACCGAACCTGCGTGTGCCCATGGCTTGGGCGCTTCCCGATCCAAACCTTGCCGCCTGCCCCGTCATCGTCAGCCTCCGTTTTTCCCGGTATTCCCGCAGTCTTTGACGCGCCCTGACGCCAGGCCGTCGATTCGACGCCTTGTAACTCGGTCGCCAGTGATTAGAATAGGGCCTTGATCAGATTTGCAAGGCGGCGGGCCCCGGGGCCCGGACCGCCTTTTGACCCAGAGGAAAGCCCCGATGCCCTGGAATGACGAACGCGTAGAGCTGTTGAAGAAGATGTGGGGCGAGGGCCAGTCTGCCAGCCAGATAGCCAAGGAACTGGGCGGCGTCACGCGCAATGCGGTCATCGGCAAGGTGCACCGTCTGGGCCTCTCCAACCGCAGCGGATCGGGCGGCCCTGCCACGAGCGCGGGCAGCGCAGACACCAAATCCGAGGTCAGGCCAGAGACCAAGGCCACGAAGACCGTTTCAAAATCCGCACCCAAGCCTGCGCCCAAACCCGAGATGACCAGCGATCCCGCACCGGCGGCGACTCAGCCGAGCAGGATCAAGGCGATCATCCCGGCGGGACAGCCGTTGCCACCACAGCCCTCTGCCAATGAAATCGACCCCGAGGCGCTGGCGAAAGTGAACGAAATCGAGAAAAAGGCCCGCAAGCTGACGCTGATGGAACTGACCGAGCGCACCTGCAAATGGCCGGTGGGCGATCCGGCAACACCCAATTTCTGGTTCTGCGGCCTGCCGGTGCAATCCGGCAAACCCTATTGCGAGGCACATGTCGGCGTCGCCTTTCAGCCGATGTCCAGTCGCCGCGACCGCAAACGCTAACCACGGCCCGCATCCGACGAAGAACCCGCAGGGCTTAGATATTTCTTCACACTTGCACCCCTATGATCCGGCAAAATGTCGGATCAGGGGATTGTATGCAGGACTCAACGTCATTGACCGGCCGGAACGCACCGGCACGCGCGGGCGCGGCGGCGCATCTGACACGGGTGCAGAAGGCGGCGATCATCGTACGGTTTCTTCTCAACGAAGGCGCGGATGTGCCGCTTACCGACCTTCCCGAGGGTCTGCAGGCGCAGTTGACCACACAGATGGGTTCCATGCGCTACGTGGATCGCAAGACACTGGCCGAAGTGGTGGCCGAATTCGCGCAGGAACTTGAGGGGATGGGCCTGACCTTTCCGCGCGGCGTGGCAGGCGCGCTCGCGGCTCTTGACGGACGGATCAGTCCCCAAACCGCCGCGCGTCTGCGCAAGGAGGCGGGCGTGCGCCAGTATGGCGATCCCTGGAATCAGGTGCGCAAGGCCGATGTCAAAACTCTTCTGCCGATGATCGAACGCGAGAGCACCGAGATTGCGGCGGTAATGCTGTCAAAACTCGATGTGGGACGCGCCGCAGAACTTCTGGGCAAGCTGCCCGGCGAAGTCGCGCGCCGGATCACCTACGCCGTGTCGCAAACCGGAACCGTCAGCCCCGCGGCGGTTGACCGCATCGGTCTGGCGCTCGCGGCGCAACTACACGATGTGCCCGAGATGGCCTTTGCCGAGGGCGCGGTGGAACGCGTGGGCGCGATCCTCAACTATTCCCCTGCCGCGACCCGCGATGATGTGCTGACGGGACTTGACGAAACCGATCAGGATTTTGCCGCGCTGGTGCGGCGCGCGATCTTTACCTTCGAGCATATCCCCGAACGGGTGAAGCCCACCGACATCCCTCGCGTCACACGAGAGGTAGATCAGGCGGTTCTGGTCACGGCGCTGGCCGGCGCCGCTGGCGGCGATCTGGCCCCGGCAGCCGAATTCATCCTAGAAAACATGGGCAAGCGCATGGCAGAGGCAATGCGTGAGGAGATCACGGAACGCGGTCGCATCCGCCTGCGCGACGCCGAAGAGGCGATGACCGCGGTCGTCAACGCGGTTCGAATGCTCGAGGCGGCAGGCGAGATCACCCTGATCCGCCCGGAGGACGAGGCCGACGACGACGAGGCTTGAGGCTGGACAGGACAAATCCGCTCGCCTAGGCTCTGGCTTATGAGTGACTGGAACGGACGCCGGTGGCATGACATGGGCGGACAGGCTGCGGGGCCTGTGCCGATGGAGGGGCATGACTTTGCGCTCTGGGAAAAGCGGGTCGATGCGCTGATGGTAGTCTGCGGGAAAAAGGGCCTCTTTACCGTCGACGGGCTGCGCCGCGCGCTCGAAGATATGGGAGAGGATGCATTCGAACGATACAGCTATTACGAACGCTGGATCGCCGCCGTGAACCAGAACCTGATCGAAGCCGGAGTTTATTCGCTCGAGGAACTGGCCACTCGCATGAACGAAATCGCCGCGCGCGGCCCGACCTACGCCGAGGCCCAGCGCAATGGCTGAGCGGGTGCGCGTGCGGGCCATCACGCCCCCCGGCCATGTCCGCGCACCATGGTATCTGCGTGGCAAGACGGGCATGATCGAGCGGCCATTGGGCGAATTTCACAATCCCGAACAACTGGCCTATGGCCTGCCTGCGGCGAAGAAACGACTCTACCGGGTGCGCTTCAGCATGGCCGAAATCTGGGGTGAGGCGGCGGAAAACGTCACTGACACGCTGGATGCCGAAATCTATGAGCACTGGCTGGAGCCGGAGGATACCCATGCCCCATGACCATCCGGACCATTTTCACCACGAGGGCGTGAGTCCCTCGGGCCACCCCTACCGCGACGACAATGACGGCCCGCTGACCTATTGGCAGCGCATGGAAATCGCGGTGCGTGAACTGCTGATCGAAAAGGGGCAAATGACTCCCGTCGAGATCGCCGCCCAGATCGAGGCGATGGATTCCCGCAGTCCGACCAACGGCGCGGCGGTCGTGGCCCGTGCCTGGGCTAATCCGGCGTTCAGGGTCCGCCTACTGGAAAACGCCTCTGAGGCCAGCCGCGAGATGGGATTCGACATCGGCCCGCTCAACCTCATCGCGGTGCAAAACACGGCCCAGACCCATAACCTGATCGTCTGCACGCTCTGTTCATGCTATCCACGCAATCTGTTGGGTCTTCCGCCGGATTGGTACAAGACCCGCGAATACCGCTCGCGCGCGGTGTGCGAACCGCGCGCGGTTTTGCGCGAGTTCGGCCTTGATCTGCCTGCAACCACCACCGTGCGCGTCCATGACAGCACCGCCGACATGCGCTATATCGTCCTGCCCCTACGCCCTGCGGGCAGCGAGGGCATGACAGAGGCCGAGCTGGCGGCGCTGGTCACCCGCGACAGCATGATCGGTACCGGCCTTCCGCGCCAGCCCTGACAGTCTTGTGAACAGGTGCAGAGACGCGTATCTGTGCCCCGACCACAACAAGGCGACCCGATGAGCGACGCACAACCTCCATTCCTGTCCCGCCTGAGCGATACCGGTATCGGCATGGCGATGTATGCGCCGATCGCGGTGACGAAACTGCTACCCTACCGCTGGCGCATTCCCTTCATGGGCTGGCTGGCCGCTCATGTTGTGGCCCCGATCGCGGGCTATGACAAACGCGTGCGCGAGAACCTGGCCCATGTCCTGCCGGATCTGCCCGGCCCAGAGGTCAGGCGCCTCATGCGCGCCGTGCCCGACAATGCCGGGCGCAACATGGCAGAGCTTTATTCCACCGCCGATTTCATCGCCCGCACGCGACCGTCCCGCGTTTACGGCCCCGGCCTAGAGGCGATCCGTGCCGCCCAGGCCGAGGGTCGCCCGATCATCTTTGTCACCGGCCATTTCGGCAGCTTCAACGCCGCGCGCATCGCCATGATCGAACAGGGTTTCGATATGGGTGTTTTCTATCGCCGCATGCATAATCGCTGGTTCAACAAGCGCTATACCGTGGCCATGGGCGCCCTGAGCCAACCTATGTTCGAACAGGGCCGACGCGGCATGATGCAGATGGTCAAGCATCTGCGCGGCGGTGGCGTGCTGGCGATCCTGACCGATCTGAACGCCCATGACGGCGTGCCACTCGATTTTTTCGGCAAACCGGCGCTGTCGCCACTGGCCACAGCCGAACTCGCGCTTAAATTCGACGCGCCTCTGGTCCCGACCTGGGGCATCCGCAAGTCGAACGGTCTGGATTTCGAGATCCTCGTCGAAGAGCCGGTGCCGCCCACCGACCCCGTCACCATGACCCAAGAGGTCAATGACCGGCTCGAGGCCCAGGTGCGCGAGCGCATGGACCAATGGTTCTGGATTCACCGTCGCTGGAAGGATGGCACCGGCCCCCTTGCCGAACGCGGCGCGCAACAACTCGCCGAGCGCAAGGGCGACTGAACCCGTCAGGCCGACTTGCCGGAAAATACCCTTGCCACAGGCAGCCGGACTGCGCTGCCGTCAGATCCATTTCGCCAGGGGCGGCAGACTCATCAACACGGCATCGGCGTCATGGCCGGTGGCGAGGCCGAACTTGGTACCCCGGTCATAGACGAGATTGTATTCGGCATATAGCCCGCGATGGATGAGCTGCACCTCCTTCTCTGCCTCGGACCAATTCTGAACCCGGCGCTTTTCCACAAGCGGCAGAAAGGCGGGCAGGAACGCGCGACCGATGTCCTGCGTCAGCGCAAAATCCGCTTCCCAGTCGCCCGAGTTGCGGTCATCCATGAAAATTCCACCCACCCCGCGCGCACGATGCCGGTGCGGGATATGAAAATACTCGTCGGCCCATTCCTTGAACCGGGGATAGAGATCGGCCCCGTGCGGATCGAGATGGGTTTCGAGCGTGCTGTGGAAATGGCGCGTGTCCTCGGCATATTCGATACAGGGGTTGAGATCCGATCCGCCGCCGAACCACCACGCGTCCGGCGTCCAGAACATCCGCGTGTTCATGTGAACGGCGGGGCAATGCGGGTTCTGCATATGCGCAACCAGCGAGATTCCCGAGGCCCAGAACCGTGGATCCTCCGCCATGCCGGGCACACCACGCGCCGCCATCGCGCGTTGCGCGACCTCGCCCAGGGTCCCGTATACCTCCGATACGTTGACGCCCACCTTCTCGAACACGCAACCGCCACGCAGCACGCTCATCAGTCCACCCCCCGTGTCGAATCCGTCGTCACTGGCGCGGCGGGTTTCCTTCACCTCAAAGCACCCCGGCACAGCATCCGACAGGGGCCCCGTGGCGTGATTGTGCTCCAGCATTTCAAAGGCCGTGACGATTTCATCGCGCAATTGCCGGAACCATCCGGCAGCACGGGCCTTTTGCTCTGTGAAATCCTCGGTCATGCTCTTCCTTTCAATGGCCTCGGCCCTCAATGCGCCGGGGCCGCGCAGGGATCAAGCAACGTGCGTCCACCGTCCACCGTCATGACCTGCCCGGTCATGAAGCCCGAACCGTCGCAAGCAAGATACTGCACCGCTTCGGCCAGTTCCGTCGCCGAGGCGATGCGCCCCAGCGGCGTGTGGCATTCGATATCCTCGCGGTAATCCGTATGCTCGCGCAGCGTCTCCTTGAGCGAGGCGCTCATCACCGAGCCGAAGGCCACCGCGTTGACGCGGATCCGGTGCGGCGCCAGCGCCACCGCCATGCTGCGTGTCATCTGGTCCAGAGCGGCGGAGGAAATCGAATAGGCCATGAGATCGGGATGCGTCCGCCGCGCGGCAATCGATGAAAGATTGACAATCGTGCCTGCCGATCCCTCGCGCTGACCCTCGGACTGCTTGATCATCCGCCGCGCGACCTGCTGGCTCATCCTGAGCGCGGTCATCAGGTTCTGCTGCAACAGCATCTCGACCGCGTCGTCATCGGGGTTGAGCGCCTCTGACGGCACCACCTGACGGCTGGCGTTGACGAGAATATCGACGGTCTCGAACGCATCTATCGTCGCCGAGAGCAGATTGGCCTGTGCCAGTTTCTGGCGCAGATCACCCGCGAAATAGCGGATATTGCTGCCATCCTCGTTCTCGCCAAGCTCCTTGACCAGCCGGCTCTCATCCATATCGGCAAAGACGACATTGGCCCCCTTGTCCGCGAAATGCCGCCCGATGGCGAGGCCGATCCCGTTTGCCGCGCCGGTAATAATGGCAGTCTTGCCCGAGATGGAAAATGACATGAGCGTGACCTTTCAAGCTGGGGTTACCCTGCGCACCCGGGACGGTTTCAACGTGGCTGACGCGCCGGGCGAGCGGCATGGAGAATTTTGAAGCGGGTGTCACCCGCAGTTTCCTCAACCTGAGCAAAATGCTGCGCCAGATTGGCCTCATAGGACAGGTGGCGGTTGGCAACAAGCCAGAGCGCGCCCGAAGGTTTGAGCATACCCGCCGCGGCGCGGATGAAGGCCCGGCCAAGATCCGGCTGGGCAGAGCGTCCCTCGTGAAAGGGGGGGTTCATGATCACAGCATCAACGCGGGGCTCCGGCGTCCAGCGGATCACATCGTCCCAGTGGAACCGCGCGCGCGGATCCGGTACGTTACGCCGCGCACAGTCGAGCGCTGCGTGATCGGCCTCTACCAGATCGAGCCGCGCGATTCCGTCGCGTTCCAGCGCCCGTGCGCTCAGATAACCCCAGCCCGCGCCCAAGTCTACGACATGCCCGCCCAAATTGGCCGGCAGGGCATCGCCCAGCAACCGGGACGCCGGATCAATCCCATCGGCGGAAAACACACCCGGCGCGGTGACAAATCCGCCTTCTATGTTCTGCGGTGCCTCTTGCATCCAGTCGGCAAATTCCTGTCCTGCGTCAAAGCCGAAAATCTTGCCATGCGCCTTGGACAGCGGTGCGCTTACCGTCACGCGCTTGCGGCAGTCCCGCAGAATCGATTCGATCCCATCGGTCTTGGCGCCGTCCAGAATCACCAACCCGTCTGTCACCTCCGCGGCCTGCGCCACCAGTGCATGCGCCAGCGCCTTGGCGCGCGGCAGACAGACCAGCGACGCCCCATAGCGCCCCTCGGGCGCGACCGCGCAATCATAACCCGCTGCGGCGAAATGATCGTAATCTGGTTTGAACCCGGTGATGACGTGAACGCGCTCCCCCGGCAGCGCCGACAGATCAGCCCCGGCGCGCGGTCCGAAAACGGCAATCCGCCCCGTCGCGGGCAGAGCGATATCACCGCCCGTCAGGGCCAGCGCCAGACGCGCACGCTCGCCCACCTTACTCTTTTTCCATGGTGCATTGCAGCGGGTGCTGATGGCGGCGCGCAAAATCCATCACCTGCGCCACCTTGGTCTCCGCGATTTCATGGCTGAACACGCCCACCACGGCCAGGCCCTTCTTGTGGACGGTCAGCATGATTTCGAACGCCTGCGCATGGGTCATGCCGAAAAATCGCTCTAGCACCGCTACGACAAATTCCATCGGGGTGTAATCGTCATTCAGAAGCAGAACCTTGTAGAGCGGCGGGCGCTTGGTCTTGGGACGCGTCTTGACAACGACATTGGTATCGCTCTCGTCATCGCCCTGTCCGGTCATTTGGATGAGATGCGTATTCATGTCTCTTGCGCTATCGGAGCAGTATCGCGTGATACTTGGCTGTTCTGACACGTCTATATAACTTTTGGCCCGGTTTAGAAAAGGGGGCAACACGAAAGAAGCGGCTCAGCGCCCCTGCAGGATGCCCGAGTATAACAGCAGCCCCCAATCCCCCAGTTCCCGCTCGATCCGGGACCATAGCGCCGCCATGCCGATGGGATCGATCCCCGTCGCGGTGGCGATCCCGGCCAGGGACCGCCGCCCGTCCACCGCAGCAATCAGCGGCGCGGTCTGTTTCGCCAGCACCAGCCGCGCCTCTATCCCGGCGAACGATAGCTTTGACGTCTGTCCCTGTGCAACGGCGCGGGCAAGCTCTGCCGGGCGAACCCCCTTGAGATGCGGAACAAGCGCGCGGTTCGCACCCCCGGCAGGGGCGCGTGCCTCGGAGGCACGGATCGCATAGCCCACATGGGTCTTGATGGTGCCGCGCAGTTTCTCAGCCACAGCCATGCGCGCAACCGTGTCCAGATGGTCCGGCACCTCGGTGATGCGCGCCAGATCGTAAAGGGCGGGCATGGCAAAGCCGCTGAGCGCCCAACCGGAGGCGGCCAAGACATCGCAGAGCGCATTCACGTCAAAGGCGCGGTCCTGACTGTGCAGCAGCAGGTCGTAGAATCCCGCATCACTGTCCTTGTGATCGCCGAGGTTGGGATTTGCCCGGAACGGGTGCCCCGCAGGCAAGGCGGCCACGACCTGTTTCGCCGCCGCCAGTCGCGCCTTGGGCGGCATTCCCGCATAGAGCGCGCCGAACGCCTCCTGCAGCGGATAGACCCCGGCCCGTCCATAAGGCGCGTAAACCATGAACCCCATCCCGCCACCGGGCGCAAGCGCTGCCAGCAGCGCCTCGAAACCCGCCTGCGGATCGGGCAGGTGGTGCAGAACGCCGCAGCAGTCGATATAGTCGAACTGCCCCAGTTGGGCGGCGTCCATCAGGCTGCCGGTCACAAAGCGGATACCGCTCAGTCCACGCACCCGCGCCCGTTCCTCGGCCACCCGCCGCGACTCGGTGGAGAGATCGACATAGGTGATCTCGGCGACGCGCCCCGCATTCTTCATCTGCTGCGCCAGCTGGATCAGACCGTCGCCCGTACCGCCCCCGGCCACCAGCACGCGCAGCGCCCGCGACCAATCACGCCGCCCCTCGAACACGAAATGGTCGATTTCCAGCACATGCGAGGGCGAGCCGGTGATGAGCCGCTTGACCTCGTCCCCCGGATCACGCTCGGGATAGGGATAGGCCTCGTATTGCGCCCGCACGTCACTCATGCCGCGCCCCTTGCTTCTTCTTGGCAAAAATACCCAATTGTCCCGCTTGCCTCAATCGAACAGCTTGCGCAGGCTACGCCTGGCCCGCTCCTCCAGCTTGTCCCTGATTGCATCCTCGGTTGACTGGCCCTCTTGCGGGATCACGTTCAACTTCTTCTCCACTGCACGATTGAGTTCCCTCTCTGCCTTGTCTTCCAGCTTCTCGCGCTCTTCCTTCAGATTGACATCAAGCGCTTTTTCCAGATCGGGCGTGATCCTCGGATTTGACCACGGCCCGCGGATCCGCACTGGAATGGCCAGCCCATGCCGGGTCTCACCCTCCAGAAGCACCGGCGTGAAGAGATAGTCGATATCGCGCGCGCCCAACCCCACGCGCCCCCTGCCCGTTGCCTTGGCCAGCGGCAGATTCATCACCAGATCCTGATTGTAGAGATTGCCCTTGTCCATGGTGAAACTGGCGCTCATCTCGTCAAACACCGTGGTGCCGCCGGTCAGGTCACCCGACCGCATCAGCCGGTCCAGATCAAATCCGCTGATCACCCCGCGCCCGGTGCGCAGCGCCCCGTTGCCGCTCAGCGAATTCATGATCGCATGCATGGATTGCCCGGTTCCAAGAAATGTCAGATTGCCGTCGGCACTGGCGGAAAATCGGCTGATATCCATTGCATCCCGCAGGAAGGTTACAAGGTTGATACCATTCACATTCATCGTGCCGCCGACCGACAGGCCCGCGCGGTTGTTGGCCACGAATTCGCCGGTAACAAGCCCGTCATAGGCGCGCAGTTCGCGCAGTTCAAAGACCGCGCGCGAGGCCTCAAGCGTCATCAGCGTGCGCGTCTTGCCCAGCTTCAGATCGCCCAGATCAATGCTGTCGGCGACCAGCGCCACCTCGCCATTGGCAAGACCTAGAACGCTCGCATCAATCGGCGTCCTGGACCAGCCGCTGCCGGTCCCGGCGTCACCTCCTGCGCTGCCACCGCCCTCGTTGCTATCGGCTCCGGCCAGTTTCGACAGATCGAGCGCACCCGCATTGAGCTGCGCGTTGATGCGCGGCACATCCCCGGACAGCACGATATCTGCCGCACCTGACAGGCTGTTGCCGTCCAGTCCCAAAACCATCTCACGCAGCGACAGGCGCATGTCCTGCGTCAGCGTCACCTGCGCCGATCCCTTGACGCTCTGCCCGAACCCCTGCGGCAGCTCCATCGCCCCAAGCCCCAACGCCTTCAGAAAGGCGCGCGTATTAGCGAGGTCGATCTCGAGCAGCCCGTCAAGCTGCGGCTGCACAGCCGCACGCCCTCTGAATCCGATAGATCCGCCCGGCCCACGAACCGTGGCGGCAACGCCGGTGACCGCACCGTCGATGAACTGCCCCACCCGGTCCAGATGCCCAGAGATCGTCACCGGATCGCCGGTCTGCCGCAGCACTGCCTCGAAAGTCGCGGTGCCATCGTAATCGGGCCAACGCACGTCCAGATCCATGTTGCGGAATTCCCACACCTCGCCGCTGCCGTGGTCGGTATAGATCAGCGAGGCCTCGGTAATCAGCGCCCGATCCAGCGTCAGCGCCAGCCGGTTCGACGTGGCCGGCGCCGTGCTGTTGGATTGTCCGGACGGGGCCACGCCCTCGACCCCCAATTCCCAGTTGACACGCCCATCGCGCGCGCGTTCCAGCCGGATCTCAGGTCCCACCGCCTCCAGCCCGGTGATGCGGATATCGCCACCAAAGAGCGCCTTTGGCTCCACCCCGATCTTGAAACTGTCGGCGCGCAGCATCGGTCCTGCATCGGACCAGTCGGCATTGGCAACCTCGACCGCGCCGGTCGACACCCCGAGGATCGGATAAAAGCTGATCCTGGTCTCGCCCTGCATGGTGACCTGACGGCCCGTTGCCTTACTGATCTGCTCTGCGGCGATTCTGGCGATCCGGTCACCCGGCAGCAGCAAGAGTCCGCCCACAACGATCACCGCCACAACGATGACCAGACCGATCAGCCTGAAGACCCAACGCATCGCCCATGCCCTCGTCCAGCTCACTCATGCACAGTCTAGGCCCGCCCCGCAGGCCGGGGCAACCGCTTTTGCCCCTTCCCGCGCGGGCAGGCAAAGGCTATATCGCGCCGCATGAGCACCAACCTGCCCGAACTGCGCCCGGATCTCGCGCCCCGCGCCCGCATTGCCGATACTCCCCGCCAGGGCCAGCCGACCATCGGCATGGTCTCGCTGGGCTGTCCCAAGGCGCTGGTGGACAGCGAACGCATCCTGACCCGGCTGCGCGCAGAGGGTTACGGCATCTCGGCCGACTATGCCGGCGCGGATGCCGTGATCGTCAACACCTGCGGCTTTCTCGACAGCGCCAAGGCTGAGAGTCTCGAAGCCATTGGCGAGGCGCTGACCGAGAATGGCCGGGTGATCGTCACCGGCTGTCTCGGGGCGGATCCGCAGTATATCACCGGCGTGCATCCCCGCGTTCTGGCGGTGACCGGACCGCATCAGTATGAACAGGTGCTGGATGCCGTGCATGCCGCCGTGCCACCCAGCCCGGATCCCTTCATTGATCTGCTGCCCGCCTCGGGTGTCCGCCTCACGCCGCGCCATTACAGCTATCTCAAAATTTCCGAGGGCTGTAACCACAAGTGCAAATTCTGCATCATTCCAGACATGCGCGGGCGTCTCGCCTCGCGCCCCGCCCATGCAGTTTTGCGCGAGGCGGAAAAGCTGGTCGAGAGCGGCGTGCGCGAACTGCTGGTCATCTCTCAGGATACTTCTGCCTATGGCGTCGATATCAGACATGCCGAGGCGAATAGCCACCGCGCCCATATCACCGATCTGGCGCGGGATCTGGGGGCGCTCGGGGCCTGGGTGCGGCTGCATTACGTCTATCCCTACCCGCATGTGCGCGATCTCGTTCCGCTGATGGCCGATGGTCTCATCCTGCCCTATCTCGACATTCCGTTTCAGCATGCCCATCCCGACACGTTGCGCCGCATGGCCCGCCCGGCCGCGGCGGCGCGAACGCTGGACGAGATCGCCGCCTGGCGCGCCATCTGTCCCGACCTGACCCTGCGCTCGACCTTCATCGTGGGCTATCCGGGCGAGACCGAGGCGGAATTCGAGGCGCTGCTGGACTGGCTGGACGAGGCACAACTGGACCGTGTGGGCTGTTTCCAGTACGAAAATGTCGCAGGAGCCCGCAGCAACGCCCTGCCAGATCACGTACCCGCAGAGGTCAAGCAGGACCGCTGGGATCGCTTTATGGCAAAGGCGCAGGCAATTTCTGAGGACAAACTGGCCGCCAAGGTTGGCACAGTGCAAAAAGCGATCATCGACGAGATCGACGCCAACGGCATCGCCACCTGCCGTACGCGGGCGGATGCGCCGGAGATCGACGGGAACCTGTTTGTCGACGAGGGGACGGAAGGGTTGTCGGTAGGGGATATCGTTCACGTTGTCGTGGACGAGGCGGGGGAATATGATCTGTGGGGGCGGTTAGGCGATAGAAGCTCCCGGTAGGCGCGCTTCACCTACCCTACAGCCTCCGCGCGCGGCAAGACACCCATACCCGGCACCTGACCAGCCCGCGCCGCAATTGCCCCGGCATCACCCTATGAATGCCGGAAATGCCGGGCATTCTTGAAGTATTAACGAATGGCGGTCACACTGAAGGAATGATCGACATGTCCTATCCCAACTATACAAGGGCCGAACGTGTGGCCGATGGCGCGGTGCACATTGCCGGGCTTCTGGCGGCCTTTACCGGGGTCGCGGTGCTCTTTGCCATGTGGGCGCTCAGGATGGACGGGGTGACGCTCGCCTCGACCATTGTCTATTCCGGCGCGCTGCTGCTGATGCTGGCGACCTCTGCCGCCTATCACATGGGCGCACATACCGCCGCGCGGCCGATTCTGCGGCGGCTCGATCACGCCGCTATCTATGTCAAGATCGCCGGCACCTTCACGCCGCTCAGCGTGCTCCTTGGAACCGCCTTTGGCTATGTGATTCTGTTTCTCGTCTGGGCGCTGGCGCTTTTCGGAGCCGCGACCAAGATGATGGCGAAACGCGGTCAAATGACCACTGGCTGGTTGCCTTACGTGGCACTCGGCTGGATCGGTGTCGCGCTTTTCATTCCGCTGACGGATATCCTGCCCGGCAACAGCCTTGCGCTGCTTCTGGCAGGCGGACTGATCTATACCGGCGGGGTAATTTTCTATGCCTGGGAAACCCTGCGCTTCGCCAATGCGATCTGGCACGGTTTCGTGGCCATCGCCACCGCCTGCTTTTTCCTCGGGATCACGACGGCGCTCGCGGCCAGACTCTGAGCGCCACCAGCGCTATTGCGTATCCAGCAATACCACCTCGACCCGGCGATTGCGCTCGCGCCCGCCCGCCGTGCGATTGCTCGCAACCGGAGCAAGATAGCCGATGCCATGCGCCTCGATCTGGGCTGGCGGAACGCCGTATTCGTTGACCAGCCGATCGCGCACCGCCTCGGCACGACTGCGGGACAGGGCAACGTTATTGTCGAACCCGCCCACGCTGTCGGAATGCCCGACAAGCGCCACCCGATGCCCGGAATCGGCCAGCAGAAACGCCACCAGCGCGGCGAGGCTCGCATAGGGCCCCACCCCAAGCTGCCCGGCACCCGACCCGAAATCCAGATCGGCAAGCGTCGCGTACCCCTGCTCCAGCAAACGCTCTCCCAGCTCCAGCTCCGGCTCCACAGGCGCAAGTGCGCGCACCGGTTCCGTCGTCCCGCTGTCGGATAGCGGGCGCACATGAGTGATCTGAACATAGCCCGTCTGACCGGTGCGACTGATCAGCAGGGTTGCATGCTCACCCTCCGCGCCCGCGCCGCGACGCGCATAAAGATAGCGATAGTCAAACAGATCCACGAACATGTCGGGTGCGGGCAGGACAGGCGTGTTGAACCTGAAATCGAACCCGCCACACTCCATGTCGGCACACTCGAAATCGACGCTCCAGCCAGATGTCTCCAACTCTGCACGCAGCGGCAGCAGAACCTGCAAGGTGGTGAGACTGCTGGTCGGCAGATGCCAGGCCCGCTGCGTGATCTCCCCCGCAAGACGCCGCCGCGGCAGCGTGCCCTGCGCAAAAGGGCCGGTTGGCAAGAGGATCGTATCTGCGGCCCGCGTTACCTCGCGCGCCAGCGTGGCATTTGCGGGCATCTGCAGATCGAGCGCCTGCACGGGCCATGACAGGCTTAGCAACAGACCGAGAATACCGACCGTGCGCATCGCTCTCAACGGGCCTGTGCGTGATACTCGGGGTTGGGCTGCATTCCCGTCGCCGAGGCAACCCGGTTGGTCATGTTGAAGAACCCGGCCACATTAGCGATATCCCAGATATCACGCTCGCTGAATCCCGCCACGCGCAACGTCGCGCGGTCAGCCTCGCCGATGGCGGCGCTGGCGGTCGTGACAAGCGCCGCGAAATCGAGCATCGCCCGGTGCCGCGCCGACAATGGTGCCGCGCGGTAATTCATCACCATCGCCTCGCCCAATGCCGGGTCCCCAGAGAGCGCGCGAACGGCCGCACCGTGCGCCACCTGACAATACCAGCAGCGATTGATCGAGCTCACCACGACAGCGATCATCTCACGCTCCAGCTTCGACAGCCCCGAGTCGGCCAGCATCAGGTTGTTGTAGAGCGCGGTAAAGCTGTTGAGCTTGTCGATATCGAACGCATGCGCCTTGAGCACATTGGGGATCAAGCCCAGCTTTTCCTCGCAGATGTCGAAATATTTTTGCGTCGCCTCAGGCAGCGGATCGACCATTGGCAGGTCAAGCGCGGTGATCTGTTCAGGATGGGTCATGGCTCAGTCCTTCTGGCGGTAATGATACTGTCCGATATGGGCAAACCCCATCGCGACATAAAGTCCGTTGGCAGCCGTATTTGCCTGTGTGCAGATCACCGCGAGGTGGCTTGCCCCCTCTGTGGCGGCCCAGTGCGCGGCCTGAATCATTAGCAGCCGCCCCATTCCGGCGCGACGATGGGCCGCGCGCACCTCAAGAGCATGGACCATGGCGACACCCCCGTGGATGGCGACAAACCCGGTCGCGGCAGGGTGGTTGTCATGCCGCCCCAGAAGCCCCGTCTTGGGGCTTGCCGCGCGTTCCATAACGCGAATCCGGTCGGGTCCGATACCGCCCTCGGCCCAGATTTCGCGCATGATCTCCAGCGGCTCCCAGATGGTGAAGGTGCTGACCTTTGGCGTCGTCTCCGAGATCAGACCCGCGACCGGCGCAGCATAGAGATTGACCGGGTCGACAACGCCATACCCCTGCGCTGCGAGCAGCGCGTCAAGCGCCTCGTCGCCCTGGCGAATCTGAAAGAGCGGACTCTGCCCCAGGGCGCGCATCGCCTCTTCGGCGCGCGGCAAATCCTCTGCGGTGACAGGCCCGCAGACAGTGGCGGCAGAGACCCGTTTGCCCCCGCCCTGCCCGTCGCGGATCACCACCGCGCCCAGCGACCGGCAGGCGGCAGGTGGCCAGGTGCCCTCTGTCACCGCATAGAGCGTATGAACGTCGGGACTCATGCCGGAAACAGTCCCGAGAGTTCCGTCATCGCGGCATCGACCCGCCCGCCATCACTGCCCCGGATCACGATATGCGCCCCGTAACAGCCATCGCGGATGAACGGATAGGATCCGATCGACAGGTCCGGATACCGCTCCGCCAGATCCGACAGCGGCCCGGCGATATCGCCCTCGCCACGCCGGATTTCCAGCGTCTGGGACAGCAGCGGCGCACCACCCGTGAGTGTCGGCAAAACAGATGCCAGCATCGCCTGAAATATCGCAGGTACCCCCGCCATGACATGCACGTTCTCGATGCTGAACCCGGGCGCGGCGCTGATCGGGTTGTCAATAAGTAAAGCCCCCTCGGGAATGCGCGCCATGCGCAGACGGGCCTCGTTCAGCTCCTGATCGCGGCCCGCGTAATGCGCCACCAGAATGGCGCGGGCATCCTCGCGCACCGCAATTGGCCGGCCAAAAGCACGCGCCACATTTTCAGCAGTGATGTCATCATGGGTCGGACCGATACCGCCCGAGGTAAACACCGTGTCATAGGCGGCGCTGAGCGCGCGCACCGCCGCAACGATCGCATCCGGATCGTCGCGGACCACGCGCACCTCGCGCAGGTCGATACCCGCCTTGGTCAGTTCGCCGGCAAGAAAATGCATGTTGGCATCCCGCGTGCGCCCGGACAGGATCTCGTCGCCGATCACCAGCATGGCGGCGGTGGGGTTGGGCATGGCTGTCCTCCTTGAAGTGCGATCATTCCCGGTATAGGCGCAGGTCATGCGCTTTCAAACCCCTCTTGTGCCTGCCGTGCTCATCCGACGCTACAAGCGGTTTCTGGCTGATATCCGACTGATGGACGGGCGCGAGGTGACCGCGCATTGTGCCAATCCCGGCGCGATGCAGGGGTTGGCCGAGCCGGGCACGCGCATCTGGGTCGAACCGAATGACGACCCCCGCAAGAAGCTGAAATTCGGATGGCGGCTGGTCGAACATGCAAACGGCCATTTCACCGGCATTGATACCGGCCTGCCGAACCGGGTGCTCGGGGATGCGCTCAGGGCCCGACAGATCCCCGAACTTGCCATCTATGACACCGTGTTGCCCGAGCAGAAATATGGCGAGAAGAGCCGGGTTGATTTCCTGCTGCGCAGCGCGAACCTGCCTGACGCCTATGTCGAGGTGAAATCCGTCACGCTGTCGCGACAGCCGGGGCTGGTGGAATTCCCTGACAGCGTAACCGAACGCGGCACGCGGCATCTGCGGGATCTGGCCGAAATGGCACGGAACGGGCATAGCGCGGTGCTCTTTTACCTGGTGCAACGCACCGATGCACAGGCCGTTTCGGTCGCCCGCGATATCGACCCCGCCTACGCAGACGCCCATGCGGCGGCGCGCGCGGCGGGAGTCACCATGCTGTCATATCGCGCGGATATCAGCCCGCAGGTGATCACAATCGGTCACAGACTCTTCCCTGACGAGACACATCCTCTGGCTCTCTGACGCAAATAGTCCTAAATAAAGGAAAAACGAAAAATACCGTGAGGCGAGACGTGAGCGAAAAACACCGAGGCCGACTGACACGCGAGGGTATCCGCATCCATGAGGCGGCGGATTTCGCGGGCATGCACAGGGCCGGGGCTCTGGCGGCGGCTATCCTTGATGAGATCGCCGACCATGTCTTTGTCGGGCAGACCACCGGGGTGATCGACAGGTTGATCGAGAAAAAAGTGACAGCTGCGGGTGCCAGATCCGCCACCATCGGCTACAAGGGCTATCAGCACGCCAGCTGTATCAGCGTCAATCACGTGGTCTGCCACGGAATACCCGGCGACAAGGTGCTCAAAGATGGCGATATCCTGAATGTCGACGTGACGGTGATTGTGGATGGCTGGTTCGGCGACACCAGCCGGATGTATGTGGCCGGACGTCTCAGCCGCAAGGCCGAACGGCTCATTCAGGTCACCCATGATGCGCTGATGAAGGGGATCGAGGCCGTGCGTCCCGGCAATACCTTTGGCGATATCGGTCACGCCATTCAGGCCTATGTCGAGGCGCATCGCATGTCGGTGGTGCGCGATTTCTGCGGTCATGGCCTGGGACGGGTGTTCCATGCTCCGCCCAATGTGCTGCATTACGGACGCGCGGGCACCGGGCCGGTGCTGGAAGAGGGCATGTTCTTTACCATCGAGCCGATGGTCAATCTGGGCCGCCCCGAGACCAAGGTTTTGCCCGACGACTGGACCGCCGTGACACGCGACAGATCGCTGTCGGCGCAATTCGAGCACTCGATTGGCGTGACGGCGGCAGGGGCAGAGGTATTCACGCTTTCGCCTGCCGGGCGGTTTCACCCGACCTGGGGCTGATCCCGCAACACCACCCCCGGATTCATGACGCCCAGCGGATCGAGCGCCTCCTTGATCGCGCGCATGGCTGACAACTTTGCCGGATCGCCATAGCGCTCAAGATCCCCCACCTTGAGCCGCCCGATACCATGTTCCGCGCTGACGGACCCACCCATCTCATGTACCAGATCATGCAGTGCCCGCTTGATATCGTCACGCTCGGCCAGATGATCGGCGCGCGTGCGCCCCGGTATGGGAAAGACATTGTAATGCAGGTTACCATCGCCCAGATGGCCGAAACAGTTGATCCTGAACGCGCCGATGCGCGCGACCACCTCCTGTCCCCTGATGATGAACTCCGGTATTTCGGACATCGGCAGGGAAATGTCGTGAGAACTGACCGATCCGATCCGCCGGTTGGCCTCGGGAATCTGCTCGCGCACCTCCCAGAACTGGTGCCGCTGCGCCTCTGATTGCGCGATCATCCCGTCACTCACCAGTCCCGCCTCCAGCGCGTCTGAAAACAGCGTCTCAAGCGCCGACGTCGGATCAAGACCAAGCGCGAGCCCTACGTCGATCAGCACGAACCACTCCGGCGGATCGGCAAAGGGCTGACGGATATCAGGCAAGGTCTCGGCCAGGAATTCCAACCCCTGACCGTGCATGATCTCGAAAGCGCTCACTCCCTCGCCCATCTGCGCGCGCGCCAGCGCCAGAAGGTCGAGTGCAGCACGCGGACTCTGCACCACCATCAGCGCGGTGCCCTCGCCCGCCGGACGAGCAAAGAGCTTGAGCGCCGCCGCGGTGATGACGCCCAGCGTGCCCTCGGACCCGATCAGCAGATTGCGCAGGTCATAGCCCGTGTTGTCCTTGCGCAGACGTTTCAGCCCATGCCAGATCTGTCCATCGGGCAGCACCGCCTCCAACCCCAGACAGAGATCGCGCGCATTGCCGTAGCGCAGCACGTTCACGCCCCCCGCATTGGTGGCAAGATTGCCACCGATACGTGCCGATCCCTTGGCCGCGATCGACAGCGGAAAGAGCCGGTCCACCTCTGCCGCCGCCGTGTGGACATCCTGCAGGATCGCACCCGCCTCGACGACGATCACATTCTCTTCAGGCCAGATACCGCGCACCGCGCGCATCCGCTCCAGGCTCAGGATTACCGGCAGCGGGCCATCGGGGCTGATCTGTCCGCCGACAAGCCCGGTGCCACCGCCATAGGGCACGACCGGCACCCGCGCCTGCGTGCAGGCGCGCACCACCTCGGCCACGTCATCGGTGCTGTCGGGGGCGATGACCACCCCCTGCCCCGCCCAGCGCCCGCGCGGCTCCTCCAGATAGGCGGGCGTGGCGTCGCGAAAGGAGTGTGCAGGCAACCGCTCGCGCAGGGCGGTAATGAAATCGGGGCTGGCGGACCTGAGCGTCATGACCCCTAGCTATCACGTCCCCCGCCCGGTTCCAGCCCTTTCATTCACGTGGGCAGCGGTGGACCTGTGACTCATTCATTGTCGCGCAGCCAGGCGGGTTGCAGCACGATGATCGTGGGCCGGTCCGGAAGCGTTCTCAGCGAGACCTCGATTTCACTCGATCCGGGTCGCTCGATTGCGAAATCCTCTTCCATTCCAGCTAGAAACCGGCCCAGCGAGGCATCAGCGAACCAGTGCATGGGGATTACGATGCTGGCCTTCACCCTCCGCAACACGTTCATCATGTTCTCGATCGCCATCGTATAGCCGCCATCGACTGGCGCCATGACAACATCCATCCGCCCGAGCGCCGCGTATTGATCGTCCGTCGGTTCGTGATGCAAATGGCCCAGATGGGCGATGCACAACCCCTCGGCCTCGAAAACGAAGATCGAATTGCCCTTGGGTTCCACCCCGCCGCCGGAGCGGATATCGGTCGAAACATTGCGCACCACGAGGCTGCCCAGATCGAGATGATGCTCTATCCCCTGCCCGTAATCTCCCCAGCCCGGCAGCACGTGCGGAATTGCCGGATCGGGACTGGCGGTCCAGTGAGTCGAATGGGCGTGGTTCATTGTGACGATATCCGGGATCAGATCGGCACTGCCGATAAAGCCGGTGAAATCCGTCACCGCATCATATTCCCCTGCCTGGATGAGAAACGACGCATGCGCGATATAGCGTATACGCACGGTATGCTCGGGCAGAGGGGCGCGGAAACTGACCTTGTGCAGGTATTCCAGCCCCGGCGTCGATTGCGCCAACGCGATGCAGTGGCTGGGGCGACGCTCCTGCGCAAACGCGGAAGTGGCCAGCATCAACATCAAAACGGCAAGCCGGATCATCGGCAGTCCTCCTTTTTGTCAAGGAAAGGGTAGCACGATCCGATGCTTCGTCAGCCCCGACAGGTCACCTCAATTACACAAGCAGATGTCACCCCACATCCGTCCGCCCCCTTCGGTCCGCCCGAAGCGCGGCATATAGCACATGTGTGCGCCAGCGGCCGTTGATCTGCAGATAACTCTGCGCGACGCCTTCGTACTTGAAGCCGCATTTTTCCAGCAAGCCGCGCGAAGCGTGGTTTTCCGGCAGGCAGGCCGCCTCGATCCGGCTGAGATTGAGCCGGCCGAAGGCGTAATGCACCATACCCGCGATGGCCTCCTGCATATAGCCCTGCCGTGCGTAAGGCTGGCCGATCCAGTAACCCAGCGTGCCCGCCTGCGCCGGACCGCGCCGGATATTGTCCAAAGTGATCGCCCCCAGCAGTTCCTGATCCTCGCGCCGGATCAGAAAGAGCGGCACGGCGCTGCCATTGGCGATCGAACGCTGCGCCCACCAGACCCGGTTGGAAAATCCCTTGCGCGACAGATGGTCAGTCGCCCAGAGCGGCTCCCACGGGGTGAGAAACTCGGCGCTCTGGGCACGCAGGCTGCTCCAGTCGCGGAAATCGCCGATCACCGGTTGGCGCAGGGTGAGACGCTCGGTCTCGATCCTGAGCTTCCGGCGTGGCAGGAGCAGCATCAGGCGGCACGCCTCGCATCAAGACTGGCTAGCGTGGGGGCATCCGCCACCGGACCATAAAGCGCCAGCGCGGCGGGCGCGCGCGCCACGGTGCCCTCCGCCAGACGGCGCACATCGGCGAGCGTCACCGCATCGATCCGCTCGACCACCTCTGAAAGCTCGGGCACCCTACCCCAAATCTGCAACATCCGCGCCAGCCGTTCAGCTCGGTTCGAGGGGCTTTCGAGTCCCATCAGCAACCCTGCCTTCATTTGCGCGCGGGCGCGCTCGACCTCGGCCGCGCTCATATCCTCTGCGGCGCGCTTCATCTCGTCGATGGTGATGCCCGCAAGATCGCCCATCTGCCCCCCGGAGGTGCCTGCATAGATGGTCAGCATGCCGGTATCGGCATAGGCCCCGGTCTGCGCATAGATCGTGTAACACAACCCGCGCCGCTCACGGATCTCCTGAAAGAGCCGCGATGACATCGACCCACCCAGCGCAGACGCATAGATCTGCGCCGTATAGATGTCAGGATGTGCATAGTCAGGCCCCTCGAAGGCCAGCGCGAAATGCGCCTGCTCCAGATCCTTGACATGGCGCGTTTCGCCACCCTTGAAATGCGCCCTCGGCGGCTCTGTCGTACCGCACGGGATCATGTCGCCGAACATGTCCTCGGCCATACGCACAAGGCTGCCGTGATCGACGGCGCCTGCTGCGGCGAGCACCATCTGCCCGGGCCGGTAATACTGATCGACAAAACCCTCCAGATCCCGCCGGACGAAACCGCGCACGCGCTCTTCGGCCCCCAGGATGGTGCGTCCCAGCGGATGATCCGGATAGGCGCTTTCCTGCAACCAGTCGAAAATGATATCGTCAGGCGTATCGGCGGCCTGTCCGATCTCTTGCAGAATCACGCCGCGCTCGATCTCGATCTCGCGTGGATCAAGCACCGAGCCGCGCAGGATATCCGCCACCACATCCAGCGCAAGCGGCACATCCTCCTTGAGCACGCGTGCGTAATAGGCCGTGGCCTCGCGGCTGGTATAGGCATTGATATAGCCGCCCACATCCTCGATCGCCTCGGCGATCTGCAAGGCTGAGCGGCGCGTGGTGCCCTTGAACGCCATATGTTCCAGAAAATGCGCGATGCCGTTCTGCTCGGCGCGTTCGTGGCGCGCACCGGCCAGCACCCAGACACCGATAGCCGCCGATTGCAAACCCGGCATATTCTCGGTCACGATCCGAAAACCGTTGGGCAGAGTGGTCAGATTGACGGTCAATTGGCGATCCGTTCCTTGATCAGGGTTTCGATCTGGCCAAGATCATTGGCCACGCGCGTCATGCGCTCGTCCCGCTCATACAGGTCCGCCATACGTTCGGGCAAGGGGGGGTGAATTCCGCTGGCTTCCTCGACCGCCGCCGGAAACTTGGCCGGATGCGCCGTGGCCAGCGTGATCATCGGCACACCTTCCTTGCGATACGCCTCCGCCACATGCACGCCCACCGCACTATGCGGACAAAGCAATTCGCCACTCGTCGCCCATGTTTGCCGGATCGTGGCGCGGGTTTCTTCCTCGCCACAGCGCCCGCTGTCAAACGTCTCACGCAGGCTTTCCAGCGCGCCTTGGTTGATCGAGAATCCACCCGCCTTCAGTTCGTCCATCACCTGCGCCACAGCGCCACCATCCTGCCCATAGGCATAATAGAGCGCGCGCTCGAAATTCGAACTCACCTGAATATCCATCGACGGGCTGATCGAGGAGATCACCCCGTCGGGGCGATACTCACCCGTACTCAGACAGCGATGCAGAATGTCATTCTGATTGGTCGCCACCACCAGCCGCTCGATCGGAAGACCCATCCGCTTGGCGATATAACCTGCAAAGACATCGCCGAAATTGCCCGTGGGCACCGTGAAACTGACCTTGCGGTCGGGCGCGCCGAGACTGACAGCAGAGGTGAAATAATACACCACCTGCGCCAGCACCCGCGCCCAGTTGATCGAGTTGACTCCGGCAAGGCGCACACCGTCGCGGAAAGCGATATCATTGAACATGTCCTTCACACGCGCCTGCGCATCGTCGAAATGCCCGTCAATCGCCAACGCATGCACATTGGCCTCGATCGGCGTCGTCATCTGCCGCCGCTGCACCTCACTCACGCGCCCATGCGGATAGAGGATGAACACATCCACCGCATCAAGCCCCCGAAACGCCTCAATCGCCGCCGAGCCGGTATCGCCCGAGGTCGCCCCCACGATGCTCACCCGATTGCCCGAGCGCCTGAGCGAAAGTTCGAACATCTGCCCGATGAGCTGCATGGCGAAATCCTTGAACGCCAGCGTCGGCCCGTGGAACAATTCCAGCAGGAAATGTCCCGAAGCGAGCTGCTTCAACGGCGCGCGGGCAGCATGGCCAAACCCCTCATACGCCCGCGCGATGATGCCGTGAAATTCGTCGTCGCTGAACGCATCGCCGATGAACGGCCGCATCACCCGGAACGCCGCCTCCTCATAGCTCACGCCCCCCAGCGCGCGGATATCGTCGGTATTCATTTGCGGGATGCTCTCAGGCAGATAAAGTCCGCCGTCGCGCGCCAGCCCCGTCAGCATCGCCTCTTCAAAACTGAGCGTGGGCGCCTGGCCCCGTGTCGAGATGTATTTCACGTCTTGCCTTTCTCTGCCTGCCGCATGCGCCTGATGAAAACCCCGGTCATCGCCGCCCAGATCGCAGCCAGCGAGAACCATGTAATCGCGTAACTGAGGTGATCGTTGGGAATGCCGCCCGTGTCTACCGGCAGCGGCGTCACCCCCCGTTCCGGTTCCGACAGCTCCCGCGTCACTACCAGAACCGGCTCGGTGTCCAGCACCCCGGCCATCTGCGCGATGTCGCGGGCAAACCACATATTGCCTGCCACGTCATTCTCGGGTGTCGAACTCAGCCGCTCGTCGGGCCAGTGCAAGTTGCCTGTAACCATAACAGGCCCCTCGGGCGGTGCAGGAACATCGCCCGCCACATTGATGAAACCCCGATCCAGCAGCACCCGCCGCGCGCCCGTATCCAGCGCCGAAATCAGGCGATACCCCGCGCCTGCCTGTTTCTGGCTCACCAGTACGCGCAGCGCCTCTTGGCCGATCCGTCCGGTGACCTCGACCGGCAAGTAACGATCCACTTCGGGCGATACTTTGGCGGGCACCTCCACGGGTGCCGCCGAAATTCTCGCCCCGATGTCGGCAAGAATACCCTCTTTCCACGCCAGCCGCTCCACCTGCCACCACCCAAGCGACAGCAGCACCGCCACACCGGCCACGCCAAAGATCAGGGGAAACAGCACTCTCTTTCGCATCATCCACTCTCAAAAGGAAAATGCGGGAAGGGAAATCCCCCCGCATCTTCTTCCTGGTTCAAATACCCGCGCAGCAGGCATCGATTTTTCGCAGAAAAACCGTCAACTGCCCCAGATATAGACCGCAGCAAAGAGAAACAGCCAGACCACATCGACAAAGTGCCAGTACCACGCGGCAGCCTCAAAGCCCACATGCTGCTCGGGCGTGAAATGCCCCTTGAGTACGCGCAGCAGGCAGACAAAGAGAAAGATCGTGCCGATCACCACATGGGCGCCGTGGAAACCCGTCGCCATGAAGAAATTGGCGCCATAGATGTTGCCCGAGAAACCGAAAGCGGCGTGGCTGTATTCATAGGCCTGAAAGACCGTGAAGATCGCACCAAGCGCAATCGCTATGATCAGCCCCCATTTTACATCCTTGCGGTTGTTTTCATGCACCAGCGCGTGGTGCGCCCATGTCGCGGCACAGCCCGAGCACAGTAGGATCAGCGTATTGATCAGTGGCAGGTGCCATGGATCGAAGGTCTCGATCCCGACCGGCGGCCAGACGCCATCGACCATCGGAGAGTTTTCGCCCATCGGATACATTGCATGCTTGAAAAAGCTCCAGAACCAGGCGGCAAAGAACATCACCTCGGACATGATGAACATGATGAAGCCGTAGCGCAGGCCGATCCGTACCACCGGCGTGTGATCGCCGGTCTCGCCCTCGTTCACCACATCGGCCCACCAGCCGAACATGACGTAAATCACGCCGACAAGACCCGCCAGAAGCATCCATGGCCCATGATCGTGAAAGAACAGAACCGCCCCGAAGAGCATGACGAACCCCGCCAGCGCGCCCAGCAGCGGCCAGATGGAGGGGGGCAGAATGTGGTAATCGTGATTTTTTTCGTGTGCCATCTTTGTCATTTCCCTCGTCGGAGGCTCAGTTCAGTTTTTCATCGGGCTTTACGACCGGCTCAAGCGCGGCATAGGCCTCAGGCAGGTCGATCTCGTGGAACGTATAGGACAGGGTGATCGTATGCACGTATTTTGCGTCCCGGTCAGTTACGATCTCGGGGTCCACGTAGAAGGTAACAGGCATCTGCACCCGCTCACCCGGTTGCAACACCTGCTCGGTAAAGCAGAAACAGTCGATCTTGACAAAGAACCCCCCCGCCTCATAGGGCGTCACGTTGAAGCTGGCGGATCCGGCCACGGGTCGGTCGGTCGGATTATAGGCTTCGTAGAAGGCCAGGCCGGTCTCGCCTATCCGCAGTTTCATCTGCCGTTCGACGGGGCGGAATACCCAAGGCATGCCGCGCTCCTTGCTGGCGTCAAAGCGCACCGTGATGGTTTCCTCCAGCACGCCCTCACTAGCAGCCTGGGCCACGCCAGGGGTTCCGCCAAAGCCGGTCACGCGGCAGAACCAGTCGTAGAACGGCACCGCGCCCCAAGCGAGGCCGCCCATCACGACGACGACACCCACCAGCTGGGCGGCGGTTTTGGTTTTCGGATCAAGTGTCATTCAGTTGGTTCCCTGTTCAGTTGCAGGCATGTTGAAGTCGTCGTCAGAGACCTTGGCGATGGTCAGCCCGAATACCAGCGCCACAAAACCCGCCAGCACCAGCCCGAGACCAAGATTGCGGCCAAAGCGGCGCCGGTGCAGTTCATGTTGCGCGCGAAAGCTCATCCCCACGCCCCCAGCCCGAGACCGCGCAGGGCTGCCTCAGCCAGAATCGCGCTGAAATGGGCGAAGAGATACCAAAGCGACAGCCGGAAGGCGCGCTTCTCGATACGGTAATTGTCGGCCTCGGCCATCGCCTCGTCACGCCGCCAGATCGCCAGCGCATCACGCAGAAAGAGCGCGTTCAAGACCAGCGCCGTAGCCAGATAGACTGGCCCGCCGATGCCCGTGAATGCCGCCCCGATCGCCAGCGCCGCCAAAAGCACTGTATAGACAAGGATATGCACCCGCGTCGCCCGCCGTCCATGCGTCACTGTCAGCATGGGCACGCCCGCAGAATCATAATCCCCCCGCATGAAGAGAGCCAGCGCCCAGAAATGCGGTGGGGTCCACATGAAGATGAGCGCGAACATCAGCACCGCCTCGATACTCACCGAACCCGTGGCCGCCGCCCAACCGATCATCGGCGGAAACGCCCCGGCTGCCCCGCCAATAACGATGTTCTGCGGCGTCCAGCGTTTCAGCCCGATGGTATAGATCACCACGTAAAAGAAGATGGTGAATGCGAGGATCGCCGCCGCCAGAAGGTTCGTCGCCAGCCAGAGCATCACCACCGACATGACCGCAAGCGTCATGCCAAAGGCAAAAGCCTCGTCGCGGCTGACCTTGCCTGTGGGAATCGGGCGGTTCCGCGTGCGCTTCATCATCGCGTCGATATCGGATTCCCACCACATGTTAAGCGCGCCCGCCGCGCCGCCGCCGACCGCAATAAAGAGTATTGCGGCCAGCCCCACCACCGGATGCACGGCCACCGGGGCGGCCAGCAAACCCACCAAGGCGGTGAACACGACCAACGTCATCACCCGCGGCTTGAGCAGGGCGAAGAAATCGCCAAAACCCGCCTCGCCGGGCTGCGCGGTGCTGGCTGTGTTGAGGCTCGCGTCACTCATGCTCTTGTCTCGGACCGTTCATTTCGGCGGCGGCGGGATCACTCCCGCCTTGCCATTGCAGTGCAGGCCAGGCTTTACCCCGGCTCCGCCATCAGTTCGCCAGCGCCACGTCCACGCTGCGCGGCGTGCCGGCATATTCCTCAATGGCGCCATCAAGCCATTGTTCATAGGCTTCCTCGCTGACCACCTTTACAGTGATCGGCATATAGGCATGCGCCTGACCGCAAAGCTCGGAGCATTGGCCGAAATACACGCCCTCCTTCTCGGCCTTGAACCACAGTTGCGCCAGACGGCCCGGCACGGCATCCTGCTTGACGCCAAAAGCGGGGATGGTCCAGGCGTGGATCACATCCGCGCCGGTCACGGTCATCACCACGGTCTTGCCGACCGGAACAACCACGGCTGTATCGGTCGCCAGCAGGAATTCGTCGCGGTTGTAGCCCGCCTCGGTCAGCTGCTGCTCGACCTCGGGTGTCAGGCGGTTGTCGCCGCCCGTGGCAGGCGCGCCGATCATGTAGCTGTCAAAGGCAAAATCGTGATCGGTATATTCATACCCCCAGAACCACTGATAGCCCGTGACCTTTATGTTGATCTCGCCCTCGGGGATCTCCTGCTGCTTGAACAGCACGGGCAGCGAGAACGCGCCGATAAAGACCAGAATGACAATCGGAATTATCGTCCAGGCAATCTCGACCGGCGAATTGTGCGTGAATTTCGCGGGGTTGGCATTGGCACGGCGATTGTAGCGCACGATCACGATGGCCAGAAGCGCCGTCACGAATAGGACGATGGCGATGATGATGACGTTGATCATCCCGTCCAGCCATTGCAGATCGCGGGCAAGTTCGGTGGCCGCGGGCTGAAATCCCGTACCGCCCTGAATGGGGGCGCCGATGACCTCTAGCCCGTCCTGCGCGCGGGCGGGGAGGGCGGAAAGGGCGGTGAGAGCCGCCAGAAGGCTGAAAGGTAGTCGCATTTTGCACCCTGATCGGTTGAATCGGTTCATGTCTTTTTGGCGGGTCTCGCGCCGCGCGGACGGAATCCCGTTGTCTCGATGCTGTCTAAAACCATATTCTGCCTCAAACGACAAGAAAGACCATTGCGGCAAACGGACGCTTTTTTGATCTGGATCAAACAGGCCCCGCCGCGACGGATCGACAGGATCAAGGAACGCCCCATGAACGACACGCCATTTCGCCCCTTCGAAACCTTGCTGGATCGCGACGTGGCGCTGGCCCGCCTGCGCGAGGCCACCCAAGGGGCCGACGATGGCGAGTTGTTTCTGGAACGGCGGCGCGCCGAGGGGCTGCTCTTTGATGACGGGCGGGTCAAGACCGCCTCCTATGATGCCTCCGAGGGGTTCGGTCTGCGCGCCGTGCGCGGTGAAGTGACTGGCTATGCCCATTCCTCCGAGATGACTGACGCAGCCCTGACGCGCGCGGTCCAGACCGCACGGCTTGCGGTGGGCGCGGGCGGCGGCACGCTGGCCGACGGTCCTGCCCCCACCAATCGCCGACTCTATACCGACACGGACCCGATCACCGGGGCGCCGTTCCCCGTCAAGCTGGACACGCTGCGCGAGATCGACGCCTTTGCCCGCGATCTCGATGCACGGGTGGTGCAGGTCTCGGCCTCGATCGCCGCCTCGTTGCAGGAGGTGGTGATCCTGCGCCCCGACGGCACACAGGTCAGCGACATCCGCCCGATGACGCGCCTCAACGTGTCGGTCATTGTCGAACAGGACGGACGGCGCGAAAGCGGCAGCGCGGGCGGCGGCGGGCGCGTCGGGCTCTATGGTCTGCTCGACCCCGCTGACTGGCAGGCCAGAGCGCGCGAGGCGCTGCGCGTGGCGCTGGTCAATCTGCGGGCAGAGGCCGCCCCGGCAGGGGTGATGGATGTGGTGCTGGGGCCCGGCTGGCCCGGCATCCTGCTGCACGAGGCGATCGGCCACGGGCTGGAGGGGGATTTCAACCGCAAGGGCAGTTCCGCCTTTGCCGGACTGATGGGACAGCGAATCGCGGCAAGCGGAGTCACCGTGCTGGACGATGGCACGATCCCCGACCGGCGCGGCAGCATCAGCGTGGATGACGAGGGCACGCCCTCTGCGCGCAATGTTCTGATCGAGGACGGCATTCTGGTGGGCTACATGCAGGACCGGCAGAACGCGCGGCTGATGGGGGTCAACCCCACCGGCAACGGGCGGCGCGAAAGCTATGCCCATGCCCCCATGCCGCGCATGACCAACACTTATATGCTGGGCGACGACGCCACACCTGGCGATCTGGTGGCCGAGTTGAAGGACGGTATCTATGCAGTGGGCTTTGGCGGCGGGCAGGTAGACATCACCAACGGCAAGTTTGTCTTTTCCTGCACCGAGGCTTACCGCGTCAAGAACGGCCAGATCGACGCACCCGTCAAGGGGGCCACATTGATCGGCGACGGCGCGACGGCGCTGCAACAGATTCGCGGTCTGGGCAACGACATGGCGCTCGATCCCGGCATGGGCAATTGCGGCAAGCAGGGCCAATGGGTGCCGGTGGGCGTGGGCCAGCCCACGGTGCTGATCGGTGGGCTGACGGTGGGCGGGTCTGCGGCTGCCTGACTTGGTGACGGGATGCGCCGTACAGACACATTTTTCTCAATTAAAACATCATTTTGCAAGATTTTTGCGGATCACACACGTTTTTGGTGCCTTGGTTTACCGCTCATTAACCCTCTGCGCGCTATCCATGATCCTGCAAGCAGGCGAGGTCACGGATGCCCGAAGAAAACCATCCTTCCACTCACCCCCCACTCCCACCCACCACGGAAGATGAGCGGGTTTCGTGGCTTCGCCTCTTGCGCTCCCGCCGGGTCGGACCGGCCACGTTTCACCGGCTGATGGCCGAACATGGCAGTGCCGGGGCGGCCCTCGCAGCGCTGCCCGAGGTGGCGCGCGCGGCAGGTGTCGGGGATTACACCGTCTGCCCCGCAGGCGTGGCAGAGGCCGAACTGCGCGCCGGGCACACGATGGGCGCACGGCTTATTCTCAACACTGACGCAGACTATCCCGCGCAGTTGTCGGATATTCCCGATGCACCCCCCTTGCTCTGGATGATGGGCGACGCGACCCTGCTGTCGCGCCCGATGATCGCGCTGGTGGGCGCGCGTAATGCCTCGTCTCTGGGCACACGCATGGCGAAATCGCTCGCTGCTGACCTTTCGGAACAGGGTTATATCATCGTCTCGGGTCTTGCACGCGGCATCGACACCGCCGCCCATCTTGGCAGTCTCAAGGGCGGCACGCTCGCGGTAATGGCAGGCGGGGTCGATGTGATCTACCCCACCGAGAACACCACCCTGGCCGGTGACATCCTGACCAACGGCCTGCGCCTGTCCGAACAACCCATCGGCCTCGTTCCGCAGGCCCGCCACTTTCCAGCCCGAAACCGGCTGATCAGCGGTCTGGCGCGCGCAGTGGTGGTGGTCGAGGCGGCGGCGAAATCCGGCTCTCTTATCACCGCGCGCACGGCACTCGATCAGGGGCGAGAGGTAATGGCGGTGCCCGGCCACCCGATTGATGCCCGCGCCAGCGGCTGCAACATGCTCATCCGCGACGGCGCCATCCTGGTGCGCAGCGCCGAGGATGTGATCGAGGCATTAGTCGGCCCAACACCGCCAGAGGTGCAGACCCAACTGCCGCTGGCCGTCACAGAGCCGCACGCACCCCGACCCGAGCGTAGCCTGCGCGAGGTGACCGCGCTGCACGAACAGATTCTGCGTCGCCTGGGGCCCTCGCCGGTGGCCGAGGACCAACTGATCCGCGATCTTGCCGCTCCGGCGCGGGCGGTGGCCCCCGTGCTGGTGGATCTGGAACTCGAGGGGCGCATCGTGCGGCACGCGGGTGGATTGCTGGCTCTCGCACGCTGAGAATCAGCCGGAGCCAGACCCTGCAACCCCGTCGAAGCAGGATCGCACGCGATGCCCGCAGATGGCACGCCCACCTGCCCCGCTGCACGCCCACGTCCCCACCACTGCGCCGACAATTCGCCGGTTCGGGGCCAAAATCGTCGCATTGACAATTCCCCTTGCCAGCCCACATGGTCCGCCGCCATAAGCCTCGACCAGAGTCGAAAGGAGCGCCCATGCCCGTTGTCGTTGTCGAATCGCCAGCAAAAGCCAAGACAATCAACAGGTATCTGGGCGACGGCTACACGGTTCTGGCAAGCTATGGCCATGTGCGCGACCTGCCTGCCAAGGATGGCTCGGTAGATCCCGATGACGGATTCGAGATGACATGGGAGGTCGGCGCCGACAGCCGCAAGCATGTCAAGGCGATCGCCGATGCGCTGGCCCGCGACAATGCGCTCATTCTCGCCACCGACCCCGACCGCGAAGGCGAGGCGATCAGCTGGCATCTGGAAGAAACCCTGCGCAAGCGGAAGGCCATCAGGAAGGACACGCCCGTCAGCCGCGTGGTGTTCAACGCGATCACCAAATCCGCCGTCACCGAGGCGATGCAGAACCCCCGGCAGGTCGACGCGCCGCTGGTCGAGGCATACCTTGCCCGCCGCGCGCTCGATTATCTCGTGGGCTTCAACCTCTCTCCGGTGCTATGGCGCAAGCTGCCCGGCGCGCGCTCGGCGGGTCGGGTGCAATCGGTCTGCCTGCGCCTGATCGTCGAACGCGAGATGGAGATCGAGGCGTTTCAATCCCGCGAATACTGGTCGGTCAAGGCGGTCCTGACCACCCCCCGCGGACAGGAATACGAGGCGCGCCTCATCTCGCTGGCGGGCAAAAAACTCGACAGGTTCGATCTTGAAAATGCGACACAGGCGGAACTGGCAGTGCAGGCCGTAACCTCACGCGCCCTCTCGGTGACCGCGGTCGAGGCGAAACCGGCCACGCGCAACCCGTCGGCGCCCTTCATGACCTCGACCCTTCAGCAAGAGGCCAGCCGCAAGTTCGGCATGGGGGCCAAGCAATGCATGAGTGCGGCACAGCGCCTCTATGAGGCAGGATACATCACCTATATGCGCACCGACGGGATCGACATGGCCCCCGAGGCGGTGATGGCTGCACGCGACGCGATCAAGGATCGCTACGGCGAAGACTACCTGCCCCAATCCCCGCGCATGTATAAGAACAAGGCCAAGAACGCGCAGGAAGCGCATGAATGCATCCGCCCCACCGAGATGACGCGCGACGCGGGCAAGATCAGGACCACCGACGCCGATCAGCGCAAACTTTATGATCTGATCTGGAAGCGCACCCTCGCCTGCCAGATGGCCGCCGCACGGATGGAACGCACCACCGTCGACATCGGCAGCGATGACGGGCAGGTCGGACTGCGCGCCACCGGTCAGGTGATGCTCTTTGACGGTTTCCTCAAGATCTATGAGGAAGGGCGTGACGATGTGATGACTGATGACGAGGACCGCCGCCTGCCGCAGATCATGCAGGGCGAGCGGGCCACCTTTGCCGCCACGTCGCTCAAGCCGGAATTCGCCAGGATCAGCCAGGATGCCCAGGGCATCACCGCCGTCCTGTCGGACAACGAGGCCGTTCTGGCGCTCCGTCACTTCACCCAGCCGCCGCCCCGCTATACCGAGGCGACGCTGGTCAAGAAGATGGAGGAACTGGGGATCGGCCGCCCCTCGACATATGCCAGCGTGCTGACCACGATCCAGGACCGTGAATATGTCCGCAAAGAACAGAACCGCCTCATTCCCGAGGACAAGGGCCGGGTCGTGACGGTGTTTCTGCTCAACTTCTTTCGCAAATACGTGGGCTACGAATTCACCGCCAATCTGGAAGAGGATCTCGACCGGGTGAGCGCGGGAGAGGCGGATTACAAGGACATCCTGACCCGGTTCTGGCGCGATTTCTCTGCCGCGATTGCCGAAACATCCGACCTCAGGATCAGCGAAGTGCTCTCGGTCCTCGACGAGGCGTTGGCTCCTTCACTCTATCCGCCGCGCGAGGATGGCGGCGACCCGCGGCAATGTCCGCTCTGCGGCACCGGGCGGCTGCACCTCAAGACCTCACGCAGCGGTGGATTTGTCGGCTGCGGCAACTACCCCGAATGCCGCTATACCCGCCCCATCGGCGGCGATGCCGCGGAGAACGGCGACCGGGTACTGGGCGAGGATGAGAACGGCACCGAAATCTCGCTACGCTCTGGCCGCTTCGGCCCCTATGTGCAGCGCGGCGATGCCACCGAAGACAACCCCAAGCCCGATCGCGCCAGCCTGCCCAAGGGCTGGAAGGCCGATGAGATGACGCTTGAAAAGGCGCTCACGCTCCTCAGCCTGCCGCGCGAGGTGGGCCAGCATCCCGAGGGCGGGCTGATCACCGCCAATTTCGGGCGTTTCGGGCCGTTTCTCATGCACCAGTTGCCAGACGAGGCCAAGCCGGTCTATGCCAATCTGCGTGATCCGGCAGATGTATTCGAGATCGGGATGAACCGCGCCGTGGAGATTCTCGCCGAAAAGCGCGCCAACCCTGGCGGACGCGGGCGCGGGGCGGCAACCAAACCACTGCGCGATCTCGGCGAACATCCCCAGGGCGGCGGCCCCGTTCATGTGATGGAGGGGCGCTATGGCCCCTATGTCAAATGGGACAAGATCAACGCCACCCTACCCAAGGGCACGGAGCCGGGCGATCTGACGCTCGACATGGCGGTGGAACTGATCGCAGCCAAGGCCTCCAAGCCAGGCAAGGCGCGCAAAGCCGCGGCCCCCAAAGTCACTTCAAGGAAAGCGGCACCCAAAAAAAAGGCGGCGGCGGGCAAATAGCCGCTGCCCGCTCGCCGCCTACGTAGAAATCCCTAATTCGCTGTGATCCACAGGGGCGCGCGTTGACTTGGCGCCCCATTCCACCGCATATCGGGACAGACAGACTTCAGGAGGAGTTTTGCTATGAAAAAGGTCTATGGCTCGGCCGCCGAGGCGTTGGACGGGCTGCTGTTTGACGGGATGACGATCGCGGCGGGGGGCTTTGGTCTCTGCGGCATTCCCGAACTGCTGTTGCAGGCGATCAAGGAGGCGGGCACCAGGAACCTGACATTTGCCTCCAACAACGCGGGCGTGGACGATTTCGGCATCGGCATCCTGTTGCAGACCCGACAGGTCAGAAAGATGCTCAGCTCTTACGTGGGCGAGAACGCCGAATTCATGCGGCAATATCTGAGCGGCGAGCTGGAACTGGAATTCAACCCTCAGGGCACGCTGGCCGAGCGGATGCGCGCAGGCGGTGCGGGCATACCGGGCTTTTACACGAAAACCGGCGTCGGCACGCAGGTGGCCGAGGGCAAGGAGCACAAGGATTTCGACGGTCAGACCTATATTCTGGAACGCGGGATCTTCGCGGATCTGAGCATTGTCAAGGCATGGAAAGCCGACACTACCGGCAACGCGATCTTCCGCAAGACGGCGCGGAATTTCAACCCGCCCGCCGCGATGTGCGGCAAGATCTGCGTGATGGAGGTCGAAGAGATCGTCGAACCCGGCCAACTGGACCCGGACAACATCCACCTGCCGGGCATCTATGTGCATCGCCTCATTCAGGGCGAGCATGAGAAACGGATCGAACAACGCACTGTGAGGGCTGCATGATGGCTTGGGACCGCAATCAGATGGCCGCACGCGCGGCGCAGGAACTCGAGGACGGGATGTATGTGAACCTCGGCATCGGCATACCGACGCTGGTCAGCAACTATATCCCCGAGGGCGTGCAGGTCACGCTGCAATCAGAAAACGGCATGCTGGGCATGGGGCCCTTTCCGACCGACAACGCGGTCGACCCCGATCTGATCAACGCCGGCAAGCAGACGATCACCGAATTGCCGCATACCAGCTATTTTGACAGTGCGACCTCCTTTGGCATGATCCGGGGCGGCAAGATCGCCATGGCGATCCTGGGCGCGATGGAAGTGGCCGAAAACGGCGATCTGGCCAACTGGATGATCCCCGGCAAGCTGGTCAAGGGAATGGGCGGCGCGATGGATCTCGTCGCCGGCGTCGGTCGCGTGGTGGTGGTGATGGACCACACCAACAAACATGGTGAATCAAAGGTGCTCAAGGCATGCACCCTGCCCCTCACGGGCACCGGCGTCGTCAACCGGATCATCACCAACCTTGGCGTGTTCGACGTGGTCGAGGGCGGCCTGAAAATCCTCGAGACCGCCGACGGCGTGACCGAAGAGGAATTGCGCGCCGCGACCGAGGCGACCATCGTCAACTGATATGCCCGCCCGGTCGCTCCGCGCGACCGGGCGTTCATTTCATCGCGAGATTGAGCGCGCAGGCGTCAGTGATGAGTTCGGGCCGTGTCTTGCACAGACCGCGCGCGACCTCGAACGCGGCCAGCACCTTGGGGATGTAATCGCGCGTCTCGGCATAGGGTGGCACGCCATTGTGCCGTCTGACTGCGTTCTCACCCGCATTATAGCCCGCGAGCGCCAGCACGACATCGCCACCGAATTCCTCGATCAGCCAGTTCAGATAGGCCACCCCGCCCCTGATGTTCTGGTCGGGGGCCAGCACGTCGCGCACACCGAACCGCTTGGCCGTGCCGGGCATGAGCTGCATCAGCCCCTGTGCACCCGCCGGGCTCAGCGCATCGGAACGCCCCGAGGATTCGATCGCGATCATCGCCAGCACGAGGGCTGGCGACACCGGCGTGCCTATGGTCTCGCGCAGGATATGGCGACCTTCCGAGCGCGCGATCTGCTGCAGCGTCTGCAGCCGGGGTGCGCCGACCACCTGCCCGGCTGGTGGATTGGCAAGATGATCCATCGCAGATCTCAGACGATCCGCGCTGGAACTGGCCAGGTCGGCCGGGACCCGCTGCCAGAACCAGTCATAGCCGGATATCCGGGCGCCGTCCGGCAGCGGCTCCTCGGGTGCCTTGGGGGTCTTGGCGGGCGCGGGCGGGGCCTTGGCCTCGATCTGTACCGTGATGCGCTTGCGCGTGTCGGGCGCGGGCGGCTTCTCCCGTTTGAACGTGAACTCCGGAAAAGGCGGCGGATCCCCGGCCAACGCGGGGCCGGATCCCAACAGGATCACAGTCGATACCAGAAATATGAATACCTTGATAGCAGGCACTGCTCTGCCTCTGATTGATTTATGTGAGTATCGCAAAAATCGACGCATCACACCAGCATTGTGTTTGATCGGGCAACGTGGCGGACATCGCGGATGCAGGAATTACTCTTCGAGATCGATGTATTTTGACACTCAACTGTCTTTGTTTTGTTTTTTATCAATATCTTATGCAATATCTTGGTTAAATCTTAAACTTCACAAAAAAGGCTTTAATGCCGCCCAAATCCCGCCCGATTTCGCTGGCTTTATCAGTTTACATCACGACGGCAGCGGGCCATTAAAAATGAACGGGTCTCAAACCAGAGTGGATGTACAACTGCGTAACTGATCCTTTGGAGGGACCAAATAATGATCAAGTTTTTCAAGAACTTCATGAAAGATGAAGACGGCGCCGTAACGGTTGACTGGGTCGTTCTGACCGCAGCCGTCGTGGCCCTGGGTGTTGCCGCCGTGGCAACCGTCGGCGGCAGCATCAACACCGTCGCCGGAAACATCGCGACTGCTGTTGAAGCAACGCCCACGACCACTCCGTAAGGTCTCGCTCTTGCAATGATGACTACGGTTGGCCGCGGATCTATTGGTCTGCGGCCAAACTGTACGAAAAAGCATCGGGTTTCCTGATACCGTAACTGGCCACCCGGAGACAGCGACGTTATAGCGAGGCCGAGAAGATGATTAACTCTATTCTGAAATACCGGATTGAACGGTTTACCAGGGGAAATTCCGGTGCCGTCACCGTGGACTGGGTAGTCCTGAGCGCCGCAGTAGTCGCCTTGGCGATCGGAGCCGTGAACGTCATTCTGGGTGATGTGAGCGGTCTTGCCAACGCCATCGAAGGCGTAATGGATCTGTTCTGATCGCCTCTCTGGCTCTGCGCCAGACAGATGCCGGTCACCCGGTCGGCGTGTTCGGCCCTTTGGGCCGGCTCTTTTCGTTGTGCGTATCACTTTTTCCGTTGTGCGGATCAGTTGCAAACGCGCGAATTCAGTATCCTAAATCCGTCCGTATCGATCCATTCTTTCGCCATAATCCCGTGCAATACGGCTCTGGAACACGGGGGGTGTCGCTTGGCGGCGCACCCGCAGGAACATCTTGAAAGGGTAAGCCATGCGTGTTGTTTTTGGACTGGTTCTCATGTTCGGTCTCGGCCTTGCCGGATTTGCCGTATACATGGCCAAATCCTACATCGAAGGTTATCAGGCCCAGCTTGAGGAAGAGCGCAAGCAACGCGCGCCCAATATCGAAACGGTCGATATCTATGTTGCGACACGAGCGTTGAAATACGGGGAACCTCTCGGTCCGGAGGCTGTCCGCCTCACCGCCTTCCCGAAGGATTCGCTGCCCGAGGGCGTATTCACCAAGAGTGAGCAACTTTTTTCCAAAGGCGAGGCAGTGCCGCGCACCGTGCTGCGCGGGATTGAAACGAACGAGGCCATTCTTGCCGTCAAGGTGACAGAACCGGGCGAAGAAGCCGGAATCACCTCACAACTCAAGCGCGGCGAGCGCGCCTTTGCGATCAAGGTGGACGTCACCAGCGGCGTGTCAGGTTTCCTGCGTCCCGGTGATCGGGTCGATGTCTACTGGACCGGCAGCGTCGGTGGAAACAACCTGCGCACCGAAGGCAACTCCACAGGCGAGGTCACCAAGCTGATTGATACGGGCGTGAGACTCATCGCCATTGACCAGGTGGCAAACACTGAAATGGCCGAAGCGGTAATCGCCCGCACCGTGACAGTCGCAGCATCCCCGCAACAGGTTGCTGCGCTGGCCCAGGCACAATCCACCGGGCGGCTGTCGCTGTCCCTCGTCGGAGCGATGGACGATTCAGTCTCGGAGGAAATCGAGATTGATCAGCACCGCCTCCTGGGTATCGCCGCCAATACAGTGATCGAACAGGCGCCGACACCCGAGACCTGCACGATCCGCACGCGCCGCGGCGCAGAGGTGATCGTGACACCGATCCCCTGCACGAACTGAACACAGCCTGATACAACGGATTGGGGTGCCCGCGCGGGCACCCCTTTTCTGTTGGCGCTGCCATTTGGCCACAAAAAATAGAAAAACGCGCGATTTTGCATTGATTCTTGAAAAAAAATACGAACTGCCGCACAGTTTGGTCAAATCCGGGCGTAAAAACCCGATAAAAAGAGGCGTGATCGGAAAGGCAGGTCACATGAAAATTAGTTCCTACGTATGGGCAGCTCTCGTCGGGTTCGCTCTTTTTTCCGGGCCATTTGCGCCCCCGGCTTATTCTGAAACGGTCCGGGTGGTCAGCAATGGCACTTCAAGCAATCTGAATGTCCCGATGAACCGGGCAATTGTGGTTGAGAGCGATGTGCCCTTCGCCGAACTGAGCGTGGCCAATCCGACGATCGCGGATTTTTCCACCCTGTCGGATCGCACGATCTATCTTCTGGGGAAAAGCCCGGGGCGCACGACGCTCACCCTGCTCGACGGGACCGGACGGTTGATCACCAATATCGACGTGCATGTCAGCGCCGATGTCTCCGAATTCAAGGAGCGGCTCCAGCAGATACTGCCTGGCGAGACCATCGAGGTGCGCACCGCAAATGACGGAATCGTACTCTCTGGCGTGGTGTCGAGCATGGCACGCCTGCAACGCGCGCTCGATCTTGCTGAACGTTACGCGCCAGAGCGGGTATCGAACCTGATGTCTGTCTCCGGCAAGCAGCAGGTCATGCTCAAGGTGCGCTTTGCCGAAATGCAGCGCAACGTCTCCAAGGCATTGTCGACCTCTCTTGCGATTGACGGACTGTCATCTATCTCCGGCGAAGGTGTCGGGATCGCCGGCAGCAACCTCAACACCGGGCAAATCGGCGGTGGCGACCTTGTGTCAGCAGGCAACAATGCAGGCACCGCCTTCTTCGGCTTTGACATCGGATCGGTCGAGGTGGGTATCCTGCTCGAAGCGCTTGAAACCAAAGGCGTTGTTCGCACGCTGGCAGAGCCGAACCTGACCGCGCTTTCGGGGCAAGAGGCCAAGTTTCTGGCCGGTGGCGAATTCCCGATTCCGGTGGCGCAAGATAACGACACCACGACGATCGAATTCAAACCTTTCGGGGTTGAACTGAATTTCGTGCCGCGCGTGGTGGATGATGGCATCATCAACCTTGAAATGGCTGCCGCCGTCTCGTCGATTGACACGGCAAACGCGCTTCTTTCCAACGGATTGCAAGTGCCCGCTTTCCGCCGCCGCGACACGTCCACCACGGTGGCGCTGCGGGATGGGGACAGCTTTGCCATTGCCGGCCTGTTGCAGGACGATTTCCGCGACAACAACGCGCAAGTGCCGTGGCTGGGTGACATTCCGATTTTGGGTGCGCTCTTTCGCAGCGCCGATTATCAGCGCGCACAAACCGAGTTGGTCATCATCGTTTCGGTTCATCTCGTCACACCGACGCGGGGCGAAGCGCTGGCATTGCCCACGGATCGTGTGAGATTGCCTTCTGATGCGGATCTCTTCCTGAACGGGCGCGTCGCCAAGGGTGCCCGTCAAGGCGGGGCTGTGGGTGAAGTGGCCAAGCAGGATTTCACCGGATCCTATGGCTATGTCATGGATTGATGGAGAGGCTGGGACAATGAAACACATTCTTGCAATCACCGGCCTTGTCGCCCTGTCTGCCTGTGCGGATCAGGGCGAGGTCTACCGTTCGTATTCAGAGGCAGGGTCGCTCACCGATAATGGCAGTTTCGGCGATGCGAACATGAACAACCATCTGGCGATGACCAGTGAGGACAACTTCGTCATCAACCTCTCGAACCGCTTTGCCGAAGAAGTGCCAAACACGATCAACTTCGCCTTCGATTCGGCGGCTCTGGACGCCGAGGCCCAGGCCACGCTGCGCCAGCAGGCCCACTGGATCCGGCAGTTCCCCGAGGTGCGATTCCGCGTTTATGGTCATACCGACGCGGTCGGCTCGGAGGCCTACAACCAGTCGCTCGGCCTGCGCCGCGCGCAGGCGGCCGTGGCCTATCTTACCAGTCAGGGCATCAGCCGCTCGCGGCTCGAAGCGGTGGCCTCCTTTGGCGAGACACAGCCGCTGGTCGTGACTCAGGGCCGCGAACGCCGCAACCGGCGTACCGTGACCGAGGTGTCGGGTTTCGTGAAATCCAATCCGATCATCATGGATGGCAAATATGCCGAGGTCGTCTACCGCGAGTATATCGCCAGCGCCGTCCCGGCATCGACTCTCATCATGGTGACGGAAGGCTCGGAAACCACCACCGAGTAATACGGGCCTTAGTTCGCCCCGTCCGGCTGTACCGTAGCGACTCAACCCGCCCTGACTGGGCGGGTTTTTGTTTTTCGAGATCGCATAATTACGATTTTTTGGCCCCAATGTCGCCAAGATTTCCGGCGATTGTCGTTTGGTGCTGAGCGTTTCCCACGCAGAGATCGTCCGGCGGTCGGGCCGGAAAATTCCCGGTCAGGCCGGGATACCGGCGAGAGTTGCGAGGCGATGCAAGAACAGGATCAATTAGATGATGAGTAGTGCGACAAGACAACCTGAACCCAGCCCGCTGATCGCCTGCACGATCAGTCGCGATGTTCAGAATTTCGATCTGCTGATCGAGGACATGGAAGCCGTGCTTGGCGAGGCCTGGGGCGATCTCGGCTTTGCCGAGGCTCTGGCCTTTATCAACCAGCCCGAAGCCGCGACCCTTGAATTCGTCGCCATGGCGATTGACGAAACCGATGAGGACGATCTGGTCATGCTCGGCGAGATCATCGCACTGGCCAGCAAGAAGAAGATCAAGATCATCCTGATCGCCGAGGATGTCAGCCCCGCAGCCCTGCATCAACTATTGCGACAGGGTGCGGATGAATTCGTGCCCTATCCCCTGCCGGAGGGAGAGTTGCAGGCCGCCATCGAACGGCTGAAGAAACCGGCGGTCGCGGTCACGGAATCCGCATCCGCGCTGACCCAGCCCACCAAGGGTGACGGGGTGGTTCTGGCTGTTCACGGTCTCGCGGGTGGCACCGGCGCCACTACATTGGCGGTCAATCTCGCCTGGGAACTGGCGACGGTGGAAAAGGCCAATCCGCCACGCGTCTGCCTGCTGGACTTCGGCCTGCAATTCGGCTCGGTCTCGACTTTCCTTGATCTGCCCCGCCGGGATGTGGTGTTCGACATGTGGTCCGATACGGAACACATGGACGACGATATCTTCCGTCAGGCACTGGTGGCCTTTGAGGGCAAGCTCTGGGTTCTGACTGCCCCACCCGATATCATCCCGCTCGATCTGATCTCATCCGACGACGTGCGGCGCGTTCTGGATCTGGCGCGGCGGCACTTTGATTATGTGATCGTCGACATGCCCGCGACGCTGGTGCAGTGGACCGAGGCGGTTCTCAATGGCGCGCAGATCTATTTCACCACGCTCGAGCTGGACATGCGCTCGGCGCAGAATGCCCTGCGCCTCAAACGCGCACTCACATCAGAGGAACTACCGATTGAAAAGCTGCGTTTCTGCCTGAACCGGGCTCCGGGATTCACCGATCTCAACGGCAAGAGCCGGGTCAAACGCATGGCCGAAAGCCTCGATATCAACATCGAACTGCTGCTGCCGGATGGTGGTCGCGCCGTGGGTCAGAGCTCGGATCACGGTTTGCCTCTGGCTTCGGCCGCGGCCAAGAATCCGCTGCGCCGGGAAATAGCAAAGCTGGCCAGCTCGCTGCACGAACTGGGTAAAAGCGACGCGGAAGCTGCATAAAAGGGGGTGAAGTCCAATGTTTTCCCGATACAAGCAAGGTGGCGCTGGCGCGAGAATGGCGAACAAGCCTCACGTAGTCGCCCCCCCGAAAACTGCGACCGTCGCCGAGCAGCCCGCTACATCCTTTCGCAAGCCCGCGCCGATGGCCACCGCCGTCCCGGTTGGCATCGACAAGGAACGCAAGCGCAAGGAGCGGATCAGCGAGATCAAGATCGAACTGCACCGCGCGCTGCTCGACAACCTGAACCTTGCCGCGCTCGACACCGCCACAGAGGCTGATCTGCGCGCCGAGATCAGCTCGATCACCGGTGAAATCCTGCAGGACAAGGGAATTGTTCTGAACCGCGAGGACCGCGCACAACTCACGCAGGAACTCTATGACGAGGTCAAGGGACTGGGGCCGCTCGAAACCCTGCTCAAGGACGACACGGTCAACGACATTCTGGTCAACGGACCACATCAAATCTTTGTCGAACGTGACGGCAAGCTGCAACTGAGCGATGTCAGCTTCAAGGACGAAAAGCATCTGCTGAGGATCATCGACAAGATCGTGAGCGCGGTGGGCCGACGGGTGGACGAATCCAACCCCTATGTCGACGCGCGCCTGGCCGACGGATCGCGTTTCAACGCGATGGTGCCGCCGGTGGCCGTAGACGGAAGCCTGGTCTCGATCCGCAAGTTCAAGAAGGACAAGCTGGGGATCGACGACCTGGTGCGTTTCGGCGCCTTCTCCGAGGAGATGGCCGCCTATCTGCAGGCCGCCGTGGCGACCCGGCTCAACGTGATCGTGTCTGGCGGGACGGGCTCGGGGAAAACCACCACACTCAACGCGCTATCGAGTTTCATCGACAATTCCGAGCGCATCCTGACCATCGAGGACACCGCCGAACTGCAGTTGCAACAGATCCACGTCGGCCGCATGGAGAGCCGCCCGCCAAACGTCGAGGGCAAGGGCGAGGTCAGCCCACGCGACTGCCTCAAGAACGCTCTGCGGATGCGCCCCGACCGTATCATCGTCGGCGAGACGCGTGGCGAAGAGGTCATCGACATGTTGCAGGCCATGAATACCGGCCATGACGGTTCAATGACCACGATCCACGCCAACAACGCCCGTGACGCCATCAGCCGTCTGGAAAACATGGTCGCCATGGCCGGGATCGAAATGCCGCTCAAGGCGGTACGCAGTCAGATCGCCAGCGCCGTCAACCTCATCGTTCAGGCCAGTCGTCTGCAAGACGGCTCGCGGCGCATGGTCTCTATCACCGAGGTGACGGGCATGGAAGGCGATGTGATCTCCATGCAGGAGATCTTTCGGTTTCAGCGGGTTGGCCTGACACCCGACAACAAGATCATCGGCCACTACACCGGCACCGGAGTTCGCTCGCACTTCTCAGAACGTTTCCGACTCTGGGGCTATGATCTGCCGCCCCATATCTTTGAACCCATCGCAGCGGAGTAACGCAGATGACCATCAGTGCAGAACCGATCATTTACGGCCTGATCTTCATCGGCGTTCTGGTGCTGGTCGAAGGCCTCTACCTGACCGTCTTTGGCCGCTCGATCAGCCTTAACAACCGGGTCAACCGACGTCTCGAGATGCTGGACAAGTCCGGCAATCGCGAAGAGGTCATGGAGAAGTTGCGCAAGGAAATGCGCCAGCATCTCAAGGCGCGCAAGGTGCCGCTATATTCGATCCTGTCGAACAAGGCGCAAAAGGCTGCGATAGCCTTCTCTCCCAGACAACTGGTCATGCTGATGGGCGCACTCAGCCTCCTCGCCTTTGTCGGCCTGTCCGTCGGAACCGAGACCTCTGTACCAGTACGTGCCCTGGTCTCGATCGTGATGGGCGTAGGCGGCATTTTCACATGGATCAGCATGAAAGCCAGCAAACGCATGACCCTGATGGAAGAGCAACTGCCCGATGCGATCGAACTGATGGTACGCTCTCTGCGGGTCGGGCATCCGTTTTCCTCGGCCATCGGGATCGTCGCGACCGAGGTCTCCGACCCGCTCGCGACCGAATTCGGCATCATCGCCGACGAGGCCACCTATGGCCGCGACATGGGCGAGGCGCTGAAAGATATGGCCGAGCGGCTGGATATGCAGGATCTGCGCTTTCTTGCGGTCGCGGTGACCATCCAGCAGCAATCGGGCGGCAACCTGGCCGAAATCCTTGCCGGTCTGGCCAAGGTGATCCGGGCGCGGTTTCGCCTGTTTCGCCGGGTCAAGGCGATCACCGCCGAAGCAAAATGGTCAGGCAAGTTCCTGTCCGGTTTTCCCATCTTCGCGCTGGTCGGCATTCAACTTCTCAAGCCCGACTATTACGACAAATCCATGGATCATCCACTGTTTATCCCCGCCACAATCGCAGTCGGCACCTTTCTCGTGCTCAACCTCATCGTCATGCGGGCGCTCGTGAACATCAAGGTCTGAGAAGGACAACACCATGCTAATCCTGAGCGTTCTGAATGATATTCTGACTGGCGCGCTTGGCCCGTTCGGCCCGCTGATCGCGGTGGGCGGCCTTGGCGTGATGCTGGTCCTGATCACCATATCCATGCTCCTGAACCAGCGTCAGGATCCTCTGGACAAGCTCAAGCAGCAGGCGGCCGGCAAAGCCGAGGACCAGCCCAACAAGGCGCGACTGCGCGCAGGCAATCGCAACCAGAAACTCGACCGCTATGCGACCTTTCTCGAACCGAAGGACGAGAAACAGCTGAGCCAGATGCGCCTGACCCTGTTGCAAGCCGGCTATCGTAGTCGAGATGCGGTGCGCTACTTCCATTTTGCACAGTTTGCGTTCGGCTTGGGGTTTCTGGTGCTGGGCGTGCTTTATTTCATCCTGTTCAAGGCCGGCGGGCAGACATCAACCCAGGAAACACTGGGCTATATCCTTGGCCCCGGTGCAGTGGGCTATGTACTGCCAAAATACTGGGTTACCAAGCGCAAGCAGAAACGGCAGGAAGAGATCCAGGATGGTTTCCCCGACAGTCTTGACATGATGCTGGTCTGCATCGAGGCCGGTCAGTCGATGGATCAGGCGATCATCCGCGTCGCAAGCGAGATTCGCGCCTCCTATCCCGCGTTGGCAGAGGAATACGAAATCGTGTCCCTGCAGATCAAGGCAGGGCGCGACAAACCCTCGGTGCTCAATGAGATGGGCGAGCGCTGCGGTGTTCAGGACATCTCCAGCTTCGTGACTGTGCTGATCCAGTCTCAGACCTTTGGCACCTCGATCGGCGATGCGCTGCGGGTCTATGCGGCCGAGATGCGTGACAAACGTGTCATGCGGGCCGAAGAAAAGGCCAACAAGCTGCCTACAAAGATGACATTGGCGACAATGATGCTTACAGTTCCGCCACTGTTGATCATCCTGGTCGGCCCGTCGGTTCTGGGTATCATGGATCTGGTCAACCTGTAGGCCGCAAGGCGGCAGGCCAGACATATGCGGGGGGCAATGCGGCGCGCGACATGGATGTTGATGACAGTGCTCAGTCTTGTTGCCTGCGCTCAGGATCCCGCCCATCAGGGCCCCTACGCCCCCGGCCTCGCCAAAAGCGGTCCGACGGTCGATCCGCTGATCGTCGCTCATCGTCTGATGGACGCGGGCGAATACGAACTGGCGCATACGGCCTACAGCCGTGCTGCCGTGACCCAGGGCATGTCCCCCGATATTCTGGCGGGCCTTGGCAGCGCCAATCTCGCACTCGGGCGACTTGGCACCGCAGAGCGACTGTTGCGCCGGGCCATAGAGAGCGAAGAGGCCACACCCGAAACCTGGAACAATCTCGGTGTCGTGCTGGTGGAACAGGGTAACTTTGCAGAGGCCGAACAGTTCTTTCGCCGCGCCTATGCGCTCGATAATGGCGAAAGTGACGCAATACGCGACAATCTGCGCTTAGCCCTCGCAAAAATCGAAAATTCCGATTACACTGATGCGGAAGAGCAAGGCTACAAGGTGATACGGCGGGGCAGCAGCGACTATCTGATCCGCAAGATACCATGATGAGGCAGAGGACGTAAAAGGACGCAAAAATGCGCCACCCTATTTTTGTTTCCCTTTGCGTGATGGGTGCTTTTGCGCTGTCAGCATGTGGGCAATCATCAGAAAATGATGTCAAGCGCGCCTTTCAGGACGTGAATGTGGTGGATGAAACCAACCTCAACGACGTGATGCTGAGCGCCGCCGATCCGAATGAGGCAGTATCGTATTTCCAGCGCACGCTGGGTGAAAACCCCGACCGGATCGACCTGATGCGCGGTCTTGGCACATCGCTGGTGCGCGCCAGGCGCAACACCGAGGCCGTAGCAGTCTGGTCGAGGGCCGCCGAGCATGAAGAAGCCACCAACGAGGACCGCGTTGAATTGGCGGATGCACTTATTCGCAACAACGAATGGGCTCGTGCCGATCAGGTATTGGACAGCATTCCGCCGACCTATGAAACCTTCAAACGCTACCGGCTTGAGGCGATGATCGCCGACAGCAAGAAGGAATGGAACAAGTCCGACAGCTTTTATGAAATCGCTGTCGGATTGACCACCCAACCCGCCGGTGTGATGAACAACTGGGGCTATTCCAAGCTGTCGCGCGGCGATTACCCGGGGGCTGAACGGCTGTTTTCCGATGCAATACGTCAGGACCCCGCGCTCTTCACCGCCAAGAACAACCTTGTGATGGCACGCGCAGCGCAGGGCAATTACGCCATGCCGGTTCTGCCGGTCAGCCAGACCGAGCGTGCGCAACTGCTCTATACGCTGGGACTCTCGGCGATCAAGCAGGGCGATACAAGCATCGGCAAGGGCCTATTGCAGGACGCGATCGACACCCATCCGCAGCATTTCGAGGATGCCGTGCGCAGTCTGCGTGCGCTCGAAGCCAATGTATCAGGCTAGACGGGACTCATGACACTGGCCATCACCGCCAAATCGGCGCTCTGGTTTCTACCCTTTGTCCTGCCGGTCTGTGCTTGGGTGGCTTGGACCGATCTGAGCCGGATGAAGATTCCCAACACCGCCGTAATCACGATGGTCGCGATATTTCTGGTGGTGGGTCTGATCGCGCTGCCGCTGTCCGACTACCCATGGCGGCTGCTGCATCTCGCGGTGATGCTGGGTGTCGGATTTCTCGCCAATGCGGCGGGGCTCATGGGGGCGGGGGATGCCAAGTTCATCGCCGCCGCCGCCCCCTTTGTCGCGCTTGGCGATGCAGCCGCACTGTGTCTCATCTTTGCCGCCACCCTGCTAGGGGCCTATGTAACTCACCGCATTTTCAAACACAGCCCCTTGCGGCGCATGGCACCTGACTGGTTGAGTTGGTCGTCGGGCAATAAATTCCCCATGGGTTTTGCCCTTGGTGGTGCCTTGGCAATCTATCTGGGCCTCGGCGCGGTTTACGGGGCGTAATCGCGCACGCCCCAGACCTGCCCGACGCTGACCTTAATTTCTGCACCTTTGCCCGGCAGGATCACGGCTCATATGCATGTGCTAGACAGGCCCTTTCGATGAATATGCAAGTCGCCCCCGGCGTTCAACCGCCGCCACCGCCCAGCCGGATCGAGGAAATGCAGCTCCCCATCGTGATGATGCGGGATATCCTACTGAAAACCATGTTCCGCAAGAATGTCGACATGGTCTCGGATGTGGCAGAGGCGATCTGCCTGCCGCGCGCTGTGACGCAGGAACTGATCGACATGGCGCGCAGTCAGAAACTAGTCGAGGCGACGGGCACGCTCAACGCCAATTCCGGCGGCGAGATGGGTTATCAACTCACCGATGCCGGCAAATCGCGTGCCCTTGATGCGCTCAGCCAATCCGAATATTACGGCGCCATGCCGGTGCCACTCGCGGTTTACCGTGAGCAGGTCGAACGTCAGTCGATCCGCAATATACAGATCAGCCGTGACCAGCTGACTACGGCGATGGGGCACCTCATCCTGCCCGACAGCCTGCTCGATCATCTGGGGCCCGCCGTCAGCGCCGGGCGCTCTATCCTGATGTACGGCCCGCCCGGCAACGGGAAATCCTCGATTTCGAACGGTATCCGCGACGCAATGGGCGACAAGATCTACGTGCCCCGAGCAATCGAATATTCGGGGCAGGTGATCACCGTTTACGACCCTATCGTGCACTCCAAGGCCGAGGTCGAAATCGACGACCCCAACAGCCTGCGCCGCAAACGCACGTTCGACACGCGCTATGTTCGCTGCGAACGGCCGACGGTGATCACCGGGGGCGAACTGACCCTGTCGATGCTCGATCTGGTCTACAACCCCACCGCGCGCACCTATCAGGCGCCGCTACAGCTCAAATCGACCGGCGGCATCTTTATCGTCGACGACCTTGGCCGCCAGAAAGAACCCCCGCAGAGCCTTGTCAACCGCTGGATCGTGCCGCTGGAAGAGAGCAAGGATATCCTGGCCCTGCAATCGGGCGAGAAATTCGAGGTGCCGTTCGATACGCTGGTGATCTTCTCGACCAACTTTCACCCCAACAAGATCTTTGACCAGGCCGCTCTGCGCCGGATCTTTTTCAAGATCAAGATCGACGGTCCCTGTCAGGCCGATTTTCTCAAAATCTTCGCGATGGTGGCACGCAAGAAGGGGATGCCGCTCGATGAGACGGCGCTGGTGCATCTGGTTCGTGAAAAATACCCCACGATCAACAATGTCTATGCGAACTATCAGCCCGTATTCCTGATCGACCAGATGATCGCGATCTGCGAATTCGAAGGCATTCCTTATCAGATGACCCCGGATCTGATCGACCGGGCCTGGGCAAACATGTTCGTCAAGGAAGAAGAAATCATTCGATGAACAGTCGTCCGTGTCTCAGCCAGACTGCCCGGCAGGTGCCCGCACGCCGGATCAGAAATCGAGCCGCAGCCCAACCCTGAAGGCGTGTTGTTCGACCGAAACCGGCATGGCCACACCGGGAAAGCCCGGTGCCAGATCGCCCGAAGCAGTGCCATAATCGGTATAGCGATATTCGAAGCGCACGGATGTCTGCGCTGCCAGGCGGGCATCGACGCCCAGCCCGACCGTCAGGCCGTCCAGTTCATCGCTGTAGCCACCGGCAGTACCCGCCCCGGCGGGACCGCCGTTAAAGTCGAAATCACCATAGGCCCAGCCAAGGGTTCCGTAGAACAGTGTCGGCTTTGATCCCAGAGATGTGGCATATCCAAGAATGGCCCGGATCGACCCCTGCCAGTTCAGTTCGCTCCGACCGGCGGATGTGAACCCGGTGTTGTTCACGAACGACCCCGAGGCGTTGCTGCCCTCAAAATCAATCTCGCCACCAAAGACCAACTGGCCATTCTGTACGCCATAGCCGACAAAACCACCGTAGATCGCGCCATCGGGGCTGCTGTCATCGCTCGGGGCGCCAACGGACGGGAAACTGTGCCTGGCGTCATGATTGGTATAGCCGATCGTGCCACCGGCATAGAATCCCGACCAGTCCTGTGCGGCAACGACCTGCGGAGCGCAAAGCGCGGCGGCGGCTATAATGAGAGGACGAACAAATGACATTCTCAATCTCTTCTTCATGGGCAATCGCGTAACCTGTTGGCGGGTCCGCCATTCACCCGATATGGCGATAGTGCGCTCAAATCCATTAAGCCTCGTATCAACCGAGTATTCCAGCGGCATCTATTGTTCAGCCCCCTATTGTGGTCAAATCTTTCGATCATGTGCCTTTATCACAACTCCACTTCGAAACATCGCGAATCCTTTCTGAACATCCTCAAATCAAGGTTTTGCGCCGAACCAGGTTCGTCCCCTCCCCCCCGCTCCGGTCGACTGCAACACGCCCTCGTCATCCTGATGCGCGCGATGCTGCATGCCCTTCCAATGCCGCGCGGTCGCATTCAGCGCGCCTGACCACCCGCCTCGCTCCCGATCCATCCCGCCACCTCCAGCCGGGGTCTGTATTTGCGACTGACCGGCACACGGTCGCCGTTACGCAGGCGGACAAAAACCTTTCCCCCACTCTCGCGTTCTACCCCCGTGATCGCCGAAAGCGTCACCCAATGCGACCGGTGCGTGCACAGCCCCGCGACCGGTTCCATCTCCGCGATGGCATCTGCAAGCCGAAGCCGCAGCGTTTCCTGACCCGCGTCGGTCGCAACATCGACAAAATGATCATTGGCCGACAAGCGCATGATCTCGCTGGCCCGCACTTCGCTCAGACGCCGGTGCAGGCGCGGTCTGGGCGCTTCTTCCGGGATATCTCCCGCGTATCCGGCCGGCTGTTCCGCCCCGAGCATCCGGCGCAGCACAAACACCCCGGCCACGATCATGAACGTGTTGAAAGCAATGCTCCAGAGTTTCAGATCCCCATGAGTCAGCACCGGATCGAGCCAGCCGCGCAACGCCATGATGGCAGGCGCCAATAGCACGCAGGTCAGCAGGCTGGCCCCGAAATCGAAACGCACCGGGGCACGAATGCCAAAAGTCATCATCAGCGACCGCGCAACAATGCCCGCCATCAGTCCGGTGCCAATAACACATCCCCAATAGATCACCCGGACCAGCCATGTCATCGTGGCATATGTGCCGAACGGACCGGCTATCACCGCTATGCACCAGCCGGCGCTCAGGATGAATAACGTCAGGGGAGAGAGAAGCCCCTCATAGCTTGCCATGGAATGTCGTCTGAATTCGGACCAACCCAACCCGTCACCCTTCCTAAATGCCGTAATACGTGCATTTTACTCAGCAGGATTGTCAAATCAAACAATACAAATGTATCTGGCGTAACGATAAAGTCATCTTGACCCGGAAAGGCGGACAATGGAAATCCCGGCGAAGATATCCCCCGAGACCGAGCAGCGTGTTCGCGCCAGCTTTGCCGCGCAATCCATGATGACGACACTTGGCGCACGGCTGGTGGCGCTCACCCCGGGCGAAACCCGGATTGAGGCCCCGATCCTCCCCGGAAGCCGCCAGCAACATGGCTTTGGCCATGCCGGGCTGACCTTTGCCATCGGCGACAGCGCGGCGGGCTATGCCGCGCTCAGCGTCATGGCCGTCGGCCATGAGGTGCTGACCACCGAGATGAAGATCCACCTGCTCGCCCCGGCACGGGGCGATCTGCTGATCGCAAGGGGCCGGATCATCAAACCCGGTCGCCGGCTGGTGATCGTGCAGGCGGATATCCATGCGGTCGAGGCCGGACAAGAGATCCATGTCGCGCTCATGACCGGCACGATGATCCCGATCGCCGCGACATGACCCCCCGGCGAACGACCGGAGGGCGCCACATGCCACGCCTTTGTGCCGTCACATTCAGGCGGTCAGACCCTCCGGCTCTGCCAACCCGTTGACCCGGCAGCAGGCGGTAACGGTATTGGCCAGAAGACAGGCGATGGTCATTGGTCCGACGCCACCCGGCACCGGCGTGATCGCACCGGCAACCTTGCCCGCCGAGGCGAAATCCACATCGCCCACCAGCACGTTCCTGCCATCCCGCTCGATCCGGTTGATGCCCACATCGATCACCGTCGCGCCGGGCTTGATCCAGTCCCCCGGCACCATCTCGGGCCGCCCCACCGCCGCCACCACTATATCGGCGCGGCGTACCACATCGGCAATGTCCCGTGTGCGGCTATGGGCAATCGTCACGGTGCAACTGTCGCCCAGCAAGAGCTGCGCCATCGGCTTGCCCACGATATTGCTGCGCCCGATCACCACCGCATCCAGACCCGAAAGGTTACCCAGATGGGCGCGCAGCATCATCAGACAGCCTAGCGGCGTGCAGGGCACCATGCTCTTTTGCCCGGTGCCAAGCAGACCCACGTTCGAGATATGGAACCCGTCCACATCCTTGACCGGGTCGATGGAATTGATCACCAGATCCTCATCGATATGCCGGGGCAGCGGCAACTGAACCAGTATGCCATGCACGGAGGGGTCGTTGTTGAGCCGGTCAATCAACGCCAGCAGATCGGCCTCGCTCGTGTCCTCCTCCAGCTTGTGCTCATAGGAACTCATCCCCGCCTCGACGGTCTGCTTGCCCTTGGAACGCACGTAGACCTGGCTTGCGGGATCCTCTCCCACCAGTACCACCGCCAGGCCCGGTGTGATCCCATGCTCCTCGCTGAGGCGCGCCACATGCCCCGCCACCTTGTCGCGGATCGTCGCCGCAAATGCCTTGCCGTCGATTATCGTCGCGCTCATTGCCTCGTCCTTTCTTCTATTCCGCCGCACCTGTATATGTGGCGCGGTAATGCTCCATCTGCATCCGGGTTGCCAGCACCGCATTCTGCATCAGCACGGACACGGTGACCGGCCCGACCCCACCCGGAACCGGAGTGATCCAGCCCGCCACCTCGGCGCAACTGTCGAAATCGGCATCGCCCACTGTCCTGTCGCCCTCCGGCGTCTCGATCCGGTTGATTCCGATATCTATGAGTGCTGCACCGGGCTTGATCATCTCGCCGGTCACCAGCCCCGGCTTGCCCACGGCGACAAAAACCGCGTCCGCCGCCCGTGAATGCATCGGCACCGAGCGTGTCATGTGATGACAAACCGTCACCGTCGCGCCCAGTCCCATCATCAGAAAGGCGATAGGTTTGCCGACAATTTCGGAATGACCGATCACTGTAACAACGAGCCCCTCGGGCTTGAGCGGCAGAGTCTTGAGGATTTCCACCGCCGCCACGGCGGTGCATGGGCCAAGCGCGAGATCGTTGTAAACGATGTTGCCGATGGAAGCGGGGTGCATCCCCTCGACATCCTTGAGCGGATGGACGGCCTTTTGCAGCGCCTTAACCGGAATATGGGCCGGCAGGGGGCGCTGAATGATGATGCCGTTGACTCGCGGATCGGCATTGAGACCGGCGAGCACGCCACTCAACTGTTCGAGCGAAATTGCCTCGGGGTAGCAGCGGGTCTCGAACTCCACCCCCGCCTGCGCTGCCGCGCGACCCTGGTTACGCACGTAAAGCTCGGCAGCGGCGGTTTCACCGACGCTGACCGAAACGAGGCGCGGCGCCCAGCCCATCGCGGCAAGTTCCTCCGCCTCAGCGCGGGTCGTCCCGCGCATCCGGGCCGCGATGGACTTGCCGTCGATGATCTGTGCACGCATTCCGGCCTCTCGTTCTGAAATGGAGAGTATCAGAACAGGCCCTCGATCTGACCCGCATCGTTCAGCCGGATCGTCTCGGCTGCGGGGCGGCTCGGCAGGCCCGGCATGGTCATGATCTCACCACAGACCACCACGACAAAGCCGGCCCCGGCGCTCAGACGCACCTCACGTACCGGCACCGAGTGACCAGTGGGCGCACCACGCCGGTTGGGGTCGGTGGTAAAGCTGTATTGCGTCTTGGCCATGCAGACCGGCAGATTGCCGTAACCCTGATCTTCCCAGGATTTCAACTGATCGCGGATCTTCTGATCCGCCAGCACCTCGTCGGCGCGATAAATGCGCTTGGCGATGGTTTCGATCTTCTGAAAGAGCGGCATGTCGTCAGGATAGAGCGGTCCGAAATTGGCATTTCCGGCCTCGGCCATCTCGACCACCTTGCGCGCCAGCGGCTCCGAGCCTTCCGAGCCCAGTTCCCAGTGCCGCGACAGGACCGCCGCAGCGCCGTGGCCCGCCACATATTCCTTGACCGCCTCGATCTCGGCCTCTGTATCGGTGACAAAATGGTTGATCGCCACCACGACCGGCACGCCGAAGGACTTGACGTTCTCGATATGTCGGCCAAGGTTCGGACAGCCCTTCTTGACCGCCTCGACATTCTCGGCCCCGAGATTGGCCTTGGCCACACCGCCATTCATCTTCATCGCGCGCACCGTCGCCACGATCACCACGCAATCGGGCGCAAGACCCGCCTTGCGGCACTTGATGTTCATGAACTTCTCGGCCCCGAGGTCAGCCCCGAACCCGGCCTCCGTCACCACATAGTCGCTGATCTTGAGCGCGGTGGTGGTGGCAATGACCGAGTTGCAGCCATGCGCGATATTGGCGAACGGCCCACCATGCACAAAGGCCGGGTTGTTCTCCAGCGTCTGCACGAGGTTGGGCTGCATCGCGTCCTTCAAGAGCACCGTCATCGCGCCCTCGGCCTTGATGTCGCGACAGAAAACGGGCGTCTTGTCGCGCCGGTAGGCCACGATCATCGACCCCAGACGATCCTCCAGATCCTTGAGATCGCGCGCCAGACAGAGGATCGCCATGACCTCGGAGGCCACCGTGATGTCATAGCCGGTCTCGCGCGGGAACCCGTTGGCGACGCCGCCGAGGCTCACGTTGATCTGCCGAAGCGCGCGGTCATTCATGTCAACAACACGACGCCAGACCACCCGGCGCACGTCGATATCCTGTTCGTTACCCCAGTAGATGTGGTTGTCGATCATCGCCGACAGCAGGCTGTGCGCGCTGGTGATGGCGTGAAAATCGCCGGTAAAATGCAGGTTCATGTCCTCCATCGGCACAACCTGCGCATAGCCGCCACCCGCGGCCCCGCCCTTCATGCCAAAGTTCGGCCCGAGGCTGGCCTCACGGATACAGACCGTCGCCCGCTTGCCGATCCGGTTAAGGCCGTCGCCCAGACCCACCGTGGTGGTGGTTTTGCCCTCGCCCGCAGGCGTCGGGTTGATGGCGGTCACAAGGATCAGTTTGCCGTTCTTGTTGCCCTGAACAGAGTTGATGAAATCCTGGCTCACCTTGGCCTTGTCGTGGCCGTAGGGCAGCAGGTGCTCGCTGGAAATTCCCAGCTTCTCGCCGATTTCCTGAATAGGCCGCTTGCTGGCCTCGCGCGCGATTTCGATGTCGGATTTGTAGCTCATCATTGGTCCTCATGCTGTCCGCAGGGCGCGGTTGGGTCTGATCCGGCTATATCGGGTCTGCGGCATCCCGCAGCATGCGAATCCGACATTTACCGCGCCGCTTGCGGCGGCGTGCAGCGGGCCGGTTTCGGATCGGAAACCACGCCACGGATGGCCCGGTCTTGCTCAGACAGTGAGGGTAAAGAACATCCGGCGGAACGGGAACAGAACGGTTCCATCAGCACGCACCGGATAGGCGGCATGCATCACTTCCTCGTAACGGCGAATGAGATCGGCCTTTTCGCCCGGATCCAGCGCCGCCAGAACCGGGCGTGCATAGGTGCTCTCGGTATAACGGCGCACCGGGTGGCTGCCCGGCTCGGCGGTCAGCCGCTGATAGTAATCGGTCTCCCACAGGCGAAACTGTCCCAGCGGGGCCAGCAATTCCTCGTATTTCACCGGGGCCATGACGCCGGGTGTGCCCATCTTCTCGGCCCGTCCGGGAAACAGCTCCTCTGCAAGGCTCAGCCAGACGCGATGTGAAGGGGCCTTGTTCTGATGCGGCATCTGAACCGCCAGCGTGCCGCCCTTGGCCAGCATATGCGCCAGCCTCGGCATCAGCACCTCGTGCCCGCCGACCCAGTGCAACGCGGCGTTGGAATAGATCAGCCCCGGCGCTCGGCGCGGGTGCCAGTCGGCGATATCGGCCTGTTGCAGCGCGTCATAGGTTCCCGCCGCGCGCGCCTTTTCCAGCATGGCGGGGCTGGAATCGACACCGATCAGCGTTCGCCGCCCGGCCCGTGCGCGCAGCGCCTCTGCCATCACGCCGTTGCCACACCCCAGATCGACAACATCGCCCGCCCCCATCTGTCCGACCGCATTTAGCAGATCGAGTGCCGGCCTCAAACGGTGATCCCGGAACCTTGCATAGCCTCCGGGATTCCAGTCGGTGTTTGCGGATACCGTGCTCACGTCGAGGGTTCGGGCTCCAGTCCGCCCTCGCCACCGGGCAGTGATTTCGGCCTTGTCTTGGGTATCGCCGTGACCGATGGCTTCTTGCTTGCCTCCGCCGCACCGTCGTCGTCATCCCCCGCCTCGGGCGACTCGCCGCGGATTACCCGCTGGATTTCCTCTCCGGTCAGCGTTTCATATTCCAGCAAACCCTGCGCCAGACGCTCCCATTCCTCGCGGCGTTCGGTCAGAATCTTCTTGGCGCGCTGATAGGCCTCGTCGATCAGGCGTTTGACCTCGTCCTCGATCAGTTCCTTGGTATGCGCCGAAATCGAGAACCCGCCAGCACTGTTGCCCATATAGCCTTCGTGCGCCTGCTCGTAATCGACATTGCCCACCTTGTCGGACATGCCCCAGCGCATCACCATGGCGCGCGCAAGGCCACTGGCCTGCTGGATATCGCCCGCCGGCCCGTTGCTCACGTTGTCCTCGCCGTATTTGAGTATCTCGGCGGCCTTGCCGGCCATGGTCATTGCCAGCTTTTCCTCGCATTCCGAACGGTGCCAGTTCAGGCGGTCGATCTCAGGCAGGCTGACCACCATGCCAAGCGCGCCGCCGCGCGGAATGATTGTGGCCTTGTAAACCGGATCGCATTTCGGAAGCGCCAGTCCGACAACGGCATGTCCGGCCTCGTGATAGGCGGTCTTTTCCTTCTGATCGTCGGTCAGAACCATCGAACGGCGCTCTGCCCCCATCATCACCTTGTCCTTGGCGTTCTCGAAATCCACCATGGTCACGAACCGTCGGCCGACCCGCGCCGCCGTCAGCGCCGCCTCGTTCACAAGGTTGGCAAGGTCCGCCCCCGAGAAACCCGGCGTGCCGCGCGCGATCAGGCGCAGATCGACATCCGGGCCCAGCGGCGTCTTGCGGGCATGCACCCCAAGGATTTTCTCGCGGCCCTTGATATCGGGGTTGGGGACCGTCACCTGACGGTCGAACCGGCCCGGACGCAGGAGTGCGGGATCGAGCACATCCTTGCGGTTGGTCGCCGCGATGATGATCACGCCCTCATTGGCCTCAAACCCGTCCATTTCCACCAGAAGCTGGTTCAGCGTCTGTTCCCGCTCGTCATTGCCGCCGCCGTAACCGGCGCCGCGATGGCGGCCCACGGCATCAATCTCGTCGATAAAGACGATGCAGGGCGCGTTCTTCTTGGCCTGCTCGAACATGTCGCGCACACGGCTCGCGCCGACACCCACGAACATTTCCACGAAATCAGACCCTGATATGGTAAAGAACGGCACGCCCGCCTCGCCCGCGATGGCGCGCGCGAGCAACGTCTTGCCGGTGCCCGGCGGACCCACGAGCAGCGCGCCCTTGGGGATTTTCCCGCCAAGGCGCGAGAATTTCTGCGGGTTACGCAGGAATTCGACGATCTCTTCCAGTTCTTCCTTGGCCTCGTCGATACCCGCCACATCGTCAAAGGTCACCCGGCCATGTTTCTCGGTCAGCATCTTGGCCTTGGACTTGCCAAAGCCCATGGCGCCGCCCTTGCCGCCCCCCTGCATTCGGTTCATGAAATAGACCCAGACGCCAATCAACAGCAGAAAAGGCAACAGAGACACGATGAATGTCTGGAACCCCGATTGCTGCTGACTTTCGGCCTTGACCGGAACACCCTGGTCGATCAGGCGCTGCGTGATTTCGGCATCCTCGGGCCTGATCGTGGTGTAATCGGTCCCGTCCGTGGTCCGGTAGCGCACCACCTCGCCATCCAGCGTCACCTGCCCAACCGACCCAGCGTCAACCGCCGCGACGAATTCGGAATACGGCACGGACCGGCTCTGGAGCGTGTTTCCGGAACCACTGAACAGGTTGAACAGCGCCAGGATCAACAGGAACAGCACCAGCCAGAAGGCTATGTTTCTTGCGTTGCCCAAGGATTCTCTCCCAAAAATTCGGATATCCTGCATCTATCACAGGAGCCACCTGTCTAAAATAGAGATCGCGGCCCCATCTTCAATGCGATAATAGCGCTGTCCGCAACTCTTCTTCGCCCCGGATCAGGCGCAGTGTCCAGCCATTCGCCCGACCCAGAAGCGGTGCGGCCAGCAATTCGTCCCCCCACCAGATCCCCGGACAGGCCATCGCCGAGACATGCGGCAGCCCGCCCGCGCGCCAATCGGGGCAGGCGCGCAAGCCCGCTGCGCCCAGCGCCGCAATTTCCACACCTTCGGTGTCGTGCCCCGTGGCCTGCCAACGGCCGTCCCAGATCGCGCCCATCGGCACGCGAAGCCCGGCCACCGCATTGTATTCACGGGTCAGGCGCAGGTCATCGCCATCGACACGCATCAGACAACCCTGCAATGTCATCACCTCTCCCGACCGCGCCGCCTCCAGCATCTGCGTCATGGCCTGCCCGCGTGGCCCATAATCCGCGCCATTGATCCAGAGCAGCGCAGCCTGCAACAGCCGCCGCGCCACCTCGTCCGGCAGGGCCGCAAGGCCCGTGCGCGCGATCAGCAGATCGCCCGCATGCACCCTCACATGAGCCCGCGCCGCAGCATGCGCATAACCGTAAAGCGTGCGCCGCACATCGGCCAGTTGCCGCGCGACCCCGGCCAGCGTTTCGGCTGTCAGGCCCAGAGGGTCGAGCGCTGCCAGCGCGCGGCGTGCCTGCACCCGCGTATAGGCGGGGTCGTCATTCGTCGGATCGTCAATCCACCTCTGCCCGCGCGCCACCAGCACCGCCCGCAGCGCCGCGCGAGAGTGACCCAACACCGGACGATGAAAGCTGACACCGTGCCGCCGCCACCGCGCGCGCATCGCCGACAGCCCGTCCACCCCGGCCCCGCGCGCCAGACGCATCAGAAAAGTTTCGGCCTGATCGTCCAGAGTATGGCCCAGCGCGATATCCCGCAGCCCCTGCGCCCGCGCCCACTCGGCCATCAGACCATAACGCGCGCGCCGCGCCTGATCGGAAAGGTTCCCCTGCCCGTCCCAGCCTGCCCAGTTCAATGTCTCATGCGCCAGACCAAGACTGGCGCAGATCCGCGCCACGCCCGCCGCCTCGACCGCTGCTTCGGGGCGCAGCCCGTGATCGACCGTAACCACCCGCAATCTCGGCCCGCCCGCGAGTCGCCAATCATTCAGGAGCAAGAGCAGGGCCAGCGAATCGCCGCCGCCCGATACCGCCACACCCAATGCCTCAGGGGCATCGGGCGCAAAATGCTCTGCAACCTCCTGCCAGCCCGGCACAGAGCCTGGCGTCACCGACACTGCAGGCGGGTCATTTCCGACTGCGCACTTGCCACCGCCGCCGCCGCCGGATAGCGCACCTCGACCTGCGCAAGAGTCAGGCAGGCGTCTTCCTTCTGCCCCAACGCCCCAAGTGACCGGCCCAGCCGATAGAGCGCCTCTGGCGCCTCGTCACCGTCGGGTGCTGCGCTGAACGTATCCAGATAGGCCCGCGCCGCATCGCTCTGACGCCCCGCACCTTCCAGCGCCTCACCCCGCAATATCCCTGCGCGCGCACTCAGCGGCCCGCCCGGATAGGTGTCGCGGAACGCGGCGAACTGTTCAGCCGCGTCGTCGTAATTGCCCGCCTCGAGCGCAGCCTGCGCGCGTTCGAAATCGGCCTGTTCAACCACCGCCAATTGCGGCGCATCGCCCGTGGAGGATGGCGGCGCAATACCGCCACCGCCGGTCGCGGGCGCCACCCCGCCAAGGGTGCTGCCCGGTTCCAGTTTGGCGATGTCACAACCCGGCTCCAACTCGCAGAGCCGAAATTCGAGATCGCCCACCCGGTTGGTGCCATCGCTGACCACGCGGTCGATGCGAAACTCCAGCTCCTCGGTTTTCGAGGTCAGGCGCTGCACCTCACTCTCGATCGCGTTCACCCGGTCCACCAGAGAACCGCCCCCGGTCAACTGCCCGGCCCCGCCCGTGGTGCTCAACTCGCGCTTGAGCCTTTGCAACTCGACAAACAGCACCGACAGCTCCTGCCGGATGTCGGCCAGCGTTTCAGTGGATTGCGCCGCTGCCCCGACCGGGGTCAGGAGCAGCGCGCAGATCAGAAGTTTCGTGACTTGGCGCATCACGGCCCCCGTCGTTTGATCAACTGCCAAGACCGGCGGCAAGCACGGTCACCGCGCGGCGGTTCTTCTGGTAACAGGATTCGTCGCTGCAAATCTCGATGGGCCGTTCCTTGCCATAGCTCACCACCCGCAGGCGATTGCCCGACACGCCACGGCTGATCAGATATTCCTGCACCGCATTGGCCCGGCGTGCGCCCAGCGCAAGGTTGTATTCGCGGGTGCCCTGTTCATCGGCATGGCCCTCGATCACTGCCGTGAAGTCGCGGTTTGTCATCAGCCACTGCGCCTGTCCCTCCAGCGTCGCCTGCGCCTCGGAACTCAGCGTGGACTGATCCACCGCAAACAGCACACGGTCCCCGATGGCCTGCTGGAAATAGGCCGCCGATGTCGGATCCTGCGCCGAGCCGGCCAGCCCGCCCGCGCCGCCCAGACCTGCGCCACCGCCATCGTCAAACCGATTGGGATTGGTGCAGGCGGCCAGCGCCAGCCCTGCACATAGAATGAGTGTCTTGCTCAGATAGGTCATTTTTGCCCCGTTTGTTGTCATGCCCTTGGCCTTCAATACCACAGCCCGCGCTCCAAGGAAACGCGCGGCCTGTGCTCAGTTCTGCAATGGCGACCATGACGGGTCGCTTGCACCCGTCCCGGTCGGCACCTGCTTCAGGTTGCGTCCGCTGATATCCACCGAATAGAGACCCGCCTGTCCGCCGGCCCCTTGTGTCTCGCGGGTGAACATGATCACCCGGCCGTTCGGAGCCCATGTCGGCCCCTCGTCCAGAAACGAGGCCGTCAGCAACCGCTCTTCACTACCGTCAAGCCGCATGACGCCAATATGGAACCGGCCCTTGGATTGCTTGGTGAACGCGATCAGATCGCCGCGCGGCGACCAGACCGGCGTGCCATAACGCCCCTGCCCGGCGCTTATCCGCCGCGCGTCGCCGCCACCTGCCGACATGATGTAGAGTTGCGGCGTACCCGAACGGTCGCTTTCAAACACGATCTGGCTGCCATCCGGGCTGAAACTTGGCGCCGTCTCGATCGAGGGCGCCGTGGTCAGCCGCGTGCTTGTGCCACTGGCGATATCCATCCGGTATATGTCGGTATTACCACCCTGGGTCAGCGAATAGACAAGGCTGCGCCCATCCGGCGCAAAGCGCGGCGCGAAGCTCATCGTACCTTCTGGCGTCGGCAGCGCACGACGGCCGACGCTGGCCACATCAAGCACGTAGATCTGCGGAAAGCCCGTCTCGTAGCTGGTATAGATGACGCGGTCGCCCGTGGGTGAAAAGCGTGGTGCCAGAACGATGCTGGAACTGTCGGTCAGATAGCTCAGATTGGCCCCGTCGTAATCCATCAGCGCCAGCCGCTTGGCGCGTTGATCCTTGGGGCCGGACTCGGCGACAAAGACGACACGGCTGTCGAAATAGCCGCCCTCGCCGGTGATCCGGCTATAGACCTGATCAGCCACCTTGTGGGCCATGCGCCGCCAGCCGTCCTGCGTGCCCACGAATTGCAGCCCGCTGCCCAATTCCTGCCCGGCAAAGACATCGTAGATCCGGAATCGCACCACCAGCCGCCCTGAGCCGTCGATGCTGACCGCGCCGGTGATCAACGCCTGCGCATTGACCGCGCGCCAGTCGGCGAATTGCACCGGGCTGTCGAAACTGGTGATCCGGCCGATATGAGCCTGCGCCGGGATTTCGCGAAACAGCCCGGTGCCGCTGAGATCCGAGGCGATCACCCGCGCGATATTGCGGCCGAACTCGGCCCCCGCCGCACCGTCCGCGACGAAATCGGGCACCGCATAGGGCATCGGTTCGATTACCCCTTCGGTGATCTCGATCCGCAGCGGGCCGCTGCTCTGCGCCAGCGCAGGCATCGCCCAGAGCATCAGGGCCGCAAGGAGGCTCAGTATCGTCCGCATCATTTGATCCTCATTCTCTCGGGATTGAATGTCATTTCAATGTCACGCCACTGATCGTATTTCTCAACCGGCAGATTGAAACCGTTGGCCCCGCAGCGGATGATCGCCCGTCGGGCGGCCTCGAACGCCTGCCTTGCCGCCGCATCGCTGCCGCCCGATGAACTCAGCATTCGGATCGAGCCGGTTTTCGGCTTGCCGTCCTCCGCCATGCCGACCGTCACCACAACCGTTGTGGCCAACGCCTCGGAACTCAGACTGCCGACGTTCCAGCATTGCTGCACCGCTACCCGCAGCGCGTCCTTTTCCCCGCTCGTGAGCGGCGGGCCGGCTGGTCGTTCCGTGGTCTGCTGTCCGCCGCCAAGGGCGGCGGCGAGGGCGGCGTTCACGGAATTTTGATCGGTCTTCGGCTGCACAGGCGCGGGTTTCGGTGTCTCGGTCGGCGTCGGCTTCGGCGCCTCCGTCGGTGTTTCCTGTGCTACCGCCGCCGGACGCGCAGGCCGCGGCTTGGGCCGCAGGGATGTGCTCGGCGCTGTCTCTTTCGGTTTTTCCGCCTCGGTCACGATTTCGGTCGCCGCCTCTTCAGGCGCGCTCGCCTCGGAGGGTTCCTGCACCACCTCGGCACTCTCATCCGGGGTCACCTCGGGGCGTGCCACCTCATCCACCTTTACATCCGGCTCGGGCTGCGCCACCGGCTCGGGCGCCACACGCGGGGCCGGGCGCGGCTCGGGACGCCGCGAGACTTCGGGCACCATGATCGCCACATCCTCCTGCGGCACCTCCAGCACAGGCGCGGCATCCGCGACCTCGGCGGGCGCGGGCGGAGTGACCTCCGACACATCCGGCGTGGCATCGGGTGGCGGCGTGCCGCTGGCCTCGGGCGGTGCGCTCTCCGGTGCGGCATCAGCCTCGGAACTCAGACCGGGAGCTGCCTCTCCCGGAGCGGGCGGCTCAGGCGTGTCAACGACAGCTGCCGCCTCGGGCGCGCTTTGCCGGGCGATCAGCGCGGCATATTCCTCGGTCGAAATGGCAGTCGCCTCCACCACCTCGAAGGGAAGCGGATCGGATCGGAACACACCCCCGATCAGGGCCCAGCCGATCAATGCCAGATGGCCCGCCCCCGATATGATCTGCCCGGTATTCACCAGCTGCGCCCCTAGCCGCCCGACCCGTCCAGCGCGGGGCCGCCGGTATCCGTCACCAGCCCGATATTGCCAAAACCGCCGCGATTGAGCGCCCCCATCACCTGCATCACCTCGGCATAGGGCACTGCCCCGTCGGCGCGCAGGAATACCCGGGTACTCTCGCGCTCGGCGGCAATCGCGCGCAATTGCGCAATCAGATTGTCGCGCTCCACCTCGGTGGTCTGGATCATCACGACCCCCTCGGAGGTGACTGTCACCGTGAGCGGTTCTTCCTGTTCGGCGGCCAGCGCATTGGCGGCCGTCTTGGGCAATTCCACCGGCACGCCCACCACCATCAGGGGAGCTGCCACCATGAAGATGATCAGCAAGACCAGCATCACATCGACAAACGGCGTCACGTTGATCTCGGCCATCGGCCTCGACCGGCCCCGCCCGCGCCTGCGGCGACCGCCGCTGCCCGATTTCTGAACGACACCAGCCCCCATCGCCTAGCTGTCCAGTTGGCGGCTGAGAATGGTGGCAAACTCGTCGGCAAAGGCCTCGTAGGTCGCCACGATCCGGTCGCTGTCGGCACTCAGCTTGTTGTAGAAGATCACCGCCGGGATGGCCGCCAACAGCCCCAGCCCGGTAGCCAGAAGCGCCTCTGCAATGCCCGGCGCCACGACGGCAAGGTTGGTGTTCTGCTGTTCGGCGATCTCGATAAAGGCATTCATGATGCCCCAGACCGTGCCAAAAAGCCCGATGAAGGGTGCGGTCGAGCCGACCGTGGCCAGCACCTGCAATCCGCTTTGCAGCCCCTCGGCCTCCTTGGCGATGGCCACGTCCATGCTGCGGTCGATCCGCGCCGTGGCCCCGGCAATAAGTTCGCCGTCATTGCGGTGACTGCGCCGCCATTCCATCATGCCCGCGGCGAAAATTCGCTCTGACTGACCGGCGGGGTCCGGTCCGATCTCGTCGAACAGCCCGTCCAGAGGCTCGCCCGACCAGAACCGGCTGTCAAAAATATCCGCCTCGCGATGCGCCTTGCGGTAGATGATGATCTTCTGAATAATGATCGACCAGGCCCAGAACGAGGCCACGATCAGCATCAGCATGACCAGTTTAACGACAAGGGTGGCGCGTGCGAACAGCGCCCACATGGAGAAATCCATCTCCTGTGCCAATGCAAGGGTTTCTGCTTCCATCTGCCTGCTCTTTTATGGGTGTGGCCGTTGTCCGGCCTTATCGACCGGCAAACTATCCTATTTCCGAAGGGAATGCCAACACATCCGCGTTATTTCCTGCGGTTTCGTCGCGGTTAATGCAGCACCCGGCGAATATTCGCCGGAAGCCGCGTGGGCTGACCGCTTTCGTTGAGGCAAACCACCGTCACCATCGCCTGAAACAGAATATCCGGCCCGCGCAGAACTCTCTGCTCCATCACCAGGCGCGCGCCGGTGACCGACTGCGTGCGGGTCTCGACCTCGAGCGCATCGTCGAATCGCGCGGGGCCCAGAAAATCCGCCTCGACCCGGCGCACGGCAAAGATCAGCCGCTCCCGTGCGCGCATATCGTTCTGATCAATCCCCAGATCGCGCACCCATGCGCTGCGCGCGCGCTCGATGAACCTGAGGTAATTGGCGTGATAGACGATGCCGCCCATATCGGTGTCCTCGTAATAGACGCGCACGGAAAAACGATGGACCATGACAGGAGCCTCCCAGCGATTTGGGCGCAGCCTAGGGTGCAACCCGCGGACGGGCAAGCCGCGGGCCCTTTCATCGTTCTTCAAATACTCAAATCGACCGCCATCGCAGGGCGCTACCGCCCATGATAGTCCCGATACCATGCCACGAACCGCGCGATCCCCTCGCGCAGGTCCGTTTGGGGACGATACCCGGTCAGCCGCTCCAACAGACCCGCATCGGCCCAGGTGGCGGGCACATCGCCTGGCTGCATCGCCATCATGTTGCGGATCGCGGGTCGGTCCAGTGCCTCCTCGATCGCCTCGACGAAATCCACCAGCCGCACCTTCTGCGAATTGCCGATATTGACCACGCGATACGGGGCCACGGGCGAAAGACTGTCGCCTTCGGCGATCGCATGCGCATTTTCAGACCGCACCGGCGCCACGTCCATCAGCAACCGGATCGCGCGCACCAGATCGCCCACATAGGTGAAATCACGGTACATCTCGCCGTGGTTGTAGATGTCGATCGGCCGCCCTTCCAGAATCGCCGTCACGAACTTGAAATAGGCCATATCGGGCCGCCCCCAGGGTCCGTAGACGGTAAAGAACCGGAACATGGTGGTGGGGATATCCCACAGATGCGCATAGGCATGCCCCATCGATTCCGCCGCCTTCTTGGTGGCGGCATAGATCGTCATCTGCGTGTCGGCCTTCATCGTCTCGGCATAGGGCATATCGGTATTGGCCCCGTAGACAGACGAGGTCGATGCCATCAGCAGATGCTGCACATGATGCCGCCGCGCCGCCTCCATCACGTTGAATGTGCCGATCACATTGGCGTCGAGATAGGCGCGCGGATTCTCCAGACTGTAGCGCACCCCGGCCTGAGCGGCGAGATGCACGATGATGTCGGGCGCGCAGGCGTCAACCGCCGCGTCCACTGCCGACTGATCCTCCAGCATCGTCTGCGTGGCCACGAAACCCGGCTTCTGCAACAGCACCTGGTGCCGCCGCTCCTTCAGCCGCACATCGTAGTAATCCGTCATCCCGTCCAACCCGTGAACGACATGGCCCTCGTCCAGCAACTGACCGGCCAGATGATAGCCGATGAACCCCGCCGTTCCGGTGATGAAGACCCGCATCAAATGCCCCGCCCCGCTGCCTGTCGCCCGTCAACGGCCTAGCGCAAAAACCGACCGGCGAAAACCTGTGATATGAAACCGGCTGCCGCCCTTGACCCCGGCATCCGATCCGGGCCAAATCACCACGGTCCCCAAGATTGCGCGGGGATCTCTGCCAAATCCGGGGGCGATCCGGACATTCGAGTGGTTGCAGGGGCAAGGCCATGCTTTGGGTTCACATCGGAATGCCCAAGACCGGAACCACCGCCCTGCAATCCTATCTACACCGCAATCCCGGTTTTCTGCATGACAACGGGATTCACTACATGATCTCGGGGCGCGACCGGGGCACGGGCACGGCCCGGCTGATCTGCCACAATTCGCTCGCGGTGGACATGAACCGCACCGCGCAGACCCTGCCCCCCGGTCTGGCGGAGAAATTCATCGCTGAATACCGCGACAATCGACCGGCGCATTGCGTCATGTCGAGCGAGATGTTCTTTGCGCGCGACCTCTCGGCACTTCGAAACGCGCTTTTTTGCCAGATCGACGACCCCGTCCGCATCGTGGTCTATCTGCGCCGTTTCGACGATTTCATCGAGGCCGATTACAAGCAGCGCGCAAAAAACGGCCTGCCGACCGGCGGGGCAGCCGCCTTTGTCGGCGGTTGCCTCGCCCGAATCGAGACCGACCCGGATTACATGAATTTCGGAGCTATTTTCGACCGAATCCAGACGACGGTGCCCGGCGCGGTGATCGTTCCCCGGCTCTACCTGCGCGACGAGATGACCGGCAACAATGTGATCCCCGACTTCCTTTCGCTCTTTGGCGTGGCGTCAGCCAACATCGTGCCGCCGGAAACAGAGGCCAACCGGACCCTCTCCAGACTGGCCAGCGAGGCGCTCGGGGTCTTTCACGACCGCGCCGCCGGTTTCGACAAGAAACGATGCCGCAGACTGGGCCGCACCCTACAGCAAAGCAACGACCCCGGACTGTTCGCCAGCGGTGACGTGCTGACCCCCGAGGAACGCGACACGATCAACGACCTTCTGGAGCGGCGCAACGAAACCATGCGCCAGACATATTTTCCCGGTCGCGACCACCTGTTTCCGCCATCTGCGCGCCCGGCATCCCCGGAAGTGCCGATGCGTGGCGACCCCGAGGAATTACCCCGGTTCCAGTATGCCGTGCGTTCCATCCTGAAACTGCTCGCCGCCGAAAGCTGATCCGAGCGCGGCAGACGAACGGTCTCAGACCATTTTCCGTATCAGCCGCTCGCTGCGGTTGCGATAGCGCTGCTGGTTCGGTGCGATCTGCGCGGCGCGATCCAACGCCGCCACCGCAGCGTCATCGTCACCCTGATTGCGGCATATCTCGGCCAGATGGGCGTGCAGTTCGGCGGTGCTGTCATCCATCGCACAGGCTGCTTCATGATGGACGCGCGCCGTTGTCAGGTCACAAGCCCTTTCGTGGATCAGCCCTTTCAGAAAATGCCAGAACGCATGATCCGGCGCGCAGGACATGCAGTGATCCATTTCCGCAAGCGCAGCCTCGTAATCGCCCCGCAGCATAAGTATCTCGGCCTGACGCTTGCGCACCAGCGGGTCGTCAGGGGCGCGCTCAACCGCCTTGCCGTTGCGCTCAAGCGCGGCGTCGAGGTGCCCCATGCGCGCATCGAGCAGCGCACAAAAGCTGTAGGGCCCCGCCCCGGGGGCGCCATCCGCCTGTTTCTCCAGCGCCCCGCGCATCTGCGCCAGACTGTCCGGTGCCCTCAGCAGGCGGTCGGTTTTGCCATCCATGGCGAAATAGGGCCACTCTATCGCGATGCTCGACAGATCCGACGCCCTGCGTCGCAGGATCTTGTTCTGCTGCAACAGAATGTTGGTCTGCTGATAGCGGATCGGCAGCGCCTTCAGCGTGGCTAGGTCAAATGGCAGCGTGGCGCCAGGGCGCAGCCGCCGCCGCTTGATCATGAAGGTGCCGATCACCACCACGTCGGGCAGCATCGGCTTTTGCCAGAATGCCCGCAGAAACGACCGTCGCGCCCCGATCCGCCGCCCCAGAGCGCCAAGGACATGCGCCCGCACCGCCAGCGCCGTGATATAGTTCTCCTGCCACTGATGCGGATGCTCCAACGCCTGCTCGACAAGGCGCAGCGCCTCGTTCCACTCACTCAGATAGATGCCGTTGATCGCCTGCATCAGCGGCATGAATGCGTTATCCGCCCCGGCCTCCAGAATCCTGCGGCCAATCTCCCAAGCTTGCCTCTCGCGGTTGTTCTCCTGCAACCGGCGAGCCAGCTTCACGTAGATATGCGCCGCCTCGCTGGGCGTGATGAAGGCGTCAATCCCCTGCCCGAACCGCTCCAGCAGACGCTCATAGGCCGCGTCGCGCTCCGTGACGCTCATCACATCGTGAAAGCACTTTCTTTCCGTCCCCGCCAGACGCGCCGCCGCCCGGCTGAACGCGCTGATCGGCGGCGCGATGATTTCCGAGGCCCGTGACATCGCGTAGAGTTCCAGAAAGTCGCGCTGCACGGGCTTGCATCCCGCAAGCGGCACCAGATCGTCAATGCTCCTGACCCGCGGATGCGCCCTTGTGAAACGCTCAATGCTCTCGGCCTGATCCGAAAAGACCAGTGCCGCGGCATCCGGCGTCTTTTCCAGATAGGCAGAATAAAGCTCGTCCGGCTCGATCTTGGCCGGCCACTCCTTGTGCTTCCACGGCACCTCGTTGAGGATGTCACCCCGCCGGATGTGATAGGCGACGGTCCGGTTGCCGCCCGGTTGCATCGCCGCGTCGATGCTGCGGATATGCTTCCTGATGACCGGATTGAACCCGATGCACGAGATAAAACCGCGAAAGCGCTCATTCAGGGCGCTGCCGTCCTCCCATGGAAACTCGACAATCTCGAACCCCTCGTCCAGCAGCACATGACCGCCCCCGGCCAGATGCGCCTCCAGCCGCTGCGGTGTCCTGTCCTTGAGAAACATCCAGATCGGTCGGGTGATATCCTCAAGCGCCTCAAACGCGGCATTGTCGATGAAATGCCGGTCGATGAACGCCTCATCGAACAGATCGGACGGCGTATCCAGCTTGGGCGCCATCGCCCCGCGCGGGAACCAGTTGATCCGGAAATCCGTCCCGTAATCCTCGGCCAGCCGGATGCTGTTGAGCATCATCAGCAGGCGCGCGCCCAACTGGTCCTTCCTCATTCCGATGAAGACGCCACGGCGCAGGCCTTCCCGACTCGACATAAATCCGCCTTCCCAGACTGAACAAAAATTTATACACTTGCTTAAATCAGTCGCAAGCGCTCCCGTCACCGGAAGACGCGCAGGAAAACAAGAGCAGATGACGACGCCTCCGAAACTGTTGCTCAGTGCTTTTGTTCCGCATCAAAGCCCTGCCTTCCTTGGATGGCTTGCCTACCATAGGGTGATCGGCGTCACCCACACATATATTTTCGCGGACCGCAAAAGCATCGGCAGGATGCCTCTGCTGGATGGCCTTGCCGCCGCAGGCGCGGTCACGCTGGTGCCGGTGGCGGTCGATCCTGACCGGCACGAGGAAATCCGCAACTCGGCGCTGAGGGCCGCACAGACCGAATTCGCGGAAAGCGGCGGCTATGGTCTTTATCTCGCGCCGGACGAATATTTTTGCATCAGCAGCCGTGCAAAAACGATCCAGTCACTTATGCGCGCCTGCGGCGGGGCCGACGTAATGTCGGTGCCGGTCAGGTTAACGGAACACCATGGCGCGGACGCCGCCCCGCATGACGCGGGCCTGCGCAGCGTGGTGCGTCTGGGCCTGTTCCCCTCGCGCTCGGTCGAGGTGCCGCTCGGCACACCACGATCCGGCGGTCCTGTCGCCTGGGTCAACGGGGACGGTCAGCCCATGCCGCTGCCGCACAGCCGCCTGGCCTGGGCCGGGCTTGCAGGTGTCGCAGGCGATGACCGGGCGTCGGTTCTGAAATCTCCGGTTCCCGCGACAGACATTCCGACACCGGAACTTGCGCCATGGTCGGATGCCATCGCCAAGGAAACCGCCATGCTCATGGCCCTGCCGGGTGTCGCCGCGGCACAGGCAACTCTCTGCGCAGCGGAACCTGCGCGACCGGGCGAGCTTCGCCAGACCGCATTGGAAACGCCCCTCAGCATCTCGCCACACGAAGAGCCGGAAACCGCCGAAACGGACTCGACAACCGACGCGCCAATCGCCGAGGAAACCGGCGCGGAATTGGCTGCTACCGCAGGCGATCCAGCCCCGTCCCTGCCCCCCTGGTTTGCCGAGATTCACACCGGCGGAAACGCTCAGGGCTTTTACACACGGCTGGAACATCACGCGATTATCTGCGTGCGCCGGGATGTGCGCCGGCTTGTCGTGACCTTCGACAACCTGTCCAACGTCCACGACCTCTCTGCCACGCGCGAACCCTGGGCCTATAAATTCGTGCGCGACAACAACTGTTCGCATCTTTCGGTCATGGCGCGCCGCAAGGACTGGTATCGCGATCCGCAACTCATCGCCTATCTCGAACGCCTCGCCTCGGACGGTTTTTTCAGGGATTTCGCCAAGGTCTTTCTGACCGGCACCTCCATGGGGGGCTTTGCCGCGCTGGCGTTTTCCTCGCTCGCCCCCGGTGCGACCGTCATCAGCTTCAACCCCCAGACCACCCTCGACGAATCCCTCGTGCCCTGGGAAACGCGGTTTCGCATGGGCCGTCAGCGCGACTGGTCGCTGCCCTACAGCGACTGTGCCTTCGAGATCGACGACATCGAAAAGGCCTTCATTTTCTACGATCCGTTCTTCGAACCCGACCGTCGCCATGTAGAGCGCCTGGAAGGCGACAACGTGATCCGGCTCAAGACCTGGTTTTCGGGGCATTATTCCCCCACCTTCCTGCGCCGTGCCGACCTGCTCAAGCCGGTCATGCAGCAGGCGCTGGACGATACGCTGACGCCTGCCGCATTTTACAGCTTGTTCCGGGGTCGACGGCACCTGCCCTGGTACCGCAAGTCGCTCGAAGGCAGCCTTGTCGAACGCGGGCACGCGGCGCTGGCGACACGGGTTGCGCCAGCCTTTCGAAGGCTCAGAAAGCAGGCGGCTGAATGACCCTGAACAGATCAGCAATGCCGGTCGAACCCGCAAACGGCGGACCCCGCATCATCATGACCACGATGAAGAACGAGGGGCCCTTCATGCTGGAATGGGTGGCTCACAACCTGACGATCGGCTTTACCGGCTTTGTGATCTTTACCAACGATTGCGAGGACGGCACCGATCTCATCGCCACGCGTCTTGAAGAGCTTGGATATTGCAGCCACCGCCCCAATCCGGTGACCGACGGCTCGCCGCCGCAGCACAAGGCCCTGCGCCGCGCGATCTTTCACCCCTGGGTGCAGCAGGCAGAGTGGCTGATGTGCCTGGACGTGGACGAGTTCATCAACCTGCGGGAAGGGTTGAAAACTCTCGATGACCTCTTCGCAGCGCTTGGCGATTGCGATGCCGTGTCCCTTGCCTGGAAACTCTTTGGCTGCGGCGGAATCGAGGAATACAGCGATACGCCGATGACGCGGCAATTCATCCTCGCCGATGCCGAGGACGATCCCGCCAACGGACGAGCGACCGGGTTCAAGACATTGTTTCGCAACAACGGGCTGTTCCGGAAATACAACCCCCACCGCCCCAAAGGCGTGCCGGAAGGCCGTGAAGCACAGGTCCGATGGTCCGACTGCGGCGGCAACCTGCGCCCGATGGAAAAGATCAGCTGGCGCGCCTGGCCGGGATTCAGCCACCAATACGCGCGCCTGCATCACTATTCGGTCCGCTCGATCGACAGCTTTCTGGTGAAGCGCGACAGGGGGCGCACCAATCATATCGCCCGCGAACAGACCGAACATTACTGGGCCGACATGAACGTGAACCGGACCGAGGATCGCTCGATCCTGCCGCATGCCGATCGTGCGCGGTCGCTGCTCGATGCGCTCAGGGCCGATCCGGTTCTGGGGCGGCTGCACCAAGAGGCCTGCGACTGGCACCGCGCCAGGATCGCGGATCTCAGGCAGCGTCCCGGCTGGGAAGAGTTCCGCGACTGGCTGCGCGCCAATGCGATCAAGACGACGGCGATGATCACGCAAAAGGATTACTAGGTGGAACAGGGATCAACATTCGCAGCATGCCGGACCGGAACCGCCCGTGACGGCGTTGGCCGACGCGCCGCTTGCGGGTTCCCCTCCATGCCACGCAGGACATTGAAATGAACGTTGATACCATCCCGCCGCCCAAGAACAGGCATCTCAAACAGATCATCGACAAGGGCGGCCCCATTGGTGCGGTCGCCCGACTGTCGCAATATTCCGACCGTTCGGGTGCGGTGCTGGATATCGGGGTCAATCGCGGGACGATGGCCCTCTATCTCTGCCGCCTGTTCAGCGACCTGCCCATCCACCTCATCGAACCGATACCGGCGCAATGTGACCATGTTACCACCCGGTTTGCGAGATTTCCGATGGTCAGGGTGCATCAATTGGCCCTCTCGAACGAGACCGGCACGCGGGAATTTCTGGTCGCCGACCATCTGGGCAGCTCCTCGTTCTTCACCAATACCGGCCCCGAGGCGGCGCTGCATTCCGACCACAGGATGCGCGAACAGATCACCGTTAAAACAGCCCGGCTGGATGACTGGTGCGCCGATCAGCAGATCTCGCACATTTCCGCCATGAAGATCGACGCGCAGGGCAGCGAATACAATATTCTCCAAGGTGCCGAACACATGCTGGGAAAGCAGGGCATCGACATCCTCATGCTCGAATGGTTCGCGACACCGCATTACGACGGCGTGCCACTTCTCGATGAACTCTGGGGGCTGTTGCGCGGACATGGATACAGCCTCTACGATCTCTTCCCGTCGCGCCGGTTCAGAAACGGGCAATTGCGTTTCGGTGACGCGGTTTTCGTCTCAGGCCGCTTTCTCAAGACCCGGTTGCCCGATCCGCGCGGAAACCCTCGGCTCCCCGTATCCTGAAAAGATGACACATTCCGAATGACACGTTTCATTATCGTCACCCCGATGAAAAACGAAGGCCCCTTCATCCTGGAATGGGTCGCGCATAACCTTGCGATCGGGGTGGATGACATCGCGGTCTTCTCGAACAACTGCACCGACGGCTCCGACGCATTGCTGGACCGCCTGACCGCGATGGGCAAGCTGCGCCATTTCGACAATACCACAAACGGCAAACTCGCACCGCAGCGCCGCGCCTATCGCAGGTTCATCAGGATGGATCTCGCCGGGCCCGATGACTGGGTCATCCCCATTGACGCCGATGAATACATCAACATCAAGGTGGGCGACCACACGTTGCGGGCACTGACGGGTGCGGTGCCGCAGGCAAGAACGTTGTCAATGACATGGCGCCTCTTCGGCAATGCCGGGATCAGTTCCTACGAGGATGCGTTTCTCACCGATCAGTTCCGCATGGCCGCCGCCGACATGACACGCCACCCGCCGCAGGCCTGGGGTCTCAAGACCATGTTCCGGCGCGGGTTATGGGGGCACATTGGGATCCACCGGCCCAAGCGGCCAACAGTCGAAACCTTTGCGCAAACGCACTGGTATAACGGTTCGGGCCAGCAGATGCCCGAACGCTACATGGAAGGCAGCTGGCGCTCGGGCCCGGATTCGCTCGGCTATGACCTCGTACAACTCAATCACTACGCGCTCAAATCCTGCGCATCCTACCTAGTAAAACGGGCGCGCGGCCGCCCACATCATGTCGGCGAGGTGCTCGGACTCGAGTACTGGACCAAAATGAATCACAACAGGATCGAGGATCGCAGCATCGACGCGATCCGCCCGCGCAAGACCGCGATTTACGAAGAACTGCTTGCAGACAACGAATTGCGCAGACTGCATCAGGCCTGTTGCGACAATCACCGCGCTCTCATAAGGGAACTTCTCGAAAGGCCGGAATTCGACGCCCTGATGCAGGGCTTGCTCGGCAAGGCGACCGCCTGAGCCTCAGAACGGATTGGCGAATGCGCCAATGATCCGGGTCAGATCCTCGCGTGGCATGGCGCGCTTGCGCAGTTCGAATTTCGCCATGCGCCCGCGCATCTCCACAGGCTCGGCAAACCGCTCGACAGCGTGATAGCTCTTGCGGTTGAGATAATCATCGAACAGGACGACCGTCTTTCTGGTGCAACGCAGCATCACGGCATAAAAGCACGCCTCCCGAAAACGCCCGTCGATAAGCACCGTATCGGGGGCCTCGAAATCCGGGTGATCCCAGACGCCAAGCGCATACTGATGAAATCGGCTGTGCCCGTCATGGTCAACCGGACGGCCCCATTTTCCGGTCTTGCCGATGTTGGCATAATGCAGATGCACCGGTGATGCGGTCCCCGCATGGTCGAGATAGGCGCGCAACCGGCGGCTCCAGCGCCTGTCGCTCTCCACCGAAAATATCCTCTTACCCGCCATTTCCGAGGCGAGAACGGTCGATCCGCCGCTGCCATATTCCAGAATGACAGTCCCGGCGGCATAGGTCTCCCTGACCCATTCGCCAACCTCTCCTGGAAAGGTCAGTTCCGGCCTTTCCGGCACCGTCCGCGCCATGTCAGCCTCTCCCGCCATGCCCGTTAACACGCCTCGCCCAACCACCGCTCCGGCAGGGCCAGCGCCGCGCGTTTCGGATTATGTCGCCGGTCCAGAGGATGCGGCAGGCGGGTTGCCGGGCGCAGGCCATGCGCCCGATCCCGCCGCAAGAGCGTGGCCTCGACGACACGCGGGATCGTCTCACCCGCGATCTCGACCGATCCCGAGACGTTGTTGGGATGCAGATGAACCGTCACGAAATCCTCGCGCAACTTCTCAAACGCCGCGAGCGCGGCTTTCTGAAAACGCGGCTTGGTCAGCACCGAAGGCAGGTGATGCAACTCGATCACGATCACCCGGAACCGCCGCAACAGATCGCGCGGGGCAGCGGCGAGCGTGGCGTATTCCGCACCCTCGATATCCATCTGCAACAGCAGGTCGGCCGCCGGATCGGGATCGGTCTGCCTCACCCATGTGGCGAGGGTCATGAATTCGCCCCTGTCCCTGTCACCCAGGTATTTCCGCACGAAATGTGCTCCGGGTACGTTCAGCGGTGGCTTCTCGACCGACGCATCCGCCATGAACGAAGGGATACCACGCTTGGCCATGTCCATCTCGAAACTCGCCTGCTCGGAAACCCCGGGTGAGTAGCAGGCCACGATACCGCGCAGATCGTCGGGCACGAGATACCCGCCATCGCCGAAATCGCCCATGCGGATCAGCGGCGTATCGGTGTCATAAGGCTGAAGAAAGCTGTCGATGGCCACGACCGCGTCGCCCTTCGTGATGGTTCTGGCGGATACTCCGGTCGCGTCGGGGCGCGTCTTGTTCTCTCCGGGGGCTGCACGCTGCACGGCAATCAACATCCTGTTCGGTTTTACCATCGCCCGGCGCGTCAGCCCTGCCCCATCGTCCAAGTGCAATACCGCCCCGGAACGCCTCCGGGCCGGGTTGATGCGACCCAGGTTCCAGAAACAGTCGTCAGTCGAAATCTTGGCTCGTCAGCGCGCGATGAATTTCCCGACGCACCAGCTTGCGCACGTTGCGGGTAATCCGCTCGCCAAGCGCGCCCTGCAATTCCTGGCGCACAATCTCGGATACCAGATCACGCAGGCTATCCTCGTCCAGCATGGTCTCGTCAAGCGACAGGCCCTGCGGTTCGTCCTCATCCTCGCCGGAATCGTCGGTCAGCGTCTCATCAAAACGGCCATGCGCCTCGTGCGAGGAAACATCTTCCCAGTCCTCGGCCGGATCAACAGACCCACTGTCCTGCGCGTCCCAGTCCGGCTCTGCCGACAGATCATCGTCACCGGCATCCTGATCGCTGTCCTCACTGACATCGTGCCAGTCAAGCGGCGGCACCGGCCGACCGGCCAGGGCATCATCGCTGGTGCCATCCGGCTCCCATTGGTCGTCCCGGCCAGCGACGGCAGCCTCGAATTCCGCAACCTGCGCCTCCAGCCCCAGAGGTGGCTCCCCGTTCGTACTGTCCTGCGATTGCCGTTCCCCGTCAGAGGCGTCATTCTCTGTTTCTGCCTCAACTCCAGACACCGGCGCGCCGGGCCTCAGCCTCGTTGTCCGAAAACGCTCTGCGGTCATCACCGCTGGTTTCTCGTTCTCATGCGCGACGTCCGGCTCTGGCGCGGTATCCGATTCGGGCGTGGCGTGCGCCGCCGTCATCTCGTCCCCTGCAACCGGCGTCTCAGGCATGTCGCGGTGGACGGGGCCATCCAACCCGACCGGCTCCGGCCCCTCGTCCACGCGCAAGGAGGGCGTCAACACCAACCGGTCCTCGTGCATCGCCTTGGGCATTGCCGCGTTCCGGTCCTGATGCCCGTTCGATACAAGTCGGCGGATAGAGGACAGGACATCCTCGATTTCCATCTTTGTCACTGGGTCGGACATGTTCTGCTACCACTCTTGCCTGAAACAGAGTTTACCCCCGGGCGCGGTTTCATACAACCGATTCAAAGAGTTTTCAGTTTTTTCCAAGCGCCCTCAGCACGCGGTCCAGTTTCCGCCCTTGCGCGCTGCTTTCGACCGGGGCGGTCTTGACCAGATCGTAATAGGCCGCCGGATCATAGGTCTGGATTCCCAGATTGAGATCCCTGACGGTCAGTTCGCCCATCGCCGCCAGAACCGAATAGGCGGCGATCACCACATCGGCATTGGCCGAGATGAGATTGGCCTGCGCATCGAGCAGATCCTGTTCGGCGTCGAGCACGTCAAGCGTGGTGCGCGCGCCCAGCTGCGCCTCTTCGCGCACCCCCTCAAAGGCGACGGTGGCCGCCCGCACCGCCTCGCGGTTGGCATCACGGGCCGCGCGCGCTGCCTGCAGGTTGGCATAGGCATTGCCCACGTCCTGCTTGACCTGCAGCCCTGCCAGATGCAACTGCGCCAGTTGTGCATCACGTTGCGCCATCGCCTGACGCTTGGCCGAACTCAACCGCCCGCCCTGATAGATAGGGCCGCGCAACTCGATACCGACACTGCCCGCGCGGCTGTTGTCCGATTCGGCCAGATCGTCGCTGGTTCCCACCCGCGCCGTGAGATTGAGCGAGGGGCGCATCGCCGCATCCGCGGCGCGGATGTTCAATTCGGCGGCGGAAACGTTGCGCTGCGCCTCCAGAATGTCGGGATGGCGACGCACGGCAACCGCCTTGGCCGCCGCGACATCGCCGCTCAGACCGGGAATGTCGCCGGGTGTCTCCAGAACGCCCGGATCACGACCGATCGCTTCGCGGAATTCCTCGATCGCGCGCGTCAGATCACCCTGCGCCACCGCCAGCCCGCTCTGCGCCAGCGCCACCGCCGCCTCGGCCTGGGCCACATCGGTGCGCGTCACCTCGCCCACCTCGAACCTGTCCTGCGCGGCGCGCAACTCCTGCTGCAGAAGCCGCAGGTTGTTCTGGCGCAGGGCCACGAATTCCTGATTGCGGATCACGTTCATATAGGCCTGCACGCCGGTGAGCAGCACCAGTTGCTCGATGCTGATCAGGGTCTGGCGGGTGGCCAGCACGGTTTCCTTGGCGGCCTCGGTCAGAAACTCGCTGCGCCCGAAATCATAGAGCAGCAGACTGCCCGTGATACCAAGATTTCCGGTGGTGGCACCACTCTTGCGGGTGCGGCCCAAGGTGTTGCTGCGGCTGATATCGCGGCTGATATCGGCGGTCCAGTCGATGATCGGTCGCAGGCTCGCGACCGCCTGCGCCACATCCTCATCCGCTGACCGCAACAGAGCGCGGTTCTGGTCCAGAAGACCACTGTTGAGATAGGCGCTCCTGAGCGCATCGGCCAGCGTTTCGGCTCGCGCCTGCACGGGAGCCCAAACCAGCAGGGCAAAACCCAGAGCCGCTATCGCATATCTGCATGTCCTGTCAAAGATCACCCTGTACTCCTCGGGGTTCCGGCTCCGCCGCGTCTATAGGGTAAAGGCCGCGTGCCGCTCAAATCCCGGCAGAACCGGCGCGCCCGCGTTGAAGGCGAAACGCCAGTTGAGCCGACCGTCGATCCGGTAACCGATGCGCACCTGCCCCAACGCCCCCTGCATGAAGAGACAGGCGATCCGCCCGCCCTCCTTCAACTGATCGGTGATTGTCTCGGGCAGATGTTCGACAGCCCCCTGAACGGTGATCACATCATAGGGTCCGTGATCCGGCGCGCCCGCGTTGAGAGCCCCCTGATGCATGATAACATTGTCCGCGCCATGCTCGGCGAGCGTGCGTTGCGCCTCCTCGACGATCGCAGCATCCTCTTCGACCCCCACGACCGCCTCGGCCATGCGCGCGATGACGGCGGCGGAATAGCCATAGGCTGATCCGATATCCAGAACCAGATCGCCGCCTTCGATCCTGAGCGCATCGAGCATCTTGGCCAGGGTGCGCGGATCGAGCATCAGCCGCCCCTCGCCCAGATCGAGGTTCTCCCCCAGATACGCCGCCTCGCGCAGCGCAGTCGGCACAAAGGCCTCACGCGGGACCGAGAGCATGGCGTCGATGATCGGGAACTTGGTCACATCCGCGGGTCGGACCTGAGTGTCCACCATCATGGTGCGCCGGGCGGCATAGTCTGTCATGATCTAAACTCTTGCGTTCGGATGTCTCTGGGTCCGGTTTTGGCACAGAACCCGCACGGCGGCAACGGCAATGGCCACCAAATCCTGATCCGAGGCGCCACCTTGCCTACTTGCGCCGCGACACCCGATCAGATAATCCACCCGCACCACATCTGAGCGGCGAGTTGGCGGAGTGGTTACGCAGCGGATTGCAAATCCGTGTACAGGAGTTCGATTCTCCTACTCGCCTCCATTTCATTTTCAAAGACTTGCCAAGATGCGAGGCGGATCGGAATTTGATCTGATCTCTTTTTGGTCTGCCTGTGCTCAGTCTGTTTGCGTGGGACAAAACGACAGTTCTCCAGCGAACATGGGGTGATTCAGTCGATTTCGTGACGGCGTCTCAGAACTGAGTCCAGATCATGCGCCCGACATCGTCGAGACGCTCTGGCGAGCTGAAGAGCGATATCGTCATGGTCGCGGTCCAATCGCGGCCGCCAAGGCGGACCAGCGTCCCGTCGGCCAGTTCCTGCCTGATCGAGAATTCAGGCAGCCAGGCCATCCCCGCTCCGGCCAAGGTGCGCCGCTTCAACGCCTCGGCCAGCGCATCCATATAGCGCAGGTTGAGCGCGGGGCGGCGGTTGCCGATGGTCTGATCCACCACCGTGCCCAGAAAGGTATTGGGGTCATAGCTGAGATAGGGTATCTCGCGTCCCTCGGTGCCCGGCAGCGCCCATCCGCAACGTGCGGCGGCCTCGTGTTGGGCCACCGGAATGAGGCGTTCCTCGCAGATATCCTTGCGTTTAAAACGTGTCTCATCGAGGATCGGGGCCACATCCTGATGTCGGTAATAGAGCAGGAACTCGCACCCGCCCTCGCTCAGCAACTGGCAACAGGCGGTCAGATTGTCCGAGATTACCCGTGTGCGCACATCGGGGTGCTGTCGCTCGAATTCGGCCATGCGCGGCTGAAGAAAATTGACCGAGATCGCGTGCAGCGCGGCAAACCGCTGAAAGGTGGTGTTGCCCCGGGCGCGCTCACGGATCGCCTGCCGGGTATCGGTCAGATCTGCCACCGTCTGCTGCGCCACCGGCAGGAATTGACGACCCGCCTCTGACAGCTGCACCGGATAGGTTGCCCGATCGATCAAGGGCACGCCGATCCATGTTTCAAGCGACCTGATCCGACGACTGAAAGCCGATTGTGTTATGTTGCGCTCTTCCGCCGCGCGGGTAAAGTTGAGCGTCCTCCCCAGACAGATGAAATCGCGCAGCCAGTTGATATCCATGTTCCCCCCAAAAAAAGAAAGACCTGACGGCAGCTTGGAACAGGCCAGAAAGCCATGCAAGATCGGAATGGTTTTATGAAATGTTTGAGTTGGCCGAGTCGCGATCCGATGAACTAGCATGCAAGGCATGTGTTTCCCGCCATGCAGGCGAGACATCCAAGACCAATGACGATGACCGCAGGTACGGTCTCGCGCCCTCACCCAACAAGGAGACTGACATGACACCTACCCTGAAATGCCTGGTATCCTCTACCATTCTCGGCGTTGTGGCCACCTTGCCCGCACAGGCCGAGACCACCATTCGCCTGTCCACCTACGTGAACGAGGCCGACATCCGCCATGACGGTTTCGTTCACTTTGCCGAACTCGTCGCCGAAAAGACCGGCGGCAGCGTCAAGGTACAGATTTTCCCCTCGGCCACGCTGCATGGCTGGTCCGAGGGCGTCGATGCCGTTCAGGGCGGCGTCTCGGACATGAGCTGGATGCCCGCTGACGAGCGTCTTCCCTGCTATCGCGTCACCTCGCTTTACCCGGTGGCGGTCAATCTGGAGAGGCAGGTCGAGATGGACGCCGCCTATGCCGACCTGGTCCGGGAGGAGGCCGCGGCGATCAACCTCGTGCCGGTGTTCAACTCCAATTATTCCTATGATCAGGAATGGTGGTTCAAGGATGGAATCGCCGATCTGGGCAACCTTCAGGGCAAGCAGGTGCGCTCGATCGGACCTCTGGTCAGTCTGATGATCGAGACATGGGGCGGCGCACCGGTCTTTGTGGCCCCCAAGGAGGTATTCCAATCGGCCGAGCGCGGCGTGGTCGATGGGATCAACATGGGCGTCGCCACCTATTCCAGCTGGAAGCTGTGGGACGTGATGCCCTACATGGTCAATGCCAACCTTTTCTACGGCAACATCCAATACATGATGAACAAGGAAAAATTCGACAGCATGACGGCGGATGAACAGGCCGCTGTGATGGCCGCCGCGCGCGAAACGGAGGAATGGCTGAAACCGCGCTACGAAGATTGGGTCGATCAGCGCGTCGGTAATGCGGTGATGAAGGGCGGCGGCGCGGCTGTGTCGATCAGCCAGGATCAGCGGATGGCACTGATCGACAGCGTTCAGGACAAGTGGAACGAGACCGTGGATGCAGCCTGCGGCCCGGAACTGTCGGGACAGATCCGCGATCTCTTCGCGCAGCACGCGCCCTGATCTGGCAGCACGGCACCGTCGGTCGAATGCATCGGCGGTGTGACATCCGCGGCATCTCAACTGGAGGCTACGCGCCATGCAAACCGGCCTTGACCGACTGATCCGCCATGTGGAACGCGCCGTCGTCTGGCTGGCGGCGGCGGGGGCAGTGATCGTTCTCGTTCAGATGCTCTGGATCAGCTACGGCGTCTTTACCCGCTACGCGCTGGGCGCGCCCGACCGGATGGTGACCGAGGCGACAGCGCTGCTGCTCTTTCCGGTGGCCTTTGCCGGGCTGGCTTATGCGATGCGCGAGGATGCCTATCCCAAGGTCACCATGCTGACCGACATCCTGCCGCAGGGCTGGCGCAAGGCGGCGGCGGTGGTCAACCTCTGCGTCATGCTGGGGGTGGGCTTGTTCTTTTCGCTGGCGGGGATCAGCGCCACGATCCGGTCCTTCAACTCGGGTGCGTCCTCGGAAATCCTGCTCTGGCCACGCTATGCTTTCTGGGCGCCGGGCGCTCTGGCGCTTGTGCTTTTTTCCCTTTATGCGGCGCTGCGGCTCATCCGGCTGTTGCGCACCCCGGCAGCGGAGGTCTGAGCGATGGAATGGTATGAAGTCGGCCTTGGCCTTCTCGGCCTCCTGATGTTTCTCATCGCCATCGGCCTGCCGATCCCCTTTGCGCTGGCCGCCGCCTCACTGCCGTTTCTCTGGCAGATCCAGAGTTTCGATACCTCGATCGTCTCGGCGGAATTGAAACTCTGGGGCGTCTGGATCGACTATATCCTGCTGGCGGTACCGCTCTTCGTGTTCCTGGGCGAGTTGATCGGCAAATCCTCGATTGGCCCGAACCTCTACCAGTTCCTGCATCAAGGCGTGCGCGTCCGAGGCTCGGCCGCCTATGGATCCATCGGGGCTTGCGCGGGGTTTGGCGCAGTCTGCGGCTCGTCCATGGTGGGAGCGCTGACCATCGGCGGTGTGGCCCTGCCGGAAATGCTGCGGCTGGGCTATGGCAAACGGCTGTCGTCGGGCGTTCTGGCGGCAGGCGGAACTTTGAGCGTGCTTCTGCCGCCCTCACTGATCCTGCTGTTCTACGGGATCGTCACCGATCAGAGCATCGGCGATCTCTTCATCGCGGGCGTCATTCCGGGGCTGATCCTGGTGTCGTCCTTCGCAGTGGTCGTGCTGATCTGGGGTATCTTGAAACCCGGCGACATTCCTGACCGGGAAACCGCGGCGAAAATGGGCCTTGTCCAGATCGCCGCCACCATTGCTCCCATCGCGCTCATCGGACTGGTGATCACCGTGGCGATCTACGCCGGCATCGCCACCCCGACCGAGGCTGCCGCCGTCGCCGCCCTGCTGACCGTGATCCTCGCCTTTGGCGTGGGCGGCCTGACATGGCAGGGCTTCACCGAGGCGCTTTTCGCCACCATGCGCACCATGGGGTATCTCGGCCTTCTGCTGTCGGCAGGCGTGTTGTTCGGGTTTGTCCTGACCTATTACCGCGTGCCGCAACAATTCACCGAACTGTTCCTCAGCTTCGATCTGTCGCCCTATGTGGTGCTGACCATCGTGCTGGTCTTCTACATCGTGCTGGGGATGTTTCTGGAGCCGGTATCGATGACCTTCATCACCCTGCCCACGATCTTTCCCCTCATGGCGGCGGCAGGCTTTGATCTGATCTGGTTCGGCGTGGTCTACACGATCACCATGGAGATCGCCGTGCTGACCCCGCCCGTGGGTCTCAACCTCTATGTCATACAAGGGATCGGGCGCGGGCAGGTCACCATCGGCGACGTGATTATGGGCTGCCTGCCCTTCATCGGCGCGCTGGTTCTGCTGATCGTCATCCTCATCCTTGTGCCGGAGACCGCGCTGTGGCTACCCGATCAGATGCGCTGACATCCAGCACCGGCCTTAGCTATCGCCGCGCGGGTCACGGCGCACCACTGGTGCTGGTGCATGGCTATCTCGGCGGTTCGATGCAATGGCAGGCTGAGATCGACAGATTCGCAGGCCGGTTCGACGTGATCGCCCCCGATCTGCCGGGCTTTGCCGGATCCGCCGCGCTGCCACCCGCCGATCGCATCGCCAGCTTTGCGGCGGCGGTGGTAGATCTTCTGGACGAGCTTGGCCTGACCCGGATCACCCTTCTGGGGCATTCCATGGGCGGCATGATCGTGCAGGAACTGGCCGCCAACCATCCCGAACGCATTGCGCGGCTGATCCTCTACGGGACCGGCCCGCTGGGCGCGATGCCCGACCGCTTCGAACTGCTGGAAACCTCACGCGAGAGGATCCGCACGGAAGGGGTGGCAAGAACGATCCAGCGGATCGGTGCCACCTGGTTTCGTGACGGAGCAGCAGCCAAGGGGTTCGACATCGTGGCAGCCTTGGGCGCGCTGGCCAGCGAACGTGCCGCGCTGGCCGGTCTGGACGCGATGAGCCATTGGGACGGGCGCAGCGCGCTCGTCCGGCTGACCATGCCGACGCTGGTGCTCTGGGGAGATGGCGACCAATCCTATCGCTGGCCACAGGTCGAGATGCTGTGGCAGGGCCTGCCTAATGCCGCGCTGGCGGTGATACCGGGCACCGCGCATGCCGTGCATCTGGAAAAGCCGAACCTCTTTCATGTGGTGCTGGAAGATTTCATCATGACCGCCAGAACCAGCCCGGCAGAGTCCGCTGTTCGCGGTCACTCCTGAAAAACAGGCAGTCTGAAGACAGGACATCCAGCCGGTCGCGATGGATGCTCTGTGACGCTTGCCACAATCAAGACAACCCGCTCGCTTGATTTGGGCGCGGGGCTGCTTGGGTTTTGACGCACTCCGGAGAAGGCAGAACGGAAATCGGTCAACCTCTTGGCGCGTTGATCGCTCGCAGATCGAGAATCTCTCGCATCGCCTTTCCGACCTCGGTCACCCGACCTGTGACGGCGAACCCGGGCATTTCCCCTACAGCCCCCCGCCAAATTACGCTATGGCTGAGGCGACGCCGCGACGCAGCAGAAAAAGGATCACCCATGTCAAGGACGCAGAAATCGATCAATCTCGCCCTGCAGGGCGGCGGCGCGCACGGGGCCTTTACCTGGGGGGTTCTGGACTATCTTCTCGAAGATGGGCGGCTCAGGATCGCAGGCGTATCGGGCACCTCGGCCGGGGCAATGAACGCGGTCGCACTGGCCGACGGCTATACCCGCGCCGGCCCCGAGGGCGCCCGCAAGGCGCTCCACCATTTCTGGGAGTGCATGAGCCAGAGCGCGCGCAGCTCGCCGCTGCAACGCACCCCGATGGACCGGTTCACCGGCAACTGGGGACTTGAGAACAATCCGTTCTATCACTTCATGAACGCGCTTTCGGGCGTTGCCTCGCCCTACCAGCTCAATCCGATGAACATCAATCCGCTGCGCGATCTGGTCGAGAGCAGCATTGATTTCGAGATGGTGCGCAACTGCACCGCGTTCGAACTCTTCATTTCCGCGACCAATGTGGAAACCGGCAAGGTGCAGGTCTTTCCGCGCGCGCAGTTGACGGCGGACATGGTGATGGCCTCAGCCTGCCTGCCGCATGTCTATCAGGCGGTCGAGATCGACGGGGTGCCCTATTGGGACGGCGGCTACATGGGCAATCCCTCGCTCTTTCCGCTCTATGGCAAGACCGGAACCGACGATATCGTCGTGATCCAGATCAACCCGATCGAACGCAAGGGCGCGCCCCGCACCGCGCAGGAAATCCACAACCGGATGAACGAGATCAGCTTCAACGCCAGCCTGCTCAAGGAATTGCGCGCGATTGATTTCGTCCAACGGCTGATCGACCAAGGCAAGCTCTCGACCGATCATTACCGCCCGGTCAAGGTCCACCTGATCGAGAACGAGGCGGCGCTCAAGCCGATGGGGGCATCTTCCAAGATGAACGTGGAATGGGACTTTCTCACCCGCCTGCGCGACATCGGGCGCGCCACGGCGGCAATCTGGCTGGATACCACCTACGACCGGATCGGCAAGCAGAGCACGGTCGACCTGCGCGCCATGTTCCAGGGCATCGGGGCGGAACATCAGGGCTAGGTCAGACCAGAGCGACCCCGCGCATCACTCGGCCGCCAGACGGCCCGCCACACCATAGCCGCCACGGGTCTGCGGCGTTTTAATGCCCAACAGACCACCTGCAACCTGTGTCTTCAGGATCTGCGCCGTGCCGCCGGCAATGGTGAACATGCGCACATCCCGATACATGCGCTCCAGAGGTTCCTTGTTGCCATAGCCGCGAGCGCCGAACATCTGCAATGCGTCGTTCACCACCCGGACCGCCGTTTCCGAGGCAAACATCTTGGCCCGCGCCGCCATCATCGGATCGGGAAAGGCCGATCCGTCGGGTCCGCGCGACACTGCCGCCTCGCGCAGCATCAGCCGCGAGGCATGCACCCCGGCATCCATGTCCGCCAGCATCCATTGCAACCCCTGGAACTCCGCGAGCGGCCGCCCGAACTGGCGGCGCTCCCTCAGATAGCGCCTGGCATGATCCAGCGCGCCCGCGGCCACACCCATTGCAATCGTGCCAGCGCCGACCCGCTGGCTGTTGTAGGCGTTCATCAGGGCGGCAAAGCCGCGCCGGAAACCGCCCGGCGGTTGCAGAACGCAATTCTCCCCGACCACCATGCCATCGAACACCAGCTCTGCCTCGGGCATCCCGCAAAGCCCCATGGTGCGCTCGCGCGGCCCGACGGTAAAACCCTCGGGCACCACACCCGCCTCGGGATCCCGAACCACCAGAAAGCCGCCAATCCCCTCCTCGTTGCCCGCCGCATCCAGCACACGGGCCAAGACCAGATGCACCCGCGACACCCCGCCGCCGGTGATCCAGTGCTTGCGCCCGTTCAGCACATAGTCCGATCCGGTCCGGCGCGCGGTGGTGGTCATCTGGCTTGCTGCACTGCCCGCCTCTGGTTCGGTGATACAGATCGCGGGCTTGTCCCCCGCCAGCACCTGCCGCGCCACCATCTCGCGCTGTGGCTCGGTCCCGTAAGCCATGACCGCACCGACCGCGCCCATGTTAGCCTCGACAAGGATGCGCGCGCTAAGTGTGCAGGCACGGGCGATTTCCTCGACCACCAGCACGGTCTCCAGCCAGGATGCGCCCTGCCCGCCGTACCGCTCGGGAATCGTCATCCCCATCAGCCCGGCTTCAACCATGTCCTGCACGTTCCGCCAGCAGTATTCCCGCGCCTGATCCCAATGCGCCGCACGTGGGGCAAAACGCGCCGCAAGCTCTCTGGCGACGGCCTGACGGGGCGATGACTGGTTATCATGTTTCATACTGCCAGATTGTCATCTCGACAAATTCATATCAATCTAATAAAAATGAATATAAAAATCAGAAATTCTTAACTTATGCAGATCAGATCGCTTGAAACCCTCGTCAGGATAGCTCAGGTTCAGTCCTTCAGCCGCGCCGCGGAACTGTTGAACATGACGCTCCCGGCGCTCAGCATGCAGATGAAAACCCTAGAGACGGACCTGCGCGCGGCGCTTTTTGACCGCAGCACCCGGCCCCCGCAGCTCACGCCGCTCGGGCGGCGCGTGGCCGATCAGGCCCGGCGCGTGCTGGCCGAACAGGATCGTCTCACCGAGCTTTGCGCCAGTGATGATGGGCTGAACGGCAGGTTCAACATCGGCATCATCCAGACTGCGAGCGTGCGCATCCTGCCGCGTTTCCTGGCAGATGTGGCGCGGACCGCGCCGGGGGCCGATTTCCGGTTCTCTTCGGGCCTGTCCGAAACGCTCGGCGCGATGGTGCACTCGGGCCAGCTCGACGCCGCGATCATCACCCGGGCCGCCCCCGATCTTCGCGGCCTGACCTATGACGTCATCGCGACCGAACCGATGTTCATCGCCACCCCTCTGCACCACGCCGACAGCAGCCTGAACGATCTGGCCCGGTCGCTGCCCTTCATCCACTTCACACCCGCCTCCGGTATCGGCAAGCTGATATCGCGCGCGCTCGACCACTTTCCCGCGGAACCGCAAGGCATCGTGATCCTTGACAGTGTCGAGGCTTCGGTGGAAAGCGTGAAGTACGGGCTGGGCTACACGATCCTGCCGCTGCCCGATCTCGAACGCTATGGCGAGGGACAACTGCATATACGCAGGCACGGGGACCGGCCGATGTCGCGCGACATCGCCCTGATCACCCGCGCGACAGCCGCCAATGACACATGGCGCGGACACCTGCTCGGGCGCCTGCGGGCGGCGATCTGATGTCCGCCATCGCCTGGTGCCCGCGGCCGGACTCGAACCGGCACGGCCCGAGGGCCTGGAGATTTTAAGTCTCCTGTGTCTACCATTCCACCACGCGGGCACGGGGCGCGCGGCGGACAATATCGGCTTTGGCGGGGGAGTAAAGCCAAAGGCGGCGCGTCAGAGATCCTCTTCCAGCGCCTCCAGCCCCGGCAGCAGGTGCCGCTCTACCAGCCAGGGGTTCAGATCCAGCGCCCGGCGCAGGACCAGCGCCGCCTCGCCCGGTCGCTCCAGCGCCACCAGCGTCAGCGCCTGCCCGGTCATCGCGCCGATATGGTTTGGCGAGAGCATCAGCGCACGATCAAGATCGGGCAGCGCCGCCGCATAATCCTGACGGATGAAGTTGACGAAAGCGCGCTGGTTGTAACCCTCGGCATACTCCGGGCAATAGGCCACCAGCGCATCTAGCGCCCTGATCGCCCCATCGAAATCATGAGCCACGCGTCGGGTCATCCCCTCGTCCAGCATCTCCTGCGCCCGCGCGTCCGGCGCGTCGGCCCAATATTCCCACATCTCGTTGGAAATCAGCCGCGCCGCGTGTTCGTCCGGGGCCTTCTGCACCGCTGCAATCAGCGCGTTCAGCGCCGCGCCGTGATCGGGGGCATCGGGGCAGGCCTGCGCCGACGCGGACCCCGCCATGAACAGGGCGATCAGAAGATCGCTTCATCACCCCGATGCTATGGCGCAATAAAGCGGTTTGCATTTAATCTGAGGCATATCCTGCAGCTTTAAGGAAGTTCCAGCATTCGAGCGGGTCGAATAGCTCGCAGATGTCGCCGAGCGCTTCAAGCAAGGCGTCGAAGCTTCTGGCTCCGATGCGTCGGAGGTAGGCCTTGAGCTTTGAGAAGGCCATCTCAATGGGATTGAGGTCTGGACTGTAGGCAGGCAAGAACAGAAACCAGCAGCCACGCCGTCGCAGGGCTTGGGC
>NZ_FOAG01000008.1 GCF_900109455.1 Roseovarius azorensis | reverse complement strand
CCTGGCGACAACCTCAAGTTCGAGGTCGAGCTGATCGCGCCGATCGCCATGGAAGACGGCTTGCGCTTCGCCATCCGCGAGGGCGGCCGCACCGTTGGCGCCGGCGTCGTGTCGAAGATCATCGAGTAAACAACCTTCAGGGTTCGACGAGGGGGGCCGGATGGTCCGGCCTTCCTCCTATCAACTCCAATGCCGTGAAAGGCTAGACTAATGCAAAGCCAGAATATTCGCATCCGGCTCAAGGCGTTTGACTACCGCGTTCTGGATGCCAGCACGCAGGAAATCGTCAACACGGCCAAGCGGACCGGGGCACAGGTTCGAGGGCCGATTCCGCTGCCGAACAAGATCGAGAAATTCACCGTTCTGCGTGGCCCCCACGTGAACAAGAAATCCCGCGACCAGTTCGAGATCCGGACGCACAAGCGTCTCTTGGACATCGTCGACCCCACGCCCCAGACGGTGGACGCGCTGATGAAGCTCGACCTCGCCGCTGGCGTGGATGTGCAGATTTCGGTTTAAGGAGAGCAAGAGATGTTGCGCTCTGGTGTGATCGCGAAAAAAGTCGGCATGACCCGGCTTTTCATGGACGACGGCAGGCAGGTGCCTGTGACCGTTCTTCAACTCGACAAACTTCAGGTGGTGGCACAGCGCACCCCTGAAAAGGACGGCTATTCGGCTGTCCAGCTTGGAGCCGGCACGGCCAAGGCCAAGCGGGTGAGCCAGCCGATGCGCGGCCATTTCGCTGCCGCCAAGGTGGAACCCAAGCGCAAGATCGCGGAATTCCGCGTGGCGCCTGAGAACCTGATCAACGTGGGCGAGGAAATCACTGCTGATCATTACTTTGCCGGTCAGTTCGTCGATGTCTCGGGCACCTCGATCGGCAAGGGCTTTGCCGGTGCGATGAAGCGGCACAACTTCGGCGGTCTGCGGGCCAGCCACGGTGTGTCGATCAGCCACCGTTCGCATGGCTCTACCGGCCAGTGTCAGGATCCCGGCAAGGTGTTCAAGGGCAAGAAGATGGCCGGTCACATGGGCGCGGCCCGTGTCACTACGCAGAACCTTCAGGTTGTGCGCACGGATGCAGAGCGCGGCCTGATCATGATCAAGGGTGCGGTTCCCGGCTCCAGGGGTGGCTGGGTGACGATCAAGGATGCGGTCAAGAAACCGTTTCCCGAGAACGCCATCCTGCCCGCCGCGTTGAAATCGGCCGCCGAAGAGGCTGCAAAAGCTGCCGAGGCCGCTGCGGCACAGGCCGCTGCCGAGGCGGAAGCCGAAGCCAAGCGTCTCGCCGAAGAGGCCGCCGCCGCGGAAGAAGCCGCTCTGAAAGAGGCTGAGGCCGAGATTCAGGCTGAGAAGAAGGAAGGCGAAGAATGAAACTCGACGTGATCAAACTGGACGGCGGCAAGGCCGGCTCGGTCGATCTGGGCGAAGACATCTTCGGCCTGGAACCGCGCGCGGATATCCTGCACCGTGTCGTCCGTTGGCAGCGCAACAAGGCGCAGGCCGGCACGCACAAGGTCAAGACCCGGTCGGAGACCAGCTATTCCACCAAGAAGATCTATCGCCAGAAGGGCACCGGCGGCGCACGCCACGGTGACAAGAACGCGCCGATCTTCCGCCACGGTGGCATTTACAAGGGTCCGACGCCCCGCAGCCACGCCCATGACCTGCCCAAGAAGGTGCGTCAGCTTGGTCTCAAGCACGCGCTCTCGGCCAAGGCCCGCGCGGGTGAGCTGGTGATCATCGACGAGGCATCGTCGAACGGCAAGACCGCGCAACTGGCCAAGCAGGTCAGGGATCTGGGTTGGAAACGCGCGCTGATCATCGACGGCGCTGCGGTGAACCCCGATTTCGCCAAGGCCGCACGCAACATCGAGGGTCTCGATGTGCTGCCGTCGATGGGCGCAAACGTCTATGACATCCTCAAGCGCGACACGCTCGTGCTGACCAAGGCGGGTGTCGAAGCACTGGAGGCTCGTCTGAAATGAGCGCGAAACCTGAACATTACGATGTGATCCGCAAGCCGGTCATCACCGAAAAGGCCACGATGGCCTCGGATAACGGTGCCGTGGTATTCGAGGTTCACATGGATGCCAACAAACCTCAGATCAAGGAGGCCGTCGAGGCGCTCTTCGGGGTCAAGGTCAAGGCCGTGAACACCACGATCACCAAGGGCAAGCAAAAACGCTTCCGCGGCCAGTTGGGCCGTCGGAATGACGTCAAGAAAGCTTATGTGACGCTGGCAGAGGGAAACACTATCGACGTGACCACAGGTCTCTGATAGTAAGCCGCGAATCTCTCGTGGCCCCGGCATTGCCCGGGGCCATGGCTGTTTAAGTCGGGGACCTTTGGGGCCCTATATCTCGGTCACCCATGATGGGGGGCTACAACATAGGCGGGGCCTGGTGATGGTCCGCGTCAATAGCAAACGGAAGACAGAAAGCATGGCACTCAAGTCGTATAAGCCGACGACGCCGGGCCAGCGTGGGCTGGTGCTGATCGACCGTTCGGAATTGTGGAAGGGCCGTCCCGTCAAATCCCTCACCGAGGGTCTGACCAAGAACGGCGGTCGAAACAATACCGGGCGGATCACGATGCGTCGCAAGGGCGGCGGGGCAAAGCGTCTCTACCGCATCGTCGATTTCAAACGCAGCAAATTCGATGTTTCTGCCACGGTGGAACGGATCGAATATGATCCGAACCGCACCGCGTTCATCGCCCTGATCAGATATGAGGACGGTGAGCAGGCCTATATCCTGGCGCCACAACGTCTGGCGATTGGCGACAAGGTGATCGCAAGCGCCAAGGCCGACATCAAGCCGGGCAACGCGATGCCGTTCTCGGGCATGCCCATCGGCACGATCGTTCACAACATCGAGCTGAAGGCAGGCAAGGGCGGGCAGATCGCACGCGCCGCCGGCACCTATGCGCAATTCGTGGGCCGCGATGGCGGCTATGCGCAGATCCGCCTCAGCTCGGGTGAGCTGCGCCTCGTGCGTCAGGAATGCATGGCCACCGTCGGCGCCGTCAGCAACCCCGACAACTCAAACCAGAATTACGGCAAGGCCGGTCGCATGCGTCACAAGGGCATCCGCCCCTCTGTGCGCGGTGTCGTGATGAACCCGATCGACCACCCGCATGGTGGTGGCGAGGGTCGCACCTCGGGTGGTCGTCACCCGGTCACGCCCTGGGGCAAACCCACCAAGGGCGCGCGTACCCGCAACAAGAACAAGGCGTCGCAGGATCTTATCCTGCGCTCGCGTCACGCCAAGAAGAAGGGCCGCTAACACATGGCACGTTCTGTATGGAAAGGCCCATTCGTCGATGCCTATGTCCTGAAAAAGGCTGAAGCATCGCGCGAGTCGGGGCGTAACGAAGTCATCAAGATCTGGTCGCGTCGTTCGACGATCCTGCCGCAGTTTGTCGGCCTGACGTTCGGCGTTTACAACGGCCACAAGCATATCCCTGTCAACGTCACCGAAGACATGATCGGTCAGAAGTTCGGCGAATACTCGCCGACCCGGACCTATTACGGTCATGCGGCTGACAAAAAAGCGAAGCGGAAGTAAGTCATGGGCAAGGAAAAGAACCCCCGCCGCGTGGCCGACAACGAAGCAATGGCCAAGTTGCGCATGCTTCGTACCAGCCCGCAGAAGCTCAACCTTGTGGCCGCGATGATCCGTGGCAAGAAGGTCGACAAGGCGCTGACCGATCTGACGTTCTCGAACAAGCGCATCGCCGCCGATGTCAAGAAATGTCTGCAATCGGCGATCGCCAATGCCGAGAACAACCACAATCTCGATGTGGATGGTCTGGTTGTGGCAGAGGCCTATGTTGGCAAGAACCTGATCATGAAGCGTGGCCGCCCGCGCGCCCGTGGCCGGTTTGGCGCCCTGCGCAAGCCGTTCTCGGAGCTGACGATCAAGGTGCGTGAAATTGAGGAGCAAGCCTAATGGGTAACAAAGTCAATCCGATTGGCATGCGCCTGCAGGTGAACCGCACCTGGGACAGCCGCTGGTATGCCGACACCAAGGACTATGGCAATCTGCTGCTTGAGGATCTTGCGATGCGCAAGTTCATCGGCGAAGAGTGCAAGCAGGCCGGCATCAGCCGTGTGATCATCGAGCGCCCACACAAGAAGTGCCGGGTGACAATCCACACCGCCCGTCCCGGCGTGATCATCGGCAAGAAAGGCGCCGATATCGAGGGTCTGCGCAAGAAGCTGGCGGCGATGACCGCAAGCGAACTGCACCTCAACATCGTCGAGGTCCGCAAGCCCGAGCTTGACGCGGCACTGGTGGGCGAGAGCATCGCACAGCAGCTCGAGCGTCGGGTGTCGTTCCGCCGTGCGATGAAACGCGCCGTGCAGAACGCCATGCGCATGGGAGCCTTGGGCATCCGGGTCAACGTCTCTGGCCGCCTCGGCGGAGCAGAGATTGCCCGCACCGAATGGTATCGCGAAGGCCGCGTGCCGCTGCACACCCTGCGCGCCGATATCGACTATGCCAATGTCGAGGCCACGACCGCCTATGGCATCATCGGCATCAAGGTGTGGATATTCAAGGGCGAGATCATGGAGCACGATCCCGGTGCCCGTGACCGCAAGGCCCAGGAACTCCAGGATGGTCCCGCGCCCCGTGGCGCCGGCGGCCGCCGGTAAGGAGAGAGAAGATGCTTCAACCAAAGCGTACGAAATTCCGCAAGCAGTTCAAGGGCCGGATCAAGGGCGAGGCCAAGGGCGGCTCTGATCTCAACTTTGGCACTTTCGGCCTCAAGGCGACCGAGCCGGAGCGTGTGACAGCCCGTCAGATCGAGGCAGCCCGCCGCGCGATGACGCGCCACATGAAGCGCCAGGGCCGGGTATGGATCCGGATTTTTCCGGACACGCCGGTTTCGTCCAAACCCACCGAGGTGCGGATGGGCAAGGGCAAGGGCTCGGTCGATTACTGGGCCTGCAAGGTCAAGCCGGGCCGGGTGATGTTCGAGATCGACGGCGTCGGCGAGGCGGTGGCGTTTGAGGCCCTGCGCCTTGCAGCGATGAAACTGCCGATCAAGACCCGCGTGGTGGTCCGCGAGGACTGGTAAATCCGGCGGGGTCACACCCACTCTGCGATATTGCCCCCGCGCGAGCGATCGCGCGGGGGGTTTCGTTTTAGCATCTCGCGTCGGCGCGCGTGGTGGGGTATCAACGGCCCATGTCACAGATCAACTCTCTTTTCGTTACCCGCCTCTATCGCGCCGCGCTCTCGGATCATGGCCCCGCCATTGATCCGATGGATTTGGAGGCGTCCTGCTATTCTATCGCCGAGGATGACGGGGCGGGCCAGAAATGGTGCGAGGAAAACGGCTATCCCGGCTATACCTCCTATGCCTCGCTGACCGATCTGCCGTGGCGTTTCCCGATCTTTGCCGATCTGGTGGCATCTCTGGATGCTCATGTTGCGGCCTTTGCCGAGGATCTGGAATTCGATCTCGAGGGCAAGGCGCTGACCCTCGAGGATATCTGGATCAACATCCTGCCCGAGGGCGGCATGCACGCAAGTCATATTCACCCCCATTCGGTGATTTCCGGCACCACCTATGTGGCGATGCCGGGAGGCGCGAGCGCGCTCAAGCTGGAAGACCCGCGTTCCGCGCGGATGATGGCCGCGCCCGCCCGCCGGAAAGAGGCGCGCGAAGAACTGCGCACCTTCGTCTATGCCCGCCCGCAGGTGGGGGACGTCCTGCTCTGGGAATCGTGGCTGCGCCACGAGGTGCCGATGAACATGTCCGAAGAGGACCGAATCAGCGTGAGCTTCAATTACGGGTGGGGGTGATGACCCCAACGGTGCGTTTCTCCCGGCCCGGGTAATTCCAAACTTATCCCTTGCCCTCGCGCCCCGCCTCCCTTATAGAGCCCCAATCTGCGTGCCCGGCCTGTCCGGGATTCGCGTGTTTTGCAATGAATCCACCGGGTTTTGGGTGACCCTGAGCCAACCGTCAGGGGCCGTCCGGTGTTTTGAGAAGGAAAAAGGCGATGAACGCCAAGGAACTGCGTGACAAGACCCCGGATCAACTCCGGGAAGAGCTGACAAACCTGAAAAAGCAGCAGTTCAACCTGCGCTTTCGGGCGGCCACCGGCCAACTGGAAAACCCTGCACAGATGCGCACCGCCCGCCGCGACGCCGCGCGCGTGCTGACCATCCTGAACGAAAAAGCCGCCGGTGCGGCTTCAGGCGCTGAATAACGGAGACCTTGAACAATGCCCAAACGTATCCTTCAAGGCACCGTCACCAGCGACGCCAACGAACAGACCATCACCGTGTCGGTTGAACGCCGCTTCAAGCACCCGGTTCTGCAAAAGACCATCCGCAAGTCCAAGAAATACCGGGCTCACGATGAAAACAATGCTTTCAAGGTCGGCGATACCGTTCGCATCATCGAATGCGCGCCGAGATCGAAAACGAAACGTTGGGAGGTGCTGGAGGCGTAACGCCCTCAGCGTCTTTCGACATTAATCGAAACCCTGGGGACAAGGCAATGCATCGCCCCCCATAGGTCGGGAGAAACCAAATGATCCAGATGCAGACCAATCTGGATGTTGCTGACAACAGCGGCGCGCGCCGTGTTCAGTGCATCAAGGTTCTGGGTGGTTCCAAGCGTAAATACGCATCCGTTGGCGACATCATCGTCGTCTCGGTAAAGGAAGCCATCCCGCGTGGTCGCGTGAAGAAGGGCGACGTCCGCAAGGCCGTCGTCGTGCGCACCGCCAAAGAAGTCCGTCGCGAAGACGGCACCGCTATCCGTTTTGACCGCAACGCCGCCGTCATCCTGAACAACGCGGGCGAGCCGGTCGGCACCCGTATCTTCGGGCCGGTTGTGCGCGAATTGCGCGCCAAGAACTTCATGAAAATCATCTCGCTCGCCCCGGAGGTGCTGTAAGATGGCTGCCAAACTGAAAAAAGGCGATAACGTCGTCGTTCTGGCCGGTAAGGACAAGGGCCAGAAGGGCACGATAATCAACGTTGATCCCAAATCCGGCAAGGCCGTGGTCGAGGGCGTCAACATGGCTGTCCGCCACACACGCCAGAGCCAGTCGAGCCAAGGTGGTCGTATCCCCAAGGCGATGCCGATCGACCTGAGCAACCTCGCAATTGTCGACAAGAACGGCAAACCCACCCGCGTCGGCTTCAGGATCGAAGGCGAGAAAAAGGTGCGCTTTGCCAAGACCACGGGGGATGTGATCGATGCTTGATACTGCAACCTATACCCCGCGCCTCAAGACGCATTTCCGCGAGGTGATCAAGCCTGCTCTGAAAGAAGAGTTCGGTTACAAGAACGACATGCAGATTCCGCGTCTGGACAAGATCGTCCTGAACATTGGCTGTGGCGCAGAAGCGGTGCGCGATTCCAAAAAGGCCAAATCGGCCCAGGAGGATCTGAGCACCATCGCCGGTCAGCGTGCGGTGATCACCAAGGCGCGCAATTCGATCGCCGGGTTCCGGGTGCGCGAGGACATGCCGCTCGGGGCCAAGGTCACGCTGCGCGGCAACCGCATGTATGATTTCCTTGATCGCCTTATTACCATCGCCATGCCCCGTATTCGCGATTTTCGCGGGGTCTCGGGCAAGTCGTTCGATGGACGTGGCAACTATGCCATGGGCATCAAGGAGCATATCGTTTTCCCCGAAATCAACTTCGACAAGGTCGACGAAGTCTGGGGGATGGACATCATCATCGCAACCACGGCGAAGACCGACGCTGAAGCCAAGGCGCTGTTGAAGCAATTCAACATGCCCTTCAACAGCTGAGCCGCGGGAGGATAGACTAATGGCTAAGAAATCAATGGTCGAACGCGAGAAGAAGCGTCAGAAGCTGGTGGACCGCTTCGCCAAGAAGCGCGCCGCGCTCAAGGCGATCATCAGTGACGAAAGCAAACCGATGGAAGACCGGTTCCGCGCCTCGCTGAAACTGGCAGAACTGCCGCGCAACAGTTCGGCCACCCGGCTGCACAACCGTTGTCAGCTCACGGGCCGTCCGCATGCGTATTACCGCAAACTCAAAGTGTCCCGGATCATGCTGCGCGAGCTCGGCTCGAGCGGTCAGGCGCCCGGCCTCGTAAAATCCAGCTGGTAAGGGAGATTTGGTATGAATGATCCTATCGGCGATATGCTCACCCGGATCCGCAACGCCCAGATGCGTGGCAAATCCACGGTGACGACCCCGGCCTCGAAAATGCGTGTGCGCGTTCTCGATGTGCTGGCGGCAGAGGGCTATATCCGCGGTTACGAGATGACCGAGGACAGTAATGGCCATGCGGCAATCGAGGTCAGCCTTAAATATTTCGAGGGCACCCCTGTCATTCGCGAAATGAAACGGGTCTCGAAGCCCGGTCGTCGCGTCTATATGGGCGTCAAGGACATCGCGCAGGTCCGCCAAGGCCTGGGTGTGTCGATTGTCTCCACCCCCAAGGGTGTGATGTCGGATGCAGCCGCGCGCGCAGCCAATGTTGGCGGCGAAGTGCTCTGCACTGTATTCTGAGGAGACCCGGACATGTCACGTATCGGCAAACAACCCGTGGCCCTGCCCGATGGCGTCACAGCGACGCTCTCGGGCCAGACCATCGAGGTCAAGGGCCCCAAGGCCACCAAGAGCTTTACCGCCACCGATGATATCACCATCACCATCGCCGACGGTCAGATCTCTGTCACCCCGCGCGGCAAATCCAAACGCGCCCGTCAGCAGTGGGGCATGACCCGTACGGTCATCGCCAACCTGGTGCACGGAGCCAAGGATGTCTTCAAGAAAGAGCTTGAAATCCGTGGCGTGGGGTATCGCGCGCAGATGGCGGGCAATGTGCTCAAGCTGAATCTCGGCTACAGCCATGACGTCGATTTTCCCATTCCGGAAGGTGTGACTGTGACCGCGCTGAAGCAGACCGAACTGGTCGTTGAGGGCACGGACAAGCAGCTCGTCGGTCAGGTCGCGGCCAATATCCGCGACTGGCGTCGCCCCGAGCCCTACAAGGGCAAGGGCGTTCGCTACAAGGACGAGTATATCTTCCAGAAGGAAGGCAAGAAGAAGTAAGGACGCGACAGATGGCAAACAGCAAAAGAAAACTGTTCCTCAAACGCCGCCTGCGCGTTCGGAACAAACTTCGCAAGGTGAATGCAGGGCGCGTGCGTCTGAGCGTTCACCGCTCCAACAAGAATATCAGCGTGCAGCTGATCGACGACGTCAACGGTGTGACACTCGCCGCCGCCTCGACCCTCGAAAAGGATCTGGGGCTGGTGGGCAAGTGCAACGTAGATGCCGCGACCAAGGTCGGCACCACCATTGCCGAGCGGGCCAGAAAGGCCGGCGTGACCGAGGCCTATTTCGATCGGGGCGGCTATCTGTTTCATGGCCGGGTCAAGGCAGTCGCCGACGCCGCGCGTGAAGCCGGCCTGAAGATTTAAGGAGACGAGAGAATGGCAAGAGAAGACAACCGCCGCGACCGTCGCGAACGCGAGGAAGCTCCGGAATTCGCCGACCGTCTCGTCGCGATCAACCGTGTGTCCAAGACCGTGAAGGGGGGCAAGCGCTTCGGGTTTGCGGCGCTCGTGGTCGTGGGCGATCAGAAGGGACGTGTCGGTTTTGGCAAGGGCAAGGCCAAGGAGGTTCCCGAGGCGATCCGCAAGGCAACCGAGGCAGCCAAGCGCGCAATGATCCGCGTGCCGCTGCGCGAGGGCCGGACACTGCATCACGACATGGAAGGCCGCCATGGCGCGGGCAAGGTCGTGATGCGCACTGCACCGCACGGGACCGGCATCATCGCCGGTGGTCCGATGCGCGCCGTGTTCGAGATGCTGGGCGTTCAGGACGTGGTCGCGAAATCGACCGGCTCGCAAAACCCCTACAACATGATCCGCGCCACGCTGGACGGTCTCAGGAAAGAGACCAGCCCGCGCATGGTGGCGCAGCGCCGTGGCAAGAAGGTGGCCGACATCCTGAAAAAGGGTGACGAAGCGCCGGTTGCTGAAGCGGCCGAAGCGTAAGGAACCGGACAAATGGCAAAAACCATCGTTGTTAAGCAGATCGGTAGCCCGATCCGCCGCCCCGAGGTGCAGCGCCAGACCCTGATCGGTCTTGGCCTGAACAAGATGCACCGCGTACGCGAACTCGAGGACACGCCTGCCGTGCGCGGCATGGTCAACAAGATCCCGCATCTTGTCGAGATCATCGAAGAGCGCGGCTAAGCTCATGATGGGGCGAAGCCCCATCCTGCAATTGCAAACGCCCCGGTTAGAAATGGCCGGGGCGTTTTTCTTTTTCCGGATACCCTTGGATCAGAGCGCTTCGAGATCGTCCGTTCTTGGCAGGAGTTGCTGCACGATCCCCGCAAAGAGCAGATAGACGCTGGTCGTCACCAAGCCCCAATGCGCCCAGCTTTGCGGATCGAAATGGACCCAGGCGGCCCAGCCCGCGAAAAATGTCCAGGCAAAGGCGACCGGCAAGGAGATCATCCGCCAGCGCTCTGTGCGCACCGGATGGATGAACTTGAGCGGCAGGAACATGGCCACGGCCAGAACCGTCACCAGCGTCAGTATGACCCAGAAGTTCGGTTCGATCGCGAACAAGACCAGAACTACCATGTTCCAGCACCCCGGAAAGCCGGAAAAGGAATTGTCCCTCGTCTTCATGCGCGTGTCGGCAAAGTACATGGCGCTGGCATAGGTGATGATGATGATCGCCACCCAGCCCGTCCAGCCCGGCAAGAGATCGGACTTGAACAGCGCAAAGGCCGGGATGAAAACATAGGTGAGGTAGTCGATGATCAGGTCGAGCAGCACCCCGTCAAATTCGGGCGCATATTTCTGCACATGATATTTCCGCGCCAGCGGCCCGTCGATCCCGTCAACAGCAAAGGCCACGACCAGCCAGAGGAACATTAGCTCCCATTTCTGGTCGATGGCGGCCAGCATCGCCAGCATGGCGAATACTGCCCCGGTGGCTGTGAAAAGGTGAACCAGCAAAGCGCGCAGTTGTGGTGTCATAAGCGTTTAATGAACCACCAGAAAAGAAGATGCAAAGAAAAAGCCCGGCCCCCTGCGGGACCGGGTGCATTCTCCGCAGGCTTGCCTCAGTTAGAGACGCGGACCTCTTCCAGAGGATAGGCCATCATGTCCTGCGCCTCCCATGAGACATGGCAATCATGACAGAAGCTTTGCTTGAATTTCATCGGTTTGCCGTTGGGTTGCAGACCGGCATAGATCCAGTCGCCGGTATCCGGCGAACTGCCTGTCTCGCCCTTGGTCATGATGAACAGCGGGCCGGTCACGGCTTCTTTCTTCTTGGTGCTGATGGTGATGCTCTCCTTGGCCAGGACCGAGCCAGCGGGCATCACGACGCCTTCATCGGCGAATTTCAGATACTGTTCTGCGGCGATGTCATTGGCAAAGGTCTGGAGCAGGCGGTTGCCATGCGCCCCGGCCACTGCCGGGCGGGTCGATGTCACCGTCCAGTCGCGATAGGCAACGGCCACCTCATCGCCTTCCTTGGCGTAGCTTTCGGCCATCGTGGCCTTGATGCAGTCGTAAATTTCATCCACGGCAGCCGCGTCGAGATCGAACGGATCCTCGACATCGACCTTGCACTCAGAGGCCATCGCCGTTTGTCCCATCATCAGACTGGCGGCCAATGCCGCAGCGGCGAAAAGCGGATGTTTCATGATATACTCTCCATTTTCTATACGTGACACAGGGGTCATCCGCGTGGAAGCCTCGCACAATTCGGCTGTAATTGAACTTAACTATTACGTGAGGCTCCGGAGAGGTCAGTCACGCGCCTGGGGGTGCGTGCGGGCATACACCTCCATCAGGCGGGCGGTGTCGACGCCGGTATAGGCCTGCGTGGTCGAGAGCGAGGCATGGCCCAGAAGCTCCTGAATTGCCCGCAGATCGCCGCCTGCGTTCAGCAGATGCGTGGCAAAGCTGTGGCGCATCGCATGCGGGGTTGCGCTGGCTGGCAGGCCGAGCTGTTGGCGGGTGCGTTCCACGACCTTCTGGATCACACGCGGGTTCAGCCGCCCGCCACGCGCGCCCATGAAAAGCGGCCCGTCGGGGGCAATGTCGAACGGGCAGACATGCACATAGCGTTCCACCGCCGCGCGCGCGGGGGCGATCACCGGCACGATGCGCTGCTTGCCGCCCTTGCCGGTGATCCGCAGCGCCGTGCCGACCGGAAGATCGGCCCCGGTGAGGTCCAGCGCCTCGGATATCCGCAGGCCGCAGCCATAGAGCAGGGTCACGACCGCCTGATCCCGCGCGGCGATCCAGGGCGTGAGCGACTGCATGTCCAGCGCCTTGATCACCGCGCTTGCAGCCTCGGGGTTGAGCGGGCGGGGCAGCTTGCGTTGGAACTTGGGCGAGCGGGTGGCGAGCACAGCGGTCGGCTCGAATCCTTCGCGTTCCGAAAGCCATCGGTAGAATCCCTTGACCGCCGAGAGCTTGCGCGCCAGCGAGCGCGGCCCGACACCCTGTGCGCGGGTAAAGGCCATCCAGCTGCGCATGTCAGAAGTGCTGATCCGGGCCAGCGCGCCCAGACCCTGTGTCCCGCCGTGGTGTCCGGTCATGAAGGACAGGAAATCGGCCACATCGCGCGCATAGGCGGCAATCGTATTGACAGAGGCACCCTTGATGGCCTTCTGGGCGGCAAGCCAGCCCTCGAGCGCATCGCGGGCGGCGGGGCTGATCATGACAGCCAGCGGCGCATCGTCCGTTCAAACACGCCTGCGAAAAAAGCCAGCAGATCAGTTCCCTGTTGCGGGCTGAACTGATGCGGATCCTCGGCCCCCAGGGCCAGCATGCCGGGCAGCCGCTCGGCGCCGAAATCCAGCAACAGACAGGCCTCCGAGCGCAGGTAGATAGCATCGCGGCCATATATGCGCATGTCGCCCTCGTCGATCTGGCGCAGCGTTACCTGCCGGGTCGGCACCTCGCGCCCGCGAGTCAGGTAAGAGGTGATGAAACCGGGTTCGGCAATCGACAGGACATCGCCCAGACGCCGCACCGCCGGATCGGTGTCATTCTGCACCGATTCCAGCACCAGCCGGATCGAATCCACCCGCAGGATATGTGCGACCTCACCCCCCAGATCGCGCAGGAAGGATTCGAATTCGACCGGATCGAGCAAGCGCAGGATGGCGCGATGCACCTGGTTGGTGCCGGCAAGGTTTTCATAGGCGGCGGCGATGACAGAGCGATGGGTGTCCTCAAGCCGGTCAAGCCGCGCTTCGAGCCGGTCCATAGCGATGCCGCGCAGATCCACGATATTGCCCCCCATGGCACGCTCGTTGGCGGCAATTAGGGCACGCATGAGATCCTGATCCTCAAGAATAACATCAGGTTGCGCGATGAGATGTTCGCGCAGCGCGTCGTTCATCTGGGGCTTGCTGCTCATTCCTGCCTCGGTAATGTTTTGAGGGTTATAGCATGGGTTCAGAGGATTTTCTGCCCTGTTTTTGCCCAATCCGCCATAAAGGATTCCAGGCCCGCATTGGTCAGCGGATGCTCTGCCATTTTCTTGATCACGGCGGGCGGCGCGGTCATCACGTCGGCTCCGATCAATGCCGCCTGACAGGCGTGGTTGACCGTGCGGATCGAGGCCGCGAGGATCTGCGTCTCGAACCCGTAATTGTCATAGATCGTGCGAATGTCCTCGATCAGGTCCATGCCATCGAGGTTGATGTCATCAAGCCGTCCGATAAAGGGCGAGATGAACGTGGCCCCCGCCTTAGCAGCCAGAAGCGCCTGATTGGCCGAAAAGCAGAGCGTGACGTTGACCATATAGCCCTCACCCGTGAGCACCTTGCAGGCCTTTAGCCCGTCCCATGTGAGCGGCACCTTGACCGCGATATTGCCGGCGATCTGCGCAAGCTTGCGGCCCTCGGCGATCATCTCGTCGGCGGTCAGCGCGACAACCTCGGCGCTGACGGGGCCAGAGACCATTTCGGCGATCTCCCTGGTCACTTCGAGAATGTCGCGACCCGATTTCAGGATCAGCGAGGGGTTGGTGGTGACGCCATCGACCATGCCAAGGTCATTGAGTTCGGCGATCTGATCGGTTTCGGCGGTGTCGACAAAGAATTTCATGGGCTGGCCCTCTGTGGCGGGTTGGGTTCTTTTGCGGATGCGTTTACCTCATAGACGGGTCTCCCGAAACCCCTGATGACAAGGAACCGCCCGTGATCCCATCGCTGCCGGAATTCTATAATGAAGGTGCTCTGGTGGCGGTGCTGACCGCGCAGCCGCTCGATGGTCCGCTGGATTACCTTGCGCCCGAGGGCGGATGCGTGTCGGGTGCCTTTGTCGAGGTGCCGCTGGGGCCGCGCCGGGTGCCGGGGGTGGTCTGGGGGCCGGGCCGGGGCGGATTTGAACTCAGGAAGGCACGCAGCATCATCCGGGTGCTGGACGTGGCCCCGATGCGCGACGAGATGCAGGAATTCCTCCGTCGGGCGGGGGAATATACCCTGACACCGCTGTCCGCGATGCTGCGGCTGGCCACCCGCGCGCCGGGGCTGAGCAATCCTCCTTCGATGCAAAAGATCTACCGGCTGGGGGATGTGACCCCCGAACGGATGACCGACGCGCGCGCGCGTGTGCTGGAGGTGCTGCGCGGCTATGGCACTCTTGGCTTCACCCTGAAGGAACTTGGCGATCTGGCCGGGGTGACATCATCGGTGATCAAGGGGCTGGTGGCGCAGGGGGCGGTGCGCGAAGAGGATACGCCGCGCGATACGCCCTTTGCCAGGCTGGACCCGGACCTGCCCGCCAGGGATCTGGTGCCGGAGCAGTCGGTGGCGGCAGAGGCGCTTTGTTCGGGGGTGCGCGGCGGGGGCTATGGCACGACGCTGTTGCGCGGCGTCACCGGCTCTGGCAAGACCGAGGTTTATCTGGAGGCGGTGGCAGAGACATTGCGGCTGGGGCGTCAGGCGCTGGTGCTGTTGCCCGAGATCGCTCTGACGGCAGAATTTCTCACCCGCGTCGAGGCGCGGTTCGGCGCACGGCCCGCCGAGTGGCATTCGGGCGTGACCATGACCGAGCGGCGGCGCACATGGAAGATGGTCGGCCAAGGCGGCGCGCAGATGGTGGTGGGCGCGCGCTCTGCCCTCTTTCTGCCGTTTCAGAATCTGGGCCTGATCGTGGTGGATGAAGAACACGACAGTTCCTACAAGCAAGAGGATGGCGTGCTCTACAATGCGCGCGACATGGCGGTTCTGCGCGCCGCGATCTGCGGGGCACGGGTGGTTCTGGCCTCAGCTACGCCCAGCCTTGAAAGCTGGGCCAATGCCGAGGCGGGCAAATACGAGCGGCTGGAGCTGAGCGCGCGTTATGGCGCGGCGGTCATGCCGGAACTTGCCGCGATCGACATGCGGGCCGAGAGTCTGCCGTCGAACAGGTGGGTTTCACCCACCCTGCAGGCGGCGGTCAATTCGCGGGTGGCGGCGGGAGAGCAGGCGCTCTTGTTCCTCAACCGGCGCGGCTATGCGCCGACAACGATCTGCCGCGCCTGCGGGCATCAGATCGGATGCGAGCACTGTGACGCGCGCATGGTCGAGCACCGGTTTCAAAAGAGGCTGATCTGCCACCAATGCGGCGAGAGCGCCGCGATGCCGGTGGCCTGTCCGTCCTGCGGGGCGGAGGGGCGGCTGGCGGCGGTGGGACCGGGAGTGGAGCGGCTGGCGGAAGAGGCGGCGGCGCTGTTTCCACAGGCGCGGATTGCGGTGTTGTCGTCGGATCTCTTCGGCTCTGCCCGCGCGCTCAGGGAACAGATCGCCGGGATTGCGGCGGGTGGCGCGGATATCATCATCGGCACGCAACTGGTCGCCAAGGGGCACAACTTTCCGCTGCTGACACTGGTCGGCGTGATCGACGCCGACCTCGGGCTTCAGGGCTCTGATCTGCGGGCTGCTGAGCGCACGTTTCAACTGATGCGGCAGGTGGCGGGGCGTGCGGGTCGGGCCGAGCGGCGGGGCCGGGCGCTGTTGCAGACGTTCCAGCCCGAGCATCCGGTCATCCGCGCCATTCTGGCTGGCGACGAAGAGGGGTTCTGGCGCACCGAGGCCGAGGCACGGCGCGCGGCGGGTGTGCCGCCTTATGGGCGGATGGCGGGCATCATCCTCAGTTCGCCCGATATGCAGGCGGTCTATGATCTGGGCGGGGAACTGGCGCGCCGTGACGGACCGATCCGCGCCGTGGGCGCGCAGGTCTTCGGCCCCGCGCCCGCCCCGATTGCCCGCATCCGGGGGCGGCATCGCGTGCGGCTGCTGGTCAAGGCGCCCAAGGGCGCGGCTCTGCAAGCTGCGATTGCTGCCTGGATTGGTCAGGTGCGCCTGCCGCCGCAGACGCGGATGACGGTGGATATTGACCCGCAGAGTTTCTATTGAGGGATTGGGGGATGTCACGAGATCCCCGGGTCGGACCTGGGGATGACGGTATGGAGCGTGCGATGATGCCCCGATTTTCCTGCAAGCCCCTCTCGCCAACCCCCGCGCTTGCGCGTAAAGGAATGGCATGAAACCGCAATTCCCCCTCGGCGAGGCGCGAAGCCTGCCCTTCTGGCGCAGACCCGTGACGCTGCTCTTTCTGATGGCCGCCGCGATGCCGGTGGCCTTTGCCACATGGTCGGCGCTGCTCAACAACTTTGTCATCGAGGTGGCGGGGTTCGACGGCTCTGACATCGGTTGGCTGCATACGGTGCGCGAGATCCCCGGATTTTTCGCCATTGGCGTGATCGCGCTGATCATCTTCATGCATGAACAGATTCTCGGGCTGGTCTCGCTGGTGCTGCTGGGGGTGGCTACGGCGCTGACGGCGCAGTTTCCCACTCTGGGCGGCATCCTGACCATAACAATGCTCAGTTCGATCGGGTTTCACTATTACGAGACGGTGAACCAATCCCTGCAACTGCAATGGCTGGACAAGCTGCGCGCGCCGCAGATGCTGGGCTGGCTTCTGGCCGCAGGATCGGGTGCGACGCTGGTGGCCTATGTGCTGATCGTGCTGACTTGGGATGCGTTCGGCCTGACCTACAACACCGTCTACATGCTGGCGGGCGGGTTCACGGTCTGTGTCGCGGTCTTTTGCCTGATCGCCTATCCTCGGTTCGAGGCCCCAAATCCGCAGATCAAGAAGATGGTGCTGCGCCGCCGCTACTGGCTCTATTACGCGCTGCAGTTCATGGCCGGGGCCCGGCGGCAGATTTTCGTGGTCTTTGCCGGGTTCATGATGGTCGAGAAATTCGGTTTTCAGGTGCATGAGGTGACCGCGCTGTTCCTGATCAACCTGATCGTCAACATGATCTTTGCCCCGCTGATGGGGCGGGCGGTCTTCAGGTTCGGCGAGCGCAATACGCTGGTGTTCGAATATATCGGGCTGGCGCTGGTGTTCCTAGCCTATGGCGGTATCTACTTTTTCGGGTGGGGCGTGCTGCTCGCGGCGACGCTCTATGTCGTGGACCATATCCTGTTCTCGCTCGCCCTCGCGCTCAAGACCTATTTCCAGAAGATCGCCGATCCCGGCGACATCGCGCCAACCGCCGCCGTGGCTTTTACCATCAACCATATCGCGGCGGTGTTTCTGCCTGCGCTTCTGGGCTATCTGTGGCTGGTCTCGCCTGCGGCGGTGTTTTTCATGGCGGCGGGCATGGCCTGTGTATCCTGTGTTCTGGCGCTTATGATCCCGCGCCACCCCGAGCCGGGCAATGAAACGATCCTCGCGCGGCTGGTACCCGCGCCCGCCGAATGATCCCTGTCGAAAGCCCCTGATCATGCCGACCTACACCGCCCTTACCATCCTGCCGGACAAGGCTGATGCCGAGGCGATTGCCGAGGCGCTGGAGGTTCTGACGCCATCGCCGACAGGCGTGGGCATGTTCGAGATCGAGGACGGTTCGGGTCTCTGGGAGATCGGCGCCTATTTTGATGCTTCGCCGGATCACATTGCGCTTGCGCTTCTGGCTGCCGCGCATGGGGCAAGGCCCTTTGCAATCTCGGAACTGCCCGAGGTCGATTGGGTGGCCAAAGTGCGCCGTGACCTCAGCCCGGTCGTGGCCGGGCGGTTCTTCGTCTATGGCAGTCATGACGCAGACCGGGTGCCCGCCGGGTGCGAGCCGCTGCTGATCGAGGCCGCCATGGCATTTGGCACCGGGCATCATGGCACGACACTGGGCTGCCTGCGTGCGCTGGATCGTCTGGCGGAGCAGGGCTTTGTCGGCCGGTCGGTGGTCGATGTCGGATGCGGCACTGCCGTTCTGGCGATGGCGGCGGCGCGGATCTGGCCCGGCGTGGTGCTAGCCGGCGATATCGACGAGGTGGCGGTCGAGGTGGCGCAGGCCAATGTTCTGGCCAATGGTCTGGCCGGTCGGGTGGACTGTGTGCAGGCGGCGGGCTTCGATCATCCGCGCCTGCGCGCCGCAGCGCCCTTTGATCTGGTCTTTGCCAATATCCTCAAGGGGCCTCTGATGGCGCTCGGGCCTGACGTTACGTCATGCTTGCGACCCGGTGGAAAGGTGATTCTCTCGGGCCTTCTGAAGGATCAGGCCGAAGAGGTGGCTGACGTCTATTCTCGCCTTGGAAACAGTCTGGAACATCGCGCAGATATTGGTGACTGGACCACGCTGGTGATGCAGAAAAGTGAATGAAATTAAGTCTAAAATCTGTCCTCGCGGCGTATTTGCCTTAGTCTTGCCATAATTCAGTCCTAAATTTTTAGGATTAATGTATGGACTGTGAATTGGGATTTTTATGATGAGTGATGCTTTCCATGCGTTCGACGCCCGGCTGGAGGCGATAGCCCGAAAACGCGCTCAGATGGAGCGCGGCTACGTTGGCAAGGTCAGCAGGAATGGGCTGATCGTATTCCGCCCCAAACGGCGCCGGGCCAGCATTCCCGTGCGCGGCCTCGTCTATCTTGTGGCCGGGTTCGTGTTCTTCAAATCAGTGATCATCGCCCATCTGGGCCTGCCGCTCTATGAGAACCGGCTGCTGCAACTGTCACAGGGCAGTTTTGTCGAACAGGCTGGCGCGATGGCAATGCAGCCTGACCGGCTGAGCGAAATCCTTGCGTCAAAGATGCGCCCGCTGCTGCGTTAACGCGAGGCAGAACATCGCCCCCCTTGTCAAAAGGCCCTGCGCCGGATCGTTCCGCGCAGGGCCTTTTGTTTGGATGGTCCCGATCCTCAGATCTGGCGGGCGACCAGATCGATATCGCCACGGCTCAGACCGATATCGTCGAGTTCGCGATCACTCAGTTGCGAAAGCGCCTTGCGGGTGGCCCGACGTTCGTTCCACGCGACAATTGTGTCGTAGACGCGGGTCATGAGACTGCCGAAACCGGCGGTGGAAACGTGCGAGCGGGTGCTGTCGATGACGGCCATTGGTTTGTTCCTTGAATTCGAAGATCACAGAATATCTGTTGCTGAGGGGCAGTTAGTCAGACTGCTCCATTCTTGCAAGCCAGGTTATTGCATAGTTATTATGCGTCTTGTGCATGGGTCGGATTGGCCTTTATATTTTTGTTTTTAATGAATTATTGTGGGATTCACTGTCGCGGGGTGACAACGGACTGCGGCAATTCTGCAACGGGTTGCGGTCAAAGCGGGCAGTCTGGAAACACGCATTCTGCTTGGTCTTTGTTCTTGTTTCGTGCTAATGCTGAAAAAAACCCGGAAGGGCAGGATAAAACGGGCAGGGTCAGGATGCGGGTATTGGGAATTGATCCCGGGTTGAGAAACCTCGGTTGGGGACTGATCGACGCCGACGGCAGTCGTCTCACGCATGTCGCCAACGGCATCTGTCATTCCAGCGGACCGGATCTGGCGGCGCGTCTGCTGTCTCTGTTCGAACAACTGACCGATATCGTCGCCCGTTATTCGCCCGAGGCGGCGGCGGTAGAGCAGACATTCGTCAACAAGGACGGGGCAGGGACGCTGAAACTGGGACAGGCGCGCGGGATCGCCTTGCTGGTGCCCGCGCAACATGGGCTGAGCGTGGGGGAATATTCGCCCAACACGGTCAAGAAAACCGTGGTCGGCGTTGGCCACGCCGCCAAGGAACAAGTGGCGCATATGGTCAGGGTGCAATTGCCCGGCGTTCAACTCACCGGACCGGATGCGGCGGATGCCCTGGCGATTGCGATCTGCCATGCGCATCATGCGCGATCGGGCGGTTTGTTGTCCCGCGCAGTGCAGAGGGCGGGCGCATGATCGGGCGGATAGCGGGGCGGATCGACTATCGCGCGGCGGACCATGTGTTGATCGACGTGCGCGGTGTAGGCTATCTTGTCTATTGCTCGGAACGCACCCTGTCCGCTCTGCCGGGGCCGGGCGGGCAGGTGGCACTCTACACGGACCTTCTGGTGCGCGAGGATATTCTGCAACTCTTCGGGTTCACCACTTTGATCGAGAAGGAATGGCATCGGCTGCTGATGAGCGTACAGGGGGTCGGGGCGCGGGCGTCGCTGGCGATTTTGGGGGCCTTGGGGCCGGATGGCATAGGTCGCGCGATCGCGCTCGGGGACTGGAATGCGGTGACAGCGGCCAAGGGGATCGGGGCAAAGACCGCACAAAGGGTCGTGAACGAGCTCAAGGACAAGGCGCCCGGCGTGATGGCCATGGGGGCGACCACGGCCCCTGCGCCGGATGCGGGCGAGGCGGTGATCGACGCCGCCCCGGCAATGCCCGCAGCCGTCGCGCCATCCGGCTCCGGCGCGCAGGCCGAGGCCCTGTCGGCGCTCACGAATCTGGGCTACAGCCCCGGCGAGGCGGCGGGCGCGGTGGCGCAGGCAGCGGGCAATGCGCCCCGCGCGGAGACGGCGGAATTGATCCGGTTGTCCCTCAAGCTATTGGCGCCAAGGGGATAATTCATGAGTGAGCCGGACCCGACCCTACGCCCTCAAGCCCTGCCGGAGGATCAGGACCGCAGCCTGCGACCGCAGGTGCTGTCCGAATTCATCGGTCAGAAAGAGGCACGGGCAAACCTGTCGGTGTTCATCCAATCCGCGCGGCAGCGGGGCGAGGCGATGGATCACACTCTGTTTCACGGCCCCCCCGGTCTGGGCAAGACGACGCTGGCGCAGATCATGGCGCGCGAGCTTGGCGTGGGCTTTCGGATGACATCCGGCCCGGTGCTGGCCAAGGCGGGCGACCTGGCGGCGATCCTGACCAATCTGGAGCGCAATGACGTTCTTTTCATTGACGAAATTCACCGTCTGAATCCGACGGTGGAAGAGGTGCTTTACCCGGCGCTGGAGGATTTCGAGTTGGATCTGGTGATCGGCGCAGGGCCGGCGGCGCGCACCGTTCGCATTGAATTACAACCATTTACACTGGTTGGCGCGACTACGCGGCTGGGCCTTCTAACCACGCCGCTGCGCGACCGTTTCGGCATCCCGACCCGGCTGCAATTCTATGAGACGGACGAGTTGCACGAGATCGTGACGCGCAATGCACGGCTGCTGAGTATCCCGACCGATCCCGATGGTGCGATGGAGATTGCACGACGCTCGCGCGGGACGCCACGGATCGCGGGGCGGCTTTTGCGACGGGTCGTGGATTTCGCGGTGGTTGAGGGGGATGGGGTGATTTCCAAGGAACTGGCGGATCGCTCGCTGACGCGGCTGGGGGTGGATCATCTTGGGCTTGATGGGGCGGATCGGAGGTATTTGCGTTTGATTGCAGAGGCTTATCAGGGTGGCCCGGTGGGGATCGAGACCCTGAGTGCCGCCCTGAGCGAGAGCCGCGATGCGCTGGAAGAGGTGATCGAACCTTTCCTTTTGCAACAAGGACTTATCCAGCGCACGCCGCGCGGGCGGATGCTGGCGCAGGGGGGCTGGACGCATCTGGGCCTGCCCGCGCCGGGGCCGAAGGGGCAGAACGATTTGTTCGAGATGTAGCGTACAGCATGTTCATTGCGTGCGCCGCTTTTGTACGCAGTGTCCGGGGCCTCCGGCAGCGGGTGGTGCGGGGGACCAGAGCCTGCTAGAGGAGCGCGGCAATCGGAGGCCCTGCCCATGAGTGTCACCCTGACCCCCGCCGAGATCGAGGCGTTGTTTTTGCGCAGTGACGAGACATTTCTGTTCGCCCGCTGGGGGCGGCCTATCGTGCCGGTGGTGTTCGGGGTCGATGACCGCACGCTTGGCGTTATCAAGGGCGCGATCGAGGCGGTGGTGGCGCTGGCGGGTCACCGGATGGCCGGGACCGATCCGGAACTGGGTGCGAACCTGATGATGTTCTTTTTCCGCGACTGGCAGGAACTGCCGGAGGTGCCGGGACTGGACCGGCTGGTGCCCGATCTCGGCCCGCTGGTGGCGCGGTTGCAAGAGGCGGAGGCCAATCAGTATCGGATTTTCAGGTTCGACGAGGCGGGTGCGATCCGCGCGTGTTTCGTCTTTCTGCGGATGGATGAGGCGCTGGGCGCGGTGCCTGCCGAAACGCTGGCGCTGAGCCAGATCGTGCAGACCATCCTGCTGTGGTCGGATCGGGCGTTCATGGATCGCTCGGCTCTGGCGGAGTTGCCGGACGAAGGCGGAGTGATTCTGCGCCCCGAAATCGCGGCGCTCATCCGGGCGGGCTATCACCCGGTGCTGCCGGGGATGAGTCGCGATCCCAGCCTTGCACTGCGGCTGGCGGCACGGATGGCGGTGCAATAGCGCTCAGAGCCCTTCGAAGGCGCAGAGGGTATGGACCTCCATTCCCATATCGAGCAGGCGCTTGTGGCCGCCAAGATCCGGCAGATCGACGATGAAGGCGCAGCCGGTGATTTCCCCGCCCAGCCGCTCGATCAGGCGGATGCCGGCGGCGGCGGTGCCGCCGGTTGCAAGCAGATCGTCAACCAGCAGGACACGTTCGCCGGGCTGGATCGCGTCGTCATGGATTTCCACCACCGCCTCGCCATATTCCAGCTGGTAGTGTTCGGAGATCACCGCGCCGGGCAGCTTGCCCTTTTTACGGATCGGCACGAAGCCTACTGACAACTGATGTGCGATGGCGCCGCCCAGAATGAATCCGCGCGCCTCAAGTCCGACAACCTTGTCGATGGGCTGTCCGGCATAGGGGTGCAGCATCTGGTCTATGGCGATGCGAAAACCGCGCGGATCTGCAAAGAGCGTGGTCACGTCGCGGAACAGGATCCCCTCATGCGGGAAATCGACGATGGTGCGAATGTAGTCCTTGACGGTTTTCATGGGGGTCATGGGGTAAGCGCTCCGGCGGGATGTTGCCAGAGCGGTTTTGGCGCAGGCCGGATGTTGGCGCAAGGGGTCAGCGCAGGCTGCGGTAATCGGCAATGGCCTGGGTCAGGGCGCCGACCGCCCAGAGGGTCAGGGCAAACACCACGACGCAGAGCAGGAAATTCAACGCCGACTGGATCAGCCGTGGCAAACGGGCCGTGGGGTTGCCGAGAAACGGCACCTCCGGCCGCAGAAGAAAGCGCGAGGCGATATAGCCGAAAAGCAGGGCGGCAAGCATCCAGTATGTCAGGCTGAAGGTCAGCGTGCCGTGGGTCTTGGCAAGATAGTTGGCGAATCCCACCAGAAGGATCCATCGGATGACCTGGAATATCTCGTCCGTCATCGCCTCGAACCGGCGGCCCATGCTGTGACGCCAGGTCTGGTCGGCAAGTTTTTCGGTCAGGTGCGACATGTCACCTGTTGTGGGTATCGCGCGCGCGGGCGTCCAGTGATGTGACAGGCCACGCGCGAAGAGTTTACCGCGCGAGAACCCGCCCCGCCACCGCGTCAAGCCGTGCGACGAGATCGGGGTCGCGTTTCTCGGGCGCGGTGAGCATGGCGAATTCGAGCGCGCGGTCGCAGCCATGCGGGCAGGGCACGCGGTCAGGCCCCAGAAGAGCGGGCAGGCGGCGGACCATGTTGTGCCCCTTGTCGGCATTGCCGGCCAGGGTGGCGATGATCGCGGTGATATCCACCGCGCCATGGTCGGGGTGCCAGCTGTCGTAATCGGTGATCATGGCGACCGAAGCGTAGCAAAGTTCGGCCTCGCGGGCGAGTTTGGCCTCGGGCATGCCGGTCATGCCGATCACGTCGCAGCCCCAGGCATCGCGGTAGAGTTTCGATTCCGCCATGGTCGAGAATTGCGGTCCCTCCATCGCCAGATAGGTGCCGCCGCGATGCACCGTGATACCGGCATCGCGCGCCGCTGTCCCGCAGGCGTCCGTGAGGCGCGGGCAGGTGGGATGCGCCACACTCACATGGGCCACGCAGCCGGGGCCGAAAAAGGATTTCTCGCGGGCAAAGGTGCGGTCGATATACTGATCGACGAGGACGAAATCGCCCGGCGCCAGATCCTCGCGGAACGAGCCGCAGGCAGAGACAGAGATCACGTCGGTTACGCCGATGCGTTTCAGCGCGTCAATATTGGCGCGGTAAGGCACGGTTGAGGGCGTGTGAACATGACCGCGCCCGTGGCGGGGCAGAAAGGCCATCGGCACACCGTCAAGCGTGCCGGTGAGGATCTGGTCGGAGGGGGCGCCCCAGGGGGTGTCGACGTGCCGCCACTGGGCATCTTGCAGCCCGTCAATCTCGTATAGTCCAGATCCGCCGATCACCCCGATCATGGTTTTCGTCATGGCGTCGCCCCTGTTCCATCGTCGCTGTCGGGGCTATCGTTATGCCGGATCGCTGCAAAAGAAAATGCCCGCGCGGTCCGTGGTCCGCGCGGGCGTGCCCATCCTCATCCCTGGGGCGGGTGATGCGGCAACTGGCCTTAGCCCAGCATCGCCACGACCTCTTCGGTCGTCCAGACCGCGTTGGCCATGTAGCGGAAGTTGATGAGCGCGGCGAGATAGCCGTCACCTTCCGGCAGCATGGCGGCGGCGGTGGCGTCCTTGACCACGGCAACCTCAAAGCCTTGTTCCAGAAGCTCGCGCATGTGGCTCTCGGTGCAGAGGTTGGCGGACATGCCAGCCAGGATCACCTGATCCACGCCCTGCTTGCGCAGTTGCAGCGCAAGGTCGTTATGTTCCGGCCCATAGAGCTTGTGCGGCGAGGAGACGATGGTCTTGCCGTCATTGATATAGGGTTTGTAGAGATCGAGGAAATCCGCGCCCGAACCTTCGAAGCCCTCGAGCGACAGCGGGCCCTTGCGGTCGAACATGCCGATCTTGTGCATCAGCTTTTCCAGCGCGCCCTCGAATTTCCAGCCGTGGTCGGTGGGATAGTAGTAATGCGGCGACACGGCGACGGTGATGCCCGCAGCCTTGGCCGCCTTGAACAGGCTTTCGATATTGCCGACGGTGTTGTGTTGCTCGACGCTTGCGCCGACCACGCCCCATGTCACGCCATCGGGGCTGAGAAAGTCGTTCTGCGGATCGGTGACGACGAGGGCGACACGGCTGAGGTCGATCTTCATGTCGCTGGGCGGCAGCGCGGGTTCTGCGGGTTCCGCATAGGGATTGTCCTGTGCCTGTGCGGAAGTGGCCACGAGGCCGGTTGCGGCGGCAGCCAGTGCTGCGGTGCCGGTGAGGGCCTGGCGGCGGGTGAATTTGGGATCGTTATCATGGTCGTGATTGTGGCAGCAGCTCATGGCTTACTCCTTGTTGGTGTGGTTTACGTTGTGAATGTGGCAGCGCGAATGTGCCTTTTCGTCCCGAAAACGTGGCTTCACAGTTTGTTTATGTGCTTTTTCTGCTGGTTGCTTTTTGCGGCGATTGCTGCGAGGGCAAGAAGATGCAGATGCGCGAAGCCCATGACCGGATTCTGAGCGAGCTTGAAATTCAGGCTGACCCGTTTGCGATCTGCGCGCTCGAAGGGGCGTGCAGTCTTGGAATGGGACGCGCGCCCGGGGCGACGCTGCATTATGTGCTGGGCGGGGAGGGGCGCTTGAGTTTTCAGGGGCTGGCGCCGATCGACCTGGCACCCGGACGTCTGGTTCTGGTCCCCGCAAGCCAGCATCATTCGTTGCATAATCATGGTCTTGGGCAGATCGGCCTGCCCGCGTGCAGGCCGGCGGGTCTCGATCTGGAAGAGCATTTGGCGCGCGGCGAGGGCAGCGGAAACATGGTGGTGCTGTGTTCCACGATCCGGTTGGGCCTGCGCGAGACGCATGGGGTGATTGATCTGCTGCGGGCGCCGCTGACGCTGGATCTGGGGCAGGTCCCGAGGGCGAAGCAGGCGATGGCGGCGCTGGTCGAGGAAGTGACGCAGCCGCGCCCCGGAGGTCGCGCGATGATCCGGGCGCTGCTTTTGCAATGCGTGATCGAGATGTTGCGGCAACGATTGGAGGCGGGGGATCCGGCGGTGACATGGCTGGGGGCGTTGGCCGATCCGCAACTGTGGCGCGCCCTGCAGTCGATGCTGGACGATCCCGGTGCCGTGCATACGCTCGAACGGCTGGCAGAGGCGGCGGGTATGAGCCGGTCGCGCTTTGCCGAGCGGTTTCAGGCGGCCTATGGCTGCGGGCCGATGGGGTTCCTGCGGGAATTGCGGCTGGCGCGGGCGGCGCAGCTGCTGAGCGAAGGGCAAGAGCCGGTCAAGCGGGTGGCGCAGAAGGTGGGATTTACCAGCCGCAGCGCCTTTACCCGCGCCTTCATCGAGGCATGGGGGCAGTCGCCGCGCGCGTTTCGCGCGGGGCGGGCGGCGTGATCAGGCAGCCGAGCGCGCGCAGAAGCTGGCCTTGTTGCGGCCCTGTGCCTTGGCCACATAGAGCGCGCGGTCGGCTTCGTGCAACAGGCTCTCGACGCTGGGCAGGGGCAGGCCGGGGCGATTCTGACCGATGGTGATGCCGATGCTGATGGTGACGCTGACTGTAACGTTACAGTCGGGCAGGACGATCGGGGTCTGGCGGATCACCCGGCGGAGGCGCTCGGCGGTCTGGCGGGCATGGTCGCGGCTGACGACAGGAGTGACGATCAGAAACTCCTCGCCACCGATCCGGGCAAGCAGATCGCCCTCGCTCAGATTGGCGCGCAGCCGGTCGCAAACGGAGAAAAGAACCGCATCGCCCGCAGCATGGCCATACTGGTCATTGACCTGTTTGAACAGATCGAGATCGGCCACCATCACGGCAAAGCACTGCCCGCCCTCGCTCAGACGATTGATCTGGCGGTGCAGGAAAGGCAGAGCGTAGCGGCGATTATGAGCGCCGGTCAGCGGGTCGATCACCGCCGCCTTCAGCCCGGACAGAAGTTCGGCGCGCAGATGTTCGTCGCGGCGCTTGCGGCGCATCTGTTGGCTGAGCCGTAGCGAAAGTTCGTGGCGATCAGGCGTTCCGGCCATCACGTCATCGGCACCCATATCCAGCAGCGTTACCGCCAGCCCGTCGCAACCGGCATCAAGCAGGGCGATGACCGGGCTCGACCGGGTGCGCTGGCCCGCCTTGAGATCGGCCAGAAGACGCAGGCCGTCCTCGGCTGTGGCCGGGCCGAAGCACAGCAGGCAGACATCCGGGGCCGGCTGGCTGCCGGTGATGGACCAGACGTGATCCATGGCACCCGCAGTGATCCGATGGTTGCCGTTGGACGCGAGCATTGCCTTGAGCGCGAGCGCCTGGCGGCCGGTTGGGGCAATGATGGCGACATGGCCGGGGTGCTGAAACTCATCCCGGCCCTCGGCGAATCCCATCGCATCGGCCGCGCCGACCTGTGCCGACAGGTCGTTGTCCCGGTGATACCGGCGCAGGAGGTTGCGCAATCGCGCGAGCAGCAGCGGTTCTCTCACCGGCCTGGTCAGAATGTCATCGGCGCCCGCCGCAAGCGCTGCGCGGCGTTCTTGCTGGCTGGGGCGCGACTGCAACAGCACGATCGGTGTGGCCGACAGGCCGTCGATCCGGCGCAGGGCGGTGATGAATTCGGCGGCGGTCACGTCCGACAGGTTCGAACTGGCGAGAATGAGGTCAGGCCGCTCACGCGCGGCGAGGCCGAGCGCCTCGTTGGCGGAAACCGCCGGAACCACCCGGTGATGGGCGGCAGAGAGCTTGACCTTCAGGACGATCCTGTTGGACGCCAACTCATCCACGATCAGAATTTTACCCGACATTGCCCCGATGCCTTTAGTGCTTGCCCTTTGCAATCGGTTCACTATCCATTGCAGAGGTTAAGAAAACCTTTCCGGAAATTAACCAGGATGACGATGCAGCAGGATTACGCCGAGACAATCGCCTTGCAGGCCCTCGCCTGGCTGGCAGGCAATGACGCCCTTTTGCCGGTGTTCCTGGGGGCGACCGGCGCGTCCGAGACCGATCTGCGCGCCCGCGCGGCAGAACCGGAGTTTCTGGGCGCGGTGCTGGATTTCCTGATGATGGATGACGCCTGGGTCGTGGCGTTCTGCGATCAGAAGGGGCTGAAATATGAAACACCGATGATGGCGCGGGCAAGCCTGCCCGGCGGCAGACAGGTCAGCTGGACATGACGCGCGCGGACGGGATCCTGTTCGACAAGGACGGAACGCTGTTTGATTTTCACGCCACCTGGAGCGTCTGGGGGCATGCGGTGATCCATGATCTTGCGGGTGGGGATCTGGCCGTGATGTCGCGGGTTGCCGCGGAGGCGCATTACGATCTGGACGCCCGCCGGTTTCACCCGACAAGCCCGGTCATCGCCTGCACCAACCGCGAAGTGGCGGAATGTCTGGCGCGTGCCCTGCCGGGGCGCGTGGTCGACGAGATCGAGCAACAGCTCACGCAGAGTGCGGAACATGCCCCTCTGACGCCCGCCGTGCCGCTCGCACCCTATCTGGAGGGTCTGGCGGCACGCGGGCTGCGGCTGGGGGTGATGACCAACGACACCGAATACGGCGCGCGCGCGCACCTGGGTGCTGCGGGCGTGCTGGAGCATTTCGATTTTGTCGCCGGGTTCGACTCGGGGTTCGGAGCCAAACCCGCGCCGGGGCCGTTGCTGGCCTTTGCCCGCGCCGTCGCGCTGGAGCCCCGGCGCGTGGTCATGGTGGGCGACAGCACGCATGACCTGATCGCCGGTCGCGCGGCGGGGATGCAATGTGTGGGCGTGCTGACCGGCACCGCGACGCGCGCCGATCTGGCGCCGCTGGCCGATGTGGTGCTGCCCGATATCGGGTATATCCCGGACTGGCTGACCGCATGACGCGGCATCCGCTGTTCGGTCTGGCGCTGGCGACGTTCGGTGCGCTGATGCTGACGCCGGATGCGCTGTTCATGCGGTGGTCGGGCATGGGCGGCTATCAGATGGTGGGCTGGCGCGGCCTGTTGATGGGTGCCGTTATGCTGGTGCTCTGGGCGTTGACGAGCGGCCACCGCCTGCGGGATCTGGGGATTCTGGGTGGCGGGTTCGGCATCGGCATTGTCGTCTGCCAGTATTTCAACGCGACGCTGTTCAGCCTCGGCATAGCTCATGCGCCGGTGGCGGTGGTTCTGTTCGCTGTGGCGACAGTACCGGTTTTTGCCGCGCTCTTCGCGCGGGTCATCATCGGTGAGCCGACGCGGACCGCGACATGGGTGACGATTGCGGCTGTGATGGCGGGGATCGCGCTGGCAGTGTTTGGCGGCGGCCACGATGGCGTGACGTTCGACCGCGCGGCGCTCTGGGGGGCGCTGGCGGGTCTTGGCGTGGCGATGGTGCTGGCGCTCAACTTCGTGATCCTGCGGGCGCGTCCCGAATTGCCGATCCTGCTGGTGATCGGTCTTGGTGCGGTGCTGGCGGGTGCGACCGGCGTGATCGTGACCGGACCCGCGGCGATGATGCAGGGCGAGGTCTGGGCGATTGCGGTCTGCGGGCTGGTGATCCTGCCGGTGTCGTTCTTTGCGCTGTCGCTGGCCTCGCGCTACACACATGCCTCGAATGTCAGTCTCCTGTTGCTGCTTGAGACGGTTCTGGGGCCGCTCTGGGTCTGGTTGGGGACGGGGGAAGGTCCGACCGGCATGATGCTGGCGGGGGGCGTGATCGTGGTGGGTAGCCTGGCGATTTATCTCTGGTTCGCCGGCAAGCGAGCGGCGCGGCGGGCGCAAGTGGCCGGAACGTGACAGGCGGAAAAGCAAAAACGACAGCATAAGTCGCAAAGCGGCATGTGGCGCGCACCGGGGCGGTGTTTCGTGGTTTCAAGCGAGCACTGGAGGGCGTCACATGGCCGAAGATCTCAAACGCAGGACACGAAGCGGCGGGCGCGCAGGCGGGGCTGCGCGGCGCGGCAGCGCCGTCATCGAACAGATGCCGTGGAACCCGCCAATCAACCGTGATCGCCCGACAGAGCCTCTGGATCAGGCGGGGGTGCTGGCGATCCATGACGGGGCGATGCGGATCCTCGAAGAAATCGGGATCGAGTTCCTGAACCCTGAGGCCGTCGGGATCCTGCGCGCCTCGGGCGGCTGCGAGATCAACGGCGAGAATGTCCGTATGGGCCGTGATTTCGTCATGGAGATGATCGGCAAGGCGCCCGAAAGCTGGACCATCACGCCGCGCAATCCCGAGCGCAGCATCACCATCGGTGGCAATCATCTCAATTTTGGCAATGTATCCTCGCCGCCAAGCTACTGGGACATGAAGATCGGGCGCAAGGTCTCGGGTACGCGCGAGATGTGCCAGAACCTGCTGAAGCTGACGCAGTATTTCAACTGCATCCATTTCGCGGGCGGCTATCCGGTCGAGCCGCAGGATATTCACGCCAGTGTCCGGCATCTCGATGTGCTCTACGACAAGCTGACGCTGACCGACAAGGCGATGCATGCCTACAGCCTCGGCGCCGAGCGGGTCGAGGATGTGATGGAGATGGTGCGGATTGCCGGGGGTCTGAGCCACGAGGAATTCGAGGCCTCTCCGCGGATGTATACAAACATCAACTCCACCTCGCCGCTCAAGCATGACTATCCGATGCTGGATGGCTGGATGCGTCTGGCGCGGCGCGGGCAGGGGCTGGTGGTCACGCCCTTCACGCTGGCGGGGGCCATGGCCCCGGTGACGATGGCGGGCGCCGTGGCGCAGTCGATCGCCGAGGCGCTTTGCGCCGTGGTGCTGGCGCAGATCATCCGACCGGGCGCGCCCTGTGCCATTGGCACGTTCACCTCGAATGTGGACATGAAATCCGGTGCGCCCGCCTTTGGGACGCCGGAATACATGCGCGCGACGCAGATGACCGGCCAACTGGTGCGGTTCTATCGTCTGCCGATGCGGGCGAGCGGTGTCTGCGCCGCAAACGTGCCCGACGGGCAGGCGATGTGGGAGACGTCGAACAGCCTCTGGTCGGCGGTGCAGGCGGGGGCGCATATGGTCTATCACGCCGCCGGGTGGCTGGAGGGCGGGCTGATCGCCAGCCCGGAGAAATTCGTCATGGATTGTGAGATATTGCAACAGATTCAACGCTACATGGACCCGATGCTCTGGGCTACCGGCCCTGACGAGATCGCCGTCGAGGCGATCCGGGAGGTGGGCGACAAGGGTCATTTCTTTGGCATCCAGCATACGCAGGACCGCTATACGACCGCGTTCTACCAGCCCTTCCTCAGCGACTGGCGCAACTACGAGGCCTGGGAGGCGGCAGGTGCGGTCTGGACGCCGGCGCGTGCGCATCAGGTGTTTCAGGATATCATCGCAGGGTTCGAGGCGCCGCCGATGGATGATGGGGTTCGCGAGGAGCTGGCGGATTTCGTGGCAAGGCGCAAGGCCGAGGGCGGGGCACCGACGGATTTCTGAGGGGGGCGGCTTCAGTCGGTCGCGGTCTTAAAGGCTTCGGGCTTGTAGCGGACCTTGGCGTTTGGGCCTTTGGGGTCGAGAGTGTAAAGTGCGGGGCGTTTGGCAAGGTAGCCACGCCAAGTCTTCTCGGGCTTTGCGCTGATCTTCACGCCGTGGATCCTGAACATGTGCGCCGAGAGCAATGCGATCTCATAACCGGTTTTGTCCGTGCATTTGGACCGGATCACATTCCGGATATCCTGATCCAGGTCAGTCGGGGCTTCTGTGGACACCTGCCTTGCTGGTTGTGTGGCGGGGGAAGATCTGTCGGAGGGACATGCTGTCTTGTTTACAAGCACATGAAACTCCGAACACGCTGCCCGAAACCGTTTTGCGGTCTTGGCCTCTCCTGCGCCGATCACGGTCAGGCCGCGCTCGCGCAGGCGGGTGGCGAGATGGGTGAAGTCCTGATCTGAACTGACGAGCAGGACCGTCCCGCATTGATCCGAAAGCGCGCGTTCCATGGCATCAAGGCAGATCAGCATGTCGGTGGCGTTCTTGCCGCTGCCGGAATGGACGAAGTGAAAGCCGGGCACCTTGTCCCAATCGGGCAGCAGGCAGGCATTGCCATAGGCGCGCACGAGGTCTGGCGCCCCGTGGTGGCAAGCAAGCGCAAGGATGGTTCCGGCCTGCGCCGCGCTGATGTTGTCGGCATCGACAAAGACCGACAGGCGCGGCGGAGCAAGGGTAGGGCTCGGGGGCATGACACTCATGCCGCTACCCTATGGCGGGAATTCGGGAGGTATTCGGGCGGGAGGCGCTCTTTTTTGTGGCGCGGGCGATCGGGGCGGCGGTCGGATTCGGGTATTTGGACCAAGAAGAAGCCTCAGGCCGCCCCCCCATCCAGCCACCGCCGACACCCCCGGTCCACCCCGGCGTGCAGCAAGAGCGTCAGGATCGCCAGCACGATCAGGGCGGCGAACATGAGGTCGATCTTGGCCCGCCCGTTGGCCAGCAGCATGAGATAGCCCAGCCCTTTGGACGCGCCCACCCATTCGCCGATGATCGCGCCGATGGGGGCGTAGACGGCGGCCAGACGCAGGCCCGAGGCAAATCCCGGCAGGGCGGCGGGCACGCGGATATGCCACATCAGGCGCGGGCGGTTCGCGCCCATCACGCGGGCCAGATCCAGCCAGTGCTGCGGCGTGCGCATCAGCGCGTCGAAAAAGGCCGAGGTCACGGGGAAGTAGATGATCAGGAGCGCCATGGCGACCTTGGACCATAGCCCGTAGCCCAGCCAGAGCGTCAGGATGGGGGCCAGGGCAAAGACCGGGATCGCCTGGCTGAACACCATCATCGGGCGGATCAGGCGGCGCGCCATGGGCGAGGCGGCCAGCCCGATGGCCGAGAGCCCGCCAAGCCCCGCGCCCAGGGCGAGGCCGATCAGCACCTCGGCGGCGGTGATCGTCGCGTGATGGGCGATGAGCGCGCGGCTGGCCCAGAGCGTTTCCGCCACGCGGCCCGGCCCCGGCAGGATGAACGGCGGCAGGCCCGCCAGCGTCACCAGCGCCTGCCAGAGCACGATGGCGAGCGCCGTGGAGGCGGCGATGGTGACAAGGCGGCTCATGACGCGGGGTATCCTGCAAGGGCCGCGTCGAAGAAGGCGCGTTCGAGGCGGGTGGTGGTGACAAAGGCCGCACGCGCCGCCTGCTGATCCTCGGTCGAGAGCGTTGGCCAGACCTGATCGAGCTGGCCGCGCAGATGGGCCACCACGCCCTCAAAATCCCGCCCGCTGTGCAGCGTGATCCATTCGCCGAACCAGAAGGGAAGGTTCGCGGCCTTGTCCGCATGCGGGCTGGCCCAGTCGAGATAGGTCCATTCGGCAACGCTCAGCACCGCGATCATCTGCGCATAGCGCCCCGAGTGCGCGGCCTGCTGCATCAGGTTCTGGAAGTCCACGGTCACCGGATGGGCCGGGGCAGGGGGCGAAACCTGCCCGCCCAGCGCCTCGATCGCGCGCAGGAAATAGGTGTTCTCGGGGCCCGAGATCAGTCCCAGGAACTGCGCCGCCGGGATCGCGTCGGGCAGGCTGGGCGCATGGGCGATGGCCGAGGCGAGCAGGCGCACGAAACCCTCGATGAAGAGGTAATCCTGTTGCAGATAGGCCAGCATGCGATCCTCGCGCAGCGTGCCCGCGGCAAGCTGATCGGTAAAGGCGTGACGGGTGGCGGCCTGCCAGTCCTCGGCCACGAGGGATTTGAGATGATCGGTGGGGCGCATCAATTTCTCCTGTCAGGCGGGCGCGCGCAGGCGCGCGAAAAGACGGCCCTGCGTGGCAAGCGTTTCGGGATCATCCACCGCGCGGGGCACCGGGGCGGGCGGCGGCGGGACATCCTCCAGCCCGGTCTCGGACAGGATATGGATGGCATGGCCCATGCGCGCCGCCTCTGCCGGGTCATGGGTGACCATCAGCACGGTGCGGCCCGCCAGATGTGCGGCGGTCAGATCCTGCATCTGTGCGCGGGTGCGCGCGTCGAGCGCCGAGAACGGCTCGTCCAACAGGATGATCGGGCGATCCTCCATCAGCGTGCGGGCCAGCGCCACGCGTTGTTTCTGACCACCCGAGAGCGCGTGGGGGCGTTTATGCGCATGATCGGCAAGGCCCATGCGGTCGAGAATGCGCAGCGCGCGTTGCGTGTCGCGCCCCGCGCCGCGCAGCCGCGCGCCCAGCGTCACATTGCCCAGCACATCAAGCCAGGGCAGCAACAGATCGCCCTGTGCCATCAGCGCCATGCGCCCCCCGAGCGGCAACCCGTCGGAGGCGGTGATCGTGCCGGTGAACTCGGTTGCGTCATCGACGCCCGCGATCAGCCGCAAGAGCGTCGTCTTGCCCACGCCCGAGGGGCCCAGAAGGCAGGTGATGCGCCCGGCGGCCAGCCTCAGGCGCAGCGGGCCAAAGACAGACAGCCCGCCAATCCGGGCAGAGCCGTCGATGGTGAGTGCGGGCGGGGCAGAGCGCATCGGCGTCCTCTCGGCAGGCGGATCGCGGGTGCAAGGGGGAAAGGCGCGGGTTGCGCGGTCTCCGTTCCCTACGCCGGTGCGAGCCGGATCAGGTTCGGTGGGTTGGCGCATCGCCTCTCAGCCCTGAACGGGCACCCCAACGGATACACCACGATGTAGCAACGTGCCGCCGCGATGGCAAGGCGGGCGTGGCGCGAAAAAATCGATGGCATTCTAGATATAGAGGGCTTGTTAACGGCGGCGTGCCAGTCTCGGTCCATGCGAGGGGAAAGGAAAATGCACGGGCTGGTCAACCGCGCCATCGAAAGATTCGTCCGCGACACCTATGGGCGCGAGGTCTGGATCGACACGATCCGGCGTCTGGATCTTGGTTATACCGAGTTCGAGGCAATGCTGCTCTATGAGCCGCAGGTCACCGGGCGGGTTCTGGCGGCCGTGGCGGCGCGGCTGGAACGCGGGCGTGACGATCTTCTGGAGGATATCGGCACCTATCTGGTCTCCAACCCGCAGAGTGACGCGCTGCGTCGCCTGCTGCGCTTCAGCGGGGTGGATTTCGTCGATTTCCTGCATTCCCTCGACGATCTGCCGGAACGGGCGCGGCTGGCTGTGACCGATCTCGACCTGCCGTCGCTGGAGCTGACGGATCATGACGATGGGTGGTATTGTCTGCATGTCGGGCTGCCGGATGGCCATGACCTGCGCTTTGGTCCGGTGATGATGGGTGTGTTGCGCGCCATGGCCGACGATTATGGCGCGCTGGTGCTGATGGAATATCGCGGCATCGCCGAAAGCCACGAGATGATCGGAATTCACCTTCTGGAAGAGGCGTTTGCGCATGGCCGGGCATTTGACCTTGGTGCGCGGGGGCATCCGTCATGAGCGTGAGCGATGATGCGCTCTGCGGGTTACTGGATATGCTCTGTCCGATGCATGTGGTCCTCGATGCCGGGGGGCGTGTGGTGCATGCCGGACCGACGCTGCGCAATGTGTTTGCGCAACAGCCGCTGAGCGGGCGCCGGTTTCTGGAGGTCTTTGAACTGCGCCGTCCGCGCGGGATAGTGGACATGGCCGGGCTGCGGGCCTGTCACGGCACGCGGCTGAAACTGCGGCACCGGGAAAGGCCGCGCATCGGGCTGAACGGTGCGCTCTTTGCCCTGCCTGACGCGCCGGACCTTGGCAGCGGCGCGGTGGTGAACCTGTCCTTCGGGATTTCGGTGGTCGAGGCGGTGCGCGATTTCAACCTCACCGGCAAGGATTTCGCGGTGACGGATCCGACCACCGAAATGCTCTATCTGATCGAGGCGAAATCCGCCGCGATGGAGGCTTCGCGGAAGCTGAACCTGCGTCTTCAGGGCGCGCGGCGCGCGGCGGAGGAACAGGCGCTGACCGATACACTGACCGGGCTGGGCAACCGGCGGGCGCTTGACCGGGTGCTCGACCGGCTGATGCAGAGCGAACAGGATTTCGCGCTGATGCATCTCGATCTCGATTTTTTCAAGCAGGTGAACGACACGCTGGGGCATGTTGCGGGCGATCATGTGTTGCAGGTGGCGGCGCAGCGCATGCTGTCGGTGCTGCGCGCCGAGGATCTGATCGTCCGGGTCGGTGGCGACGAATTCGTGCTGATCCTTGTCGGTTTGACCGCGCGATCCCGTCTGGATGAAACTGCGCAGCGGCTGATCGCGCGGCTGCAAGAGCCGATAGATCATGGCGGGCAGGACTGCCGGATTTCAGGCAGTATCGGCGCGACGCTCAGTTGCGGCTACGAGACCCCGGATCCGGCGCAGATGCTGGCCGATGCGGATCTGGCACTCTATGCGGCCAAGGCGCGGGGGCGGGGCTGTCATGTTCTATATGAACCGCGACTCTGCGATTCGGGACCGGGGCAGGGTACCTGACCAGGAGAGCGCTATGACCGGTCTTGCCAGCTGTCAGGGCCAGTTGCCCTGATCCAGCAGCGTCGCCAGCACGCGCGCCGGATCCTCTTCGTGCGTGAGATGGCCAAGCCCGCCAAGACTGAGCGCGCGGGCGCGCGGCAGGCGGGTCGCGGCGCGCACCGAGGTCTCGGGCGGCACCGCGAGGTCGTGCGCGCCGGTTAGCAACAGGCAGCGGTTGGGGATCCGCGGCAGTCGTTTGAGCAGCGGATCGACATCCCATTGTGCCATCATCTGCAGGGTCGCATCGACATGCGCGCGGTCGGCAATCAGCCGGGCATAGAGCGCGAGGCCCTCGGGCGAAATTCTCGATCCGGTGCCTTCGATCAGGCGGCGGGCGCGGGCGGTCTTGTCCGCGCCAAGGGTAAAGAGCGCGGCGGTCAGCGGGTTGAGTGCAAGCAGCCTGGCCAGCACCGGAAAGAGCCAGCCGGCGACGCCCTCGAACCGGCCAAGCGCGGCATTGATGCAGGCGATGTCGGGCGCGTCGTTTCCGGGCGTGGTGAGGCGTGTAGAGAGATTGAGCGCGATCGCGCCACCGGCCGAATGGCCCAGGATCAGCGCGGGGTGCCAGCCCTGCGCGGCGCAGAGCGCGGCGATGTCCTCGGTCATGCCCGGCAGGCCAAGTCGGCGTCTGGCCCCTGCCCGCGAAAATCCCTGTCCGGGCAGGTCGAGCGCGATCACCCGGTGGCTTTGTGCGAGTGCCGGAATAAGGTCGCGCCAGCTATGGGTCGAGGCCCCCGCACCATGCAGCAGCAGCGCGAGCGGACCCTCGCCCATCTCCTGCACATGCCATTGGTGCGGGGATTGCGCGACGCGCCGGGAACGGTCGTGCAGGGGCCATGTTGACAGGTCGCGATCCCAGTCCATCGCGCTCAGCCCCCGAGGGTCGTGGCGACGGCGGCAGAGATCGCCCGCGCATCGGCGCGCGGCAGGGCAAGGTGGCGCGCGCCCATCTCGGCGGCCAGCCGTGCCGGATCGGGACCGGGCCGGTTGGCGGTGTCGATCACGATGGCGGGCAGGTTGCGCGCCCGGCAAAGCGCGGCGAGGCGGGAGGTGTCCAGCGCCGCCTGCGCCCGGTCGCCGCGCCCGTCCAGCGCGATATTGGCGCGGGCGTCGGTCAGCAGGGCCAGCGCGGGGCTGAGTCCGTGGGTTTCAGCCTGACGGGCGAGGGTCAGAGTGGCCTCAAGGGCTGCGGCAAGTGGCGTGCCGCCGCCGCCCGGCAGACCGGCAAGCCGCCGTTTGGCCTGCACCAGCGCGCGTGTGGGCGGCAGAATCAGATCGGCGGTCTGCCGGCGAAAGGCGATGAGCGCCACCCGATCGCGCCGGGCATAGGCCTGAGCCAGCAGCAGCTCTACCGCTCCCTTGGCCTCGGCCAGCCGTGCAAGGGCGGCGGAACCCGAGGCGTCGACGACGAAGATCACCAACCGGTCAGAACGGTTCTCGAAGCGTTTGAGATGGATGTCGGATGGGTGGATGATGAGGCCGGGCGCATCAGGTCGCGCGGAGCGGCGGAGCGGCTGCCAGGGGGCAGCCGCGCGCAACGTGGCGATAAGGTCGATGCGCATGCGCCCGTCAGGGCGACCGGGGCGTGCGGGCAGCGGGCGACCGCGATGCTGCGCCCTGCGCCGCGCGCCCGCGCCGGATCCGGCAGCGCGGCGCAGACCTGCGCGGCTGACAAGGGCGTCAAGCAGCGCGGGCGGCAAGAGGGCGGCGACCGCAGCGATCAGCAACTCGTCGGGCATGTCTGGGGCCTCGGCGCTGCTCGGGTTTTCCGGCTCGGGCCTGTCCTCGGGCGTCTCCGGTTCCGGCTCTCGCGGCAGTTGCGTGGCGCGGGCGGGATAGACCAGTTCCGCCGCCTCACGCAGATCGTCCGGCGTCACGCCGCCGCGTCCGTCGATGGCGGCCAGCGCGCGGGCGGCGCGAAGCGCCAGCCAGGGCGCGCGTAGGCTGTCGATGCCGAAACTGGCGGCAAGGGCGGTCAGTGCGACAAGATCCTCGGGGCTGTGTGAGACGGCATCAAGCCGTTTGCGCGCGACGCTTATGTCTGCCGGCGCGGGCATCAGCGCAGGCGCGGCGCTGTGGGAAATGCCGTCAAGCGTGACATGCAGCGCCAGCCGTTCGGCCAGGGTCTGCGGGGCGGCCTCTTCGGCCTCGATCCCCTCGTCGAGCAGGATGAGCGTGTGGCCCGCGCTCTGGTCGAGCAGTTGCGCCAGCCGTGCCGCGAGGGCCGGGGGGGTACGTTCCGCCATGGGCAGGATCAGCCGGGAAGGGGCTTGGGCCAGCCCCGCGCTCCGGATCAGGCGACCGGCGGCAAGCGTGGCGTAAATGTCGGTTCCGCCAAAAAGCTGTTCGTCGCCAAGATCGGCATGGATGCGCCGGACAGCGCCGGGCATGCGGGTCAGGGCGGATTCGAACGCCTGCCGCACCGGGCCGGCGCGGGCGCGCAGGGTCAGGCCGCGCAGTCCCTCTGGATCGACCGCCAGCAGGGTCAGCGCCCGCATCGCGCGCGCCCATGCCGGGCTGTCCGTCATCCCCAGACCTCCTGCATCGCGCGGGTGATGCGGGCGGCACTGCCCGCCTCATCCAGCGGATCGCGGCGCAGCCGGTGGCTGAGCGCCAGCGGGGCGACCTGCGTCAGATGTTCGCGGGTTACGGCGACAACATTCTCATAGGCCGCCAGCGCGCGGGCGGCGCGCAACAGCGTCAGTTCGCCGCGCAATCCGTCCGCGCCGATGGCGATGCAGAGCGTGGCGCAGTCGCGCAAGACCTCCGCGGGCGTGGTGATGCTGCGCAGGTTCTCGCGGGCGGCAAGGATGGCGGCGCGGATGCGGGCATCCTCGGCCTGCCAATGGGCCATGAAATCCGCCGTGTCGCGTTCATAGGCGTCACGGCGGCGGATCACCTCGATGCGTTCCTCGATGTCGGTGGGCGAGCTCACCTCGACCGAGAGGCCGAAACGGTCCAGAAGTTGCGGGCGCAGTTCGCCCTCTTCGGGATTGCCGGAACCGACCAGCACGAAACGCGCAGGATGGCGGATCGACAGCCCCTCGCGTTCGACCACGTTCTCACCGGATTGGGCGACGTCGAGCAACAGATCGACGATGTGATCCTCAAGCAGATTGACCTCGTCGATATAGAGATACCCGCGATTGGCGCGCGCGAGCAGGCCGGGTTGAAACGCCCTTTCGCCCAGCGTCAGCGCGCGCTCGATATCGAGCGCGCCGGTCACCCGGTCTTCTGTCACGCCCAGCGGCAGGTCGATCACCGGGGTCGGGCGCTCGACGATCTCGCCCAAAGGGGCGGTGGCCCAGTCGGGCGTATCCTCGGGGCGTTCGGCATTGACCGGACTGCCCGCCACCATGCGGATGGGTGGCAAGAGTGCCGCCAGCGCCCGCACGGCTGTGGATTTGCCGGTGCCCCGGTCGCCAAACACCAGCACCCCGCCAAGCGCAGGCTCGATCGCCGTGAGGATCATGGCGCATTTCATGTCGCCCTGACCGACGATGGCGGAAAAGGGGAAGGGCGCGATCATGGTTGTCCTTTGATGGTTCGGAGCGGGCTGTCGCCGCCCCATCTGCCCGACTCACCGATGACGGTGAAGCGCGCATAGAGTTCCTCGCGGAACCAGTCGCCGTCGCGTACGGCGGTGATGGCGCGGGCATGGGGGCCGTCACGGCGCGCGAATTCCGCCATGCTGCGGGTGTCGGGCCAGATCGAAAACGTGACCTGATGCAGGAGCGGCACCTCGCCCACACCGATCTTGAAGGCGACGTCGGGATTACTGCCGATCACCTTGCTGATACCCGGCACCCGCCGCCAGAACCGCAGCGCCTTGTGCGGCCTGAGAGTGGCGCGGGTGAGGGCGGCGACGGGACCGGCGGGGGCGGTGGTATCGGGGGCGCTGAATGGCGCCTGCCCGGACCATTTTCCGCGCGCCGATATGGGGGCCAGCAGTACCGTCCAGCTCTCGGCGGCGCGGGCGAGATAGCGGCGGAATATCGGGGCGGTGGCGGTCTGTTGCCGCGCCGTGGCCGCATCCGGCCAGACCGCGAGGATGGCGTAGACGCCGGTATCGGGCAGGGGGGTGAACCCCTCGCCTGTACCCGATCCCAGCAGTTTCCAGAAACCGATGCCCGGCACGCGCGGCAGAGACAGCCGCGCAGCCCCCATCATGGCCAGCGCCCAGAGCCGGTCGATGCCCCGCGAAAAACGGTAGAAGCTCAGGCTGACGGTCTGAATGGCGCCGCTCCTTTCCGGTCTGTCAGTCAAGTTTGACACGGTTCATGGTCCAAGAAAAGGGCTGCCGGAAATGATTGTCAATTAAATTAGACACCTGTAGTCTTGACCCATGTTGACAAGAGTCGATCCCTGCCTGATCGAACAGGCCACCCGCACCGATGCGCCGCATGCGGTCGTGATCGGCGCCGGGCTGGGTGGGCTGGCTTCGGCGATGCGGCTGGGGGCCAAGGGTTATCGCGTGACGGTTCTGGACCGTCTGGACAGCCCCGGCGGACGCGGGTCGAGCATCACCCGTGACGGTCATCGCTTTGATCTCGGCCCCACCATCGTGACGGTGCCACAGCTTTTTCGGGATTTGTGGGCCGCCTGCAGGCGCGATTTCGACGATGATGTCGATCTGCGCGCGCTCGATCCGTTCTATGAGATCCGCTGGCCGGATGGCAGCACCTTTACCGCGCGGCAGGATCGCGTGGCGATGCGTGCCGAGGTTGCGCGCCTCTCGCCCGGTGACCTCAGGGGCTATGATCGCTTCGTGCGTGACAGCGAGGCGCGCTATTGGTTCGGGTTCGAGGATCTGGGGCGGCGCTCGATGCATCGGCTGGTCGACCTGATCAAGGTCTTGCCGAAGTTTGCCTGGTTGCGCGCTGACCGTTCGGTCTATGCCCATGCTGCACGGCGGATGCGGGATGAGCGCCTGCGCATGGCGCTGTCGTTTCACCCGCTGTTCATCGGCGGCGATCCGTTCAACGTGACCTCGATGTATGCGCTGGTCAGTCATCTCGAGGCGGCTTTTGGCGTGCATTACGCCATCGGCGGTGTCGATGCCATCGCCCGCGCCATGGTCCGGGTGATCAAGGGACAGGGCGGTCTGATCCGGCAGGGCGCGGAGGTGGATGAAATCGCGATCGCCAAGGGCCGCGCGACGGGCGTGAAACTGCTGGGCGGCGAGGCGATCAGCGCCGATATCGTCATCTCCAATGCCGATGCGGGGCATACCTATGATCACCTGCTGCGCAACCATCCCCGGCGGCGCTGGACCACTGCGCGACTCAAACGGTCGCGCTGGTCGATGAGCCTGTTTGTCTGGTATTTCGGGACGCGGGGAACGCGCGGGATGTGGCAGGACGCGGACCATCATACGATCCTGAACGGGCCGCGCTACAAGGGGCTGGTGCGCGACATCTTTCGCCGTGGCGTGCTGGCGGATGACATGAGCCTCTATGTGCATCGCCCCTCTGTCACCGATCCCACGGTTGCGCCCGAGGGCGGCGATACGTTTTATGCGCTCAGCCCGGTGCCGCATCTGGGCCATGCCGATCCGGTCGATTGGGCGGTCGAGGCAGAGCCCTACCGACAGAAGGTGCAGAAGGTGCTGGAAGAGCGGTTGCTGCCCGGTTTGGGCGCGCATCTGACCGCCTCTGAGGTGTTCACGCCCGAGACGTTCCGTGACCGCTATCTCAGCCCCTACGGCACCGGATTCTCCATCGAGCCGCGCATTCTGCAAAGCGCGTGGTTCCGGCCCCATAATGTCAGCGAAGAGGTGCGGGGGCTCTATCTGGTGGGCGCGGGCACCCATCCCGGTGCCGGGTTGCCGGGGGTGATTTCCAGCGCCGAAGTGCTGGCGCAACTGGTACCCGATGCGGTGCCGGTAGGGGTGATCCGATGATTGATCCCCGCGATCTGGAACATTGCACGGCGGCGATCCGCCACGGCTCGCGGTCGTTTCACGCCGCCGCGCGGCTTTTGCCGCGCCGGGTGCGCGATCCGGCGCTGGCGCTCTATGCGTTCTGTCGGCTTGCGGATGACGCGGTGGATGAGAACCGCGAAAAGGCCGCAGCGGTTCTCGGTCTGCACGAGCGGCTGGATCTGGCCTATGCCGGCCGCCCGCGCAATGCCCCCGCCGACCGGGCCTTTGCCGCCATCATCGAAGGGTTCGACATGCCGCGCGCACTGCCTGATGCGCTGCTCGAAGGGCTGGCCTGGGACGCTGAGGCGCGTCGCTATGCCACCCTGCCGGACCTGCGGGCCTATTCGGCGCGGGTGGCCTCTGCTGTGGGCGCGATGATGTGCGTGCTCATGCGCGTGCGCGACCGCGATGCGCTGGCGCGGGCCTGCGATCTGGGGGTTGCGATGCAACTCACCAATATCGCGCGCGACGTCGGCGAGGATGCGCGCGAGGCGCGCATCTATCTGCCGCTTGACTGGCTGGCCGAGGCCGGGATGACGCCGGAGGCGTTTCTGGACCATCCCGATCCGACACCTGAGACCCGCCGCATTGTGCGCAGACTCCTGCACGAGGCGGATGCGCTTTATCATCGGTCCGAGGCCGGTGTCGCGGCGCTGCCGCTCTCGGTGCGACCGGGTATCTTTGCCGCGCGGTTCATCTATGCCGGGATCGGCGGTCGGGTACGCGCGGGCGGATATGACAGCATGACGCGGCGGGCACGCACCAATGGCGCGCAGAAACTGGGCTGGCTGATGCTGGCGATGCTGCGGGCGGGTGGGACGGCGGTGTTGCCGCGCTCGCCGGTGATCTATGCAAAGGCTCTGCCCGAAACGGAATTTCTGGTGCGGGCGGCGGCGCGGGACGCGCCACGCGCTCAGGACTGGAGCGATACGCTCTGCGAGGCACTGGCGCGTCTGAAAGCGCAGGACATGGAGCGGCGGGCAGGGTTGAGCCGGGATGCCGGACGGGTTAGGAAAACCGCATGATATGGATGACATTCGGGATTTTTCTGGCGGCCTGCTTTGCGGCGGGCTCGACAGGTGGGCTGTTTCCGCCGGGTGACTGGTATGCGCGGCTGAAAAAGCCGTGGTGGACACCGCCCAACTGGCTGTTTCCGGTGGCCTGGACAACTCTCTATATCTGCATGGCGGCGGCGGGAGCGCGGGCGGCGGTCAGCCCCGGCAACGGGATTGCCATGGCGCTCTGGTCCTTGCAGATTGCCCTGAACGGGCTCTGGACGCCGGTGTTCTTCGGTTTGCGTCGGATGCGGCTGGGGCTGATTGTTCTGGTGGCGCTTTGGGCGTCGGTGGCGGCGACCCTGGCGGCGCTGTGGTCGGTGGACTGGATCGCGGGGTTGCTTTTCGTGCCCTATCTGGTCTGGGTCAGCGTGGCCGGGATGCTGAACCTGTCGGTGCTGCGGTTGAACCCGGACGAGGTGGGTTAGGGGACCGGGATTGGCCTGATGTGACCCTTCGTATGGCACCCGGCCGCAACGTCCGTATCAGGCCATTTTTGCCAACCCTATTCGAACCGCCATCGCGCCCGGCGCGGCACACGGACCGCGAGCATCGGTTTGAGAAACGCCATCCGAAACCGCGTGAGGTCCAGCGCCTCGTGCACGCCCACAGTCTCTTCGCCGTCCAATCGCGTGCGCACGGCGGAGCGGCTGTAAAAGGGCGCATCGAGCATCGGTTTGATCTGTTTCGGCTGATAACCGGCATCGGCGCGGGTGTCGCGCGCCACCATCCACAGGCTTCGGCGCATCGCCGCCTTGGGCGGCAGGGGGATGGCTCTTGCGGTGCCATCGGCGTCGAAATGCACCGCTGTCGCCAGCGCCGATCCATCCATCCGCACCGCATCGTAGAAACAGGTGGATCCCCCCCGCACCGGGTAGCGCCCCCATGTCCAGTAGCGGAAATCCTGCTCCAGCGCGCGGGTGCCGAAATTGGCGTCGAAATAGCCATGCCCCCGCCACTGCCAGCCCCTTGCGTCCAGATCCACCTCGATCGCGGCGTTGGGCGCGAAGGGTCGCCAGACATGGGTGCCCTGGGGCGTCAGCGGCATTTCCACGCCGGTCAGCGCCGAGGGCGTGAGGGTGATCCGCCCGCGCACCCGGCTGACCAGCGGCGGCGAGGATATTTCGTTGACCTCGATTATCAGCCGGCCGCCGTCCCACCGCATCGAGGACGGTCCGACCGTCAGGCAGTCAGGCGTCTGGCGCAGCGCGGAGGCGCCGCGATCCGTCATGGTGAACCGCCCGCCGGGGCCATAGGTGGCCACGTTGATGCAGACATGATCGGCGGGGTTCCTGCGCCCCGACCAGGCATACCACGGCGAAAACACCGAGCCGATAAAGGCGATGACGCTGACGGCGCGATTGCCATCGTCGCTCAGACCGTCGACATACCACCATGCGTAGCCATTGGGCGGGACGTCGAGGTTGAAGTTCGGTCGCTCAGGATCGCCTCTGCCGCATGCCGGGCGGAGAGGGTTGCCATCGGCACCCCGGCCCCCGGATGCGCCCCGCCCCCCGCAAGGTAAAGGCCCCTGATCGCCGTGCGCGCCCTGGGGCGCTGAAGGGCCGCCATCATCCCCTGCGGGCTCTGCCCGTAGAGCGATCCGAGCGAGGCCGGGAACATCCGCTCGAACCGGGCGGGCGTCGTCAGCGCGCCCTGTCCCGGCAGCGGGTCGAAGCGCAGGCCATGGCGCGTGAGGTTCTGAAAGGTCCGGGTATGACATGAGGTGAAATCCTCGGCTGCTTGGGTGAGGCCGCCCAACGGCGGGGCGTTCAGGATGATCTCGAACCGCTCGCGTGCGGGGGGGGCTTCGGGCAGGCTGCGATCCTGTGCGCAGACGTAGATCGTCGCGTCACGCGGGCAGCGACCGGCGCGCAGGTCGTCGAATTCGGCCCGTGGATCAGAGGCGAAGAAGATGTTGTGGTGGGCAAGATCGGGGCCGGTCGGCGTGGCGGCAAAGGCCCAGACCTGCGCCGAAAGGCTGCGCGGGCTAGTGAGCGTCCGGGACGCCACGCCGGTCACGCCCGGACCCAATGCACCCGAGGCAAGCGCGCGCGGATCGCCGTTGAAAAGGACTGTAGCGGCCGGGATGAACGTGCCATCCGCCAGCGTCACGCCGACAACGCTGCCCGCCGAGGTGTCGATGCGGGCGACATGGGCGTTATAGTGAAACTCTGCCCCGCGTGCCGTGGCCAGTTTTGCCAGGGATTGCGCCAGACGGTGCATGCCGCCGCGCACGCTCCAGACACCGGCCGCCTCGGCCTGCCAGATGAGCGACAGGAGGGCGGGCGCGTGATAGGGCGAGCCGCCGACATAGGTGGCATAGCGGCCAAAGAGCTGCGCAAGGCGCGGATCGTCGAACTGGCGCGCGAGGCTCTGCGCCAGGGTCGACAAGGGCGCCATGGCGCGCAACAGCGTGGGCTGGCGCGCAACCAGAGCCGCGAGGGCGAGGGGCGAGGGCGCCGGGGCTTGCATCATTGGCGGGTCAAAGGTCGCGAACAGGCGGCGGGCGCGGGCGCAGAAGGCGTTGAACTGCCTGACCGCGCGGGCACCGGCAAAGGCGTGGATCGCCGCGCGGCACTGGCCCTCATCGGCGTGGAGGTCGAGGGTGCTGCCATCCGGCCAGAAATGCCGCGCAAGGATCTGTTGCGGGATCAGGTCGACATGATCCTCCAACCGCTCACCAACAGATTGAAACAGCGCCTCGAACACCCCGCGTAACGTCAGCACCGTGGGTCCGGCATCAATTGGCCCCGACTCGGAAGGCAGAGTACGCATCTTGCCCCCCGGCGCGGCGAGACGCTCCAGAACAGTGACGCAGAGCCCGGCGTGCGCCAGCCGCACAGCCGCCGCAAGGCCAGCGATCCCGGCACCGACGATTACGGCCCGGTCGCATGCGGCCGGAGATGAGGCGGCAGGTTCCATAAGGCGATTGTTGACTCATGCACACAATGTGTCCAGTATGATTTACATATAAAATGTCAGAATATTGATACATCTGGCGAAAAGGAGCGGCCATGCCCATCGAAACCCGCATAGAGGCGGCCATTGCGCAGGCGATTGCGCGCGGACAGGCGGGCCCGGCCCCGGCGCGGCTTGCCGAGGCGCTGGACTATGCCACCGCCCCCGGAGGTGCGCGTATCCGGCCCACGATCCTGATGTCCGTGGCGCTGGCCTGTGGTGATGACTGCCCCGACCTCAGCGATGCGGCGGCGGCAGCGCTGGAGATCATGCACTGCGCGAGCCTCGTGCATGACGATCTGCCCTGTTTCGACGATGCCGATTTGCGGCGCGGCAAGCCTTCGGTGCATCGCGCCTATTGCGAGCCGTTGGCGGTGCTGACGGGCGATGCGCTGATCATCATGGCCTTCGAGATACTGGCGCGGGTGGCCGACAGGGACGCGGGACGCGCGACGGCTCTTATTCTGGCTCTGGCCCGGCGCAGCGGGATGCCGAGCGGAATCTGTGCGGGGCAGGGATGGGAAAGCGAGGCCAGCGTCGATCTCGAGGCCTATCACCGTTCTAAAACCGGCGCGCTGTTCATCGCCGCCACGCAGATGGGGGCGATCGCGGCGGGGCACGAACCCGAGTCCTGGTACGAGCTGGGCGCACGTATCGGGTCCGCCTTTCAGGTCGCGGATGATCTGCGCGACGCGCTGCTGGACGCCGAGACCTTGGGCAAACCGGTCGGGCAGGACGATCTGCACGGGCGGCCTAACGCGGTGGCGGAACTGGGTGTGCAGGGGGCCGTGGCCCGGCTCAAGGATATTCTGGCGGGCGCGATAGCCTCGATCCCCTCCTGCCCCGGCGAGGCGCGACTGGCCATGATGGTGCAGATGCAGGCCGAACGGATCATCCCGGTTCTGCCTGCCCGCATGGGGGCCTGAGCCTGTGGCGGTGGCGGGCGACCTGCCCAAGGCTCGCGCGCAGAGGCGCGGCGGCTGGCTGATGCGGCTGATCGCCAATCCGGGGTTTCAGAGATGGGCGAGCGGGTTTCCCCTGACGCGCGGCATCGCGCGGCGGGACGGGGCCGAAATCTTCGATATCGTTCAGGGATTCGTGCAGTCTCAGGTCTTGGCGGCGCTGGTGGAGTTGGAACTGTTGCGCCGATTGGCCGAAGGGCCGCAGGCAGCCGGTGGTCTGGCGCGGTGGGCGGGGCTGGCCGAGGATCGCATGACCATTCTCCTGCAGGCGGGCACGGCGCTCGGCCTGCTCAGGCGCCGTCGCGACGGACGCTACGGGCTGGCGCGCAGGGGCGCGGCGATTCTTGGTGTGCCGGGGCTGGAGGCGATGATCCGCCACCATCACGCATTCTATGCAGACATGGGCGATCCCGTGGCGTTGTTGCGCGGGCAGGGCAAGACGGAGCTGGCCCGATTCTGGCCCTATGTCTTTGGTGCTGCGGCGAAAGCAGAGCCGGAGGTGGCGCGGCGCTATTCGGATCTCATGGCGCAATCCCAGGCGCTGGTGGCGCAGGATGTGTTGCGGACGATTGCGTTCAAGGGTTTGTCGCATGTGGTGGATGTGGGGGGCGGCAGCGGCGCGTTTCTGGCGGAGATTGCAGTGCGCTACCCCGATCTGCGGTTGACGCTTTTTGATTTGCCAGAGGTCATCCCTTTGGCGCGTGCGGGCCTGGCAGGATCCGGGTTGGAGAAGCGAGTGACGCTCTGTCCGGGTTCGTTTCGCACGGACCCTCTGCCCAGGGGGGCTGATGCGATAACGCTCATCCGGGTGCTCTATGATCACGATGACACCACGGTGGCGGCGTTGCTGGCCAAGGTCTACGGTGCCCTGCCCTCCGGCGGGCGTCTGATCGTGGCAGAGCCGATGTCAGGCGGCGCGCGGCCAGAGCGGGCGGGCGATGTCTATTTTGCGTTCTATACCATGGCGATGGGCACCGGGCGGGCGCGGTCGGCAGCGCGGATCGCGGAAATGTGCCGTGCAGCGGGGTTCGAGCAGCCCGGCCCGCCAAAGGCCCCGCGCCCCTATGTGACGAGCGCCTTGCAGTTTGAAAAGCCGGAATAATCCGCATTGGAACTCAAAAACTGTAAAGAAAGATTGACACATAATGCTGTCTGCATAAAATTACATTACGACACCCTCATTTCTGGCGAGTCTGTCGAGCACCAAGGAGGAGGCCACCATGCAGACCGGCGCTGTTCACCTGAAGGGCCCCGAGGATCTGGACGTTGACATGCTGACGCTCAAGGCGCCGGGCGCGGGTGATCTGGTTGTGGATGTGACCCATTCGGGGATTTCGACAGGCACGGAAAAGCTGTTCTGGTCGGGCCGGATGCCGCCGTTTCCGGGGATGGGCTATCCGCTGGTGCCGGGATACGAGGCCGCGGGCGAGGTGGTCGAGGCCGCGCCGGGCACCGGATACAGGCCCGGCGATCATGTCTTTGTGCCCGGTGCAGATTGCTACGAGGGCGCGTTCGGCCTGTTTGGCGGGGCCTCGTCGCGGCTGGTGACAAAGGCGAGTCGTGTCTGCCGCATTGATGCGGGTTTCGGCGCCGAAGGCGCGCTGCTGGCGCTGGCGGCAACCGCGCGGCATGCGATGGCGGGGCTGGACAAGGCGGTGCCGGATCTGATCGTCGGCCACGGCGTTCTGGGTCGGCTTCTAGCGCGGCTGACGATTGCCGCCGGTGCGCCCGCCCCGACCGTCTGGGAGATTCAGCCGGGCCGCGCCACGGGCGCAGAGGGCTATACGGTGATCCATCCCGATGATGACCCGCGCCGTGATTATCGGGCGATCTACGACGCCTCGGGCGATGCGGGACTGCTTGATACATTGATTGGCCGCCTGGCCAGGGGCGGTGAGGTGGTGCTGGCGGGGTTCTATCCGCAACCGCTCAGTTTCGGCTTTCCCGTGGCGTTCATGAAAGAGGCGCGGCTGCGTGTCGCGGCGGAATGGACGCATGAGGATCTGACCGCGACGCGGGCGCTGGTCGAATCGGGTGTGCTGAGCCTGTGCGGGCTGATCACCCACAAGGTGCAGGCGAGCGCCGCACAGCAGGCCTATCGGACCGCATTCAACGATCCTGACTGCCTGAAAATGATACTCAACTGGAAGGACGCAGCGTGAAGGACGACGTGCCAGACCTCAAGGATTTCGACCGCCGCCTGCGCGACGAGGCACATGAAGAGCCGACGCTGGAGGTGCCGCAGGGCGAACCCAAGTCCAAGACCCAGATCATCGCGATCTATGGCAAGGGGGGCATCGGCAAATCGTTCACGCTCGCCAATCTCAGTCACATGATGGCCGAACAGGGCAAGCGCGTGTTGCTGATCGGCTGTGACCCGAAATCCGATACGACCTCGCTTCTGTTCGGGGGCAAGGCGTGTCCGACGATCATCGAGACATCGACCAGAAAGAACCTCGCCGGAGAGGCGGTGAAGATCGGCGATGTCTGTTTCAAGCGCGGTGGTGTCTTTGCGATGGAACTGGGCGGACCCGAAGTGGGACGCGGTTGTGGCGGCAGGGGCATCATCCACGGGTTTGAACTGCTGGAAAAACTCGGGTTTCACGACTGGGATTTCGATTACGTCCTGCTGGATTTCCTGGGCGACGTGGTGTGCGGGGGGTTTGGCCTGCCGATCGCGCGGGACATGGCGCAGAAGGTCATTCTGGTCGCCTCGAACGATCTGCAGTCGCTTTATGTCGCCAATAACGTCTGTTCTGCGGTGGAATATTTCCGCAAGCTGGGCGGCAATGTCGGTGTCGCGGGCCTGGTGATCAACAAGGATGACCATTCCGGCGAGGCGCAGGCCTTCGCCAGGGCGGTCAATATCCCGGTGCTGGCCGCGATCCCGCAGGATGACGACCTGCGCAGGAAATCCGCCAATTACCAGATTGTCGGTTCGGCGGCGAGCCAGTGGGGCGATCTCTTTGCCGAACTGGCCGATGCGGTTTCTGTCGCCCCGCCGGTGCGGCCCGCGCCGCTCGATCAGGACGGGCTGCTCGGACTTTTCGACAGCAAGGATACGGGCGGCGATATCGTGCTGGAACCGGCGACCGACGCCGACATGCGCGGCAAATACGCGGCTCCCAGAGCATCGCTGGAGGTGGTTTATGACGACGCCTGATGAGCCCCGCCGCGAGACTTTGGCCGAGGTGCAGCGCCTGCTGGCGCGCGCGCGGCCCGAACAACTGTGCCGCCTGCTGGCCGATATCCGCGCCGCCGACAGGATCCCCGATCGGGATAACGCCAGTGCCCCCCAAAGGCGGGTGTCATGAGCGATGAGATCACATATGACGGGGCCGCAGGGGCCGATGTGATCACCGGTACTCCGGTTGAACAGACGTCACGGATTTCGGGCGAGGCCGGTGGCTGTCATTCCGGGGCCGAGATGGAACGGGCCGCGCGCATGGCGGGGCAGTCGGACCTGCTCGACCAGTACGCCCGCGACTATCCCAGGGGGCCGCACGATCAGCCCCAGAGCATGTGCCCGGCCTTCGGCAGCTTGCGCGTCGGCCTGCGGATGAAACGGGTGGCGACGGTTCTGAGCGGGTCGGCCTGCTGTGTCTATGGCCTGACCTTCGTCAGCCATTTCTACGGCGCGCGGCGGTCTGTGGGTTATGTGCCGTTCAATTCCGAAACGCTCGTCACCGGCAAACTCTTCGAGGATATCCGCGAAAGCGTGCATGAGATGGCCGATCCCGACCGGTTCGACGCCATTGTCGTGACCAATCTCTGCGTGCCGACCGCCTCGGGCGTGCCGCTGCGCCTGCTGCCCTCCGAGATCAACGGGGTGCGAATCGTGGGCATCGACGTGCCCGGTTTCGGCATCCCCACCCATGCCGAGGCCAAGGATGTGCTGGCGGGGGCAATGCTGAACTATGCCCGCAAGGAGGTGATGGCCGGGCCCGTCGCGGCCCCCGCGGGCGGCAAATCGGACCGCCCGACCGTGACATTGCTGGGCGAGATGTTTCCCGCTGACCCGATGATGATCGGCGTGATGCTGGCGCCCTTGGGTCTGGCCGCCGGACCCGTGGTGCCCTGCCGCGAGTGGCGGGAACTATATGCGGCGCTCGATTGTGGGGCGGTGGCGGCGATCCACCCGTTCTACACTGCTGCGATCCGTGAATTCGAGGCGGCGGGGCGTGCGATTGTCGGCTCAGCGCCGGTGGGCCATGATGGCACGGCGGCTTGGCTGGCGGGGATCGGCGAGGCTTTTGGCCTTTCGTCGGACAGGGTGGCCGCTGCGCAAAACGCCTTTTTGCCCGCGATCAAGGGCGCGCTGGCCAATGCGCCGATCAATGGCAGGATCACCCTTTCGGGCTATGAGGGCAGCGAGCTTCTGGTGGCCCGGCTGCTGATCGAGAGCGGCGCAGAGGTGCCCTATGTGGGCACCGCCTGTCCAAAAACACCGTGGTCGGCGGCGGATGCCGAATGGCTGGCGGCCAAGGGCGTCAAGGTCAAGTTTCGCGCCTCGCTGGAAGATGACTGCGCAGCGATGGAGGGGGTCAAACCTGACCTTGCCATCGGCACAACGCCAGTTGTGCAAAAGGCCAAGGAACAGGGCATTCCCGCGCTCTATTTCACCAATCTCATCTCTGCCCGTCCCCTGATGGGTCCGGCAGGCGCGGGCAGCCTTGCCGAGGTGGTCAATGCCGCCATGGGCAACAAGGCGCGGATGGATCACATGCGCGCCTTTTTCGCCGGAGTGGGCGAGGGCGATACTGCGGGCATCTGGGAGGGCGATCCCAACCTGCGCCCCGATTTCCGCGCGCAGCATCAGAAGAAGCTCGACAAGCAGGCCCGCGCGGCGGCCGCGCAGGAGATGATCTGATGGGTGTGCGTGGGGCATATTGTGGAGTGGGGGCGCTGCCCCCACACCCCCGAGGTATTTCAGGCCAGATGAAGCCGGAGGTGATCCGATGCTGATTCAGGATCACGACAGGGCCGGGGGCTATTGGGGGGCGGTCTATGCCTTCTGTGCCGTCAAGGGTCTGCAAGTCGTGATCGACGGTCCTGTGGGCTGCGAGAACCTGCCGGTGACGTCTGTTCTGCATTACACCGACGCTCTGCCGCCGCATGAGTTGCCTATCGTGGTGACGGGTCTGGGCGAGGGCGAGATGGGATCGGGCACCGAAGAGGCGATGAAACGCGCCTGGGGTACGCTCGATCCGGCGTTGCCTGCGGTGGTCGTGACCGGCTCGATCGCCGAGATGATCGGCGGGGGGGTCACGCCGCAGGGTACCAACATTCAGCGTTTCCTGCCGCGCACCATCGACGAGGATCAATGGCAGTCGGCGGACCGGGCGATGACCTGGATCTTCAGCGAATTCGGCATGACCAAGGGGCGCATGCCGCCCGAGAAGAAACGTGAAGAGGGCAGCGCCCCCCGCGTCAATATCCTCGGGCCGATGTATGGCACGTTCAACATGCCCTCTGATCTGCGCGAAATCCGCCGTCTGGTCGAAGGCATCGGCGCCGAGGTCAACATGGTGATGCCCTTGGGCGCCCATCTGGCCGAGATGCGCAATCTGGTCAACGCCGACGTCAATATCGTCATGTATCGTGAGTTTGGCCGGGGTTTGGCCGAGGTTCTGGGCAAGCCCTATCTGCAGGCGCCGATCGGTGTGGAGAGCACGACGCTCTTTCTGCGCAAGCTGGGTGAGATGCTGGGGCTTGACCCGGAACCGTTCATTGCGCGCGAAAAGCATTCGACGCTGAAACCGGTCTGGGATCTGTGGCGCTCGGTGACGCAGGATTTCTTTGCCACGGCGAATTTCGGGATTGTGGCGAACGAGACCTATGCGCGCGGTGTGCGCAATTTCCTTGAGAGTGACATGGGCCTGCCCTGCGCCTTTGCGGTGGCGCGCTGCGCGGGCAAAAAGACCAACAACGAGGAAGTGCGCAGCCTGGTTCACGGCAAGCGTCCGCTGATCCTGATGGGGTCGATCAACGAGAAGATGTATCTGGCGGAAATGAAGTCGGGCTTTGGCCCGCGGCCCGCGTTTCTGCCGATGAGTTTTCCGGGGGCGGCCATACGGCGCGCCACGGGCACGCCGGTGATGGGTTATGCCGGGGCGACCTGGCTGGTGCAGGAGGTGTGCAACAGCCTGTTCGACGCGCTGTTTCACATCCTGCCGCTGGGTACGGAGATGGATGCGGTCCAGGCCACGCCCACCCCGCTGCGCCGCGATTTCCCGTGGGATGCGGATGCCGCGCGCGAGCTGGAGCGGATCGTGGCATCCCATCCGGTGCTGACCCGCATTTCCGCCGCCAAGACATTGCGCGACGCCGCCGAAGAGGCGGCGCTGCGGCAGGGCGACGAGCGTGTCGTGCTGCAAACCGTTCAGGCGATTTCCCCCCGGATGGCCGGGGTTCCAGTTCGAGAGGAGGACTGACACGATGACCGACTTGACATCCAACCCGCCCCGGATGCGCAGCCCGCAGGCGCGCCGCCGTGGCCTGGAGTTTCAGGTTTACTTCGCGCTGATCTTCGCGCTGGCGCTGCCCTTTGCGACGGTGCGCTGGATGCGCGAGGCGATCCGCTATCGCACGCTCGATCTGCGCGGCCCGCTGGCCCGCGCCTGGGCCGAGGCGGATCGCACGACGCCACTGATTTTCTCGGCCTGACCGCCGGGACCAAGAGCTGCCTGCCCCGGAGACGGGGCGGACAGAACCCTGAGGGGCCATGCCGGCCCCAAAGGACCCGGCCGCGGGGCACGCGGCGTCAGCATAACGTTCCGGAGGAAAGTTCATGGCTGATAAATCCGACCTGTCCTTCACAGGTCTCACAGACGAGCAGGCCCAGGAGCTGCATTCGGTCTACATGAGCGGCCTCTGGCTGTTCACGGCGATTGCAGTGGTTGCGCATATCGCAACCTTCATCTGGTTCCCGTGGTTCTGAGGAAAGGGGTAGAAAATGGCTAAGTTTTACAAGATCTGGCTGATCTTCGACCCCCGCCGCGTTTTCGTGGCGCAGGGCGTGTTCCTGTTTCTGCTGGCGGTGATGATTCACCTCGTGCTGCTGAGCACCGACGGTTTCAACTGGCTTGAAATCGCGACTGCAAAGTATGGCGGGTGATGGTCTGACCGTCACATGATCGCTGCGGGCGGGGCACGCCTTCGCCCGCAGCTACCCAACGAAACGATGCGGCTCTCGGGGCAACCCGCACAGCCGGACAACGCGGAGACCACGAAATGGCTTTGCTCAGTTTTGAAAGAAAGTACCGTGTCCGCGGGGGAACGCTGATAGGCGGCGATCTGTTCGATTTTTGGGTCGGGCCCTTCTATGTCGGCTTCTTCGGGGTCACGACCGCATTTTTCGCTGCCCTGGGCACGATCCTGATTTTCTGGGGCGCGTCGCAGCAGGGCACGTTCAATCCCTGGCTCATCAACATCGCGCCGCCCGATCTGAGCTATGGTCTGGCGATGGCGCCTCTCATGGAGGGGGGGCTGTGGCAGATCATCACCTTCTGCGCCACCGGCGCCTTCATCAGCTGGGCGCTGCGCGAGGTGGAAATCTGCCGCAAGCTGGGGATGGGCTATCATGTGCCCTTTGCCTTCAGCTTTGCGATCCTGGCCTATGTCACGCTGGTGATCTTTCGGCCGCTTCTGATGGGGGCATGGGGGCATGGATTTCCCTATGGCATCTTCAGCCACCTCGATTGGGTCTCGAACACCGGCTATGCCTATCTGCATTTCCACTACAATCCGGCGCATATGCTGGCGGTGACGCTGTTTTTCACCACCACCTTCGCGCTGGCGCTGCATGGCGGGCTGATCCTGTCGGCGGCGAATCCGGAAAAGGGCGAAGAGATGAAGACGCCCGATCACGAGGATACGTTCTTTCGCGATTTCATCGGCTATTCGGTCGGGACGCTGGGGATTCACCGGCTGGGTTTTCTGCTGGCGATCAACGCCGTCTTCTTCTCCGCCGTCTGTATCATCATCTCCGGCCCGGTCTGGACCAAGGGTTGGCCTGAATGGTGGAACTGGTGGCTGGAACTGCCGATCTGGCCAAGCCAAGTGGGGATGTGATCATGGCTGAGTATCAGAATATCTTTACCCAGGTGCAGGTTCAGGGCAGACCTGAATGGGGCATGGATGACAGCGGCCTGATGATGGCCGAACGGGTCGGGACGCCGCGGTTTTCCAAGCTCGTCGGCTGGTTCGGCAATGCCCAGATCGGGCCGATCAACTTTGGCATGCTGGGCATTGTCAGCCTGGCAAGCGGGCTCATCTGGTTCTTTATCGTGGGTCTGAACATGCTGGCGCAGGTGGGCTGGTCGCTGCCGGAATTCCTGCGACAGCTGTTCTGGCTGGCGCTGGAGCCGCCGGGGCCGGAACATGGCCTGTCGATGCCGCCCCTGAATGATGGCGGCTGGTATATCATCAGCTCGTTCTTTCTGCTGGTGGCGGTGCTTGGCTGGTGGCTAAGAACCTATCAGTTGGCGCAACAGCACAAGATGGGCAAGCATGTGGCCTGGGCCTTTGCCTCGGCGATCTGGCTGTTCCTGGTGCTGGGCCTCTTTCGTCCGATCCTGATGGGATCGTGGTCCGAGGCGGTGCCCTATGGCATATTCCCGCATCTCGACTGGACCACGGCGTTTTCGATCCGCTACGGCAACCTCTACTACAACCCGTTCCACTGCCTCTCGATCGTGTTCCTTTATGGTTCGGTGCTGCTTTTCGCGATGCACGGGGCGACCATTCTGGCGGTCAGCCGTTTCGGCGGCGACCGGGAGTTGGAGCAGATCGTGGATCGTGGCACGGCATCCGAGCGCGCCGCCCTGTTCTGGCGCTGGACCATGGGGTTCAACGCCACGATGGAGGGAATCCACCGCTGGGCCTGGTGGTTCGCGGTGCTGACGCCGATCACCGGCGGCATCGGGATCCTGCTCACGGGAACGGTCGTGGACAACTGGTTCATCTGGGCGCAGGAGCACAATTTCGCGCCGATGTATGACGGCTCTTACGGCTACGAGGCTTACGGCTCCTACCAAGCCTTCATCGGACAGGAGGAGTGAGCGATGTTTCCCAAATGGTTTGACAAATGGAACAGGGAAAACCCCAAGGACATCTATGGTCCCGCCATTGCGATCGGGGTGATCGGGGGGGCGGTTTTCGTCGCCGCGCTGGTGGTGACATGGGGCCAGCCCCATGCCACCGACAGCCTGCAGACCGGGCCGCGCGGCACCGGCATGTCGGTGCCCGAGTTCAAGGCCGACCTTGCCGTGCCCGATCCGGGGATTGCCGCGTTTCTCGCCTCTACCTCGGCGCCGGTGGTGCCGCAGGGCAGCGAACAGACCGCAGGTGCTGCACGTGACAACGTGCCGCCGGGACTGGAGGAACTGACGGTCGAGAACTACGACCGATTGCTGGCCGCGATGCGTGAATGGACCGGGATTGCCGATCTGTTCGACGATCCCGACAGCTATCAGACGGCGGTGGGCCATGTGATGATCGGCATGACCCAGAGCATCAACGAGAACTGGGATGGCCATGTGAACGCCAACAAGGAGGTGGGCGTCACCTGTTACACCTGTCACCGGGGCGAGCCGGTGCCCTCGGATATCTGGTACAAGATCAACCCGGTCAACGAGAGCGCCGAGGGCTGGTCCGCCAATCAGAACCGGGTGACGGTGCAGTCGCAGTATACCTCACTGCCCTCGGACGCGCTGGAAACCTATCTGCTGAATGGTGAGCCGATCGGCGTGCATGATCTGGAAAGCCGCGTGGCGGGCATTCCGGGGCAGGACGGTTATCCCGGCATCCAGCAGGCCGAACGGACCTATTCACTGATGAACTACATCTCGAATTCGCTCGGGGTGAATTGCGTGTTCTGCCATAACTCCCGCGCTTTCTACGACGGCACGGAGGTAACGCCGCAATGGGGCACGGAAACGCTTGGTATCCAGATGGTGCAGGAGATCAACAACACCTATCTGGTGCCCCTCGAGGGGCTCTTGCCCGAGGATCGTCTGGGGCCGGTTCATGCCGACGCGCCCAAGGCCGCCTGCAAGACCTGTCACAAGGGCTATCAGCAGCCGTTGCAGGGCACCAACGTGATCGGCGACTGGCCGGAACTGGCAACCACCAGCGGTTCGCCGGATTACAGCAACTGAACCAAGGCGGGGGGCGACAGCGCGCCGCCCCCCGTTCACCATCGCGCCGCGCGCGTTCCCGCAGATGCACGGGCGATGCCAGAGCCACCCGAGGAGGAGGCCGCGATGACCGATGACAGACCCCTGACACCCTTGCTGGACCGCGTCGCCGGTCCTTCGGATCTGCGGCAGATGCCTGACGGGCAACTGGCCGCACTGGCGAAAGAGTTGCGCGCCGAAGTGATTTCCGCCGTCTCGGAGACCGGCGGGCATCTCGGATCCTCGCTCGGGGTGGTCGAACTCACGGTCGCCATTCACGCGGTCTTCAATACCCCCATGGACAAGCTCGTCTGGGACGTGGGGCACCAGTGCTATCCGCACAAGATCCTGACCGGGCGGCGCGACCGGATCCGCACGTTAAGGCAAAAGGACGGGCTGAGCGGGTTCACCAAGCGCGCGGAATCCGAATACGATCCCTTCGGTGCTGCGCATAGCTCGACCTCGATCAGCGCGGCGCTTGGCTTTGCCGTGGGGCGCGACATGGGGCGGCCCACGGGCGATGCGATTGCCGTCATTGGCGACGGGGCGATCAGCGCCGGCATGGCCTATGAGGCGCTCAACAACGCCGGGGCGGAGGGGCGGCGGCTGTTCGTGATCCTCAATGACAACGAGATGAGCATCGCCCCTCCGGTGGGCGCGATGTCATCCTATCTCAGCCGGATGTATGCCAGCGAGCCGCTGGCGCGGATGGCGTCGCTGGCCGAGGGGTTCGAGTCCGCCCTGCCCGCGCCGATCCGCGAAAGCGCCAAGCGCGCGCGGCAACTGGTGACGGGGCTCACCGGGGGGGGCACGCTCTTCGAGGAACTGGGGTTTCAGTATGTCGGCCCCATCGACGGGCATGACATGGGGCAGCTTCTCGCGGTCCTGCGCGCGGCGCGCACGCGGGCGACCGGGCCGGTCCTGATCCATTGCTGCACGGTCAAGGGTAAGGGCTATGCCCCTGCCGAAACCAGTGCCGACAAGTATCACGGCGTGGCGAAATTCGACGTGGGCACCGGGGCGCAGTCCAAATCCGGGGGGGGCGCACCCTCCTACACCTCGGTCTTTGGCAGGGCTCTGACGGACGAGGCGGCGCGCGACGAGCGTATCGTGGCGGTAACCGCAGCGATGCCTGCGGGCACCGGCGTGGACAGGATGGCCGCGCGCTTTCCGGCGCGGGTGTTCGACGTGGGCATCGCAGAGCAGCACGCCGTGACCTTTGCCGCCGGGATGGCGGCGAGCGGTCTGCGCCCCTTTTGCGCGATCTACTCGACCTTCCTGCAACGTGCCTATGACCAGGTGGTGCATGACGTGGCGTTGCAGGGATTGCCGGTGCGTTTTGCGATAGACCGGGCAGGACTGGTGGGCGCGGATGGTGCGACCCATGCCGGGGCGTTTGACATCGGCTATCTTGGCAGCCTGCCGGGTTTCACCGTCATGGCCGCCGCCGACGAGACGGATCTGGTGCATATGGTGGCCACCGCCGCCGCGCATGATGCGGGTCCGATCGCCTTTCGCTATCCGCGCGGCGCGGGGCGCGGGGTGGCGCTGCCCGAACGGGGCAAGCGGCTGGAAATCGGCAAGGGCCGGATCATGGCCGAGGGCAGCGACGTGGCGATCCTGTCTCTGGGCGCGCATCTGGGCGAGAGCCTGGCTGCGGCCAGGATGCTGGAGGCCGAGGGAATCGCGGTCACGGTGGCCGATGCCCGCTTTGCCAAGCCGCTCGATACCGACCTGCTGATGCAACTGGTCGCGCATCACCGCGCGCTGATCACGGTGGAAGAGGGCGCGATGGGGGGCTTTGGCAGCCTCGTCATGCACGAACTGGCCCGGCGCGGCGCCTTCGACAAGGGACTCATCGTGCGCAATATCTGCCTGCCGGACAGGTTCATAGATCAGGCAAGCCTCTCCGAGATGTATGCCGATGCCGGGATGCGGGCCGAGGATATCGCGGCCACCATTCGTAACGCACTGGCAGGCCGCGCAGAGGTGGTGCCCCTGCGGCAGGTGCGCTGACGGCTATTGCGCCGGACGGGTGGCGATGCTCTCGAGATAGGCCCAGACATCACGGGCCTTGTCGCTGTCAGGCAACTTGTAGGCCATCTTGCCGCGCGCCGTCGGATCGTCAAGGTAATCGCGCAGGAACGCCGTTGCGTCCCTGACGTAGATCACGAAATCCTCCTCGTTCCAGCGCAGCCCCTCACGTCCCGCCGCAACCATCGAGGTCGAGTAGAAAAAACCCGGCACGCTGCCCGCATGCCGCCCGATCACGCCATAGAGGTTCGGTCCGGTGCGCCCGCCGCGCACGACCGGCGTTTCGGTCTCGTCGATCACCGAATGGCAGGCGCGGCAATCCTTGAACAGCGTCTTGCCGCGCGCGGCGTCACCGGCATGCGCAGGCAGGACAAACAGCGACAGAAGGATCGGGAAAAGCACGTTTGGATTGTGCGCCATGACATTCCCTCGCGTGTGCGTGTCCCTCTACTAGGTGGGTGACGCAGGGTCAGAGTCAATGCGCCCGTTGGCCCGTTCACGCGCTTGTCAGGGGATGTCAGGCCACCGCATGCGCGAGGGCGCACTGTTTCCAGAGGGTCGTCAGGGCGGCGACCAGATGGTCGATATCTGCGTCCGAATGTAGCGGGCCGGGGGTAAAGCGCAGCCGTTCGGTGCCCTTGGGCACAGTGGGATAGTTGATCGGCTGCACATAGATGCCCCAGTCGTGCATCAGGATATCCGCGAGCATCCGGCATTTGACTGGATCCTTTATCATCACCGGGATGATATGGCTGGGATTGTCCATATGCGGAATGCCCCGGGCATCCAGCTTGGCGCGCAATTGCGCCACCTGCGCACGCTGCTGGCGGCGTTCGCTCTGGCTCACCTTGAGGTGGCGAATGCTGGCGGTGGCGGCTGCGGCCACGGCGGGCGGCAGCGCGGTGGTAAAGATGAAACCGCTGGCAAAGGAGCGGATGAAATCGCACAGGCTGGCAGAGCCCGTGACATAGCCCCCCATGCAGCCATAGGCCTTGCCCAGCGTGCCCTCGATCAGGGTGATCCGGTCCGCCAGGCCCAGATCTTCGGACACGCCGCCGCCGCGCGGGCCATAGAGTCCCACGGCATGAACCTCGTCGAGATAGGTCATCGCGCCATGTTTTTCGGCCACCTCGACGATTTCGGCCATCGGGCTGATATCGCCATCCATCGAATAGACCGATTCGAACGCGACGATCTTTGGTGCGTTGGCAGGCAGGGCAGAGAGTTTGCGATCCAGATCCTCTGGATCGTTGTGCCGCCAGATCACCTTTTGCGCGCGCGAATGGCGAATGCCCTCGATCATGCTGGCATGGTTGAGCGCGTCCGACAGGATCACCGCGTCGGGCAGGCGGCTGCCCAGCGTCGAGAGCGCGGCCCAGTTCGATACATAGCCCGAGGTGAAGAGCAGCGCCGCCTGCTTGCCATGCAGGTCGGCCAGCTCGCGCTCCAGCACCAGGTGGTGATGCGCCGTGCCGGAAATGTTGCGGGTGCCGCCCGCGCCGGTGCCGCAGGCGTCAACCGCGTCTTTCATCGCCTGCCGGACGACCGGGTGCTGACCCATGCCGAGATAATCGTTGGAACACCAGACCGTCACCTGGTCGGGGGCGTCGTCATCGTGACTGCGCGCACGCGGGAACTGACCGCACTGGCGCTCCAGCTCGGCGAAGATGCGATAGTTGCCTTCCTCTTTCAGCGCGTCGAGTTGCGCATCGAACATGGCATCAAAATCCATGATGTCCCTCCGGTCTTGTGGTGGTGTTGTGGTGTTTGGGCGCGGGCAGCATCCAGCGCCAGAGTTTTGCATCGGGCAGCGGCAGCACCATCAGCCAGTGTTCCAGCAGCGCCAATGCGGTGATCGCCGTCAGCAGGGCAAAGCCTGCCGCGGCTTCGGGTGTGGGGGCGGACCAGAGCCGCTCCAGCCAGCATGCCACGGCAAAACTGAGCGCCGAGACGGAAACCGGAAAGAACCAGCTGAACGGCGCTACGCGAAAGTGGCTGGCGAGATGGCGCAGGGCGTGCGGCAGGAATTCGGTGTTGATCTTTGGCACGCCGAAATAGAGGTTCAGCTTGGCGGTGATGCGCGCGAAATAGAGCACCGTGAAAGTCCATAATCCGACACCATTCACCGCCTCATGGCCATGAATCCAGAGCGCGATCAGAACCCCGGCGAGCAGCATTTCATGATAGGCGATCGTGCCCCAGGCGCGGATGAAACGCTCCCACCCGGCGACATGCGCAGGGCAGGGATGGCGGTTGGGTCCGGTGACCGCCCCGGCGAGAAAGCTCAGCTCGATCCAGCCCCAGATCGCGATCGCTGCCAGAAACGCGCCATAGGCGGCGCCGGTGCCGGTCTGCGACAGGGTTGCCCCGTAGCCCCAGAGGCCAAGAAACAGCACCGGCAGCGCCAGCAGGACACAGTTGCGCCGCGCCGCCGCGCCGCGCCGTTCCGCCAGCCGCACCGCCACCAGGATCGCCCCGGTGGCGAACCACCAGAGGAAAAGCGCCGTCAGGGCTGCGATCCAGGGATTTGTCACGGCTTCTCCTTCATCTGGCCGAAAATACCTCGGGGGGTGTGGGGGGCTGGCCCCCACCCGGATCAACGCCGCAGGCACCGATCCGGCTCAATAGACCGGCTCCATCCGGGTAGAGGCGGGCACGGCGTGTTTTCTTGCCGGGATCGTGTAGAGCCCGACAAAGGCCGCCGCCGCGCGCATCTGCGCAGCCATCGACCGCACCCGCGCCGCAATCCCGGTCTGCGCCCGCGCCGCCGCCAGGTCGGCATTGGCCTTCTGCAACCGCCTCAACCCCGCAGACCAGCGCGGATGTTCGATATCCAGCGTGATCGGAAAGATCTGCCTGCTGATGTCAGAGGTCTTGGTGAACACCTCATGCGCATACCAGTCGGGATCGACGCCAAGCGCGTTGTGAAAGGCCGGGCGCTGATGGTCGCGCACATACATCGTGGCGTATACGGCGGTGAGAAAGAACTTGATCCACAGGACATTCCCGCCGCTCGTCAGTTTCGGGTCGGTCTTCATCAAGAGGGCAAAGGCCTCGCCATGGCTGAACTCGTCGTTGCACCATTCCTGGAACCACTTGAAGATCGGATGGAACCGGTGTTCGGGGTGTTTCTCGAGGTGGCGAAAGATGGTGATGTAGCGGGCATAACCGATCTTTTCGCTGAGATAGGTGGCGTAATAGATGAACTTGGGCCGGAAATAGGTGTATTTCTTCTGCTGGGTCAGAAAGCCCAGATTGACGGCCACCCCCGCCTCGCGCAGCGCATCGTTGATGAACCCGGCATGCCGTGCCTCGTCGCGCGCCATCAGCTGGAATAGCTGGGTGATGTCCTTGTTGTTGCCGCGCCGCTTCATTTCCTTGTAGAGCACGCAGCCTGAGAATTCGGCGGTGCAGCTTGAGACCAGAAAGTCGATGAACTCTTTTTTCAGCTTCGGCTCCATCCCCTCCCAGTCAACGTGATCCCAGTCCTCGTTCTTCTTGAAATGGCCCTTGTTGGGGTCGGCCTCCATCTGGTCGATGAGCCTGTCCCAATCCTCGCGCACGGATGATACGTCGATCGCGTCCAACTCGTCGAAATCGGTGGTGTAAAAGCGTGGCGTGAGCAGGGTGTTCTGCATCGCCAGTTCGGTGGCGGCCTTGCTGTCGAACCTGGCATTCGCCTCCTGAATGGCGAGACCTTCTTCGACGGTCGTGGCGTCGGCGGAATGTTTTATGGGCTTGTTCATAGCGTGACCTCCTCGGAGAATGAGAATTCGCAAAGCTCCATCACCTCGAAATCCCCGGTCCACCGGGTCCAGAGGCGTTCCAGCGCGCTGGCGCGAATGATCGTCGCCTCGCGGTCCTCGCGCACCACCTCGCCGTAGGGGGCCATGATCTCTGGCCCGTGGACCTTGACGCTGTCGCCGGGATAGACGGTGGTGCCGTTGTTGAACCGCACATGCGCGTGCAGGCTCTCGAAACAGTGGCTGATCTCGACCGTGCAGGGGGCGCGTTCAACCTCGCGTGTCAGAAGTCCCATGATGGTGTTCCTTTCCTACTGGGCCAGAAGCCGGGTGAAGGCGCGGGCGTTGTCCTGGCCAAAGCCCATCAGGTCCGCGCCCCAGCCCGTCGAGGGGTCATGGATCGACAGGCGGCCATCCTCGCGCGCGATGATGGTGACGGGGCCGGTGAGGGGCACGCCATGCTTGGCGCGCTCGCGGTCCAGAACGCGGGCCACGCCGGCGATGAAACCGCCCTGTTCGGGCGCAAGGCGGGCAATCAGCGCGCCATTGGCATCCAGAACGGTCGCCGCCCCGCTCGGTTCACCGCTGAGATAGACGTGGCGCTCCAGCACGACCGCGCTCTGTGGTGGCGTCGAGATGACCGGCAGATCGGTCAGACGCGCATAGCTGACCAGCGCCAGCACCGCCAGAACCAGCGCCAGCATCGCGCGGGTCATCATGCGCGGGATCAGCTCCGCGTCGTAGGGGCGTTTTCGGCCATGCTGCGCGATGTCGGTCATCTTTCGTCCTCCGGTTACTCGGCGGCCATGGCGCGCGGCGTGGTCATGCGGGTGATCCGGGGCGTGGCGACACGGGTTTCCGCCGCCTCGGCCAGTATCTGCGCCACGCGCGCCGCGTCGGGAATGCAGCGCAGCGCCGGCTGCGTGCGGCGCATCACCCAGGGGCGCACATGCGGCCAGCAGACCAGATAGCCCAGCCGGGTCTCGCCAAGAAGATCGAGCGCGATGGTGCCGGTGCCGCGCTTGCCGGGCTTCAGATCGGCGCGCGCCAACTGGCTGTAGGGCAAGTTCAGCGTCACCGTCAGCGCAGCCCCGATGCGCATGGCCACGCGCCGGTTGGTGATGGTGTAGACGGTGGCGCGTGCCTGGACAAATCCCACGATCATCAGCATCCCGCAGACCACCGCGCCCATGATGAGCAGCGGCGAGGCGGCGGCAAATGCCCCGATCAGCGTCATCTGATCCATCAGCGTCCCGAACCGCCACGCCGCCAGCACCCCGAAATAGCCCGCAACCCATGGCAGGCTCAGCGCCTCGACACTCAGCCGCCACCAGTCGGGGCGTCCCTGCCAGAGGATGTGCTCGCCCTTTGGCGGAGCCTCTGGCAGGCCCTTCACGGGTTCAAAGGCGAAATCATCATGGCTCATGGCTCCATCCCTCATCCCAGTTGCGGTTCAAGCCGCGCGTCGCTGGCGTAAAGCGTGCCGCCGGCGTAATAGCCGGCGATCTTGTCCTCTTCGAGCAGCGTCACCTGACGCGGCGAGGCATGTTGCGGCACACCGGCGAAATGCTTGCCAAAGATCGAGCGGATCCTGACGCGTTCCGATTTGATCCGGGCAAAGGTGATTGGCACAAGCCGCTTGCCCTCGCCCCAGGGCGTTGCAAGCTCGATCTCGAGATAGCGCACCAGTTGCTCTGGCTCGTCGATCCACATATCGCTGATCGTGCCCACCACTTCGCCATCGCCCGCCTGCACCGGTAACCCGCGCGGATCACGGCCTGCGGCCACGACGAAATGCTCGGTCGCAGCCATCGGCACGATCTTTGGGTGGCCGTGACCATCCAGTTCGGGCACATCGCGGCGCGGCGCCCACGAGGCGGGGCCAACACCATCGACCATCGGATCCCCCGTCGGCTGGAACGGAAATCCGTTGCCAGCGGCGGTCTTTTCCAACGCCAGATCGGTGCGGTCGGGGTTCTGTCCCGACGGCACGGTCAGCTCTCCCCGGCCATGCGGCAGTCTGAAGGTCTTGTCATCGGGCAGCGGAAACAGGCCCTGATTGGCGGATGGCTTGCCGTCGTCATCCTCGAGCGGATAGCCCTCGCGCATGTTCTCGCGCTGGATGTAGAAGATCAGCAGCGCGAAAAAGCCCCAGAACAGCCAGAGCGACAGGCTGGCAAGGTCGAATTCTCCAAAGAATGTTGCGGTCATGTCATACTCCTTTCGAGCAAGCACGTGTCATGTGGGGAAATCGGCCAGCCCGATACGGCCGCCCCCGGATCGGGATTTGCTGCCGTGCGGGGCCAGCCGCACCAGCGGCCCGAGCACGATGAGGGTGAGGAAAAGCAGAGCGATCTCGGTGTGATAGACCGCCGAATAGCCGGTTGCATTGGTGTCGAGCGCTGTGCCCAGCTGGCCTGACAGTGCGAGGTGATTGATCCCGTCGCGCATCCCCCCGCCAAGGGCGATCGACAACCCCGCCGCCGTGGCCTGCGCCGCGCCCCATGCACCAAGCGCCAGGCCATGCCCGGCACGACCATCGGCGGCCATCGCCATCGCGGCGGTAAGGGTTGCCACGGCAAACAGCCCGGCGCCCAGGCCGATCAGCCCGGCCCCGGCATAGAACAGGGCGATGGATTGCATCGGCGCGGCAAAGATGACGGTGGAAAAGGCGGCGATGCCGGTCAACAGCCCGGTTCCCGCGATCCGGTAGGGGTTGGCTCCCCGCAACAGCACCCGCCCCGCAAGCACGAATCCAGCCAGCGCGCCCATCGCCCAGATCGCCGTCAGCAGCGTGGTGGCCGAGACCGACAGCCCCAGCACCTCGCCGCCATAAGGTTCAAGCAGCACATCCTGCATGTTGAAGGCCATGGTGCCCAGGAACACCACCGCCAGAAGCCGTCCGGCCCTGCCGCCCTCCATCAGATCGGCCCAGGCCTCGCGGAATTGCGGGCGTGGGGCGGCGCGTTCGGCGGCGGACATCGGGGTGATCTTTTCCTGTTTCCACAGCGCCACGAGGTTGAGCAGGATACCGGCCAGCGCCACCCCCTGCACCACCCGCACCAGTTTGAGCGGTGCAAAGTCCCGCAACAACCATCCCACGACAATGGCCGAAATCGCCATGCCCAGCAGGAACATGACATAGAGCAGGGCGACGACGCGCGGCCGGGTCTCATCCGTCGCCCGGTCGCTGGCCAGCGCCAGACCGGCGGTCTGCGTCATGTGCAGCCCAAGCCCGGTCATCAGGAACGCCAGCGCCGCCAGCGCCTCGCCCGCCCATGCGGGTCCGACCTGTTGCTGACCCGACAGCACCAGAAGGGCGAACGGCATCACCGCCAGCCCGCCCATCTGCCAGAGCGAGCCGAACCACAGATAGGGCACCCGCTTCCAGCCCAGCGCCGAGCGGTAGGTGTCGGACCGGAATCCCAGCAGCGCGCGGAAGGGGGCGATCAGAACCGGCAGGGCGATCATCGTTGCAACGATCAGCGCCGGCACCGACAGTTCCACGATCATCACCCGGTTGAGCGTGCCCAGTAGCATCACGGTCGCCATCCCGACCGAGACCTGAAACAGCGAGAGCCGCAGCAGTTGCCCCAGCGGCAGTCCCTCGCTTGCCGCATCGGCAAAGGGCAGCCAGCGCGTGGTCAGGGCCATCAGCGGCGAGGGGCGGCGTGGCGGTGTCATGCGCTGACCTCCATCGCCTGAGAGATGTAGAAACCGGATGTGATCCACCCGAGCGCCCGCAGCCTGCAACCGCTTTCAGCAGCATGCAGCGCCTGCGCCAACCGGGGCGCGGAATGCGGCACCATCGTGGGCGAGCGGTCGGCGCGCGGAAACAGTTTCCCGATCCGCCACATCGCCATCAGCAGTGGCGTGCGCGGCGCGACGGTAAAGACCACCTGGCCCCTGGTCCGCGTCGCCAGGGTGCTCAGCGCCCGCACCAGATCGGGTTCGCGGTAATAGATCAGGCTGTCCATCGCCATGACGTGATCGAACCGCCCGAGCGCCGGATCCAGCATGTCACCGGCATGGAATGCCACACGCCCGGCCAGCCCCGCGGGCAGACGCCTCTGTGCGACCCGGATGAGCGCGGGCGAGATGTCGCAGGCCAGCACATCGGCGCCGCGCGCCGCCAGTTCCGCCGTCATCTGCCCTGCGCCGCACCCGGCATCCAGAATGCGCAGCCCCGTCAGATCCTGCGGCAGCCGGGCCAGCATCTGCGCGCGCATCGCCTCGCGCCCCTGCCGCACGGTCTGGCGGATCCGTGACACCGGCGCGTCCGAGGTCAGTCGTTCCCATGTGTGGCTGGCGGTCCGGTCGAAATAGGTCTCGACACGCGCAAGGGTCTGGTCATAGGACATCAGTCGAATCCCAGCAGCTCAAAGATATCGCGGTCTTCCATCGGCGCGGGCGCCAGCGGATCGGTGCCGTTCCACAGATGTTGCGCGAGGCCCGTATAGATATCGCGCACCATCTGCACCTCTTCATCGGTCTCCATCTCGAACAGCGTCTTCTTCTTCAGGCGCGAGCGGCGGATACAGTCGATATCGGGCATATGCGCGATGCGCCTGAACCCCACCACATCGCAATAGCGGTCCACCTCGTCGGTGTCGCGCGAGCGGTTCGCGACACAGCCCGCCAGACGCACCTTGTAATTGGCCGATTTGGCCTGCACCGCGGCGATGATCCGGTTCATCGCATAGATGCTGTCGAAATCGTTGGCGGTGACGATCAGCGCCCGGTCGGCATGTTGCAGGGGTGCCGCAAACCCACCGCAGACCACGTCGCCCAGCACGTCAAAGATCACCACATCGGCATCTTCCAGCATGTGATGCTGCTTGAGCAGCTTCACCGTCTGCCCGACCACGTAGCCGCCACAGCCGGTGCCCGCAGGCGGCCCGCCGGCCTCGACGCATTGCACCCCGCCCCAGCCGCGGGTCACGAAATCCTCGGGGCGCAGCTCCTCAGCATGGAAATCCACCGACTTGAGAATGTCGATCACCGTGGGCTGCAACTGGCCCGTCAGGGTAAAGGTGCTGTCATGCTTGGGGTCGCAACCGATCTGCAACACCCGCTTGCCCATCGCCGCGAAAGCGGCGGACAGGTTCGACGAGGTGGTCGATTTGCCGATTCCGCCCTTGCCATAGACGGAAAAGACCTTGGCCCCTTCGATCTTCATATCGGCGTCCTGATGCACCTGCACCGATCCCTCGCCGTCCTGTCCCCGGAGCAGGGGAATTTCATCGCGCGGGCTCATCTGGTCCTCCAATCGGGGGCGTTTTTACCCCTTTGCTTCATCTGGCCGAAAATACCTCGGGGGTGTGGGGGCTGGCCCCCACTCCGGCATCGTTCAAGGGCGCGTCGCATCGTCATTCAGCCGCCACCCCTTCCATCCGGTCCTCCATCGACGCCGCCGCCGATTGCAGCGCCGCGAGGGTTGCGGCATCGGTTTGCCAATAGGCGCGGTCATGCGCCTCAAGCAGGCGGTTCGCCATCCGTGACGAGGCCACCGGGTTGAGATCGCTCAGCCGCTTGCGCATCACCTCGTCCAGAACGAAGGTTTCGGAAATCCGCTGATAGATCCACGGCTCCACCTGTCCGGTGGTCGCCGACCAGCCCATCGTGTTGGTCACATGGGCCTCGATCTGGCGCACCCCTTCGGCCCCGTGGCGCAACAGCCCCTCATGGAATTTCGGGTTGAGCGAGCGGGCGCGGGTTTCCAGCGCCACCTGATCGGCCAGCGTGCGCACGGTGCCCGTGCCGCGCGTGGTGTCGGAGATGTAGATCGCCGCCTCCTGCCCGCCGCGCGCCCGGCGCACGGCGCGGGAAATCCCGCCCAGCGTGTCGAAATAATGGTCCACCGTGGTCACGCCCAGTTCGACCGATTCAAGGTTCTGATAGGCCACCTCGACCCGCTCCAGCGCCGCCTGCAGCAATGTGCCCTGCGCCTGTGCCCTGCCGTTCACGCCATAGGCAAAGCCCTTGCGCGCCTGATAGGTGTCGGCCAATTCGTCCTCGTCCTCAAAGGCGGAGGCGTCCACCAGTTGATTGACGTTCGAGCCATAGGCCCCCTCGGCATTGGAAAACACCCGCAGTGCCGCCGTTTCCATATCGCAGCCCGTGCTGGCCATCTGCGCGCGCGCGTGGGCGCGGATGAAATTCATCTCTTCCGGCTCGTCCGCCCCGGCGGCATTGAGTGCTGCCTCGGCCAGCATCCGGGTCTGCAGGGGCAGCAGGTCGCGGAAAATTCCCGAGAGCGTCATCATCACGTCGATTCGCGGACGCCCCAGATCTTCGAGCGGAATGAGATCGGCGCCGCAGAGCCGCCCAAAGGCGTCAAACCGCGGCTTTGCTCCGATCAGCGCCAGCGCCTGCGCCATCGGCGCGCCGTCGGACTTGATGTTGTCCGACCCCCAGAGCACCAGCGCCACCGACCGCGGCAGGCTCTTGTGAACATCGAGCAACCTCTGCGCCTGGCGCGCGCCGTCGCGGCAGGCAAATTCCGTGGGCATGCGGAACGGGTCGAATGCATGGATATTGCGCCCGGTCGGCAGGATATCGGGCGCGCGGATCAGATCGCCCCCCGGCACCGGTGCGGTATAGCGGCCATCGAGCGCCGCCAGCAGCGCGGGCGTCTCGTGATCGACCTGCAAGAGCGTATCGACCCGTGCGCGGGTGGCCGCATCGGCCCCGTCCATGATCGCCAGATAATCGGCGCGCGCCGCGTCGCTCATCGGGCGGCCCAACACATGCAGCCCCTCGGGAATGAGCGCCTGTTCGGTCTCCAGCAGCCTGAGCCAGAGCGCGCCCGCATCCGATCCGTCCATGTCGACCGCAGTGGCCTGCTCTGCGATCAGCGCTTCGACATCGGCGCGCTCGGGCGCATCGGCGGCCATTTCGCGCCAGCGGGTGAGGCTGTCCTTGAGCTCCGCCAATCCCTTGTAGAGCCCTGATACAGCCAGCGGCGGCGTGAGATGCGTAACCGTCACGGCGCCCGATCGCCGCTTGGCAAGGCTCGCCTCTGACGGGTTGTTGGCGGCGTAGAGATAGACATTGGGCATGTCGCCGATCAACCGGTCCGGCCAGCAGCCTGCCCCCGGTCCCGCCTGTTTGCCGGGCATGAATTCCAGCGCGCCATGCATGCCGAAATGCAACAGCACATCGGCGCGAAACGTGTTCCTCAGCCACAGATAGAACTGCGCGAATGCATGCGTGGGCGCAAAGCCGCGCTCGAACAGCAGCCGCATCGGATCGCCCTCGTAACCAAAGGCCGGTTGCAGCCCGACAAAGACCTTGCCGAACTGCGCGCCAAGTATGAACACGCCGCGCCCATCCGATTGAACCCTGCCGGGGGCCGCCCCCCACTGCGCTTCGATTTCCCTCAGCCACGGCGTGTCGCCGACGATCTGATCGGCGCTGACATGGGCGGCGATATTGGCCTCCTGCCCGTATTGCCGGGCATTGCCCTCAAGCACGCTGGCGCGCAGATCCTCGACCGTCGCGGGCGGCGTCAGATCGTAACCGCGCGCCGCCATTGCCTGAAGCGTGTTGTGCAGCGACCGGAACACATCGAGATAGGCCGCCGTGCCCGCCGCACCCGCATTGGGCGGAAACCCGAAAAGCACGATGCCGACGCGGCGCTGGGCCACCTCCTGCCGCCGCAGATGCGCACGCCGCGCCACGCGCGCGGCCAGCATCTCGATCCGCTCGGGGCAGGGGGCCATCGCCTTGACCCCTTCCGCGCCGCCGGTGCAGCGTTGGGCACAGCCCTCGCAGGCCACGTCGCCATGCCGCCCGGCGAATACCGTGGGGTTGGTCGCGCCGTCGAGTTCCGGCAAGGCCACCAGCATCGTCGTCTCGATCGGCCCGAGGCCCTGCGCCGACCCGGCCCATTGCGCCAGCGTCTGAAACTCCAGCGGATGCGCCGCCACATAGGGCACATCCAGACGGCTGAGCAGACCCACCGCCGCATCGCTGTCATTATAGGCCGGACCACCCACCAGGCTGAACCCGGTAAGCGACACCAGCGCATCGACCTGGCCCATGAAATACCGCTCGACCGCGGGCCGCCCGTCGAGACCCGAGGCAAAGGCCGGGATCACCCGCAATCCGCGCGCCTCGAAGGCGCGGATCACCGCGTCATAATGCGCGTGATCGCCCGACAGGACATAGCTGCGCATCAACAGGATCCCGACCGTACCCGTCGCCCCCGCAGGTGCGGGCAGGCTTGTGGGATCGGTGGTGATCCGCCCGGCCATATCGGGATGGTAGAGACCCACCTCGGGATATTCCTGCGGGGCGGGTGCGCGCAGGTTGCGCCATTCCACCCGCCGCCCGTAGCGCGACATGAGAAACCGCAGCATCGCCTCGATATTGTCATCCGAGGTGCCCAGCCAGTATTGCATGATCAGAAACCACGCCCGCAGATCCTGCGCCTTGCCGGGAATGAATTTCAGGATGCGCGGCAGCCGACGCAGCATGCGCATTTTCTTCTCGCCCGATTCGGCCGAGGGCTTGTCGGAACCGCGCAGCCGCTTCATCAGCTTGCGCATGCCGCTTTCGGGGGCAGTCATGTCCAGCGTGCCCATGCGCGTCAGCCGGACGATCTGCGCATCCGCGATGATGCCGATCATCGCATCGCAGGCATCGCGCCGCGTCTGAAGATCGGGCAGGATCGCCCTGATGTGATCCTCCAGAAACAGCAGGCTGACCAGGATCAGGTCGCCCCGCGCGATATCGGCGCGCGCCGCCGCGAGGGCATCGGCATTCCCGCCCCATTCGGCCGCCGCATGCACCCCGAGTGTGAGGCCGGGAAAATCGCCTCTCATCCGTTCAGCGACCCGCGCACAGGCCCCGGCGGCATGCGCATCCAGCGTCAGGATCACGACGCGGTAGGTGGCCTCGGCCATGGGGATCACATCATCTCGCATAATGCGCCTTTGCCTCGTAGAGCGTGTCGATGCCGATTTCTCTGAGGCCCTTCCGCGTCGCGAAGATCTCGGTGTTGCGCCGTGCCTTGCCGCGTACGAAGAACGGAATCTTGCGCAGCTCGCGCTCGGCATCCGCCAGCCAGATCACCTCTGCCCCTGCCTGTGCATTCTCTTTGGCGGAAATACCCCGGGGGGAAGCCGCAGGCTGGGGGGCTGGCCCCCCTGCCTCATTGGCCACATGCGCGCCGCCATGGTGGCTGGCCCCGGCCGCGTCGTGGAATTCGAAATCGTCGCGGAACATGTGCAGCAGATGCTCCTCGAGCCCCATCACCAGCGGATGAACCCAGGTGTCGAAGATGACATTGGCGCCCTCGATCCCCATCTGCGGGCTGTAGCGGGCCGGGAAATCCTGGACATGTACGGGCGCGGAAATGACGGCGCAGGGGATGCCGAGGCGCTTGCCGATCATCCGCTCCATCTGGGTGCCAAGGATCATTTCGGGGGCGAGCGCCTCGATGGTTGCCTCGACCTCGAGATAATCGTCGGTAATGAGTGGCTCGACACCATACTCCATGGCTAGCGCCCGGATGGGCCGCGCCATTTCGCGGTTGTAGCAGCCCAGGCCCACCACCTCGAACCCCATCTCGTCGCGGGCAATGCGGGCGGCGGCGGCGACATGGGTGCCGTCACCGAACAGGAACACGCGCTTGCCGGTCAGATAGGTGCTGTCCACGCTCGCCGAATACCACGGCAGGCGCAGGCGGCTTTCGTCCAGCCTGACCGGCAGGCCGGTCAGGACGCTGATCTCGGTCAGGAAGTCACGGGTTGCACCGACGCCGATCGGCACGGTGCGGGTAAAGGGCAGGCCCAGCTCGCGCTCCATCCAGCGGCAGGCGGCCTCGCCGGTTTCGGGATACATCAGCACGTTGAAGTGCGCCGCCCCGAGGCGTTTGATGTCCGACGGCGTGGCCCCATAGGGCGCAGTGACATTGACCGAGATGCCCATGTCCGACAGGAGCCCGGTCAATTCGGTCATGTCGTCGCGGTGGCGAAAGCCAAGGCCGGTGGCGCCGATCAGGTTGCAGGTGATCTGCGCGGTTCTGTCAGCCGGTCGCGCGAGCGCGCGGATGATCCGGAAAAGCGTCTCGTCCGCGCCGAAGTTTTCCTTGCGCTGATAGCTGGGCAGTTCCAGCGCGATGACCGGCACCGGCAGGCCCATGGTTTCGGCCATGCCGCCGGGATCGTCCTGGATGAGTTCGGCGGTACAGGAGGCGCCGACGATCATCGCCTCGGGACGGAAACGGTCATAGGCGTTCTGGCAGGCGGTCTTGAACAGGTTGGCCGTATCGGCCCCCAGATCGCGGGCCTGAAAGGTGGTGTAGGTGACCGGCGGGCGATGATTGCGTCGCTCGATCATGGTAAAGAGAAGGTCGGCATAGGTGTCGCCCTGCGGCGCGTGCAGCACGTAATGCAGCCCCTTCATCGCGGTGGCGACCCGCATTGCCCCGACATGCGGCGGTCCCTCATATGTCCAGAGCGTCAGCTTCATTCCGCCGCCTCCAGCCGCAGGGCCGCGCGGCGGCGCAGCGGGCGCGAGAAGAGCCCGGCCAGATCGCCCGCCTGTTCGTAGAAATGCACCGGCGTGAACACCAGTTCGATCGCCCATTTGGTTGCCAGCCCCTCGGCTTCGAGCGGGTTGGCAAGGCCGAGGCCGCAAACCGTCAGGTCGGGCCGCGCGGCGCGGCAGCGGTCGAGCTGGCAATCGACATCCTGCCCCTCGGCCAGTTGCGGGCCGGTCTCCAGCAGTTCGAGATCGGGGCCGACGATGGATTTGTGGATGAAGGGCGCGCCGACCTCGATCGCGGTCATGCCGCATTCGCGCGTCAGGAACCGGGCCAGCGGAATCTCTAGCTGGCTGTCGGGAAAAAAGAATACTGACTTTCCGGCCAGCGTTTCGGCAGCCTGTGTCACGGCGCGCGCGGCGCGGGTGCGCGGGGCGGCGGTGACTCGTTCGAACGTGGCGTCGTCAACGCCGAATTCATCGGCAACCGCGCGCAGCCAGGCGGTGGTGCCCTGCTCGCCGAACGGAAACGGGGCCGGGAGATGGCGCGCGCCACGCCGTTCAAGCGCGGTCAGCGTATCGCCAAGAAAAGGCTGGGTCAGGGCGAAGACGGTGTTTGGCCCCACGCTGAGCGGATCGTCGCGGCGTCTGGTGGGCAGCACGCAGACCGCTTCGATCCCCATTTGCGCCAGCAGTTCGAGCGCCTGATCCTCGACCACATCGGGCAGCGCGCCGACCAGCATGAGCTGGCGTGCATCCGTTTCCGGAAGGGTAGGCACCATCGACGCGAGACAGGCATCCTCGCCCTGGGTAAAGGTCGTTTCGATGCCGGAACCCGAATAATTCAGCACCCGCACATGGGGGCTGTGTGTCAGGGTCAGGCGCTCGGCGGCGCGGGCAAGGTCGAGCTTGATCACCTCTGACGGGCAAGAGCCGACGAGGAATAGCTGCCGGATGTCGGGGCGGCGCGTCAGCAGGCGGGCGACCTCGCGCTCAAGCTCGTCCTGCGCGTCGGCAAGGCCCGCAAGATCCGTCTCTTCGAGAATCACCGTGCCGAATCGCGGCTCGGCAAAGATCATCACGCCTGCCGCCGATTGCAGCAGATGGGCACAGGTTCGACTGCCCACGACGAGAAAGAACGCATCCTGCATCTTGCGGTGCAGCCAGATGATTCCGGTCAGGCCGCAGAACACTTCATGCTGGCCGCGCTGCTTGAGGATCGGTGCATCGCGGCAGCCGGCGGCCGGGGGTGTATCGAAACTCATGCCGCTTCTCCCGCCTGAAGGCGCGCCACGCGCAGCTTCCACAGGAATTGCGCCGCGTTGATCGCATAGGCCGCATAGGCCGCCAGAGCGAGGCCCATCAGCCCCCCAGGGCCGAACGTCCCCGACCAGAGCGCCAGCAGATAGGCCGTGTGCAAGGCAATGACACCAAAGCTGAAAACGTCTTCCCAGAAGAAGGCGGGCGCGAAAAGGTATTGCCCGAACACGACCTTTTCCCAGATCGCCCCGGTGACCATGATGAGATAGAGAATCCCGGTCTTGAGCACGATAGACCAGGTTGCGATGACATAGCCCTCGCCGGTCATGAGATAGCGCAGCACCAGCGCGAGCGAGATCAGGAAGACCAGAAATTGCAGCGGTGCGAGAACGCCCTGCACCAGCGTCCAGGCCGAGGTATCACGCCGGATGCGCTGTTCGACCGTGTAAAGCGCCCTTTTGCCGCGTTGAACCTGGGCTTGCCGGGCCATCTCTGTTCCTCACCTTTCAGACATCTGGCACCTTGATGCTACGGCTTGTGGGGCAAAAGTGTCAATTATAATTTACACAATGCGACACAAGTCATGTCTCGACATCTGGACAGGCCGGAGATTCGCGCGCTGGCGGGCCCAAATGGGCGATTTCCGAGCAGGTGAGCGGCTTTCGTCCGATATTTTCCGAATGATTTTCAGCGGCATGAGGTGTTTCTGACCTGGTGTGTCAGGATAATTTGACATTTGATTTTCCCGGGAACAGACTAATTTCCAACAAAGCAGAGAAACGCTTGTATCTGTTTTCTGCGCGCACATCGCGCTCGCGAGATGTGATGAGGACCGCAGAGCCGCAGAAGTGTCTGGGAGGGCATCGCATGGGTGGCGTCAAACGTATCGGCTCTGACAAGGCTCCGCCTCAGAAAGAGGGAATTCGGTTTCTCGTGGAATCCGCGCTGCGCAAGGTCGCCCTTGAAAAACACGGTGGGGAAAATCCCCGCACGCATGATGAATGGGTGGCGCGCCTCTGTGCCGTGCTGACGGACGAATCCGATACGGCCTACAAGAACCTGATTGCGGCCATGATAGCCAACGGTATCCCGTCCGAGGATATCTACGACCGATATGTGCCCGAGGCCGCGCGTTTCCTAGGCGAGATGTGGGTGCAGGACAAGGCGAGTTTCGTGGATGTGACGATCGGTGCTTCCCGTCTGCAGGCATTGTTCCGTAACCGCAACGCCACGGCAAATCGCAACTGGCTGGAGCGCAGCATTCCGCTGGGACAGTCGGTCCTGATGGTCGTGCCCATGTTCGAGGATCATTCCATCGGGGCGTTCGTGGTCGCCGATCAGTTTCGCCGGCACGGACTCTGGGTGCATATGGCGATCGGTCTTGAGACCGAGGAACTGCAGCATCTTGTGGGATCGGGGCGGTTTGCCATGGTGGGCATCACCAGCGGAAGCATCAAAATGCTTGAACCCCTGACCGAACTGATAGATTGTCTGCGCGCCAAGGGGCAAAATCGCCCGCCAATAGTTGTAGGCGGGCATATCGTTACTAAGTCAAGGGATGTGGAAAAGCGGATCGGTGCCGATTTCGCGGTCAGGACAGCACGTGAGGCGATTGAAAGATGCGGTTTGGCATCCGTCGCAGAGCCGCTGTCAATAGATTCGGGACCGTAGACGCTATCCTGAGTAGCCTTGCAGTTGGGGTAAATGCGTGACGAAAGAGACCAGAACGTCCAGAATACCCCTGCCGGGCAACATGCCCGAACCTTCAAGCGTTGATCGCCTGATAGAGCAGGCATTTGATATTGCCGTTTTCATTGACAATTCCCTCGTGGTTACTGCGATATCGGTCAGCCCGGATTCGCCCTCTCTGGGCCGTCTGGATCACTGGATCGGGCGCGAGTTCGAAAGCTTCCTGAACGTCGAGAGTCGTGAGAAGTTCGCCCAGCGCATCGCGCTGATGCGCGCCGACCCCGACAGCGTGCCGGGTCCGATCGAGCTGAACCACAGCGACAATGCAAACTGGGAATTCCCCGTGCGCTACACGTTGCACCGCGAGGCCGGCAGCGACGGTCTCTTGCTTCTGGGGCGCGACATGCAGCCGTTGGCTGAGATACAGCAGCGGCTGGTGCGCGAACAGGTGGCGCGCGAGCGCGAGGTCGAGAAATATCGCGGGATCGAGACCTGTTATCGCGTGGTGCTCGAGGCCTCCGAGACCCCGCTGGTGCTGGTCGAGCCGGAAGCGGGCCGGATCCGTGACATCAATTCCGCCGCTGCCCTGCTGCTGGGGTCAAAGCGCGACGTGCTGACCGGCAGCAGCTTTGCCCAGGTCTTCGAGGGTCAGCGCAGGGGTAACTTTATCGAACAGCTCAAAGCGGCGGCATCGTCGGACGATGTGACCGGGTTCGAGGCCGTGGCCCGGCGCAACGGGCGCGTGGTCAGCCTGAGCCCGAATTTCTTTCGTGCTTCCGGCGAGGTGCTGATGCTGTGCCGTCTGGCGCTGATCGAGGACGAAGATGCCGCGCGGCCCGAATCGGCGCAATCGCTCTCGGCGCTGTTCGAGGCGTCGAGCGATGCGATCGTCCTGACCGATGGCAACGGTGTGATCCGCGATGCCAACGAGGGATTTCTGATCCTCTCGGACGCCGCGCAACTGCGCGATGTGCAGGGCCGCTCTATGGCGGATTTCCTCTCGCGCGGCAGCGTTGATCTCAAGCTCATACTCGACAATACCCGCAAGAAGGGCCGGATGCGCAGCTATTCGGCGCAGTTTCAGAGCGTGGTGGGCACGCGCGCCTCGGTCGATATCTCGGCGACCAGCCTGCGCGGGCGCAACGCGGATCTTGGTGTGGGGTTGATCATCCGCGACGTGACGCCGCGCGATGCGCCGCTCGTTCAGGACAGCGGGGCTGCGGTCAGTGACGAGGCGATGCGCAATGTCATGGATCTGGTCGGCACCGCCTCGCTCAAGGAACTGGTTTCGGCCACATCGGATGTGGTCGAGAAGATGTGCATCGAGACCGCCGTGCGGCTGACCAACAACAATCGCGTCGCCGCCGCCGAGATGCTGGGCCTGTCGCGTCAGAGTCTCTATGTGAAACTGCGCAAATACGGGCTTTTGAACGCTCAGGACGAAGACTGAGTGCCAATCCGCAGGGCGAAGCCGGAGAATCCGCTTCCCTGAAATGGAATTGTATAGTTTAATTGACATTATGGATGTCTCTAAATCATTACATTTCCCGCACCGCCTGCCAGAGCCTCGGGCCCTGCTGATCCTGGTCAAGCCGATCACATGGTTCCCGCCCATCTGGGCCTATCTCTGCGGTGTGGTGTCCTCGGGCGTTTCCCCCTGGAGCAACTGGGGCATGGTGGTCCTCGGGATGGTGCTGGCTGGTCCGGTCGTCTGCGGCATGAGTCAGGCCGCGAATGACTGGTGCGACCGTCATGTGGATGCCATCAACGAACCACACCGCCCGATCCCATCGGGCCGCGTGCCGGGGCGGTGGGGGTTGTGGGTGGCTCTCGTCATGTCGGCACTGGCGCTTGGGATCGGCGCATTGCTGGGGCCATGGGGTTTCGGGGCGACGGTGTTCGGCGTGCTGGCCGCCTGGGCCTATTCGGCAGAGCCGGTGCGGCTGAAACGCTCCGGCATCTGGGGGCCGGGCCTGGTGGGATTGTGTTATGAGGGTCTGCCGTGGTTCACCGGGGCTGCGGTGCTGGCGGCGGGGGCGCCGTCCTGGCCGGTGATCATCGTGGCGTCGCTCTATGCGCTGGGCGCACATGGCATCATGACACTTAACGATTTCAAGGCGTTGGAGGGAGACCGGCAGACCGGTGTCAATTCCCTGCCGGTCACACTCGGGCCGGAACGCGCGGCGCGTGTCGCCTGCTGGGTGATGACCCTGCCGCAACTGGCGGTGATCGCCCTCTTGCTGGGGTGGGACCGCCCGTGGCACGCGCTGGCGATTGGCGCGCTGCTGATCGGGCAATTCTGGGCCATGCGGATCCTTCTTTCGGATCCCAAAGGCCGCGCGCCCTGGTATAACGGCACGGGCGTTCTGTTCTACGTGAGCGGCATGATGGTTGCCGCCTTTGCATTGCGCATGACCGGAGGCAGCGGATGAACCTCAACTGGATGCAGATCGTTCGCATGGGTCTGGTGCAGATGTGCCTGGGCGCCATCGTGGTGCTGACCACGTCGACGCTCAACCGGCTGATGGTGGTCGAACTGGCATTGCCCGCCGTGCTGCCGGGCCTGCTGGTGGCGCTGCATTACGGGGTTCAGCTCACCCGGCCCAACTGGGGCTTTTTGTCGGACACAAGCGGGCATCGCACACGCTGGATCATCGGCGGCATGGCGGTGCTGGCGGCGGGCGGATATCTGGCGGCTCTGGGCGTCGTGGTGATGGAGGATCGCCTTGCCGCCGGTCTGGCGCTGTCGATCGCCGCCTATGCGTTGATCGGGCTGGGCGTGGGGGCCTCCGGCACCTCTCTTCTGGCGCTGCTGGCCACGGCCACCGCACCGCGCCACCGCGCCGCCGCTGCGACGATCACCTGGCTGATGATGATCGCGGGCATTGCCGTGACCGCAACCACAGTGGGCGCGTTTCTGGATCCCTATACCCCTGCGCTCTTGTTGCGGATCGTGGGCATTGTCACCTTTGGCGCGGTGGTCCTGACCACGCTGGCAATCTGGGGTATCGAGTGTCAGGTGGGCGCACAGCCCGCGACCGCCGACAGACCGATGCGCTTTCGTGAGGGGCTGGCGGAAATCTGGGCGGAACCCGAGGCGCGGAATTTCACCATCTTCGTCTTTCTGTCGATGACCGCCTATTTCATGCAGGAACTGATCCTCGAACCCTATGCCGGCCTCGTTTTCGGTTTCACTCCGGGGCAGTCCACCCAACTGAGCGGCGCGCAGAATGGTGGCGTCTTTCTGGGGATGCTGACGGTCGGCATTGCCGCCACGGGGCTGCGCATCGGCTCGCTCCGGCATTGGGTGGTGACGGGTTGTCTTGGTTCGGCCTTGTCTCTCGCAGCGATCACGCTGCTTGGGGCCTCGGGCGCGGCGGCGGCCCTCGTCCCGGCTGTCGTCGCGCTCGGGGTTTTCAACGGCATGTTCGCCGTGGCCGCAATCGGAGCGATGATGGCGCTTGCGGGGCAGGGTCGCGATTCGCGTGAAGGCACGCGCATGGGTCTCTGGGGTGCGGCGCAGGCGATTGCGGCGGGGTTCGGCGGGCTGTTGGGTGCGGCCTCGGTGGACGCGATGCGCGCGGCCCTGAGTAGTGACGCGCAGGCATTCGGCGCGGTCTTTGCCTTTGAGGCCGCGCTGTTCGTGCTCGCGGCGCTGCTGGCGCTCCGGGTGATTGATCACGGCCGCGACCGGGGCGCGGCGCTGGTTGCGGGGGAATGATCATGTTTGATGTCGTTGTCATTGGCGGCGGGCCGTCCGGGGCCACGGCGGCCGAGGATCTGGCGCGTTCGGGGCACAGCGTGGCGCTCCTGGACCGGGCCGGACGGATCAAACCCTGCGGCGGCGCGATCCCGCCGCGCCTGATCGCCGATTTCGATCTGCCAGACGATCAGCTTGTGGCCAGGATCACCACGGCGCGAATGATCTCGCCCACCGGACGGCATGTGGATATTCCCATCGAGAACGGCTTTGTCGGGATGGTGGACCGCAAGGATTTCGACGAATTCCTGCGCGCCCGCGCAGCCGGGGCCGGGGCCACGCGCGTCACCGGCACCTATTTGCGGATCGACCGCAGTGATGCGACCCCGGCCGTCCTCTATCGCGACAAGGCCAGCGGTGAGGAGCGGCGTCTGGACACGCGCCTCATTATCGGGGCCGATGGTGCGCGCTCGACCGTGGCGCGCGACGAGGTGCCGGGGGCTGACAGGATACCCTATGTCATCGCCTATCACGAAATCATCGAGGCGCCTGCCGCCGCCGGCAGCTATGACCCGGCGCGCTGTGACGTGATCTATGACGGGGCTATCTCGCCCGATTTCTACGGCTGGGTGTTCCCGCACGGCAAATCCGCCAGCGTCGGCATGGGTTCGATGATGCGCGGCGTGGATCTCAAACAGGCGACCGCCGATCTGCGCGCCGCCTCGGGCCTGAGCGATTGTGCCACCCTGCGCCGCGAAGGCGCGCCGATACCTCTCAAACCACTCGACCGCTGGGACAATGGCCGCGACGTGGTGCTGGCGGGCGACGCGGCAGGCGTGGTGGCGCCGTCGTCCGGCGAGGGAATCTATTATGCCATGGTGGGTGGCCGCGTCGCCGCCGCCGCCGCAAGCGCCTGTCTGGCAACGGGGCGCGCGCGCGATCTGAAGCTGGCGCGGCAGCTTTTCATGCGCGAGCATAAAACCGTGTTCCGGGTGCTGGCCTCGATGCAGAATGCCTATTATAGATCGGACGAGCGGCGCGAGCGCTTTGTCTCTCTGTGCCATGACATCGACGTGCAGCGGCTGACATTCGAGGCCTACATGAACAAGAAACTGGTCAGGGCGCGACCGATGGCGCATCTCAGGATCGGGTTGAAAAACCTCGCGCATCTGACGCGGCTGGTGCCCGCGACCCGGATATGAGCGCGCTCATCCCGACATGGGTTGACGGCAGTCTGATCGCCCTCGACAAGCTTGAGGCGCATCAGCGCGGGCTGCGGCACATGGCGGTGTCGGTCTTTGTGATGGCGGGCGAGGATCTTCTGATCCAGCGCCGCGCGCTGGGCAAATATCACACGCCGGGGCTATGGGCGAACACCTGCTGCACGCACCCGCATTGGGGCGAGGAGCCGCTGGCCTGCGCGCAACGCCGATTGCGGGAAGAACTTGGCATCGGCGACCTCACGCTTACCCACCGCGACCGCGTGGAATACCGCGCCGATGTCGGTGGCGGACTGACCGAACACGAGGTGGTCGACATGTTCATGGCACGGCTGCCCGAACGCATCGCCCTCGACCCCGACGCCGAAGAGGTGATGGACACGCGCTGGATCAGCCTCGATGCGCTCAACGCCGCCATTCGCGCCGATCCGGCGCGCTACACCCCCTGGCTGCGGATCTACATGCGCGAGCACGCGGCGCAGATTTTCGCCTGATCGAGTGCGCGCGGCGCAGCTATTTCCCCTTCCAGACCGGGTCGCGCTTTTCTGCAAAGGCGCGCGCGCCCTCCTGCTGATCCTCCGAGGCATAGAGGATATCCACCGTCTCGAACTGCCGCCGGGTGATCCGGTTCAGCGCATCCTGGAAACGCATGGCCTCGGCCTCGCGCACGACCTCCTTGATCGCCGCATAAACCAGCGGCGGGCCAGAGGCGAGCTGATCCGCCATGGCGCGCGCCTCGTCCATCAGCCGCACGGCGGGGTAGATGCGGTTGACCAGCCCCCAGCGCGCGGCCTCATCGGCATCGAACCAGCGCCCGGTCATCAGCAGTTCCATGGCGATGTGATAGGGGATGCGCTTGGGCAGCTTGATGCTGGCGGCATCGGCCACGGTGCCGGAGCGGATCTCGGGCAGGGCGAATGTGGCGTGATCGGCGGCAAGGATGATATCGGCCGAAAGTGCCAGCTCCAGCCCGCCCCCGCAGGCGATGCCGTTTATGGCGGCGATCACCGGCTTGTTCAGACCGCGCAGTTCCTGCAACCCGCCAAAACCGCCCACGCCGTAATCGCTGTCGGGGGCCTCGCCCCCTGCCGCCGCCTTCAGATCCCAGCCGGGGCAAAAGAACTTCTCGCCCGCGCCGGTCAGGATCGCCACCCGCAGGTCGGGATCGTCGCGAAAATCGCGGAACACCTCGCCCATGATCCGGCTGGTGGCGGCGTCGATGGCGTTGGCCTTGGGGCGGTCGAGCGTCACTTCGAGCACGGTGCCACGGCGTTCCGTTCTGATGGGGGTATCGGTCATTGGTCCTCTCCCTTGGTGATAAGCGCATCCACCGCGACCGCATCAGAGGCGGTGCAGAGCAGCGGGTTGATCTCGACCTCTTCTACGGTCGCGGTCATGGCCGTGACATAGGACTGCACGGCCATGACCGCGCGCAGGATTGCGTCACGGTTCGCCGGGGGTTTGCCCCGGTATCCCGCAAGCAGCGGCGCGAGACGCAGGCGGTCCAGTGCTTCGGTCACATCATCCCCGGTGGCGGGCAGCAGCAACGAGACCGTATCACGCAGGATTTCCGTCAGTATGCCCCCCGCGCCGAGTGTCAGCACAAAGCCATGCGCGGGATCGCGCACCACGCCGACCAGCACCTCTGCCACCGCATCGACGATCATCTCCTCGATCAGCCAGCTTGTACAGGGCATGGCCAACGCGGCCTCCTGCGCGGCAGACAGCCCCGCGGCATCGCGGGCAAAGACCACGCCGCCCGCGTCCGACTTGTGCGCCAGACCCTCGGCCTTGATGACCAGCGGCAAGGAAAACCCGGCCAGCGCAGCCGTCAGATCCGCAGGAGTCTTCGCGCGACGGGACCGCGGAATGCGCACCCCATGGGCCGCAAGCGCGGCCTTGGCCTCAGCCTCGCGCAGGGTGCGCGGGTTTCGTGGTGCGCCGGGCAAGAGCAGCGGGGCAACCGGCGCTCGATGACGTCCCAGCCATGCGGCGCGGGCGATGGCGGCCAGCCCGTCATCAAGCCCGGCCAGAGGGATCAGCCCGCCCGCGACGGCCCGCGCGGCAACATCCTCCGGCAGACAGTCGGGCAGGGTGGCGACGAGCGCCAGCGGCTTGCCCACCCGGCGCCGCGCCTCGGCGCCCGCCGTAAGGATACAGTCCCAGGCCGCCGGATCGCAGCGGTCGGGCCGGGGGAAATCGGCGATCAGCACACCGATATCGGCAGGCCCGTCCAGCGCGGCGGCAAAGGTGGCGGTCATGGCGGGCACGTCGCCCCAGATGAAGGTGTGGTAATCCAAGGGATTGGCCAGCGCCACCTTGGGACCGAGCGCCGCACGCAGGGCATTGGATTGCTCGGCGGTGAGGATCGGCAAGGTGATGTCGTGATCAAGGGCGGTGTCGGCCATCAGGCTAGCCTCGCCGCCCGAACAGGAGATCGAGGCGACGGCATTGCCCGGCAGCGGTCCCGCGTAATGCAACAGTTTCAGCGTCTCCAGCAGTTGCGGCAGCGATGTCACCTGCGCCATGCCCAGCCGCGACAGCAGCGCCGCCGCCCCCGCCCCGCTGCCCGCCAGCGAGGCGGTGTGCGACTGCGTCGCGGCGCGCGCCTGCTCCGAGCGCCCGGATTTGAGCGCGACGATGGGCTTGCCCCGCGCCTGCGCCTCGCCGGCCAGCGCCTCGAACCCGCGCAGATCGCCCACGCCTTCGATATGCAGGCCCAGGGCGGTAACTCGGCTGTCAGCCAACAGCGCACGACCCAGATCGGCCAGCCCCAGCTGCGCCTGATTTCCGGCCGTCATGAGATAGGCAATCGGCAGGCCGCGCGCCTGCATGCTGAGATTGATGGCGATGTTCGAGCTTTGCGTCAGGATCGCGACACCGCTGTCGCAGCGCGCGCCGCCATGCTGATCCGGCCAGAGCAGCGCGCCGTCGAGATAGTTGATGAAGCCATAGCAATTGGGGCCGATGATCGGCATGTCGCCCGCGGCATCCAGAAGCCGCGCCTGCATCGCGGCACCATCGCCCAGTTCCGCCTCGGCCTCGAGAAAGCCCGCGGCAAAGCATACGGCGCCGCCCGCGCCCATATTTCGCAGCCTCGCGATGGTGTCGATGGTGGTCTCGCGGTTGACCCCGACAAAGACTGCATCGGGCACGCCGGGCAGGGCATCGAGCGATGGATAGGCGCGGGTGCCGCCGATCTCTGCCTTCGCGGGATGAACCGGCCAGACCGGCCCGGCAAAGCCGATCCGGCGGCACTGGTCGACCACATTGGCGCACCATGCCCCGCCGCCGATCACGGCGATGGAAGCGGGGCGCAGCAGACGCGAAAGGTCGGACGTCATGGCCGCGCACCGCGCCGCTGCGACCGGGCAAGAGAGGGGCGCTGCCCCTCTGGCCCTGCGGGCCATTCACCCCGAGGTATTTCCGGCCAGATGAAACGGTTGGTTAACCAATTTGCGGCAGCGTGGCGCTGCGGTACAGGCTGAGGAGCCGATGACCGCGCCAGGTGAAGCCCCCCGTTCGACAAGGGCGGGGGGCGCATCTGTTTCATCTGGCGAAAAATGCCTCGGGGGTTTGGGGGCGGCGCCCCCAATCTGTCCGTCCGGCAGCGTGCCGCTTGGGCTGTCATCACGCCCCCAATGGCCGCAGCATCTCGCGGCTGATGATGTGGCGCTGGATCTCCGATGTGCCGTCCCAGATGCGCTCGACCCGCGCGTCGCGCCAGAACCTCTCGATCGGCAGATCGTCCATCAGTCCCATGCCGCCGTGGATTTGCAGCGTCGCATCGGTGACGCGGGCCAGCATCTCGCTGGCGTATAGCTTGGCGCTGGCGATCTCGCGGTTGGCGGGCAGGCCCTGATCCAGCCGCCAGGCGGCGTTGAGAGTCAGCAGATCGGCCGCGTCGATCTCGGTGATCATGTCGGCGAGTTGAAAGCTGACGCCCTGGAATTTGCCGATCACCTGTCCGAACTGTTCGCGTTCGGCGGCATAGCCGAGTGCGTGATCGAAACAGCGGCGCGCACGGCCCACCGACATGGTGGCCACGGTGATCCGCGTGGCATACAGCCATTCGTTCATCACCGCGAATCCGCCGTCCACCTCGCCCAGCACCTGTGCGTCGGGCAGGCGGCAGTCGTCGAATTCCAGCACCATGTTTTTATAGCCGCGATGGCTGACCGAGTTATAGCCGTGGCGGATGGTAAAGCCCGGCGTGCCGCGATCCACGAGGAATGTGGTGATGCGTTTCTTGGGTCCGTGTGGCGTCTGATCCTCGCCGGTGGCGGCAAAGACGATGACGAAATCGGCGTGATCGGCGCCCGAGATGAAATGCTTGGTGCCGTTCAGAACCCAATCGCCGCCCTCGCGGCGTGCGCTGCATTTCATGCCGCGCACATCCGATCCGGCGCCCGGTTCGGTCATCGCCAGCGCATCCATCCGCTCGCCGCGCACCGCAGGCAGCAGGTAGCGTTCGACCTGTTCGCCGGTGCAGGCCATCAGGATGTTCTGCGGTCGGCCAAAGAAATGCGTGAGCGCCATGGAGCCACGCCCCAGTTCGCGCTCTACAAGGGCGAATTCGAGATGAGAGAGGCCCGCGCCGCCCACCGCTTCGGGAAAGTTGCAGGCGTAAAAGCCTAGGTCGATGGTTTTTTGCCGGATCGCCTGCGCCACGTCGTGCGGCACTTCGCCGGTGCGCTCTACCTTGGTCTCGTGCGGATAGATCTCGTTCTCGACAAAGCTGCGTACGGTCGAGACGATCATTTCCTGTTCGTCGGTCAGCCCGAAATGCATCTCATGCGTCCTTGTGCAGTTTTGCCAGCGTCTCGATCCGCGCCATGACATCGGCGCGCGGATCGCAGGAGCGGCGGGTTTTCAGATCGACATGCAGCATGAACTGGTCCGAGGTCGCCAACACTTCGCCGTCGCTTTCGCGTTTCATCTCGTGATAGCAGCGCAGTTTCTTGCCTTCGCCCTGGGTCACGCGGGTTTCGACGCGCACGCGCTCGCCGGCGTGCGCCTCGGCGAGAAACCGGATCGTGTTCTCGACGGTGAAATAGCTCAGCCCGCCCGCGATGTAATCGGCATCCGCTCCCACATGGGCCATGACCGCATCCGCCGCATCGCTGAAGATCTGGCCGTAACGCCCCTCGTTCATGTGTCCGTTGTAATCGGTCCAGTCACTCGGGATCACGCGGCGGACGCTGACGATGGGCGGACCGTCGGCAAGCGGGACGAGAAGTGTCGCCTGATGGTCATTGATCAGCCGTCCCGCCGCGTTGCCCTGCTGGCGCAGGGCGCGAATCATGGCGATGAGGTTGTTGTCACGCTTGCGTTCCAGTTGCCGGATCGTCAGATGCCCCGATTGCGCGTCGGACTGATCGGCGATCATCTGCGCCAGTTCATCTGTCAGTTCCGGCACGTCCATGAGTTTCGTCCAGGGCCATTGCAGGCAGGGGCCGAACTGGTCGATGAAATGCCGCATGCCCGCCTCGCCGCCCGCGATGCGGTAGGTCTCGAACAGGCCCATCTGCCCCCAGCGCAGGCCAAAGCCGTAGCGGATGGCGTTGTCGATTTCCTCGGTGGTGGCGATGCCATCCCTGATCAGCCAGAGCGCCTCGCGCCATACTGCCTCGAGAAAGCGGTCGGCGATATGGGCGTCGATCTCGCGGCGCACATGCAGGGGGAATTGGCCGAGAGAGGCGAGCGTTTCCCTGGCGCGGACGATGAGGGCGGGCGGGTTCTTTTCGGTCGTCACCAGTTCGATCAGCGGCAGGAGGTAGACCGGGTTGAACGGATGCGTCACCACGATCTGTTCGGGGCGCGTCGCACAGCCCTGCAATTCCGAGGGCTTGAAGCCGGAGGTGGAAGAGCCGATGATCGCGCTCGGGTCGCAATGTTCCTGAAGCGTCTGGAACACCTTGCGTTTCAGTTCCAGCCGTTCGGGCACGCTTTCCTGGATCCACTCCGCGCCCTTGACGGTTTCGGACATGGTGGGATGAAAGCTCAGCTTTCCCTCTGGCGGCAGCGCCACGTCATAAAGCATCGGCAGCGCATGGCGTGCGTTGGCCAACACCTCGCCGATCTTGCGCGTCGCTTCGGGGTCGGGGTCGAACACCCGCACGTCCCAGCCATTTAACAGGAAACGTGCGGCCCAGCCGCCGCCGATCACGCCCCCGCCGATGATCGCAGCGACGCGGCTCATTTCGGGGCCCGCTTGGTCAGGCGCAGTTTCTCGCGCACCTCTTCGGGGCCGATCACCCGCGCGCCAAGGCCCTCGATGATGCCTTTCGCCCGTTCGACCAGTTGCGCATTGGTGGCAAGCACGCCGCGATCCAGCATCAGGTTGTCCTCCAGCCCGACCCGAACATGCCCGCCCGCCAGCACCGAGGCCGCGACATAGGGCATCTGGTGGCGGCCCAGCGAGAAGGCGGAAAAGGTCCAGCCCTCGGGCACGTTGTTGACCATCGCCATGAAGGTGCCCAGATCGTCGGGCGCACCCCATGGCACGCCCATGCACAGTTGCACCAAGGCATCGGGTTCCAGAATGCCATCCTTGACCAGTTGCCTGGCATACCAGAGGTGGCCGGTGTCAAATGCCTCGATCTCCGGTTTCACGCCCAGGTCGGTCATCATCCGGCCCATGGCCTGCAACATGCCCGGCGTGTTGGTCATCACGTAATCGGCCTCGGCGAAATTCATCGTGCCGCAATCGAGCGTGCAGATTTCCGGCAGGCATTCCGCCACATGCGCCACGCGCTCGGTCGCCCCCGCCATGTCGGTTCCGGCGCGGGCAGGGGGCAGCGGTGATTCAACTCCGCCAAAGGTGATGTCGCCGCCCATCCCCGCTGTCAGGTTCAGCACCACGTCGGTGGCGCTGTCGCGGATGCGGTCGGTGAGTTCGCGAAAGAGTTTCGGGTCACGCGAGGGTGCGCCGGTTTCGGGGTCGCGGACGTGGCAATGCACCACCGCAGCACCTGCCTTGGCCGCCGCAATCGCGCTCTCGGCGATCTGTTTGGGCGAGCGGGGGACATGCGGGCTTTTGTCCTGCGTGGCCCCCGATCCGGTGACGGCACAGGTGATGAAAACCTCGCGGTTCATGGTGAGCGGCATGGCATCCTCCGGCTTGCGTGCAGGGATCAGCCTAGCGCGCTGGCGTGGCAGATGATTTTGCGCTATCAGACAATAATCATGCCGGAATGGACAAAATCACCCGACGCGCCCACGCGCATCGCGATCCTGCTCTTCGACAGGTTCTCGAATCTGTGCCTCGCCAATTGTGTCGAGCCGTTGCGCGCCGCCAATACGCTGGCCCCCCGGCGCGGATTCGACTGGCAGATTCTCACACCGGACGGCGCGCCAGCGCGCTCGTCGAGCGGGATCGAGGTGTTGCCGCACGGGGCGCTTGGGGGGCTTGCGGGCTGCGATTACCTGTTCGTGGTGGCCAGCTATGATCACGAGGGCCACGACACCGCCGCCACGCGCCGCGCCTTGCAGGCGGCGGCGCGGCGGGCGGGGGTGACGGTGGGGCTGGATACCGGGCCGTGGCTGCTGGCCTCGGCGGGGCTCCTGGACGGGCGGCGGGCGACGGTGCACTGGGATCTGCTCGACACCTTTACCGAGCGGTTTCTGGCCGTCACGCCAGAGCGTGCCCGGGTTCTGCGCGACGGGCCGCGCATGACCTGCGCCGGGGCGATGTCGGCGCTCGATCTCACGCTGGGGCTGATCAGCGATCACCTGGGCATGGCGGTGCGGCTGGATGTCGAGGCACTGTTTCTGCATGGCGACCCGCCGGTCGCGCCCGCGCGCGAGGGGGTCGCGGTGGGCGATCCGCTGCTGCGCCGGGCGCTTGGTCTGATGCGGGACAATGTGGAGAAACCGTTGCAACTGAGCGATCTGGCGCGGCGGCTGTCGTGCCAGCCGCGCACGCTGGACCGGCGGTTCCGCGCGGGGCTGGGCGCGCCGCCCGGCACGGTTTACCGGCATCTGCGTCTGGCTGCGGCGCGCAAGCTGGTCGAGAACACCCGCCTCGGGATTGCCGAGGTGGCGCTGCGCAGCGGCTACGATTCGCCGGCTGCGCTGACCCGTGCGCTGCGGCGGCATTACGGGGCCACGCCGCGCGACCTGCGCAGAGGCTAGGCCGCGGGCAGACGATACATGCCCGAACTGGAAAAGGCGATGGAGTTGCCATCCTCGATATCCTCGGCAAAGCAGTGCGCGATGACGCGCAGCGCCGTCTGCCGCCCCTTGTCGATCAGCGCGCGGCGCGACGGCAGGGTCGGACCAAGGCCGGGGCTGAGCAGGGTCTGCGACCAGATCAGCGGATGCAGTTCCTGCAGGTGGTTTTCCAGCAGCCAGTCGAGACAGGCATGGATGCGCTGCCGCGTCGCCTCGACCTGGGCGGGGGGCCGCGCCTTGCCGCTCTGCGCGGCCATCACGATCCCGCAGAACGCCGCAAGCTGGTTGATCACATGCTGGTCACGCTTGCAGGCCACGATGTCGCGCAGCCCGTCCACGAAAAGATCGGCATCCAGCCGGGTCATCGCCCCGGGATCGCGCGCCAGAGCATCGAGATAGACCCAGACGTAGCCGCCCGCGCCCCAGATCTCGCCGGTATGCGCGGCGGTGCGCCGCGCCTCGCTGTCCAGCATGTCGTAATCGCCATAGCGCGCGGGCAACAGCGCCTCGCCGAACGCGCGCATGTGGCGCGGACTGTCAGGATCGAGGTCGATCAGCTTCGCGTAATCCTCCGCCACCCGCTGACGTGGCTGCGGCCGCCCCGCCAGCAGCGCGCATTGCGCCGCCGCCAGGGACGGGGCGTCAAGATCCACCGGATCGAACGGGGCCAGAATCTCTTCGGCGCGTCTGAAATGATCAAGAAATCGTATCTCATGCGTGGCGGCCGCAGGCGGCGACACGGTGGCCCTCCAAGCGAGCCCAATGTCGATATGCGCCAGCGCCACCACCAGCGCGCAGGCATAGTTGTCCGGGAAATCGGTTGCGATCTCTTCCAGAGCATCAATCCCCGACGGGTCCGGCTCTGTCCCGTCGAACAGCGCGTCCTGTGCGGCAGCCAGCAGATCCGACCGCGCCCCGCCGGCCAGAAGCAATGTCGCGGGTTCCCCCGCAGGGGTGTGCAGCCGGGCTGTGTCGCAATAGTTGATCCGCCGCGCAAGATCCGCCCACATGTCCTGACGGGCCAGCAGCCGCCCGTAATCGTGATGGGTGGTGCAGGCCATGTTCTCGTCCGTCACCGGCAGCGACGGAAGCTGAATCCGCTGCATCAGCGTCTCGAAATCCATCGCTGGCCTGCGCCGCAAGAGCGCCAGAAGATCCGGCAGCCGCCGCGCGCGGGTTTTGCGCGCGCGCGGATCCTGGGGTGGTTCCTCGGGCGATACGATCGGGTCAAAGGACATGGTGTCTCCGGCAATCTGATACCTCCTAATTTGCCGCCGCATCTGGGCCAAAAGAGGGCAAGCGGCAGGTTACGGCGGGGAAAGTTTCCGTTGCGGGCAACCATTGCCGCAGTCTGCGATTTACGTCAGAATTGCCGGATGTTCAGGATTTCAACGCTTGCATTCATTGGGTTTTTCGCATGCGCCGTGCAGGCGCAAGAGGTGCGGACAACCGGATATGACCTCGACGTGCCGCTGCGCGACGGCAATATTCCGCGCACCAGGTGGGACCATCGCGCCGATGCGGCCCTGCTCACGCGCAGCGCGCTGTCGGCTCTCAAGGCGCACGGCGCGCCGCTCACCCGGATCGTGCCGGATGACATCGCCGCGTGGTGCCCGTCCTATCCGCGGGCGAACGAGGCGCGGCGCCGGGCCTTTTGGGTGGGGTTCCTGTCCGCGCTTGCCAAGCATGAGAGCACCTTTGACCCCGGGGCTATCGGTGGCGGCGGTCGCTGGCACGGGTTGTTGCAGATCCAGCCCTCGACGGCGCGCGGCTACAACTGTCGTGCGGGCACTGGCGAGGGGCTGCGTCACGGGCCTGAAAACCTGTCCTGCGCGATCCGCATCATGGCTCATACCGTAGCGCGCGACGGCGTGGTCTCCGAGGGGATGCGCGGGGTTGCCGCCGACTGGGGCCCGCTGCACAGCGCCGCAAAACGCAACGACATGCAGCGCTGGACGCAGCGCCAGGTCTATTGCAGGCCGCTGTCATCGGTGCGCCCGCGCGAGCGGCCGGCGAAACTCGCGCAGGTCACACAATAACCCGGCTCAGGCTCCCCGGATACGGTTGACCATCTCGGTGGTGTCCCGGCTCAGTCCCGGCGTGGCGAGGATGCGGTCCAGTTCGGCGGCGATCAGCCCCTGGCGGACGTCATCGTAACGCCGCCATGTCTCGAACGCAGAGCACATGCGCGCGGTGGTCTGCGGATTGAGCGGATCGAGGCGGATCAGCATATCCGCCAATAGCCTGTAACCCCGGCCCGATGCGTGGTGAAAGCCTGCGGGCGACATTGCCAGCGCCCCCAGCGTGGCGCGGAACCGGTTGGGGTTGCGCAGCGTGAAATCCGGGTGCTTGGTGAGGCGCGCGGCGATCCTTGCGGTCTCTTCAGGGGCGGCATGGATGATCTGCAGGCTGAACCACTTGTCGATCACCAGTCGGTCGTGTTTCCACTGCGCGTAGAAGGCCTCTGTCGCCCTGTCCCCCGTGCCTGCCTGCAACAGACAGGACCAGCCCGCCAGTTGCTGCGTCATGTTGTCGGCGGCATCATACTGTGCCTGTGCCATCGCCCCGCCGTCGCGCCGGGTGATCATCGCCAGGGCCGCATTGACCAGCGCCCGCGCGCCCGCCTGATCGGGATCCGGGCGGTAGTGGGCGGTGACCTGATGGCGTGCATAGAGGCCGCGCGCGGTCTCCTCCATGGTGGCGGCGCGGGCATCGCGCAGCCGTTCCAGCGCCTCCCAGATCGCCTGCGGGTCCGGGGTATGGCCCACCTCGAACAGCGTCTGCGCCAGATCGTCCTCGCCGGGCAGGCCAAGGGCCAGCGCACGGAACGCCGGATCAAGGCCTTCGTCGCGCGCCATGCGCTGCACGGCGTCGAGATAGGTGGGGTCCGGCCCGGCTCCCTCGCGGATCATGGCGATGAGCCCGTCACGGGCCAGCGCGCGCCCGGCCTCCCACTTGTTGAACGGGTCGGTGTCATGCGCCAACAGAAAGGCGCGCTCGGCGTTCGTCGTCTCGCGTTGCAGGATCACCGGCGCGGAAAAATTCCGCAGGATCGAGGGCACGGGACGTGCAGCCAGCCCATCGAAGGAAAAGCTCTGCCGCGCCTCGGTCATCTCCAGCACGCGGGTTTCCATCACCTCGTCGCCGTTGGGACCGAGCAGACCCAGGGCAATCGGAATGACGCGGGCGCGCTTTTTCTCCTGCCCCGGCGTGGGCGGGGTCTGCTGTTCGAAATGGAGCGTGTAGGTGCCGCCGTCGAACTCCTCCGTGACGCGCAGCCGCGGCGTGCCCGCATCCTCGTACCAGCGTTTGAACTGCGTCAGATCGCGGCCCGTCACATCCTCGAAAACCCGCAGCCAGTCCTCGATGGTGCAGGCCTGTCCGTCATGCCGGTCGAAATAGAGATCAAGCGCCCGCCTGTAGGCCGCATCGCCCACCAGCCGCTTGAGCATGCCGATCAGTTCTGCGCCCTTCTCGTAAACCGTCGCGGTGTAGAAGTTGTTGATTTCTATGAAACTGTCGGGGCGCACCGGATGCGCCAGCGGCCCCTGATCCTCGCGGAACTGCCGCGCGCGCAGGTCGATCACGTCGCTGATCCGCTTGACCGGAGAAGAGCGCATGTCGGAGGTGAATTCGCTGTCGCGGTAAACCGTCAGCCCCTCCTTGAGGCAGAGCTGGAACCAGTCGCGGCAGGTGATCCGGTTGCCGGTCCAGTTGTGGAAATACTCATGCGCGATGATCGCCTCGATACGTTCGAAATTGGCATCTGTCGCGGTCTCGGGGCTGGCCAGCACCGCTGACGAATTGAAGATGTTGAGTCCCTTGTTCTCCATCGCGCCCATGTTGAAATCGTCCACCGCGACGATGTTGAACAGGTCAAGGTCGTATTCGCGCCCATAGACCTCTTCGTCCCATTTCATCGACTTCTTCAGCGCCTCCATGCCAAAGGCGCATTTGCCCTCGTCACCGGGGCGCACCCAGATGTTGAGATCGACGTGACGGCCCGAGCGGGTGGTGAAGCTGTCGGAATGCGCCACGAGATCGCCCGCCACGAGGGCAAAGAGATAGGCCGGTTTCGGCCATGGATCGTGCCATTCGGCCCAGCCCGCGCCCTGCGCGACCGGATTGCCGTTGGACAGCATCACCGGCTCCGGCCCCTCGATCCGCACGGTAAACACGCCCATCACGTCGGGGCGGTCGGGGTAATAGGTGATCTTGCGGAATCCCTCGGCCTCGCATTGCGTGCAATACATGCCGTTCGACATATAGAGCCCCTCAAGCGCGGTGTTGTTGCCCGGATCGACCTCGACCTCCGCCTCAAAGGTAAAGGGCGCGTCGGGCACATCGGCGCGCAGCCCCTCGGCGGTTAATTCCGGGGTGATCTCCGCCCCGTCGATCCGCGCCCGGATCAGGCGCAGTGCCTCGCCATGCAGGAAAAATTCGCGCGATGTGGCCGCGGGATTGGGCCGAAACGCGATGCGGCTGATGACCCGCGTGGTGTGTGGCGCGAGGCGAAAGGTCAGATGCACCCGGTCCACCAGATAGGCGGGGGGCGTGTAATCCCTCAGGTAGATCGGCTGCGGCGCGGCATCTTTCATCGGCATCTCCTGTCTCTCTGGCGCGACCCTAAGGGCTGCTGTCAGGGGCCGCAATGGGGCTTTCCTTCGGGCGGCTTGCCGCTATCTGAGGCCGCATGGAACGCCCCGTAATCCTCTGGTTCAAACGCGATCTGCGGGTGCAGGATCATCCGGCCTTGACCCATGCCGCGCGGCTGGGGCCGGTGATCGCGCTCTATATCGTCGAGCCGGAGTTGTGGGCACAGCCCGATGCCTCGGGCCGCCACTATGCGTTTGTGCGCGAATCTCTGGACAGCCTGCGCGCCGATCTGGCGGGGCTTGGCCTGCCGCTGGTGCTGCGGGTGGGCGCGGCGGTGGCGGTGCTGGAGGATCTGCGCGCGGCGCATGGGGTGGCGCATCTCGTCAGCCACGAGGAAACCGGCAACCTCTGGAGCTATGCCCGCGACCGTGCCGTGGCGGGCTGGGCGCGGGGACAAGGGGTAGAGTGGCACGAACTGCCGCAATCTGGCGTGGTGCGCCGGCTGCGCAGCCGCGATGCCTGGCACGGGCAGCGCGAGGCGTTCATGCGCGCGCCGACTGTTCCGCCGGCGCGGGCCGTCCGCGCGGTCGACGTGGCGGGCGCGGCGTTGCCCGAGGCCGCGATGCTGGGCCTCGATGATCCCTGCCCGATGCGGCAAAAGGGCGGGCGCGGTGCCGCGATCCGGGCGCTCGACAGCTTTCTCACCACGCGCGGCGAGACCTATCAGCGCGCCATGTCCGCGCCGCTGACCGGCGCGCGCGCCTGTTCGCGGCTCAGCCCGCATCTGGTCTTTGGCACGCTCTCGCTGCGCGAGGCGGTGCAGGCGGGGCGCGATGCGCCCACGGGCAGGGGTGCGGATTGGGCACGCGCCATGCGATCGTTCCAGGCGCGGCTGGCATGGCGCGATCATTTCATGCAAAAGCTGGAGGACGAACCAGCGATAGAACAGCGCTGCCTGCATCCTGCCTATGAGGCGCTGCGCCGCCGCATCCCCGATCCCGTGCGGCTGGGGGCGTGGTCAAGGGGTGAAACCGGCCTGCCCTTTGTCGATGCCTGCATGCGGTCGCTCATCGCCACCGGCTGGCTCAATTTCCGCATGCGCTCGATGCTGATGGCGGTGGCCTCCTATCACCTCTGGCTGGACTGGCGCAGCACCGGCCCGGTGCTGGCGCGGGTCTTTACCGATTACGAGCCGGGGATTCACTGGCCGCAGGTGCAGATGCAGTCGGGCACCACGGGGATGAACACGATCCGCATTTACAACCCGGTCAAGCAGGGGCTGGATCAGGATCCGACAGGGGCCTTCACCCGTCGCTGGCTGCCGGAACTGGAGGCGGTGCCGGATGCGTTCCTGCAACGCCCGTGGGACTGGCCAGAGGCGGCCAGGCTGCTGGATCGCGCCTATCCCGCCCCCGTGGTGGATCATGTCGAGGCCGCCCGCACGGCGCGCGAGGTGGTCTGGGCCTGCCGCCGCGCCCATCGTGGCGACGCCGAAACCGCGCGCATCGTCACCCGGCATGCCAGCCGCAAACGCCCCAGGCGCGCCGCGCGGCCTGATCGTCAGCTGAACCTCGACCTGTAGATGCCACGCGCGCGCCGCAAATCTGACCTGCCGGTCAGGACGTGCGCCACCTGCGGGCGGCCAATGTGCTGGCGGCGCAAATGGGCCCGCGTCTGGGCCGAGGTGCGCCATTGCAGCGCCCGCTGCCGCCGCGTACGCAGGGCCGGTCGTGTGGACGAGGGCACCCCGACCGACCAGGACAGCCTCTGACCGGTCAAGCGGTCCCTGCGCCCACATCAAGAGGATGACGCCACAGGATTAAGAAATCGTGTAGCCGCCTCGGACAAATCCGCATCTCTGCACGGAAATATGTGCGTGGATTGATGTTTTGTTATTCCAATCGGGTCTATATTTTGGGCAAATCACCTGAAACACGGCCCAACCAGGAAAGATGACAATGAAACGCCCGATCGTTGGCATCATCGCCAACCAGTATCAGATCGACAACCGCTATCCGACCCATGCGGGCGGCACGATCAATTCCTCCGCCGTCGCCGATGTGGCCGGGTGCATGCCGCTCATAATTCCCTCGGATCCGCGCTATGTGACGGTGCCCGAGTTGATGCAGGTCTGCGACGGTTTTCTGCTCACCGGCGGGCGCCCCAATGTCCACCCCGAGGAATATGGCGAGCCTGAGACAGAGGCGCATGGCGCGTTCGACCGGGCGCGCGATGCGATCACCCTGCCGCTGGTGCGCGCCTGCCTGGAACGTGGGCAGCCGTTTCTGGGCATCTGCCGCGGCTTTCAGGAGGTGAACGTTGCCCTTGGCGGCACATTGCACCCTGAGATCCGCGATCTGCCGGGGCGCAGCAATCACCGCATGCCGCCCGACGGCACGATGGAGGAACAGTTCGCGCTGCGCCACAAGGTCCGCTTTGCCCGCGGCGGCGTCTTTCACCGCCTGATGGGGGCAGAGGAGGTCATGACCAACACCCTGCACGGACAGGGCATCCTGCGCGAGGGCCGCGGCGTGGTGGTCGACGGCTGGGCCGACGACGGTACGCCAGAGGCGCTTTATGTCGAGGGGGCGCCGGGCTTTACCCTGTCGGTGCAATGGCATCCCGAATACAACGCGGTCAACGATCCGGTCAGCCGCCCGCTGTTCTCCGCCTTTGGCGACGCGGTGCGCGCCTGGGCGGCAGGGCGCGCCGCCCCGGTTCTGCGATCCGCCTGACAGGGCCCGCCGCCGCCCGGTTCAGGTCACCGCCGCGCGGATGCGATAGGCGGGATCGTCCCACAGCCGCTCCGTCATCACGCTCGCCAGTCGCGCTGCCGCTTCCCCCACGTCCTCGGGACTGATGTAAAGCGGGGCAAAGCCAAAGCGCATGATATCCGGTGCGCGGAAATCGCCGATCACGCCACGGGCAATCAGCGCCTGTATCGCCGCATAGCCCTCGGCAAAGCGGAACGATACCTGCGAACCGCGCGCCGCCGGGTCGCGCGGGCTGGCCAGTTCCAGCATCGGGCAGGCGGCCTCGACCCTGGCGATGAACGCCTCGCTCAACTCTATCGAGTGGGCGCGCAGCGCGTTCATGTCCACGCCCTCCCAGACATCCAGCGACGATTCGAGCGCGGCCATCGCCAGCACCGGCGGCGTGCCCACGCGCATCCGTTCGATACCCGCGCCGGGCCGGTAGCCCTGCTCGAACGCAAACGGCGCCGCATGACCCAACCAGCCCGAGAGCGCTGGCGCGGCCCGATCCGCATGGCGCGGGGCCACGTAGACAAAGGCCGGCGCGCCGGGACCACCGTTGAGATACTTGTAGGTGCAGCCCACCGCGAAATCCACGCCGCACCGCGCGACATCGACCGGCAGCGCGCCCGCGCTATGCGCCAGATCCCAGACCGCCAGCGCCCCTGCCGCGTGTGCGCGCGCGGTCAGGTCCGCCATGTCATGCAGCCGCCCGGTGCGGTAATCCACCTCGGTGATCAGCGTCACGGCGACCTCTTCGGTGATCGCATCCGCCACGTCCCCGGGGGCCACGACACGCAGCTCATGCCCCCGCCCCAGCATGCGGATCAACCCTTCGGCCATGTAGAGGTCGGATGGAAAATTGCCGCTGTCCGACAGGATGACGCGGCGCTCCGGTCGCATCTCCAGCGCGGCGGCCAGCGCCTGATAGACCTTGACCGACAGTGTGTCGCCCAGCACCACGTGCCCCGGCTCCGCCCCGATCAGTCGCCCGATCCGGTCGCCCAGAGTGCGCGGCTGCGTCATCCACCCGGCGCGGTTCCAGCCGGTGATCAGCATTGCGCCCCATTCGTCCCGCATCGCCGTCCGCATCCGCGTCTCGGCTGCCACAGGCAGCGGCCCAAGGGAATTGCCGTCGAGATAGATCACCCCTTCGGGCAGCCGGAACATCGCGCGCGTCCTGTCGAAATCGGTCATTCTTTGCCAACCTCCCCGGTCATGCGGCACGCGGCCCCCACAGGATGATCGCTGCGCCGAACAGGCACAATGACGCGCCGGTCAGATCCCAATGATCGGGTCGGTGCCCCTCTGCCATCCAGAGCCAGATCAGCGACGAAACAATGTAGATTCCGCCATAGACCGCATAGGCACGCCCGGCCTCGCTTGCGGGGCTAAGGGTCAGCAGCCATGCGAACACCGCCAGCGACACGATCCCCGGTGCAAGCCACAGGATCGACCGATCCAGCCGTAGCCACATCCAGAAGGCAAAACAACCAAGGATTTCAGCAAACGCGGCAGCAAAATAGATCATGACTGTCTGCATGTATTCGTTCCTCGATGTGCAGGGTTCAGAACTGCCCGCCCGCGATCTCGATGGCCTGTCCGTTCACACTCTGCGATCCCGGACCACAAAGCCAGAGCACGGCTTGCGCCACCTCGTCCGGCTCGATCAGTCGCTTGTGGCGGTTGGCCCCGACCATGAGCGCGCGCGCCTCGTCCTCCGGGATGCCCGCCCGCTCGGCAATGGCGGTGACATTGCGGGTCACGATCTCGGTATCAACATACCCCGGACAGATCGCGTTGAAGGTCAGGCCCGTGCCCAGGTAATCCTCGCTCAGCGCCCGGATCAGACCGATCATCCCGTGTTTGCTGGCGGTATAGGCGGCGGCCCCCTTCAACCCCTTGATCCCGGCAATCGAGGAAATGGCGATCACCCGACCCCAATCCGTGCCGCGCATTTCCGACAGGCATTCACGCACCGTGTAGAAGGCACCATCGAGATTGGTCGCCATCACCTGCCGCCAGAAGGCCGCATCGGTCCTGTGCAGCGCGCGCCCCTCGGCGATGCCCGCGTTGGGGATGCAGATCTGCACCGGGCCACGCTCGGCCACGGCACGCGCGACACCCTCAACGACCTGCGCCTCGTCGGTCACATCCATCGCCAGCGGATGAATACCCGCGCCCGTCACCGCCTCGAGCACGCCCATGCGCCGTCCGGTGATCGTCACCTGCGCGCCAGAATCCGCCAAGGCCCGTGCAGTCGTCAGACCGATGCCGCTGCCGCCGCCGGTGATCAGCGCGTGTTTGCCGTTCAGTGTCATCTTGCCTCCCGCATTTCTCAGGCTACTGTAGCCACCTGCCGCGACGATGCAATCAGGCGTGGAACAGAGGATGTCGGATGCGCAAATGGATCGACATGCCGCCGGTCTGGCTGGCGGGATTTCTGGCGCTGGCCTGGATGCAGGCGGCGTATTTGCCTATGGGGCTGGGTTTCGGCGGGGGCTGGGCCGATCTGGCCGGGGGATTGCTGGTCGGCGGGGGGATATTGCTGATCGTGCTGGCCGCCGCCGAATTCCGCCGCCATCGCACCACCATCGTCCCCCATCGGGAGGCCGAGCGCCTGATCCGCTCAGGCATCTTCAGCCGCTCGCGCAATCCGATCTATCTGGGCGATTCCCTGATCCTTGCCGGGCTGATCCTGAGATGGGATGCGGTTCTGGCGCTGCCGCTCATTCCCGTCTTTGTCTGGATCATCGAAAAACGCTTCATTCTCCCCGAGGAGGACCGGCTCAGGCGCAAATTCCGCATGGATTATGCGCAATATTGCGAAAAAACGCGGCGGTGGGTTTGAAAGTTCCGACAATCTTGATATCGCCACTCGCCAAATTGTGTGAAATAACGACCTTCGAAACAGCGAAACCGGCACCCGCATCACCGGGGCCTACAGACCAATTGATCTGCCAGAGGGGGAGACAGCATTGAAGATCGGAACGCCAAAGGAAGTGCTTGAGGGCGAGAACCGGGTGGCAATGACGCCCGAATCGGCGCTGCAACTGCAGAAACTCGGCCATACATGCGCGATCGAGAGCGGCGCGGGCGAGCGCGCCGGATTTTCGGACGCCGATTACGAGGCCGCCGGGGTCGAGGTGATCAAGACCGCCGCCGCGCTGTGGAAGGGCTGCGACATCATCGCCAAGGTGCGTATTCCGACCGATACCGAGGTCAAGCGCCTGCGCGAGGGGCAGACGCTGATTTCCTTCTTCAATCCGGGCGGCAACGAGAAACAGCTCAAGATGGCCGCCGAAAAGGGCGCCACTGTCATCGCCATGGAAAGCGTGCCGCGCATTTCCCGCGCGCAGAAGATGGATGCGCTGTCCTCGATGGCCAATATCGCGGGTTACCGCGCGGTGATCGAGGCGGGTAACAATTTTGGCCGCTTCTTCACTGGCCAGATCACGGCGGCGGGCAAGGTGCCGCCGGCCAAGATTCTGGTCATCGGCGCGGGCGTTGCAGGGCTGGCGGCCATCGGCACCGCGACCTCGCTGGGCGCGATCACCTATGCCTTCGACGTGCGCCCCGAAGTGGCCGAACAGGTCGAATCGATGGGCGCGCAATTCGTCTATCTCGATTTCGAGGAGGCCGCACAGGATGGCGCCGCGACGGGCGGCTATGCCTCGGTTTCCAGCCCGGAATTCCGCGAGGCGCAGCTTGCCAAGTTTCGCGAACTGGCCCCCGATATGGACATCGTGATCACCACCGCCCTCATTCCCAACCGCGAGGCGCCGGAACTGTGGACCGAGGACATGGTCAAATCCATGAAACGCGGCTCGGTCATCGTCGATCTCGCGGCGGAAAAGGGCGGCAACTGCAAGCTGACGGTGATGGACGAAAAGATCGTCACCGAGAATGGCGTGACGATCATCGGCTATACCGATTTCCCGTCGCGCATGGCGACGCAGGCGTCGATGCTCTACGCCACCAACATCCGCCACATGCTGACCGACCTCACGCCCGGCAAGGACGGCGTCGTCAATCACAACATGGAGGATGACGTGATCCGCGGCGCGACCGTGACCCATGCGGGCGAGGTCACCTTTCCACCGCCGCCGCCCAAGGTGGCCGCGATAGCGGCGGCCAAGCCCAAGGAAAAGGCGAAGGATCTGACGCCCGAGGAGCGCAAGGCGCAGGAAATGGCGACCTTCAAGGCGCAGACGAAACAGCAGGTCACGCTGCTGACCGTGGGCGCGGTGCTGCTGCTGGCCGTGGGGCTGGTGGCCCCTGCCAGCTTCATGCAGCATTTCATCGTTTTCGTGCTGGCTGTCTTTGTCGGCTTTCAGGTGATCTGGAACGTCTCGCACAGCCTGCACACGCCATTGATGGCGATCACCAACGCGATCTCGTCGATCATCATCCTCGGGGCGCTGATGCAGATCGGGTCGGGGTCGTTTCTGGTGATCCTGCTGGCGGCGCTGTCGGTCTTCATGGCGGGGATCAACATTTTCGGCGGCTTCCTCGTCACCCGGCGCATGCTTGCCATGTTCCAGAAATCGTAAGGAGTAGAGGATAATGGATTTCGGCTTCACAACCGCCGCCTATGTCATCGCGGCGATCCTCTTCATTCTGGCGCTGGGCGGGCTCTCGGGACAGGAGAGCGCCAAGCGCGCGGTCTGGTACGGCATGGCGGGCATGGCGCTGGCGATCATCGCCACGCTGATCGGCCCCGGCGCGGGCCTGTGGCTCCTGTCGCTCCTTCTCATCGCGGGTGGCGGCGTCATCGGCTGGGTGGTGGCGACGCGGGTGCAGATGACGGAAATGCCACAGCTTGTGGCGGCGATGCACAGCCTCGTCGGCCTGGCGGCGGTCTTTGTCGGCCTGAACGCCGATCTCGAACTGACGCGCGTTCTGGCGCTTGACGAGACCGCCCGCAAGGGGCTCGAAGGTTTTGCCGCCGTTCTGGCCAAGAAGGATGCGGTCGAGGTTTCGATCCTGCGGGTCGAGGTGTTTCTCGGCATCTTCATTGGTGCTGTGACCTTTACCGGGTCGGTCGTGGCCTTTGGCAAGCTGGCGGGCAAGGTGAACTCGGCGGCGAAAAAGCTGCCCGGCGGGCATATGCTGAATGCCGGGGCGGCGATCCTGTCGGTGATTCTTGGCATCCTCTATTTCAACGAGGCCGGTGTCTGGACGCTGGTGGTGATGACACTGCTGGCCTTTTTCATCGGCTATCACCTGATCATGGGGATCGGCGGGGCCGACATGCCCGTCGTGGTCTCGATGCTCAACAGTTACTCGGGCTGGGCGGCGGCGGCCATCGGCTTCAGCCTCGGCAATGACCTGCTGATCGTGGTGGGGGCGCTCGTGGGCTCTTCGGGTGCGATCCTGAGCTACATCATGTGCAAGGCGATGAACCGGCATTTCATCTCGGTGATCCTCGGCGGTTTTGGCGGACCGCAGGGTCCGGCGGCGGAAATGGAGGGCGAGCAGATCGCGATCGACGCCGACGGCGTGGCGACAGCCCTCAACGAGGCCGACGAGATCATCATCGTGCCGGGTTACGGCATGGCGGTGGCGCAGGCGCAGGGGGCGGTTTCGGACCTGACCCAGAAACTGCGCGCCAGGGGCAAGACCGTGCGCTTCGGCATCCACCCGGTCGCGGGCCGTCTGCCGGGGCACATGAACGTGCTTCTGGCCGAGGCCAAGGTGCCCTATGACATCGTGCTGGAAATGGACGAGATCAACGAGGACTTCCCCAATACCGACGTGGTGATCGTCATCGGCTCGAACGATATCGTCAACCCGGCGGCGCAGGACGATCCCAACTCGCCCATCGCCGGAATGCCGGTGCTCGAGGTGTGGAAGGCCAAGCAGGTGTTCGTGTCCAAACGCGGGCAGGGCACCGGCTATTCCGGCATCGAGAACCCGCTTTTCTACAAGGAAAACACGCGGATGTTCTACGGCGACGCCAAGGACAGCGTCTCAAGCCTGCTGAGCAGGATCGACTGATCCCAGGGGGGCTTGTGAACTGGAAGGGGCGTGGCCAGAGGGCCGCGCCCCTTTCCTGTTGTTTCGCCTTTGGCGGGTCGCGGATTCGGGGTATTTAGACCAAGAAGAAGCCGAGGCGTTGGGCAGTATACGGTCGCATTCCGCTAAATCATTGGCTTTGCTTGAGAAAACGCTTTTTCGTGTCGGCGGGACAGGTTATGGAGGCGCTGACATCAGGAGACCGGCGCATGTCCCCCATCAAAGATCATCCGCTGCGCTATGAGCTGGCCAACGAGCTGCACGCGCGGCCCTTTCCCTCGCTTACCGCGCCCTGCACGGCGGTGTTTCTGGCCGTAAAGCAACCGCATGACGCGGCCAAGCGCGACCGGGCGGCGGATCTGGCGCATCTGACGGCGCTTCTGGATCGTTACGGGGCCACGCACCCGCAGCCTGGCGCCACGCATTACTCGGGCCAGATCGGGCGGCACAGCCTGAAATGGGAAAGCCATACCGAGATGGTGACCTACACCGTCTTTACCGAAGGCGTCAGTTCCCGCCCCTTCGATCCGGCGGATTTCGAGGTGTTTCCAACCGAGTGGCTGGCCGCCGCGCCGGGTTTGCGGGTGACCTCCGCGATGATCCGTGTTGCGCCATGGAAAAGCCGCGAGACCACCCGCGACGAGATCGATCATTGGTTCGTCTCGGAAAGCGTGGCGGTGGCGCGTGTGCTCGACGATGCCGCCGTGATCGCGGGGGATTTCCGGATCGACCCGGCGGGGCACCTGCGCTTTTCACTGCATGTCGCGCCCACGACCGGCGCGCGGCGGATCGGGCGGATCGTGCAGCGCCTCTGCGAGATCGAGACCTACAAGGCGATGTCGATGCTGGGCTTTGCCCGCGTCCGCGAGATGGGCCGCCAGATGGGCGAGACCGACAGCCAGCTAAGCCGCCTCATCGGCGACATGACCGGCGGCAGCCAGCCCGCCGAGCAAACCCTGCAGAGCCTGCTGCGCGTCTCGGCGGAACTGGAATCGCTGGTGGCGCAATCCTCGTTCCGGTTCGGCGCGACCGCGGCCTATGAGCAGATCGTGCATCAGCGCATCGCGGTGCTGCGCGAGGAACGTTTCGAGGGCCGCCAGACATTCGCGGAATTCATGATGCGCCGCTATGATCCGGCGATGCACACCGTGCGCGCCACCAAGGACCGGCTGTCGGCCATGGCCGACCGGGCGATGCGCGCCGGAGAATTGTTGCGCACCCGCGTCGATGTGGACCGCAGCGCGCAGAACCAGGCGCTGCTGGAGAGCATGGACCGCCGCGCCGATCTGCAACTCAGGCTGCAACGCACGGTCGAGGGGCTGTCGGTGGTGGCGATCAGCTACTATGCCGTGTCGCTGGCGGGCTATCTGCTCTATCCGGTATCGGATGTGTTTGGCGTGAGCAAGGGCATGATCACCGCCGCCGTGACCCTGCCGGTGGTCGCACTGGTCTGGTGGATGGTGCAGCGGATTCGGAAAAAGTTGCATTAATTTCATTGCGTAGTTGGTCTGCGCCGCTCAAGCTGAAGCTTTCCAAGCAAGAGGTGACGCAGATGAGCTTTCCCAATTTCATCATGGGCTTCCCGTCAATCGACGTTCCCTTTTCCGAAGACGTGGTCCAGACGCGGGCAATCCGCTCTGATCATGGGCTGTGCGTGTTCTTTACCTTTCTCAAGGATATGGAACTGCCGCCGCATCGTCACGGGGCACAATGGGGAACGGTCGTAGAGGGCGAGATCGAGTTCACCATCGGTGGCAAGACAAGGGTCTATGGTCCGGGTGACAGCTATTCGATCGACGCAGATGTAGAGCATGGCGCGCTGATCAAGGCGGGCACGCGGGTGATCGACGTGTTCGCCGAACCAGACCGGTATCCGATCCGGATCACCTGATCCCGCATGGCCGCGCGGCAATGAGCCGTGTCATGTCACGTAGTGTAACCGGTCAAAGCTCTGCCGCCATTCCGACACTTCCGGCAACAGCGCGTCCGGGTCATTGCCCCTGAGCGCCCGCGCGATCAGCCCGGCCATTCGGGTCGCATCTTCTGGCGTCACACCCCAGCGGACCAGTTCCGGCGTACCGATGCGCAGCCCGTTCATGTCGCCGACCACGGGAGCGATCGGCAAGCCGATGCCGCAGGCCAGAAATCCCGCCCGGCGCAGCGTCTTTGATGCCGCCTGACCGCCGCCAAACCCGGTCGCCTCGACCGCGAACTGATGCGACTGCGTGGCGCCCTGCGCCGCCTTGAAAACCGGCAGCCCCTCATCCTCCAGCGCCGCCGCCAGCGCCTGCGCCACGGCCACCATCTGCGCCGCATAGGCGCGCCCATGCACCCGCCAGTCCAGCAGCGTCACCGCCAGCGCCGCCGATTTCGCCGCGTCGAAATTGGCGGTCATGCCCGGAAAGGCGATGGCGTCCAGCCGTTCGGCCAGACCCGCCTCATTCGTAACGATAAGGCCCCCGGCGGGGCCACCGAGGCTCTTGTAGGTGCTCATCGTCATCAGATGTGCGCCCTCGTCCAGCGGGTTCCGCCATGCGCCCCCCGCGATGATCCCGCACTGATGCGCGGCGTCGAACAGCAGCTTTGCGCCCACCTCGTCGGCAATCGCGCGCACCTCGCGCACCGGATGCTCACACAGGTTCAGGCTCGCGCCCAGGGTAATCAGCCGGGGCCGTTCGGCCAGCGCCAGCAGGCGCAGCGCCGCGACATCGACCGTATAGCCATCCGCGTTCACGGGGGCCTCAAGAATCCGCAAGCCGTAAAGCCCCGCGCAACCCGGCGCATGATGCGTCACATGCCCGCCGATGCTGGCAGGCGGGGCGATGATCGTGTCGCCCGGCCGACAGGTGGCCATGAAGCCGTAGAGATTGGCAATCGCCCCCGAAGGCACACGAATTTCGGCATGGGTCGCGCCGAATACCTCGGCCGCCAGCTCTGCCGCGATCACCTCGATTTCCTCGATCGCCTCCAGCCCCATCTCGTATTTGTCGCCCGGATAGCCCAGCGACGGGCGCGACCCGATGCCAGAGGACAACAGCGCCTCGGCGCGCGGGTTCATCACGTTGGTGGCGGGGTTGAGGTTGAAACATTCGGCCTCGTGGATGCGGCGGTTTTCCTGCGCCAAGGCCTCGATCCGTGTGGCGATCGCATCCGCGCCCTCGGCGGCGGTGCGGCTGGCAAGCGTCTGGATCAAATCCTCGCAATGGGCGGACACCCAGGGGCGGCGGGCAAGTGTCATGGTCGACCTCTCAGGAATATTTCCGCACAGTCTGAGGCCTGGCGCGGAGGGGTGCAAACCTTAAATCGCATGGCGAGGCGGCGCCAATCCCCTCTGGCCATTGCCGTCCGCCTGCGGTATCCGGGCCGGGCTGCATGCTGCGAGGGGGATCATCCCATGTCCGACACCGTCCCGTTCGAGAAACCCGGCCCCGTCGAGGCCGACCTGCGCCATGCGATCTCTCCCACCGAGGAAATCATCCGTGAGGCGCGCGCGGGGCGCATGGTGATCCTTGTCGATCACGAGGACCGCGAGAACGAGGGCGATTTCGTCATCCCCGCCGAATTCGCCACGCCCGAGGCGATCAACTTCATGGCCACTCACGGGCGCGGCCTGATCTGCCTGCCGATGACCGCTGAACGGATCGACCGGCTGGGCCTGCCGATGATGGCGGTCAACAATTCCTCGCGGCATGAAACCGCCTTTACCGTCTCGATCGAGGCGCGTGAGGGCGTGAGCACCGGCATTTCCGCCCATGACCGGGCGCTCACCATCGCCACCGCGATCAACGAACAGAACACCATGGCCGCGATCGCCACGCCCGGCCACGTCTTTCCCCTGCGCGCCCGGCGCGGCGGGGTGCTGGTGCGCGCGGGTCATACCGAGGCGGCGGTCGATATCGCGCGGCTGGCGGGGCTGAACCCCTCGGGCGTGATCTGCGAGATCATGAAAGAGGACGGCAGCATGGCGCGCCTGCCGGATCTGATCGAATTCGCCGCGCGCCACAAGATGAAGATCGGCACGATTTCCGATCTGATCGCCTATCGCCACAAGCATGACAACCTGATCACCGAGACGCGCCGCGAACAGGTGACGTCCAGCCATGGCGGCGACTGGGACATGCGCATTTTTGCCGACCAGATCACCGGCACCGAACATGTCGTGCTGGTCAAGGGCGACATCACCGACGGTCGCCCGGTCCTGGCGCGCGCCCATGCGCTCAACGCACTTGAGGACGTTCTGGGCATCGGTCTGACCAGACGCACCCATGGCCCGACGGGCAAGCTGCCGCGCGCGATGGAGATCATCGCCCGCGAGGGGCGCGGCGCGGTGTTCCTGTTCCGGCAACCCCGCCCCAAACTCTCGGGAGAGATGGAGGATGACGACACCCCGCGCACCGTCAAGCAGACCGGGCTGGGTGCGCAGATCATGTCGACCATGGGCATTCACGAGCTGATCCTGCTGACCGACAGCCCGCGAACCCGCTATCTGGGTCTGGACGCCTATGGCATCTCCATCACCGGCACCCAGCCTTTGAGCGAGGATTGAGGCCATGGCCGAACATGAATACAGCCTGCCCCGCGCGGAATTCGACAAGCCGGTGAAGCTGCTGATCGTGGTGGCGCCGTTCTATCGCGACATCGCCGACAACCTGATCGCCGGGGCGGTGGCAGAAATCGAGGCTACGGGCGGCACATACGAGATCGCCGAAGTGCCCGGCGCGCTGGAGATTCCGACTGCCATTGGCATCGCCGAACGCATGTCGAATTTTGACGGCTACGTGGCGCTTGGCTGCGTCATCCGGGGCGAGACGACGCATTACGAAACCGTCTGCAACGACAGTTCGCGGGGGATCACCCTGCTGGGGCTTCAGGGGCTGTGCATCGGCAACGGCATCCTCACGGTCGAGACCCGCGCGCAGGCCGAGGTGCGCGCCGATCCCGGCCGGATGAACAAGGGGGCAGGGGCGGCGGCGGCGGCCTTGCATCTGATCGCCCTCGCCCGTAAATGGGGCGGTCCGCGCGAGGGCGTGGGATTTCAGCCCGCCACCGAGGATTACCGGCTGGCGGGCGGGACAAAGGACAAGCCATCGGCATGAGCGACAAACCCGCCCTCTCGGGCAACCGGAAACGCCAGATGAAATCCGCAGCACGGCTTTACGCCGTGCAGGCGCTGTTCCAGATGGAACATTCCGGCCAGACCTCTGACGCGGTGCGCGAGGAATTTCTTGAGCACCGGTTCGGCGCCGAGGTGGACGAAGGCGTCGAGATGGCCGAAGGCGATGCCGACCTCTTCCGCAGGCTCATCGACGATGCGGTCAACTGGCAGGCCAGAATCGACCAGATGACCGATCGGGCGCTGGTGGCGAAATGGCCGATCGCGCGGATCGACCCGACCTTGCGCGCGCTCTTTCGGGCCGCAGGGGCAGAGATGACACAATCGGATACGCCGCCCAAGGTGGTGATCATGGAATTCGTCGACGTGGCCAAGGCGTTCTACCCCGAAGGCAAGGAGGCGAAATTCGTCAACGCCGTGCTCGACCACATGGCGCGCGAGGCAAGGCCCGACGCCTTCTGAGGCGCTCGGGCGCAGACCATGATTGGGGGCCAGCCCCCAAACCCCCGGAGTATTTTGAAGAACAGTGAAAGAGTGTTCTGGTCCTCCCGGCATCGTCACGGTGCTGTGAGACCCGGTTAACCCCGCGTTGATAATTCCCTCGCCCATCGCACCGGCCATGCGCAAGGCGCGCGCAGGCTGCGGGACAACGAAAGGGAACTCCATGAACAAGGCAATCACCGACGGCATCGTTTTCATGCCACTGCCCTTTGCGGCAGGATTGGGTCAATGGTCAAGCGGCGACGGCACGCCCGGCTCTGACACCTATGAAGGCGCCGCCAATGCGACATTTGTGCCGGCGGATCAGGATTTCGGCGGCGCGCTGGAACTGCAGAAGACCGAAAGCCTGCAAAAGCTGCGCTACATGGGCGAGACACCGATCCTGCCCGGCTGTTATTTGCAGATCCGCGCGCGGATCAAGGCCATAGCGGGCAACCTGCCCGAGGTGCGGATTGCGGGCTTTGCCGGGGGTGCGGGTGGCGTGCCGCTGGCGGGCGTGACGCTCAGCGGGCCGTCGGTGACGCTGACCAGTTATGGCGAGGTGGTCGAGGTCAGCGCCATCGTCGGCACCGGCGCGCGCATGGGGGTGGATATGGTCTGGGGCCGTGACGCCCTGTTCGGACATTTCGGGATTGATCTGACCGGACCCAGTGGTGGCATCGTGCGAATCGACGACATCACCATCGAGGATGTCAGCGCGGTCTTTCTGGGCAAGATCGTGAGCGCGGTCGATGTGCGCGATTACGGTGCTATCGGTGACGGGGCGACGGACGATCACGCCGCTTTCGAGGCCGCCGATACGGCGGCGCAGGGCCGCGAGATCATCGTGCCCGCCGGCACCTATTTCCTGGGTCAGAGCACCACGATCCAGAGCCGCATCAGGTTCGAGGGCAGTCTGGTGATGCCCGATGCGGCGATTCTGGCGCTGACCGCCAATTTCGATCTGCCCGCCTATATCGACGCCTTCGGCGATGGCGAGTTGGCCTTCAAGAAGGCGTATCAGGCGCTGCTGAACAATCCGGGCCATGTCGCGCTAGACCTGCGCGGGCGCAAGGTGGCGCTGCGTGCGCCGATTGATATGGCGGCGGCGGTCGGCAACAAAAGCAGCTACAATCAGCGCCATGTGATCGAGAATGGCCAATTCTCGGTCTTTCCCGGCGCGGCCTGGGATACCGAGGTGCTGACCTCGCAGGCGACCTATGATCCGGCGGATGCCAAGCGGCTGAGCAATGTGGTGGATGTCGCCAATATCCCGGTTGGGGCATTGATCCAGGGCAATGGCGTGGGCCGCGAGGTCTATGTCACCGCAAAGAATGTCGCAGCGCAGCGCCTTGATATCAGCCAGCCGCTGTTCGACGCGGCGGGCACGCAGGTGTTCACCTTCCGGCGGTTCAGATACATGCTCGATTTCAGCGGGTTCGCGGATATTTCGCGCATGGTCTTCTCCGAGATCGACTTTCAGTGCGGCGGCCATTGCAGCGCGGTCATGTTGCCGCCGCAGGGGTCGGCCAACCATTTCCGCGATTGCTTCATTACCCGGCCCAGGGATCGTGGCATCACCAGCCATGGCGAAGGCGATCAGGGCATGATGATCGACCGCTGCCAGTTCCTGTCCGATGAAAGCCCGCTCCTGTCGACCCAGCGTGTCTCGATCGGGTTCAACGCCAACGCCAATGACATCAAGGTGCGCGACAATCGCGTGGTGCATTTCCGGCATTTCGGCGTGATCGCGGGGTCCAGTTCGATTCTGTCGGGGAACCATGTGTTCCAGGGCGACTCGGCACAGAACGGCATCCGCACGGCGGGGTTCGTGCTGACGCGGACCAACAATCGTGGCACGCTCACCGGCAATTACATCGACAACTGCTTTGTCGAATGGGGCAACGAACACGATCAGGCGCCGGAATTCGCCAGCGAGTTCTCGTTCAGCGCGCTCAGCCTGATCGGCAACGTGTTTCTCGCCAGCGATGTGGCCCCTTGGTTCACTTTCCTGATGGTCAGGCCGCATGGGGCGGGCCATTTCCTTAACAATCTCAACGTGACTGGCAATTCCTTTCGGATCATCGGCGCGAATACCGATCGGGTCGAGGCGGTGGATACCAGCTTTGCCGATCTGGATTATGACCGGATCCGCAACATCACCTTTGCCGGGAACGCCTTTCACAACGTGAACACAAGCGTGGCAAGCCCGCTCGCGCTCCAGCATACGGAAAGCAGCGCACAGGCGGCATGGGTCGTTTCGCCTGCGCCGAAACTGCCTTTCGGGGCATGGGCGCAGACCGTCGAGTCGGTCGTCGCCGCGGGACCGTTGCGTGATGCGTCCGGGGCGGTCGTCTTTGCCGCACCCTATGCCGAGGCCGGGCAGGGGGGCGCTGGCGATCAGATCACCCTGCGCTGGCCGGGGCCGGTATCCGGCACAGTCGTCCTGCGCGTGCGGATCGACGATCCGTTATGAGCCGCAGGCTCTGGCCTGGGTCAGAACCTGCGCCAGAGACCCAGCCTGATTCCGTTGTCGCCCCCTCCGGCGATGGGTGTGATCACGCCCAGTTCGACCTGCTGGCCCGGTTTCGTCTCGTAGATGAGCGAGGGGGCGAACCGGGCATAGGGATCGCCCGTATCGGGCCGTCCGGATTGCAGTTGCAGGATCATCCTGGTTTTCCGGCTGGCCGACAGCCCGAAAGTGATATCACTTTCCAGGGCCACGTCACGCCCGCCAAAGAGCACCGCGCGACCATCCACTGCCAGCCAGCCTTGACGTCCGCCCAGCATGAAACCGCGCCCCAACGACAGGCCGGGGCGCAGGGCGTTTTTTTCTTCGACCTGTCCGGCGCCCAATTCGAAGGCAAGTTTCAGAGACCTGTCCACCCGCCCCAGTGGCCAGCGCAGAAAGGCAATCGTCTTGTTCATGCGCAGCGCGTCCCCGCCCAGATCGACGCCCAGCGTCAGCCGTCCGGTCACGCCGTATTCGGCATAGAGCGCGTTGCTCTGCCGGTAGAACCCGAATTCATCCGGCCCCTCGATCTGTCCCGAAAGCACGGCAAAGACCTGCCCCTTGTCACGCGGCCACGCGCCTGCGGTGGCCATGACCGCCAGCCACGGCATCAGGATCAGCCCGAGGATCAGGAGTCGCGACATGGTTACCTCTGCGCTAACCATGATTAAAAATGGTAAAGCGGCGGTTAAGACATGTGCGGAATTTACCGTTGCATGCCTGCGTGTTAGGCTAGATCCACAAAGGAGGTGCCCGATGCCGCATATCACCACCGACACCAGCCACCAGACCGTGATCACCACCTTCGAGGTGACGCCGGGCACATGTCAGGATCTGCTCGACCTGCTGACCGAGGCCTACGAGGCGTTCATCTCGCGTCAGCCCGGATTCATCGCCGCCGGTCTGCATGTGAACGACGCCCAGACCCGGATCGCCAACTATTCGCAATGGCGCGCGCGCGAGGATTTCCAGGCCATGCTGCGCAGCGACGAGATGCGCGCCCGCAACCGGGAAATCAACGAACTCTGCAAGAGTTTCGAGCCGGTGATGTATGATGTCGCGGCGACCTTCGGATGAAGGACGAACGGGCAAGCCCGGAGGATCTCACGCGCGAGATCGAGGCGTTGCGCGCCGAACTGCGCCTGCTCAACAGCCATCGCTTCGTTCGTATTCACAATTCCATGCCGCGCCTCCTGGCGTTCAATTTCGCGCGTGGCCTCGCGGTGGGGTTGGGGACGGTGGTGGGCGCCACCGTGCTCCTGTCGATCCTGGTCTGGATGCTCAGCCAGATCGAGGTTCTGCCGATCATCGGCGAGTGGGCGGCAGAAATCGCGGCGCAGATCCGCGAGGCGCAGTAGCGGGGGGTGATCTGGATCAAGGCACGCGCCTGGGTTCCGCGCCAGTCTTGAAGACTGCAACAGGAAAGGACAACCAATGTACAAGCATATTCTGGTGCCGGTTTCGTTTGACAGGGAACGCGACGCCGCTGGCGCGCTGGACGTGGCCCGGCTTCTGGCTGATGAAGGAGGCAAGATCAGCCTTCTTCACGTGATAGAGCAGATTCCCGGCTATGCGATCTCCTATCTGCCGCAAGGGTTTCTCAAGGAGGCGCGCAAGGCGATCGAGGCCGAACTGGCCGATCTGGCTGCAACCTTGCCCAATGGGGCGTCCTATGTGGTGGACGGTCACTCTGGCCGCACCATCCTCGACTGGGCCGAAGCGCATGAGCCCGATTGCATCGTGATCGCCAGCCATCGTCCCGGCATGCAGGATCTGCTGCTGGGATCTACGGCAGCCAAGGTCGTTCGCCATGCCACCTGCGCGGTGCATGTGGTCCGCTGACACGCTCGGGTTCCGCTTGATTTCGCGGCACGCCATGCCTAAGGGCTGGGCATGGCCCGCTTTGTCACCCTGATCCTTGCGCTTGTGATCGCAGCTCTGACCCTGATCCCGCATCCCCCCGGTCCGCAGGGGCCGCCGGGAGTCGACAAACTGTTGCATTTCATGGCCTTTGCGGCGCTGGCCATGCCCATGGCCTATGCCCGTCCTGCCCTGTGGCGCGCGGTGGCGCTGACGGTGCTGGCCTATGGCGGCGTGATCGAGATCGTGCAGCCCTTCGTCGGGCGCGGGGCGGAATGGGCGGATCTGCTGGCCGATGCGCTGGGCGCGTTTGGCGGAGCCTATCTGGCGGCGCAACTGGGGCGGCTGCGGCGCGTAAGGGGTCAGTAGCCCATTTCGCGCAGGCGGTTCTGCATCCACGCGATTTCCGATTCCTGCGCGGCGATCACCTCTTCGGCCAGCCTGCGTACTTCTGGGTCGCTGCCGTATTCGAGCACGATACGCGCCATCGCCAGCGCGCCTTCGTGATGCGGGATCATCCCTCGCAGAAAATCCACGTCGGCATCGCCGGTATAGTCGATTCCCATGTCGGCATGCATCGCGGCATTGGCCTCCTTGTAGGCGCGGGTCGAGGCGGGCATGTCGTGATCCATCTGCATCGAATGCCCGCTGTGGTCGTTGCCGTGGCCGTGGCTCGCGGCCAGGGCAGGCAAGGGGGTCAAGGCGAGAATGGCGGCACTTAGGCCGGGGATCAGGCGTCCGGGCATGGAATCTCCTCTGCATGCAGGTTTTTGACAGAGATAGGAGCTTCCCCCTACTGGAAGGCAACAAGAAAAAACTTGTGATGATCACCCCGAAAAGCTCTGTCACCCCTTGGCGGGTTCGCCCTGAACCGCCTTGTCCGCCTCAAGAAGCCTCTCGAACAGCAGCGCGACCGCTTCCGCGCCGGGATCGTTGTGGCCGGCAAGGCTTTCCTCGGCCAGATAGCTGGCCCGTCCGGCGCGCGCGCGGGTGATCCTCGCGGTTGCATCGGCGCCCTCGCGTGCGGCCTGCGCTGCGACCTGCATCCCGTGCTCCAGCGCGTCCAGAGCGGGCGCGAGCGCGTCGATCATGGTCCTGTCCCCCAATCCCGCGCCACCGACCTGCTGAACCCGGTCAAGACCGGCCTTGAATGCCTCTATCGCCCCCTTGCCGCTGGCAGAGGCATCGCCCGCGGTCGCAAAGAAGATCGCCAGCAGCACGCCGGAGGATCCCCCCATGGTCTGGCTCAGTTCCTGCCCGATGGCCCGGTAAAGCTGGGTATGGTCCGCTTGCGGCAGACGGTCGAGCGCATCAATCAGCGCCCGCGACGCGGTGGCCAGGGTGCTGCCGGTATCGCCATCTCCTGATTTGGCGTCCAGCGCGTTGAGCGGCTCTTCGGCGTCAATCAGGATACGGCAGCATCGCTCGATAAAGGCGCGGGTCTTTGCGTTGTGCGACGGAATCGGCCTGATCGGCGTCAGACCGTCGGGCAGGGCCACCACCGGCACATCCCCCACCACCAGGCATCCGGGCCAGGCCCAGGGCGCGACCGGCGCCGCCAGCGCAGCCTCGTCAGCGCGCGCCGCAGGCAGCAGAGAAACCGAGAAACCCTGCATGTCGAGCGAGGTCATCATCGGCGCCGGACCCACCAGCCAGCGGATCTGCGCGCCGATCCGCGATTTCAGCAATTCCTCGGCCAGAACCGACATCTCCAGCGGTGTCGCCCCGCCCAGATTGTTGAGCAGCGCCACATGCGGTCCCGGCCCGATCCTGCGGGCGAGCCGGTCCACGACCATCTCCATCGCCGCCCGCGCGGTCGAGAAATCCACCTGCTCGATGCCTGCCTCGCCATGGATGCCCAGGCCCAGTTCGGCCTTGCCGGGGCGAATTCGGTCCTCCTTGGGGGCACCGGGGATGGTGCAGGTGTCAAGCGACATGCCGATCGACACGACGCCGCCAATGACGCGCTGCGCCGCCTCTGCCACAGTGTCCAGATCCGCGCCCTGTTCGGCCAGCGCCCCGGCGATCTTGTGCACAAACAGCGTGCCCGCCACGCCGCGCGGCTGCGGCAGATCGGGCAGCGCCACATCGTCATCGACGATCACCATGCGCACGCTCAGCCCCTGCGCGCGGGCGCGTTCGGCGGCTAGACCGAAATTCAGCCGGTCGCCGGTGTAGTTCTTGACGATCAGCAGGCACCCCGCCTTGCCCGTCACTGCAAGGATCCCGGCCAGCACCGCATCGACCGAGGGGCTGGCGAACACCTCGCCGCAGACCGCCGCCGTCAGCATGCCCTGGCCGACGAAACCCGTATGACTCGGCTCGTGCCCCGACCCGCCGCCGGATATGAGCGCAACCCTGGACTTGTCCCAGTCGTTGCGGATCACGACCTTGATATGCGGATAGCCGTCAAGCCGCGCCAGCCGCCCGCCCGCCGTGCGCAGGGTGCCGTCGATGGCCTCGGTCACAAGCGTCTCTCTGGAATTGATGAATTGCGGCATGGGATCCTCCTCAGACGATGCGTGCGCCGGTGGCGTCGAAATATAGCGCGTTACGGGGTTCGATGGCGATGCTGTCGCCGGGTTCCAGATCGGTATGCACATCGGTCAGCGTAACGATGTCATGTCCGTCCAGCCGCAGATGCAGGCGGGTCTGGTCGCCCAGCGGCTCGATGCGCAGCACCTGCGCGGGACGGCCCTCGCCTTGCCGGATATGTTCGGGGCGCAGACCGATGGTTTTTGCACCCGCAGGCGCCCCGGCGAACAGACCGGCGGGCAGGGTGTTGATCCGCGGCAGCCCGAGACGGGCCGCGACATAAAGGCTGACGGGGCTCTCGTAGACCTCGCGCGGGGTGCCGAACTGCACCAGCCGCCCCTGATCCAGCACGCCTATCTCGGTGGCCATGGTCATCGCCTCGATCTGGTCATGGGTCACATAAAGCAGCGTCGCGCCCAGCGTCGCGTGGATGCGCTTCAACTCCACCCGCAGATCGGCGCGCAGCTTGGCATCGAGCGAACTGAGCGGCTCGTCCATCAGGAAAAGCTGCGGATCGCGCACCAGCGCCCGACCGATCGAAACGCGCTGCATCTCGCCCCCCGAAAGCGCCGTGGCCTTGTTGTCCAGCTTGCCCTCGATGCGCAGCACCTCGGCCACCTCGCGCACCTTGCGCGCGATCTCATCCTCTGGCGTGCGCAGCACCGGCGAGCGCAGCGGAAAGGCCAGGTTGTCGCGCACGCTCATATGCGGGTAGAGCGAATATTGCTGGAACACCATCGCCACATCGCGCTGTGCGGGCGTGTCGCGCAGCACCGAACGTCCGCCGATCAGGATATCGCCGCCATCCGGTGCCTCCAGCCCGGAAATCAACCGCAGCGTGGTGGTCTTGCCCGCACCTGTCGGCCCCAGCAGCACCACGAAGGCGCCGTCGGCGATGGTCAGCGACACCCGGTCCAGCGCCACGGTCGCGCCATAGCGCTTGCTCACCTCGTGCAGCGTCACCTCAGCCATGCGACAGCACCCCCTCGTTCAGATCCGACCGGATGGCGCGGCCTGATTGGCTGTCGAACAGCGTCACGGTGGCGCCGTTGAAATCAAGCCCGACCGTTTCGCCCATGCGCGCGCGCTGATCGGAGGGGATGCGCGCCTTGACCTCGCCGTTATGCGTCTTCAGCGTCACGATCTGCGTGGTGCCCAGATACTCCGCGGCGATGATCTCGCCGCGATACCCCGCCGCATCCGACAGGCGCACATGCTCGGGGCGCACGCCGTAAACCATGCCGCCGTCAAACGGCTCGCGCAGCGCGGGCACCGCCAATACCTGATGATGCAGCCGCACATGGGCGTCGCCGGTCGCGACGCTGCCGTGAAAGCGCAGGAAATTCATCGGCGGCGAACCGATGAAATCGGCCACGAACATGGTGGCGGGCTTGTCGTAGATATCCTGCGGCGTGCCGAACTGTTCGACCACGCCGTGATTCATCACCACGATCTTGTCGCCCATCTGCATCGCCTCCAGCTGATCATGGGTGACATAGACGGTGGTTGCCCCCATCCTGTCGTGCAGCGCGCGCAGCTCGTCGGCCATGTGCTCGCGGAATTCGGCATCCAGCGCGCCCAACGGCTCGTCCATCAGAAAGCATTTCGGATTGCGCACGATGGCGCGCCCCAGCGCCACGCGCTGCCGGTCGCCCCCCGACAGACCGCCGACAGGACGGTCGAGAATGTCCTCGATGCCCAGAATGCCCGCAACCTCGGCCACCTTGGCGCGCACCTGCGCGCGCGGCATGCCCTGGCTGACCAGCGGATAGGCGATATTGCGGCGCACATTCATATGCGGATAGAGCGCGAACATCTGGAATACAAAGGCGATGTCACGTTGGCTGGCAGGTTTCTGGCCAACCTCCTCGCCGTCGATATAGACTTCGCCCGCGCTGGGCAGCTCCAGCCCGGCAATCATCCTCAGAGTGGTGGTCTTGCCACAGCCCGACGGCCCCAGCAGCATGAAGAACTCGCCATCCTCGATGCGGAACGAAGATGACTGCACCGCGGTGAAATCCCCGAAGGTCTTGCGCAGGTTGCGGATCACGATCTCGGCCATGGGTCACTCCGGGAAATGGCTGACGATGAGAAACATCACCGTGCCTGTGAGCGTGACGATAAAGGACCAGCTGAACGCCCACAGCGCGTAGGGCTGCATCAGCATCACCACCCCGATGGCAATCAGCACCGAGGCCAGCATTTCCCATGGACCGCGCCGCAGACGCAGGATACCGCTGATGAACGCTCTCATTTCCGCACTGCTCCAAAGGTGATGCCACGCAGCAGGTGCTTGCGCAACAGGACTGTGAACACCACGACCGGCACAAGAAAGATCGTGGCCCCCGCCGCTACCGCCGGCCAGTCGCGCCCGCCAACGCCGATGATCGTGGGAATGAACGGCGGCGCGGTCTGCGCGGTCCCCGAGGTCAGCAGCACGGCAAAGGCGTATTCGTTCCACGCAAAGATCAGGCAGAAGATCGCGGTCGAGGCGATGCCGGTCGCCGCCTGCGGCAGCACCACCTTGGTGAACGCCTGAAACCGGGTATAGCCGTCGATCAGCGCCGCCTCTTCGTATTCGCGCGGGATCTCGTCGATGAACCCCTTGAGCAGCCAGACGGCCAGAGACAGGTTGACCGCAGTATACAGCAGGATCATCCCTGCGTGGGTGTCCGACAGACCCAGATTGCGGAACATCAGGAAAATCGGGATTGCCACCGCCACGGGCGGCATCATCCGTGTGCTCAGGATGAAAAACATCAGATCGTCCTTGAGCGGGATGCGATAGCGCGAGAACGCATAGGCCGCCAGCGTGCCCAAAACCACCGACAGAAAGGTCGACCCGAACCCGATGATCACCGAATTCATGAACCGCTCGCCAAACCGCGAGGTGCCGGTGATGACCATGCCCCTGTCATGCACGATTTTCTCGTACCAGGTCTGCGGCGGGTTGGCGGCCAGATAATCGGCCGTCTGCCGCGTCTGCGTGGTAAAGAGGTTCACATACCCCTCCAGCGAGGGCGCGAATATGACCTTGGGCGGGTAGGCGATGGAATCGGGCGAGGTCTTGAACCCCGTGGCCATGATCCACAGCAGCGGCATCAGCGTGATCAGCGCATAGCCCACCACCAGGATGCCCGCCGCCCATTTCAGCCGCCGCGACGGCCCGGTGACCGATGCGCCGCTCATCTTTCCTTTACCTTGTTGAGGGCCTTGACATAGATCGAGGCCAGTCCAAAGACGGTCACAAACAGGATCACCGCATAGGCCGAGGCATAGCCCGTGCGCCATTTCTCGAAGGCCTCGCGCTTGAGGTTGATCGAGGTCAGCTCGGTGGTCGATCCCGGCCCGCCGCCGGTCAGCTGCACCACCAGATCGAACATCTTGAAATTCTCGATGCCGCGAAACAGCACCGCCAGCATGAGAAAGGGCAGGACCATGGGCACGGTGATCGTCCAGAACTGTCGCCATTTGCTGGCGCGATCGCATTCCGCCGCCTCATAGATCGACTCGGGAATGGATCGCAGTCCGGCAAGACAGATCAGCATGACAAAGGGCGTCCACATCCAGGTGTCCACGATCACGATTGCCCAGGGGGCCAGAGCAACCTCGCCGATCATGGTGAACCCGGTAGGATCCGCGCCGCTGAAGAACGCCACCACGTAATTGAACAGCCCGATCTGCGGCTGATAGAGAAAGGTCCAGAAATTGCCCACCACCGCCGGCGACAGCATCATCGGCAGCACGATGATCGTGGTCCAGAAATTGCTGCCGCGGAACTTGGCATTGATCAGCCAGGCCAGCGCGAAACCGATCAGCACCTGAAAGAACAGCGTCCAGAACAGGAAATGCGCGGTTGCCTGCATCGTCTGCCAGATATCGGGATCGCTCAGGATACGCTCGTAATTGCGCAGTCCCACCCAGGCGGTTTCGGCATTCGGGCGGTTGGCCCGGAAATTGGTGAAACTCAGCCGGATCGTCCATATCAGCGGAAAGATGTTGATCGCCAGCAACAGGAAAATCGTGGGCGCCACGAAGATCCAGGCGATCATCCGGTCCGACAGCCCCCTGATCCGCCGGGCTACCCTTGGCGGTGTTGCACGCGCCACGCTGTCCATCGCCGTCTCTGGCATGCGATATCGTCCTTTCCGGCATGTCATGGAATTGTCGGGTCGGGGCGGGCGGCCCCGGGTCGGGGGCCGCCGCTCTGCACCGGCGGTCGCGGCTCAGAGCTTGCCGTCGTCCTCGAACACCTCGGTCCAGTCACCCACCAGCGCGTCCAGTGCCTCCTGTGCCGTGCCCTCGCCTGCGATCACGTAGCGGTGGACACGGTTCTGCATCGCCAGCAGCAGTTCGGCATAGGTCGGTTCGGCCCAGAAATCCTTGACGATGGCCATCGAGTCGAGAAACGCCTGCGCATAGGGCTGGCTGTCGGCAAATCCTGGCGCCTCGACCACCGATTTCAGCGCCGGAGCGCCTCCCATGTCCCACCAGCGCTGCTGCACCTCGGGCTGCGCGAACCATTTGATGTATTCCAGCGCCGCGTCTTGATTGCTGGAATAGGACACCACCGAAATACCCTGTCCGCCCAGCTGCGCGAACTGCCCTGCAGGTCCGGCAGGATTGGGGAAATACCCCGAGCGGTCGCCGCCCACGTTGGGATCGGCATTCACCCCCGGCCAGATGAAGGCGAAATTCATCTGGAGCGCGGCCTGCCCGGATTTGAAGGCGTCGATCGTTTCGGACATGTACCAGTCCGAAGAGCCCGGCGGGGTGCAGCAATCGTAAAGCGCCTTGTAGAATTCCAGCCCCTCGACCGCGCCGGACGAATTGACGAACCCCTCCATGTCATAGGGTTTTTCCGGGTTCTCGTAGAGGAACCCGTAATTGTAGAGCGCGTTGGTCACCCCCATGGTGATACCCTCCGAGCCGCGCTCGGTATAGATCGCGGCGCCGTAGACGGTCTTGCCGTCGATCTCGCGCCCCTGGAAGAATTCGGCGATGTCCTTCAACTCGGCCAGCGTCGCGGGCACGTCCAGATCACGTCCGTATTTCTCCTTGTATTCGGCCTGCAATTCGGGCCGTGCAAACCAATCCTTGCGATAGGTCCAGCCCACCACGTCGGCATAGGCGGGCAGCGCCCAGTAATTCGGCGTGCCCTTGGGCCATTCGGCATATCCGGTCACGGTGGCGGGGATGAAATCGTCCATCGAGATGGCGTTGGCCTCGAAAAAGTCGTTCATCTTCACGTAATGCCCGGCCTCGGCGCCCAGCCCGATCCACTGGCTGTCGCCGATCATCAGATCGCACAGCTTGCCCCCGGAATTCAGCTCGTTCAGCATCCGGTCGGCGAAATTCGGCCATGGGACGAATTCGAAATTCATCTTGTGGCCGGACTGGGCCTCGAAATCCTTGGACAGCTCCACCAGGGCGTTGGCCGGATCCCATGCCGCCCAGCACAATGTCAGATTGGCGGCATAAGCGTCTTCCGCGGCAAGCCCCGAAGCGGCGGCAATCAGCGATGCCGCCAGAAGATGTGTCTTCTTCATAAGTAATCTCCTCCCATGTCACGGACGCATTTTCTGGCGTCACAATCACCACCATGTTCCGGGGTGCTGAAACGCAGATTACATGAGGAACGTACCTCTTGCCAAGATTTTAATCCGCCACCCCTGCGTTCATGGTCGCACCGGACCCGTCGGCAACTGCAATCGGCCCCCCGCACAGCGATACGATTCAAGGCTTTAGTCGGCCTGCAAGGCCGCCGAAATCCGGCCGGTCCTGCGCGCGGCTATCGGGACGGCCGATGCCGCGGCGCGCGGTTCCGTCATTCCCCGCCCGGAATGGGATGGCCGCAGGTCCTCGAATCAGATGGCTGCGAACGGCGGACGCGGGCGCGGCTCAGACCAGATTCTCGCGCACCAGAATCTCTATTCTCACGCGCTCCTGCGCCTCGTAGATCGGCAGGTTGTCGCTGAGGTTGCGCAGCACGCGCAGGGCGCTGCGCGACAGATGCCCGACATTCTGCGCGATCACCGCCGCGACCTCGTTCTCGACCAGCGCCTTGCGTGTGGTCGGACTCAGTTCATGGGCGATCACAACCAGATCGCCAAGCCGTCCGGTCCGGCGCAGCGCATTCAGCATCGCCTTATTGCCGGACCCCATCGAATAGACCCCCACCAAATCTGGCCGCCGAGCGATGACCTCGGCGATCACACCCTCCATGCGCGCCGGATCGTCAAAGAACTCGACCGAGGGAAGCGTGGTTAAAGTATTAAAATCAAAAGATATAACCTCATCAAATCCCAGCCGGCGTTCCAGGCTGTCGCGCGAACGCATGGAATTGCTGACAACCAGAACCTCACCGCCCCTGCGCACGAAACGGCCCATCAGCAGCCCCGCCGTGCGCCCGGCCGCAACACTGTTCGTGCCGATGAAATAATCTCGCTGGGAATTGGGCAGATCCGATACCAGCGTGACGACCGAAATCCCCTCATGCTTCAGCCGTGCAACCGCATCGCGCACCTGCGGCGTCTCGGGCACCATCAGCGCAACCCCGTCAAGTCTGTCCGTTTGCAGCGACAGCAGATTGCGCACGATGACGTGCGGATCCAGTAGCGGAACCCGGATGATCTCGATCAGTGTGCGGTCGGCGACCTGCGAAGCATACGCCTCTTCGATGGCGGCGGCCAGGGTGTCGACAAACTGGCTTGGCCCTTCCGGCAGGACAAAGGCGAAACGGTATTGCCGCTTCTTGGCAAGGTTGGCGGCGTAGGTGTCGCGCACATAGCCAAGCCGTGCAACCGCCGCCTGGACCTTTGCAATCGTCTTGTCGCGAACCCCGGCGCGCGCGTTCAGGACGCGGTCAACCGTGGCCAGGCTGACCCCGGCCTCTTTCGCGATGTCATGGACGGTAGGTTTGTTCACGCAGACATCCTTTTCCAGAAAGACAGGCTATAAAAATGAGGTGCGTAAATCAAGCCTCCGGGCCGGATGCCAAACGCTTCAGACGCGGTGGGGAGTCAGGCCGAACACCAGCCGCCACCCTACGACACACCGTTCCCCTGCCGGGACTGGCGGGAGCGGTCATGACCTGTCTACGATGACATGTCATGCAGGACATGTCATGCGGACCGCCCAGGCACCGACGCGCTGAGCGACCACAGCAGATCGAGATCCATGTGCCGTTCCAGATGGTCGGCCAGAGCATCGAGCGTCGCCTCGACCGCCCGCTCATACAGCAGATCCGATACAGCACCCAATTCCCTCAGATAGGACGCCCGGAATGCGTCCGAGGCGAACAGCCCGTGCAGATAGGTGCCCCGCACGCGCCCGTCGCCAGAGGCAGCCCCCTCGGTCCGCTCTCCCACCGCCAGCCATGCATGCGCGCAATCCGGGCCGGTGGTCTCGCCCAGATGAATCTCATAGCCCTGTACGTCATCGCCGGTGGCCGGATAGCGGGCCTCGGTCAGCGCCAGCCGCTTGTGCGGCCTCATCACCGTCACCACATCCAGATGTCCCAGCCCCTCAACCGCACCCTGCGGCCCCTCGATCCCATCGGGATCCTCGATGCGGCGGCCCAGCATCTGATAGCCGCCACAGATCCCCAGCACCCGGCCCCCGCGCCGGACATGCGCGGCCAGATCGATATCCCAGCCCTCGGCGCGGAACGCGGCCAGATCGGCAATGGTCGATTTGCTGCCCGCAAGCAGGATCAGACCGGCATCCGCCGGGATCGGCTGACCGCGTTGCACGATCTCGACACTTACCCCCGGCTCGTTGGCAAGTGGTGTCAGATCGTCGAAATTTGCGATCCGCCCCAGTTGCGGCACCGCCACCTTCAGCCCTCCGCGCGCCGTCGAGACCAGATCCATCACATCCTCCGGCGGCAGCCGCCATGCCTCGTCAAACCACGGCACCACGCCCAGCGAGGACCAGCCGGTGCGCGCCACGATCTCGCGCAGCCCCTCGTCGAACAGGCTCACATCACCGCGAAACTTGTTGATGGCAAATCCCCGGATCAACCCGGCATCGATCGGATTCAGCACCGCCTGCGTGCCAACGATCTGCGCAATGACGCCGCCCCGGTCGATATCCCCGACCAGGATCACCGGCACGCCCGCCGCCTGCGCGAACCCCATGTTGGCGATATCGCCGGCCCGCAGGTTGATCTCCGCCGGACTGCCCGCGCCCTCGACCAGCACAAGATCGGCGGTGCGACAGAGACGCCGGAAACTCTCCATCACCGGACGCAGCAAATCCTGCTTTCTGCCGATATAGTCCCGCGCCCCCAGCGTGCCCATGCGTTGCCCTTGCACGATCACCTGCGCGCCGGTCTCGCTCTCGGGCTTCAGCAGCACCGGGTTCATGTCGGTATGCGGCACACGGCGCGCGGCCAGCGCCTGCAATGCCTGCGCGCGACCGATCTCGCCGCCATCCCCGGTCACGGCGGCGTTGTTCGACATGTTCTGAGGCTTGAACGGCGCCACGCTCAGGCCGCGCCGGACAAAGGCCCGCGCCAGACCCGCCAGCAGCAGCGACTTGCCGACGTTCGAGCCGGTACCCTGCATCATGATCGCGCGCGTCATCGCCTGCCTCCCCGCCGGTTGCGCCGGAATAGCGAACGCCCCGGCAAAAGCAAAGACCCCGCCGTTTCCGGCGGGGTCTTGCAAGTCCATCAGCGAAATCGGCCGATCAGGCGGCTTCGGCCTGGGCTGCGGCGTGGCGCCGCTCGCTTTCCTCGCGCGACAGCGCGACCGAGGTGCGCACGCCCTTCGAGACAAAATCCATCAGACCGGCGACAACCCGCTCATTGGGGTCGATCCCGGCGCAACTGAGCACCTCACGGCCATCGCGCGACCGCGCCCAGCGGGCGATCTGCTCGGGGCCATTGCCATATTTCTTGTCATCGGAAATGGCATCATCCAGCGCGGCCAGTACCACAGCCGCAAAGAGTTTACGCGCACGATTGCCCTGTTCAGCATTAAAGGCCGTGCCGTCAACGAAATCCTTCATCATTCGTCCTTGTTGTTATTGCTCTTGCGTTTTCGGCGTGACGGTTGTTATGGCGAAGTTTCAGCGATTCGGATAGAGCGCAAATGCATATCTTCTATGCGTTTTTTGCATGTCTTCCGGTTTCGCCAAACGACATCTCGTTATCTTGCCACCCGACATAACGCCATATATAGGTCCGTCGGAATCCTTATCAACCTTTTGCCATGGTTTGAACGACATGCCCAAGATCAACGGAAACGAAATTCGCCCCGGCAACGTGCTGGAACATAACGGCGGCCTCTGGGCCGCGGTCAAGGTCGATCACGTCAAGCCCGGCAAGGGCGGCGCCTTTGCCCAGGTCGAGATGAAGAACCTGCGCAACGGCACCAAACTCAACGAACGCTTCCGCAGCGCCGACAAGGTCGAGCGTGTGCGGCTGGAACAGAAGGATCAGCAATTCCTCTACGAGGAAAACGGCAAGCTGGTGTTCATGGACACTGAAACCTATGAGCAGATCGAACTGCCTGCCGATCTTCTGGGCGAGCGCCGCCCGTTCCTGCAGGACGGCATGACCATCACCGTGGAATTCCACGAAAGTGAGGCGCTGCATGCCGCGCTGCCGCAGAAAGTGACCTGCAGGATCGTCGAGACCGAGCCCGTGGTCAAAGGCCAGACCGCGGCCAACAGCTTCAAGCCCGCGATCCTCGACAATGGGGTCAAGGTCATGGTGCCGCCCTTTGTCGGGCCGGACGAGGAAATCGTCGTCAACACCGAGACGATGGAATATTCCGAACGCGCCTGACACGGCGGGCCTGGGTGGTCGCCGGGCCGCCGCCGCCACGAAGCAGGGTCGCAAGTCGCCCTAAACCCGTGCCGCCGTGAGCATCCGCGCCTCCCAGGCCCGCAGCACGGGTCGGGCCGTGTCGAACGCGGGCCGGCCCTTGTTCTGCAGCTCGGGGAACAGCGTCAGCAACTCGTCCAGCGTGGCACGCGGGATATGGCCAATCGCCTGCGGACCGGGCAGGAAGGTTTCGGTTTCCAGCCCTTCGGCCCAGATCACGTGATGTGCCTCGCACATGATGTGCAGATACCGCACTCCGTCGGGTTGCACCGCGCGCATGACCGTGCGGTCATTGATCAGATGCTGCGCTGCCACCAGCACCTCGGTCGTGCCGAAATGCAGCTCTGCCGCCCAGTCCCGGACCAGAACCCGGTGCTGCGGCGAGACCAGCATGTCGCGCGCGGGCTTGCCGGGGCCAAAGGCATCGGCGCGGATGCACACCGGCTGAAACTCCGGGCGGGCCCGCAAATCCGCGGCTGACAGATCGGAACCGCCAACCCAGCACAGCCGCTGCAATCCGGCATCGCGCGTGCGCACGCGATCTCCTACCTTCAGATCCTCGACCGCAACATAGCCCCGCTCGGTCAGGATCTCCGTGCCTGGCGTGAAACAGGCGGGCGAGGCCAGGCTGTCGGCATCTAAGGCTGGCTGTCCGCCTGCCCCCGGTCCGTCAAAGGCGCTGACCACCTCGAGATCGACGCCAACGGGTGGAAAACCGCCCGCCGGACCGACAAAGGCCAGCCCCTCGATCGTAGCGGAGGGAGGGCTGGAATTGACCACGTTATAACCCAGCACATCCCAGGTATCTCCGGTATTCGGATCGCGCAGGGTCAGGCGATACTCCGCTCCGATCCGCGTGCCATCCGCATAGGTCACCCCGTCAATGGTCTGCGCCCCATCCAGCCGCTGATTGCCGTTATTGTCATCGAACGTCGTGCTGGTTCCGGGTTTGCTGATAAAGGTTTCGCGCCAGTGGTTGTTTTCCAGGCGGATGGTCGCGCCCACCAGATGCGTCCCGTCGCCCTGGGTGATCCCGCTCAGGGACAGCCCGCCACTGATCGCGATATTTGACGTCTCCAGCATCCAGACGCTGTAATTGGCCATTCTACCCACCTCAAGATCACCGAAACCCGTCGGTCCCACTCATGCGCACAGCCCGGTATCGTTCCGGTTTCGCCTGCCCATCAGTCAACACCCTGCGCAACCGCAAGGCTAACATCATATGATTTATAACAGATTAGCGACACTCTGACCATCTGCCCCCGGTCAGTTGACGTCAGACTGTATCCTTGCCGCACCAGCCTGCAGGGCGCCGCCCGCGCGGTCAAACCGCAGATAGGCAATGGCCTGCTCTCCCGACTGGGTATAGAGGCGTCCGGCCGGTTTGCCCTCAGCCGTCAGGATCTCGGTGCCGACAGGCGCGCGTCCCTCGATCCGCACCATTGTCAGCCCCTTCTTCATCTCGGCCTTGTGCTTCATCCGGGCGGTCACCTCCTGGCCCACGTAGCATCCCTTGCGGAAATCCACGCCGTTCAGCCGCTCGAACCCTGCCTCCAGAATGAACGTGTCGGGCGTCAGTTCGATCCCCGTCTCGGGGATGCAATGGGCAACGCGAATGGCGTCGAAATCGCTGCCGTCATCTCCGTCCTGCTCACCATAGGTGCGCCATCCCAGCGCCGGATGGCGCGGGTCGGACAGCGCATCCGCCGGTGCCGGTCCGGTGCCGCGCCTGACTTTCAGATCCGTCCCGGTGATCGCCACATCGGCGCGCAGCTTGTACATGTTCAGACGCTGTATCAGCATCGGCGCCAGGTCGGATGCCACATCCAGCCAGATCGCATCGCCCTGCCGCAACAGCAGGAAATCCGCCAGATACTTGCCCTGCGGCGTCAGCAGCGCGGCATAGACCAGCCCATGATCCAGTTTCGCCAGATCATTCGTCACCAGCCCCTGCAGGAATTCCCGGGCATCGCTGCCGGTGATCGCCAGAATGGTTCGCGCCATTGCTCATTCCCCTCGTACTGACCCTGTAATATAGGTCACAGGACCGGACACAACAGGGGACAGACATGCGCGCGGCCTTATCGGTGATCATCCCCACTCTGAATGCCGCGCAGAACCTGCCCGCCTGCCTTGCCGCGCTGATCGAGGGACTCGAGACCGGGCTGATCCGCGAACTGATCCTGTCCGATGGCGGTTCTGGCGATGCCACGCTGCAAATCGCCGATGCGGCGGGGGCGGTGATCGTGCAGGGCATGCCCTCGCGCGGCGGGCAACTGCGGCGCGGCGCGCAGGTCGCGGGCGGCGAATGGCTGCTTTTCCTGCATGCCGACACGATGCTGCCTGCGGGCTGGACGGCGGCGGTGCGCGCGCAGATGGATACGGGCGCGCCCGCCGCGTTCCGCCTGTCCTATGACGCGGCAGGGGTCATGCCCCAAATCGTGGCGGGCTGGGCCAATCTGCGCTCGCGCCGCCTTGGCCTGCCATATGGCGATCAGGGGCTGCTCGTCTCGCGGGCCGATTATGACGCCACCGGCGGCTACCCGGATATCCCGCTGATGGAGGACGTGGCGATGGCGCGCGCCCTGCGCGGGCGCATCGCGCTCCTGCCGCTCAGCGTCACCACCTCTGCCGCGCGTTACCTGCGCGATGGCTGGCTGCGGCGTGGCGCGCGCAATCTGATCCTGCTCGTCCGTTATCTTTGCGGGGCCGACCCCCTGCGCCTCGCAGCGCGCTATCGCCGCTCAGAATAAAGGTCTGTGCGCGGCGTCATAAGCCGCCTGAATGGCCGTGTGATCATATTCGGAGGCGATCCAGTCCTCGAATGCGATGCCCGTTTCCGCCTGCCGCGCCGCATACTGATCCAGAATGAAATCCAGCACCCCCGTGCGCGTCCACCGGAAATGGATGTATTTCACCCCCAGCATTCGCCGCGCCTCGGTCAAGGGCCGCCCCCCGATCACCATCAGATAGATAGCCGAGGCGAATCCGGCCCGGTCCGCCCCCGATTTGCAATGCATGACAAAGGGACGCTCGATCTCGTGAAAAGCCCGGATCACCGCCAGGATATTCTCGCGCGGGGCGGCGTTGCGCGCCTGGAGCGTGCAGTTCACCAGCCGCAGCCCAAGCTGCGCACAGCTTTCCTCTTCGGTCAGGTAATGCGCCGCACCCGCCGCCCCCCGCAGATTGAGGATCGAGCGCACGCCCATCGCCTTGAGCCGGACAAAGCGCCCATGGGTCGGCTGGTTCGAGCGATAGACGCCGGGGGCCACCTCGAAATGATTGGTCCAGACGTGGCGCAGGATCGCATGATCGAACCACAGATTGTAAATCCCGGCGCGGCGGCGGTTTTCCGGCGTCGAAAGATCCGTGTTGTAAGAGGCGCGCAGGTCGCGTTCCCAGCTGGAAATCCGTTTTATCAGGCTCATGCGCGCGGGGCTTTCCCTTGTCCGTTGGGCGTCGCACTCATCTAGGCGGCGGCGCGGGGCTTGGCAACCTCCGATCCCGATTGACGCCGCCGCAAAGCTGCGTAATGTCCGGCCCGAACCTCCCAGGAGAACCCTCATGAGCCTTGCCAACGGCCGCCCCTATCTGGCCATTCCCGGCCCCTCGGTCATGCCCGAAGAGGTGCTGCGCGCCATGCACCGTGCCGCGCCCAACATCTACGAGGGCGATCTCATCGAGATGACCGCCAGCCTGATCCCCGATCTGCGCGCCGTCGCGCGCACGACGCAGCATGTGGCAATCTACATCGCCAACGGCCACGGCGCATGGGAGGCGGCGCTGGCCAATACCCTCAACCCCGGCGACCGTGTTCTGGTTTCTGCCACCGGGCGCTTTGGTCATGGTTGGGCCGAGGTGGCGGAATTGCAGGGAATAGCTGTCGATCTGATGGATTTCGGCAAACGCGCGCCCATTGATCTCAACCGGATCGAGGATGCGCTGCGCGCCGACACCGCCCATGCGATCAAGGCCGTGCTCGCCACCCATGTGGACACCTCCAGTTCTGTTCTCAGCGACATCGCGGGTATCCGAGCCGTGCTTGACGCCACTGGCCACCCGGCGCTGCTGATGGCCGACTGTATCGCCTCGCTGGCCTGCGACCGCTTCGAGATGGACGGCTGGGGCGTCGATGTCATGGTCGCGGGCAGCCAGAAGGGCCTGATGGTGCCACCCGGCCTGGCCTTCGTGTTCTTTTCGGACAAGGCCGCCGAGGCGCGCCGCGCACTGCCCCGCGTCAACCGCTACTGGGACTGGACCGCGCGCGCCAACCCCGAGATGTTCTACCAGTATTTCGGCGGCACCGCGCCCACCCATCACCTTTACGGCCTGCGCGCGGCGCTCGACCTGATCATGGCCGAGGGGATCGAGGAAGTCTGGGCGCGGCACGACACCCTTGCCCGCGCCATCTGGGCGGCCTGCGAGACATGGGGCCAGACCGGTCCGCTGGAGATGAACATCGCCGACCCGGCGCTGCGTAGCCGCGCCGTAACCGCCCTGCGCATCGGTGCGCCGCATGGCTCGGCCCTGCGCAGATGGGTGCAGGACAATGCGGGCGTGACCCTCGGCATCGGCCTTGGCATGGCGGAACCCAACGATCCGGCCTGGCACGGGTTCTTCCGCATCGGCCATATGGGGCATGTGAACGCGCATATGGTGCTGGGCGCACTGGGTGCGATCGAGGCGGGGCTGACCGCGCTCGACATCCCGCACGGGACGGGGGCGCTTGCGGCGGCGGCACGGGTGATCGCGGGGCGGACCCGCTGCGTAGGTTGAGGCTGGCACCCGCGCGGCTCTCGTGGCGACCTGACGACAGCCCCAGGTCATTCCCGCCAAACTCAGGCACCCGGATCAAGCCCGGGGCGCTGTGGCTCTGATCGGCGGCAACACACGATAGGCCTACAGCTTCGCCGCCTTCGCCAGCGCCTCGGGCAACGCGCCCGCCAGCACCTCCAGATCCTGCGGCCGCCCGCAGCTGATGCGGATGCAGCGGTCCTGCGGCGCCACGAACGGCATTCGCACGAACACCCCCCGCGCCACCAGCCCCGCCAGAACCCGGCGCGCGAAATCGCCGTCCCGCCCGCAGTCCACGCTGACGAAATTGGCGGCGGAGGGGATCACGCCCAGCCCGTTCCCGCCCGCGATCCGCGCGATTTCTGCGCGCGCGCGGCGCACCTCGGCCTGTACATGCGCCAGCCAGCCGTGATCGCCCAGCGCCGCCAGCGCCCCGGCCTGCGCCATCCGGTTCATCCCGAAATGATTGCGGATCTTGTCGAAACTGCGGATCAATCCGCCTGCGCCGATCGCATAGCCGATCCGCGCGCCTGCCATCCCGTAAGCCTTTGAAAAGGTGCGCATGCGGATTACGCGCGGATCCTCCGCCGCCACCTCCGCCGCCGTGCCTTCTGGGGCAAACTCCACATAGGCCTCGTCCAGCAGCAAGAGACACCCCTCGGGCAAATCCCCGAGTGCGGCCACGATTTCGGCCCCCTGCCGCCATGTGCCCATCGGATTGTCGGGATTGGAAAGATAGATCAACCTGGCATCCACCTCGCGCGCCCGCGCGATCAGCGCCGCCAGATCCTCGTGATCGTCGCGATAGGGCACCTTGTGCAGCACCCCGCCGAACCCCGCGACATGATAGTTGAACGTCGGATAGGCCCCATCCGATGTCACCACCGCGTCGCCGGGGCCGATCAGCAACCGCACCAGATTGCCCAGCAACCCGTCGATTCCCTCGCCCACCAGCACGTTGTCGACCGCCACCCCCAGATGCCGCGCCAGCGCCGCGCGCAGATCATGGCTGGTGGGATCGCCGTATTTCCAGACGTTTTCGGCCTCTTCGCGCATCGCCGCCAGCGCCAGGGGGGATGGACCAAAGACATTCTCGTTCGCCCCCAGCCGCGCGGCAAAGGGCGCGCCTCGCATGCGCTCCTGTTCCTCGGGCCCGACAAAGGGTACATTGGCGGGCAGGCTCTGAACCAGCGGGGTGTAACGTGGCGTTTCCATGCGCCGCAGTTAACGGGAACCCGGCCCCGCGTGCAAGAGCGTGCCCCAACGTCGCCCTCGACCGCCGCCGGAAACTGCAGTTTCATGCAGGGCGAGGAGGACCGCCCATGCCCCGCGTCACCACAGAGATCACCGATCACGTCGCCCATGTCATCCTGACCCGACCCGACAAGATGAACGCGGTCGATCCCGACATGGCAGAGGCCATCGTCGCCGCCGGTCAGGCGCTGGCCGATGCCGATATCCGCGCCGTCGTGCTCTCGGGCGAGGGCAAGGCATTCTGCGCGGGCCTCGACGTGATGAGCTTTGCCAAACTGGCCGCAGGCGATCCCGAAGCGCTCATCCTGCCGCGCAGTCATGGCAATACCAACCTCTTTCAGGAGGTGGCGATGATCTGGCGCCGCCTGCCGGTGCCGGTCATCGCGGCGCTGCACGGTGCGGTCTATGGCGCGGGGTTTCAACTGGCGCTCGGCGCGGATATCCGCATCAGTGCGCCCGATGCGCAACTGGCAATCATGGAAATGAAATGGGGCCTCATTCCCGACATGGGCGGCATGGCGCTCTTGCCGCGCCTCACCCGGTCCGACGTGATTCGCCGCATGACCTACAGCGCCGCACCGATCCCTGCCGCACAGGCCGAACGCTGGGGGCTGGTGACCGAGATTGCCGATGACCCGCTTGTCGCAGCACAGGCCCTGGCCCGCGACATCGCCGCGCGCAGCCCCTCGGCCATCCGCGCTGCCAAGCGGCTGATCGGACAGGCCGAAAGTGGCATTGGCGAGGATGCCGTGCTCATGGCCGAAAGCACCGAACAGGCCGCGCTCATCGGGAGGCCCGATCAGATGGAACAGATCGCCGCCAACATGGCGCGCCGCGCGCCGGTATTCGGGCGTGGGGGATAGCGTTCCCCACATGGCATGAGATCCCCCAATGGAAACGGGATGCCGGGCACTGGTCCAGCATCCGTGAAGGGAACGTAGACCAACGACTGAGGAGCCGCGCGGTCGCTGGGCCGGGGACTGGCGAAGCAACGGTGGGAACTGCCGCTTTATGCCAGCAAATCCCGTGTGACCTCCAAGCGTCGTGCGACGCCTCAAAATCGCCAGGCCGCGGGACGGCCCGGCGATCGCGCGGCGGCGCTACGCGCCTTGTTCCGCGCGAGTGGCAGCCTCGACGTTCGCATCAGACAAACGTTGACTGCTTATCCAGCACCACCAATGCCCCCTCCGTCCCGCATAACTGCCACTCGGGCTTTCGTCCGAGCGCCTGAAGGCGCACCAGAGGCAGACCGGGACCCTTTTGTCAGGTGGCGAACATTGGCTTCAGCTTCAGCCGCCGTAAACCGCGCTCCAGCGCTCGATCAGCGCCTGCTGCAACTGTTTCGACCGCTGGTTCCAACCGCGCGCACCGGGCGGGCGCTCATCATTGGCCGGGTCAATCCGCGACCGCAGACTGTCGCTCGCCGTGAAGATCGCAAAGGCCAGGGTCGCCCCGCCCGGCGTGGCAACATAGCCCGCCAGCGCGCTGACGAAATGCAGCGTCCCGGTCTTGGCCAGCACCTTGAGCGGATGGTTCCCGACCGGCTGGCCCTGGCTGTTGCGCAGTTGGAACTCGCGCAGCAGCGGCGTCAGATGACCCGCCTGATGCACGCGCGCCAGCGCCTGCGCCAGTGCCGCCGCACCCAGCCGCGAGCGGTCACTCAGGCCCGAATGATCCTTCAGATCGGCCCCCGCCATACCCAGCCGCGACTGCGCCCACAGGCTCATCTCCTGTGCCGACTGCTCCAGCGCCACCGCGCCACCGCGCCGCTTCTTGCTGGCGGCAAGACCGACCATCTCGGCGGTCAGGTTGGTGGAATAGCGCATCATCTCGCGCAGGATCTCGGGCAGGGGCGCACTGCGGTGGCTCGCCAGCAGCGCGCCACCCGGTGCGCTGCCGCTCAGTTCCGGCTTGCCAAGCTCGATCCCGTGCGAGCGCGCAAAGGTGGCGAAGACCTCGGCCGCATAAAGCTCCGGTTTGCGCACCGGCAGCCATCGCGCACCGCCATCGCCCAACGCCGCGCGCGCCACGGTCCAGTCCTCGCGGCTGCCCGCGTCGCTGTAGGTATAGACCGGCATCGCGCGATCCGCGATACGCATCCGCGCCACGGTCACGTCGGGGCGGTATTTGCCGGATCGTGCATCCATCGTGATCCGGTACTCGCCGCCCGCGCGTTTCCACTCGAAATGCACCCGGTTGTAATTCAGGTTCAACCCCGAGAGCGCCGGGTTGTAGCCTGCATGTTCCGGCTGACCTTCGTCGATTGCCCGCCTGAACGGCACCGCTCCGCCCCAGACCAGGAACCGGCCCCGCACCTCGCGCAACCCGGTGGTCTTGAGTGCCGCCGCCATGCCCGCCAGCGCATTGGTGTCCAGCGACGGATCGCCGCCCCCCGCCAGCACCAGATCCCCCCGGAGCACACCGTTCTCCACCGGTCCGGTGGCGATCAGCCGCGTCTCGAACCTGTGCGCCGGCCCCAGGACCTCCAGCGCATAAAGCGCCGTCACCGCCTTGGTCACGCTGGCGGGGGGCAGGGCGGTCATGCCGTCTGCTTCCTCCAGAACCTGACCCGTAGTCGTGTCCGCCACTGCAAATCCGACCTGCCCCGACAGGTTCGCCTTGGTGATCAGCGCCTCGGCGCTCGGGGCGGCCACGGCCCCCTTGCGCACCGGGCCCGACGGTCGCGCCACCGGGCGCAGCGACACTTCCGGTGCGCCCGCAAACGCACCTTGGGCCAGCGCTGCCAGCGCCGTCCCGATGAACAGGCGTCTCGAATAGCTGTTGGTCATGACCCGAATTTAACCGAGGCCGCGCGGCCCGTGCAATCGGCATTGCGCTCCGCTCCGCTCACGTTTTCGCCGGTCTGCGCCGCAACCCGCGCTCGCAGGTGCGTCGAGGATATATCCATCATCGGCACATTGACGAAACACCAGGCCGGCGCGTCGGCGCGCCCAAGCGCGCGCGCATCACGGCCCGCGATTCGCGCATGGCCATAAATCCGCGCCGCCGGTGACATGCGCGCCGAAATCCGCTGGCCGGGCCGCGCCAGCACGCCCACCGGCACCGTCTCGATGATACTGCGCCAGTCCTGCCAGTGATGGAATTGCGCCAGATTGTCCGCCCCCATCAGCCAGACGAACCGCACGCCCGGATAGGCCGCCATCAGCGCCGCCAACGTCTCGGCGGTATAGCGCGTGCCCGCCCGCGCCTCGAAATCGGTGGCCGCCATGCGCGGGTGATCGACCATCGCGCGCGCCGCCGCCATCCGCGCGACCAGCGGTGCCGGTCCCTGCCGCTTGAGCGGATTGCCGGGGCTGACCAGCCACCACAGCCGGTCCAGAGCAAACCGTTTCAGCGCCTCGCGACTGATATGCAGATGCCCTTCATGCGGCGGATCGAACGATCCGCCCAGCAGACCGATCACCTGACCGGGGCGAGCATGGGGCAGGGCATGTCTCATCGCCCTTTCATTGCCAGCCCTGTGCGCCGTGTAAAGCGAAATCCCGATCCGGGCACCCCGACAGGGCGCCGCAGGCCCCCCCGCCACGGCCCCCATTGCCCCCGCGCCGCATGGGCGTTATCACCCGGTCTCGGATCACGACATACCCAACCGGAGCGGCACGACCATGGCAGCCTATCAATACGTCTATCACATGCAGGGCGTCTCCAAGACCTATCCCGGCGGCAAGAAATGCTTTGAAAACATCCATCTCAGCTTTCTGCCCGGCGTCAAGATCGGCGTCGTCGGCGTCAACGGCTCGGGCAAATCCACCCTGATGCGGATCATGGCCGGGCTCGACACCGACTTTACCGGCGAGGCATGGGCCGCCGAGGGGGCCAAGGTCGGCTATCTGCCGCAGGAACCGCAACTCGATCCCACCCTCAACGTGCGCGAAAACGTGATGCTGGGCGTCGCGGCGAAAAAGGCCAGGCTCGACCGGTTCAACGAACTGGCGATGAACTACAGCGACGAGACCGCCGACGAGATGGCCACCCTGCAGGACGAGATCGACAGCCAGAACCTCTGGGATCTCGACAGCCAGATCGACATCTCGATGGAGGCCCTGCGCTGTCCGCCCGACGAGGCCGATGTCACGACGCTCTCGGGCGGCGAGAAACGCCGCGTGGCGCTTTGCAAGCTGCTGCTCGAGGCCCCCGACATGCTGCTTCTGGATGAACCCACCAACCATCTCGATGCCGAAACCGTCGCCTGGCTGCAACAGCACCTCATCGACTACAAGGGGACGATCCTGATCGTCACCCATGACCGCTATTTTCTCGACGACATCACCGGCTGGATCCTCGAGTTGGATCGCGGTCGCGGCATCCCCTACGAGGGCAATTATTCCGCCTGGCTGGAACAAAAGGCCAAGCGTCTGGCGCAGGAGGCGCGCGAGGACAAATCCAGGCAAAAGACGCTCGAACGCGAACTCGAATGGATGCGTCAGGGCGCCAAGGCGCGGCAGGCCAAGCAAAAGGCCCGGATCAACGCCTATAACGAACTGGCCGGCCAGTCCGAGCGCGAGAAACTGGCCCGCGCCCAGATCGTCATCCCCAACGGCCCGCGCCTTGGCGACAAGGTGATCGAGGTCGAGGGATTGAAAAAACACATGGGCGACAAGCTCCTGATCGAGGATCTCGACTTTTCGCTGCCGCCCGGCGGCATCGTCGGCGTGATCGGCCCCAACGGCGCGGGAAAATCGACCCTCTTCAGGATGCTGACCGGACAGGAAGCGCCCGATGCGGGCACCATCGAATATGGCGAGACGGTCAAGCTCTCGTATGTCGACCAGTCGCGCGACGACCTCAAGGACAACGAGACCGTGTGGGAGGCCATCTCTGGCGGCGCCGAGATCATCCAGCTGGGCGATGCGCAGATCAATTCCCGCGCCTATTGCGGCGCCTTCAACTTCAAGGGCGGCGACCAGCAGAAAAAGGTCTCGCTTCTCTCGGGGGGCGAGCGCAACCGCGTCCACATGGCGCGGCTGCTGAAAGAGGGCGGCAACGTGCTCCTGCTCGACGAGCCGACCAACGACCTCGACGTCGAAACCCTGCGCGCGCTTGAGGATGCGCTGGTGGATTTCGCCGGCTGCGCCGTGGTCATCTCCCACGACCGCTTTTTCCTTGACCGCATCTGCACCCACATCCTCGCCTTCGAGGGCGAGGCGCATGTGGAGTGGTTCGAGGGCGATTTCTCGGCCTACGAAGAGGACAAGAAACGCCGTCTGGGACCGGACGCGCTCGAGCCGAAGCGGGTGAAGTACAAGAAGTTTGTGAGGTAGAGGGGGCTAGTGCACAATCATGCCTTCGGGATCGAACGACAGGCGAACAGTCTGTAAGGTTCCATTCTTCTTAGCTGGAAGTTCAAAACCAGATTGCCCGCATCGGATGATCGCCCGGCGAGCAGCTTCAAAAGCCTGTCTTACAGCGGTCGGATTGCCACCAGAGCCATCAATAAGCGAAATTGAATCAATATTTGGTCTGCCTTGATTATCAATATCGAATTCGACAACAATCATTGTGCGCAAGGCTTCGGAGCTCAAGCTGCCAACATTCCAACACCGTTGAATTGATGCCTGAATTGCGTTCTTTTCGTTATTTTTAAGAGATGTGCTGCTATTTTCCTCGGCGTCTGCATTCAAATCATTCGAGGAATCACGCTCTAATGCCCCAGCGAGCGCGTTTGAAAGCGCATCGTTGAAAAAGTTCTCGGTGGCTTGCGGCTCTTGAGACGAGGCTGGGCGTTGTTTTTTTGGCCCCTGACCCGGCTTGTTTTCTGAAATGAGACCCTGTTCGCCTCGTTCACTTAGTATCAGCCATGCGCCGAGCGCCGCATTCAGCGTGCCGTTATTGTAGGGTAGAAAATCTGGAACTTGAGCATCCCAATCCAATGCTTCTGCAATCAAGTCTGAGCCATCACAGTAAACCTCAGTATGAACTTTCTCACCGTTGAATAGTATCCGCGCACGAGTTGTCGGACCGTCAACAGTCTCATAGGTCCAGACATGTGAGAATGGCATCGTATTGCTCAAAGCGACACCAGCGTTCGCCAACAATTGAATCTCACTCAAACATTCTTTCTCGCTCCCGAACTCTCGCCTTCCGGTCCCTATGAAGTCCTTCATCAGTTCGGGCGCGTGACGACTGAATTCCTGCGCTTTTTCCGCTCCCTGTTTTGCAAATCCGCCAAGTAAATTCCCCCCAAGTTCCTGCGCGGAAATAGACGCCGGAAAAAGGATTAACGCTAGTATGCTCTTAGCCGCTAATGACTTTGTCATTGTCCACCTCCACCTCTCTAGATACCATGATATGCATGAGTGCCAAACATAATCCCTGGGTGAAACCGGCGGCATCGACCTCCATAGAAAGTCAAACACTCCAGCGATCCTCCGTAACGCGGGCCTCCACCCCACCACCCCGCCTATTCGCCAAACCGACCCTCCGGCACCGCCCGCGCCCATTCCGGCTCTACCCGGCCCAGCCGGATATCGCGGTAGATCGAGGAATAGGGCCAATCTCGTGGCTGCGTGACAAACCCGTGTTTCACCGGATTGGCCCAGCAATAGCGGATATGCGCCACATGGTCCGCCTCGTCCCGAATATGATGCTCCCAGAATCGCCGCTGCCAGATCGCCACCTCGCCCTTGTCATGCCGTAGGCCGGGGTTCACCCCGGCATATCGCCCCGATTGCACCACCGGAAACCGGGATGGCGGGGTGAACCCCGCCCTACGCAGCCCCATGGTAAACCGCGCCTTGATCGCGCCCCATCTTGTGGAATAATCGCTGTCCCCGTCCGGCAGCGTCCAGACCGCGTGCAGATGATCGGGCAGCACCACCCATGCCCCCACATCAAACGGTCGCTCCGCCATCGTCACCCGCACGGCGGCGCGCAGATGCGCGATCTCCTCGACCAGCACACGGCTGCCGCGCGCGGCAAGCGCCACGGTAAAGAACACCGTGGCACCAGATCGTCGGGGGCGCAGATAACCGGACATGCACCGACCCTGCACCAGCCGGATTAACGGGCGGTTACCCGCCCGCCCGTCCGTACGGTTTTTGCCCGGAACCGTACGGCGTGCCCCGGTCAGGACACGTCCTTGTAATTGATTTCGCGCGCGTCGCCGCCGGTCTTTTCACGCCGCACCAGCAGCCGGTTGAGGGCATGAACATAGGCCTTGGCGCTGGCCACCACCGTATCGGTATCCGCCGCCTGCCCGGTGACGATCCGCCCCGCCTCTTCCATCCGCACCGAAACCGTGGCCTGCGCATCCGTCCCCTCGGTCACCGCATGCACCTGATAAAGCTGCAACCGGGCCTCATGCGGAAACAGGGCGTTGACCGCGTTGAACGTGGCATCGACCGGCCCGTCGCCGGTGGCCTCGGTCGAGACCTCGCGCCCGTCGATCTCCATCGTGAGGCTCGCCTGTTGCGGACCCTCGGTGCCGCAGACCACCCGCAAGTATTTGATCTGCAAGCGATTGTTCTCGGAGTCCACGCCCGCATTGACGAGCGCCACGAGATCGTCGTCATAGATTTCCTTCTTGCGGTCGGCCAGTTCCTTGAACCGGACAAAGACATCGTTGAGCTGGTTGTCGGCCAGTTCATAGCCCAGATCCCTGAGCTTGGAGCGCAGCGCCGCGCGTCCTGAATGCTTGCCCATGACGATGTTGGTTTCCGTCAGGCCCACATCCTCGGGGCGCATGATCTCGAAGGTCTCGGCGTTCTTGAGCATGCCGTCCTGATGGATGCCCGACTCGTGCGCAAAGGCGTTCTTGCCGACGATGGCCTTGTTGAACTGCACCGGAAAGCCGGAAACAGCGGCGACGCGGCGTGAAATATTCATCAGCTTGCGTGTATCGATGCCGGTCTCAAAAGGCATGATATCGCCGCGCACCTTCAGCGCCATAACCACCTCTTCCAGTGCCGTGTTGCCGGCGCGCTCTCCCAAGCCATTGATAGTACATTCGATTTGCCGCGCGCCACCCGCGACAGCCGCCAGTGCATTGGCGGTCGCCATGCCCAGGTCGTTGTGGCAGTGGGTGGCAAACACCACCTCGTCCGCGCCCGGTACCGTCTCGATCAGGCGACGGATCAGCGAGGCGGATTCCTCGGGTGCGGTATAGCCCACGGTATCTGGAATGTTGATCGTGGTAGCCCCGGCCCTGATTGCGATCTCCACCACCCGGCAGAGATAATCCCATTCGGTGCGGGTGGCATCCATCGGCGACCATTGCACGTTGTCGCAGAGGTTGCGGGCATGTGTCACCGTCTCGTGGATACGTTCGGCCATCTGATCGCGGTCGAGATTGGGGATGGCGCGGTGCAGCGGCGAGGTGCCGATAAAGGTATGAATTCGGGGACGCTGCGCGTGCTTCACCGCCTCCCAGCAGCGGTCGATATCCTTGAAATTGGCCCGGGCGAGGCCGCAGATCACGGCGTTTTTCGCGTTTTTCGCAACTTCGCTCACCGCGTTGAAGTCCCCCTCCGAGGCGATGGGAAATCCTGCTTCGATGATATCGACACCCATCTCGTCGAGCAGCCCGGCAATTTCGAGTTTCTCGGCATGGGTCATGGTGGCGCCGGGGCTTTGCTCGCCATCGCGCAATGTGGTGTCGAAGATGACGACACGGTCCTTGGTCTGATTGGTCATGTTGGTCTCTTTCAAAAAATCCTAAGCCTGTGGCGCGAACACGGCACATCCTCTGAGCGGTCGCGCCAGAACGGCACGCTCAGAGGCGGCTTAGGCCTAGCAGGACAGCCAGAGCGGCACGCCGGGCGGCGCGTGGCATCGGGGCGATATGATCCTGCATCAACATGGGCAAAACTATAAGAGCGCCGGACGGCGATGAAAACCCCGAAATTGCGCGGGCCTTCCGGGGGTTGAACCGGCGCTACACCCGGCTAGGTCTGGCGGCATGGACAGGGCATTGATCATCGGATCATCCGGCGGGATCGGACGCGCGATTTGCGCCGCGTTGCAGGCGCGGGGCGTGGCGGTCGCTGGCCTGTCGCGGAGCATGGACGGGCTCGATGTGACCGATGAGGTGTCAATCGAGACGGCGTTTGCACGACTGGGCGGATCGTTTGATCTGGTGCTGGTGGCGACGGGCGCGCTGGAGATTGGCGGCGCACAGCCGGAAAAGGCGCTGCGTCAGGTCACGGCCCGGGCGATGCTGGATCAGTTCCTGCTCAACTGCGTAGGGCCGTCTCTGGTCCTGAAACATGGCGTCAGGCTCTTGCCGCGCGACCGTCGCTGCGTGTTTGCCGCGCTGTCGGCGCGGGTGGGGTCGATTGGCGATAACGGGCTCGGCGGCTGGCACAGCTATCGCACCGCCAAGGCAGCACTCAACCAGATGATCCACACCGGGTCGATAGAACTGGAGCGCAGTCATCGCGCGGCAATCTGCGTAGCGCTGCATCCGGGCACTGTCGAGACGCAATTCACCCGTAAATATCTGGGGCGTCACCCTGCGGTTTCCCCCGAGACAGCAGCGAAAAACCTGCTGAACGTGATCGAGCGGCTGCGACCGCAGGACACGGGTGGATTTTTCGATTGGCAAGGCAAGCGCGTGCCATGGTAGGCCGCCTTGTTCTCGTGCTGGGGGATCAGCTTAGCCACTCGGTGTCCGCCTTGCGTGAGGCGGACAAGACCAGCGATACCGTGGTCATGGCCGAAATGATGGACGAGGCGCGCTATGTGCCCCATCACCCCAAGAAGATCGCGCTGATCCTGTCGGCGATGCGGCATTTCGCCGAGGAACTGCGCGCGGAGGGCTGGCAGGTTGCCTATACGCGCCTCGACGATCCCGAGGCCACGCGATCCATTGTCGGAGAGCTGATGCGCCGTGCCGAGCAGCATGAAACGACCGAGGTCATCACCACGCAACCCGGCGAATGGCGGCTGATCAAGGAGCTGAACAACGCACCGTTGCGCGTGCGGCAATTGCCCGATGACCGCTTCCTCTGCTCGCTGGAAGAGTTCGACCGATGGGCCAGGGGGCGCAAGGAATTGCGGATGGAATATTTCTATCGGGAAATGCGGCGCAAGACCGGGTTCCTGATGGAGGGTGGCAAACCCGCAGGCGGCAAGTGGAACTTTGATCACGACAACCGCAAGCGCGCGCAGGCTGACATGCTGCGCGCCAGCCCGATGCAATTCGCGCCCGATGAGGTGACGCGACAGGTGCTTGATCTGGTCGAGACGCGGTTTGATGGGAACTTCGGGCAGTTGCGCCCCTTCTGGTTCGCTGTCACGCGAGCGCAGGCGCTGCGTGCGCTGGATCATTTTGCACGCCACCTTCTGCCGGGGTTCGGAGATTATCAGGATGCCATGCTGAACGATGATCCGTTTCTGCACCATTCGGTCATATCCATGTATCTGAATATCGGTTTGCTCAATCCTGTGGATATCTGCACTCGTATCATTGAAGAATGGCAAGCCGGACGCGTCCCGATAAATGCCGCCGAAGGCTATGTCCGGCAAATCATCGGCTGGCGCGAATATATGCGCGGCATCTATTTTCGCGAGGGGCCGGACTATGTACGGCGCAACGCTCTGGGACATGACCGTGATTTGCCCGCGCTTTACTGGGGCGGCGATACGCGAATGAATTGTGTGCGCCAGGCTGTTGAACAGACAGGAAAAGAGGCCTATGCCCATCACATCCAGAGGCTGATGGTGACTGGCAATTTTGCGTTGTTGGCAGGGATCGATCCTGTTCAACTGCATGAATGGTATCTGGCCGTCTATGCCGATGCGTTCGAATGGGTCGAGGCCCCGAATGTAATCGGGATGAGCCAGTTTGCTGATGGCGGGATCATCGCCAGCAAACCATATATTTCGTCCGGCAACTACATCAACAGGATGTCTGATTACTGTGGCACCTGCGCCTATTCGGTCGGGGACAAGACCGGCGCGCGGGCCTGTCCGTTCAACCTGCTCTATTGGGGTTTTCTGGACCGCCACCGCGAACGATTTGCCGGTAATCCGCGCATGACGCCGGTCTACCGGACCTGGGACGGGATGGATGCCGGCCGAAGGTCAGAAATCCTGTCGGACGCCGCACAGAGGCTTGATAATCTGGATGCAGGTCGCGTCGTCTGATCACTCCGCAGGGGCGGTATTGTCGGTCAGCGCACCGTCTTCCCAGGTGCCGCTTTCCTCCTGCCCGCTGGCATAGCGCATCGTGCCCTCGCCCTGCCGCTTGCCCGAACGGAACGTCCCCTCGTAAACATCGCCATTGGTATAGGTGGCGACACCCCGCCCCGAGATTTCTCCGTTCTGCCATTCACCTTCATAGATGAATCCGTCAGGCATGGTGATCTTTCCCTGCCCGTGCCGCTGTCCTTCGGCAAAATCGCCGACATAGACCGTACCGTCCGGGTAGGTGGCGGTGCCCTGTCCGTGTCGCTGTCCGTCACGCCACTCACCCTCATAGCGATAACCGTCAGGATAGGTCATCACGCCCTGACCATGATTGCGGGCATTCTGGAATTCGCCCTCATAGACGAGGCCGTTGGGATAGGTGGCGCGCCCGGTACCCTCGATCACGCCACCGACCCACGACCCCTCGTATGTCGCGCCATCGGGATAGGTGATCTTGCCCTCGCCATTGGCCAGATCGTCACGGAACTCGCCTTCGTAAACCGATCCGTCAGGATAGACCACGCGCCCCTGACCCGAGATCTTGCCCGCCACCCAGGCACCGGCATATTCGTAACCGTCGGAGCCGGTGAACCGGCCCTGCCCATGGCGGCGATCATCCTTGAATTCGCCTTCGTAGACATCGCCGTTCTCATAGGTCACCCGGCCCGTGCCCTCGCGCCGTCCGGCCACCAGATCTCCTTCATAAACGTCGCCGTTGGGCTGCGTGAGCCTGCCCTTGCCATCAATCTGACCTTCGCGCCACGTGCCCTCATAAATCAGCCCGTCAGACATGGTGAGCCGACCCTCACCTTCGCGTGCGCCGCGCGCGACCGCGCCCTCGTAAACCGCGCCATCGGGATAGGTGATGGTTGCCATGCCTTCCTTGACGCCGTTCACCCAGTCGCCGTCATAAACATAGCCGCCGGGGGACTCCATCCGCCCGCGCCCGTGATGCATGGCATTCAGAAACCCGCCCTCGTAGCGCACGCCATTGGCATAAACCGCAACGCCCTGGCCGGTGATCTTGCCATCCTCCCAGGTGCCTTCGTAGGTGCCGCCATCGGTAAACACGATCTTGCCCACGCCATTTGGTTTGCCCCGCGCAAACTCGCCCTCATAGACCGATCCGTTTGGAAAGCGTGCAACGCCCCTTCCACGTATTTCCCCCTCGGCCCAGTCACCGGAATATTCATAGCCGTTGGGCAGGGTATAGGTGCCGGTGCCATGTTGCAGCCCGTTCTGAAAAGTCCCCTCATAGATGCCACCATCATCATATTGCTTGGTCTGCACCTGACCTTCCTGCGCAGAGGTCATGCCCGCCCCGACCAGTGCGGCGGCCAGTGTCATCGTCCGTGCCTGCGAAAATCTCATGTCTGCCCCGATGCCCGATCCCGCCCGATTTTGCGGCGGTGGGCCAAATCTAGAGGACCGGGCAGGGGCTGACAACGGGTTTTGGGCAAATCGGCTTTCCCTCGCGCGGTGATCTGCTAAATCACGCGCATGGACGGACAAAGGGCACGCGCATGGCTGACAGGTTTCGCCTGACACTGGCACAGTTGAACCCGACGGTGGGTGATCTGGAGGGCAATGCGCGGTTGGCGCGGCAGGCGTGGGAATGCGCGCGCGACGCCGGGGCCGATATGGTGGCGCTGCCAGAGATGTTCATCACCGGCTATAATCCGCAGGATCTGGTGATGAAACCTGTCTTTCACCAGGCGGCGATTGCGGCGATCGAAGGGCTGGCGCGGGATTGCGCCAATGGCCCCGCCCTTGCCATCGGCGGCCCCGCACTCGAAGGTGTGGGGCTTTGCAACGCATATTACGTCCTGCAGGGCGGTGCGATGACCGCGCGTGTGCTCAAGCATCATCTGCCCAATGAGACCGTGTTCGACGAAAAGCGGCTCTATACGGCGGGGGCGGTCGCGGGGCCTTATGGCGTGAATGGTCTGCGTATTGGCTCTCCGATCTGCGAGGATGCCTGGCATGACGACGTAACCGAGACGCTTGCCGAGACCGGGGCCGAACTCTTGCTGGTGCCCAACGGATCGCCGCATTACCGCGACAAGATGGATCTGCGCCAGAACATGATGGTGGCGCGGGTGATCGAGACCGGGCTGCCGCTTGTCTATCTCAACCTTGTGGGCGGGCAGGACGATCAGGTGTTTGACGGCGGCTCTTTCGTGCTCAACCCCGGGGGCGCCCTTGCCCTGCAAATGCCGATGTTCGAAGAGGCGATTGCGCATGTCGATCTGAAGCGCGGGGCTAATGGCTGGCGGGCGATGCCGGGCGATCTGGCGCATCTGCCGGACGATCTGGAGCAGGATTATCACGCCATGGTGCTGGCCTTGCGCGATTATCTGCGCAAGACCATGTTTTCCAAGGTTCTGCTGGGTCTGTCGGGGGGGGTCGACAGCGCCATCGTGGCCACCATCGCGGCGGATGCGGTGGGGGCGCAGAATGTCCGTTGTGTGATGTTGCCTTCCGAATACACCTCCGAGACTTCATTGGAGGATGCCAGGGCTGTCGCGGGGGCCCTCGGATGCCGACATGATATCATTCCCATTTCCGAGGCGCGGGCAGCGATCACCAGCACGCTTGCGCCGCTCTTTGAGGGGCTTGGGGCGGATCTGACCGAAGAGAACATCCAATCGCGCCTGCGCGGTTTGCTGCTCATGGCACTCAGCAACAAGTTCGGAGAGATGCTGCTGACCACCGGCAACAAGTCCGAGGTCGCGGTGGGTTATGCGACGATCTATGGCGACATGGCGGGGGGGTATAATCCGATCAAGGATCTCTACAAGACCCGCATATTCGAAATCTGTAGCTGGCGGAATGCGAACCATCGCGCCTGGATGCTGGGGCCGGCTGGAACGGTAATCCCGGATCGGGTGATGCAGAAACCTCCAAGCGCCGAATTGCGCGCCGATCAGAAGGACAGCGATTCGCTGCCCGATTATCCGGTGCTGGACGGGATTCTGGATATCCTTGTGGATCAGGACGGTTCGATCTCCGATTGTGTGGCTGCGGGCTTTGACCGCAAGGATGCCAAACAGGTCGAACATCTGCTCTACATCAGCGAGTACAAGCGGTTTCAGTCAGCCCCCGGCACAAGGCTCAGCAAGCGCGCGTTCTGGCTTGATCGGCGTTATCCTATCGTGAACCGTTGGCGGGATAGGTCTGGCGCTGACTGAAACCGCACCATGGCCGGTGCGGATCTACTCGGCGGCGGGTGCAGGCAGGTTCTGATCGGTGTCGCCCGCACGATGCTGCTCAAGATCGCTACGCGTCGCGCGATATCGCTCCACATAAGCGATGAGATCCGCCTTGCGCAGCGGTTTTCCCAGAAACCCGTCCATCCCCGCCAGATGCGCCTCTTGCTGATGCTGATCCAGAACATTCGCCGTGACCGCGACCACATGCGCGGGCATCAGATCATGCGCCGCCTCCTGGGTGCGGATGAGTCCGGTCGCCTGATAGCCATCCATGCCGGGCATCGAGACGTCCATCAGTATCAGATCGGCTGGCGCCTCGGCATAGAGCGCTACCGCCTCTGCTCCGCTGGTTGCGACGCGCAGCGAAGCTCCAGAGCGACTGAAATAACGCTCGAGCAACAGCCGATTCGTCGCGTTGTCATCCACTGCCAGAACGCGCAGCCCGGCTGCCCAACCGGTTACCATTCGGGGCGTTTCGTTACGGTGGGTGGGCAGAGATCTGATGTTGTCCAGAGACTCGCCTCCTTCGGTCAATGCCCTTTTGACCGCATCCAGCAAGAGCGATTCGCGTACCGGCTTTCTCAGCGTGATGCAGTCGCCATTCCCCGCGCGGGCCGGGCCGTCCGACAGGATGATTTGTGGCACAGCCTCAGGCATTTGCGTGCGTGCGACGCTATCGTCCATCACGATCAGGTCGGGTCGCGCTTGCGCCGCCACGCCGGAAAGGGCCACCATGGTCTCGGCATCTTCGACCTCAGCCCCTAGATAGGTCAGCAGCGCCACCAGCCCTTTGCGCCGGTCGGTCATTGGATCCACCAACCAGATACGTGGTGCGCGCCCGTCGGCGTGGATCAGCCGGCCCGCCTTCAATCCGCGACCGGTCGTGTCTTGTGGGACGAGCGGCAAGGCGATATCGAATCGCGTGCCGTACCCCTCGCGGGAGGTCAGTGTCAGCCTGCCGCCCATCAACGTCACGAGTTGGTGGCTGACCGCCAGGCCAAGGCCGGTACCGCCAAAGCTGCGGGTGGCGGTATTGTCGACCTGCTCGAATGCGGCAAAGATCCTGTCGTGCTGATCCGGGGGAATGCCCAGACCGGTATCGGTGACGGACAGGACAAACTCGCCTGGCGTGCCAGAGACCACGCGCAGGGCGACATGCCCTTCCAGCGTGAATTTCACGGCGTTGCCGGCGATATTGACGAGGATTTGCCGCAATCGTCCAGCGTCGCCCAGCATCACCTCGGGTATGGTCGGTGCCACATCGGCATAGAGTACCAACCCCTTGCGTGCCGCCAGCGGAGCCAGAAGCTGTGTGACATCCTCAATGATTTCGCGCAGGCGGTAAGGTTCCTCCGCCAGCGTCAGTTTTCCGGCTTCGATCTTGGAGAAATCCAGGATGTCATTGATGATCGTCAGGAGCGCGTCACCCGAACGCACCATGGTGGTGACATAGCTGTCCTGTTCAGGTGTCAGAGCCGTCTCTGCAAGCATGTCGGCCATGCCGATGATGCCGTTCATGGGGGTGCGGATTTCATGGCTCATCTTGGCGAGAAAATCGGATTTGGCCTCATTCGCGCTGATCGCGACCTCGCGCGCCTCTTCCAGACGGTTGATGAGACGGCGCAGCGGGCGACCGACGATCACACGGAACGACACCCAGTTCGCAACGGCGGCGATGAGGATGCCGCCAGCCAGCAGCAGGACCAGAAAGTCGCGCTGATAGCGTTTCACGGTCGCGATTTCACGTTCATCAAAGCGAGTGACAAGCCGGGTGATCGGCCAGGAAAATATCTCATAGGGCAGTGACAGCGCACCCTCCGCTCCCTGACAGCCCAGACCCTGCGGCACCACGGCCAGCACCTCGCCGCTCTCGGGATTGATGAGTTCGACACAACGGATCGCCGGATCGCCCAGCAGCGTTTGCATCAGGTCGGTCACATAGGGGCTCGACCATGCTGTCGGGTCGATGTTCTGGTCGCTGAATCGTTCCAGTGCGCCGCCCAGTCGCGCGGTTGCATTGCCGATCCGCATTGCCATCGCCTCTTCGCTGCGCAACAGGTTCTTCTCGCTCAGCCATAACAGGCCGGTGGCGGCAAAAAGAATGAAGGTCGGTACCATCACTGCTGTCAGTTTCAGGTAGAGTCCAAGCGTCGGCGTGCGCAGGGTCGCCCCGTCCGTCACAGTCATGGCGTCACTCCAGCCGAATGGCCTTGCCAGACTTCATCAGCGCGAGGAGTGGAGCGCGGTTATTGATTTCGGTGCGAATCAGGCTGTAGCCGCTGCCGTTGTGGGTCATGTAATAATCCACAGTCGCCTCTGTCCCGTCGTCGTCAACCAGTGTGGCGCACATCACGTAGACATCCGCTATCCGGAGGATGATCTCGTGGTTTTCGGTGGGATAGAAACGGGTCAGTTTGCCGGTCATCAGATCGAGATGAGGCAGGGCCCCCTCCATCATCGAGCGGCTGAGGCTACGTTGCAGTGTGGCCTGAAGCTGGGTTCTGATTTCGGTCAACGATTGTGCCTGGACGCTGGCCGGTGGAAACAGGCCAAGCGCCAGTAGTGCGAAAAGTGCAATGCGTATCATCCTGAAACTCCGTCATACGGCGGGCTGGTAACGCATATGAGAACCGACCAGGGTTACCAATCCGTTGAGAAACGCCGACTTTCTTCACAAAAATCCGTGATCGTCGACGGCCAGCCACACCCTTGTGACTTGCCTTTGCAAGACTGCCGCGCAGAATCTGCTGAATATCCAGAGGGAGTATTGCATGCGATTTCTTATTGTCCTTTCGACTTTGCTGACGTTTTCGGACCCTGTCGCGTCCTTTGCCTGCGGGCCGGATACCGACTGTCGGCTCGGTGACCGCCATTACCGTATTGCACTGCCCGAGGGTCAGGGGGCAGATCCCGTGGGGGCGGTCGTTTTTGCGCATGGGTATCGCGGCACGGCGGAATCGGTAATGAGGAACAAGGCCTTGCGTCGCATGGTCTCGGACATGGGGCTCGCGCTCATCGCACTCAAATCCGCCGATGACGATTGGGTCATCCCTTACGCACCGCGCCACATGGACAGCGACGGATCGGTCGAATTCCGCTATGTAGAGGCGGTGCTCGAGGATGCCGCGCGCCGTTTTCCAATTGACGGCGCGCGGCTCATGGCGGCCGGGTTTTCGGCGGGCGGCATGATGGTCTGGAATCTGGCCTGCGCCATGCCGGAGCGGTTTGCGGGCTTTGCCGCCATTGCCGGCACTTTCTGGATGAAGCCGCCGACGCAATGCGCCGAGCCGGCGGCCAGCCTTGTGCATATACATGGCACAAGCGATCCGACCGTGCCGCTCAAGGGACGGGCAATCCTCGAGACACGGCAGGGTGACGTGGCCGAGGCGCTTGACATGTACGGGACACTTGGGGATTTCAGGCCGAGCGGCGAGACGAGTTTCGAGGATCTGACCTGTCAGACGCGCCGCAACGCCTCAGGCGAAATCCTCGATTTCTGCCTGCATCCCGGCGGACATTCGTTCCGCAGCAGTTATCTCAAGTTCGCGTGGGAGCGCCTGCGCGCGGCGGGTCAGCTGTAAGTTACTCCCACCATCGGTCGATATGGGCGATGTCCTCATCCGACCAGCCAAAGTGGTGGGCAAACTCATGCACGATGACATGCGCCACCAGCGTCTCGAGCGGCAGATCCCCCCGGTCGCGCCATTCCGCGAGAATCGGCTCGCGAAAGAGCCAGACGGTATCAGGGCCGAGCGGCTGATCGAGACTGGATTTCTCGGTCAGCGGAATGCCCTCATAGAGCCCGGTCAGATCAAGCGGATCGTCGATCCCGAGCTCCTGCAGGATATGAGCCGGGGGCAGATCGGCGACCAGCACCACGACATTCTCCGCCGCCGGGCGGAACGGCGCGGGAAATCGCGCGATAGCATCGCGCGCCATGGTTTCGATCATGTCAAGATCGGGCAGGTTCTGATCCATGCCCGCGATATGGGGCAGGGGGCGGGCAAAGTAAATCCGCCGCCATCCGCGCGTCAGAGAATCAGCTGATAGCTGGCGGGCACATATCGGAATCCGTCGCCGCGCGTCTCGACATAGCCAAGCGCGGGCCAGGGCATATGATAGCCGATGAATGGCAGCCCGTCGGCGGCAAGCATTCCCAGCAGGCGGCGGCGGGTGGTAGCTGCCTGAGCCTTGTCCATGTCGAACCTGACCTCCCAGTCCGGATAGCCCAGCGACCAGACATAGTGATTGGCGAAATCAGCGGCGATGAGCAGCGATTTCCCCTCACTCTCCAGCAGATAGCCCATATGTCCCGGAGTGTGCCCCGCCGCATCCATCGCGGTGATGCCGGAGGTTACACTTGTCCCGGCCGCAATCATGCTCGTCATCTCGGCCAGCGGTTTCATCTTGCTGTCGAAATTGGCATTTTCCATTGTCGCCCATGCGTCAAACTCGGTGGCGCCGGTCACGTAGCGCGCATTGGGGAATGTCGCCTCGCCACCCTCGCTCATAAGCCCGCCTATATGGTCGCCGTGCATATGCGTGATAACCACCACATCCACCTGATCGGGCGTGTAGCCCGCGTCATTCAGTGCTGCGGTGATCCCGTCCGGATTGAGCCCTGTGTCGAAAAGCACCAGTTCGGCCCCGGTATTCACTACCGTGGGCGTGAAAAAGAACTGCGCCTGATCGGTCGGGATATTTGCGGCGGCCGAGACCTCGGCAAATTCTTCGGCGCTGACATTCAGACCAAAGATCGTATGCGGATCCGGACGCGATGTGGTTGCCGCGAGCAATGTGGTCACCTCGAACGCGCCAAGGGTCACACGGTTGTGGCGTGTGGTGGATGCGCCCATCATCGGGGCACCCGCGCGGGCGGGATTGCTGATTGTCGTGGCCAGCGGCAACGCTGCAACCGCTCCGAGCAGGCTGCGCCGGGTCAATGTCGTCTTGGTCATCTGAGTCCTCCTTGTCATGCGACAACCTTAGGGCCTTTTTCACAAACGGAAACATCCTCACGATTTTGTGAGCGCGATCCGGCAGATGGTCGCGCCGTCCGGGATTTCTGGACAATCCCGCTCGCCTGTGACAAAGCCGCGCCTGAGCCAGGAGATGCCGATGACCACGACCCGATTTGCCCCGTCACCCACCGGATACATCCATGTGGGCAATCTGCGCACCGCCCTGATGAATTACCTGATTGCCGCCAAGGCCGGGGGCACGTTCATCCTGCGGATCGACGACACCGATCCGGAACGGTCGAAACAGGAATATGTGGACGCGATCAAGTACGATCTCGAATGGCTCGGTCTGCACTGGGACCGGACCGAGCGGCAATCCGAGCGGCTTGACCGATACGCCGAGGCTGCGGATCGCCTGCGCGCGATGGGGCGGTTCTACGAGGCATTCGAGACCCCAACCGAGCTGGATCTCAAGCGCAAGAAGCAACTGAACATGGGCAAGCCTCCGGTCTATGACCGCGCTGCGCTGTCGCTCTCGGACGAGCAAAAGGAGCGGCTGCGCGCCGAGCGCGGCAATGGCGTCTGGCGCTTCAAGCTGAACCAGCAGCGCATTGAATGGCGTGACGGTATCCTCGGCGATATCTCGATCGACGCCGCCTCGGTCAGTGACCCGGTGCTCATTCGCGGCGATGGCCAGGTGCTTTATACGCTGGCTTCAGTGGTGGATGACGTAGAGATGGGTGTGACCGATGTGGTGCGCGGCTCTGACCATGTGACCAATACCGCCACGCAGATCCAGATCATCGAGGCGCTTGGGTCCAAGCCTCCGAGTTTTGCACATCACTCGCTGCTGACCGGGCCCACGGGCGAGGCCCTGTCGAAACGCCTCGGGGCGCTCAGCCTGCGCGACCTGCGCGCGCGGGGGGTCGAGCCGATGGCGCTCCTCAGTCTGATGGCGCGGCTTGGATCCAGCGACCCGGTTGAACTGCGCAGCGATATGGCCGACCTGATCGAGGGCTTTGACATCGAACGTTTCGGGGCGGCCCCGACCAAATTCGACGAAAACGATCTCTTTCCGCTAAGCGCCCGGCATTTGGTCAACCTGCCCTATGAGGCGATTGCGGACAGGTTGGCCGGAATTGGTGTCCCTAGGGATGTGGCGCCACAGTTCTGGCAGGTCACCCGCGAGAACATCACCACGCTGCACGATCTCGAGGGGTGGTGGCAGCTATTCCGCGACGGGGCCGAGCCGGTGATCGACGATGAGGACCGCGAATTCGTCGCGCAGGCGCTCGCGCTTCTGCCTGACGGGCCTTATGACGCCGAAAGCTGGGGCAAATGGACAACGGCGGTCAAGGCGGCGACAGGCCGCAAGGGCCGTGCACTCTTCATGCCTCTGCGTAAGGCGCTGACCGGACAGGAACACGGGCCGGATATGGCGCAGGTTCTACCGCTCCTGCAGGTGATCCGGGCAAAGGGCTGACGTATCGCGCGGCGGTCATGCAGTGCCGCGCAAAACCCGAACGCCCAGCCTGTCAAGATGCGCGTCGGTCAGACCGCGTTCGGCATTGCCGAGCGGCTGATGGCGCGGATAGCGGGGTGCTGCGCGGTCGTCCAGTATCGGCGCGTCCCAGCCATGGGTGGTGTCGAAAAGCCGCTGCACACCGTCCTCGCCAAACTCGCGCAGATAACCCTGCACCACCACGTCGATATAGCTGAGCAGGATGGGGTGCGCCGTGGTAGGCGAACCGTGCTGGCCTTCGGGAATGGTATAGACCGCGATTTCTGGCTGATCGGGCAGGGTGTGGCGCACCTGGTGTGTGGCGACCGCACGAACATAGGCGGCCTCGCGCAGATCGAGTGCGGGCCAGTCGGCGCACGGCACCGCAGCAATCAGCCCGTCGATCACGGCGGCGGCATCAGGCACCACCGTCAGATAGGCGACGGGCCGCAGGTCGGTATGCCGCCAGACCCGGCGCCATCCCGTTAGTTGCGCGTGATGGCATACCGCGTAGCTGTGGGTGGCACGGTTCACGAGGCTGCCATATCCGAAAAAATATGCATTCTGCATGGGATTTTTGGCTGTTGCTTGATCCAGGTCATATTTTCCGGCGAGTTTCGGTGCAAACTTTGGCGAATTCAAGCTGATGTCAGGGATCGCCATGCGGATCACCAAACGCACCAATATCGCCATCCGGCTCTTGATGTTCTGCGCGTCCAGCCCGGATCGTCTGGTGACCAAGGCGGAAATCGCCAGGCGCTGCAATACCTCGGAGAGTCACCTGGCACAGATCATCAACCGTCTGGCGCGGCTGGGCTATCTGAACACGCAGCGCGGGCGCACTGGCGGGGTCATGTTGGGGCAGCCGGCGGATCAGATCACGGTTGGCGCGGTATTTCGCGCGCTTGAGGAAAACACGCCGGTGGCTGAATGTTTTGCCGATGTAGACAATACCTGCCCGCTGGTAGATGCCTGCCGTCTGCGGTTGGCGTTGGCCGATGCGTTGGAGGCGTTCTATGTCCATCTCGACGAGGTAACGCTGGATGCGCTGGTCTGTAACAACGACGCGCTCTTCACGATTTTTTCAAGCACACCCTGCATGAAACGGGCTTGATGTGGCGCGCACGGTATACTAGCGTCCACAACGACTGGATAGGGAGAACTGGCGCAAGCCAGTGCCGAAGGAGCAACCGCCCCGGAAACTCTCAGGCGCAAGGACCTGCCCGGTAACGGAACTCTGGAGAGACCCCGCAAGAAAACGCGGGGCGCCGAAGGGATAGCGATCTCAGGCGAAAGGACAGAGGGGGCATCGTGGCGTAGCCTTTGGGCGTTGCGTCGGAACGGTGCCGGCATGATCAGCGGATGATCCGGACCCATCGGGAAAGGGATACTGGCGGATGGCTGATCTGAGACTCACACCACTGAACGCGCTACACCGGGAATTGGGGGCCAAAATGGTACCCTTCGCCGGTTATGAAATGCCCGTGCAATATCCGCTCGGCGTGATGAAAGAACACCTGCATTGCCGCGCCAGGGCGGGTCTGTTTGACGTGAGCCACATGGGTCAGGTGATCCTGCGTGCGCCGGGCGGGTACGAGGCGGTCGCGCGCGCCATGGAGGGGCTGGTACCGGTCGATCTCATCGGGCTTGGCGCGATGCGGCAGCGTTATGGCTTCTTCACCGATGAGGCGGGGGGCATTCTCGACGACCTGATGCTGGCCAATCGCGGCGATCACATGTTCGTCGTCGTCAACGCGGCCTGCAAGTCGCAGGACATTGCCCATATGCGCGCCCATCTGCCGGGCTGCGAGATCGAGGAAGTCACTGACCGCGCGCTTCTGGCGCTGCAAGGCCCCGCCGCCGAGGCGGTGCTTGCGGCGATGGTGCCGGATGTGACCGACATGCGTTTCATGGACGTTGGCATCTTCGGATCGGAATTCGGCGAGTTGTGGATTTCGCGCTCGGGTTATACAGGCGAGGATGGCTATGAAATTTCCGTGGCCGAGGCGCAGGCTGAACGGTTTGCGCGTGCGCTGCTTGCGCATGAGGATGTGGAACCCATAGGCCTTGGTGCGCGCGACAGCCTGCGGCTCGAGGCGGGGTTGTGCCTTTATGGCCATGATATCGACACGACAACGACGCCGGTCGAGGCAAGTCTTAGCTGGGCCATTCAGAAGGTGCGCCGGACAGTTGGCGACCGTGCGGGCGGCTTTCCCGGCGCAGAGCGCATTCTGGACGAATTGAGCAACGGCCCGCTGCGCGCCCGCGTCGGCCTGTGCCCCGAGGGGCGCGCGCCGATGCGCGAGGGCACGCTGCTTTTCTCGACCGCTGAGGGAGGCGAGGCCGTCGGTCATGTCACCTCGGGCGGGTTTGGCCCGACCATCGAGGCGCCGATGTCGATGGGTTACGTGCCCGCTGGTCTGGCCAGCCCGGGCACCGAACTCTACGGCGAGGTGCGCGGCAAGCGTCTGCCTGTCCGGGTGGTGCCATTGCCCTTTACCCCCGCAAATTTCAAACGCTGAACATCATCAGGGAGCACAAGATGAAATTCACCGAAGAACACGAATGGCTGCGCGTCGAGGACGATCTCGTGGTCGTGGGCATCACTGAACATGCAAGCGAACAACTGGGCGATGTGGTCTTTGTTGACCTTCCCGAAGTCGGCAAGCAGGTCACCAAGGATGACGAGGTCGTGGTGATCGAGAGCGTCAAGGCCGCCAGCGATATCCTCGCGCCCATCGACGGCGAAATCGTCGAGGTCAACGAAGTGCTGGCTGATGAGCCGGGCAAGGTCAATGAGGACCCTATGGGCGATGCCTGGTTCTTCAAGATCAAGCCGAGCGATCCGGGTCAGATGGATGACTACATGGATGAGGCCGCCTATCAGAAGTACATCAGCTAGGCCCGGTCCGCGCGGAGTCAGGTATACCGTGCGGGAGTATCCATGGAATATTGAACGCCGGGAGGCAGGGCCGAAGCGGCCCGGCACCCGCAACCTGTGAGGGGAAGACTGCGATGACCTTTACGCCGACCGACTATCTGCCCTACGATTTCGCCAACCGCCGCCATATCGGCCCTTCGCCCGATGAAATGGCGGGCATGTTCGAGGTGCTGGGAGTCGAAAATCTCGATCAACTCATCGACGAGACCGTGCCGAAATCCATCCGGCAGGAAAAGCCGCTCGATTTCGGCAAACCCAAGTCGGAGCATGAGTTGCAATTCCACATGTGGCAGACTGCGTCCAAGAACAAGGTTCTGACCTCGCTCATCGGACAGGGTTATCACGGCACGGTCACGCCCCCCGCGATTCAGCGCAATATATTCGAGAATCCCGCCTGGTATACGGCCTATACCCCCTATCAGCCGGAAATCAGTCAGGGACGGCTGGAGGCGCTGTTGAATTTTCAGACGATGGTGAGCGACCTTACCGGGCTCGAGATCGCCAATGCCTCGCTTCTGGACGAGGCCACGGCGGCGGCAGAGGCGATGACCATGGCGCAGCGTGTGGCCAAGTCCAAGGCCAAGGTATTTTTCGTTGACGAGAACTGCCATCCGCAGAACATCGCCGTGATCCAGACCCGTGCCGCCCCGCTCGACATCGAGGTGATTGTCGGAGCGCCCGAAGCGATGGAGGCTGACAAGGTTTTTGGCGCGATCTTCCAATATCCCGGCACTTATGGTTGTCTGCGCGATTTCACCGATCCGATTGCGGCGCTGCACGAACATGGCGCATTGGGCATCGTGATCGCCGATCCGCTGGCGCTGACGCTCCTGAAGGAACCCGGGGCGATGGGTGCCGATATCGCCGTGGGCAGCACGCAACGCTATGGCGTGCCGGTGGGCTATGGGGGCCCGCACGCGGCCTACATGGCCTGTCGCGATGCCTATAAACGGGCTATGCCGGGGCGTATCGTGGGCGTATCGGTGGACAGCCATGGCAACCGCGCCTATCGCCTGTCGCTGCAAACCCGCGAGCAGCATATCCGGCGCGAAAAGGCCACGTCGAATGTCTGCACCGCGCAGGCGCTTCTGGCGGTCATGGCCTCGATGTATGCGGTGTTTCACGGACCAAAGGGACTCAAGGCGATCGCGCAGCGCATCCACCGCAAGACCGTGCGACTGGTCAAGGGGCTTGAGGCCGCTGGTTTTCATGTGGAGCCGGCCAATTTCTTCGATACGGTTACCGTCGATGTGGGCCTCTTGCAGCGGGGTGTCCTGCAGGCGGCGGTGCGCGAAGGGGTGAACCTGCGCCGCGTGGGCGAAACGAAGATCGGCATCACGCTGGACGAGCGCACAAGGACGGCCACCATCGAAGCGGTCTGGCGCGCCTTTGGCATCATCATGGAGGATCGCGATTTCACGCCCGAATACCGCATCCCCGAGGCGTTGCAGCGCACGAGCGATTACCTCACGCACCCGATCTTCCACATGAACCGGGCGGAAACCGAGATGATGCGCTACATGCGTCGCCTCGCGGATCGCGATCTGGCGCTGGACCGGGCGATGATCCCGCTCGGCAGTTGCACGATGAAGCTCAACGCCGCTGCGGAAATGATGCCGGTGAGCTGGCGCGAGTTTGCGCTCCTGCATCCCTTTGCACCTGCAGATCAGGCGCTTGGCTACAAGGAGATAATCGACGACCTGAGCGCCAAGCTGTGTGAGATCACCGGCTATGCCGCAATCTCGATGCAACCCAATTCCGGCGCGCAGGGCGAATATGCGGGGCTTCTGACCATCGCGGCGTATCACCGGGCACAGGGGCAGGGGCATCGTCGCGTCTGTCTCATCCCCGTCAGCGCGCATGGCACCAATCCGGCGAGCGCAAACATGGTCGGCTGGGAGGTTGTGGTAGTCAAATCCGCCACGAATGGTGACATCGACGTAGAGGATTTCCGCGCCAAGGCTGAAAAGCATTCGGATAATCTGGCTGGCTGCATGATCACCTATCCCTCGACCCACGGCGTGTTCGAAGAGACCGTTCGTGAGGTCTGCGAGATCACGCATCAGCACGGCGGGCAGGTCTATATTGACGGGGCCAACATGAATGCGATGGTCGGACTCGCACGTCCCGGAGATCTGGGCGGCGATGTCAGTCACCTCAATCTGCACAAGACGTTCTGCATTCCGCATGGCGGTGGTGGCCCCGGCATGGGTCCTATCGGGGTGAAACCGCATCTGGTGCCGCATCTGCCCGGCCATCCCGCGACGGGCGGGACCGAGGGGCCGGTCAGCGCCGCACCCTTTGGTTCGCCCTCGCTTCTGCCGATCTCATGGGCCTACTGCCTGATGATGGGCGGTGCGGGGTTGACGCAGGCGACGCGGGTGGCGATTCTCAACGCCAATTACATCGCCAAGCGGCTGGAGGGGGCCTATGACGTGCTCTACAAGGGCCGTAACGGTCGCGTTGCGCATGAATGCATCCTTGATGTCCGCCCCTTTGCCGAGAGCGCGGGCGTGAGCGTGGACGATATCGCCAAACGCCTCATCGATTGCGGGTTTCACGCGCCGACGATGAGCTGGCCGGTGGCGGGCACGTTGATGGTTGAACCCACCGAGAGCGAGACCAAGGCGGAACTGGACCGGTTCTGTGATGCGATGCTGGCGATCCGCGAAGAGATCCGCGACATCGAGGAGGGTCGCATCGACCCGGAGAACAACCCACTCAGGAACGCGCCGCACACGATGGAGGATCTGGTCAAGGACTGGGATCGCCCCTACAGCCGCGAGCAGGGATGCTTTCCGCCCGGGGCCTTCCGCGTGGACAAATACTGGCCGCCGGTCAACCGCGTGGATAATGTCTATGGCGACCGGAATCTGGTCTGTACCTGCCCACCGCTCGAGGATTATGCAGAGGCGGCCGAGTAGGTGCAAAATGTAACAGGGGCGGCCCGCAAGGACCGCCCCAACTACATACTGAAACACCTATCTAAAATGTCCCTCCGGTCCTTGATCGGCGACCGGAAAAGCGACAGAAACGGCAGCACAATCACGTTATCCCGCCCTGTTCACATAAACTCACATTACCGTGATAAAGGTGAGTCTGTCATACCCAGTTTGGGGTAGGGTCTAAATTAATCCTCAATGAGTGAGATCAAGCGCGTCAGGACTTGTCGCCAATGGCGGAAAAATAGTAGTTGTCCCGCATCCTCGAAGAGGTGGAACTCGATCCAGTCATATTCGCGGCGGAAGTCCTCGAAAGTGGCCAGAGGCACCTGCGGATCCTGGGTGCCGTTCATGAAGATCACGGGCAACTGGCCGCGCAACGCATTAATCTCGGCACTCCAGTCCTCCAACTGGCCGGATACCAGCTGGCGCGAAAATGCCTCATGCGCGCAATTGTGTTCCGACAGGGCTGTTTCCGAACCGATGATTATCGCTTCATAGACCTCCTTGTTCTCGAATGTGGCGATGTCAGCGGCGGAATTGCCGAAAACCGCATGGACAAAGCCGCGCTTGCCGATCCGTTCCGCCAGCACGAACCCGGCCTTGACCATGAATGGCAGCAAATGCGGGGTGTATTTTGCGCCTGCGATGATGAAACGGTGCCATTTGTCCATGCGCTCGAACTGCTCGCGGCGCGTCAGGGGCAGCATGCCGGCGCAGGCAATGATCCCGCTGAACGTTTCCGGATAGGTCCGGGCCAGCCGCACGGCATAATAGGCATCGCCGCTCAGGCAAATGACCGGACAGCGAGTGACCCCTTCGGCGCGTAGCACCAGCATGGTATCGGCGATCAGCGCCGCGTCATAATCTTCGCTCCGCCCCACCATATCCGACATGCCATAGCCCGGTCGCAGCGGTACGATCACGCGCAGACCGCGCCGCGCGGCAAAGCTCTCGGCCGAGGCGGGCCAGCGGACAAGCCCGAAATCCAGCGGCAGATAGAGGACCGGGCGCCCCTGCGCGGCCCCCAGCACCAGATAATCCACTCGCCGCCCGTCGGGGGTCACCAGAGATTTGTAATCGTGCTCGACCAGCATGGCATAGCCACGACTCACCACGCGCGGAGCGGAGGCCGGTTGGGTCGTCATTGTCGTCATGTCCATCACCGACAACGCCAGACGCACCAGCTCCAGCTGGGAATGGGTCTCGGTCTTGGCGAGAATGGACTTGATCTGTACGCGGATCGTATCGACCGATCGATCGCGCTCTGCGGCGATTTCGTTGACCGAGCGGCAGTCGACCAGATGCCGCAGGATTTCTGCCTCGGTTGCGGTGAGTTCGAACGCCTGCCGCAGGATGTCGCAGAAACCGGGCGGCAGCGTCACCTCGTTCGAGGCCGCCAGCACAAGCACCGTGCCGTCAGCCGCCGCGCAGCGTTGCAGACGAAGAACTATCAGATGATCTGCCCGGCGCGAGCGCACGCGCAATACGGCGGTGTCCTTTTCCGGATCCTCAAACAGCATCGACAATGTGGTGGCGACCGCGTTGATATCCGCTTCGTGGATCGGCAGGTCGCGCAGGCAGGCCTGTTCGGGGAGGTTCATCACTTGCCGCGCTGCCGCATTGGCTGCGCGCAGCTTATATTTCCGGTCGAACAGGACGGTCGCCACCCTGTCGAACGGTGCCAGAATTGCCTCCAGGTCGCCTTTCCTGTCGCCGAGCGCCACACGATCCAGAAATTCTGTTGCCCTGCGAAAATGTGCGGCGATCTGTGGGTCATCCAGTAACCGCGGCGCGCTCAGGTCCACCTGCGCGCGCAGCGGGCCGATGGCGCTTTCCCAATGATCCAGAAGGGCTTCATATCGGGTCGGATCGAGCGCCACGTCATAGAGACGGTCAATCGCTTCGGCCCGGTCCTCTTCGGACAGGGTCACAACGTCTGATTGATCCGTCTTGCGCCGGGTCGAAGTCATGCCTGAAATCCGAATGAGATGAAATTGGGGTGATCCCCCTCACTTATTCATGAGCCTATGGTGATATTATGGCAATGAAAAAGTCATTTGAGGGCTTCATTCGTCCAGAAGACAGGCGAAATGATCGCGCAGACGGTTCCATGTGTCCTGATTGGCGGCAGAAAGCAGCACGCCTTTGGTGATCGTGGTCGAGTAATCCCGCCCGTCCAGCATGCGCGCCACGCCGCCCGCCTGCTGGCAGGCCAGAACCCCCGCCGCGTGATCCCAGGGGTTGAGCACGTCCGACATGACGAAGTCCACCGCCCCCTGCGCCAGCAGGCGGTATTCGTGGCACGAACATCTGAGCGCTATGCAGCGCGCGAGCGCGGGCAAGAGCGGCGCCAGTTGTTCCTGCCGCTCCTGTTGCATGAGATAATAGTGCATGTAGCCCTGTAACTCGTGCAGCGGACCTCCCGCCGACACCCGAGCCGGACGCTCCGCACCGATAGCGGCGGCAAGACGTGACGGTGTCGTTTCGTCGGCGAGGATCCAGTCATCCGACACAGGATCATAGAGCAGCCCCAACGCCGGTCTGCCAAAGCGTGTGACGGCGATGATCACGCCAAAGAGCGGCAGGCCATGCACGAAATTCCACGTCCCGTCCACCGGGTCGATGATAAAGGCGAGTTCCGCCTCGGACACGTCGTCGCGCAGGGCGGGCTTGGCCGCTACCGCCTCTTCACCTACGATCAGGGCATGCGGAAACATGGCCTGCAACCCGCGCGCCAGCATCGCCTCCGCCTGATGATCGGCCTCTGTCACCAGATCATGCGGTCCCGATTTCGTAGTAACATCCGCACGGGTGAGATTGCGGAACCGTGGCATGATCTCTGCCCGTGCCGCTCGGCGTACCAGATTGATCAGCATGCATTGCTGCGCTGGCGTCAGGGGCGGCGAGAGCGGAATGGGCAGCGAATCGATCATGGCGTCTCCTGTTGTGGCGGGTTCTGAGTGCCAGCCCGTCTGGTTGAAATCAACGCAGCTATTCGCGCGCGCGCAGCGTGCGTGCCGGGCGCGCGGTGAGAGGTCCTAGGGCGAATCCCAGCCCCGCCAGCAATGTTACCACCATGCCGCCCAGAATGATGGCGAGAGCCGAGGGCCAGATTACCTGAAATCCGGTATCCATCACGAAATGGCTGACCGCCCAGCCCCCCGCCAGCCCCGCGCCAAGCGCCACCAGCCCCGCCGCCGCCCCCAGAATGGTGGCGCGCAGGACAAGGCTTGTCAGGATACGCGCGCGCGTCGCCCCGAGAGTCTTGAGGATAGCCGCTTCATAGGTGCGTGCCCGGCTGTCTGCCGCGGCCGCGCCGATCAACACTAGAAACCCGGTCAGCAGCGTCACCGAGGCCCCCCAGGATGTGGCAGAGGCAAGCCCCGCCAGCAGGTCCGAAACCTGCATAAGCGCATCGCGTACGTTGATCGCGGTCACATTTGGATAGCGGTCGGTCACATCGCGCAGGATCGCGGCCTCTGCCTCTTGCTCGGCATAGACGGTGGCGATGAAAGTATGTGGGGCACCGGCGAGCGCCGCCGGATTCATCAGCATCACGAAGCCCATTCCGGCGGTTGAAAAATCCACCTCGCGGAACGACGTGATCGGTGCCGTGATCTCGCGGCCAAGGATGTTCAGGGTGATTTCGTCGCCCAGTTTCAAACCCATTTCCCCGGCCTCTTCGGCGGAAAAGCTGAGCTGCGGCGGCCCGTCATAGTCCTTGCTCCACCAGGTGCCCGCCGTCAGTGTGGTGCGGGCGGGCAGAGCATCCGAATAGCTTACCGCGCGGTCGCCCTCGACGACCCAATGACCCGGCGCTACCTCGGTTGCGGGGCGGCCATTGATCCGGCTGATGATCCCGCGCAGCATCGGCGCGCTGTCGATACGGCTGACCGCCGGGTCGGTTTCCAACCGCTCCAGAAACCATGTCATCTGATCCTTTTGCAGGTCGACAAAGAAATAGGACGGCGCGCGTTCGGGCAGGTCGGCGGCGATGGCGCGGCGCAGGTTGCCGTCGATCTGTCCTACTGCGGCCAGCACCGACAGGCCCAGCCCCAGCGACAGCATCACCGGCCCGGCGGTTGTGCCTGGCCCGCCGATGGCCCCGAGCGCCCAGCCAAGCGCCGGGCGTTGCCGCAGTCTGGGTCGGATCACACGTGCCGCGCGCTGCATCAGGGCGGCGGCCACCGCCAGCACCATGAGCGCACTCAGGATGCCGCCCGCGGTCCAGAGGGTCAGCCGCAAGTTGCCGGAAAAGAGCGCAGCGGCTGTCAGAAGTGCTGCGATCAGGCCAAGCGTTGCCGCCACATAAGGCCAGCTCGGCCAGCGCCGCACGCTGCCTGCCGCTTCGCGATAAAGCGCCGCGGCGCGCACCTCGCGCGCCCGGGCCAATGGCCAGAGCGTGAAGATGAGCACGCTCAGCGCGCTGTAGAGTGCGGCCTCGGCCATTGGCGCGCCATATGGGGCAAAGACCGCGGGCACCGGCAGGCGATCCGCAAACACCGGCCCGAGCGCCACCGGCAGACCCACCCCAAGCACGATCCCCGCCACAATTCCGGCGAAAGCAAGTACGCCCACCTGCAGGAAATAGGTCAGAAAGATCGTCCGCTGATCAGCCCCCAGCGTGCGCAATGTGGCGATGACCTGCGTCTTCCCCGCCAGATAGGCGCGCAGAGCGGCGGAAATGCCGACCCCCCCCACCGCCAGACCTGACAGTCCCACCAGCACTAGAAACGCCCCCAGCCGGGTGACAAATTCGGCCACGCGCGGCGTGCCGTTGCGGGCATCCATCCAGCGAAAACCGCTGCCGTCAAGGTCGGTCATGGCGCGTGCTTGCAGCGTTTCGAGGTCGGTTTCCTCGGGCAGGTCGAGCCGGTATTTCGTGGTAAAGAGAGAGCCGGGATTAAGCAGGCCAGAGTTACGGAGTGCGGGCATGGCTACGATCGTGCGCGGTCCGAGGCCAAAGCCAGCCTGCGTCTGATCCGGCTCTCGTGTCAGCTCCGCCATCAGGCGGAACTCCTGCGCGCCTAGCTGGAACGTGTCGCCGACTCCGATCCCGAGCCGCCCGATCAGCAGGGGATGCATCACTGCGCCGGGCACATCCCCGGCTCCTGCAAGCGCCTGCGCCAGTGGTATGTCGGGGACAAGTTCCACTTGACCAATCAGCGGATAAGCGTTGTCCACGGCCTTGACCTGGGTCAGTTCCCGGCGACCGTCCGGAGCAATCGCCATCGACCGAAAATCTGCGATTTCAGAATGTTGCAGGCTGTTGCTGCGAATCCAGTCGCGCTCTGCCTCGGTCGCGAAGCGATAGGTCAATTCCAGTTCGGCATCGCCTCCGAGCAGGGACGCACCCTGTTCAACCAGCCCCGCTGCGATACTCTCACGAATGGTGCCGACGGCGGCGATGGCGGCCACGCCAAGGATCACGCAGCCGAGAAAGATGCGAAACCCATGCAGCCCGCCACGCAATTCGCGCCGGGCGAGTTTCACCGCCACGCGCAGGCTCATGCGGCAGCCTCGATGCGGCCATCGCGCAGGCTGACCACCCGGTCGCAGCGACGAGCAAGTTCGGGGTCGTGGGTGACAAGTACCAGCGTGGCGCCGTGGCGGTCGCGCAGGTCGAAAAGCAGGTCGATGATGGCCGCTCCCGTGCTGCTGTCCAGATTGCCGGTCGGCTCATCCGCAAGGATGATCGCGGGTCGGGGGGCGGCGGCGCGGGCCAGTGCCACGCGCTGTTGTTCGCCGCCCGAGAGTTGCGAGGGATAGTGCCCGGCACGGGTGGCCAGACCGACCGCTGCCAGTTCGCGGCTGGCGCGGTCACGGGCATCAGTCGTCCCCGCCAGTTCCAGCGGCGTGGCGACGTTTTCCAGCGCCGTCATCGTGGGAATGAGGTGAAAGGATTGAAAAACCACACCAAAATTATCGCGGCGCAGGCGGGCCAATTGATCCTCGTTCAACGTGGACAGATCCTGTCCCAATGCCGTCACCTGTCCCGAGGTCACCTGTTCCAGCCCACCCATCAGCATCAACAGGGAGGATTTTCCGGATCCCGAAGGGCCCACCAATCCGAGGGTCTCGCCCCGGTGGACATCGAGTGTAATCCCGTGGAGTATCTGCACAAGACCGGCATTTCCCTGAAGCGACAATGAGGCGTCAGAGAGGGACAGGATAGGAGAATTCATGCGTTTGCGCCTGATACATAAGGATTTTCTGACATATGGGGCCGGTATGCCCTTGGGCAAGGTGCTAGCGGGCTTTCTTTGGTTTGTCAGCCCTGCCTGGGCCGATGCACCAGTCACGATTCTGGCTTTGGGCGACAGTTTGACGCAAGGCTATGGCCTGCCCGAGGCGCAGGGATTCGTGCCACAGATGCAGGAATGGCTTGAGAATCAAGGTATCAATGCCCGGCTTGTGAATGGCGGCGTGTCCGGGGACACGACTGCGGGCGGCGCGGCACGGGTCGAGTGGAGCCTGACGCCCGATGTGGATGCCATGATCGTGACCTTGGGGGGGAATGACCTCTTGCGGGGCATTGATCCACAGGTAAGTCGTGGAAATATCGAGAAAATCCTTCAGGTGGCCGAGACCCGTGGCGTTGCGGTGCTGCTTGTTGGCTTGGAGGCACCGGGAAACTACGGTGCCGAGTACAAATCCGCGTTTGACGCGATTTATCCAGAATTGTCAGAGACGTATGGAACCCTCCATGCAGAGAGTTTCTTTGCCGGGCTGGGCGATGGCGAGCCTGCCGAGTTGCAGCGCTATTTCCAAAGCGATGCGATCCACCCCAATGCCGAGGGCGTGGCACGGATCGTTGCAAGTCTGGGGCCTTATGTGATTGCGCTGATCGAGCGCGCAAAATGAAAAAGGGCCCTGCGAGGGGCCCAATTCCGTCAACACTATCAAACGCTTATGCAAGCGAGAGGTTGGCCGCCGATTCACGACCGTCACGGCCGGCTTCGATGTCGAAGGTCACTTTCTGGTCGTCGGCGAGGCCGGTCAGGCCGGCGCGCTCAACAGCGGAAATGTGAACAAAAACATCCTTGCCGCCGCCATCGGGAGCAATGAAGCCAAAACCCTTGGTTGCGTTGAACCATTTTACGGTGCCAGTAGCCATCGTACTGATCTCCTTGTGTTTTTGCTGCCCGCATGAGTGCGGCAGCCCGGCTAAGTCGTGCAAGATCGAGTGACTGAGCCTTAGAGCAGCAGATGGTCGATAGTGGTAACGTCGCAAAGCGCAATATGACGCCTGACCGTCGGAAAAGCAAGGACGAAGAAGACGGGGAGGCGGGCCAGCGCCCGCTGAGCATCCTGTACGGTTCAGGGCGTGAACCGTACAGATCGCAGCAGGCACTCTATGGGGGGCGCCAGCCTGAGAGCCGTGATCAGAGAACGGTTACGACGGTGCCGATCGGCACTCGTTCGTAGAGATCCTGCACATGCTCGTTGAGCATTCGGATGCAGCCGTTCGATACTGAACGCCCGATGGATTCCGGCTCGATGGTGCCGTGGATCCGGTAATAGGTGTCGCGCCCGTTCTGGAACAGGTAGAGTGCGCGCGACCCGAGCGGATTGCCGGGGCCGCCGGGCTGGACATAGTCGTTGTCCTTGAACCGGCCATAGGCGCGGGGATCGCGTTCGATCATCTCATCGGTGGGTCGCCATGTGGGCCATTTCTTTTTCACGGCGATGGTGGCGGTGCCGGTGAAATCCAGTCCCGCCTTGCCGACACCCACACCATAGCGTCGGGCGCGGCCCGGTTCGGTAACGTGATAAAGGAAATGCGCGCGCGGCAGAACGATGAGCTGTCCGGGCTGATACCGGGGGTCGAATGCCACCTCTTGCGGAGCGAATTTCGGCTCAAGCTCGAAAGCGCTGGCAAGGCCGGGGAATACAGCGGCTGTGGCGGTTGCGGCAACTCCGGTGGCAATGAATCTGCGGCGATGAATCATCTGAAACCTCCTGCACTATGACTATGGAATCATTTATAGATGTGCGGCCGATGGTTGCAAAAATCAAAACACGGTGAGCATGGCGTTCTCGGCACCACTGTGGCGATGCGGTCGCGACCGGGCTTTCAGATCGCGGCCCAGTCGGTGAACCGATAGGGCAACGGGCGGCGATGCCAGGGCGGGTGGGGATGACGGGTCCGGGTGTTGCGTCTGGGCATGGTTTTGTCTCCTTCGGCGTGTCTCATCCTGAGGTGGGACGTCAGGGTGCAGAAGGCCATAGGCGCTGAGAAAAACGTGAGGCTCTGTGAGAGCGCTGTCAGCCGAGGCCGAGGCGGCGCTCGCGGCGGATCACCAGAAGGATGGTCACGATGGCGGCCAGACCGCTGCACAGCATGATCCACAGAAGGGCAAATGCCCCGCTGCCCGGTGTGAGCAGCAACCCCGCAAGTGCCGAGAGCGCAGCGCCCAGCCCGATCATCAGCGCCCCCGAGAGGCCGCTCGCCGTGCCTGCGAGATCCGGTCGGATCGAGAGCGCGCCGGCAGTGGCATTGGGGATCACCATGCCGTTGCCCAGGCCCATGAAGGTCATCAGCCCGAAAAAGCTGAATGGTGTCCCGAGTCCGAGATAGAAGAGCGTGAGGTTGAGCGCAATGCCGCTTGCGTTCGCAGTTGCCCCCCAAAGCACCATGCGGTTGACGCCGATTCGTGTCGAAAATCGTCCCGAGAGGAAATTTCCCAGGAAATAGCCGATGGCGGGCGCGCCAAAGAGCAGGCCCAGCGTTGCCGGAGGCAGGCCAAAGACGCGGTCGCCCACGAAGGGCGCGCCGCCGAGATAGGCAAAGAACGATCCTGACGACAGGCCCGCGGCCAGCGCATAGCCCCAGAACCGGCGCGAGGTCAGCAGGGCGGGATAGTCGCGGAATTGCTGGGCCAGGGTCCGGCCGGTGAGAGGTGCGGTTTCGCCCAGATCGCGCCAGCAGAGCCAGAACAGCGCCGCACCCAGAACGAAGAGTGCCCAGAAATTGGCCTGCCAGCCAAATATTTCGTCTAGGATCCCGCCAACCGCGGGGCCGACCATCGGCACCACCGCCATACCCATCGTGACATAACCGATCATCGAGGCGGCGCGGTCCTGCGGAACCATGTCGCGCACGATGGCGCGGCTGAGGACCATCGCCACCACGACGCTGGCCTGTATCATACGGAAGGTGAGGAAAACGGTGACATTGGGCGCAAAGATACAGCCCAGCGTCGCCGCAAGAAACAGCCCCAGCCCCCAGAGGATCACCGGACGGCGGCCCCAGCGGTCGGAGATCGGCCCCATCAGCAGTTGCAACCCGGCGTTGACACCGAGATAGAGCGCGACCGAAAGCTGGATCAGGCGGTATTCGGTGTCGAAATGCGCGGTCATGCCCGGCAGGCTGGGCAGAAAGATATTCATTGCCAGCGCAGACAGCCCTGCGAGCAGGATCAGCGTTGCGATATGCGGTGGTGTGCTCTGGTCCAGAAACCGGACCGGTCTTTCCGGGCTCATGGCCAATGGCTAGGCAGGCGGCGCGGGGAAGTCCATGCAGCGGTCGAAAAATTCGCAAGTTTACAGGTTACCAGTTTATTTTTTCAAAAATTTGCAAATTTGCCGAATTCCGCTTTGTCATGGCCGTGGAAATGCCTATGCTGCGCACGATGATGCAAGGGGGGCACCATGAAAGATATCCTTGAGGAACTGGAAACCCGTCGCGCCGAGGCGCGCAAGGGGGGCGGCGAGCACCGGATCGAGGCGCAGCACGCCCGCGGCAAGCTGACTGCGCGCGAACGGATCGAGCTGTTGCTCGATGAGGGCAGCTTTGAAGAGTTCGACATGTTCAAGGCGCATCGCTGCACCGATTTCGGCATGGAAAAGGATCGCCCGCATGGCGACGGGGTGGTCACCGGCTGGGGCACGATCAATGGCCGGATGGTCTATGTGTTTTCGCAGGATTTCACCGTGTTTGGCGGCAGTCTGAGCGAGACCAATGCCGAGAAGATCTGCAAGATCATGGACATGGCGATGCAGAACGGCGCGCCGGTGATCGGGATCAACGATTCGGGTGGCGCACGGATTCAGGAGGGGGTGGCCAGCCTGGCGGGCTATGCCGAGGTGTTCCAGCGCAACATCATGGCAAGCGGGGTCATCCCGCAGATATCGTTGATCATGGGCCCCTGTGCGGGTGGTGCGGTCTATAGCCCGGCGATGACCGATTTCATCTTCATGGTGCGCGACACGTCCTACATGTTCGTGACCGGCCCGGATGTGGTGAAAACTGTAACCAACGAGGTGGTGACGGCAGAGGAATTGGGTGGGGCGAGCACCCACACGCGCAAGTCGAGCGTGGCCGATGGCGCGTTCGAGAACGATGTCGAAGCGCTGGCCGAGGTGCGGCGGCTTGTGGATTTCCTGCCACTCAACAACCGCGAGAAACCGCCCGTGCGTCCGTTCTTCGATCAGCCGGGGAGGGTGGAGGAGAGCCTTGATACGCTGATCCCAGACAATGCAAACACGCCCTATGACATGAAGGAACTGATCCTCAAGGTCGCGGACGAAGCGGATTTCTACGAGATTCAGGCGGAATTCGCCAAGAATATCATCACCGGGTTCATCCGACTGGAGGGGCAGACCGTGGGGGTTGTGGCCAATCAGCCGATGGTGCTGGCAGGGTGTCTGGATATCGATTCGAGCCGCAAGGCGGCGCGATTCGTGCGGTTCTGCGACGCCTTCGAGATCCCGATCCTGACATTCGTCGATGTGCCGGGGTTCCTGCCCGGCACAGGGCAGGAATATGGCGGGGTGATCAAGCATGGCGCGAAACTGCTGTTCGCCTATGGTGAGGCGACGGTGCCCAAGGTGACGGTGATCACCCGCAAGGCCTATGGCGGGGCCTATGACGTGATGGCGTCCAAGCATCTGCGCGGCGATTTCAACTATGCCTGGCCCACCGCCGAAATCGCGGTGATGGGCGCCAAGGGTGCGACCGAAATCATCTATCGCGCCGATCTGGGCGATGCGGAGAAGATCGCGGCGCATACCCGGAATTACGAGGGCCGGTTCGCCAATCCCTTTGTCGCCGCCGAGCGGGGCTTTATCGACGAGGTGATCCAGCCTAGGAGTACGCGGCTCAGGGTGAGCCGGGCGTTTGCGAGCCTGCGCAACAAGAGACTTAGTAACCCATGGAAAAAGCACGATAATATCCCGCTGTGAAGCGATGGGAGGATGGGGGCGCTGCCACCACCCCCGGAGTGTTTTCGGCAAGATGAAGCGCATAGAGGCAGGATGAGCCGCAATCGCTGGCACATAATCGAGGAAGAGGACGGCGCGCTGACCTTGGCGCGTCGGCTGCCTGCGCGGTTCGATCTGGCGGTGGAGACAGTGCTGCCCGGTGCCGCCGGGCGGCGGTGGGTGGCGCATCGGGTGCGGCAGGATCTGTGGCGGGCGCTGCGCGGACTGCGCGGATTTGCTCCGGCTGTCAGGGTGGTTCGCGGCGCAGGCGGTTTGTGCGTCCGGGCAGGAGGCGAGGTCCAGGGCCGCTTTGACCGGGTGCAGACGGAGGCGCGCATTGCCGAAGTTCTGGAGGACAAGGCCAATCGCGCGCGCTGGATGGGCTGTGCACGATGAGACGGGTGGGGCAAATGGTGGCCATGCTGGCTGGCCTCGACCTCGCCCAGGGGGCGGCAGCGCAGGATGAGGCGCTGCCGCTGCCCTCGGGCCTTGAGGCGCGGTTGCAGGAGGTGCTCACCGACCGACCCGGTGACGGACTGGTCTATCGGTTCCGGTTCGTTGCGGAGGGCTTTGCCGTCAGCGAAGCGGTGCTGGCGGATCTGAGTTGGCTCTGCGAGAGCTATGCGCTGCCGCGGCTTTCCAACATCGGGCCGCAACCGGCCCGGGTCGTGATTTCATTGGCGGACAAGCCGTCCGAATTCGGCATCTATGATCCTGATGTAACACAGGTTTTCGAATCCTTCAGCCTGCAGGGCGGGGCATGCGTTTGGGAATTGTTCTGATGTGGATACAAAATCTTGCAATGCAGGGCGTGAGCGCGAAGATGACTGATGCTTTGCGGACACATAAGCGTTGCTTTGCGCATATCGCGTATTCAACTCTGGAAATTTCCTATAAACTCCGTAATGGTTGCACCCAAGCGACCTTTACCTCGCCCACAAGACGGATCGGGACAAAGTTCCGACCGTTCTATGTTTACGAAGATACGAGAGACAGGAGATATACATGTCGAACAGCATCAAGAGCATCATCGCCATGGGCCTCGTGGCCTTTGTCGCAGCCTGCGCACAGCCGGCCGAAGAAGAGTTTGTTGTGGTCGAGCCGGTTCAGGCCGAGCCCACCACCAGCAAGTACTGATCGGCTCTTTGAGCAAAGACCGGAACGGACGCTTGCGCCCGTTCCGGTTCATACTGCGGTGGTGCCCTCTGATCCGGAGGGGCGCTCATGCTGAAGCATCGCGGTTTTCCCGGGCGTCTGCCCGGCACGGATTTCCAGTTCACAATTCGCCGCGCCAATCCCAAGGGGGCTACGCCGCTCATTGCACGTGAGCGCTATCGGGATCGTCGTCCGGCGGACCGGCGGGCCGATGCGGCCTTTGTTCGTGCAATCTGGGAATGTTTCGGCGAGGCGCCGTTTGAACGCGGCAATCTGGACGCGGGGCGGCTGAGCTGGCTTCTGGGCCGCGAAGTCAAGCCGGCACAAGAGCCGTTCGATCCCGATAGCTATGAGGCTCTGCTGGTGCTTGATCTGAGCGTGGCGCGCGCATCCTTTCCCGAGGTTTTCCGGGGAGAGAACGATTGACAAGCATTCGGGTCGGCACGAATTTGCCTATAGGTTGCGTGAATGCGCGGCGGTCTGCCGAGACGAGCGTGGGGCGCGTTTTTTGCTTGGACTGCGGCTCGCGCCCTGACAGCATGGCTCAGGTGATGGATGCCCGTTCCCCAGGGGCCTGGACAGGTTGTCTGATCCGTTACCCTTCCCCTCTCGGGCGGCGCTGTGCCATTCTGGACAGCCCGCCCGTTTTTGGCAGAATCCCGGGCAGGCGGGAGAATCGGCGGTGGTTCGCCTATTCGAAGCACGGCTGTGTGGAACATTTTGACCCTGTCAGCCGTTTGGCATTGAGTGCCTTCACTCATACAAGTCAGAAATCAGGAGAGAACCGATCATGCAGAGCATCCGCCGCGGGGTTACCCCGCTATTCGCAGTTATGGGCCTTGCGGCTCTTGTGGCCTGTGGCGACACAGTGCCCGAACAGGCGCTTCTGGGTGGTGGCGCGGGTGCCATCGCGGGTGCGGCCGTGGGTGGTAGTGTCATCACCGGAGCGGCCGTCGGAGCGGCGGGCAACGTCGTCTATTGTCAGGCGTATCCCGGCCGCTGCTAGTCGTCCGCTTCGGGTGGAAATGGTTGCGGGGCGCGCTATGCCGCGCCCCGCAATTCGTCATGGCTCAGAAGTTGAACTGAACCGAGGTTTGCAGCCGCGTGGCGTCGGCAGTCGCGCCGCTGGCCAGTTCGCGCTCGCCCCAGTTGATCTCGGCCCCGACGGTCATGCGTTTGACCGGCGACCAGAACAGCGAGGCATGGACGGTCTGCAATTGCTTGGTGTCGGTCAGAGCGAACGTGTCCTGAACCTCGTAGTAACCATAGGTCAGGCCGACGCTCACCTTGTCAGAGAACTTGTGGGTGATCTGCGCGTTGCCGCCGTAGGCCTCGATGGTGTTGAGTCTGCCGGTGGCGTCGATGAAGGCGTCCTGTCCGACACCGTCGATTATGTAACGGCCAATCCCGTCACCATAGACGAACGAGCCGGCAACGCGGCCGCCCTCCCACAGGGGTGTGCCTGCACCGAGGTTGATACCCCAGCCGGTGTCGCTGTCGCCGCCGAGAGCGGTGGGGGCCTCAAGCTCGCGCAGGACGACCGAGCCCTTGACCGTGCTGCCGTTATGGCTCCATGTGCCGGAGGCCACGAAATCCGGCAGGGTGTCGAAACCAGCGTTGACGCCGGCGAACGCGCTGCCAGTGGACTGGCCGACTCCTTGGACTATGAAATTACCTACGTTATCAGGATCGGGTACAAGTCCACGCCCCGAGAACTCGGAGTTTTCAAGCGCGAGCGCGATCTTGAAGTTTTCGCCCGCCGGGAAGGTATAGCGCAGCAGCGCCTGACGGATGAAGGTGGCACCCGTGGGACCCTGGAAATCCACCGTGTTGGGATGCAGCTCGATCGGCATGAACGTGGACCATGTCTGACCCGCCGTCCAGCCGTTCCACTGGCCATAGGCATGGCGCAGCCGCGGCTGGTGCGAGTTCGACAGCACCTCGTTGCCACGGGTGCCGAAGAAGTCGATCTCGACAAAGGTGGTCAGCGGCCCCTTTTCGGTCTGCGTATCGGTGCGGAAATTCAGCCGGCTCTGACGCACATGGGCGCGGAAGCCGCCGTCGCTCGGGGCGCCGGGAACCAGCCCCGAGACAAGGGCGGTATCGCCCTGTCCCTGATCGAAATCATAGATCATGTCGAGCTTGGCATAACCGCCGAAGGTGAGTGTCGTGCCCGCGGGCAGGTTCACATGCCCCCGGTTTTCGATCTGGTTCACGCGCTCGGTCAGTTCGCGCACCTGCGCCTTGAGTTCTTCGGTGGATTGCGCCAGCGCCGGGGTCGACAGCGCGCCGGTGATCAGGGCCGTCGCGCCGACAAGGGCTGTGAATGTTGGTCTCATGAGTGGATTCCCTCCCGCTTGTATTCTGCATATGCGTACAGGGCGCGGCCTTTTGACGCGCCATGGCCCGGCCACAGTGGCAGCTTCGCGAGACACATGAACCTCACGTTCGCGTGCTTCACATGGCCGTGTAAGCAATTGAATTCAGACAATAATAACGATTTTGTTATAAATTCGTTACAAAACTGTGAAGTGTTGCTGCGCTCTGAATGCGCGCCGCAGATGTCAAGAGAAGGGACGTGAGATGTTCAAGAAAATCCTGATCGCCAACCGGGGCGAGATCGCCTGTCGCGTGATCAAGACCGCGCGCAGGATGGGGATCAAGACGGTGGCGATCCATTCGGATGCCGACCGCAACGCGCTGCATGTGCGCATGGCTGATGAGGCCGTCCATATCGGACCTGCGCCCGCGAGCGAGAGCTATATCGTCATCGACAAGGTGATGGCCGCGATTCGCGAGACCGGGGCCGAGGCGGTGCATCCAGGCTATGGGTTTCTGTCCGAGAACCCAAGGTTCGCCGAGACGCTGGAGGCCGCGGGTGTTGCCTTTGTCGGCCCGCCCAAGGGAGCGATAGAGGCGATGGGAGACAAGATCACCTCGAAGAAGATCGCGCAGGAGGCCGGCGTCAGTACGGTGCCCGGCTATATGGGGTTGATCGCCGATGCCGAAGAGGCGGTGACGATCTCGAATCAGATCGGCTATCCGGTGATGATCAAGGCCAGCGCCGGTGGCGGCGGCAAGGGGATGCGGATCGCCTGGAATGACGATGAGGCGCGCGAGGGCTTTCAAAGCTCGAAGAACGAGGCGGCATCGAGTTTCGGCGATGACCGGATATTTATCGAGAAATTCGTGACGCAGCCGCGCCATATCGAGATTCAGGTGCTCTGCGACACCCACGGCAATGGCATCTATCTGGGCGAGCGGGAATGCAGCATCCAGCGCCGGAACCAGAAGGTGATCGAAGAGGCCCCGAGCCCATTTCTGGACGAGGCGACGCGCCGCGCCATGGGCGAGCAGGCCGTCGCGCTGGCGCAGGCCGTGGGCTATGCCAGTGCGGGCACCGTCGAATTCATCGTCGATGGCGACCGGAATTTCTACTTCCTCGAAATGAACACGCGCTTGCAGGTCGAGCATCCGGTGACCGAGTTGATCACCGGCGTCGATCTGGTGGAGCAGATGATCCGGGTCGCTAATGGCGAGGTGTTGAGCATCGCCCAGGCGGATGTGAAGCTCAAGGGCTGGGCCATCGAGAGTCGTCTTTATGCCGAGGACCCCTATCGCGGGTTCCTGCCTTCGATCGGTCGCCTGACCCGCTACCGCCCGCCCGAGGAACTGGCGGTTGACGGCGCGGTGGTGCGCAATGACACCGGCGTCTTCGAGGGGGGCGAGATCAGCATGTATTACGATCCGATGATCGCCAAGCTCTGCACATGGGGGCATACCCGCGCCGAGGCGATAGAGGGGATGCGGGTGGCGCTGGATTCCTTCGAGGTCGAGGGGATCGGGCATAACCTGCCGTTCCTGAGCGCGGTGATGGATCATCCGCGATTCGTCGGCGGCAATATCACCACGGCGTTCATTGCCGAGGAATATCCCGAAGGCTTTACCGGCGTGACCCTGCCGGATGAGGCGTTGCGGGCGATTGCCGCGAGCACGGCGGCGATGCACCGGGTGGCAGAGATCCGGCGCACGCGGGTGTCTGGGCGGATGGACAATCACGAGCGGCATGTGGGCGAGGACTGGGTCGTCAGCCTGCAAGGCAAGAGCTTTGCCGTGGTGGTGGCTGCGGACCGCGAGGGCGCCACGGTGCTGTTCGAGGATGGCGACAGTCTGCGGGTGGCGAGCGACTGGACGCCGGGCGACAGCCTGGCGCGGTTGGATGTGGATGGTCGGCCGCTGGTGCTCAAGGTGGGCAAGATCAGCGGCGGGTTCCGCATTCGCACGCGGGGTGCGGACCTCAAGGTGCATGTGCGCACGCCGCGTCAGGCGGAACTGGCGGCGTTAATGCCCGAGAAACTGCCGCCTGATACATCAAGGATGCTGCTCTGTCCGATGCCGGGGCTGATCGTGAAGGTCAATGTGGCGGTGGGCGACGAGGTGCAGGAGGGGCAGGCGCTGTGCACCGTGGAGGCGATGAAGATGGAGAACATCCTGCGCGCCGAGCGCAAGGGCGTGGTGGCAAAGGTCAACGCCGGACCGGGCGACAGCCTGGCGGTGGACGATGTGATCATGGAGTTCGAGTGAGGGGATGATCCACGCCATTCCCCATACGCGCGCATCTGGCCTCTTGCTGGCGCTGCTGACACTCGCTGCCTGCGCGCGGGATGCGGAGGCGGCGCAGCGGGCGCGGCTGGAGGTGTGGTTCGCGCTGGGTGAGACGGTGGAATTCGTCGCCCGCAGCGATTGTGCGGCGGGGCTGTACCGGGTGGTGGATGGGCGGGTCAGGGCGGCAATGCCGTTGGTCGCCTCTGCCCCGGAGATGGCGCGCGCGCTGGCAGAGCGGGGTCGGGCAGCGTGGGGGGCACGGGGGCAGGTGCCGGATGCCGCGATTGTGGCGATGGCCAATTTCGACCGGCCCACCGGCATGGCGATGCGCCGTGCCGGGCTGGAGGCGCGGGCCTGCATGGGGGACGCCACCGCGAGTGCGTTTCGACACGCCCTGATGGCGCCGGGTGCCTATCTGGGCTGGGATGGCGCGAATGATGCGCTCATGCTGATGGATCCGAAATCGGGACTTCTGATCGTGGCAATGGGGGCCGGATGATGGTGGAGCTGGGTCAGCTTCCTCCGGGGCGTTCGCGCAGTTCCTGCTGGCGTACGGGCAACTTGTCGATGGTGCGGGTGATCTCGCGCACCTTCCAGGGTGCGGGCTTGCGCAGGTATATCACTCCGTCCTTGCCGATCAGCACCAGCCCGAAACCGCGTGGTCGCAGCGTGCGTCGCAGTTCGCTCTGCGCCGCGGGGTCGGTGTCGGTGATTACCACCACGTCAAGACTGTCCAGCACATCGAGCCGGTCGGTGAGATACCCCATCTGCTCGATGAATCGGGGATCGGCGGGGGTGTCGGCAAAGATCACGAGGGGTCGCTTGACCCAGGAGAATTCGTCCAGGCTGACATCCCGGGCGTCGAGAATTATACCGCTTGCAGGGTCTGTGTCGGTCTCCTGCGCGAGCGCGGAAGACACAGTGAACAAGGCGAAAACAAACGATATGATGTGCTTCATGGACCCTCCTGCCGCTCTAGATATAGGCGGAGGGGCTGAGATTGCGAAGAGCGAATGCATGACGTCGCGCAAAATTGTCGGGCTGATCCAATGCTCAGGAATTGTTGGCAGACTGGGCAGGATGAGTTCATCCCGCCTGAATCGCGTGGCGGTCAGGCAAAAGCACGACCCGACATGGAGATCATCCAGCATCTGCGGACGCACCGCACCGCCTAGACCAGTTTTCAACGTTACATGCGCAGCAACACGGCCGTACTGGCGAGGTGTGACCGCCGATCTTGCCTGTGCGCGACTGGCTGAACCGGGGGCCCGGTCTGATCGTCTTGCGTCGCGCCGTGGCGGCGTGAGGCGGCGTTGTATCGTGCCTGCCCGAGGGCGAGGGGCGCTGGCAGCCGTTCGACCGGGGCCAGAGACGGGCCCTGCAAGCGGTCTATGCCGACGATTTGCGCTGGCTGGGCGCCGGGGCGGATGGTCTGGCGCGATTATGTGAGGAAACCGGACCGGGTGAGGCGGGGAAACATCCGCCCCTCGGTCATACGTCAAGAGGACAACACGATGGCGATGAAGAAAGACGATTGGCGTAGGCTGGCGAAGGCCGAACTGCGGGGGCGTCCGCTTGAGGAGCTGACCTGGAGGACACTGGAGGGGATCGCTGTCGAGCCACTCTATACCCAGGAGGATGTGGCGGACCTGCCGCATATGGGCACGCTGCCCGGCGCGGCGCCGTTCACGCGCGGGGTCAAGGCTACGATGTATGCCGGTCGTCCCTGGACGATCCGGCAATATGCCGGGTTCTCGACGGCCGAGGACTCGAACGCCTTTTACCGGCGCAATCTGGCGGCGGGGCAGCAGGGGGTTTCCGTGGCCTTTGATCTGGCCACCCATCGCGGTTATGACAGCGATCACCCGCGCGTCGAGGGTGATGTGGGCAAGGCCGGCGTGGCGATTGACAGTGTCGAGGACATGAAGATCCTGTTTGACGGCATTCCGCTGGATCAGGTCAGTGTCAGCATGACCATGAACGGCGCGGTGATCCCCGTGCTGGCCAGTTTCATTGTCGCGGGCGAAGAGCAAGGCCATGACAAGAGCCTGCTGTCGGGCACTATCCAGAATGATATCCTCAAGGAATTCATGGTGCGCAACACCTATATCTATCCGCCCAAGCCCTCGATGCGGATCGTCAGCGACATCATCGCCTATACCGCCCGGCATATGCCGAAATTCAACTCGATCTCGATTTCCGGTTATCACATGCAGGAGGCGGGCGCGAATCTGGTGCAGGAACTGGCCTATACGTTGGCCGATGGGCGCGAATATGTGCGCGCGGCGATCGAGGCGGGGATGGATGTGGACAGCTTTGCGCCGCGGCTGTCGTTCTTTTTCGCCATCGGGATGAATTTTTTCATGGAGGCGGCCAAGCTGCGGGCGGCGCGGCTATTGTGGCACCGGATCATGACCGAATTCGGGGCCAAGAGCGAAAAATCCAAGATGCTGCGCACCCATTGCCAGACATCGGGCGTCAGCCTTCAGGAGCAGGATCCCTATAACAACGTGATCCGCACCGCCTATGAGGCGATGAGCGCGGTTCTGGGCGGCACGCAGTCGTTGCACACAAATGCGCTCGATGAGGCGATTGCGCTGCCCACGGATTTCAGTGCGCGGATCGCGCGCAACACGCAGTTGATCCTGCAGGAGGAAACCGGGGTAACGAAAGTGGTCGATCCGCTGGCGGGATCCTATTACGTCGAGAAGCTGACGCATGATCTGGCCGAGAAGGCCTGGGCGCTGATCGAGGAGGTCGAGGCGATGGGCGGCATGACCCGTGCGGTCGAGAGTGGCATGCCCAAGCTCAGGATCGAGGAGACGGCGGCGACCCGGCAGGCGATGATCGACCGGGGGGACGAGGTGATCGTCGGCGTCAACCGGTATCGCAAGGACCGCGAGGATCCGATCGACATTCTGGATGTCGATAACGTCAAGGTGCGCTCTGCGCAGATCGCGCGGCTGGAACGGATCCGGGCAGAGCGGGACGCGGAGGCCTGTCAGGCCAGCCTGAACGAATTGACGCGCCGTGCGCGCGAGGGGGGTAATCTGCTCGAGGCGGCGGTCGAGGCCGCCCGCGCGCGCGCCACGGTGGGAGAGATCAGCATGGCACTGGAAAAGGAATTCGGACGGCACCGCGCCGAGGTCAAGACACTGGCCGGGGTGTATGGCGCGGCCTATGAGGGCGACGCGGGATTTGCCGCGATCCAGAAGGCGGTGGAGGACTTTGCCGAGGCAGAGGGGCGCAGGCCGCGGATGCTGGTGGTCAAGATGGGGCAGGACGGGCATGACCGGGGCGCCAAGGTGATCGCCACGGCATTCGCCGATATCGGGTTTGACGTGGATGTCGGGCCGCTCTTTCAGACGCCGGAAGAGGCAGCGCAGGATGCCATCGACAATGACGTGCATGTGGTGGGGATCAGTTCTCAGGCGGCGGGGCACAAGACGCTGGCGCCGAAACTGATCGAGGCGCTGCGCGCGCGCGACGCGGGCGATATCATCGTGATCTGCGGCGGGGTCATTCCGCAGCAGGATTACGAATTCCTGCAGAAGGCGGGGGTCAAGGCGATCTTTGGTCCGGGGACGAATATTCCCGAGGCGGCCAGGGATATTCTGCGGCTGATCCGCGAGGCGCGGGGCTGAACGAGGGGTGGGGGGTACTGCCCCCACCGCCGGAGCATTTGCGGCAAAGTGAAAGGGCGGGCGATGCGGCTTGATCATCTGGCAGTGGCGGCAGAGACCCTTGAGGCGGGGCGGACCTGGGTCGAGGACCGGCTTGGGCTGCCCCTCCAGCCGGGGGGAAGGCATATCCATTTCGGCACGCACAACCTGTTGCTCGGGCTGGAGGAGGGTCTGTATCTGGAGGTGATCTCGACCAATCCCGAGGCCCCGGCGCCGGGATATCCGCGCTGGTTCGATCTGGACCGGTTTTCCGGCCCGCCGCGACTGCAAACCTGGATCTGCGCAGTCGACGATCTGGACGCGGCGGTGGCGCAGTATCCGCGCGCGGGCGCGCCGGTGGCTCTGGCGCGCGGCGATCTGCGTTGGCGCATGGCGGTGCCAGAGGATGGTATCCTGCCCTGGGACAACCGCTTTCCGGCGCTGATCGAATGGCAGGGGGCGGCGCATCCGGCCGCGCGGCTGGAGGCGTCGGGGGCGCGGCTTGAGCGGTTGGTGGTGTGTCACCCCGAGGCGGCGGCGCTGCGTGCTGTGCTTGACCCGGTGTTGCGGGATGCGCGGGTGGTGTTCGAGCCGGGGGCGTCGTCGCTCAGGGCCGAGTTTGCCACACCGGGTGGCATGAAGGTGCTGGAATGATCATCAGGCCCGCCACGCCCGGCGACATCCCGGCGATCCTGGCAATCTGGAACCCGCTTGTTCGTGAGACATCGGTGACCTTCACCACGCTGGAAAAGACGCCCGATGGTCTGGCGGCGGATATCGCGGCGCGCGGCCCGGCCTTTCTGGTCGCGGAGACGGAGGATGTGGTGCTGGGGTTTGCCAGTTACGGCGCGTTCCGCTCGGGGCCCGGCTATGCGCGGACTGCCGAGCATACGGTCATTCTGGACGCGGCGGCACGTGGTCGTGGTGTCGGCCGGGCACTGATGGCGCGACTGGAGGATATTGCCCGCGACGCGGGGCTGCATGTGCTGGTGGCCGGGGTCAGCGGCGAGAATCCGGGGGCGATTGCATTTCACAAGGCGATCGGATTTCAGGAAGTGGCGCGGATGCCCGAGGTGGGGCGAAAATTCGGGCGCTGGATGGATCTGGTGCTTCTGCAGAAACGTCTCTAGCGGTTTGCGCTGACAGCGCCTGCGAATGCGGCTAGGGTGTCGCCCATGTCGATCTGGACCCGCATATCCGAGGCAATTCAGGCGCTTGCCAGTGGCGAAGGGCTGAGCGCCGTTTTTGACCGCCTGCGCAGCCCGCCCGAGCGCAGCGTGGCCTTTACCATCGCGGTCATCGCGCTGTCGGCCAAGATGGCCAAGGCCGATGGGCTGGTCACGCGCGACGAGGTGACGGCGTTTCGCGAGGTGTTTCAGATCGCGCCCGAGGATGAGCGGGGGGCTGCGAGGGTGTTCAACCTGGCACGGCAGGATATAGCCGGATTCGAGGAATATGCAACGCGGATCGCGCGGATGTTCGCAGAGCAGCCGGGCACGCTGTGCGATCTGATCGAGGGTTTGTTCCATATAGCGGTCGCCGACGGGATCTATCATCCGAACGAGGATGCGTTTCTGGCGCGGGTGGCGGAGATATTCGGCATACGCGATGCGGATTTCCGCGCGCTCAGGGCGCGGTTCGTGGAGGGTGCGGTGCCCGATCCCTGGTCGGTTCTGGGGGTGACGGCGGATATGTCTCTGGCTGAGATCCGCAAGGTCTGGCGGCAGATGGTGCGCGAGTGCCATCCGGACAGGATGCAGGCGCGTGGTGTGCCGGAAGAGGCGGTGAAGCTGGCCGAGAAACGGCTCAAGGATATCAACCGCGCCTGGGAAGAGATCAGCGAGGCTAACGCCCATGCGGATCGCCACCTATAATGTTGAATGGTTCAACGCGCTTTTTGACGATGCGGGGCGGTTGCTTGACGATGGGGAATGGTCGGCGCGTTACAATGTGACGCGCTCGGATCAGCTGGCGGCGCTCGGGATCGTGTTCACGGCGCTTGACGCCGATGCGGTGATGGTGATCGAGGCGCCGGATCATAACGGGCGGCGAGAGACGGTGGCGGCGCTGGAAAGATTCGCCGCCGTGATGGGGCTGCGGGCGCGGCGCGCGCTCATTGGTTTTGCCAATGACACGCAACAGGAAATCGCGCTGATGTATGATCCGGACGTCATGAGCGCAACGCATGATCCTCAGGGAGACGTGACCGCCGTCGCCGGGCAGGTGCCGCGGTTTGACGGGGTGTTCCGGATTGATCTGGATATTGATGACCGCGCCGATCAGGTACGGTTCTCCAAGCCACCGCTGGAGGTTCTGGTGACAACTGCCGGCGGGCGCATGTTGCGTCTGATCGGGGCGCATCTGAAATCCAAGGCACAGCACGGGGTGGGCAGCCGGGACGAGGCGATGCGCGTCGGCATCGCCAACCGGCGCAAGCAACTGGCGCAGGCGGTCTGGCTCCGGCAGCGGGTCGAGGCGCATCTGGCGGCAGGCGAAGCGCTGATTCTGCTCGGTGATCTGAACGATGGTCCAGGGCTGGACGAATACGAGGATCTTTTCGGGCGGTCCTCGGTCGAGATCCTCATGGGCGAGGGCAAGGAGACGGCGCTCACGCTCTATGATCCGCATGCGCGGGCGGCGCTGACCCGGAGGATTGGGGCGATGCAGAGCACGTCGCGGTTCTATCTGCGCGATCGGGGCTGCTATCTGCAGGCCCTGCTGGATTACATCCTGATCTCGCCTGATCTCATGGCGCGGCGGCCGGTCTGGCGGATTTGGCATCCGTTTGACGACCCCGACTGCTGGAATACGCCGGAATTGCGCGAGGCGCTGCTGACAGCGTCGGATCATTTCCCGGTGACGCTTGATATCGAGTTGTGATCTTAAAATTGTCGCGCGGAAGCGCTATATTGATCTCATGATCCCGCGTTACCTGATCCTGACTGCCACCGTCCTTGCCGTGCTGGGCGCGGAGCCTGCCGCTGCGCAGGATACATCCGAGGAGGATGAGGGCCGGTCGCTGATTGAGGATGGCGCGCGGCTGCTGTTCGAGGGGCTGCGCGACCGCGCCGGAGAGATGGAACCGGCGCTGCGGGATTTTGTCGAGCAGATGGGACCCGCCCTGCGCGACCTGATGGACAAGGTCGGCGATCTGAGCGCCTACCACCCGCCCGAAGTGCTGCCCAACGGCGATATCATCATCCGCCGCAAGACCCCGCAGGAACTGGAGGCAGAGCGGTTGCCCGAGGGTGAGATCGAGATCTAAAGCGGTTTGCATTTAATCTGAGGCATATCCTGCAGCTTTAAGGAAGTTCCAGCATTCGAGCGGGTCGAATAGCTCGCAGATGTCGCCGAGCG
>NZ_FOAG01000031.1 GCF_900109455.1 Roseovarius azorensis | reverse complement strand
GGCAGCAGACAGAACTTCGATTTGAGGGCGGTTGATAAAGTCGGACTTACCATCGGAGCGAACCCAAGATCAGACGGCCGCCCCCGGAGGCTTACGATGGGGCTCGGTCACATACGAAGTTTGCAAAAGTTCGCCACCGTCCACGCCTCCATTTACAATTTGTTCAACTCGGAAAGAAGCCTCAACTCGCGACACATCTCAAACGAAACCGTGCCGTCGCTCTTGCCGGGTGGCGCGGTCTCGGCGTGGCATAAGAGACAGTAACTCTGTCCTTGCTGAGACTGGTTCGACTTTGTCTGGCAGCACCCTTCAAGGGGTCCTGCGATGTGCTCCCGGCGAGTGACCAAACCGCGCGCGGAATCCCTTGATGAACACCATCGGCGAGGTAAAGCCCGAGGCCATGGCAATCTCTGTCACGCTCAGGTCCGTTTCCCGCAAGAGGCTCCGCCCGTGATCGAGCCGCAGGTCGCGGAAGAACCGATAAGGCGTCTTGTGCAGGTATTTCACGAAAAGCCGCTCCATCTGTCGGCGCGAGCAGCCCGCGGCCTCTGCCAGCTGATCCATCCCGACCGGCGTCTCGATATTGGCCTGCATCACCTTGATCGCCCGCACCAGCAGCGGGTTGCGACTCTCGATCGCGTTGCTGATCGACGCACGTTGCGGAGAACGCTCCGCCCGGCGCTGACCATAGAGGCACATATCGGCCACCACATCGGCAAAGGGCCGGCCATAATCCGCCTCGATCATCTCGAGCATCATGTCGGTGGCCCCCACCCCGCCGCCGCACGTGAATATCCCGCCATCCACCTCATAGGTGTTGCCGGTTACTTCGACCTCGGGGAATGTCTCGCGAAAGGCGGGCTGGTTCTCCCAGTGCAGCGTTGCGCGCCGCCCCTCCAGCAGCCCCGCCTGCGCCAGCGAAATAGCGCCGGTGCAGATGCCACCGACACGGCCGCCAAAGCGTGCATGCTGACGCAAGAACGCCTGCAAATCCCGGCGCCCCCCGCCCGTCCGCACCGTGCCGCCGCACACCACCACATCGGTGTCACGCGGAAAGGCCCCAAGCGCCTGATCGACATTCACCGACATGCCACAGGAACTGACGACGGGGCCGCCATCCTGCGACGACACCGTCCAGCGATAGAGCGGGCGCTGTGCCAGCTGGTTGGCGATGCGCAGCGGATCAAGCGCCGCGCTGAACGCCAGAAGGGTGAAATCGGGCAGCAGGTGAAAGGCGAAATGACGTGCCGGCCTGGTCGTCTCTATCTCAAAGAACGCCGCACCCTGCGGCACGATCGCTTGCCGGGTCGGGGCGGTCTCATTCTCCGGGCAGGACATGACAGGTCTCGGACTCCCAGTGCAGGATCAGGGTGCTTCCCGGATGCAGATCGACAGAGGCCAGTTCACCATGACTTTTCTGCACCTTCAACTCTTCACCTGACTCTGTCTCAAGAAAGACGATTGCCGTGGCGCCGACGAATTCCTCGCCCACCACCCGCGCGCGGATACCCGGCACGCCAGACCCTTCGGGGCTGATCCGCATGTTCTCGGCGCTGACGATGAATGTGACGGCATCGCCGGGCGATTTCGCGGGCGCATGGAGGGCACTGACCGCAAAACGGCCATGATCGGTGTCGATAAGCCAGTCGTCGCCGGATGTCCCGGCCAGCCTGCCGGAAAAGATATTGGCCGAGCCAAGGAACTCCGCAACGAAGCGATTGCGCGGGGCATGATAGATTTCCTGCGGCGTGCCGATCTGTTCGATCCTGCCCCGGCTCATGATCACCACCCGGTCGGCCATGGCAAACGCCTCGGACATGGAATGGGTGACATAGACAAATGTGATGCCCAGATCCTTTTGGAGATTGGACAGCACCGCCTGCATCCGCACCTTGAGATGTGCGTCGAGCGCCGAGAGCGGCTCATCCAGCAAAAGGATTTTTGGCTCTGTCACCAGGGCACGAGCCAGCGCCACGCGCTGCCGCTGACCGCCCGAGAGTTGCGAGATGTTGCGATCCGCGAATTCGAGGATCTGCATCTTGTCCAGCCATTTGCGCGCCCGCTCGGTACGCTCCGATTTGCTAATGCCGCGCATCCTGAGACTGAATTCGACATTTTCCTGAACGGTGAGGAATGGAAACAGCGCCAGACTCTGCCAGACCATCGGCGTGTCGCGATCCCATGTCGCCTTGCCGTTCACCCGCTCACCGTCAAGCCAGATATCGCCCTCGGTCGGATCCTCGAGGCCCGCCAACATGCGAAGCGTCGTGGTCTTGCCACAGCCCGACGAGCCCATGATCGCCAGGAACTCGCCACGCCCGATCTCGAAATCGGCCCGCTCCACAGCGGTAAACTCGCCGAATTTCTTGACTACGCCGTCCAGCTTGACGATGGCGTCGGATTTCATGTCCGTATGGATGTTCATGACTTTTCCTTTGACGAATTGCGCAGCAGAATTTGCGCCAGAATGATCAGCGTGATCGAACTGACAAAGGCCAGAGAGCCGATGGCATTGATCCGGGGGCTGACCTGCCCTTGCAGGAAGCCGAGGATTTTCACGGGCAGCGTCTCGTTGAGGCCAGAGACGAACCAGGCGACTGCGAACTCGTCAAACGACACTGCCATGGTGATGAACAGCGCGGCAAGAATCGCAGGCTTGGTGAACGGGATGATGACATGCCGCAGCGTGGCCCATTCATTGCCGCCGAGGTTCCAGGCGGCCGCCTCCAGATCCGGGTCCATCTGCGACAGGCGCAGCCGGATGATTGCCATGGCAAAAGGGCTGCACATGACGCCATGCGCGATGATCACCGAGATCGTGCTGCCCGAAAGATTGACCCGAGACAAAAAGGCCAGCATCGCCAGACCCATGATCACGACCGGGATCGTCGGCGGCAGAAGCGCGAGTGCCAGATAAATATTCTTGCCGAAAAAATTGTAGCGAAAATCCGTGTAGGCCCCGCCAAATCCCAGCAACGTAGCGATCACCGCGACGACAAACCCGACGATCACCGTGTTGTAGAAACCGGTCCAGACGAAAGGATCCTCCCAGATCAGGCGATACCATTCGGTCGAGAACTGCCCCAGAGGGAGCGAGGGAAACCGGTCGGAATTCAGCGAGAACACAAAGCTTCCCAGGATCGGCGCGAAGATGAAGATCACGCAGGCTGCGATATGCAGCTTCAGCAGCACGTCGATGATGAAATTGCGGTTGCCGGTCATTTCCCACGCTCCTTGTAGGCGAATGTGATGGCGGCAAAGGCCACGGTCAGCAGCGTGCCGATCATCATCAGCGCGACCACGGCGGCACGCGGCCATTGCTGCCCCGATTTGGTGATATCGGTAATCATGATCGACAATGTCGGCGGATTACCCCCGCCCAGATAGAGCGGGCTCACGAAATCCCCGAATGACAGGATGAACGCAAACAGCGCCGCGATCACAAGGCCCACCCGCGCCGATGGCACGATGACCAGAAAAACCGTCCGGAGCCGCCCGCAGCGCAGGTTATGCGCGGCCTCGATCAGGTCACGGTTCACAAAGTTCAGGCTGAATATCTGCAACAGGATCACCAGCGGCAGGCAGAGCGTGACCATACCCACCAGCGTGCCAAAGGTCGTGTTCAGCATCAGAAACGGCCCGATCCCCAGCATGCCAAGAAGCGCGTTAATGATACCGGCATCGGACAAGAACACCTGAAGCGCGTAGATCCGCACCAGATAACTGGTGAAAAACGGGATGATGAGAACGAAGATCAGCCACTGCTTGACCCGATCCGACAGCTTGAACGAAATCGCATAGGCGGCGGGAAACGCGATCAGGCTGGTCAGCACTGCACTGGCCGTGGCCAGCATCGCGGTGCGCGCATAGGCATCCCAGAAGGTATTGCGCGTCAGGATACGCTCCCAGTTGCCGAAATCGAGATCCGGCGTCATCTGGAAATTACGCACCGTCCAGAAGCTGATCGCGACCAGAAAGACGAGCGGGAACAAAAAGAAGGCCAGCTGCCACAACAGCAGCGGCAAAGACAGCACGAGCGGGAAAAGACGGGGGCGTCGAATTGTCATCGTTTGGCGGCCTTCTGGCTGGCAGGGGCAAAAGCGCCGGGGTCTGTGGAGAAAGTGACCCCGGCAAAAGCCACGTCAGGCGCCTTTGTAGTCGGACCAGAAGTCGTTCCAGTCCTCAAGGCTTTGCTGAACGGGCAGTTGACGATACTTGATACGACCTTCGCGGATCATGTCCATCGCGTTATACTGACCCAGCACCATGTTCTGCCGCTTCGCCTCTGCGGGATTGCTGGCGTTCAGCACTTTCCAGCCCTTCTCGCTCGGAATGAGCGCCGGGTAGGCCGCCATATCGGCCGACTTTGCCTGACCCTCCGGGGAGGTGATCCACTGGATCCACTTGCGCGCCATCTCATAGTTCTTCGTGCCCTTGCCGATCGAGAAGGACTCGGTCCATTGCAGACCGCCTTCCTCCGGAATGGTGGTGCGCACCTTGGCGCCGTTCTTCTCCAGAACGCCGGTAATCCAGTCGCCGATGCCCGCAAAGACCACCATCTGCCCGTCATTGAGAGACGAGAAGGTGCCGCCATAGTCGAAGAAGCCGCCAACCTGACCGCGCAGCGCCATGGTGGCCTCCTGCACCTTGTCCCAGGCTGCTTCGTCGATATCATAGGGCGACGCATTGCCGGCGGCCAGGCTCATCTGACCCAGGTTCGGCAAATGCCAGTCGAAATGTCCCAGTTTGCCGGTAACGCGACTGTCCGAAAACACGCCATAGCTGGCCGCGTCCTTCTCGCTCAGCACATCGGTGTTATGCGCCACGCCAAGAAAACCGAACCGCGTGATTACCGAATAGAGCGTGTCACCCTGCCAGTGGCCGGGGAATTTCTGGAACTCGGGGTAAAAGTCGTCAAAGGCGTAGTCAGCCGCATCCAGCGCCTCGATATAACCTGCGGCATTGAGTTGCTGCACATACTCGGCGTCCGACAGGATAACATCGTAGGTGCCTGCAGGCGATTGCGCGATAAGGCCCAGCATGTTGTCGCCGCCAGTATAGTATTTCGGCGTGAACTTGACGTTGTTGGCCTCCTCGAACTCGCCCACGATATCGGGTTCGGCATGGCCATACCACGCCAGCATCGACAGGTTGACCGTTTGCGCCGCAGCGCGGATCGACAGAAAGGGCGTGGCCAATGCAGCGCCTGCGGTCATGCGGAGCAGATGTCGCCGGGTCGGGGTTCTGAGATTGAAGGTCATCGGAGGTCTCCTTGTTGGAATATGCAGTTTCTTGTTTCAGGGATCTCGCGCCGCCTCACTCGGCGGCAACGCTGTCCTTGGGACGGAACTCGGTATGCAGCGCCGCCGAAATGCCGCGCGTGCAGACATCGAGCAGGATGTCGCCCTTTTCCGCCGTGGCATTCCTGGGCGATGACAACGTGCCGCTCGCCGGGGTCCAGTCGGGATGCGGCGGATAGACGTCATAGGGGGGGAAACTGGCGGGCGGATGATCAACGGCCTTTTCCAGCGATACGAGATCCGGATAGAGCCGCAGCATCAGCGAGGTCTCGAGCACCCCGCCATGTTCGATATCCCAGCCCAGGAAACCCTCGGGATAGAGCTTGTCTATCGCCGCCTGGTCGACGAAGTCCCAGTATGACAGGACCACGACCTTGACATCGTGAATGCCCCCCCAGTTCAGCTCGCGCAGTGCAAGGTCGATACCCTCGGCGATGAACCAGGAATTCTCGAAATGCCCGTTGACGATGCAGATCTGGCGATTGCCGTGGCGCGCGAATTCCCGGATCACATCCTTGAGCGCGCTGACAAGGCTCATCCCGTCCAGACTGGTAGTGCCCGGAAAGAAATTTCCGCCACCCGATTTCTGCTGGGATTTGTAGCCATAGGTAAAGGGTGGGGCAACCAATCCACCCAGTGCCTCTGCCGCACGGCGGGCGAATTCTGTGGGCAGAAGCACATCCACATGCATGGGCATGTGATGGCCGTGCTGCTCCATGGAACCGAACGGAATGAGTATCGGCGTCGACCCGTCCTTGACCCGGCTCTGATATTCCGGCCAGGGCAACTCGGCGGCAAATACAGTATCTTTGGGCATGATCTTTCTTTCTGGCAGTTTCCCGAACCTTAGAACAGCTTGCCATATGCGCAAAATTCATAGTAGCAATGTATAAATAAGGATTATTAATCATGCGTCAGTTCGTGAACCTGCAAACCGACCTCCTGCGCACCTTCGTCACGGTGGTCGACCTTGGAAACTACACC
>NZ_FOAG01000022.1 GCF_900109455.1 Roseovarius azorensis | reverse complement strand
GCCGCCATGTATTCCCTGATCGGCACGGCAAAATTGAACGACATCGATCCGCAGGCCTGGCTCGCCGACGTCATCGCCCGCATCTCCGACATGTCCGTCTCACGCCTGCACGAACTGCTGCCGTGGGAATGGAACCCCGAAACGCCCCAGGTCAAGGCAGCCTGACCGCGGCCCTCGGCGGATGTTTACGTTTGATCTTTAATTACGTTCCCCATAACTGATCTACAAAGAGGGGCCACTCGTTTCCTTTGAAGCATGCGTACGATGGTGCCCCACAGCGGGTGCTGGCAGACTAATTCGAACCAGTCTCCACAAGGACAGGGACACTGTCCATTAATTCGCGCAGAGACCACGCCACTCGGCGAGAGCGGCGGCGCGGTTCTGCTTGAAGAGGTGTCGGCTGGTGAGGCTGCGTTCCGTGTTGAAGAGGTTATAGACTGAGGCGTGGACGGCGGCGAACTTCTGCAACGTTCGCATGCGCCGAAAGCGGAGCATGGCTTGTTCCCGTCGTCGGAACGGCAAGTGCGAATTCTCTGCTCTATTGTTCAGCCAGCGGTCAGTTTCTTGGCGGTGTTCCGCACCAATCTCCTTCAGCGCGGCACCGTAGGACCGCAGCCGATCCGTGACGAACACATCGGTCCGTCCATGCTTCTTCATTGTTTTCTTGAGGAATTTCAGTGCAGCCTTCCTGTCTCTCGTTTTAGTGACAAAGCTTTCCAAGACCTCGCCTTCGTGATCGACGGCCCGCCAGAGGTAGTGCCGCTCGCCGTTGATCTTCACGAAGACCTCGTCAAGATGCCATTTCCAGCGGCTAGATTTCATCCCCTCGATCCGGCGTTTCCGGATCTCAGAAGCGAACATTGGACCGAACCTGTGCCACCAGAACCGGATGGCTTCATGGCTGACATCGATCCCGCGCTCGTGGAGTAGATCCTCCACGTTGCGAAGGGACAGCGGGAAGCGGACGTAGAGCATCACAGCCAGGCGAATGATCTCTGGGCTGGTTTTGAAGTAGCGGAACGGCCTGCGTTTTGTCATGTGCAAAGGCTAGCGGGCGCCCTGCCCCGGCTCAAGCAGAGTTGCTCTGACAAGACCCGGCGGCGCGGTTCTGCTTGAAGAGATGTCGGCTGGAGAGGCTGCGTTCCGTGTTGCAGAGGTGATAGACTGAGGCGTGGACGGCGGCGAACTTCTGCAACGTTCGCATACGTCGAAAACGGGGCATGGCGCGTTCCCGTCGTCGGAACGGAAGATGTGAGTTTTCCGCCCGGTTGTTCACTATTTTGACTTGTACCGCGAGCAGTGCCGTATTTCGGTGGTGCACCTTTTGACGGCATGGAGCATCTGCGACATGGTATCGACCTGATCGTCAAATTTTCCGTGGGGAAGGCTTGACCAATACGGATACTCTGACACCGCCAAATTCGCCGTTCGGCGCCCCCTGGGGACACAGCTACGGAAAGGCCATCGCGACTTCACGTCCGACGACCTCTGCGTCACTCTCGGCACGAGCCATCCATTCCTGCATCGGAGGGTAGTCCATATTGACGCCGATGTAGGGCGCTACATCGTCCGCGGCCTTCACATCGTAGGTCACGAATCTGCTGACCATGGGTGCGAAAAGCGCATCGACGAAATTGTACTGCGCGCCGAAAAGGTAAGGGCCGCCGGCGCCGTATTTCTCGCGACAATCACGCCATATCTCCTCCATCCTGAGCAGACCCTGACGCACGCCTTCGCGCCCGCCCTTAACCCCCGGCCCGTTCATGCGCGTGTCGATCGACGGCAGGCCGTTGCGGATGGGCCACCGCTTGACGAGGTTCATGGGCATCGCCACGCGGACCTCCTCGAATTCGCGATGGACTTCGGCGGCGATGCACCGGGCATGGCAGCGTGCGGCGAAATCATGCGGCCAGATATGGCCCTGCGGATTGAGTTCCCAAAGATACTCCGCAATCGCCATCGAATCCCAGATCACCGTTTCGCCGTCCAGCAGAACAGGAAGCTTCCCCGAAGGAGAGACCGCCTTGATCTCGCCCTTGGTTTCGGACCGGTAAAGAAATATCGATTTCACCTCGACCTCAAGGTCGGCAAGACGGCAGGCCAGCCACCCGCAAATCGACCACGAGGCGCTCCAGGCGTCTCCGACATAGAGAATTGCGGGCATTCGCTTTCCTTTCAGTGGCAAAAGCTATGGAAAATCAGAAATCTACAAGGCTCTGCGCCAGCATTTCGGCGGTCAGCACCATCGTGGCGGCCGAGCCTCTTTCCACATTGTTACCAACCAGCACGCAGCGCCAGTCGAGAACGGGGCATCGCGCGACCCCGCCGATGGACAGCGCCATGCCGCGCCCCGCGTCGGCATCCGGTACTGGGCGGGGCCGCCCTGGGTTTCTGAACAAGACAAAAGGGCGTTCCATCGCTGTCTCCGTGCGGGCGCGCGCGGACGTCAGGCGAAAGTCGTCCAAACAAGTCAAGATGTCGCCCAGCTCGCTTGGCCGACGTGTCTTGAAGGAAACAAGCAACGTATGCCCGACATTCACCGGAACCCGGACGCAACGGGCCGAGACGGGAAACTCCTCGGAAAAAATACGCCCCGTTTCGCGTTCTAGCGCGCGTGCCTCGCCGTCGAGATGCGGGTCAACGTTGCCCAGCATGTCCATCGCGCTCGGACCGGTTAGGTCCGCTCCCGACAACGCCTGAAGCGCGACAACGCTCACGGCGTCGATCCGGTGCTCGTTGCGCAGCGCGGTAAGCAGCAAAGACAGCATCACCGTCGTGCAGTTGGGAGTGGCGATGATGCCCGGTTCGGAGGGGATCGGGTGAATGTCCGGGATAATCAGGGGGATATCCGGGTGGAGCCGCCATTCCTCGGCATGCGTGATTACCCGTGCACCGCCCTCAGCGAAGGCGCGGTCGGCTTCTGCCGACTGACCATCGGGTAGGACTGAAAGCACCAGAAGGCCAGGTTTCGACAGGCGCGACAACGATGAGGCCGGACCACTGTGATGGTCGAGCGTCACCAGTTCGGTGGGCATACTCGATGTCATACGCCAGTCGCAGACCTCCCCATAGGGCATAGGGGGCCGCTCGGGGCCCAAGTCGCACAGGGCGCGCACTGCGAACGCCGGATGCCCGGCTAGCCGTTGCAAGAGCGCCTGCCCAATCAGCCGAGACGCTCCCAGGACAACCACCGGGATCATTCCGGCGTTCCGAGATGCCTAAGGCCGTAGAAACGCTCAATAATAATCAGACCAATCAGCGCAATAAGCATCTGAACCGTGCTGATGGCGGCAATGGAGGGGTCGAACTGGTGTTCGAGGTAGGAAAGCATGACTACCGGGAGCGTGCTGGTGGACGGGCTGCCGAAGAAGAACGACACTGGCAGGTTGTCAATCGAGACGAGAATCGAGAACGTCGCACCTGCGAAGATGCCGGGCTTGATCTGCGGCAGCACCACGTAGCGGATGATCTGCCAACGTGAGGCGCCGAGTATTACCGCGCTCTCCTCCTGATCGGGGGGCGCGCCGCGGTAGACCCCGGCGACCGTCCGCACGATGTAGGGCAATCCGACCACGGTGTGCGCAATGATCAGCGAGGTCAGCGAAATCCCCAACCCGATGGCAGACAGGTAGAACAGCAGGGCTAGGCCCAGCACGATCATCGGCATCGACAGCGGGGACAGCAAGAGCGCCATCAAGTATTCAGAAACGGCTGATTTCCAGCGAACCAGGTAGAGCGCTGCCGGAACGCCGGCGAGCACGGCGATAGCCGTCGATGCAAACGCGACCTTGATAGTCACCCAAAGCGAATCAATGAAGGGTTCGTATTCGACAATGCGGTGAAACCAGCGCAGCGAGAACCCCTCGATCGGAAAGCTGACGTAGTTGGCGGACGTGAACGACACCGCCACCACAACGACGATCGGAAAGATCAGGAAAACAAAAAATAACAGCGTAACGAGACCCAAGGCCCAGCTTTCGCGCGTTTCTTCTGCTAGTCGAGCCACCGCGTCACGCTCCCTTTCTGCGGATGAGCCGCAATTGGAAAAACAGGCATACGAGAGCCAGGACCAGCAACACTATGCTCATCGCAGCTGCGAAGGGCAGGTCGCGCGTCGTGTTGAACTGCTGGTAGATCAGCAGCGGCAGCGTTTGCAGCGATCCGCCCCCCAGCAGGAGCAGGGTCACGAAGCTGCCGTTGGCCAGCATGAAGACCAGGATCGCGCCGGTGCCCAACCCGTCCATGCTCAGTGGCAGGGTGATCTTGAGAAAGGTCTTGCCCCTGCTAGCGCCCAGCATGCGCGCGGATTCCTCCAACCTGCGGTCGATGCCCGACAATACCGAGGCGATGGAAAGGATCATGAAAGGCGCAAGAACGTGTACCAGCCCCAGAACTACTGCCACCGGGCTGTTCAGCAAGGACAACGGTTTGGAGATCAGATCCATCGACATCAGCCCCTCGTTGATCAGTCCGCGCCGGGCCAGCAGGACCTGCCAACCAAAGGTGCGCATGATAATTGGGGTCAGAAGCGGGGCGATTAGAAAAAAGATGATCAGATTGTAGAGCCGCGCGCTCGCGTGGCGCACCATGAAATAGGCGACGGGATAGCCCATCAGTATGCAGATTAGCGTCACCACGAGGCTCAACACCACTGTCTCGCCGATCACGCCGAAGTAGAAGCTGTCAAGAAAAAGCCGCTCGTAGTTCTGCCACAGTCCACCGCCGGGAGGGGGCAGCCGCCCCTCCCGTAAACTCATTTCGCCCACGAACCAGAGTGGGGCAATGAAGAACGCCGCCAACAACAGCAGCGACGGGATGATGTAGCCAAACCCCATTAGCCGCCAGGGGCGCACGGCTGCGCGCGCCCCTATGGTCGAAGCCATCGTCTCGAGTTCGGCATTCTTCCCGCTCATGGATCAGGCCCCGATTTCCCGGTTCCAGCGATCCACCCATGCCGGGATCGCCTCTCCGATCGCCTCGAAGGGCGGCCAGCGGGTATCTTCCCAAGGAGTGATCCGTTCCTTCAGCCAGTCGGGATAGACAACTTCGGAATTGGTGACGCCGTACTGAACCTTCTCGGCGAAGCCCAACTGCGGCCCGGGGGCAAGCATGCTGTCGATGTACTCCCACGCCGCGTCGGAGGAATTGACGACCTTCTGCACGACGACAGGGTTCATCACGCCGCCTTCTTCGGGATTGATGTACCCGATCCATTCGGCGCCGGTCGAGAAATGCGACCACGTGCGCCCGTCCCAGTAGATGCCCAGTTCCGCTTCGCCGGCCTCAAGGTGGTTGAGGAATTCGGTCGCGCCGCCGTAGAAGATCACAGCGTTCGCTTCCTGCAACTTCTTGAGGGCCTCGAAGGCGGGATCCACATTGTCCACGCTGCCGCCCAGCGCATCCGCCAGCGACCAGATCAGCATCTGGGGTGTCGGAGCATAGCTGATACCGGGTAGCGACAGGACGTATTCCCCCGCCAATGCACCATCTATCATCGCCTTGATGCTGCTGGGCGGGTTCGTGACTCGTTCCTTGTGATAGGCTATCCCGGCGGAGCCGTAGTCGAAAATCACCCCCCAGCCCTGCACGGCGTCGATAAAACGGTCCGGGATGTTGTCAATGTTCTTGAGCTTGGAGCGATCGATCTTCTCAACCAGGCCAGTGCGGCCCGCCACCAGAGCGAGGTCGATAGTGTTGACCAGAACGTCGATCGGCGGATTGTCGAGGCTGGCTTCGATTTGGCTCATCCATTGCGGGGGACCGCCGATCTGGATCTCAGCGGTGCCACCCGTGCGCGCCTCGAAATCGGCGACGAAAAGATCGCGGATCGCCTCTTCCCACACGCCGCCATAGCTGGTGACGACGATGGAGTCGGCCTGCGCGAAGGCGGGGCCGAAGGGCGCAAGGGCAAGTGTGCTGCTAGCCACGGTGCCAGCGAGAATCTGGCGGCGAGATAACTTAATCGACATGGGCTTATCCTCTTTCTAGGTTGAAACGAAACCGGCCGAACGACTTGCGGAATTGTCCGCCAAGCGGGAGGTGACCGAACCTCAGGTCAGTGTGAAAGCGCCTCCAACGCCTTTCGTGCGCGTGCCTTGATTGCGTCCGGGTCGGACAGCGCGGACGTGAACGTTCCTTCGGAGCCGCTGAGATCAGGCAGCGTCTCCGCGTAGAAGACCCTCCGGCGCCGCGATCGGCTCGATGCGCCGTGGTCCATCAGCGCCTCGTTGAGGCGCGCGACCATGTCGTTCGAGATTGCGGCATCCCAGGCATCCCGGTTCGAGCCGGGGTCAAAGTTTCTTGCGGTGGATGGTCTGTCGAGGTGCATCGCATCGCGGGTATCATGGGTCGCGGCACTGTCGACCCGGCCCTCGCTGATGACGACGCCGTAGGACCCACGCGCAGTCTCCTCGCTCAAGAACCCGCTGGCCACATCGGCTAGGACAAGCTCTTCGGGACGCTCCAGCGGATCGCCGTAACCACCGCCGCCGGGCATCAGAACAGTCAGCGTATCACCGCGCTTGACCGACAACATGTCGATTCTGCCGGTGTCGACTGCGTCGGGCGTGCCTTCGTTGAGGATCACGCGCATCGGCGCGCCGGGCTCGCCCCCAAAAACGCCCCAGGGACGGAAGCGAAAACGTTCCATACCACGGCCCAGGATGCGACCAGTTTCTGCCTCGATCCGGAACTTCAGCCTTACACCGACGCCGCCACGCCATTTGCCGGCGCCGCCGGAGTCGGGGCGAATCCCGTACTCGAGAATAGATACTGCGATCTGCGATTCGACCGTTTCGATTGGGTTGTTCGCCAGATTAGAAATGCTCGAATCGCGCCCATCGACCCCGTCCGCCCCTTTGCGCGCGCCACTCCCGCCGACCATCGGTTCAACCACCGCCACATGCGTGGCGCCTGAGGCAGGATCGTCCGCGGCCAGAACCACCGGCACCATCGCACCGCCGCTGGCCGCGGGCATCACATCCGGCAGAGCTTTCCCGAGAACCCCGTTCAACAGATCATTCACCCGCACCGCCGTCGCATGCCGGACACCGACCGCAGCAGGTGCGACAGGGTTGAGCACGGTGCCCTTGGGTACGGTGACACTGATAGGCCGGAACATCCCCGCATTCATCGGTGTCGTGGGGTCGAGCGTCATGATGAGGGCGATCATGCGCACCGTCAGCCAGGCGTGGCGTTTACCGTTGGTGGGAATGTTGAAAGCCGCCTCGACCTGAGGATCTGTGCCCGTGAAATCGAGGTGTATTTCACCATCCCGCGCCGTCATGGTCACTTCGAGCCGGATCGGGTACTCACTGACTAGGTCATCATCCATGTAGTCGACGAAGTGATATGTGCCATCACCGATCCGTCGCAAAACATCGCGTGACTTGATCTCGGCATATTCCTGCAGATCCGATCGCACAGTGCAGAAGGCTTCGATTCCGTGTCGCTCGATAATGGCCGAGACGCGCCGTTCACCCACATTGAGCGCCGCAATCATCGCCTTTAGGTCGCCGATATTTTCGTTGGGCGTCCGGCAGTTCGCTCGGATGAAGGACAGGACATCCTCGTTCCACTCCCCGTCGCGCATAAGCTTCATCGGCGGGATGAAAAGCCCCTCCTGGTAGAGTTCGTGATTGGTGGGCGAGATGCTGCTCGGCACCCGGCCGCCGACATCCGACAGATGCACAAAGCTCCAGCCGAAGCAGACCAGTTCGCCCTCGTGGAAATAGGGCTTCAGCAGATGCGCGTCGGGCGCATGCGTGGCCAGACCTTCGGAGGCATAGGGGTGGTTGGTGATGATCACGTCGCCCGGCTCGAGGTCCGAAATGGCCCGCAGAGTCGGTCCGCAATCGAGGTCGATGAAGCCCGAAACGCCAATAGCGCGCGGATAGGCAAAGAAGTGCCCGTCGAGATCGGCTAGCGCCGTGCCGAAATCGGCTGTTTCCTTTACGTAGAGCGTGCGACCGGTGCGCTGCAGGGCATGCCCCATTTCCTCAGTCGCCGCGCGAAGCTTGTTGCCGAGTATTTCAAGCAGAACAGAATCGAGACTTGTCATTTCGTGGCTCCGTTGCGGTCTGTTCGGGTGGCGATCAGGTTCCCGTTTCTGTCGGCAACCGCAGTCCATCCCGGCATGGCGAACACGGTGGTGTCGGATTGATCGATCAGGAAAGGCCCGGCGATCCGATGCCCCGCACCAAGGTCGTCGCGTCGGTAGACGGGCACGTCGGCCAAGACTCCCTTGACAAAGACTGACCGGGTTCCGGAACTCTCCGGCACGGCCTTCCCCTCCGCCAGCTTGGGCATGACCAGTTTCGGCACCTCGCCGACGGCACGGACCCGCAGGGTCGTGATTTCCAATCCGCTTTCGGTGTCACGAAAGCCGTAGGTCTTTTCGTGTGCCATGTGAAAGTGTTCGGCGACTTTCGCGGAATCGCGCTCAAGGGCAACCTCGCGGGGCACCGTCACCGACAAGTCGAACCCCTGTCCGACATACCGGATCTCCGCGCTGTGTTGGAGGTAGTGGTGGCCCAGGATGTCACCTTCGCCGACAATGAAATCCATCGCCTCCTGTTCGAGTGCGGTGAAAGCTTCCCAGACATCCCCATCGCCGTTGCCGTCAGCGAAGGGCCGCCGGAACGAACGGACGAAATCGCGCTTGACGTCGGCCGTAAGGGCTCCGAGGGCGCAGAAGGTGCCGGCGGCGGGCGGCACGATCACGTTTTTGACCTCCACCTCCTCCGCCAGCATGAACGCATGGGTCGGTCCTGCGCCGCCGAATGGCATCAAGGTCAATTCACCAGCATCGACGCCTTTCTGAGCCAACGCCTTGAGCATCTCGCTGGCCATGCTGGTACTGGTGACGAGAAGCGCGGCTTCGGCAGCGCGCGCGGCCCGGTCCTCGCCCGTAATGCCAAGCCGGTCGGCTACCTCGCGCAGCGCGGTTTCAGCACTAGCCCGGTCCAGCTTCTGGTTGCCACCTAGGAAACGGTCCGGGTCGATGATGCCGAGCGTCAGGTAGCAATCGGTCACTGTGGGCGCGGTGCCACCCCTGCCGTAGGAAATCGGACCGGGATCGGCTCCGGCGCTGTTCGGGCCGACCTTCAGAACGCCTTGGGCATCCGTCCACACGATGGAGCCGCCGCCCGCGCCGATAGCCGACACGTCCACCACAGGCATCATCAGTGGCAGGTCCCCCACGTGCGTGTGGTTGGTATAACCCGGTTCGCCCCCCATCGAGATGGCGATATCGCTCGATGTGCCACCCATGTCGAAAGACAGCACGCCCAGAAGCCCGTCACCTTCGCCCTCGCCCGTGGAGGCGATATGCGTGGCCGCAGCGACGCCTGCCGCCGGGCCGCTCAGCATGGTTTCGATCGGGCGCGCTCGCGCCGTGGCGATCGACAGGGTACCGCCGTTTGAGGTGGTGACGTATATCGGCGCCGCGATACCGTACTCGGTCAGCTTGTCTTCCAGCCGCGAAAGATAGTCGCTCATCAAGGGCTGGATCGTTGCGTTCAGGGTAGCCGCGATGCCGCGCTCGTATTCGCGGATCTCTGACCAGATGGTGGTTGACGCTGTGACATCCACGTGGGGGAGCCTGTCCTGCAGGGACGCAACGACCTCGCGCTCGAAAGCGGCGTTCATCGGGGCATTTATCAAAAGAACGGCGACCGCCTCGACATCGAGCGCGCGAATCCGGGCTGCGGTGTCATCCAGCGCGGCCTCATTCGGTCGGCTGACCACCTCGCCGGTGGCGCTCAGCCGGGCCGGCAGTTCCAGAACGCGGGATCGGGGGACCAACGGCTCTTCCTTGCCAGCGCGGAAATCATAGGAATTCGGCATCCGGCATCGCGCGATTTCCAAAACGTCGCGGTTACCCTGGGACACCACGAGGGCCGCTCGTGCGCCCTTCCGCTGAATCGTGGTGTTCAACGCGAGGGTCGTTCCGTGGACGATGAGGCCAATATCGCCCGGATCGATTTTTTCGCGCTCGATCAGAACGCGCAAGCCTTCCAGGACCGCCTCCGACGGATCCAGGGGGACGCTTGGTTGCTTGTGATAGACAAGCCGCTGGCCGACCTGATCGGCCAGCACAAAATCCGTGAAGGTGCCGCCAACGTCGACGCCTACCCTGTAGCGTGCAGTGGCAGTTGATTCGTTCATTTGATCGATCCCGTTCATTCTAAAATCGCGTCTTAATCTTTGAGCACGACAGCGTTCTTCGGATTCCAGCCGACGGTGACGGCATCGCCCTGCGCGAATCCAGGCCCGTCCAGATTGGATGCCTGTTGATAGATCACGAGCGGCATCTCGCGACCGGCAACGGCAACCTGAAACACATGGTTGTTACCCCGGAAGACGTGACCCGTGACCCGTCCTGACAGCCCGACGTCGCTGCCAACGGTTGCCGGGCTGGCGGGGGCTTCCTGTCCGCACAACCACATCTTTTCCGGGCGGATGGCCACGGTGAGTTCACGACGCCCGGTACCTTCGGCACGGGCCAGAACCGCGCCGTCACCGGCGCCCGCGGCAAAGCGGACGTTGCCCTGCCCGTCCTCGACGCCGTCAAACAGGTTCGCCGTCCCGAGGAATTCAGCGACGAAGCGTGATTTCGGCTGATTGTAGATTTCGGCGGGCGGACCCGACTGAACCGTCTGCCCGTCGCTCATAACGACGACCTGATCGCTCATCGTCAGCGCCTCTTCCTGGTCATGGGTGACGATCACCGTAGTGATCTGCAAGCTAGTCTGGATCCGGCGCAACTCGAACTGCATCTCCTCTCGGAGATGTCGGTCAAGGGCCGCCAGAGGCTCATCGAGCAGCAACACCGCCGGATTGGTCACTAGCGCCCGGGCCAGCGCGACGCGCTGTTGCTGTCCGCCCGAGAGCTGGTTCGGATAGCGGTCCTCGATATGAGGCAACCGCACCAGCGTCAGCATTTCAGCGGTGCGGGAGGCGATCTCTTGCGGTTCCATCCCCGCCATCCGCAACCCGAACGACACATTCTCGGCAATCGTCATGTGCGGAAACAAACTGTAGCTTTGGAACACCATCCCGAGTCCGCGCCGGTTGGGTGGCACCCGGGTGACGTCTTTGCCCCCGATCAGGATGCGCCCTTCGTCGGGGGCTTCCAGACCCGCCAGCATCCGTAGGGTCGTAGTCTTGCCACAGCCGGACGGGCCAAGCAGTGCCGTCATGAGGCCGGGCGCAATGTCGAGTGTCGTCGGACGCAGGGCCACGACCGATCGGAAGCGCTTGGAGATGCCATCCAACCTCACCGGAACGCCCTTCGCGCCCGGCGAACCACGATCTGCATCGATGGCAACCCCGTAAGGCTTGGACGTCGAGCATCGAGTAGCTTTCATGGTATCCCCGGCTGTCTTTTCTTGCGAGAGAACCGGATATCCGGCACGGAGCGGTTCACCGTCGCATGGGTCGAGATAGGACATATCGCATTTTGCTATGTCAATTTTTAGATTGTCATAGTATCAATCGTACGGCATCGACCGCATTGCAGTATGGGCTGGACCGAAATAGCGAACGAAAAATTCAAGAAACCATTTGAATGAAAGGACTTATTATAAGTAATCGAGCAAACGAAAAGCGGCAGACTTACAGGACGATCAGCCGGCTTATCGCTGAGCAAATCCGCAAGGGGCACTATCAACCTGGTGACCGCCTGCCGACGCATCGGCGGCTTGCTGAGAAAACAGGCGTCGCCATTGCCACTGTCAGCCGCGCCTACGAGGAATTGTCTCGAATCGGTCTCGTGTCCGGAGAGGTCGGTCGTGGCACGTTTGTCAGACGTACGCCTGGTCCCAAGCCAATAGACGCGATCCGCACGCCGCAAGTTTCGACCAGGATAGATCTGTCGATCAATCAGCCCGCGGTCTCCGAGATGCACGACAACGCCTTCAAGGACGCACTCGAACGATTGAGCGATCCATCTGCCGGCGCGCTGCGCCGCGAACTGGCGAGGTATCAACCTAGTGCCGGACGGTTCGATCACCGCCAGGCCGGTGCGAAATGGCTCGCGACCTACGGATTGGAGGTCGACCCCGAACAGATCGTGCTTTCCAGCGGCATCCAACAGGGTTTGATGATCTCGGTGGCAGCGGCGTTCCGTCCCGGGGACGTCGTGATCGTCGAAAACTTGACAAATCCCAGCTTTCGATCCCTTGCTAGTCTTTTCCGCCTGACCCTCGTCGGCGTGCCGATGGATGAGGACGGTATTATCCCCGAGAGCCTTGACCGGCTTGCGCAGGAAAAAGGCGCGAAGGGACTCTACACGATGCCGAGTTTTCAGAACCCCACAGGCGCCGTCATGCCCGTAGAACGCCGGGCCAGGATCGTGGAGATCGCGGCCAGGCGCAATCTAGTGGTGATCGAGAACGCGGCATATGATCCGTACCTGACCGTCCCGCTACCCTCCCTCTACCAATGCCTCACGGCCAGAGCCATGCCAGCCTTCCATATCTCCGCGCTGACCAAGGTGGTCATGTCTGGGGTCCGGATCGCCTTCGTCGTGCCCCCGGCTGGGATGCTATCGCAAGTGGCGGGGGCGGTATTTGCGACGACCACAGTTGTGCCACCCCTAGCCGCCGAGATCGCATCGCAGTGGATCATTGACGGCACGGCTCAAAGGCTGACCCAATGGCAGCGCAAGGAAGCGCGCGCGCGCCACAAAATCGTTCGAGGTAGTCTCGGTGATCTAATCACGCCGGACGCGAAACCCTGCAATCATCTGTGGCTCAAAGTGCCGGAACCATGGCGTGCGGACGAAATTTTGTCGCTCTGTCGCGCGCAAGGCGTGATCTTGAGCCCGCCTGAAGCGTTCGTTGTGGGACGCTCTCAGGCGCCCCAGGCCATTCGCCTGAGCCTCGGAGCAGCCCGTGACCGGAAAAGCCTGGGCTCAGCCGTCGACGTGCTAGCAAAGGTCCTGAACGGCGCGCAGATACCGCCGCCGGCGTTCACCTGACAAGTTTCTGGATGGCCGTGCTTGTGTTAGACCGTGCCCGGCACCCGGATCGGCTGGTGCGCCGAGCGGAAATGCGTGTCGCCGCCAACCTTCGGCTGCAACGCGGACGATTGTCTTGACGGAACGGGAACCGGACGTAAAGCATCACAGCCAAGCGGATGATATCCGGGCTGGTCTTGAAGTACTTGAAGGGGGAGCGTTTGGTCATCCCCGGACGCTAGCCAGCGCCCTGCCCCGCTTCAAGTCAAGTTGCTCTGACACCACCGTTCGAGACGATGAAGAGAGGCGGTGCCGACAGGCTAAGAAACGTGGTCTTGCCACAAGGGTCAGACGTCGCGCACCACCCCGTCACTGACCCTGGCCGGTGACGGGGTAAACGTAGCAGAGTCCGGATACAAAAGGGTCAGGACCGATAGCCTACAGATGAAGGTTGCTGCGAGCGCGATTGCGAAGAGCAAGACCTTAGGGCAGGTTAATAAGACGCACTTTTTTACGCTTGGTCTCGCCATGCGGTGAGACGTGGCTCGACAGATGACATGGTCTTTCTACAAAGCCGGGCCAATTTCGCGGTAGGTTCTTGAAATTGTCACCGTGGGTGGCCCCAAAATCGACTCGGAGCACCTTATGATCCAACGACCGACGCCAAAAAAACGAAATGAATTCAATAACTTCTGTCCGATCACCACTCGCTGGATGGATAACGATGCCTACTTGCACGTGAATAACGTGGCTTATTATTCGTTTTTCGACACGGCCGTGAACGAATACCTGATTCAGGGTGGCGTACTTGATATCCGCCGCAGCACAGTCACTGGGTTGGTGGCCCATTCAGAGTGCAGCTATTTTTCACCTGTCGCATTTCCTGAAGCTATTCAAGTCGGACTGCGGGTGGCACGTCTGGGCAAGAGCAGTGTCACCTATGAACTTGGTGTATTTCGGGACGATGCCGAAAGCGCGTCTGCTCAAGGCCGCTTCGTGCATGTTTATGTCGATCGCCAAACAAGCCGGCCCGTAGTTATTCCCGACGACATGCGCAGCTTGCTTGAGAGATTGATAATAGACCGCGACGGCACTTGTTGAAGCCAAAGCGGGCGCCCGTGGTTACGGACGCCCGTTGGAATGGTATGGAAACAAAGAAAGCTTAAACCGTGCGCCCGCCGTCCACCTCCAGCACGACACCGGTGATGAACTCGGCCTCGTCCGAACCAAGGTAGAGCGCCGCATTCGCCACATCGCGGGGCTCGGACATCCGGCCCATCGGGATGGTAGCGATGAATTTCTCGCGGTTCTCCGGTGTGTCGGGCACACCCATGAATTGCTCGAGAAGGGAAGTGGCACCTATGACCGGCGCGATACAGTTGACGCGGATCTTGTCAGGGGCCAGTTCGACTGCAAGTGACCTGCTCATCAGGTTCACGGCCCCTTTTGAAGAGTTGTACCATGTCAATCCTGGACGAGGACGAATGCCGGCCGTCGATCCGATATTCAGCATCACGCCGCCTTCTGCCTTGCGCCACAGCGGTACGCAGGCCTTTGTCATGTGAAAGATTGACAAGACGTTGATATCATAGATCTTCCGAAAGGTTTCTTCGTCCGTTTCCATCAACGGGCTGTTCGGGTTGGTCCAACCGGCATTATTCACGGCAATGTCTAGCCCACCAAACGCTTTGACCGTGGCGTCAACCGCAGCCTGCACCTGATCGCCCTTCGATACGTCACACGTTACGGCGATCGCATTTGGCCCTAGGGCCTCGGCCACGGCCTTGGCGCCGTCACCGTTAAGATCGACCACTGCCACCTTGGCGCCTTCCCGGACATAGGTTTCGGCAATGCATTTTCCGAATCCAGAGGCTGCCCCCGTGACCAGAGTGCGCTTTCCTTCGAGTCTCATCGCTTGTTTCCCTTTCTCATATTCAATGCAGCCTTGGCGGACCGCAGTTTTCAATCAAGTCAGAGTGCGTCGACCGCATAGGTGATATGCGAATCCTTGATGCGGGCCGACCTTAAGCACCGAAGCTCCCGGTCACGCGAATGCGAAGTGTCTGTCCGCGTACGAATAGGCATCGGTACAGATGGCATCACGCCTTCTGACTTTCGGCTTCAAGCGAGCCTTCCTCGATCTCACCGCGTTCGATCACCAAGGTACGATCGGCGAAACCACGCAGCAGAGAGGGGTTGGACTCGGTAATCATGAGCGTCACTGACCGGTCAGTATCACGCAAAGTACGAAGCGCCTCGGCATATCGCTGAGCCAGTGCTGGCGCGAGGCCCTGGAACGGCTCATCCAGCATGATGAGTTTTGTGCCAAGCATCAGGGCGCGAGCCAGTGCTACCATCTTGCCCTGCCCCCCCGAAACGGTGCCCCCGGGGCGGCCCGCCATCTCTCTGAGTTCCGGCAGAACGGTATAGGCCCGCTTCAGACGTTTCTCGGTTTCTTCCTTGTCCAGTCGCGCCGCCTGTGCCGGCAGAAGAATGTTTTCCTCGACGGTGAAAGCGGAAAACAGGCGGCGGTCTTCGGGAGCGTATCCGATCCCGAGAGCGGGCCGCTTGGGCGGGTGTAGATCGGTAATCGTGCGACCGTCAAAAATGATGTCGCCAGTCGCCTTGGTGAACCCCATGATCGTGCGCAGCAACGTCGTCTTGCCAGCACCGTTGCGGCCGATCAACGCCACCGTCTGCGCCTGCTCCACCTTGAAATTCAGGTTGCGCAGGATGGGAATGATCCCGATCGAGGCATTTACATCGCGTAGCTCAAGCATCACGCCACCTCGCCGATAACGTCCCGGATCACATCGGGATGTTCCAGTATCTCCGCAGGCGTCCCCCGCAATTGCATATTGCCGTTGTTCCAAACCGCCACTTCATCGGCATAGTTCTCAACGATCCCCATATCATGTTCGACGAAGACCGACGTGACCTCCGCCTCCTTTAGGGCACCGATCAGAATCTTCATGATCGAATGTTTTTCTGACGAAGCCACGCCTGAGGTCGGCTCATCCATGAGCAGAAGCTTCGGCTTCAGCGCAAGGGCAATCGCGATGTCGATCAACTTGCGCTGACCTTCGGAGAGTTCGACGACGACCGTGTCGGCCACATCGGCACACCCAACCATATCAAGGAGATGAAGCATCTCTGCACGTTCGGGTATCTGCGTCATATCCATCACGGTATTGCGACGCTTGTCCCGCGCTGAAACAGCGATCAGCAAATTTTCGAGCGCCGTGTGTTCGGTAAAGAGCTGCGGAATCTGAAACGCCCGCGCCACGCCGCGATCCACGATCTTGCGCGGTGGCAATGGTGTGATGTCGCGCCCCTCGAACAGCACCTGACCCTGACTGGGCTTCAACCATCCTGTGCAGATGTTGAGGAAGGTGGTCTTGCCCGCACCGTTCGGACCAATGATGGCAAGGTTACGACCCGCGTGGATCTTGAGGGAGACATGGTCGGCCGCCGTCACGCCGCCAAACTTGATTACGAGGTCACGGGTTTCCAGAAGCGCGTCAGTCATTTCCCGCCTCCTTTCTTGTCGGACTTGCGTTTAAACAACGATTCAAGGATTCCGATCAGCCCGCCAGGCGCGAAGAGGATGATGATCAGCAGGAACCCACCGAGGATCATCTGCCAAACATCCCCGGCATAAACGGATGCGTACGTCCGCACCGCTTCATAGATCAAGGCGCCCAAAAACGCTCCTTGAACCGAGCCTGCGCCGCCCAAAACCGCGATGAAGACCATTTCTGCGGAACGGACCCACCAGACGTATTCCGGCGTGACCACCCCCTGCGCCATGCCCATCATCACACCGCCGACGCCACAGAGCGCCGCCGACAGCACGTAGCCCGACAGCAGCGCGCGTTTCGGGGAAACACCGAGATACTCCAGGCGAGTCTCGTTTGTCTTGATTGTCTGGAAAAGGTTGCCGACCGGCGAATTGAACCAGCGCATAGTATACCAACCGAGCCCCACCATCAAGGCGACCAGCACGTAGTACAGGATCATGCCGAAATCGTTGAAGTTCAACGCGCTGCCAAATACCGTCGGGCGCTCCAGCCGGATGCCGTCGGCACCGCCGGTATAATGATAGAACTTCTCGAGAATGGACCAGAAGATCATCGAAAACGCTAGGTTCAGCATGCCGAAGAAGATCCCGCGGTAGCGCACCACGAAAAGGCCGACAAAGATGCTTGCAAGTGTGGCTCCGGCGACCCCCGCCAGGAGCACGATCAAGAAATCCGTTGAAGGCATCGCCGTCATCAGGAATGCGCCGGCATAGGCAGCGATCCCGAAATAGAGCGCGTGCCCGAAAGAGACCTGTCCGGCTCGCAACAGCACCGTGACGCCGAGAACACCAAGCCCCTTTGCCATGGCGAAAGTGAAAAGAAGCTTAAGCGAGGGCGCGACGAAGGGCACTGCTACCACCGCCGCTATCCCGATAATCCAAAGCAGCGACAGGGCGCTTTTCATGGGCGAGGCTCCCTTTTCGGGGCTGGTTTTTCCGGCAGTGGTGTCAGGTTGGTCGGTACGGGTGCTCATGCTGTGACCTCAGATCTTCCGGGCAGCGGGACTGCCGAACAAGCCCTCTGGGCGCACCAGCAACACGAGAACCATGATCAGGTACGGTACGAGAACCGAAATTTCGGGATACAGGTAGACGGCAAAGGACCGGCCCAGACCAATCATCAGCGCAGTCAGGGCCGCACCCTCAATCTGACCGAGGCCCGCGGTTGCAACCACCGCGAAGGAGAGCACGATCATGTCCGCGCCCATGCCGGGCAGGATTGATGTCGTAGGCGACGCCAGCGCCCCGCCGAGGCCAGCGAGAACCGCGCCGATCACGAAAGTGAACAAGAAAACCTTGTCTGCGTCGATACCAATCGACTGCGCTGCCTCACGATCTTCGGTGGTGGCGGTGATCAGCTTGCCCGTGACGGTACGGCGCAGGAAAAACCGCATGCCCAAAAGTAAAACCACAGCTATCAACGGCAAAAGGATCAACTGGTAGGCGGTGTAGGTGACGCCGAAAACGCTCACGTTTCCAAGCACCTGCAAGGCCGACGAGTCGAAATAGGGCTGCGTGCCCCACACAAGGCGCTGGACATCCTCCAGAATCATGAAGACCGCGAAAGTCACCAGCAACTGCAATACCTCGGATTTGTCGTAAATCCGGCGCAGCAGGAAGTATTCCAGCGGACCGCCGATCGCGATACCCACCAGCACGGCCGAGACGATCATGAGCGGGAACGCGAGAACAGGCGCAAACCCCAGCGCGAGGACGTAACCGGTCAGCGAGACGGTCGCATATGCGCCGATGGCGTAAAGCGATCCGTGGGCCACGTTCAAAATTCGCATCACCCCGAAAATGAGGGTCAGGCCCAAAGCCACAATGAAAACCAGCGCCGCGTAGGCAACGCCATCGAAGAGGGCTAAAAGAAAAATCGCGAGATTCATGTGCTTATCCGGATGCCCTGGGCAAGAGGAGGGCCCATTTCAGGCCCTCCTCGGCAGTTTCGAAAATCGGCGTCAATTGTCGAACTGGTCAAACGAGATCGCGTCGACAAAGCCCGCGTCGAGCGTTTTCACCCACTCGATAGAGATTTCGCCGACTGGTGTCGTCAACTGGTCGCCATCGAAGATCATGATATTCTCCAGCGTAGCGAACGGATATTCACCGGTCTGAACACTGGTCCCGATCAACTGATCCTCGACACCCTGGTTGTCTTCACGCAGGGTGACAGGGCGACCGAGGCCCTGAAAGGTCAAGCCTTCGAGTGCTGCAAGCAACTGGTCTTCGCTTGGCCAGTCCACGCTGTTGTCCGCGATGGCTTTTTCATACGCTCCGGTGAGCGCGGCGATCGCTTGGCTTGCGTGGAAGACCGGATATACGCTGACATCGCCGGTCTTTTCCTCGTATTGCTTCATGAAAGCTTGGAAGTCCTCGTCATTGCGACGCTCGGGATGCAAGAAATAATGGTCTCCGCGCGCACCAACGATGTGCCCATCTGTCAGCGCCGCCCCCAGCCTTTCGAGCGAGGACTCGGCCAGCGGAAGAACGAAGGTCGAGGTATTCAGCAAGCCACGCTGCGATGCCTGTTGTACAAACGTATCCAGATCACCACCCCACGACGTAGACAGGATCACGTCAGGCTGGAGCGCCTGCAGGCGCGAGATCTCGGTCGAGAAGTCCGGCGAGCCAAACTTTGGAAAGAACTCGGCCACGACCTCGACATCGGGTTTCATCGCCTTGAGCGCGGTGCTGAAGATATCCCAGCTATCCCGTCCCCACGCATAGTCCTGGTTGACTACGGCGATGGTTTTGAAATCGGGTTTGGTCTTGAGTAGATAGGCAACCGTAGCCAGCATTTCAGGCGTGGCGTTTGCCTGGGTGCGGAAAACATACTTATAGTCGTTTTCCTCGAAAATACGCTGCGTACCGCAATCCCACATGAGGTTAGGAACCTGCAGATCTTCGGCCAGGGGCGCGATGGTCTGGCAGTTTCCCGACGAAATCGAAGCCAGCATGACCTCGGCCCCGCCAGATTGTACCATGCGGCGATATTCGGATGTGAGCGCCTCGGCACCGGCACCTTCGTCGATGAAGTTTATCTCGATCGGTACGCCGTTGATGCCGCCTTTGGCATTGATGTTTTCAATCATGATTTCGGCGGCATCGCGCGCAGGCACACCGAACACCGAAGCCGGCCCGGTCAGGAACGCGGTCATCCCTATTTTCAAGCTATCGGGCTTGTCCGCCGCGAAGGCCACGACCGGCATGGCAGATGCCAGCAGCGCCGAAACTGTGCGCTTCATAATTTTAGTTTTCATTTGGAGTTCCTCCCTAATACGCGATCCGGTCGGGATCGCAATTGGTTTCGTCGTGAACTGGCTAGCCTATTCATAAGAAATCCTGGCGGGCATTGGGCGTCTAAGCTCAGGCGTCAAAGGTGGCAAAATCAACTATCACCTCGATGAATACCATCATGAGCACATTGACACGCAAAATATCCTCCCGACGAAAAGCTCAGTAAGCGTAACCGCATAGTATATTGACCCGCCAATATCTTGGCGCTCTTTCGGCTATAGCACTTTCTTATTGCTGCGTCGCTTCGGAGACTTGTATCGTTGGAGCTTGAGCCGGCATGAGAACCTGTGTGCCAGCCTTTAGATTATACTGCTGCGCTTCGTTGTGGATACCTGATCCAGTTTCGCCGCAACGCGTGGCACCATCGCGTTTCAGCCTTGGAGGAGAGCACATGCGCATAGAAGCCGCAGTTCTGGAACGCCAGAACATCAAGAGTGACTTCGAGAAGGAGAAGGCGCTGACGGTGCGCGAACTGGAGCTTGAAGGCCCGGGGCGCGGCGAGGTCATGATCCGTGTCGCGGCCGCGGGCGTGTGTCATTCCGACCTGTCGGTCATAAACGGCACTCGGAACCGGCCGGTGCCGATGGTACTGGGCCACGAAGCAGCTGGTATCGTCGAGGAGGTCGGCCCGGATGTCGACGATCTGTCACCCGGAGATCACGTCGTTTGCATTTTCGCGCCTGGCTGCGGCACGTGCTTGCCCTGCGCCGAAGGCCGTCCGGCCCTGTGCACGCGCGCGGTGAAACATCACGGCGTCGGAGAGCTCATGACAGGTCACCGCCGCCTGTCCATGGACGGCATGCCGGTGCATCACCACATAGGCGTCTCGGCCTTTGCCACTCACGCGGTGCTCGCCCGGCAGTCCCTGGTAAAGGTCGAGGCAGATATACCGCCGCACATATCGGCGCTGTTTTCATGTGCCATGCTGACCGGAGCGGGGGCTGTCTTCAACACGGCGAAAGTCATGCCAGGGAGTAAAGTGGCCGTGTTTGGACTGGGCGGCGTCGGCCTGTCGGCGGTCCTTGGAGCTGTGGCGGCCGGGGCTGGACAGGTCGTGGTGGTCGATCCCTTCAAGCCCAAGCTGGATACGGCAATGGAGATGGGAGCAACGCACGCTGTTAACGCCGACGAACACACCATTGAGGCCGTACGCGATCTCACGGGCGGAGGCGTCGATTTCGCGATCGAACTGGCGGGGTCGGTCAAGGCTCTCGAAACGGCGTATGACTGCACATGCCGTGGCGGCACTACGGTGACGGCCGGCCTGCCCCACCCAGATGCGCGCATGCCGCTCAACGCACTGAAACTGGTTGCCGAAGAACGCGCGCTGAAGGGAAGCTACATCGGCTCCTGCGTGCCTCAGCGTGATTTACCGCGTATGTTCTCTTTGTATATGCAAGGCAAACTGCCCGTCGAAAAAATGCTGACGCATCGGTTACGCTTGGACCAGATCAACCTTGCGATGGACCAACTGGATAACGGCACCGCCATACGCCAAGTGATCGAGTTCGAGATCTAGGGCAAAGGTGCGCCTTACGTCCCGCCCCTGGTCGATGGTCCCCTCGCGCCGCAAGATCCGACGCGCACCTCGAGCGCGGGATATAGGGTTACGCTATGGCGCCGAAAGACATTCAATATTTCATCGTGGCGCGTCGAGCATTCTAAAAAGGTCTCACTAGAGACTGCAGAATTGAGAAGCGCGATGACTGACCACCTGCGAGTACCAGATTTCGTAGAGGGCTTTGGACCGCTACAAGAAACTCGGGTTTCTTCTGTCTCCAAATCTCACGGCCAACACAGGAAACCGGTCCTGCCCGATCTGGATGCGGCGATCAGCGCATTGGAGCTCAAGGACGGCGCGGTCCTGTCTTTCCATCATCACCTCCGCAACGGCGACGCGGTCATGGTCGCAGTGCTGGAAGCAGCCGCGCGGGCCGGGCTTCGCGATCTGCATGTCGCGGCATCGTCGATCTTTGCAGTCCATGCGCCTCTCGTAAAGCACATCGAAAGCGGCGTGATCGGCAGTATTTGCACGAATTTCATGTCGGGTCCGGTGGCGGAGGCCATTTCGCGCGGCTTGATGACGTCGCCGGTCCTGCTGCGTACGCATGGCGGACGTGCTCGGGCCATCCGCTCGGGCGAACTTGAGATAGACGTTGCCTTCGTCGCCGCTCCCAGCTGTGATCCCATGGGTAACATCAGCGGCACGACAGGGCCCCAGGCCTGCGGCGTCCTGGGTTATCCGCAATGCGATGTGCTGTGCGCGAAACGGGTGGTGGCCGTAACGGATACGCTGGTCGACTACCCTGCCCAACGAATACAGATTTCACAGGACAGCGTAGACATGGTCGCGCTCGTTCGTTCGCTCGGGGATGTATCTGGCATTCTGTCGGGCACAACGCGTCCGAGCGAGCAACCCGACGACCTTGAAATCGCATCAAAGGCCGCCCGCGTGATCGAAGCAAGCGGTTTGCTCGTAAACGGCTTTTCGCTGCAAAACGGCGCAGGAGGAACATCGCTCGCAACGGCGGCCGCCCTGGGCCGCGTGATGGAACGAAAAGGCATCGTAGGCAGCTTCGCCAGCGGAGGCGTGACCGGATTTCATGTCGACATGTTGGAGGCCGGGCTTTTCGAAAGCCTGCTCAACGTGCAGTGCTTCGACCTCAAGGCCATCGAATCGTTTCGCAACGATCCCAGACATCAGGGCATGTCGGCATCGATGTACGCGAATCCGCACGAGCGTGGCGCCGTCGTGGACCGGCTGGACGCCGTGGTCCTCGGTGCGGCCGAGATTGATCTGGAATTCAACGTAAATGTAACGACGCGTGCAGACGGGCTGATCATGGGCGGATCGGGCGGCCATGCCGATACGGCGGCAGGTGCCACACTTTCCATCGTGACGACGAAACTGACCGCCGCGGGGTTTCCCAAGATCGTGGACCGCGTCGGCACCTTGACGACTCCGGGCAAAACGATTGATGTGGTCGTGACAAACGCCGGTATCGCGGTCAATCCCGGTCGCGACGACCTCACCGACCGTCTGCGCGCTGCGGGGCTAACGCCAGTTCCGATCGAGGAACTGCACCGCCTCGCCCTGGAGCAGTCAGAACGGAGACCCCAACGGTCCATGTCGGACCACATCGTTGCCATTTCGGAGTATCGTGACGGGACCGTCACCGATGTGATCCGCAAGGTCTAGGGAGGGACAATGACCGTCATTACCGAGGACCATGTAATAGAAAGCATTGCAGACGCGCTGCAGTTCGTCGCCTGTTACCATCCGCCCGATTTCATCTCGGCCATGGCAGAAGCCTACCACCGCGAGGAAAGCCCGGGCGCGCGCAACGCTATTGGGCAGATCCTTATCAATTCGCGTATGTGCGCTCTGGGGCATCGGCCAATATGTCAGGACACGGGTACCGCCAATGTCTTTGTATCGGTGGGTGTGGAAGCAAAGCTGGATTGGCGCCGCCCGCTGCAAGAGATCGTGGACGACGCCGTGCGTCGGGCCTACTTGCTCGAAAGCAACCCGTTGCGCGCCTCGGTGGTGCGCAACCCGCTCGGTCCACGCGAGAACACCAAAGACAACACCCCGGCTATGGTTCATGTCGAGATGGTGGCTGGAGACAAGGTCGGGATTACCGTCTCTGCCAAGGGGGGCGGATCGGAGAACAAGACAAAGTTCACGGTACTCAATCCCTCAGCGTCGGTCTCTGACTGGGTCGTGAACACGGTCGAAACCCTTGGGGCCGGATGGTGCCCGCCGGGCATGCTTGGAATTGGGGTCGGGGGCAGCGTCGACAAGGCGATGGCCATGGCCAAGATGTCGCTGAACGATCCGATCGACATTTTCGAGCTGTTGGATCGCGGCCCAAAGGATCGGGTGGAAGAAATTCGTCTGGAGATCTACGAGCGCGTCAATGCTCTCGGGATCGGTGCACAAGGGTTGGGCGGGCTGACCAGCGTGCTTGACGTCAAGTTGCGGGATTTCCCCACTCACGCGGCCTCACTGCCCGTGGCATTGATCCCGAATTGCGCTGCCACACGGCACGTGCATTTCACGCTCGACGGTTCGGGGTCTGCCGAATTTGCTCCGCCAGACCTGTCGCTTTGGCCGGACGTGACGTTGGATGCTGCGACAAGTTCAGCGCGGCGCGTCGATCTCGACGCACTCGACAACGGCCTGTTGGAAACGATGACTCCGGGCGAGACGCTGTTGTTGTCCGGTACGCTCTACACCGGGCGCGATGCGGCGCACAAACGCATGGTCGAAACGCTGGACAGGGGCGAGGCTTTGCCCGTCGATCTTGAGAATAGAGCGATATATTATGTCGGCCCTGTCGATCCCGTTGGTGACGAGGTGATCGGACCGGCGGGGCCAACAACCTCGACTCGTATGGATAAGTTCACGCAGCAGGTTCTGGCGCAAACCGGGCTTAAGGTCATGATAGGAAAGGCTGAGCGCGGCCCCGAGGCGCTTGCCGCCATTGCGGACCACAAAGCCGTGTACATGATCGCGGTCGGGGGAGCGGCTTTTCTCGTCTCGCAAGCGATTCGAGAGGCTGAACCAGTCGCATGGCATGATCTAGGCATGGAAGCGATTTACAAGCTTCGCGTTGAAGACATGCCTGTCACGGTTGCTGTCGATACTAAGGGCCGCTCCATACACGAAAGCGGCCCCAAATTATGGCGTCGCACGCCGCGATCCGCGTGATTTCACGCGACTAAGCGTCCCGCACCTGCACGTGGCGCCATCAGAACAGGCAGCCGATATTCAGTCGGCTTGCTTCCTTTCACCTTGCAGCCTTTCGAGAGACGGTGACAATGGCGGGGAGCGTGTAGTAATTGCGGCCGGCAGTTCTGCGTATGCGCTGAGAAGTTGAAGCCTGAGAAAAAGCGGTCATGGACATCAAGCAACTGCGCTATTTCATTGCTATCGCGGAGGAAGGCTCTCTGTCGGCCGCGGCGCAAAGAGTAAATGTGGCACAGCCTTCACTTTCTCAGCACGTTCTGACCTTGGAGCGTGAGTTGGGTGTCCAGTTGTTGCAACGTTCATCGCGAGGCGTGTCTCTGACCGAGTCGGGCAATATCTTGCAGGCCCATGCGCTCGACATCGTACAAAGATTGGACACAGCGATAGAGGTCGTCCGGCAATCTGGATCCGAACCCATGGGCGATGTAAGCTTCGGATTGCCTAGTTCCGTATCCATGGTGCTTTCGGTACCGCTAGCCGAAACCATCCGCATCGACCTGCCAAAAGTCCGTTTCCGTGCGATTGAGGCGATGAGCGGTTTCATTCAGACATGGCTGGAAGAGATGTCGATCGATATCGGCATCTTGTACGACGTGAGTTCCATCCGGCATCTGAACCACACCCTTTTGATGACCGAGGAATTGCATTTCTTCTCGGCTGCTGACGCTTGGCCTTTCGACACTGACCCAGGAAGCCCCGTCAGTCTGGCCGAACTGGCAAATGTTGAATTGGTTCTGCCCTCTCCGCATCACGGACTTCGTACCATGATCGATCGGTTCGCACGAACGGCGGGCGTGCGCCTGAACGTGGCGACCGAGATGGATGCGCTCAGCCAAATCAAGGCAATGGTGGCAAGGGGTAGCGGGCACACGATCCTCGCACCAGCCGCCGCGCTGGATTTCGTAGAAAGGGGACAGCTTGTGATGGGACGTATCGTAGAGCCACAAATGATGCGTCCCGTCTTCTTGGTGCGAAATCCCGCCAAGCCGATGACGCAGGCCAGCCGGGAAGTCGAACGGGTCACGCTAGAGGTCATTGGCGACTTGATCCGGCGCGGGATCTGGCAAGCCCTAGAAAACCACACTTCGCCGTCAATCTGAAGCAGCTGCCGCTATAGCTATCCAGTATAACCCTTAGAGTGGATACGTATTTGAACCGCAAGGTCCGGACTGCCACTTTAATTCAATGGCGATGGTGTGGGAGGATTGGCACGTTTGATGGCGTCAAAGATCATGACCACTTGAACACGCAGACACGATCCGAACGTTTCACACCCATTCAATAAAGGCCCAAGGCGCGCGCAGCAAACAGGCCAAGCGATCTAGTGATTGCGCGAAAGGCACATTCTTGCCGATTTCCGCAACAAGGAGTGTAACACCATGAGCACAGAAACGCCTCTCGAGGAAAACCCATCCGAAAATCTTCTTTGCCTCGACCATTGGATAGACGGCGTGCTTACCGCTCCTGAGGGCGAAGATTATATTGCTACGGTAAGTCCGATGACCGGAAAGCCTGCTCTCAAGGTTGCCTCGGGCACTGAAGGCGATGTCGCCAAGGCCGTTACGGCGGCCAAGCATGCCGCGAGGGGTTGGCGTTATTACAATGCCGCGGAACGTGGTCGACTGATGCTGGCGCTAGCGCAGGCGATCCGTGCCGATGCCGAGCGCCTGGCGGAAATGGAGCGCGCAGAAACAGGCAAACCGATGGCCGGTGCGCGCGCCGAAATCGAAGGCAGCGCGCAATATTTCGAATTTTATGGCAGCCTCGTCTACCTGCCCACTGGCGACGTGCTTGATGTGGCGCCCGATCAGCACGTGTTCACCAAGCGCGAGCCCTTCGGGGTAGTGGGTGTCATCACACCGTGGAACCTGCCTTTGAACCAGGCGGCACGAGCGATCGCACCGGCGTTGGTGGCTGGTAACGTGATCGTTGCGAAACCATCGGAAATCACTTCGCAGACCACCGTCGAGATGGCGCGGCTGGCCAGCGAAGTGGGCTTTCCCAAAGGTGTCATCAACGTGGTTCTGGGCACTGGTCCCGTGGTTGGCGAAGCCATTGTCCGCCATGATGACGTGCGCAAGGTGGCTTTCACCGGATCAGTTGGTGTAGGCCGCACGATCGGTCATATTGCCGCCGACCGGATTATTCCGCTGACGCTGGAGTTGGGGGGAAAGTCAGCAAATATCGTCTTTGAAGATGCCAATCTGACGACTGCCGCAAAAGAAGCCGTTCGCGGTTTCACCCTTAACAGCGGGCAGGTTTGCTCCGCCGGAACGCGGCTACTCGTGCAGCGTTCGATTTACGATCGCTTCCTAGAAGAGGTCAAATCGATTACCGAGGCGACGGTGATCCCTGGCGAGACCCTCGGACCTCTCATCACCCCTGCCCAGTTCAAGCGCGTGCAGAGCTATTTCGGTGTTGCAAAAGAGGACGGAGCCCGGGTCCTGACCGGCGGCGAAGTCGCGAAGGTTTCAGGGTCGGAGGACGGTTTCTACGTCAAACCGACGGTTTATGCCGATGTCGACAACTCCATGCGCATTGCACGTGAAGAGATCTTCGGCCCGGTCCTGGTGGCGATTCCCTTCGACGATGAAGAAGACGCGGTGCGGATCGCTAACGACTCGCCCTATGGCTTGATTGGCACGGTCTGGAGCCGTGATATCTCACGCGCATTGCGGGTGGCGGATCAGATCGACGCCGGCCAGATCTTCGTCAACGTCTGGAACACAATGTCGGTGCAGACACCATTCGGCGGCCATAAGCACAGCGGTTATGGGCGCGAAAAGGGCATTGAGGCCATACATCATTATTCGCATATCAAGACAGTCACCGTGAAGATCTGATCGTTTGGCAGATATGGTGCTGTCACGAATTCGAACCAGTCTCTGAATGGACAGTGAGGCTGCCCCTTATACCGCGCCGAGACCGCGCCACTCGATCAGAGCAGCGGTGCGGTTGAGCTTAAAATTTGGTCGTGAGTTGAGACTTCTTTCCGAATTGAACAGGTTGTAAATTGAGGCGTGGACGGAGGCGAATTTCTGCAAACTTCGCATGCGCCTGAAACGAAGCATCGCCCTCTCCCGTCGTCGAAACGGCAAGTGTGAATTCTCCGCCCTGTTGTTCAGCCAGCGGCCCGTTTCCTGCCTGTCCGCGGCGCCGATCTCTTTCAGCGCAGCACCATATGAGCGCAGCAGGTCCGTGACGATCACCTCGGGCCGACCGTGCTTACGCATTGCTTTCTTTAAGAATTTCAACGCAGCCTTCTTATCACGGGTCTTCGTGACGAAGCTTTCGAGGACTTCGTCTTCATGATCCACGGCCCGCCAAAGGTAGTGCCGCTCACCGTTGATCTTCACGAATATCTCGTCCAGATTCCACCGCCATCGGCTGGACTTCATTCCTGCAATTCGGCGCTTTCGGATCTCCGCCGCGAACATTGGACCGAACCGATGCCACCAGTATCTCACAGCCTCATGACTGACATCGACGCCCCGTTCGTGCAGCAAATCCTCGACGTTGCGGAGCGAAAGTGGAAACCGAACGTAGAGCATCACCGCCAAGCGGATGATCTCTGGAGACGTTTTGAAGTACTTGAATGGGGAGCGTTTCGTCATCCCAAAACGCTATCTGGCACCCAGCCCCGTCTCAACCCAAGTTCTTCTGACAAGACCACGTCCATCGTTTGCGCAGACCCGCCCGTTTCCGCAGGAAATCCGGCCGCTGAAATGATGCGCCCTTGCGCGCCTTAAATCTGATGTATCTTTGCGTTTTTTCCGCAAACATCATGGGCAAGTTCAACTACATGTTCATGATGTGTGAAATGTAGGGTAATCATCCGGCGTAGGCCGCTGCGAGTTCAACGCGCGTGCTCACGGTCCATTTTGATGAGCTCTTGCAGGTTTTCAATCCCGAACGGAGTGAA
>NZ_FOAG01000009.1 GCF_900109455.1 Roseovarius azorensis | reverse complement strand
CCAGTCGATCCGCCTGCCATGCTCGCCCCAGAACGCCGCAGGATCGCTGACCGAGGCGGCATACATGGATTTGTATGTGGCGGCGTCGATATGGGCATTGGCCGCGAAGGCTGCGGAGGGGGGATAGGTCTTGTCGGACATGGATCGCATTCACCTCTGGGTCTCGTGGTCATGATTCCGGTGCCTGCCGTCACGGCAGGTCAGGGCCGACGCTGCGGCACGGTGGGGGCCGCGCCTCGGATGGCGAGGTATTCGGCGCGAAGCTCCTCGTTCTCCCGCACTCCGGCAGCAATACCGTCGAACACGATCCAGCCCATGTCAAGGACCACCGCCCGGACGGGCAGGACCAGCGCGCGCACCACGTTCTGTTGCGCGATGATGGTGGTGATGCCCTGTTGCGTGCCATGAATTCCTCTCGTCATGAAATCCTGGCAAGGGTATCGCGCCGAGTTCCCCGGCAGGGCGCCATTGAGCGGGAAAGCGTGGCGGATAAGAAAATTGCGGAACAACTGCCTTTTGCAGAACAGTTATTTTGTAAATTCATAGACAGATGCCTGTGGCATGACGTAAATAAATTATCAAGCAGGCGCGGCAAGTCACACCCGGATCAGGAAAAAAAAACGATGCCGGAAAGGTTCATGATCGGGACGCGAATCCGCGAGCGGCGGGTTCTTGGCGGAATACGCCAGTCCGATCTGGCGCGACAGGCCGGAATTTCGCCGTCCTATCTGAATCTTATCGAGCATAACCGGCGCAGGATCGGCGGCAAGACGCTGCTTCGGCTGGCCGAAGTGCTGGAGGTCGAACCGGCGCTCTTGTCGGAGGGGGCGGAGGCGACGCTGATCTCGGCGCTGCGCGAGGCGGCGGGTGGGCGGGCCGGCGATGGTCCCGAGCTGAGCCGGCTGGAGGAATTCGCCGGGCGCTTTCCGGGCTGGGCGCGGATGCTGGTCGATCTGCACCGGCGCAGCGAAAGCCTGGAGCGCACCATCGGCACGCTGACCGACCGGCTGGCACATGATCCGTTTCTGGCGGATTCGCTGCATGAGGTGATTTCGGCGGTGACGGCGATTCGCGCGACCTCGTCTATCCTGGTCGAGACCAGGGCGTTGGAACCGGAATGGCAGGCGCGGTTTCACCGCAATATCAATGAGGACAGCGCGCGCCTGACCGAGGGTGCGCAGGCGCTGGTGCGCTATCTCGATGGCGCGCCAAACCGCGATGCGGAGTTGAAATCGCCGCAGGACGAGATGCACGCCTTTCTTGCCGCGCACGGGTTTCACTTCGAGGATCTGGAGCGCGAAGTGGCCGGGCCGCGCGATGTGATCCGGCTGTTGCGGAGCGAGGCAGGGCAGGCGATGTCGGGCGCGGCGCAGCACCTCGTGCGCGAGGTCCTGCTGCGCTATCTGGAGGATGCCCGCGCGCTGCCGCTGAATGCGTTTCTGGCACGGATCGGCGATCTGGGGATGCGACCGGACCGGCTGGCGGAATCTGCCGGGGTGGGTATGGCGCAGGTGTTCCGGCGGCTGGCGAGCCTGCCCGAGGCTGCGGTCGGTCCGGTCGGGCTGGTGATCTGCGACGGCTCGGGCACGCTGATTTTCCGCAAGCCGCTGGAGGGGTTCGCGGCGCCGCGCATGGCCGGGGCCTGCCCGCTCTGGCCGCTCTATCAGGTGCTGGCGCAGCCGCAGGCGCCGCTGCGGATGCGGGTCAGGCAGGCCGGGCGCGGTGCCGCAGTGGTCGAAGCCTGTGCGGTGGCGTCGCAGGCGGGGCCGGCGGGCTTTGACCGGCCTGCGCTGATGCAGGCGCATATGCTGCTTTTGCCCGATCCGGGAGAGAATGGCGGTTCCATACGGGAACTGGGTGTAAGTTGCCGGATCTGTCCGCTGGCCGAATGCAGGGCGCGGCGCGAGCCGTCGATCATCGCAGAGGGTTTTTGACAGAACGGGCGAGATTGGGAATAGTTGTGCAGGCGGCGTGTCCGCCATCGCATCGGAGGGGAGGCCGGTTGCATGGGCAATAAGGTTCTGCTGATCGAGGATGAGCCGAATATCATCGAGGCGGTCAGTTTTATCCTGTCGCGGGATGGCTGGGAGGTGAAGACCCATTCCAACGGGCATGACGCGATGCAGGCGGTGCGCGAGCGTGCGCCCGACCTGATCATTCTGGACGTGATGCTGCCGGGCAAGAGCGGGTTCGATATCCTGCAGGAAATCCGTGGCGATACGGAGTTTGCCGACACGCCGGTGCTGATGCTGACGGCGCGTGGTCAGAGCAAGGATCGCGAGATGGCCGAGCGCGCCGGGGCCAGCCAGTACATGACCAAGCCGTTTTCCAATGCCGATGTCCTGGCCGCCGTGCGGGCGCTGGTGACGCCATGAGCCCCGAACGCGCCCCGGTCTTTCTGGCGCGGCGCAGCTATCGCCGCCGCCGTCTGGCCGATGCGGCGCGGCTCTTGCCGATTGCGGGCGCTGTCCTGTTCTGTATTCCGCTGCTGTGGCGGGGCGCGGACGGGGCGATCGGCACGAACGGCGTGATGTTCTACATCTTCGGTCTGTGGATCGCGCTGTCGGTGATTTCCGGTGTGATCTCGCGGCATCTGCGCGCGAGCGAGTCGGAGGCTGCGCCGCCGGTGGCGGAGGAGGCATGAATGTCGATCCTCAACGCGCTGATTCTGGTCTGTGTTCTCTACGTCGTGTTCCTGTTTGCCGTGGCCTTTGCCGCGGATCGCGCGGCGCTCAGGGGGCGGGGAAGCTGGCTGCGGTCGCCCTATGTCTACACGCTGTCGCTGTCGATCTACTGCACCGCCTGGACCTTTTATGGCGCGGTCGGTTTTGCCGCGCGCTCGGGGCTCGAATTCGTGACGATCTATCTGGGGCCGACGCTGGTGATGATCGGCTGGTGGTGGACGCTGCGCAAGATGGTGCGGGTGGGACGCAGCCAGCGGATTACCTCGATCGCCGATCTGATCTCGTCGCGCTATGGCAAGTCGAACCTGCTGGCGGTGTTTGTCACCGTCCTGGCGGTGATCGGGGCCACGCCCTATATCGCGCTGCAACTGCAATCGGTGACGCTGTCGTTCGCCGCCTTTGCCGAGACCGACCCGGAGGCCACGACGCTGCCCGACATGCAGTCCACCGCGCTCTGGGTGGCGATGGGGCTGACGGTTTTCACCATTCTCTTCGGCACCCGCAATCTTGACGCCAACGAGCGGCATCACGGCGTTGTCATGGCGATTGCGGTCGAGGCGGTGGTCAAGCTGTTTGCGCTGCTGGCGGTGGGGGTGTTCGTGGTCTGGGGGCTGTCGGGCGGTGTGGCCGAGACGCTGGCGCGGATCGAAGCATCCGAGATATCCCGGTTCGAGGTGACGGGCAGCCGCTGGGTCGGGCTGACGATGCTGTCGGCGATGGCGTTCCTGTGCCTGCCTCGGATGTTTCAGGTGATGGTGGTCGAGAACGAGGACGAGGACCACCTGCGCACCGCAGCCTGGGCGTTTCCGACCTATCTGATGCTGATGAGCCTCTTTGTGGTGCCGATCGCGGCGGTGGGGCTGGATCTGATGCCGTCGGGGGCCAACCCGGACCTTTTCGTGCTGACGCTGCCGCTGATGGACGGGCGCGACGGGCTGGCGATCCTGTCCTTTCTGGGCGGGTTTTCCAGCGCCACCTCGATGGTGATCGTCGCCGCGATAGCGCTTTCGACCATGGTGTCGAACCATATGGTGATGCCGATCTGGCTGCATCTGAGCGGTGGTGCCGCGGTGGTGTCGGGGGACGTGCGGCATGTGGCGCTGCTCGCGCGGCGGCTGAGCATCGCGGGGATCGTGTTCCTTGGCTATCTCTATTTTCGCCTGTCGGGCAGCGGCACCGCGCTGGCCGCGATCGGGCTGATTTCCTTTGTCGGGGTGGCGCAGTTCCTGCCCTCGCTGATGGGGGGGCTGTTCTGGCGCGGAGCGACGCGCACCGGCGCGCTGGCGGGGCTGGGGCTGGGCTTTGTGGTCTGGCTCTATTGTCTCTTTCTGCCCAGTTTCGGACCCTCCGTGGTGCTGCCGCAGGCGGTGTTTGACAACGGGCTGTGGGGGATTGGCTGGCTCAGGCCGCGCGCACTGTTCGGGGCCGAGGGGATGGACCCGGTGATGCATGCGCTGATGTGGTCCATGCTGCTAAACACGGGTGCGTTTGTGCTGTGCTCTCTGCTGAGTTTTCCGCAGCCGATCGAGCGGCTTCAGGGGGCGCAGTTCGTCAATGTGTTCGAGCATTCCCCGACCCCCGGCGGCTGGGCCGGAGGCATGGCGCAGAGCGAGGATCTGCTGATCATGTCGCAGCGCATCCTGGGCGCGCGCGAGGCGCAGGCGCTGTTCGAACGTGCGGCACGACGGCAGGGGCTGGTGGGGTATCTGCCGGAACCCAGCCCCGATTTCCTGCAGGAGCTGGAGCGCGTGCTGTCCGGCTCGGTCGGGGCGGCCACGGCGCATGCGATGATCGGGCAGATCGTCGGCGGCGCGGCGGTGTCGGTCGAGGATCTGATGGCGGTGGCGGACGAGACCGCGCAGATCATGGAATATTCCAGCCAGCTTGAGGCGAAATCGCAGGAACTGGCGCGCACCGCGCGGCAGCTCAGGCAGGCCAACGAGAAGCTGACGCAGATTTCGGTGCAAAAGGACGGGTTCCTCAGTCAGATCAGTCACGAGCTGCGCACGCCGATGACCTCGATCCGGGCGTTTTCCGAGATCCTGCGCGATACCGGCGACCTGACGCCCGAGGAGCAGAGCAAATATGCCTCGATCATCCATGACGAGGCGGTGCGGTTGACGCGGCTGCTGGACGATCTGCTGGATCTGAGCGTGCTGGAGAACGGGCAGGTGGTGCTGAATTCGCAGACCGGCCTGCTGAGCGATCTGCTGGATCGGGCCGAGCGGGCGGCAGGCGTGCAGGGCGGCGATCTGCGGGTCGAGCGCGACCGGGCCGCCGAGGCGGTGGCACTGACCACCGATCTGGACCGGCTGGCGCAGGTGTTCATCAACCTGATCGCCAATGCGCGCAAATACTGTGACGGCAGGCCGCCGGTCCTGACCATCCGCACTCGTCAGAGCGGCGGGTATCTGGTGATTGATTTCACCGATAACGGATCGGGAATCCCGCCCGAGAAACAGGCGGTCATCTTCGAGAAATTCTCGCGTATCGGCGAGACCAAGGCCGGGGGCGCGGGGCTGGGACTGGCGATCTGCCGCGAGATCATGACGCGGCTTGGCGGCTCTGTCAGCTATCTTCCGGGGCAGGCCGGGGCGGCGTTCCGGGTGAGCCTGCCGGTCGCAAACCGGATGGCCGCGCAATGACTGCCGGGGTTAAGGGGATGGTAACAAAGCCTGCCTAGGGTGACCGCAACGGCAGTGGCAGCGGGCAGCAGCAGGCGGTATGGGATCGCAGGATCAGAATTCGGTCATCCGTCGCAAGGCCAGGGCGGCGCGCGACGGGGCTGATCCGCGGCTGATGTCGCCGGCCAAGGCGTTGCGCCTGTCGCTGGCGCAGGCCGCCGACACGCATTTCGACCTGGCGCTGAATGTGGCCACGGTCGAGCAGATGCGCGTGCCGCCCGGCGAGGCCGCGCGCAGCCTTGGCGAAGAGGGGCTGTTGGTGCTGCTGGACGGCGCACAGGGCGCGCGCGCAGCACTTCGGCTTGATCCGCAGTTTCTGGCGGCGCTGATCGAGGTGCAGACCATGGGTGCGGTGCGGCCGGGGGTGGCGCGGGTCCGTCCCGCGACACCCACCGATGCGGCGATGGTGGCGCCGCTGGTCGATGCGCTGCTCGAACGGTTCGACGAGCGGATGGTTGAGGGGTTCGAGGATCATGTGGCGCGCGCCTTTCGCTTTGGCGACCGGGTCGAGGAACCGCGCAGCCTGTCGCTGGTTCTGACCGACGGCGACTATGATCTTTTCCGCATCACCGTCGATCTGGGGCCGGGGGCCAAGACCGGGCGGCTAGACCTGTTGCTGCCAGTGGCGTTGGCCCCGCCCAGAAAGGCGGACAGTACGCGAGCGGCGCACGCCGCCCGCGGGATCGGGGAGGTGACGCTCAATGCGCCGGTGGTTCTGGACACGGTGATGGCGCGCGTCAACCTGACGCTCAGGGATGTCTGGGCGTTCCGGCCGGGACAGATCGTGCCGCTGGCGCGCGAGGCGCTGTCATCTGCGCAACTGGTCGGAACCGGCGGGCATCTGGTGGCCAGGGTTCATCTGGGCCAGATCAACGGCTGGCGCGCGGTGCGGTTGCTTGCGGCGGAGGGCGGCACGCTGGCCGGGCCCGCAGCGCCAGAGTCGTCGGCGGAGGGCACGCAGGACACCACCGATCCGCAGTCGCGCGGCGAGGTGGGGGCGCAGATCGTGCCCTATTCCGGTCCGGCGCAGGTGCGGATCTGAGAGCGCTCGCGCAGATTTCCGCGCCCGGTCAGCGGGCTTGACCTATATCAAGGACGACTCGGACGAAGCTTGTTATACTTCCATTGAATCGGAGGATTGCGATGCTGGAGACTGGAAGATATCGCGCCGCCTTGATGGCGCGTCTGGAGGAGTTGGACACGCGTCTCCACATGATCGAAAGCGAGCTGGATTGCCCGAAAACCCGTGATTTCTCGGATATGGCCATTGAGCGCGAAGGCGATGAGGTTCTGGAGCATCTGGGCCAGAGCGGACAGGAGGAAATCGCACGCATTCGCGCGGCGCTGGCGCGAATCCGGGATGGCAGCTATGGCGTTTGTGTGCAGTGCGACGAGCGGATTTCCACCGCGAGGCTGGAGATTCTGCCGGAAACCCCACTCTGTCGGCAATGCGCCGCTCAGATATCCTGAGGCTGTTCACAATCTCTTTGCAGGGAGGTGTTACGAGTGTTTCTGTGACCCTAACTACGCTATACTCGCCATGCCACCAGGGAGGATGACCATGACCAACTTGACCACCGAGCTTGCCCGGCTGGAACATCAGATCGTCCAGGCCGAAAGCGCCACGCGTTACAGGTATCAGCCTCAGTTGCGGCGCATGATGGAACGTCTGCGATCAGAGGGCGAGGCGGTCCCGTCCCGGACCAAGCGCCTGCATGAACAGCTGTTGTGCGAGGCGATCGAGGCGCAATTCGACAACATGCCGGTCTGAACGCTCTGCATTTGCCGTCCGACGCTTGCGTAAAAGGTCATACTTGGTTGTAATTGCGTTGCATGTGGTGCCGGACGGGTGGGTGCGTTGTGACGAGGCAAATTCAACTGGACACACAGGATGGTGTGCGGATCGTGCGGCTTGACCGGCCGGTGGCAAATGCCCTGACGCCGGATCTGCGGGCCGATCTGTTGCAGGCGCTGCGCGAAGCCGCCGAAGATTCGGCTTGTCGCGCGGTGGTGATCTGCGGTATCGGGCCGGGATTCTCGTCCGGTGTGGATCTGACAGAGTATGACCAGCCCGCGGCGACCCCATCGGTTTCGGCGCTGTGCGCTGAGATCGAGGCGTTTCCCAAGCCCGTGGTCGTGGCGCTGCACGGGGCCGCGCTTGGCGCGGCGCTGGCGCTGGTGCTGGCGGCGCATGCGCGGGTGGCGCAAGCGGGGGCGCAGATCGCCCTGCCCGAAATCGGTCTTGGCATGATGCCCGGTGCGGGCGTGACCCAACGCCTGCCGCGCCTGGCCGGGGCGGGGGTGGCGCTGGACCTCATGTTGTCGGGTCAGACGGTGCGCACCGAGGATCCGCGTCTGGCGGATGTGTTCGACCGGCTTGTCGGGATCGCGCCGGAAGCAGAGGCGGTGGCCCTGGCGCGCCGTCTCGCCGATGAGGGGCAATGGCGGCGCAGTTGCGATTGCGAGCGCGGCCTGGAGGATCCGCTGGCCTATCGGGATGCGATCGCGGCGGCGGAACAGAAACTGCAAAAGCCGTCCGGTGCCGCGGGGGATATCCTGCGCGCGGTCGAGGCGGCGCAGTTGTTGCCTTTTACCCAAGGCTTGAATTTCGAGCAGGTGCTGTTTGACGAGCGGCTGCAGAGTCCCGAGGCGCGGGCACAGCGGTACGTCTACGCGGCCGAACGGCGCGCGGGCGGCATGCCAGAATTGCGCGGGGCCGAAGTGCGCCCGTTACGGCGGATCGCGCTTTCGGGGACGGGGCTGGGCGATGTGGCGATGGCGTTCCTGGAGGCGGGCCGCGAGGTGCGGACCGAGGATGCGGACCTGGCCCGGCAGGTGCGGCAGGCCTGTATGCGGGCGGTCAGGGCCGGCAGGATGGAAACCGACGAGATGCAGAGGCGACTGGCGCGACTGGTGCCGGAACGGGCCGATGACTGGGCCGATCTGGTGCTCGACGGGCGCGCCGAGGTGGTGCCGCAGGGCGTGCCCGCGCGGCCCGCGGAAAGTGGGATCACCGCGCTGCTCGATTCGGGCGCGGGATTGGGCGGCGCGCGGCTGGGGCTGCGGCTGTATCGACCGGCGCAGACGCTGAAGCTGGCCGAGATTGCCGTGGGCGAGGGCGCGGCGGCTGGCGATGTGGCCAGTCTCGCACGGCTATGCGCCGAGACCGGCCGCACCGCGCTGCGCGCCGCGCTGCCCGCGGCGGGGCCGGGGCTGGGCCATGTGATGATGGGGGTGCTCTGCCTTGCCGCGCTCGATCTGGTGCGCGAGGGGCTGACGCCGCTGCGGGTCGATCAGGCGGCGCAGCGACTGGGCCTGCGCCATGGGCCGTTCCTGCTGATGGATATCGAGGGGCTGGCGCAGGTTGCACAGCGCCTGGGCAAGGTTGCGACCATGATCGGCGCGCGCCCGCCCGACCGGGACGGCCCGCTGGCCGAGCGTCTGGCGCGGGGTGCGACGGGCCGTGTGGCGGGACGGGGGTTTTACGATCATCCGCCGGAGGGTCCGCGCCCGTCAAGGGATATGGCCGGAACGGGGCTTGATCCCGGTGAGGTGCCGGGCGGCGTGGCGCCGCGCGATGCGCTGCATGCGGCCCTGGTCAATGGCGCGGCGCGGCTGCTGGCGGCGGGGGCGGTTCAGCGCGCCTCGGATCTCGATGTGCTGATGGTGCGTGGTTACGGCTATGAACGGCTGCATGGCGGGCCGCTCTTTCAGGCCGATCAGCGCGGCCTGCTGGCGGTGCTCAAGGACATGAAGGCGCTGCGGGCGGTGTCGGAGCCGCTCTGGGCGCCGCAGCCGATGATCGAGGCGATGGTGCGCAACGGCGAGGGTTTCTTTGGCCGGGTGGCGTTGGCGGTCAGCTGAGCAGGATACCGACGACCACCATCATCAGCCCGATCACCGACAGAAAGAGCGCGCCGGTGTTGAGCGGGACCACCTTTTGCACCACCTGACGCAGGGCCTCTTCCGAGGCACCGGCGCGGCGCACGGTCCAGACGCGCAGGATGCACCAGACCAGCGCTGCCAGGCCGGCGAGCGAGACGGCGGCACCGCCCCAGATCAGTAGTTCCATGCCCTGTTCCCCAAGCGTTGTGAAAACTCGACACGCGCCTATCCCATCCCCCGGCCTCGTGCAAGCCGGGGGCGACCCAGATCGCGCTTGCACCGCGCAGCACGCGGCGCTAGTCAGGGCGTCTATCCGCAGCGGAGGCAGCCCATGAACGACATGACATCCGACAGCAGCTATCGCGTGACCGCCGACGAACTGCGCCAGTTCATCGAGCGGTTCGAGCGGCTGGAGGCCGAGAAGAAGGACATCGCCGATCAGCAGAAAGAGGTGATGGCCGAGGCCAAGGCGCGCGGCTATGACACCAGGGTGATGCGCAAGGTGATCGCGCTGCGCAAGCGCGACAAGGACGATATCGCCGAGGAAGAGGCGGTTCTGGAGATGTACAAGGAAGCGCTCGGGATGGTCTGAGCCGCCTGCCTCAGGGCAGGATCAGCCGGACGCCCTGCATCTGGCGAATATGCTGCACATCCGCGTCATAGAGCGTGGTAAGGGTGGCGATCGTCTCTGCGGTCCAGGCGGGAACGTCGAACTCTTCCTCAAGGGCCGAGTGATCGGCGAACTTGTCGAGAAACGCCTCGACGACCCGGCCTTTCTGGGCATCGGTCAGGCCGGGATTGCGGTTCATGTAATCGCGGAAACGGGCAGCCCCCGCCGGGCTCATGATCTCGGGCAGGAGCGCGAATTCGCCCGCCAGGTCGATGCCGTCCGGCAGCCCCGCCATGGCGCGCAGGATCCGCCCCCAGATCAGCGGCGTATCCTCGTTGCACCAGACCGTGAGGGCGATTTCGGGGTGGCTGTTGCGGATACGCCCGATCAGTTCGGACCAGCGCATGTGGTCGGGATCGCAGCCGCGCAGCAGGTCGTCCATACCGGCAAGGTTGGTCCGGGCCAGCAGGGCGGGCAGATAGCCGGCCGGGTCGCGCAGACCGAGGAAAAGCTCGATGCGGTCGCCGGGAAACATCTGCCGGAAGAGATCGAGCCGCTGCTCTGCCGCGCGGTAGAACAGCCCGCCACCCACCGCCATTCTGGGGGTGCCGAAAAAGCCCTCGTTCGAGAGCACCAGACGGTTCGCCGCGCGGATATCGCCCAGCACCTCGCGGAGCGCTTCGCGCGCCTGGGGCATCAGCGCGCCATTCTCGGCCTGTTGCACGATATCGCGGATCACGCGGCGGTACTGGACCGGATCGGGCAGGTGGGTGCCGTGTTGCGCCAGAAGATCGCTGTTCTCGAAAAGGCAGGCCAGCAGCCTGTCTTCATCGGTGTTGTGCGCCCCGGCGTGGATTATGACCCGCATGCCTGTCCCGTTTTCTTGTTGATCGGGCGTACTATACGGGCTTTTGCGGCGAGGTGAACCGCAATCGCGTCACCATGCGGTGTCGGTCGAAAGGGCGGTCCGGGATGCCGCGGATTGGGCTTGAATTGTCCTGCGGGAATGCGTAAGCACTCGCCCGTGCCCCTATAGCTCAGCTGGTAGAGCAACTGATTTGTAATCAGTAGGTCCGCGGTTCGAGTCCGTGTGGGGGCACCATACGATTTTTGTCCACCGGCGGGGAGATGTGGTTATTCCGGCGATTCCTGCTCGGGTGAGTTGGCGGTCTGCCAGAAGACGATCGCCTTGAGGCCGGCGTCATGGGGCAGGATGGCGGCCATACCACGATCAGCGAGGCATGCCACCATGAGAAGCTGCTCGGAGGACAGGGGGATGGCGATCCCCTCTGCCTGTCCCGCCCTTGGGAGGCGGTCGAGCTTCCTGCCGCCGGCTTGGCTGTGGAACCTTCGCGCGTGATCCTCGAGCAGCGGACGCCAGATCTTGTCGCCCGAGAAGTCGCGTTGCGCGGGTTCGCCGGTCCATGACAATCGTGCGATCGCGATGGGGCGCATGATCTCGGTCAGGCGGTCGATTTCGCAAAGCTGTGCGTCGAAGCCCAGCATCGCCCTCAGCCGTCCGACGGAGCAGGTGAATTCTGCCGGCTGCTGCTGGTCGGGCTGCCGCGCGGTTACGCAGGTGAGTGTTCCGCGGGTTGCGGCGATCTCGGCAAGCCTTTCGGCGAAATCCGAAGCGATGATCCCGCCTTGCGGCACAGGCGCGGATCTTGCCGCGATTTCGACGGAAGCGAGGCGGCGATTGAATACCGACAGATGCGCCAGTCGCTTGCCGTTGACATGCAGTTCGATACGCCGCGGGAGCACGGTTTCATCAATTTCCCGCAGCAGCGCCTTGAGCCGTGAACGGGGATCGTCCGGCAGCGTTCCGCGCTTGCGGACCAGACGATCGGCGGGCGTTGCGAATCTGCGCAACACGTCATCCAGCCGCGTCTGGCCTGACGCAAAGGGCCGGTCGGTGAGCGCGGTGCGTGTCATGTGCTGTCTTCCGATATCTTTTCTGCCGTTTCCCGGGCAGCGCGGAGCACGGGGTCGATGGCCTGAGCCTGCTCGATGATCGCGCAGACCACATCGTCGGTTTCCGTGTCATTGCGGGCGAATACATGCGACCGCCGGGCCGTGAAGGAAATGACTGACGCGCCGTATACATCCGACTCGGTGCCCTCTGGCCGGGAATGGCGGTCCGCCAGGGCAAAGCACCGGATGGCGTCCTCGCACAAGCTGTCGAGCAGTTCGCGCGGGCAGGGTCTGTCCGAGCTGGAGCGCAGGATGAGACCGGATGAGATATCCCCGAAGGCGGCGAGGTTGCAGCCAAAGGAGGATTTCCGAAGCTGGTCGAGGTGGTCCTGAATCTTCATGAGTCAGATCTCCTGCGCCCAACGGTATTCAACTCCTGCAGGTTCTGCGGATATGGACGGCAATCCCGGTTGGATTTCGCAAGGCGATGATGACGGGGCATTTTCATCCACCCCGGCTTGCGGCCCGGCGATCGGCGTTCCGGCGCGACCCGGCGTCGGAACTCAGCCGGACCCGTCTTGGCATCACGCGGTCTTCTGTCTGAGTGTTGGCGGGTTCTGGCGTGACGGGTTCGTGATCCTCATCTGGTATCGGGGATACTGGCCCGGTGGCAGCAGGGTCGTCAGCGTGGTGCGTTGCTGCGGTCGGAAATTTCGAATGTCCATGTTCGAAGTCGAGAAGCATCCCGATGACATGCTCGAGAAATTCCGCCGCGCCACTCCGCCTCCATGCCTCGATATCGTCATCGGCGTTCAGCGCCACGAGCAGAGATACCGGATAGATCGCCTCGAACAGCCCTTCGGTCTCGCGTTGAACCCGCTTGAGAACCCGGTCCTGATCCCGCTGGTTCTGCAGCTTGTCGAACTGGGTGATCAGCAGCAGGTTCCGTCCCGAGGTCTCGGCGCGCAGGCTGTCCCAGATGGCCGCTTCGGATTTGCGCCAGGCCTGAGTCGCGTGCGTGCACCAGATCACGAGGTCGTTTTCCCTGATCACATTCTGCCAGGTTTCCGGGGGCATGTTCGGGTCCGAGATTCCCGGCATGTCGACGATGTCGCACAGTTCAAGCGCATCCGACTCCATGGAGAGTTCGACCCGCCTTGTCTCGCTCAGCGAAACCGACTCGAGGTTATCGAGCGCAATGGGGGTTCTGACGCCATCGTGGCCGACGGTGAATGCCGCGGGCTGACCCTGAGAGATGACGACAGGCGGCAGGCGCGTCGCCGTCACCCGCATGGGCAGCGGGTTGCAGCCCAGCAGGATGTTGGAAAGCGTGCTCTTTCCGGCGCTGAACTCGCCCATCAGCACAAGGCGGGGCTTGCGGGTGTCTGCGACCGGATTCAGTCGGATCAGGTTTTCTTCGCTCATGTTCCGGCCCCTTCCGTCTCGGGTAGCCTGCAGCAGGATTTCAGCCTGTCGATGATGCCTTCGATCTTGTCCAGGCGTTCAAGTTTTTCAGGCTCCAGGCATTTGCGTCGATTCCCTTCTCTGTCTTCATGGCCGCCGCTGATCTCGATCATGATGTCGAGGTTCTGTTCAAAAAACGCATTCAGCGTGTAGATCATCTGGTCGTGGATCTGCGCGGTCTGAACCGTCTTGAGCTGGGTCATGAAGTCTTGAGTTTCAGCCATGACCAGGGTGTGAAACTGCCTGGCAAAAGCCTTGTAGCCGCGCGTCCGCCGCCACCATGACATCCACCAGCCATCGTTGAAGTCCAGTGCGATCGTCTGCGCGATGGTAACCGGGGCCGGCAGTTCCTGCACCTCGGGCACGCTAAGTTCGATGCCTTCGACGGCCCGACCGAAGGCGTTGAAGTAGAGTTCGGCGATATCCACGACGGCCAGTTCATACTGGCTTCTGGCTGCGTTCTGCACGCGGGATGCAAATAGCGCGTAGGCCGATTTGAGCAGCATTCGCAGCCCGGTGGGGCTGTAGGACCAGACCTGACCCGATCCGTCATTCTCAAGATGCGTGATCAGCGAATGGGTTGCGCGCTCGACAAAGTTGGCATGAGCCCGATCCGCGCGGGACTGATAGGCCTGGATTGTCTGATTGATCTTTTCCGACAGGATTGTCCTGTGACGCTCTGCAAGGGCGTTGAGTTCGCTTCTGACCGCAAACATGCTCATCGGGTCATGGAGCTGATGCCCTTGGACGCGCACCATGTTCGCGGCCTGCTGGCCGCTGGCGATCGTGACCGCAGAGCTGGCGATCCTGGTCAGTTTCGGATCGCCAAGTTTCGTGACGATCCTCTCGGATATGATCCGGTTCAGTTCGGGCAGGCCGGACAGGTGCCAGATCATCGCCGCAGGAGATTGATCGAGGGTCGAGGCGTTCAGTTTCATCTCGGCGTATTTCATCAGCGCGTTGGTGCTGGCGCTGTGCATCCGGTCGAGATTTTCGGTCAGAACGGTATTGGCCCAGTAGGCGCTGCCGAAGATGATGTCGGCGTCTTCCGGGCCCTTGTGATCGGCGAGCACCTTGCGCAGGCTCGTCTCGATTTCCGGGATCTGCGCCGAGGGGTCGTGCAATTCGTCGATCCGGTTCACGAAAATGACGACATCCCTGGATTTCAGGCTGGAGATCATGCGGATCAGGGCCATGTCGACCGAGGTCAGGGCCTGATGGGCGGACAGCACGACGATGCAGATGCGGCTGGATCTCACGGCGTTGATCGTCACCTGTTCACGCATCATGAAGGTATCGTTCACGCCAGGCGTGTCGCGCAGGCACATGCGAAACGGTTTGCTGTTGCAGTTCAGGTAAAGATCGGCCGAGCGCGTGATATCGGCAAAGCGCCCCTGGTTCGCGATGTCCTCTGCCGGGTCGTCGTCAAAGAAATCGTCGCCGATGCAGATGTAGCGTTCCAGCAGGTTCTTGTCGAAGTAGCCGTATTCATGTTCCTGGCCCAGCAGCATCTCGAACTTGTTGCCAAGGCGCTTGCGCGACTTTTCACGCAGCATTTCGATCTGCTGGCGGATGGTTTCCAGCTCTCCGCTCGCGCCTGCGCGATTGGCCATCTCGCCCAGCCGCCCGCCCTTGTGAACGAGCCGGTCCCATTCATCTTCTTCCATGAACTGGAAACTGGCGCCTGTTTCCTGCCTTTCGCGACCGGGAGAGAGATGCAGCGAGGTGACTACGGAAGTCCAGGGATTCACATCCGACGGCAAGAGGTCGGGCCAGCCCGCCATCGCGTTGACGAGCGATGTCTTGCCCGATTTCACCTGACCCAGAAAGGTGACTGCGGGTTCAAAGTCGTTCAATTCCCTGCCCAGACGGGCAACCGCGCGCCTGGCTGAATCGCCTGCCGCCTGTTGGAGCGCCGTCAGCTCTTCCTGCACGCGCCGGGCGCGATCCGCGAATTCCCGGAGCGGTTCAAGACCGGCATTCAGGTAATCCGGTTGCGCGAGAACCGAGGTTGGTTTCTCCGGTCTGATCGGGACCTCGACGTTCATCTGGTCAGCCTTTCTGCGGGGATCCGGATCTTTTCTGGCCGGTTCGCCGGAGGATTCCGGGCCGAACGACAAAAGGAAATCATCCAGAACGAGAGGGAGGTTTTCAGGTCCGGGTTTCATCCTGCACTCAACAATGACATTTCTTTTTTCAGTTGAAGCAGAACGGTGATCGCGTCGCTGGCTGCGGTCTGGCTGCGCTCAAGCTGCAACAACATGATCACCTGCTCGCTCTCCAGCGCGTCCTCGCGAAGCGCGCTGATTTCAGGGTCGTCGGGCTGCGTGTCCATCAGCAATGTGGCCAGCGCCTGCGCCGCCTGCACGCATTGATCCAGGATCCGTTCGGGCGGTAATGTGTGCTGGTCCGTGCCATCGGCGAGCATTTCATTGGCGCAATTCTGCAGGAGGGAGAGCGCCATTTCGATCGCCTCGTCGCGGCCCATCTGCGATGCGGCGGGTGCCGGGGGCTGCGCCGCCGGGGCGGCCTGTGATCTTTCGGGCGCCGATACCGTCTGCGGCTTGGCGGTGTCCCTGGTCTCGGGATGGGCGGTCTGCGGCCTTGTGGCAAAACCGATCCGGGTCAGCAACACGTCCGCATGATCCCTGTCGGCCAGCCTGGCGGTCGCGATCTCGCGATCAATGCCATCCGCGAGAGCCTTGCCGCCGCTTGCCTTCCACAGCCCGACGCTGGTGACGGTGCCGGATGCGCAGGCGGCGCTCGCCTGCTTGGTCGCAACGGGAAAGAGGCAGAGAAACTCGTCCGCAAAATGTTCCTGAAAGCGGGATACCTGCTCGGCAAGCACGCCTTTCATTTGCAACCGGTCCGCCTTGGTGAGTGCGAGAAAGCTGTGATCCTTCAGGCGATCCGGAACGGAAGACCAGATCGAGCATTCCCGGTCGTCGAAATTTTCCGAGCACCAGATCGCGATATGTGCCTTTTTCGCCGCCCATTCGAGCAGATCCGAACGCTGTCCGAAGTCCTCGGGCATATTGATCTCGATCAGGCTCTTGTCCTCAAGCTGAGGCAGGGGCAACTCCTGAATGACGCGAAATGTTCGCGGCGGAATGTCGGCCTGTGTCGCAACACCGTCGCGCCGTGTGGCGGTGGCTGTCAGCGCCTCATAGGTGACGCGAGCGGTTTTGCCGTGAACCAGCTCGATGATCGGAACATTCTGGAGATCCGGCATCACCGTTTCGCGGAGGATGATGTTCAGCAAGCTGGTCTTGCCCGAACCGGGCAGGCCCAGAACGGCGATTTGCGTGGGTTCCGTCAGATGTGCGAGCAACTGTTTGCCGACCTTCAGAAACTCGTGCGGCAACCTGTCGTCGTTCAGCGCAAGCTGAAGACGCTCGGTCATGTCCTGAAGATCGGGTAACATCATCGCAGTTCACGTCCCTGAAAAGTGTTTCTGGTCCAGATCGTCGTTTTCCCGTTCACCCTTGCGAGCATGGATGTTCGGGTGGACTGGACCTCGGCGACGGGTGCGGGTGCCGCGATATCAGCGGCAGCGCAGGCGAGTCTGGATCGTTCCTGCACCTTGAGAACGCAAAGCGAGAGGTTGTCCTGGTCGGGATCGTTGAGATCGGTAATGCGTTTGACCAGTCTGGCGCTGATCTCGGCGCTTGGCAGGGTGCGTGATTCATAGACGATGCGTGCGATTTCCAGATCGCTGATGAACTGTAGCCCATCGCTGGCGGCAATCACGATGTCGTCGTGCCGCAGTTCAACAGGCGTGTCGCGGCAGTCGATTTCCGGAATTGTGCTGCCGATCAGAACCGATGTCAGGCAGCCCCGGTCGGGATGCTCGTCCGCCACCTCTCGCGCCATCTCGCCCCGGTCGACAAGTTGGGCCATGCGTCGTTTTACGGAATGCTCCTCGTTCAGGCGGAACAGGCGGTTGCCGCGGAACATGTAGAGAGGCGAGTCGCCGACCGATATCCAGTAGAGCCGGTTGTCGATCACGATCGGCGCGACGAGCGTCGCGCCCATGCCCTGCATCCGGGGACTTTCACTGGCCATCCTGCCGATACATTCATTGGCGCCGCTCACGGCGGCATGCAGGATCTTGCCGATGTCCGATTCCAATTGTTCGGCATCGTCGGCACGCATCTTCAATTCGCTGAAGATTTCGGTCACGACGATCTTGCTTGCCACATCGCCCGCCGAATGCCCGCCCATTCCGTCGGCCAGTACGATGAAACCCATCCCCGCACCGGCGGTGAAATCCACGGCCAGCGTGTCCTCCTGATACTCGCGCTGCCCCTGAATGATTGCAGGGGCAGCATCATAGACATATTGGACCGTTTCAGGCACGTTTCAGGGCTTCTTGTTCTGACTTGGCCCAGGTGAAATCGTCCTCGCAAAGGGCGATGAACCTAAGTGTCGTCTCGCCCAGCCGGATCTGATCTCTGGAACAAAGCTCTTCGGTGCTCAGAAGCGGCTTGTTGTTCAGGCGAACCAGGTTCGATTTGCCGCTATGCCCGACGAAGAACCTGTTTTGTTCGGAGTCGTAGGCAATCGACAGGTGATTGTCGCGCGAGATGCTGTTGTCGCCAAAGTTGAGGCACACGGTCTGATCCGTGCCGCGCCCGACCTTTGAAACCCCGTCATGCAGCGCGAAAGAGGCGCCCCGACCGAGTTCGGAGACAACCACCAGCCAGCCGACCGGGAACGGGCTGTCAGAGTGGCTTGTGGTTTTCTCGAACATGTCAGTCTGGTCGAGTGAACCGGCAGAAAAGCCCAGCAGCCGCGTCTTGACGCGACCGGACCGGCTTGACCCGCGCCCGGCGGCGGGTGCCGGGACTTCGACGGATGACGTTTCCTCGACGGGGCGCTCCGGCAAAGGCTCTGCGATGGGCATCCGTGCGTCCATGGCCGGCAGTTCCTCGGGTTCGCAAGTCTCCAGAGGATCGGGAGCCTGGTATTCCGCTCTCTGTTCAAAATGCTCCTGACGGAGCTTTTCGAAAGGATCGGCGATGCCCTGCAGATCGTTCAGATCGGAGATATCCAGATCCTTGAAATAGTCCTCCTCCTCCTGCGCATCGTCGAACGCAAGATCGTCCGTGTTCATCGGCTGGCGGAGGTCCGGTTGCGCATCCTCGACCTGATCGGGGGCCGAATCCCCGATTTCCTCCCCGGATTGATCGAAGAGTGAGAAATCGGAGTCGAATTCCGCATCCTCGAAGCTGTCATCCTGTGGCAGTTCATACGCATCGAGGGGCAACGGATCGCTCGCCCGGCCCGGCGGATACATCTGCGCACCGGCGCGGAGCGGTTCGTAGCGCGATTCGCCTGTGTCAGGCTTTGCCAGATCAGCAGTTTCAGCCACCGGCGCGCTGCGCTTTTCGCTTATGATTTCGCGAATGAATCTCATCAGGTATCTCCTCGGCATTTCAATCAGGGCAGTCGCGACGCTCGGCGTCCCGGCAGGCAGCGTGAAATCAGGTTCATGATCCAGGATTTGCGTTTTGGATCAGTCTCTTCTTGTTCCGGTTTGCGGGTGTCATCCGGCTTTTTGTATTTCATCTGCCTGGCCTGGATTTCGAGTTCCTGCTCGGCCTGCCAAGCCTCGAGATCGTCGATCCGGTTGCCGAAGATATCCACGACTTTCTGCGACTCGGGAGCGACGCTCTGTGCGGTGGGTGGTGCGATACCCGTGGGGGCGCTGTCGGGTTTCCGGCGTTGCAGAAGCGTGTTCGTCGACGCGACGATCTGGGCGATCTTGGTTTCCAGATGCGGATCGGGTAACAGCTCGGGCCGCCGGGCGGGGCGCACCCTGGGCGTGGTCTCCAGTTCTGTGGCCCAGTCGCTTGCGGATTGAAAACGATCTTCCTGCGGAATTTCCAGCGCCCGGTCGACGGTCGCGAGAATGTTGTAGTCGAAGTCGAAATCGGACGATGCCAGCGGCAGGTAAGGGTCCGGAGCGCCGCTGGACACCGCAGCAAGCCGCGACTGGCAATCCGGCGGCGGAGACCCGGTAATCATGTCATAAAGGGTGGCACCCAGCGAATAGAGATCGCTCGAAAAATCGTGTCTGGCGTCGGACACATAGAACTCGTGCGGGGAATAGCCATCCTTGACGGCAACGATGATCGACTGATTGCCTGTCGACGGAATGCCGCTTTCCCGCGCTGCGCCGAAATCAATCAGCGTGATGTGGTCCGCATCGTCTGCGAGGATGTTGTCGGGAGAGATATCGCGGTGCAGGACGCCGTGGTCGTGCGTGTGCCCGATTGCCTTGAGTATCTGGTCCAGCAACGTGTGGAGAAACGCGTTCGTGATCCTTTCGGGGTGTTCCTGCGACAGCGTCGTCAGATCCACGCCTTTTACCTGATCGAGCGCCATGTAGGCAGTGTTGTTTTCCTCGAACACCTGGTGAACTGCGACGATATTGGGGTGAATCAGTTTTGCCATCTGGCGTGCTTCGCGGATGAATTGCCGCTTGAGGGCTGCAAACTGAAGTTCGACATCGGGCATCAGCGGTCGCACCCGGCCGTTCGCGCGCGTGCAGATACCCGAGGGAAAGCACTCTTTCACCACAACCTGACGGTCGAGGCTGTCGCGCGCGACATAGGTGATTCCGAACCCGCCTTTCTGAAGGCGGGATCTGATCAGAAACTGCCCGTTCAAGAGCGTCGTACCTTCTGGCAAGTCTTCTGTGTCAGCAGAATCCTGTACGGCGACCATCTGGATCATTTGCAGGTACCCGGTTTGCGAGGACGAAAAACACACGAGGGACCAAGTAATATTTTTACTTCGTCATGGTCTGTTCGGATTGTGATGAGAAAAAGGCGGTCTTCTGGCCAACATGTGTCGGCTTCCATTTTTTCGATGCGGGCAGGGCAGGCGTCGAACGTTTGACGCTAAACCGTTGCTTCCGGGCGCAGTTTCGCGAGTGACACCCGGAAATCCCGTACCGCTCATTTCGGCGATTTCCGGCACTTCAGGCCAGGGGCGGGGGATGCGGACGAGGCTGCGTCCGATGACAGTTCCGAGGTCTGCCGGGTCGGATATGCAGGACCATCAGAAGCTGCCAGTTGCAGCTGTTTCAGCGCCCGTCCGGGGTTGGGCCTGGCGCGGCGGGCGCGATCAGGTGTCGGGCCAGCCGCCGCTCGCGCCAGAAGGTGTAGATCCCCGAGGCGATGATGATTGCCGCCCCCGTCAGTGTCCAGACATCCGGGCGCTCGTCAAAGAGGGTCACGCCGATGATCAGCGCGAAGACAAGGCGCGAGTAGCGGAACGGTGTGATCACCGCCACGTCACCCAGCCGCATCGCCGCCACGATGGCATAATAGGCCAGCACGCCGCAAAGGAGCGCCAGTGCCAGATCGCGCCAGTTCAATGCGGAGGGCAGGGCGGGTGTGCCGTGAAAGGACAGAAGCATCGCCCCCGTCGGCACCAGCATGGCAAAGGCATAGGTCGAAAGCTGCATCGAGGAGATCGTGCGCGGCACGGCGCGGGTGGCCAGATCGCGAATCGCAAGACCGATCACCGCCTGCACTGCAAAGAGCGAGGCGGGTTCGAACCCTTCGAGTCCCGGCCGGATCACCATCAGGACGCCGCAGAACCCCACCAGAATGGCGCTCCATCGCCGCCAGCCCACCGTCTCGCCCAGAAAGAGCGCCGCGCCGAGGGTGACCGCAAGCGGTGTCGCCTGAAGGATCGCCGAGGCCGAGGACAAGGGCGTCAGCGCGATTGCCATGACAAAGCCGAAGGTGCCGACAATCTCGCCGAAATTGCGCAGGAGCACCGGGCTGCTCAGCAGGTCGCGCGACCAGATCCTGCGCCCTTGTGCGGTGGTGATCGCCCCGAACACGAGCGCGCCGCCAAAGCCGATCAGCATGATGATCTGCCCGACCGGCAGATCGCCGGCGAGCCGCTTGACGAACATGTCCTCAAGCGCGAACCCGGCCATCGCCAGAACCATCAGAATGCTGCCGCGCAGGTTTTCCATCGGGGTGTCCTATCAGGGATTGCCCCTGTTAGCGCAGGTCATCTGCACAAGAAAGCGGCAGAGCTATGACAGCACGACAATGCCGCTATGCTTGGCCTTGTGTTCGGGTTCGACATGTATCGTCACGCGGGCATCCGGCAGGACCGCCATCAACGCCGCCTCGATCCGGTCGCACAGGTCATGCGCGGTCTCGACCGTGGTTTCGCCGGGCATGACGAGGTGAAAGTCGATGAAGGTCACGGGGCCTGCGTGGCGGGTGCGCAGGTCATGCGCCTCGATCGCCACATCGTCGCTGGCCGCTGTGGCGATGATGCCGCGGATCTCGTCGAGTTCGTCATCCGACACCGCCTCGTCCATCAGCCCGCTGAGCGAGCCCTTGATGACGCCCCAGCCGGACCAGAGAATGTTGAGCGCCACCAGAACCGCCATGGCGGGATCGAGAATCCACCAGCCGGTCGCGATGGCCAGCCCGATGCCGATGAGGACGCCGACCGACGAGACCACATCGGTCATCAGGTGCCTGCCGTCCGCCACCAGCGCGGGGGAGCGGTAGCGCCGTCCGTTGCGGATCAGAAGGACCGCCCAGGCCCCGTTGATGAGGCTGGCGCCGGCGTTGATGGCCATGCCGAGGAATGGCGCGTCCAACGCGCGCGGGTCGAGGAACCCGGCCCAGGCCTCGCGCAGGATGAAGAGGGCGGCAATGACGATCAGCACCCCTTCGAGCACGGCCGAGAAAAATTCGGCCTTGTGGTGGCCGTAGGGGTGGTTGGAGTCGGCGGGGCGCTTGGCCACCCTGAGTGCTGCGATCACCGCAAGCGCAGCCGCGACGTTCACAAGGCTTTCCAGCGCGTCCGACATCAGCGCGAGCGAGCCGGTGAGCGCCCAGGCAAGTGCCTTGAGCGACAGCACCGCAAGACCCACGATCAGGCTGCCGATCGCCAGCCGCAGCACCCGGTTCATGGCATCCGCCCCCGCACGCCCCATGCTAGCGAGCCGGTTTCAGCGGCACGCCGTAGAGTTCCAGCCGGTGACCGATCAGGCGATAGCCCAGTTTTTCGGCGATCCTTTCCTGGAGGGCCTCGATTTCGGGATCGACGAATTCGATCACCTCGCCCGAGTTCATGTCGATCAGGTGATCGTGGTGGTCGCGTTCGGCGTCCTCGTAGCGGGCGCGCCCGTCACCGAATTCGAGCTTGTCGAGGATGCCCGCCTCTTCGAACAGCTTGACCGTGCGATAGACCGTGGCGATCGAGATGCGCGGATCGCGGCCCGCGGCACGGGCGTAGAGTTCCTCGACATCCGGGTGATCGTCGGAGTCCTGCAGCACCGAGGCAATGGTGCGGCGCTGATCGGTCATGCGCAGGCCCTTGGCCTCGCAGCGTTCGGTGATGGTGTCGTTCATGGGCCGCCTCGTGAGATGCTTGCACGCGGAGATAACGGCATGGGCGCGCGGATTCCACCCTTTTTGGCCCGATGCGCGGCGTTTAATGCGGCGCCGTGCGCGAGAATAGCTGGATCACGACGATCCCGGCAAGGATCATGCCGGTGCCGATCACGGCCGGCAGGTCGAGTTTCTGGCCAAAGACCAGATAGCCGATGCAGGCGATGAACACGATGCCGAGGCCGGACCAGATCGCATAGACAACGCCCACCGGCATGACCTTGAGCGTGAGCGCCAGAAGATAGAAACTGATGCCATAGCCCAGCACCACCATCACGGAGGGCCAGAGCCGGGTAAACTGCTGGCTGGCCTGCAACGCGGTGGTGCCGGCGGTTTCGGCCAGAATGGCGAGAAAGAGGATGAGGTAAACGTGAGGGATCATCGTGCGCTCTCTGGTTCGGGGTTGACCCAAGGCTTACGCGAGGGCGCGCGCCGGGTCCATGGGGAATGCGCTCAGGCGCGGCTGAGCGGCAGTTCGGTGCTGTGCTTGATCTCTTCCATCACGAAGGAGGCCGAGACATCGCCCATGGGCACCCGCGCGATGAGGGTCTGGTAAAGCCGGTCGTAATCGGCCATGTCGGCGACCTGCGCGCGAATGAGGTAGTCAAGATCGCCCGACATGCGGTAGACGCCCTGCACCTCGGGCAGGGCGCGGGTAGCGCGGGCGAATTTGTCGAGCCAGTCTGCGTCGTGCAGGGCGGCGCGGATCTGCATGAACACGGTGAGCGGCAGGCCGATCCGGGCGGGATCGAGAAGGGCGACGCGGGCGCGGATCACGCCTGCGGCCTCCAGCGATCTGATCCGCCGCCAGCAGGCGTTGCGCGACAGGCCGATCCGTTGCCCGAGGGTTTCGAGCGGCAGATCGGCGTTGCGCTGCAATTCGGTCAGGATTTTGCGATCGAATTCGTCAAGATTGCTCGTCATATGGCGTCTTTTGTGGAAATTTTCCCGATTATACCCGATGTAAGCGGAAGTTTGGGAAAATTTCACCCTCTTGCGCGACTATTCTGGTCGCAACACAGAACAGGGAGGGCAAGCCGATGATTTCAAAAGTTTTCCTGGAGCATCCGCGCAGTGTGGACGAAAGCTATCTCGAACATGCGGTTTTTGCGGGGCGGTTCAGTCTCTGGCTGTTTGCCGCCGGGTTTGCCGCGCTCATTCATGCGGTGATTCCCTGCGCGTTCGAGAAAACCGCGAGCCGGATGATCGCCGAGATGTATGCAAGGACGCATAACCGGGGCAAGTGAGGGCCGCGGGCGCAATCCGCAGCGATGGCGGGATTAAGAACGGGGGCCGGCGGGCCCCCGTCCTGTTTCGTCGCGTGCTGCGTTCAGCCCGCCAGTGCCTTGCCGAGATTGTCGTCGACCTTTTCGAGAAAGCCCATCGTGGTCAGCCATTTCTGGTCGGGGCCGACGAGCAGGGCCAGATCCTTGGTCATGTAGCCGCTTTCGACGGTATCGACGATGACCCGCTCCAGCGTTTCGGCAAAGGTCTTGAGCGGGGCGTTGCCGTCCAGCTTGGCGCGGTGCTTGAGCCCGCCGGTCCAGGCAAAGATCGATGCGATCGAGTTGGTCGAGGTCTGTTCGCCCTTCTGGTGCTGGCGGTAGTGGCGCGTCACCGTGCCATGCGCCGCCTCGGCCTCGACGATCTTGCCGTCGGGTGTCATCAGTTGCGAGGTCATCAGTCCGAGGCTGCCAAAGCCCTGCGCCACGGTGTCGGACTGCACGTCGCCGTCATAGTTCTTGCAGGCCCAGACATAGCCGCCCGACCATTTCATCGCCGAAGCGACCATGTCGTCGATCAGGCGATGTTCGTAGTGAATGCCCTTCTTCTTGAACTCTGCTTCGAATTCTTCCTCGTAAACCTTCTGGAAGAGATCCTTGAAACGCCCGTCATAGGCCTTGAGGATGGTGTTCTTGGTCGAGAGATAGACCGGCCAGCCCAGATCCAGCCCGTAGTTGAGCGAGGCGCGGGCGAAATCGAGGATCGACTGGTCGAGGTTGTACATGCCCATGAAAACGCCGGAGGAGGGCGCGTCGAACACCTCGCGCTCGTCCACGGTGCCGTCTTCGCCGACGAATTTCATGGTCAGCTTGCCCGGCCCGGAAAACCGCATGTCGGTGGCCTTGTACTGATCGCCGAAGGCGTGGCGACCGATCACGATGGGCTGGGTCCAGCCCGGCACGAGGCGGGGAACGTTGCGGCAGATGATGGGCGCGCGAAAGACGACGCCGCCAAGGATGTTGCGGATCGTGCCGTTGGGCGATTTCCACATCTTCTTGAGGCCGAACTCCTCGACCCGCTGCTCATCGGGGGTGATGGTTGCGCATTTGACCGCGACGCCCACCTCCCTGGTTTTCTCGGCCGCGTCGATGGTGATCTGGTCGTTGGTGCGGTCGCGTTCCTCGATCCCCAGATCGTAATAGAGCAGGTCGACATCGAGATAGGGCAGGATCAGTTTCTGCTTGATGAAGTCCCAGATGATCCGGGTCATTTCATCGCCGTCCATCTCGACGATGGGATTGTCTACCTTGATTTTGGTCATCTCGAAGGCGTCCTTTGCGGTTATGGGGGATTCGCGTGATTGCCGGCGTCATAGCCGAAAACCGGTGCGTCGAAAAGATAGTATGCGACGGTATACAGAAATAGTCCCGTCAAACCACCTGTGGTGCAAGGCGTCTGACCCGCTGCATCAGCCCGAGGCCGATGAGAACCGCCCCCAGAACGCCCAGATGCGCGGGCATCGGTGTGCCCTGAAACTGCTGTCCGATGGGGATGGCGATGGCCACGCTGCCCACCGTGGCGGCGGCCCCCGTCACGCTTGCCGCCATGCCCGCGATCGCGCCCATGGGCGCCATGGCGAGCGCGTTGAGATTGCCCAGCGTAAGCCCCGCCTGAAAGAATACACCGGTCTGCCAGATGACAAAGACGGCGAATTGCAGTTGCGGCGGCAGGCCGATCTGCCAGAGGATAATGGCGATGAGCGAGAGGGCAATCTGTGCGGCAAGCGCGCCGCTGACCATCCGCTCCATCCCGAGCCGCATCACCAGCCGGGAGTTGAGAAAACTGCCGCAGCCCGCGATCAGCGCCATCAGGAAGAACCAGTAGGGAAAGCTGGTCCCCCGGCCAAAGGTCACGTCAAAGATCGGCTGCACCATGCTGAGCGAGGTGAAGAGCGTGGTCATGCAGAGCATCTGCACCGCGATTGCCAGCCGGGTGACGGGATGTCCCAGAACCTCGCTGAGCGCGGCCCGGAGCGGTGCGGCGCGAAACGCGCGGCGGCGGTCGGGGGCGAGCGGCTCTGGCAGGCGCAGCGACATCCAGAGCGAAAGCGCCGCGGCAAAGAGGACAAAGGCTCCGAACACGCCGCGCCAGCCGGCCAGGACGATAATGCCCGCGCCCAGAAGCGGGGCCAATGCCGGGGTGAGGGCAAAGACCATCATCACGAAGGACATCAGCCGCGCCATTTCGCGGCCCGCGTAGAGATCGCGGATGATCGCGATCGACACGATCCGAAAGGCGGCGGCACCCAGCCCTTGCAGCGCGCGGGCGGCGAGCAGGGTTTCAAGGCCGGGGGCCAGCATGGCCAGGGCCGCGCCCGAGACATAGATGACCGCGCCCAGCAGGATGATCCGCTTGCGCCCGAAACTGTCGGACAGCGGACCGGCCAGAAACGTGCCGATGCCAAGGCCGAGAAGGAACGAGGTAATGATCAGCTGCGCCCGGTTCGGCGCGTCGGGTGCAAGCGTCTGTGCGATATGCGGCAGGGCGGGCAGCATCGCGTCGATGGAGAATGCCACGGTGGCCGCCATCATCGCCATCATGGCGATGAATTCCGGTCGGGCGGGGCGGGTTGCGGCGGACATGCGGGTTCCTTTTGCACGGACGCGCAGCCCTTAGCACGCAGCGGGGGGAGGGGCCAGATCGCGCTTGTTTATAGTTGAGTGAAACAGTATGAAATCTGCACGGCAATACCTGATAGAAGGAATCGGATATGAAGCTCTCGCATTTTCACACCTTCAGCCTCGCCGCCCTGATCAGCGTGGCGGCATTCGCCGTAAGGGCAGACACGACCGAACTGGCCGATGGCAGGATGACCTATGAGATCTTTGAACATGCGGTGGAGCATGTCGATCTGGCGACCTGCCCGGCGGAGTTCGATACCGAGACGCAGTTTTGCCGCATGACGCTGGCCGACGACCGGGCGCACGTGTTCGTCTTCGCGCTTGACGGCGATCAGGTTCTGACCGCGGTCAAATCCTACGACCTGAGCGACGGGCTGCCACAGTTCTGAGGGTCAGGCGGCGGCCCGTTGAGGGCAAGCGCCGGTGTCACGCATCGGCGGTCAGTTCGTCAATGACCTTGACCCACAGGTCGGCGGGCTGACAGCCGGGCACGGCATGCTGGCCGCCGACGATGAAGGTCGGCACGCCGGTGATGCCCATCTGGCGGAACTGGGTGTCGCGCGCCTTGATATCCTCGCGGTCCGCATCCGTCTGCAGGAGGCGTCGGATCATTGCGCCGTCCATGCCGAGGCTGTCGGCGATGTCGGCAAGAACCTCATGGTCGCCAATATCGCGGCCTTCGTCGAAATAGGCGGCAAAGAGCGCCATGGCCATGCGGTCCTGGCGGTCCTCGATGCCCGCCCAATGGATCAGGCGATGCGCATCGAGCGTGTTGGGCGTGCGTTTGATCGCGGCAAAGTCGATCGTCAGCCCCGCTGCTTCGGCGCGTTCGAGCACCGGCGCATAGGCGCGGATGGCACCCTGTTTGCCGCCGAACTTGGTTTCGAGGTATTCGTGGCGGTCCATGCCGGATGCGGGCATGTCGGGATTGAGTTGAAAGGGATGCCATTCGATCTTGAACGGGTGATCGGGGCGCTTGGCAAGCGCCTGTTCCAGAAGTGTTTTTCCGATATAGCACCAGGGGCAGATCGGATCGGAGATGATGTCAAGCTTGGTCATGGAGCGCCTTGTAGATGGGCCGCAGCGCGCGGCGCAGGAGTTTGCCGTTTGCCCCGGTAGGCAGGGTGTCGACATGAAAATACCCTCGCGGGCGTTTATAGGCGGCAAGCCGGTCGCAGGCGAAGCTGTGCAGCGTCTCGGCGGGCAGTGGTTCGGGGCCAGTATAGAAGGCCATGATCAGGCGCGCATCCTCTTTTACCTCGATGTCGGTGACGGCGCATTGGGTGATGCCGGGATGGGTGTTCAGCACCGCCTCGACCTCGATAGGTGAGACGCGAAAGCCGCCGGCGTTCATCATGTCATCGGTGCGACCGAGATAGGTGATATGGCCCTCGGCATCCATCGCGCCCTGATCGCCGGTCAGGAACCAGTCGCCCTGATACTTCTCTGCCGTTGCCTCGGGCGCGCCGAGATAGCCCAGCATCAGTCCGGGATCGGAGCGGTGAATGGCGATGGTGCCCGCGTCGCCGGTCGCCACGGGGCCGTTTGCGCCCAGAATGGCGAGGCGGCGGCCCTGCTGCGGGCGGCCCAGAGTGCCGGGCGGGGCGGGGTCATCCGGGCTGCCCGAGATGAAGGTCGAGCATTCGGACATGCCGTAGGCCTCGTGGATGGTTGTGCCGGTGGCCTCATGCCAGTGCTGGCGGATCGCATCCGAAAGTTTTTCCCCGGCCGAGAGGCCGTGCCGCAAACGGGGCAGAGACAGCGTCTGACCTTGCTTGAGGAGTTTGCGGTAAACACCTGGCGCCGCGGCGAAAATCGTCGCGTCGTGGCGTTTGAGAATGAGCGGTAGTTGCTCGGGCGTGATCTCTGGCGCGGGGATCAGGGCGGTGGCGCCCATGGTCCAGGGATCCATGAGGCCGGTGCCAAGGGTATAGGTCCAGTTGAACGCGCCCGCATGGCAGAGCCGGTCCTGTTCCCGCAGGCCATACCAGCCCTGAAACATCATCCGCCGCGCCCAGATCGCGCGATGGGCGTGGGCCACCGCGCGCGGGATGCCGGAGGTGCCGGAGGTGTAGATGATATAGGCCAGCCGGTCGGGATCGCCCATGGCATATGCGACGGGCGGCAGGTCGCGCATCGCCGTCAGGGTGGTTTCGTCGAGAATGGGGATGTCCGTTTCGGGACAGGCGATGCCGCCCGCGCGCAGGATGACGGCGGGGGTGGTGGTGGCGATGATGCCTGCCACTTCCGGTGCGGTCAACTGGCTCGAGGTCGGAATCGGCACCAGCCCTGCGGCGATGGCGCCGAGATAGGCGATCGGGAACTCGACCGTGTTGCCCAGCCGCATCAGCACCCGGTCACCGGGGCGCAATCCGGCCTGCAACAGCCCGGTGCCGGTGCCAAGGACGGCCGCCCGGAGCCGGGCATAGCTCCAGCGGTCGGCACCCGACAGGCCCAGAACCGCCAGCGCAATTCTGTCGGGCAGGTCATCGGCGCGCCTCAGCACATGGGCGGCCAGATTGAAGGGGTGGGGGCAGGGCGGCGGCGGGCCCTGATCGAAAACTGCGGTCATGCGTCCGGATTAGGCCGCGCCGAGGCCAGTTGCAAGTGGGCCGGGCCTGCGTGTAGAAACGATCCATGACAGATGGTGGAAATTCTCCTCTTATCCGCATTATCCGGGACAGCGGCGAGACGGCGCTTGCCGAACCGCTTGATCTGGGTGCGCGGGTGCGCGATCTGCGCAAGGCGCGGGGCTGGACGCTGGAACAGGCCGCGCGGCAGGCGGGGCTGGCGCGCTCGACACTGTCCAAGATCGAGAACGGCCAGATGTCGCCCACCTATGAGGCGCTGAAAAAGCTGGCCCTGGGGCTGGAAATATCTGTGCCGCAGCTGTTCACGCCGCCCTCGCGCAATCAGATCAACGGGCGCATGGCGGTGACCAAATCCGGCGAGGGCGCGCCCAAGGCCACCGCCACCTATGAGCATGAACTGCTGGCCGAGACGCTGAGCAAGAAGCGGATGATGCCCTATCGCGCGCGGATCCGGGCGCGCGGCGTCGAGGAATTCGGCGGCTGGGTGCGCCACGACGGCGAGGAGTTTCTGTATGTGCTGACGGGGGTGATCCGGCTCTATACCGAATTCTATGAACCCATCGAGTTGCGCCGCGGCGACAGTGCCTATTACGATGCCACCATGGGCCACAACGTGATTTCGGTCAGTCCCGAGGATGCAACGATCCTGTGGGTCACATCGCTGTCATGATATTGCGGTAGGGCGCAGGGAAAAGATCATATCCGCCGACCGAACATACCGCCACATTCTTTGTGAAAGTGGCGGACCGAGGAGGATTCGAACCCCCGACCCCTTGATTCGTAGTCAAGTACTCTATCCAGCTGAGCTATCGGTCCGTCGAGGGCAGCAATTAGACTCTGCGGCCGGGCATTGCAAGGGCGATTTGGCGGAATTCAGACGCCCTGACCCAGATTTCCCTTGGGCAGGGTGATGCAGAACGAGGTGCCGGTCGCGTCGCTGTGTTCGAGCGAAAGGCTGCCGCCATGGCCGCGCACGAGTTCGGCGGCGATGGTCAGGCCGAGGCCGGTGCCGCCCTTGGTCACGCCACCCTGAAACGGCTTGAAGAGATGCTCGCGCGCCTTGGGCGGCAGGCCGGGGCCGGTGTCGCGGATGCGGATGATCCATTCGCGGTCGTCCTCGTCGGCCATGACGTTGATTTCACCGGGCCGCCCGCTGTTGACGATGGCCTGACGGGCATTGCGCACGAGATTGGCGATGACGCGGTAGAGTTGTTCGGTGTCGGCCAGCACCAGAAGATGCGCGGGGACGTCCTCGGAAAAGCTGATATCCGCGTCTCCGGCCGACAGCCGCTCGCTCTCGATCACGTCGGCGACGATCTTGGCCAGCGGGACGCGCGCCAGCGTCGGGCCCGGTTCTTCGGCCTTGCCGTAGGCGAGCGTCGCCTCGCACAGATGCACCGCGCGGGTGAGCGAATTGACCAGTTTCGGGGCCATGCGTTTGACCGCCGGATCCTCGCTCATCTCGATGCGGTCGGTGAAAAGCTGCGCGCTGGTCAGGATGTTGCGCAGGTCGTGGTTGACCTTGGCCACGGCGCTGCCAAGCTGTGCCAGATGCTCTTTTTGCTTGAGCGCGCCGGTCAGTTGCATTTGCAGCGATTGCAGGGTTTCCTCGGCCTCGCGCAGTTCGGTGATGCCCGAGGAAGGCTTGATCACCCGCCGCGCGTCCTCGGGGGCTGCGGCATAGGCCTGCATCGTCGCCACCACCCGCCGGATCGGTTTGACGAGAAACCCGCGCACCGCGAGAAAGAGCAGCCCGGCGGTAATGATCGAAATGACCAGCGAGAGCCAGAGAATCCGCAGCCCGTAGTCGATCATCGCGGTGCGCAGATCGCGGGAGTCGACGGTGATCTCGATCAGCAGGCCGCCCATGCGCACCGGTTCTCCGATCACGCGGATCACCTGAGGTTCGCGCGTGTAAAGCCGCAGCATGGCATCGCGAATGAGCGTGAAGGCCGGCGCGTCGCGCAGATCAAAGGTATGTGCGACCGGCTGGGGCACCGGCGAGGACAGCACGAGTTGACGCGCCTCGTCGCGCCGCAGCACCACGTTGAACACGCCCGCATTGCGCAGGAGTTCCTCTTGCAGATCCGGGCTGACCTCATCCGCAGCCAGAAGCACCAGCGAGGCGATCTGCGCCCGTTCCAGCCGGTTGAGCAGAAATTCCTCGCGAAAGCGGGCAATCGAAGGCACGAAGATCAGCACCTCGGCCAGCATCACGAAGATGGCCGTCAGGATCAGGAAGCGCCCCGATAGTGAGTTGAGCAAGTGGTTCTCCTCTCTTGGGTCCGAATCTCAGGGCAGCCAGCGCTGCACGAAGCCTACGATCCGTTTGACCATAGCGCTATCAAAGAGCTTTGGAGAAAAATAGGCGCCGGCGGCGCGTTTGTTGATCTCGCTCAGTGTCGGATAGGGCACGACCATTGCCGCCACATGTTTCATCTTGAGTTTGTTGGCGATCACAAAGGCCCAGAGGCTGATCATCTCGCCTGCCTGCGCCCCCACGATGGAGGTCCCGACGGGGCGGCCGCGCACCACCATCACCTTGATCAGCCCCGCGGTCCTGCGCTCGGCGATGGCGCGGTCATTGTGGTTGTAGGGAAAGCGGATGACCTTGAGATTGCCGCCATGTTCGGCGCGCGCCTGCGCCTCGGTCAGGCCGACATGCGCCAGTTCGGGATCGGTATAGGTGACCCACGGGATGTGATCGGTACGCTCGCGGGCCGGAAGAGCCAGCAGCGCGGAGCGGATGATCAGCCCGGCATGATAGCCCGCCATATGGGTGAATTGCAGCCCGCCCGCCACGTCACCGATGGCGTAGACGCGCCGGTTCGTGGTGCGCATGGAGGCGTTCACCCTGATGCCGCGCCTGGTGGTCTCGATGCCTGCGGTCTCAAGGTCGAGCCTGTCGGTATTGGGCTTGCGGCCCACCGCCATCAGAAGATGCGTGCCGCGGAACACGCGCCCGTCCTTGGTTTCGACCTCGATGGCGCCTGTGGCGCCGCGAACCTCGGCGGCCATGGCATCCTCGGCGATCCCGATGCCCTCGGCGCGGAATTGCTCTGTCACCACGGCGGTCAGTTCCGGGTCATCCTGGCCCAGAACCTTCATTCCCTCGATCACGGTCACGTCACAGCCAAGGCGGCGGTGCGCCTGAGCCATTTCCATGCCGATCGGCCCGCCGCCGATGATCAGCAGGTGACCGGGTTTCTCGCGCAACTCGAAAATCGTCTCGTTGGTTTCGTAGGGCACCGTGTCGAGCCCCGGAATGGGGGGAACCAGCGGTGACGAGCCGGTCGCGATCACGATGCGGCGCGCGGTAATGAGGTGATCGCCCGCCTGCACCTCGGTGGGCGAGACAAAGGTTCCGTAGTCACGGATCACCCGCACGCCGAGTCCCTCGAATCGCTCCTGGCTGTCCACGGGTTCGATCTGTGCGATGACATCCGCCACATGATCCTTGGCGGCTGCATAATCGACCTGAGGCGTTACATCGGCCACGCCATAAATCTGCGCATGGGCCTGCGCATGGGCCGCCTTGCCGCTGGCGATCAGCGCCTTGGAGGGCACGCAGCCGAAATTCAGACAATCGCCGCCCATCCTGTGACCCTCAAGCAGGATCACGCTGGCACCCATCTGCACCGCGCCCGCCGCGACCGACAGGCCACCCGAGCCGGCACCGATGACCAGCAGGTCGGCTTTCAGTTTCTGCATGCTCAGATGTCCTTCTTGCCACGGATGGTCTTGATCAGGATGGGCAGGGCCGCCAGTGCGCAAAGCCCCAGGATCGGCCCGATGATCTGCGGTTCCCACAGCAGCGACAGATCGGGGTTTTCGCCACGATCAAAGACCTCGCCCAGCCCGACCCCGATCCAGGTGAATACGATGGCGCCGGGAATGATGCCCAGCACCGTGGTAAAGGCGAAGTTGACGAATTTGACCCCGACCAGCGCGGGCAGCAGATTGGCCACGAAGAACGGCACCGCAGGGACAAGGCGCATCAGGAAAAGCACGCTGATTTCATTATCGTTCAGCCCAGTCTTGAGCTGTTTGAGCTTTCCTTCGGAGGTTTCGAGCCGCGCCGCGAGCGTCTGGCCCAGACCGAGGCGGGCCGCGAGAAAGATCGCCACGGCGCCAAGCGAGGCGGCAATCACGTTGAATGTGGTGCCAAGCGCCAGCCCGAAGAGGAACCCGCCGGTGACCGAGGCCACCGCCGCGCCGGGCAGGGAGAATGCCACGATCAGCACATAAATGCCGATGAAGGTCAGGACCATCAGCGCGAAATGAGCGTCGCGGAACGCGACAAGCGCATCGCGGTTGTCGCGCAGGGTATCGAAGGTGATATAGTCGCGCAGGGTGACGTAGCCGATTACGGCCACGATCAGGATGATCGCCAGGGGCGCGTGGCGCGTCCAGGGTCTGGGCTTGTTGTCGGTTGCGCGGGATGTGCTCTGATCCATTGTCTCGCCTGATTTGATCACTATTCCCCCTAGTTGCACAGTCGCGGGCGTTACCGCTAGGGGCCTCACGCGGGGGTGATCGCGGGTGATGGTTTGCGTGGTGTCATGGCCTGCCGTGCCGAGCCTTGTAACATTGGCATGGGATTTTCGCATGTTTTTGTTGCAAAACCCGGGGGTGGGGTTTGACTTGTGAAAACGGCCACTCTATAGACCGGGCTTCGGATACACATGGGCGGCGCGATTCCTGAACGCATGGCCTGACAACGTCGGAGACGGAGCGATGAAACGCACCTTTCAACCCTCGAACCTGGTTCGCAAACACCGCCACGGGTTTCGTGCGCGCATGGCCACCAAGGCCGGTCGCAAGATCCTGAACGCGCGCCGTGCGCGTGGCCGCAAGGTGCTGTGCGCGTAAGCGCGCGGCCTGAGTGACGACAATGACACCGCCGGAGGCCCCCCGCAGCGATGCCGGGATCATGCCTCTGGCGGTTTCGTCATGCGCGGGGGGGGGACTGGCAGTCTTGCGCAGGCGTGCCGATTTCCTGGCTGCGGCCCGTGCGCGACGTCATGGGACCGGATCCATGATGGTTCAGGGCAGGGACCGGCGCGATGGCGATGCCACGATCCGCGTAGGCTTTACCTGTTCCAAGAAGGTCGGCAATGCCGTGACGCGCAACCGCGCCAAGCGCCGTCTGCGCGCGGTGGCGCGCGAGGTGCTGCCCGGTCTGGCGCAGCCGGGGTGGGATTATGTGCTGATCGGCCGCGCCGGTGAGACGGCTGTGCAGCCCTATGATGCGCTGCGGCGTGATCTTGCGCAGGCGCTGGGCAAGTTGAGGGGGCAGGGATGAGTCCGCTGGCGCATATTCTGGCGCTGACGATCCGGGCCTACCGTCTGGTGCTCAGCCCCTGGGTGGGCTGGCATTGCCGTTATCATCCGACATGCAGCCAATATGCGCTGGAGGCGCTGGAAAGGCACGGTGCGCTGCGCGGTGGCTGGCTGGCGGCGCGGCGTATCCTGCGCTGCAACCCATGGGGGCAATGCGGCCATGATCCGGTGCCCGAGCGCCGCCGGGGCTGAGCCCGCGCGGCGCGCGGGGTGAGAATCGGCCTTTCCCCTGCCGGTCATCCATGCAATAGGGAAGCGCCAAACGAGATATCCATGGAGAATTGGAATGGAGATTCGCGAGGCCCTTACCTTTGATGATGTTCTGCTGGTACCGGGCGCGTCCAGCGTGTTGCCCAGCACGGCCGACACGCGCACCCATGTGACGCGCGCGATCGCGCTCAACATCCCGCTGCTGAGTTCCGCCATGGACACGGTGACCGAGGCGCGCATGGCGATCAGCATGGCGCAGGCGGGCGGCATGGGGGTGATCCACCGCAATCTGAGCGTAGAGGAACAGGCCCGCGAGGTGCGCCGCGTCAAGCGGTTCGAGAGCGGCATCGTCTATAATCCGATCACGCTGCGCCCCGATCAGACGCTGGCCGACGCCAAGGCGTTGCAGGAGCGCTATAATGTCACCGGATTTCCGGTGGTGGACGAGGCGGGGCATGTGGTGGGGATCGTGACCAACCGCGACATGCGCTTTGCCGAGGATGACCGCACGCCGGTGCGGGTGATGATGACGAGCGACAATCTTGCGGTGCTTCGGGAACCTGCCGATCGCGACGAGGCGAAATCGCTGATGAAGGCGCGGCGGATCGAGAAACTGCTGGTGACCGATGGCAAGGGCAAGCTGACCGGCCTGCTGACGCTGCGGGATACCGAACAGGCGGTGCTCAACCCTACCGCCTGCAAGGATCTGCTGGGGCGTCTGCGGGTGGCGGCGGCCTCGACCGTGGGCGATGCCGGGTTCGAACGCACGCAGGCGCTGATCGAGGCGGGGGTGGACATGGTGGTGATCGACACCGCGCATGGCCATTCCGAAGGTGTGGCAAAGGCGGTCGAGCGGATCAAGGCGCTGTCCAACGAGGTGCAGGTGATGGCCGGGAACGTGGCGACCGCAGAGGCCACGCGCGCCCTGATCGGTGCCGGGGCCGATGCCGTCAAGGTCGGGATCGGACCAGGCAGTATCTGCACCACACGGATGGTGGCGGGTGTGGGTGTGCCGCAGCTGACGGCGGTGATGGACAGCGCACAGGCGGCGGGCGATGTGCCGGTCATCGCCGATGGCGGGATCAAGTTCTCGGGTGATTTCGCCAAGGCGATCGCGGCGGGGGCCTCTTGCGCCATGGTGGGCAGCATGCTGGCGGGCACGGACGAGAGCCCCGGCGAGGTGATCCTCTATCAGGGGCGGTCGTTCAAGGCCTATCGGGGAATGGGCTCGCTGGGCGCCATGGCGCGCGGCTCTGCCGACCGCTATTTCCAGAAAGATGCCGCCAGCGACAAGCTGGTGCCCGAGGGGATCGAGGGGCAGGTGCCCTACAAGGGGGCTGCGGGCAGTGTCATTCATCAGCTGGTGGGCGGTCTGCGCGCCGCGATGGGCTATACCGGCTGTGCCACGGTCGAGGAGATGCGCAACAACTGCCAGTTCGTGCGGATCACCGGCGCGGGACTCAAGGAAAGCCATGTGCATGACGTGCAGATCACGCGCGAAAGTCCGAATTACAGGATAGGCTAGTATTTTCATGTGGTTGCGGGGTGTTTCTGAGGTGTATGGATGACGCCTGCCGCACGGATATCCGCCGCCATCGAGGTGCTGGATGCTATCCGCGCCGGGGTCTCTGCCGAGCAGGCGCTGACCAACTGGGCGCGGCGGTCGCGGTTTGCCGGGTCGGGCGACCGTGCGGCGCTGCGGGATCATGTCTTTGATGTGCTGCGCCGGTGGCGGTCTTGCGCCGTGTCGGGCGGGGGAGAGACCGGGCGCGCGCTGATGCTGGGCGCGCTCAGGGCGCAGGGTATTGATCCAGATACTTTGTTCACCGGGACCGGACATGCGCCTGCGCCGCTGACGGCGGCGGAGCGCGACGGCGGCGCGCCGCCGGAAGGGGCAGCGGCGCTGGATCTGCCGGACTGGCTCTGGCCGCGGTTTCAGGCGGCGCTCGGGGCCGAGGCCGAAGTGGCCGCCGAGGCGCTGCGACATCGCGCGCCGGTGATGTTGCGGGTCAATCCACGCCGGGGCACAGCGGCGGACGCAATTGCCCGTCTGGCCGCGGAGGGCATTGTCGCCGAGCCATGCGAGATTGCCATGAACGCCTTGCAAGTCACTGGTGGAGAGAGAAAAATCGCCACATCCTCTGCCTATCTTGAGGGAGTGGTCGAGCTTCAGGACGGCAGTAGTCAGGCGGCGATGGAGCGGCTTGACGTAGCGCCCGACGCACGGGTGCTGGATTACTGCGCCGGGGGTGGCGGCAAGACGCTGGCGCTGGCGGCGCGAGCCGAGGCGCGATGGGTCGCGCATGACGCCGCGCCCGAACGGATGAAGGATCTGCCGGCCCGCGCCGCGCGCGCCGGGGTGGCGGTGCGGGTCATGGACCACGCCGCCCTGCACGCCGCCGCGCCCTTCGACCTTGTACTCTGCGACGTGCCCTGTTCGGGCAGCGGCACCTGGCGGCGGACCCCCGAGGCGAAATGGCGTCTGACGCCGGAACGTCTGCGGGAACTGACCCGCCTTCAGACGCAGATTCTGGCCGAAGCGAGCCGCATGGTCGCGCCCGGCGGTGTTCTGGCCTATGCGACATGTTCTGTCTTAAATGAAGAAAATCATGATGTTATATCATATTTTCAATGCAAACATCCCGAATGGAACATATCGGGACAGGAACATTGGCCGATCTCCCGTCAGGGCGACGGATTTTTTCTTGTGCAATTATGTCGTGTAAACGGGTAATTATACAACCTTGACGTGTTCTCTCAGACTTCATTAAACCTCTTTTAAGGTTTTGCCGCCAGAGATGATCCGGCGAGAACTTGAAAAGGGCGCAGTCATTGGCATTCCTGACCTTCAGCGGTGGTTCCCTCCGCCAGGCGGCAACGTGGATCGGCGCGCGGCTCAGGGTCATTCTGGCGGTGGCTGTCCTGTTCTGGATAGTGGCTCTTTTTCTGCCACCGGGTCAGGGGCAGATCGTGCTGGTCATGGCGGGGGCGGCGCTTGGCCTGTCCGCGATCTGGGGCAGGATCGCGGAACGATTGCGTAGGAGAGAGGGCGAACATGTTTTGCGGCAGGCGAAATCCATTCTGGACGATGATCCGGCGCCGTCGATTCTGACGGGGGCAGAGGGGCGAATCCTCTATCACAATGCCTCTGCGGCGCAGATGATCGCGACGCAGAATCCCGGCACTCTGGCCGCAGCGCTGCGCGAGGTGCTGGCCAATCCCGGCATCATCCTGTTCCGAATGGAAACCCGCGCCATGGCCAAGGGTGCGGTGGTCGAGGATATCGTTACCCATTCGGGGCATCTGCGGATCAGTGTGCACCGCGCCGGGACCGGGCATTTTCTGTGGCGGATCGAGAAATCGGCCGACCGACCGCAGCGCAGTGTCGATCCGCTGTCGCTGCCGCTGCTGACGGTCGGACGCAACGATGCGGTTCTGTACATGAACCCTGCGGCGCGCGCGCTGGTCGGGGAACGGGTCCGGACGCTCGATCAGATCTGCACCGCTGTGCCACTGCGATCAGGCCGGATGAATGACATCCGCACGCCCGAGGGGGCGCGGCCATGCTTTGTGGTCGAGCTGGAGGGCGCCGCGGGGCGGCGTGAGGTTTTTCTGCTTCCTCGCATTGATGGCGCCGAATGCCGGTCCGATTGCTGGGCCTGTTTCGACAATCTGCCCGTGCCGTTGCTGAAACTGGCGCGCGATGGCACGATTCAGCTGTCGAACCGGCCGGCGCGGGATTTGCTGGGGACGCCGGGGCGCCGGGGGCAGCCGTTGAGCGAACTGCTCGAGGGGCTGGGGCGCTCGGTGACCGACTGGATAAACGATGCCGCCGACGGTCGCGGCACGGTGCATGCCGAGTTTCTGCGTGTGCGGCGAGAAGATCGTGAAGTGTTCGTGCAGGTCACGCTCAACCGCGCCACAGAGGAGGGTGAGGCGGTGCTGATCGCGGTGCTGAATGACGCGACCGAGTTGAAGTCGCTGGAGGCGCAATTTGTGCAGAGCCAGAAAATGCAGGCAATTGGTCAGCTTGCGGGGGGCGTTGCACATGATTTCAACAATCTTCTGACCGCGATATCCGGCCATTGCGACCTGCTCTTGCTGCGGCATGATCAGGGCGATCAGGATTACTGCGACCTCATGCAGATAAACCAGAACGCCAATCGCGCGGCGGCGCTGGTCAATCAGCTTCTGGCTTATTCCCGCAAGCAGACGCTGCGCCCTCAGGTGATCTATCTGCGCGACACGCTCTCGGATCTGACCCACCTGCTGAACCGGCTGGTTGGCGAGAAGGTAACGCTGTCGCTGAGCCACGATCCAACCCTCTTTCCGATCCGCGCCGACAGGCGGCAACTGGAGCAGGTGCTGATGAACCTGGTCGTCAACGCGCGTGACGCGATGCCGCAGGGCGGGGACATCCGCATTCTGACCGAGAATGTCGCCCTGACCGAACCGCTGCGGCGTGACCGCGCGGTGGTGGCGCCCGGATCCTATGTCTCGGTCAAGGTGATTGATGCGGGCGTTGGTATCGCCGCCGACAAGCTGCAAAAGGTGTTCGAGCCGTTCTTCACGACCAAGCGCACCGGCGAGGGTACCGGGCTTGGCCTGTCTACCGCTTACGGCATAGTCAAGCAGACCGGCGGTTTCATTTTCGTTGACAGCGCGCCGGGCAACGGAGCCTCTTTCCAGTTGCTGTTTCCGGCCTATCACGGTCGCGAGGAAGTCATTGTACAGACGCGATCGGGTGATACACCGCATGAGGCTGCCCGTGGCCTGGTCTTGCTGGTCGAGGATGAGGCACCGGTGCGCGCCTTTGCCAGCCGTGCCCTGCAATTGCGCGGCTTTACGGTTCTCGAGGCGGATTCGGCCGAAACCGCGCTAGACCTGCTTGCCGATGATACGCTGCGGGTCGATGTCTTTGTCACCGATGTGGTGATGCCCGGCCTTGACGGGCCAAGCTGGGTGCGCACCGCGCTGACCGCGCGACCCGATGTCAAGGTTGTGTTCATGTCCGGCTATGCCGAAGAGACCTTTGGCGACACGCAGGCGAAGATTCCCAATTCGGTGTTCCTGCCCAAACCGTTCTCGCTGAACGAACTGACGGAAACGGTCCAGCGCCAGTTGGACTGGGCATGAAATCTGCGGCGGATGTCTCAGCCCGCCCTGGGTTCCGGGGCAGGTCGGGCGGCGAGGGCGTGGTATGACCCGTTCGCGCCAATTCCCTGCCAGAGCGTGAAATCATCCGCGAATTTGCGCCTGAGCCGGGCCTCGGTCGCCGCGCTCAGGGGCGTCGGGCGATCGGGGGAGCGATTGAGCGATGCCGGTTCGAGGCGCGTGTTCAGCCGGGCCTCGAGAAAGGCGATGAGGCCCGGCTGATCCTCGTAGCGAAAGAGATGGGTAACGCGGGTGCCATTGCGCTGCGGTTCGAGGAATTTCGCCTGCGAGCCGACCCTGGCAAAAGCGGGTTGATTGCCCGAGCAATAGGCGCTGACGAAATCGTCGAAGCTCATCCCGTGGGTGCTGGTGGGCTGACCGGCGGCGGCGGGGCGCTGGCGGTAACGATACCAGCTGCCCAGCCAGCCTATCGGTTCGCGCATGACGGCCAAGATATCCATATCGGGCGCGACGAACCGTTCGATCATCGGACGAAAGAACCGATTGTAGCGGAATACCGGAGCATGTTTGAGTTCTGGCGGCGCCGTGACGGACATTGCGGCCAACGGCGCCAGGGCTGTCTCGAATGCCGTGCTGCCGGTTTTTGGTACTGCAAGAAAAACCAGCCTTGCCTCTGAAAAAACTAGCATTTCCCGCTCTTCATGGTTGCGTCGTCCAGTCAAATTCAAATCTAAACTACTTTTTAACCGTTTCAGACAAAAGTGGAATCACCAACAAACTTCTTGAAATGTTCTCTTTTTGTCCGCATAAGGGGTGGAACAAGAGGCGAACACAGGCAATCATTGCCGCCCCAGGCAGGGTGTGGAATAAGGGACCGGACAAATGGCAACGGCAGATCTTCTCTCAATGGACAACAAGCGAAACGCAGACAAGCAGAAGGCGCTGGACAGCGCCCTGGCGCAGATCGAGCGGCAGTTCGGCAAGGGGTCGGTGATGAGGATGGGGGGCGACAACCCCGTCAAGGACATCGAGGCAACCTCGACCGGATCGCTTGGGCTTGATATCGCGCTGGGTATCGGCGGGATCCCCAAGGGTCGCATCGTCGAGATTTACGGGCCCGAAAGCTCGGGCAAGACCACGCTGACGCTGCATTGCGTGGCCGAGGAACAGAAAAAGGGTGGCGTCTGCGCCTTTGTAGATGCCGAACACGCGCTCGACCCGGTCTATGCGCGCAAGCTCGGGGTTGACCTGGACGAGCTGCTGATTTCGCAGCCCGACAACGGTGAACAGGCGCTGGAGATTGTCGACACCCTGGTGCGCTCGGGCGCGGTCAGCATGATCGTGGTCGATTCGGTGGCCGCCCTCACGCCGAAATCCGAGATTGAAGGCGAGATGGGCGACAGCAGCGTGGGCGTTCATGCCCGCCTGATGAGCAAGGCGATGCGCAAGCTCACCGGCTCGATCAGCCGCACCAATTGCACGGTCATCTTCATCAACCAGATCCGGATGAAGATCGGCGTCATGTTCGGCAACCCGGAAACCACGACGGGCGGCAACGCTCTCAAGTTCTACAGTTCCGTGCGGCTCGATATCCGGCGCATCGGCTCGATCAAGGACCGTGACGAGGTGGTGGGCAACGCCACCCGCGTCAAGGTGGTCAAGAACAAGGTGGCCCCGCCGTTCAAGGCGGTGGAATTCGACATCATGTACGGCGAAGGCATATCCAAGATGGGCGAACTGCTGGATCTGGGCGTCAAGGCGGGCGTGGTCGAGAAATCCGGCAGCTGGTTCAGCTATGGCGACGAACGCATCGGGCAGGGCCGCGAAAACGCCAAGACCTTCCTGCGGGAAAACGCCCGCATCGCGCTGGAGATCGAGGACAAGATTCGGGCCTCGCACGGGCTGGATTTTGACATGCACGGCGACCCGGATGCGCCGGAAGAGGGCAACATACTGGAGGCGTGAGCGTCGGCGTGCCTTGTGAGTGCGGCCCGGTCGCCGTGCCGGGCCATTTTCTTGCGGTGGACATGAGGGAACGGCGCAGCTAAATCAGCACAACGCAGGCCAGACATCACGCCCTGGAAAGAGACGCCCATGCCCACGCTGAATGACATCCGTTCAACCTTTCTGAGCTTTTTCGAACGCAACGATCACTGCGTCGTAGACAGTTCGCCCCTGGTGCCGCGCAACGATCCGACGCTGATGTTCACCAATTCCGGCATGGTGCAGTTCAAGAACTGTTTTACCGGCGTCGAGCACCGCGACTATTCCCGCGCCACCACCAGCCAGAAATGCGTGCGGGCGGGCGGCAAGCACAACGATCTGGACAATGTGGGCTATACCGCGCGGCATCACACGTTTTTCGAGATGCTGGGGAATTTCAGCTTTGGCGACTATTTCAAGGAACAGGCGATTCCCTATGCCTGGGATCTGCTGACCCGCGATTTCGGCATCGACAAATCGAGGCTGCTGGTCACGGTCTATCACACCGACGACGAGGCGGCGGCGATCTGGAAGAAATACGCGGGCCTCAGCGATGACCGGATCATCCGCATCGCCAGCGACGACAATTTCTGGTCTATGGGCCCGACCGGCCCCTGCGGTCCCTGCACCGAGATTTTCTATGACCACGGGCCGGAGATATGGGGCGGCCCTCCGGGCAGCGCCGAAGAGGATGGCGACCGGTTCATCGAGATCTGGAACCTCGTCTTCATGCAGAACGAACGGTTCGAGGATGGCACGATGCGCGCGCTCGACATGCAGTCGATCGACACCGGCATGGGGCTGGAGCGGATCGGGGCGCTGTTGCAGGGCAAGCATGACAATTACGACACCGATCTGATGCGCGCGCTGATCGAGGCGAGCGCGCATGCCACCAGCGCCGATCCGGACGGGCCGGGGCGGGTGCATCACCGGGTGATTGCCGATCATCTGCGCTCGACCTCGTTCCTGATTGCCGATGGGGTGATGCCCAGCAACGAGGGGCGTGGCTATGTGCTGCGCCGGATCATGCGCCGGGCGATGCGGCACGCGCATATGCTGGGGGCGAAGGATCCGGTGATGCATCGGCTGGTGCCTGCGCTGGTGGCGCAGATGGGGCAGGCGTTCCCGGAACTGGGACGGGCGCAGCCGCTGATCGAAGAGACGCTGCGGCTGGAAGAAACCCGGTTCAAGCAGACGCTGGAGCGGGGCCTGCGCCTGCTGGATGACGAATTGACCGGGCTGCCCGAGGGGGCGGCGCTGCCGGGCGAGACGGCGTTCAGGCTTTATGACACCTATGGGTTTCCGCTCGATCTCACGCAGGATGCGCTGCGCGAGAAGGGGCGCGAGGTTGATACGGGCGGCTTTGACGCGGCCATGGCCGAACAGAAGGCCAAGGCCCGCGCCGCCTGGGCCGGGTCGGGCGAGGCCGTGGATCAGGCGGTGTGGTTCGATATTGCCGAAGAGGTCAGCGCGACCGATTTCCTCGGCTATGACACAGAGGTTTCCGAGGCGCAGGTTCTGGCCATCGTGTCCGATGGCAAGCGGGTCGATGCGCTTGCGGAGGGGTGCGAAGGTTGGGTGATTTTCAATCAGACGCCGTTTTATGCGGAATCCGGCGGTCAGGTGGGAGACCAGGGCGATCTGGTCGGAAAGGATGTCGCCGGTTTCATCTATGATACGAAGAAGTTTCCTGGGGGTCTTTTCGGTCATCAGTTCACGCCGGATGGCGGGCGGCTCACGGTCGGGATGAGTGTCCGGCTGGAGGTCAGGCACGCCCGCCGCAGTGCGATCCGGGCCAACCACTCTGCCACGCATCTGTTGCACGAGGCGCTGCGCAAGGCGCTTGGAGATCACGTGGCGCAGCGCGGCTCGCTCAATGCAGAGGACCGGCTGCGGTTCGATTTCAGCCATGCCAAGGCGCTGAGCGAGGCGGAACTGGCGCGGGTGGAACGCGAGGTCAACGCCTATATCCGTCAGAATGCGCCGGTCGAGACGCGGATCATGACACCCGACGATGCGCGCGCCCTGGGTGCGCAGGCGCTGTTCGGCGAGAAATACGGGGACGAGGTGCGCGTCGTGTCGATGGGGATCGATGAGGGATCGGGCAAGGGCACCGACGGGCGGACCTATTCGATCGAGCTGTGCGGCGGCACGCATGTGCGGCGCACGGGCGATATCGGTGTATTCGTGGCGCTTGGCGACAGCGCATCAAGTGCGGGTGTCCGGCGCATCGAGGCGCTGACCGGGGCGGCGGCGTTCGACTATCTCGATGGTCACGCGGCGCGGCTGGGACAAGTGGCATCCGAACTGAAGGCGAAGCCCGAGGATGTGCCGGAGCGAGTCAGGTCGCTGATGGAAGAGCGCCGGGCGCTGGCAAACGAGGTGGTGCAGCTGCGCCGTGAGCTGGCGATGGCGGGTGGCGCCGGGCAGGGCGGGGGTATCGAGACGCGCGATGTGGGCGGGGTCAAGTTCATCGCGCAGGTGCTCTCTGGCGTGCAGGGTCGGGATCTGCCGCCGCTGATCGACGAGATGAAGGCGCGGCTTGGTTCTGGTGCCGTCTTGCTTATTGCCGATACGGGCGGCAAGGTGGCTGTGGCGGCAGGGGTCACCGATGATCTGATCCCGCGGCTCTCGGCGGTGGATCTGCTGCGTGCGGCGGTCGTGCCCCTGGGCGGCAAGGGCGGCGGTGGCCGCCCGGACATGGCGCAGGGCGGGGGCAGCGACATGACCGGGGCAGAGGCGGCGATCGCGGCGGGAACAAAGGTGATCGAGGGGGTCGTGACCGCCTGAGGAGGATGAATGAGCGCCTATATCATTGCCCGGATCACGGTGACCGAGCCTGAGGACTATCTGACCTATGCCAGTCAGACCGTAGCCCTTGCCGAGAAGTTCGGCGGGCGTTTTCTGGTCAAGGGCGGCGCGCAGACCGCGCTTGAGGGCAACAGCCCGGACCGGCATGTGATCATCGAATTCCCCGACCGGGACACGGCGCTGGCCTGGTATCATTCGGAGGAATACCGCCGCATCCTGCCCATCGCCCTGAGCAGCAGCAGCCGTGATATCGTCGTGGTCGACGGTATCTGAAAGACAGGAGAGACTGATAATGCCCGCACTCTGGATCGCCCATGTGACCGTCACCGACGATGTGGCCTATGGCAAGTATGCCGCCCTTGCCGGGCCTGCCATCGCCAAGCATGGCGGTGCGTTCATCGCGCGCGGCGGGCGTTATGTGCAGCTTGAGGGCAAGGAGCGTCCGCGCAATGTGGTGGCGCGGTTTCCGTCTGTCGAGGCGGCGGAGGCCTGTTATCACAGCGTCGAATATCAGGCCGCGCTCGAACATGCGCGCGGTGCGTCCGAACGCGAGTTGCTGATCGTCGAAACCACCGAATAGCCGGATGCGGCGTCAGCCCTGTTTCGACATCCGCTTGCGTTCGTGCGGGTCGAGATAGCGTTTGCGCAGGCGGATCGCGTTGGGCGTCACCTCGACGAGTTCGTCGTCGTCGATATAGGCGATGGCCTCTTCAAGGCTCATGGTGATGGGCGTCGTGAGGCGCACGGCCTCGTCGGTGCCCGAGGCGCGCACGTTGGTCAGTTTCTTGCCCTTGAGCGGGTTGACCTCGAGATCGTTGTCGCGGCTGTGTTCGCCGATGATCATGCCGGTGTAGACCTTGGCCTGTGCGCCGATGAACATGCGCCCGCGTTCCTCGAGGTTCCATAGCGCATAGGCCACGGCCTCGCCGTTTTCCATCGAGATGAGAACGCCCGCGCGCCGCCCCGGAATTGGGCCGCGATGCGGCGCCCATTTGTGAAAGACGCGGTTGAGGACACCGGTGCCACGGGTGTCGGTGAGAAACTCGCCGTGATAGCCGATCAGGCCGCGCGACGGCACATGCGCGATGATCCGCGTCTTGCCGGCACCTGCGGGGCGCATCTCTGCCAGATCGCCCTTGCGCGGGCCGGTGATCTTTTCGATCACGGCGCCCGAGTATTCGTCATCGACGTCGATCGTCACCTCTTCGATCGGTTCCAGCCGCTCGCCGTCCGGGCCTTCGCGCATCAGAACCTGCGGGCGCGAGATGCTGAGTTCGAACCCTTCGCGGCGCATGTTCTCGATCAGCACGCCCATCTGCAATTCGCCGCGCCCCGCCACCTCGAATGCCTCGCCGCCGGGGGTGTCGCTGACCTTGATGGCGACGTTCGATTCAGCCTCTTTCATCAGGCGTTCGCGAATGACGCGGCTTTGCACCTTCTTGCCGTCGCGGCCGGCGAGCGGGCTGTCATTGATGCCGAAGGTCACGGTGATGGTGGGCGGATCAATCGGTTGCGCCTCGAGCGGTTCCTCGACCGCGAGGGCGCAGATCGTGTCGGCCACGGTCGCCTTGGTCATGCCGGCAAGGCTGACGATATCGCCGGCGAGGGCCTCGTCGATGTCCTGGCTGGCCAGCCCGCGAAAGGCCTGGATGCGCGTGACGCGGAACTGTTCGATCTTCTGGCCGATGCGGCTGAGCGCCTGCACGGTCTGGCCGACCTTGAGGCGGCCCGATTCGACCCGCCCGGTCAGCAGCCGACCGACAAAGGGGTCGGCCCCCAAGGTGGTCGCGAGCATGCGGAAATCCTCGTTCTGGCGGGCGATCTGTCGCGGCGCAGGCACGTGGCGGATGATGAGTTCGAAAAGCGCCGAGAGATCCTTGCGTGGGCCGTCCAGTTCGTGATCGGCCCAGCCGGAGCGGCCCGAGGCATACATATGCGGGAAATCGAGCTGATCGTCATTGGCGTCGAGATTGGCGAAGAGGTCGAAACATTCGTTGAGTGCGCGGTCGGGTTCGGCGTCGGGCTTGTCGACCTTGTTGAGCACCACGATGGGGCGCAGCCCGAGGCGCAGGGCCTTGGAGGTGACGAATTTGGTCTGCGGCATCGGGCCTTCGGCGGCATCGACCAGCAAGACGACACCATCGACCATGCTGAGGATCCGTTCCACCTCGCCGCCGAAATCGGCGTGGCCGGGGGTGTCGACGATATTGATGCGCGTGGTCTTGTAGAGGACACTGGTGGGTTTGGCAAAGATGGTGATGCCGCGCTCGCGCTCCAGGTCATTGCTGTCCATGGCGCGTTCGTCCACCGCCTGATTGGCGCGGAAGGCCCCGGATTGTTTCAGCAATTCGTCGACAAGCGTGGTCTTGCCGTGGTCAACATGGGCGATGATGGCGATATTACGCAGATCCATAGAGGCTTTGTCCTGATGATGTTCGCCTGCGCCCTATACGCCGCAGCGCCGAATGACCAGAGGCAAAGCATCGCGCAGGCGCCATCATGCCGTGCGGTTGTGTCGGTTTTGAAACATGCATCCCGCAGGCCGGGCCTGCGGGCGAGAGCGGATCAGAACGGGATTTCGTCATCCATGTCGCGCGAGGGGCGGCTACCGCCCTGATCGCCGCCGTAATCGCCGCCGCCATAACCGCTGTCCTGACCGCTGCCATAGTTGCCACCGCCACCGCCGCCGCCTTCGCCGCGGCCATCGAGCATCACGAGGGAGGCGTCAAACCCCTGCAGCACGATCTCGGTCGAATAGCGGTCCTGGCCCGACTGATCCTGCCATTTGCGGGTTTGCAGCTTGCCCTCGAGATAGACCTTGGACCCTTTGCGCAGATATTGCTCGGCGACCCGCACCAGCCCCTCGGAAAAGATCGCGACCGTGTGCCATTCGGTGCGCTCGCGGCGTTCGCCGGTGGCCTTGTCCTTCCATGTCTCGGAGGTGGCGATGCGCAGGTTGCAGACCTTGCCGCCATTCTGAAAGGTGCGCACTTCGGGATCGCGGCCCAGATTTCCGATGAGAATTACCTTGTTCACAGAGCCGGCCATCGCGCCCTCCTTTGATCGTGCATGGTTATCGTTCCGACGTTTACACCACCGCATCGGCGTGAAGGAAAGATTAAAATGTGCCTTAAATGCGCGGGAACTTGCGAATCGGTTCCGGGCTGGCAAAGAAAGGCTCGAAATTGCGGGCAAAATCCGTATAGTTTCGCAAAACCGGGGTACGGGGGCAATGTAGGGATGGGCAGGATCGCATGTGCGATTGTGGCTGTGGGGCTGATGTCGTCTGGCGTGGCCGCAGCGGACGTGCTGTCAAGCAAGAGTCGGGTCAGCGTGTTCAAGTCCCAGACCAGCGTTCTGGATAACCGCGCGCGTCAGCAATACAACAATTCCGTGCGTCTGCAACCGCAGACGTTCAGGACGCCGACCATGTGGGACGATCTGTCGCCCGCGTTCCGCGGCGTCTATCGCGGACCTTATCTCGACATGGCGAAACAGGCGGCGCGGCGTTACAGCATCCCTGAGGATCTGTTCTTGCGCCTCGTGCAGCAGGAATCGGGCTGGCGTGCCGATGCGCTTTCGCACAAGGGGGCGATCGGTCTGGCGCAGCTCATGCCGCAGACCGCGCGGACGCTTGGCGTCAACCCGCACGATCCGCGGCAGAATCTGGAAGGCGGTGCGCGCTATCTGGCCGAGCAATACCGCACCTTCGGCTCGTGGCGGCTGGCGCTGGCGGCGTATAATGCCGGACCGGGCGCGGTTGAAAAGCACGGTGGCGTGCCCCCTTATGCGGAAACCCGCAATTACGTGCGCGTGATTCTGGGCAGCTGAGGCGTCAGGCCGCAAACCCGATCCGGTAGAGGTGAATCTCGTTCGAGGGATGCTTTTCGGCATTCACCAGACGGCCGTTGTGGTGATTGTAGAGCGCGCGCCAATAGGGCTGGATGATCACGCCCTCGTCGCGTAGGATGGTTTGCAACCGCGCCATCACCGTGCGTCGCGTGTCGGCATCCACGAGGCGGTTGGCCTCATCGAGCAGCGCGTCAAACTCTGCGTTGGCAAAACCGCTCTCGTTCCAAGCGGCGCCCGAGCGATAGGCCAGGCCCAGCACCTGTACATCCAGCGGGCGGTGGTTCCACTGGGTTGCCGAAAAGGGAAAATCCCGCCAGCTTGCCCAGAATGTTGCACCGGGCAGGATCCTGCGGCGCACCCTCAGTCCCGCATCGCGCAGTTGCGCCGCAACCGCATCGCCGGTGTGGCGTTGCCATTCGTCATCGACGGTCACAAGCTCGTGCACGAATCCCAGGAGGCCCGCCGCCTCTATATCGCTGCGGGCCTGTGCCGGATCATAGGGGGCCGGGCCGATATCGGCATAGGCGGGATGGATCGGGCTGACGTGGTGATTGGCCGCAACCGTGCCATGTCCGCCATAGCCCAGTTCCAGGCAGATTTCATTATCCACCGCCAAGGCCAGCGCGCGGCGCACTGTGCGGCTCGGATAGGGGTTGGTGCCCACCATCCGCGCATTTTGCGAGGCGCGCACAACCATCGTGGCCGCAGTTTCGGTGCGGCTGGATATCCAGCCGATTGCGTCCATCGAGTCAATGAAATCGCCGACGGTCTCATAGAGCAGGTCGATCTCGCCGTCATCGGCTGCGGCGAGCCAGTTCGACGGATTGGTGCCGTAGTCGACGAACTCGATCCGGTCGAGATATGGTCCGCCGAAGTGGGCAGTGCCCCACCAGTCATGTGCAGGGTGCCGTTCGAGGATACAGGTCTCACCGACGTTCAGGCTGACCGGGCGAAAGGGGCCGGTGCCGATGCCATGCGCGAACGGGTCGCCGCCGTCGTAGCTGTGATGCACGATGGCGGCCGGATAATCCGACATGTTGGCAATGACTGCGATATCCGGGTGCGAAAGCGTCAGCGCCACGGTCAGATCATCCTCGACCGTGATCGCACCCTCACGCGCCTGCCCGGTATCCGGGTCGATCAACCCGGCAAAACGCCCGGCCATCGAATTGCCGACCGCATTGCTGTCACACCAGCGCGCGATGTTGTGCGCGACATCGCGGGCGTCGAACGCATCGCCGTTGTTCCAGCGCACGCCGGGACGGACATGCAGCACGTAGCGGGTGGCGTCCGTGTTGACCTCCCACGCCTCCAGCAGCATCCCGCGAAAGGTGCCATCATTCTGATATTCGACAAGATATTCCAGAAATCCCCGGGTCTGATTCCCCAACTCGCTCCAGTCGTAGCTGCGCGGATCCTTGAGCGGTTTGACGCTTTGCTGGATGCGCAGCGTGCCGCCCGGGGCAATCGCGGGTTGGGCCGTGGCGGGCCGCGCCAACCCGCCAAGCGCATAGGCCGCGGCGGCGCTAAGACCAAGGGCGGTCGCACGGCTAAGAAATTCGCGCCGTCCGATCGCACCACGCCCCAGGTCAATCGCATGCGCCTGCACGGCGGGATGGGGAGGGGAGCTATGACGCGGCATCTGCAGCTTTCGAGGCAAAGGGGGCGATGCGCCGGAAGGCGGATCGTTGCTCTGCGTGCATTAGATAACGCGAAGGCGTCGGGCGCAACCCGTTGCGGCGCGATCTTTCACTCGATTTTGGTGGGGAACAGCGCGGCTGCCGGATTCGCACGTCCCGCCGCGCGGGCGCGCAGCGCCGAGGGGCTCTGGCCGGTGTGTTGCAGAACGAATCGCGAGAAATAGGCGGCGCTGCCGAATCCGAGGCTGGCGGCAATCTGGCCGATGGGGCGCTCGCCGGCCTCCAGCATGTCGCGCGCGGCGTGCAGGCTGCGCTCGGTCAGCATCTCCGCCGCCGTAAGCCCCGAGACGTCCTTGCACACCCGCGTGAGATGGGTGGGCGTCACGCCCAGAGTGCGGGCATAGGCCGCCATCGCGCGCCCGCTGGTGAAATCCCGTTCGATCAGCGCGGCATAGGCCTTGACCAGACGTTCGGACGCCTTGAGGCGCCCCCCGGCGGTGTGGGCGATCATCGCGCGGCGCAGCCAGACACTCAGGAGCCACGCCTGCGCGTCCAGCGCCTCGTCCGTGAACGGGCGGGCCGCGCTCTGTTCGCGCTGCATCACCTCCAGGAGCGCGGTCAGTTCGTTCTGGCCGGTGACATCACGGATGCGCAGATGCTGGGGTTCGTCCGGCATCAGCACAGGACCGCCTGCGGGTATCAGGCAGACCAGGCCAAAGCCGGTCTTGCCAAGATCGAGCGAGAACAGGGTGCCCGCCGGGATCGCCAGTGCGTTATGCACACCGATTCCGCATCGTACCCCCTCGATCAACGCTATGCCCTGACCGCGGGTGATCCAGAGCAGGGCATGCTGGGCGTTGCTGTGCAACAGGGACAGCCGCCAGTCGCACCCGGCGGCCCATTGTGCCACGGTCATGATCCGGGCATGTCTCATCGCGTCGTGCAAGCCATCGCAAGCCATGAAAAGTTGAGTTTCGACTAGCGATTGCACAAAAACCGACCGATGTCATGGCTAAGAGGTGGAAAATATAAACTTCGGCATGTGTGTGCCGGAACCGGACCGCCGGTATTCGCCTCCCCTCCGGCAGTTGAAAAGGCGGCTGGTTATGGCCCTGATGCAATGCTGCGTTGCGGAACAAACCGCTTGGCAAGTGCGGACGGGGCAGTTAGACGCGACAAGCAATCGACAGGATCCCGGAAGAGATGTCCGGGTGGCTCTTCCGGCCGCTGACCCGCCGGATCATGACACGACATCAGAGCGCGTGATCGGGCCGGTGAGGCTGGCCTGATGTGGGACGGATTTCAGATGATTTCACTAGATGCCTATCGGGCACAATGGTTTGGCAACATCCGGGGTGACGTGCTCTCGGGGCTGGTGGTGGCGTTGGCGCTGATCCCCGAGGCGATCGCCTTTTCGATCATCGCGGGCGTGGATCCCAAGGTGGGACTTTATGCCAGTTTCTCGATCGCGGTGATCGTAGCGATCACCGGCGGGCGACCGGGCATGATTTCGGCGGCGACGGCGGCGACGGCGGTGCTGATGATCACGCTCGTGAAGGATCACGGCCTGCAATATCTGCTGGCGGCGACGGTGCTTGCCGGCCTCATCCAGATCGGGGCAGGGGTGCTGCGGCTGGGGTTTGTCATGCGTTACGTGTCGAAATCGGTGATGACCGGGTTCGTCAATGCGCTGGCGATCCTGATCTTCATGGCGCAACTGCCGGAACTGGACCCACGCAGCGTGACATGGATCACCTATGTGCTGGTGGCGGCGGGCCTGGCGATCATCTATCTGTTTCCGCTCCTGACAAGTGCCGTTCCCTCGCCGCTGGTCACGATTGTCGTTCTCTCCGTGACGGCGTATTTTCTGGGCCTTGATGTGCGCACGGTGGGTGACATGGGGGCGCTGCCCGATACGCTGCCGGTGTTCCTGATCCCCGATATTCCGCTGACCCTCGAAACCCTGGCGATCATCCTGCCCTATTCGGTTGCGGTGGCCGTCGTGGGCCTGCTGGAGAGCCTGATGACGCAGAATATCGTGGACGATCTGACCGACACGAAATCGAACCGCTCGCAGGAGATGGTGGGACAGGGGATCGCCAATACCGCAACCGGGTTCATCGGCGGCATGGCGGGGTGCGCGATGATCGGTCAGTCGATCATCAACGTGAAATCCGGCGGACGCGGGCGGCTGTCGTCCTTTGCTGCCGGTGTGTTCCTGCTGGCGATGGTCGTGGGCCTGGGTGACGTGGTGAGCATGATCCCGATGGCGGCGCTGGTGGCGATCATGATCATGGTATCGGTCGGCACGTTCAGCTGGTCCTCGATCCGCAATCTGCGCGAGCATCCGCGCTCGTCCTCGATCGTGATGATCGCGACGGTGGTGACGGTGGTCTACACGCACAACCTGGCGATTGGCGTTCTGGTGGGGGTGCTTCTCTCGGGCATCTTCTTTGCCGGCAAGATCGCGCAGCTTTTCCGGGTCAGCAGCGAGATTTCCGATGACGGGCGGGAGCGGATCTATCGCGTCGAGGGTCAGCTATTCTATGGCTCGGTCGAGGATTTCATGGGTGCCTTTGATTTCAGGGAAGCGCTGGATAAGGTCGTGATCGACGTGAGCGTTGCGCATATCTGGGATATTTCCTCGGTTCAGGCGCTCGACATGGCGGTTCTGAAATTCCGCCGCGACGGGGCCGAGGTCGAGATAAAGGGCATGAACAAGGCGTCTGAAACCATCGTGGACAGGCTGGCCATCCATGACAAGCCGGGGGCCATCGACAAGCTGATAGCGCATTGAGGGGGGATAAAGATGGCGGAGAAGATCATCGCACTGGTGGACGGGTCGATCTATTCGGCCTCGGTCTGCGAACATGCGGCGTGGATTGCGCAACGCACCGGGGCACCGGTGGAACTGCTGCATGTGCTGGGGCGGCGCGAGGGGGCGGAAAAGGCCGATCTCTCGGGATCCATCCGGCTGGGCGCGCGCACTGCCCTGCTGGAGGAGTTGGCCGCCCTCGATGAACAGCGCGCCAAGCTCGTGGCGCATCGCGGTCGCGCCATTCTGGAGGACGCCCGCGCCATTCTCGATCAGGCCGGGGTGAACGAGATCACCACGCGGCTGCGGCATGGCGATATCGTCGAAACGGTGGCCGAGGTCGAGCATGACGCGCGGGTCATCCTGATCGGCAAGCGCGGCGAGGCCGCGGATTTCGCCAAGGGGCATCTGGGATCGAATCTGGAGCGGATCGTGCGTGCGAGCCGCAAGCCGGTATTCGTGGCGTCGCGCGCCTTCAGGCCGATCGGAAAGGTTCTGGTCGCCTATGATGGTGGCACCTCGGCGATGAAGGCGGTGGATCACATCGCGCGCAGCACGCTGTTTGCCGGGCTTGCCGTGCATGTGGTCACTGTGGGCAATGCTACGGCTGAGGTCAGGAAGGGATTGGAAGACGCCCGCGCGCTGCTGGTCGCGGCAGGGATCGATGCCGGGACCGAGGTGATCGCGGGCCAGCCCGAAACGGCGCTTGGCAAACTGGTCGATGAGGCCGGATTCGACATGCTGGTGATGGGTGCCTACGGTCACAGCCGCATCCGCAGCCTGATCATCGGCTCGACCACCACCGAGATGGTGCGGTCCTGCAAGGTGCCGGTGGTTCTGATACGCTGAGACGGGTGGTGCAAAGCCTCTTGCACAGCATCACGCGCTTGGGTATCAGGCGCGTTACGGGTGATTAGCTCAGTTGGTAGAGCGCTTCGTTTACACCGAAGATGTCGGGAGTTCGAGTCTCTCATCACCCACCATTCCCGCAATGCAGCGTACAGCATCCAGGGTCGTGCCCGGGGCCGCGCGAAAGTTGGATTTTCCGCCAGCGGGCGCTTGACGAGGTCGATTGCGCCGCATAGAAGCGCAACACGCCTGAGGGATCGGGCGGGCAGCGGGCGGTTGTAGCTCAGTTGGTTAGAGTACCGGCCTGTCACGCCGGGGGTCGCGGGTTCGAGCCCCGTCAACCGCGCCATTGCTGCCCCGTGATCCCGAGCGCGTCAGATGCGCGGTTGTAGCTCAGTTGGTTAGAGTACCGGCCTGTCACGCCGGGGGTCGCGGGTTCGAGCCCCGTCAACCGCGCCACTTGATCTCTTGTGACTTGAGGATGTCTCGCCCGGATCAGCGTTTGAGTGCTGCGACGCCGGGCAGATCCTTGCCCTCCATCCATTCCAGAAACGCGCCGCCTGCGGTCGAGATATAGGTGAAATCCCCAGCCGCGCCCGCGCGGTTGAGCGCGGCCACGGTATCGCCGCCGCCCGCCACGGAAACGAGCCGCCCCTCGCGGCTGAGGCGCGCGGCGTGACCCGCAGCCGCATTGGTGGCGGCATCAAACGGGTCGATCTCGAACGCGCCGAGCGGGCCGTTCCAGATCAGCGTTTTCGCCCCGTCCAGCGCCGCGATGATCCGGGTTACGGCCAGCGGCCCGGCATCGAGGATCATCGCGTCCGGCGGGCAGGCATGTGCGCCGACCACCTCATGCGACGCGCCCGCCCGGAATTCGCGCGCCACCACCACATCGGCGGGCAGCAGGATCGAGCAGTTCGCCGCCCCCGCCCTGAGCATGATTTCGCGCGCCGTTGCCGTCATGTCATGCTCGCAGAGCGAACGGCCCACATCGAGGCCCAGGGCGGCGAGGAATGTATTGGCCATGCCACCGCCGATGACCAGGGTGTCGACCTTTTCAACCAGATTCCCCAACAGATCGAGCTTGGTCGAGACCTTGGCCCCGCCCACCACCGCCACGACGGGGCGTTTGGGCGTGCCAAGCGCTGCCTCAAGCGCCTGCAATTCGGCCTGCATCAGGCGGCCTGCGCAGGAGGGCAGGTGACGCGCCAATCCCTCGGTCGAGGCATGGGCGCGGTGGGCGGCGGAGAAGGCATCGTTGCAATAGATGTCGCCCAATTGTGCGAGGCGGGCGGCAAAGTCGGGATCGTTGGCCTCTTCGCCGGGGTGAAAGCGGATGTTTTCGAGCAGGAGGACATCCGAGGCCTGCGCCTCATGCGTCAGGTTCTCGGCCCCCTCGAGCGTCTCGATCAGCCGCACCTTGCGCCCGAGCGCTGCTTCGAGCGCGGGAACCGTCACGCGCAGCGACATGTCGAGCATGACCTTGCCCTTGGGCCGTCCGAAATGCGCGATCAGGATCGGCTTGCCGCCCTGCGCCAGAATGTCGAGAACGGTCGGCGCGATCCGTTCGATCCGGGTGGTGTCGGTCACGATCCCGTTTTCGACCGGTACATTGATATCGACCCGCACCAGCACGCGCTTGCCGTTCAGATCCATGTCGTCCAGGGTTTTCCAGCTCATGCCTCAAGGCTCCTCAGATTCTGTCGCCTTCTATTGGCGCGGGGCCGGGCCACCGTCAACCTCTGCGCTTGGCAATCGCGCGCGAAGCGCCTAGGTAACGCCAGAGATTTTCGAAAGGAGAGCCCGATGGCCGAGATCAAAGACCCCGAAAACACCATCCTGGTGGAGCTCAAAGGCGGCACCGTCACCATCGAGCTCATGCCCGACATCGCGCCGGGCCATTGCGCGCGAATGAAGGAGTTGGCGCGTGCGGGCACCTATGACAACGTGGCCTTTCACCGGGTGATCGACGGCTTCATGGCGCAGACGGGCGATGTGCAGAACGCCAACATGGAAAAGGACTATAACCCGCGCATGGCCGGAACGGGCGGCAGCGACCTGCCGGATCTCAAGGCCGAGTTCAGTCGCATCCCGCATGACCGGGGTACGATCGGAGCGGCGCGCAGCCAGAACCCGGACAGCGCCAACAGCCAGTTTTTCATCAACTTCAAGGACAATCATTTCCTCAACGGGCAGTATACCGTCTATGGGCGGGTGATTTCGGGGATGGAGCATGTCGATGCCATCACCCGTGGGGAGCCGCCCGCGAACCCGGACCGGATGATCAGCGTAAAGGTGGCTTCTGATGCGTAAACTTGCATTTGTATTCAGCCTGTTGGCAGGTCCGGCGCTGGCCACGGGCCTGCAGATCGAGGTTGAGGGCGAGGCCAATGGCACCATCACCATCGACCTGCTGGAGGATGTGGCGCCCGGCCATGTCGAACAGATCACGGCGCTGGCCGCCGCGGGGGCCTATGACGGGGTGGTGTTCCATCGCGTGATCGAGGGCTTCATGGCGCAGACGGGTGACGTGCAGTTCGGCAAGCTGGAAGGCGGTGACATGGGCCGTGCCGGGATGGGTGGTAGCGATCTGCCCGATCTGAGGGCGGAGTTCTCGGACGAGCGGTTCCTGCGCGGTGTGGTGGGCATGGCGCGCAGCCAGAACCCGGACAGCGCCAACAGCCAGTTCTTCATCATGTTCGATGCGGGCGAATTCCTGAACGGTCAGTACACCGTCGTCGGGCGCGTCACCGACGGGATGGAGGTCGTGGATGCGATCAAGCGCGGCAAGGGGCCGAATGGCGCGGTGATCGGGCGGCCGGATGTGATGTCCAGGGTCACCGTGACAGACTGATCCGATGTCCGCCCCCGCTTCCAGCCCCACGATCGCGCCTGAGGCGCTTGCGCCCGGGCTGTGGGGTTTGACGGGGGCGGACATCACCTGGCGCGGCGTGCCGGTGCCATTGCGCTGCACGGTGGTTGAATTGCCCGGCAGCAATCTCTGGGTGCATGCGCCCTGCCCGGTCACGCCGGATCTGCGGGGCTGGCTGAATACCCTAGGGCGGGTCGCCCATGTCGTGCTGCCGCAGGCGCCCGACCTGCCGTATCTGGAGGACTGGCGCGCGGCCTGGCCCGCGATGCGGATATGGCGCGGGTCCGAGGTGAAAACCGCCTCATGGTGCCGGCATGTCAGGCCGTTGATGCTGGAGGGCGCACAGACCGAGACGGTGTTTCTGCATGTGGCCAGCCGGTCCGTCATCCTGTCGCGGCTGATGATCGCGATCGACACCGGACCGATGCCGCCCTGGGCGCGGCCGCTGGTGTGGCTGGCGGGTATAGATGACAGCGACGGCAAGCCGCCGCCGGGTCTTGCGCGACGTCTGGGCGGGCGAAGGGCGGTGGGGGATCTGGTGGAACAGATTCTCGACTGGGGACCGGAGCGGCTGATCCTGACGCACGGGCGGGTTTACACGCGCGACGCCAGCGGCGAGATCAAGCGCGCCTTTCGCCGCCTGATGCGCGACCGGCTCTGGGACCGGACGTTCGACGAGGCGGGACGCCGCTGACAGCCTGTCACGATCGCGTGGGGTGGGCTGGTTCGAATCCCCGGCGCGGGGCATCCTTTGAGGTGACTTTTTTGCCCCGCGACAGGAGCCGTCATGCACCGCATCATCGCCCTTCTGACCTCGCTTTTGCTGCTCACCAGCCATGCCGGCGCCAACCCGTCGCTCTGGCGCGGCGAATGGCCCGATACGAATTTCGGCAAGAGCGCGATCACCGACTGGTCCGAGATCCTGTCCGGTGGTCCGCCCAAGGATGGCATACCGGCGATTGATGCCCCGAAATTCCGCAAGGCCGGGTCCGAGCGGCGTATTTCCGGCACCGAACCGGTGATCACGCTGGAAATGGAAGGGCAGACGCCACGCGCCTATCCGATCCGCTACATGACCTGGCATGAGATCGTGAACGATAGGGTGGGCGGCGTTCCGGTCGCCGTGACCTTCTGTCCGCTGTGCAACTCGGGTATGGTCTTTGACCGGCGTGTCGGCGGGCGGGTGCTCAGCTTTGGCGTTTCGGGCAAGCTGCGCCATTCCGATATGGTGATGTATGACCGCGAGACGCAAAGCTGGTGGCAGCAGGCCATCGGCGAGGCCATCGTCGGCGATCTGACCGGCACGAAACTGACGCATATGACAAGCTGGATGGAAAGCTGGGACCAGTTTCGCGCGCGCAATCCGCAGGGGTTGGTGATGGATGAACCCGCATACAATCGCAGTTACGGGCGCAACCCATATGCAGGCTATGACAGTTCGCGCCAGCCGTTTCTCTACAATGGCGAGAACCCGCCGCACGGCATCCCGCCGCTGGAGCGTGTGGTCCGGGTGGGCGATCGCGCCTGGCCGCTGACGCGCATCCGCGCGGAGGGGGGCGTGCGCGAGGCCGATCTTGCGATCACATGGGAAAAGGGGCAGGCCTCGGCGCTGGATCACGCGACCATCGCCAAGGGGCGCGATGTGGGCACGGTGCGGGTGCGCGACGGGCAGGGGCGCGATGTGCCGCATGACGTGATGTTCGCCTTTGCATTTCACGCATTCTGGCCGGATGGCAAGTGGATGGTACGGTGAGGGGGCGGTTCCGGGTCTTGTGCGGCCGTTCGCATGTCACTCGCGCGGCTCATCACTCTGGGTCAATGTCCGCACAGGCGTGAGCGTCTTTCACACGCCCTTGACTTCCATCCCCTATACCGCCATATCGCAGCCAACCGACATTTCCTGCCGCGTGAGCAGCACAGCCCGGAGTTGGGCGTATCTGATGAAATGTCGCGGATGATCCCAAAATCACGCGTGGGGCCAAACACCTGTCAGAGTGCAGGGGGCATTCGGTTCCCTGGCTGCTGTAAGGTGCAACCACGACGACCGGGCGGTGATCCTTCACCCCCCGTGACGGGCTGCGGGATGGTCCCGCGCCCCTGAAAGGATACGACTTGAATCTCTTTGACGAAATGGGCCTGCCCGGCGCACTGGTGCGCAAGCTGGCCAACGAAGGCATCACCGAACCGACCCCGATCCAGACCCATGCTATCCCGCATGCCCTGAACGGGTTTGACGTGCTTGGGCTGGCGCAGACTGGCACCGGCAAGACCATGGCCTTTGGCCTGCCGCTGATCACGCGGTTGATGGAGGAACCGGGCAAGCCCGCGCCGAAAACCATCCGCAGCCTGATCCTTGCCCCCACCCGCGAACTGGCGGGACAGATCCGCGACGCTCTGCTGCCGCTGGTCAAGGACAGTCCGATCAAGATCGGTCTGGTCGTTGGCGGCGCCTCGATCAACCCGCAGATCAAGCGGCTGGAACAGGGCATCGACATTCTGGTGGCGACGCCGGGCCGGCTGCTCGATCTCATCGACCGGCGCGCCGTGCGGCTGGATGCGGCGCGGTTCCTGGTGCTGGACGAGGGCGATCAGATGCTCGATCTGGGATTCATCCACGCGCTGCGCCGGATTGCGGGCTTGCTGGCCGCCGAGCGGCAGACGATGCTGTTTTCCGCCACCATGCCCAAGCAGATGGAAGAGATTGCCGCCAGCTACCTGACGCATCCCAAGCGGGTGCAGGTAAGTCCCCCGGGCAAGGCGGCGGACAAGGTGACGCAGGAGGTGCATTTCATCGCCAAGGCGGCCAAGCCCGATCTGCTGATCGAGCTTCTGGGCAAGCACAAGGCAGAACTGGCGTTGGTCTTTGGCCGCACCAAGCATGGCTCTGACAAGCTGGCGCGGCGGCTGGAGCAGGCAGGGTTCAGCGTGGCCGCGATTCACGGCAACAAGAGCCAGGGCCAGCGCGAACGCGCGTTGAAGGCGTTTCGCGACGGGCAGGTCAAGATCCTGGTGGCCACCGATGTGGCGGCGCGCGGTCTCGACATCCCGGATGTGAAGCATGTCTACAATTATGAGCTGCCCAATGTGCCGGACAACTATGTTCACCGGATCGGCCGCACGGCACGCGCGGGGCGCGACGGGGCGGCGATCGCGTTCTGCGCGCCTGACGAGATGGGTGAGCTGAAGGATATTCAGAAGGTTCTGGGCACGACCATTCCGGTCGCCTCGGGCCGCCCGTGGGAGGTGCTGCCGGATCCCAAGGCGGCCAAGCCGTCAGGCGGGCGCGGCGGTCCGCGGCGTCGTGGCGGCGGTGGCTTTGGTGGTGGCTCGGAACCGGGGCGGCCGCAAGGCAAGCCCGGCAACCGTCGCCGCAGACCCGGTGGCGGCGCGCGGTCGCACGCAGCCTGATCAGAAGATCGCGCCGGGGCTATTCCCGGCGCGTCCCCAGATCGGCCCAGACCGGTAAGTGATCCGACGCCACCCGCGCGGGGCGCTGCAAATGCACACCTGCGTCGAGCGCCACCAGATCGGGGCTGATCGCCAGACGGTCCAGCCGCGCCACCGGGCGAAAGGTGGGAAAACTTGGCCGGGTGGCGATGAATTCGACGCCTTGCGCCGTAGCGTCGAGCGCGGCACCGCTGCCCCAGTCATTGAAATCGCCCGCCAGCACGGTGGGGCAGGGATCAAGCCGCCGCAGCGCGCGGATGATCGCCGCCACCTGCAACAGCCGGTAGCGGCGCACCAACCCCAGATGCAACCCGACGACACGCAGCCGCCCGATATCGGTTGCCAAGTCGGCGCGCACTGCGCCGCGCGGCTCCAGCCCCGGCAGCTCGATATGCTGGGTCTCGATCACCTGAGGCCCGTTGCGGAGCAGCATCGCATTGCCATGCCAGCCGAGTGACCCGCCCGGCTGACCGAATTCCACCACCTGCCAGCCCTCGGCCTCGGCCATCTCGTGTGGCAGGGCGGCGCGGCGCGGGGCGAGTCGTCTGTCGGCCTCTTGCAGGGCCACCACCTGCGCGCCCAGCTGCCCGATCACGGTCAGGCTGCGCTCGGGCCTGCGCCGCAGGTCGAGGCCCACGCATTTCTGCAGGTTATAGCTTGCAATCCGGATCGTGGACGGGTTCATGACACCCTGATAGCATTGCCCGGCAGAAGGAGGCAGCATGTTTTCGGAGCAGACCCTACTCACTCGTGTGATCTGGATCGCGCTCGGATTGATCATGCTCGATGCGCTCATTCAGCGCGAATGGTCGCTTGCCTTCATCGCGCTGGCCACGCTTGCGCTGTCATTTGCCCCGATCCTTGTCGCCCGCTGGGCCGAGATTGACGTGCCGCCCAGTTTCCTGACCGCCATCGTGATCTTTGTCGGGGCCACGCTGTTCATGGGCGAGGTGCTGGATTTCTACAACCGGTTCTGGTGGTGGGATATCGCGATGCACGGCGGATCGGCCATCGGATTCGGTCTGATCGGGTTTGTCGCGGTGTTCATGATGTTTCAGGGCGACCGCTATGCCGCGCCGCATTGGGCGATTGCGTTCTTTGCCTTTGCATTCGCCCTGTCGATCGGCACGCTTTGGGAAATCTTCGAATTCGCGATGGACCAGACCTTCGGGACGAACATGCAGAAATCGGGCCTGATGGACACGATAACCGATCTCATCGTGAACACGATAGGTGCTGCCTTGGGGGCGGCCTCGGGTTTTGCCTATCTCAAGGGGCGCGCGTATGGCGGGCTGACCGGCGTTATCGACGAATTCATCCGCCGCAATCCACGCCTGTTTCGCCGGTTGCGGCGCAAGTGATTCAGGTGCCGCAGAAGGTCTGACTTACCACTTCGGCGGGCTCGGGCGGGTGTTTGAGATCCGCCGCCTCCGGCTGATCCTCATAGGGCCGGGCCAGGATTGTCAGCAGTCGCTCGAAGGGTGTGTAATCCCCCGCCACGGCGGCCCCGATCATCTGCTCTATGCGGTGGTTGCGCGGGATAAAGGCCGGGTTGGCGGTGATCATCACGCCCTCGGGATCCGCTTCATGTGCAAGCCGTGCGCGCCAGCCCTCGGCCCAAGAGTCGAAGGCCGCACGGTCGAGGAACTGATCGCGCGCGGTGCCGTCGACGAGGCCCCGGAACGTGTTGGTGAAATCCGCCCGCCCATCTGCCATGCGGGTCAGGAGATCACCCACCATCGCGGCATCCTGCGGTCCGGCATCGGCGATCCCGATCTTGCGGCCAAAGGCGCGGCACCATTCTGCCTCGATCTGATCTGGCATGGCGTGAACCAATGCGGTGAATTCCTCGATCGCCTCATCCTGATCGGGCATCAACGGCACAAGCGCCGTGGCGAACTGCGCCATGTTCCAGACGATCACATGCGCCTGATTGTCATAGGCATAACGGCCATGCGCATCAATCGAGCTGAATACCGTCTGCGGATGATACACATCCATGAAGGCGCAGGGGCCGTAATCAATCGTCTCGCCGGAAATCGCGGTGTTGTCGGTGTTCATCACCCCGTGGATGAAACCGACCGAGAGCCAGCCCGCCACCAGCCGCGCCTGGCGCCGGATCACCTCGGCCAGGAGATGCGCAGGCCCTTCGACATGCGGATAATGCCGCTGCACGGTATAGTCATAAAGCGCGCGCAGACCCTCATGATCGCGACGGGCCGCGAAATACTGGAAGGTGCCGACGCGCAGATGGCTGGCCGCGACGCGGGTGAGCACCGCACCGGGCAGCGCGCCCGCCTCGCGGTAGACCCATTCGCCGGTGCCGACTGCCGCCAGCGCGCGCGTGGTGGGCAGGCCAAGCGCATGCATCGCCTCGGAGACCACGTATTCGCGCAGCACCGGGCCCAGCCATGCGCGCCCGTCGCCCATGCGGCTATAGGGCGTGGGACCGGACCCCTTGAGCTGAATGTCACGGCGCTGTCCCGCGGCATCCAGCACCTCTCCCAGCAACAATGCGCGCCCGTCGCCCAGCTGCGGGGAAAACCCGCCGAACTGGTGCCCGGCATAGACCTGCGCCAGCGGGGTGGCACCCTCTGGCGGCTCGTTGCCGGCGAATATCCGGGCCAGTTCCGGGTCACTGCCACCGGCCACGCCAAGCTCGCGGGCGAGGGGCATGTTGAACCGGATCAACCGGGGTGCGCGCACCGGAACCGCGTTCTGCCGTGTGTAGAACCGCGCGGGCAGCTGAGCATAGCTATTCTGAAACGGGATATGGACTGTCATGGTGATAACCTAGGGTCAACTGCGCGAATGTCTACATCCTGCGGGTCAAAAGGCTGTGTTCGTCACGCGCGACAAAACCGAGTTTCTCATAGAGCCTGCGCGTCTTGAGATTGTCGCGCCGGACCTCCAGATGCAGCGCCTTGAGGCCGGCCCCCGCCAATGCCCTGGGAAGGGCGCTCATCACTTCGGTGCCGATGCCACGCCCACGCACGGCTCTGCGGATATAGAATTCGTCAACGAATCCATCCAGCCCCGCGAATTCCAGCGACCAGCCAAAGCTGATCACGATATAACCGATGGGCGCGCGCGGCGGGCCGATCAGATAGGCGGCGGCATGCGGGCTGCCCTCGAGCACCGGCAACAGCGCCGCGCGCCGGGTCGGTTCGTCCTGAGTGATCCCGGCCTCGGCATGAAACGCGGCCACGAGCGCCGAGAGTCGCTCCAGATCGCCGGGTCGCGCCAGGGTGAGGGCGGTCACAGCCGCGCCAGCCTGTCGGTGAGCAGGTCAAAGAACCCGGTAGCGTCGATATCGTGGACGAAGGTTGCATTGGCGGCCCGCCCGGTCACGCCCCACCAGTCCACCACGGTCATGCCCATGGTCAGTTCCGACTGCACCTCGATTTCGACATTCACCTCGCGGGCGGTGAAAAGATCGGGCCGCAGGAGCCAGCCGATCGTGCAGGGATCATGCAGCGGCGCGCCGTCCCCGCCATGGCGTGCCGGATTGTAGCGTTCGAAAAATCCGGTGAGGTCGGCCACCGCGCGCCCCACCGGCGTGCCGATCGCGCGAAAGGCGGCGTTGCGCGCATGTGTCACCAGCGCCTTGTGCGTCACATCGAGCGGCAGCATCACGATGCGCGCACCAGAGCGGAACACCTCTTGCGCCGCCCGCGGGTCCACATGGATGTTGAACTCCGCCGTGGGGGTGACATTGCCATGGGCAAAATGCGCCCCGCCCATCAGCACGATTTCGCGCGGCCGGGCGATGATGTCGGGGGCCTTGCGAAAGGCGGTGGCAATGTTGGTCAGCGGTCCGATGGGCACCAGCGTCACCGTGCCCGGCGCCCGCGCGCGCAGGGTGTCGACGATGAAATCGACCGCATGCGTGGATTGCAGCGGCATCGTCGGCTCGGGCAGGTGCGGCCCGTCGAGACCAGAGCGCCCGTGGACATGTTCCGCCGTCACCAGATCGCGCCCCATCGGGCGGTCACAGCCGGCGAAGACCGGCATGTCATCCCGGCCCGCCAGTTCACAGATCACACGCGCGTTTCTGGTCGTCAGATCGAGCGGCACGTTGCCCGCCACGCAGGTGATGCCCAGCACCTCGAACATGTCGGGACATGCCAGCGCCATCAGAATCGCCACCGCATCGTCCTGGCCGGGATCGGTGTCGATGATGATCTGCCGCGCTGCCATGTCTGTCTCCTCTTGACAGGGCGGACCATGCGGCGGCCCTGCGGAAATGTCCATCTCCACCGTGCCGGTGCGGGCGTCTCTCTGCCGATCCGAATCATCGGGGACGCTGCGACGCAGCATCGGCGCGTCGCGTCCCGCGCAGCGCCGCAACCTGACGCATGACGCGGTCAAGCCGCGTCTTTGGGCAAAATATTGCAGGGATTTCCGCCCCTTGGCCCGGCTTTCTGTTTGGGTTTTGCGGCAATCTGGCTATAGTCCCCAAAACTGCCACTGACGATCAAACAATAAGGCCGGGGGAGAGACCACCGATGATCCGATCGGAACTGATCCAGAAAATCGCCGACGAGAACCCGCATCTCTACCAGCGCGATGTCGAGCGTATCGTCAACACGATCTTCAATGAAATCTCGGATGCGCTTGCCAGTGGCAACCGGGTCGAGTTGCGCGGTTTCGGCGCGTTTTCGGTCAAGAAGCGCGATGCGCGCATCGGGCGCAATCCGCGCACCGGCGAAAGTGTGCAGGTCGATGAAAAATGCGTGCCGTTCTTCAAGACCGGCAAGCTGTTGCGCGACCGCCTGAACGGAAAGTAACCGATGCGCTATGTCCGCTACGCCTCGATCGCCATTTTCGGCATGGCGCTGGTGCTCATTGCCCTGGCCAATCGCGGGGTCGTGACGCTGCGGGTGCTGCCTGACGAGATGGCGGGATTTGCGGCGCTCAATCCCACATACGATCTGCCGCTGTTCATCGTCATCTTTGGCGGCATCCTCATGGGACTGATCGTAGGCTTTGTCTGGGAATGGATCCGCGAGGCGGGCGAGCGCACGGCCGCCGCGCGGCAGGCGCGCGAACTGGCCAGCCTGCGCGCCGAGGTCAGGCGGCTCAAGGGCGAGCGGCACCAGGGCAAGGACGAGGTGCTGGCACTTCTGGACGAAGCCAGCTAAATCGGGGCATGCCACAGGATATTCGCGTCAAGATCTGCGGCCTGACCGCCGCTGCCGATGTGTCAGCCGCCGTGGAGGCGGGCGCGGCCTATGTGGGCTTTGTGTTTTTCGAAGGCTCTCCGCGTCATGTGACACCGGAGCGCGCACGCGCGCTGGCACTCGGCGTGCCTGCGGGTGTGGCCAAGGTGGCGCTGACGGTCGATGCGGATGACACAGCCCTCGATGTGCTGACCGAGACCGTGCCGCTCGACATGTTGCAGTTGCACGGCCATGAGACGCCCGCGCGGGTGGCAGAGATCAAGGCGCGCTATGGTCTGCCGGTGATGAAGGCGATCGGCATCGCGGAACCCGCCGATCTGACGCCGATCGACGCCTATTCGCAGGTGGCCGATCAGTTGCTGATCGACGCCAAGCCGCCCAAGGGGGCCAGTCGTCCCGGCGGCAACGCGCTGGCCTTTGACTGGGGGCTGATCGCCGGTCGCGACTGGTCCTTGCCCTGGCTGCTGGCGGGGGGGCTGACGCCAGGAAATGTTGCCGAGGCAATTGCCCGCACCGGGGCGCGGCAGCTCGATGTTTCTTCGGGTGTCGAACGCGCCCCGGGCGTCAAGGATGCAGCCCTGATCCGCGCCTTTATCGTGAACGCGCGCGGATTAAGCACCGATTAACCAGGATATGCGCATGCTCGGCGCATGACACGGATCCCCGACCATCTCACCCCCGAAATCTGGCTTGCCCAGTTCCTCGACTCCGCCGAGGCACGGCGCGGTGGCGTGGTCAAACGCCAGATTCGGGACGTGGAACGCCTCGTGGGGCGCGAGATGTTCCTGCGCGCGGTCGAACGGCGTGGTTTTCAGGCTGTCGAGAACGGGCGACACTACGTGGTCTTCTGCAACGGCCAGCCCATTCGTCGCCTGCGCGGTCCGGGGCCAAGGGATTTCGAAATCCCTTGGCCAAGCCGCTTGCAAGCGGCTTGGCACGCGGTTTCGAAACCGCGTTGAAAGGCGTTTGCAAACGCCTTTCCCTTGCCCTTGGCGCGGCATCGCACTAGGACGAGCGGAGACAAACAAGGGGCGCAGCACATGGCCAACGATCTTTTCAACAGTTTCATGACCGGACCTGACGAAAAGGGCCGCTTTGGTGATTTCGGCGGGCGGTTCGTGTCGGAGACGCTGATGCCGCTCATTCTGGAGCTCGAAGAGCAGTATGAGCATGCCAAGACCGATCAGTCGTTTTGGGCCGAGATGCAGGATCTCTGGACCCATTACGTGGGCCGTCCCTCGCCGCTCTATTACGCCGACCGGATGACCAGGCATCTGGGCGGGGCGAGGATCTATCTCAAGCGCGACGAACTGAATCATACCGGCGCGCACAAGATCAACAATGTGCTGGGCCAGATCATCCTGGCGCGTCGCATGGGCAAGAACCGGATCATTGCCGAGACCGGGGCAGGGCAGCATGGCGTGGCCACCGCCACGGTCTGCGCCAAGTTCGGGCTGAAATGCGTGGTCTACATGGGTGCGCATGATGTCGAGCGGCAGGCACCCAATGTGTTCCGCATGCGCCTGCTGGGGGCTGAGGTGGTGCCGGTGACCTCGGGGCGTGGCACGCTCAAGGATGCGATGAACGACGCGCTGCGCGACTGGGTCACGAATGTGCGCGACACCTTCTACTGCATCGGCACTGTCGCCGGACCGCACCCCTATCCGGCCATGGTGCGCGATTTCCAGTCGATCATCGGCAAGGAAACGCGCGAGCAGATGCAGGCCGCCGAGGGTCGTCTGCCGGATACGCTGGTTGCCGCCATTGGCGGCGGTTCGAACGCGATGGGACTGTTCTACCCGTTTCTCGACGATCCTTCGGTCAACATCATCGGGGTCGAGGCAGGCGGCCATGGCGTCGATGACCGGATGGAGCATTGCGCCTCGCTGACCGGGGGGCGGCCCGGTGTGCTGCATGGCAACCGGACCTATCTGTTGCAGGATGACGACGGGCAGATCCTTGAAGGGCATTCGATTTCCGCCGGGCTCGACTATCCCGGCATCGGCCCTGAACACAGCTGGCTGCATGAGACGGGCCGCGCAAAGTATGTTTCGATCACCGACAAGGAGGCGCTGGAGGCGTTTCAGCTCAGTTGCGCGCTGGAAGGCATCATCCCGGCGCTGGAGCCGAGCCATGCGCTGGCCCATGTGATGAAGATTGCCCCGACGCTGCCCGCCGATCACCTGCTGGTCATGAACATGTGCGGTCGTGGCGACAAGGACATCTTTGCCGTCGCCAAGCATCTGGGCGTCGAGATCAATACCGGCGGGTAAAGGGCAGGGCGGGGGTCGTCCCGCCACACTTGTGGCAGGTATCGGACGCCGTTTTCACTGCTGTGCGAAGGGCGCGGTCTGGTTGGATATCCGCCGCGCTCACGCGGGCGCGTGTTGTTTGAGGATCTCGAGCGGCACGATTTCGAGCGCGCGTTCATGCGTGGCCTCGAGCCGCACCTGCGGTGCGCAGCCCTCGTCATGCGCTTGCAGAAAGCGCGCGGCGCAAAGGCACCACTGATCGCCGGGTTTCAGACCGGCAAAGCCGAATTCGGGACGCGGCGTGCTGAGATCGTTGCCGACATATTTCGAATAGGCCAGAAACTCGGCGGTCATCAGCGCGCAAACCGTATGGCTGCCGTGATCCTCGGCGCAGGTGTTGCAATGTGCGTCACGGAAGAACCCGGTCAGCGGATCATTCGAACAGGGCTTCAGCGGATTGCCCATAACATTGACCGATCTGTCCTTTTGCATCATGCCGGGTCTCCCTTGCCTTGATCAGCTTTGTTCCAGGACCGTCTCGAATCCCTCGAATTGTGGTGGTCCCATCAGAGCGTCGCGCGTCGTCTGCTGACCTACGTTGCGATGCGCGTCGCGGAACTGTTCGGATTTCGTCCAGCCCTCGAAGGCGCTGCGACTGTCCCAGATCACGTGGCTGGAATAGAGGCGATACCCTTCGCCCTCGGGTCCACGCAGCAAGCGGAATTCACGAAAACCCGGCACTTCGCCAAGGCGGCTTTTGCGTTCGGCCCACATCCGTTCGAAATCCGCCTCATGGCCGGGTCTTACCCGAAAGCGGTTCATCGCGATGAATGTCATTATATGCCCTTCTGTCTGATCCATCGGGAAAGGCTGGCTCTGGCCCGGCGGACCTGCTTGCCTCGGAACTATAGCGCAGTCCCGGCGGGCGGCAAGCGGTCGGGACGCGATCAGCCAGGGTTGCGGCGATCGCCGTATCGCTTGTGTGGTCGGCGCACTGTCCTCAGCGGAACTTGTCCATCAGGCGTTGCAGAGGGCTGCGGGCGTCTTCTGACGGGGTGGGGTCATTTTGCGGTGCGCGTTCCGGTTCCGGGGTGCGGCTGGTGTCTGGCGTCTTGGACGAACGCGGCGGGCTTACCCGGTTCGCTACGGCATTGAGAAACCTATCCGCCTTGCCCTGCGCGAGCCAGGGCGCACCTTCGGAGATGCCGCGCATGAGATCATCTAGCCATGCCGCATCCGCCTTGGCGAAATCCTGCAGCACGTAATGCGCCACCCGGTCCTTGTGCCCCGGATGGCCAATGCCCAGACGCACACGGCCATAAGCCTCGCCGATATGGCTGTGGATCGAGCGCAGCCCGTTATGCCCGGCATGTCCGCCGCCCTGCTTGACGCGCAGCCTGCCCGGCGCGAGGTCGAGTTCGTCGTGAAACACCGTGACATCGCCGGGCGTCAGCTTGTAGAACCTGAGCGCCTCGCCCACCGACTGTCCCGAAAGGTTCATGAACGTGGCGGGCTTGAGCAGGATCACTTTCTCGCCGTCCAATGCCCCTTCGGCCACATGGCCCTGGAATTTCGCACGCCAGGGGCCGAATCCATGATCCGCCGCGATCCGTTCGACCGCCATGAACCCGATGTTATGCCGGTTGTTTTCATATTTCGCGCCCGGATTGCCCAGACCGACAAAGAGCTGCATTGCCCATGCCCCTGTGATTGTTGAGGATGGTCTAGGGCGTTGTGCCCGCGGAATCAACCTGGGGCGGGGCCGGATGGCGGAATACGAGATTGACGGGCTGATCCTCTCGGTGCCGGATGCGATGCTTGACGAGCGCATCGCCGCCAAGCTCGCGTCGGGCGGCTATGAGGCGCAGGAGGCGCGCGCCGTCCGAATGCGCCTGCGCGCCGGTCAGCGCGTTCTGGAACTGGGGGCGGGCATCGGTTATATCGCCTGCCTCTGCGCGCGCATCACGGGCGCCGGGAACGTGACCACGATCGAGGCCAATCCGGCGATGCTGTCGGTCATCCGTGCCAATCTCGACCGGAACGGAGCTGGCGCGGTCACGCTATTGCACGGTGCGGTCGCGGGGATGGCGGGCGGAGATGCGCCGATCGGTTTCGATACGTCCCGAACCTTTTGGGCGGCGCGGCTGGCGGATCAGGACACCGCGCCCGAGGCGGTCGCGGATGTGCCGCGTCTGGGGCTTGGGGATCTGCTGGAAACCTGTCGCCCGGATGTGGTGATCGTGGATATCGAAGGGGCCGAAGCGCATCTTTTTGACGCGCCATGGCCCGGCTTCGTACGCAGGGTAATCGTGGAACTGCATCCCGGTCGCTATCCCGACACGGTGATCAGGCGCATCGTCGATTGCATGTCGCAGTCCGGGCTGACCTATGACCCCGGACCATCCTGCGGACGCGTCCTGGGATTTCGCCGCGTGCGGGGCAAATGAAAACGCGGTTTCCGGCGACGGAAACCGCGTTCTGATACAGGATCGCGGGCGAGGAGGAAAGGCTTAGGCCTCTTCGCCTTCGGCTTCTTCTTCGGCTTCGTCCTCGCTGCCGCTCGATTTCAGCGCCGAGGGGGCCGAGATGTTGCAGATCACGAAATCGCGGTCCTTGATCACCAGTTCAGCGCCTTCGGGCAGGGCGACCTGTGAAATCGTCACCACATCGCCGATCCTTTGAACCTTTGACAGGTCCACCGTCAGATGGTCGGGGATATCGCCGGCGGTCACGTTCAGCTCGACCTCGTTGCGCACCACGGTCAGGACGCCGCCCTTGCGAAGTGCCGGGCAGTCGTCGTGATTGATGAACTCGACATGGATGAACAGATTCACCTTGGTGGTGCGGCGCAGGCGCATGAAATCGACATGCGTCGGCAAATCCTTGACCACGTCGCGCTGCACATCACGGCAGATCACGCGAACATCATCGTGCCCTTCGACCTGAAGATTGAAGAGCGTCGATTTGAACCGGCCCTTTCTGAGCCGCTTCAACAGCGCGTTGAACGGAATGTTGATCGGCAGCGGCGCTTTTTCGCCTCCGAAAACGATCCCCGGAACCATGCCCTCGCGGCGGGCTGCACGAGCGGCGCCCTTGCCTGTCCCCGTGCGTTCCTGGGCTTGAAGATCAGGAATTTCTCCAGCCATGTTATCTCTCCATAGGTTAGCGCGGGTCTCCTCCAAGGCTGTAGGCCCGCATGAAACCGGGCCTATAGACCACGGGCGCGCGCTTGGAAAGAGGCAAACGCTTCAGAGCGGCAGATATTCCACCTGATCGCCCGCCGCGCGCGCCGGATCGCGGACGGGTCGCACGAGCAGGGCCTCGGCATGGGCGAGAATGCTCAGCAGCGAGCTGTCCTGCCGGTCCTCGGCGAGGATGCCCCGCGGCGTGATCCGAGCGCGCATGTAATGCTCGCGCGGGCCGTTGGCGGGCAGGGGGGCGGCCAGGCGTGCGGTGTGGCGTGGCGCTGGCGTGGCACCCAGACCAAGCATCGCAGAAATCATCGGGACCACGAAAACATGGCCGCAGACCATGGCCGAGACCGGATTGCCCGGCAGGCCGATCATCGCCGCATCGCCCATGCGTCCCGCCATCAGCGGCTTGCCGGGGCGCATGGCCACCGTGTAGAAGGCGCGGTCCATTCCCAGATCGCCGGCCACGCGGCCCACCAGATCGTGATCGCCGACCGAGGCGCCGCCGATGGTCACGATGAGATCGGCCCCCTGCGCGAGGTCAAAAGCGGTTTCCAGAGAGCGGATGGTATCGCGCGCGATGGGCAGGACGCGCGCCCGCGCGCCATGGTCTTCGAGCAGCGCCTTGAGGCCAAAGGTGTTGGAGGCGATGATCTGATCCGGCCCCGGTGTCTCGCCCGGCATGACCAGTTCGTCGCCGGTCGAGATCAGCGCCACCTGCGGTTTGCGGCGCACCGGCACGAAAGGAATGTTCATCGACGCCAGCAGCGCGATATCGGCCGGGCGCAGGCGGCGGGGTGCGGTCATCGTCTGCCCCTTGCGAAAATCGCAGCCAGCGGGGCGGACGTTATCGTTGCTTTCAGGACTCTGGCCCAGGGTGATGCGGTCGCCCTCGCGCGCCACATCTTCCTGGATGATCACGCGGTCGGCACCTTTGGGCAGTGGCGCGCCGGTGAAAATTCGCACTGTCTGACCGGGGTCGACTGCGCCGTCATAGGCATGGCCTGCCGCCGCCTCGCCGATCACGGCGAATATGGCGCCCGGCGCCACCTCGGCACCGCGAACCGCGTAGCCATCCATCGCCGAGGCGGCGAAGGGCGGCTGATCGCGCATGGCGGTCACATCGCGTGCCAGCACACGGCCAGCGGCGTCAATCAGTGGCACCTCTTCGGTATCGAGTGGCTTCACCAGCGCGAAAAGCCGCTCCAGCGCCTCGTCAACGGTGATCATTTCGCCTCGTACCGCCCGGATTTGCCGCCATCCTTGAGGATGACGCGGATGCCGCCGATTTCCATTGCCTTGTCCACCGCCTTGGCCATGTCATAGACGGTCAGCGCCGCCACCGAGGCGGCGGTCAGCGCCTCCATTTCCACTCCGGTCTGGCCGGTGGTCTTGACCGTGGCCTCGATACGCACGCCGGGCAGGTCCGCGTCAAGCGTCAATTCGACCGCCACCCTGGTGACGGGCAGCGGGTGGCAGAGCGGAATGAGATCGGGCGTCTTCTTGGCCGCCATGATCCCCGCGAGTCGCGCCACGGCCAGAACGTCGCCCTTTTTGGCGCGGCCTTCGGCAATGATATCAAAGGTTTCTGGCGCCATCCTGATGTGACCCTCGGCCACGGCCACGCGCGCGGTCACGGCCTTGTCCGAGACATCGACCATATGGGCGTCGCCCTTGCCGTCGAAATGGCTGAGCCCGGCCATCACATGCCGCCTGCGGTCAGCGGATTGGCAAGGATCGCGCGGGTGGCCCCGGTCACGTCATCCGCGCGCATCAGCGTTTCACCGATCAGAAAGGCGCGCGCGCCGTAGCGCGCCATATCGGCCAGATCATCGGGGGTGACAAGGCCGCTTTCGCAGACGATCATGCGATCCGCGGGCACCAGCCTGGACAGCCTGCGGGTGGTGTCGAGCGAGGTCTCGAACGTGTTGAGATCACGGTTGTTGATTCCGATCATGTGGGATTTCAACAGACTGGCGCGGTCGAGTTCGGCACGGTCATGCACCTCGATCAGCGCGTCCATCCCCCATTCGGTCGCCGCGTCCTCCAGTTCCGCGGCCTGCGCGTCGGAGACGCTGGCCATGATGATCAGGATGCAATCGGCCCCCCAGGCGCGGGCCTCGGCCACCTGATAGGGGTCATACATGAAATCCTTGCGCAGCACCGGCAGATCGCAGGCGGCGCGCGCCTGTCTGAGATAATCCGGTGCGCCCTGAAAGCTGGGCGTGTCGGTCAGCACGCTGAGACAGGTAGCCCCCCCCTCGGCATAGGCCTCGGCCAGGGCTGCGGGATCGAAATCGGCGCGGATGAGACCCCGTGAGGGGCTGGCCTTCTTGATCTCGGCGATGAGGCCATAGCCGGTCTTGCCCGCCTGTTGCAGGGCACGCGCGAAAGGGCGCACCTCGGGGGCCTCCCTGGCCAGCGCCTCGATTTCCGCCAGCGGATGCGCGTCCTTCGCCGTGGCGATTTCCTCCAGCTTGTAGGTCTTGATCTTTTCGAGAATGCTTGGGGTTGTCATATGGCCTCCGTTGTCAGGGTTGCCAAGGCGGCGATCCTGGCGCGCGCGGCGCCGCTGTCGATGCTTTCCGCCGCCTGCGCCACGCCGGTGCGCAGATCGTCCGCATGGCCCGCCACGGTCAGGGCGGCGGCGGCATTCAGCAGCACCGCGTCGCGATAGGCGCCGGGCGCGCCGTCGAGCAGCGCGCGCAGGGCGGCGGCGTTATGTTCGGGCGTGCCGCCCAGGATATCCTCGAAGGGATGCACCGGCAGGCCGAAATCCTCGGGGTGCAGTTCGATCTCGCGGATGCTGCCATCCTCTTCCAGCGCGGCAACCCAGCTCACGCCGGTGATGGTCATTTCGTCGGTGCCGTCCGAGCCATGCACCAGCCAGGCGCGCTCTGAACCCAGCTGCCCCAGCGTCTCGGCCATCGGGCGGATCAGATCGCGCGAGAAGGCGCCGGTCAGTTGCCGTTTGACCCCCGCCGGATTGGTCAGCGGTCCGAGGATGTTGAAGATCGTGCGCGTGCCCAGTTCGGTGCGCACCGGGCCGACATGGGCCATCGCCGGATGATGCATCGGCGCCATCATGAAGGCGATGCCCACCTCGGCAAGCGCGCGTTCGACCACGGGCACGCCGACCATGACCTTGATGCCCATTTGCGTGAGCGCGTCCGCGGCACCGGATTTCGAGCTGAGATTGCGGTTGCCATGCTTGGCCACCGGCACCCCGGCGCCTGCCACCACAAAGGCGGTGGCGGTCGAAATGTTGAGCGTGCCCTTGCCGTCGCCGCCGGTGCCGACGATATCCATCGCACCTGCGGGCGCGCGCACCTTGTGGCATTTCGACCGCATGACGGCGGCGGCGGCGGCGTATTCGTCGACCGTCTCGCCCCGTGTGCGCAGCGCCATGAGAAAGCCGCCGGTCTGCGCCGGGGTGGCCTCGCCCTCGAACAGGATCTGGAACGCCGCCTCGGCCTCGTCCCGCGTCAGCGGGCGGTCGGCGGCGGCGCCGATCAGGGATTTGATCCCGTCGCTCATGCCGGAACCTTCATGGTATCGAGAAAATTCTTCAGGAGCGCATGCCCGTGTTGCGAGGCAATCGATTCGGGGTGGAACTGCACGCCGTGGATCGGCAGGTCGCGGTGTTGCAGGCCCATGATGGTGCCGTCCTCCAGCGTGGCGGTGATCTCCAGGCAGTCGGGCAGGCTGTCGCGTTCGACCACCAGCGAGTGATAGCGCGTCGCCTCGAAGGGCGAGGGCAGCCCGGCAAAGACGCCCTGGCCGGTATGCTGGATCTGGCCCATCTTGCCATGGACGATCTCGGAGTGACGGATCACCCGGCCACCAAAGGCCTGACCGACGGTCTGATGCCCGAGACACACGCCAAGCAGCGGAATCCCCGCTTCGGCGGCGGCAAGAGTGAGCGGCAGGCAGATTCCCGCCTGATCGGGATCGCAGGGACCGGGTGACAGCAGGATACCGGCGGGGTGCAGCGCCATCGCCTCCTGCACATTGAGCGCATCGTTGCGCATCACGCGCGTTTGCGCCCCCAGTTCACCCACGTAATGCACCAGATTATAGGTGAAACTGTCGTAGTTATCGATCAAGAGCAGCATTCTTGCCTGTCCTCGTGCAAAGGGGGCTGGAGGCCAAGGCCCCGGTCGCGGTATACTTGCTCAGGCTTGCGCGGCACCGTCAAGGGGCGCAAGGCCGTTATGAGGCAAAACAGGCAGATACGAGGGCAAAGGCAGTGGCACGCGGAGTTCTGGCAGGGCTGATCACGGGAACGCTGGTCTCGGGGCTGGTGCTGGGTGGACTCTCGGTGCTGATCGGCGCACCGGGCAAGACGCGATCCGGTGGGTCGCCAGAGGCCGCAAGCGTCGAAATAACGCCCGGTTCCGAATTCGATCTGCGGCGCGAGGATGCCGAAGCCGCGCTGCCTGCGTTGCAGGAGGGGCCGACGATCGCGGACAGGCCGCAGGTCGCAACCCCCGCGCCGGATGATCTGGCGGCGCTGAGCGGAACCGATACCACGCCCGCGATCCAGCCCGAGACCGGTGCGGCCGAGGAACTGGCGCAGCCCACATCGTCAGGCGAGCCGGGCTCTGGAATCGCAGTTTTGACCGAAAACCCGGTTCTGCCCAGTCCGCAGGCCGCGGCTCCGGTCGTTCCGGCCACCGAGGGGGTGCCGGACGTGTCCGGCGATGTGGCAAGGATCCCCGCCACCGAATCCGAAGAGGCAGGCACCATGCCCGGCGCGGAACCCGAAGAGCAGGCGGTTCCCGTCTTTCCGGTCGAGGAACCCGCCCCCTCGCTGATGCCTGGCGCCTCGGCATCCGACCCCGCCGTGGCTGAGGTCGTAGTGCCCGACGAAGGCAGCATCGGGGAGTCCGAGGCCGACAGCACCGGGACGCCCGCGCAGTCGCTTGCGACGACCGGGGTGATCGACAACCGCGCCGAGGGTGTGACCACCGACCGACTGCCTGCCATCACCGATGCGCCGCAGACGCCGGAAACGCCTGAGCGGGACGCTTCTGCCGATGCGCCGCAGGGGGCGCTCGGACGCAATGCGGAGCCTTTCGAAAATCCGCAGGGCAAGCCGCTGATGGCGATCATTCTGATGGATGACGGCTCTGGCAGCATTGATCCTGATGCGCTGCAGGGCTTTCCCTATCCGGTGAGTTTCGCCGTGGATGTGAACTGGGACGGGGCGGGCGCTGCTGCGGAGCGGTATCGCGCCGCCGGGTTCGAGGTGCTGGCCATGACAGATCTGCCCGAAGGGGCGAGTGCGATGGATGCCGAGGTGGCGATGCAGACCTGGCTGGGCCGGGTGCCGCAGGCGGTGGCGGTGCTGGAAGGAACCGGCACCGGGCTGCAATCGAGCCGCGAGGCGAGCGCGCAACTGGCCCCGATTCTGCTGGAGAGCGGGCACGGTCTTGTGATGCATCCCAACGGTCTGGGCACCGTGCAGAAACTGATTGCGCGCGAGGGCGTGCCCTCGGCCACGCTGTTCCGCGATTTCGACGGGCAGGGACAGAATGCCGCCGCGATCCGCCGCTTTCTGGATCAGGCGGCGATGAAGGCGAACCAGCAGGCCGAGGGCGTGATCATGCTGGGTCGCCTGCGGGACGAGACGATCAGCGCGCTGCTGGTCTGGGGGTTGCAGGACCGCGCCGCGAGCGTCGCCCTGGCCCCGGTCTCGGCTGTTCTGACTGCGCAATAGGGCAGTCAGGCATCGCGCCACGTTCCGGGGGCGAGGCCATCGAGTGACCAATCGCCGATCCGCCAGCGAATGAGCCGCAGGGTAGGATGGCCCACATGGGCCGTCATCCGGCGCACCTGTCGGTTACGACCCTCGGATATGGTGATTTGCAGCCAGCAATCGGGTACCGATTTGCGAAAGCGCACCGGTGGATTGCGAGGCCAGAGCGCAGGCGGGTCGATCCGCGTCACGCGCGCGGGAAGCGTGGGGCCGTCGTTGAGCGTGACACCTTGGTTGAGAGCGGCGAGCGCGGTTGCGTCGGGCAGTCCCTCGACCTGGACCAGATAGGTCTTTTCGGTTCTGAAACGGGGATTGGCGATGCGCGCCTGCATCCGTCCGTCATCGGTCAGCAGAAGCAGCCCCTCGCTGTCGCGATCCAGCCGCCCGGCGGGGTAGACGCGCGGCACGTCGATGAAGTCCGAGAGCGTGGCGCGCGGGTTCCCGGTGCTGCCGCGATCGGTGAATTGCGACAGCACGTCATAGGGTTTGTTGAACAGGATGAGGCGGGCCATGCACCCTCTTGCCCGAGCGCGCGCGCTGCCGCAAGCCTTGCCAGGGGGTTTCGTTGTCGTTGAGGTGGCCAGGGGCGCAATCGTCGGCCGTGTCACGCGGGATCAGCCGTTTCCATCCCCGCCGAACCGTGCCGCATCCGCCGCCGCGCGGCGTATGGCGTTGGATTTGTGGACGGTTTCCATGTATTCTGCCTCGGGGTCGCTGTCATAGACCACGCCGCCGCCGGCCTGAATGTATAGTTTCTCGTCCTTCACGACCGCGGTGCGCAGCGCGATGCAGACATCCATGTCGCCGCCAGAGCTGAAATAGCCGACGCCGCCGCCGTATATGCCGCGCTTTTCCGGCTCCAGTTCGTCGATGATCTGCATTGCCCGCACCTTGGGCGCGCCGGACACGGTGCCGGCGGGCAGGCCCGCCAACAGGGCCGAGAGCGCGTCCTGATCCTCTGCCAGTTCGCCCACCACATTGCTGACGATGTGCATGACATGGCTGTAGCGCTCGATGATGAATTCCTCGGTCGGGCGCACGGTGCCGATCCTGCTGACCCGGCCAGCATCATTGCGCCCCAGATCGAGCAGCATCAGATGCTCGGCCAGTTCCTTCTTGTCGGCCAGCAGATCGGCCTCGAGCGCGCGGTCCTCGGCGGGTGTCGCGCCGCGCGGGCGGGTGCCCGCGATCGGGCGGATCGTCACTTCGCGGCCAAAGACCCGGACCAGGATTTCGGGCGAGGCGCCCACCACCTGAAACCCGCCGAAATTGAAATAGAACATGAAAGGTGAGGGGTTGGTGCGCCGCAGACTGCGGTAGAGCGCGAAGGGTGGCTGGCGAAACGGTTGCGTCCAGCGCTGCGACGGGACGACCTGAAAGATGTCGCCCGCGCGGATATACTCCTTGGCCCTTTCCACGGCGGCCTTGTAGGCCTCCGGTGTAAAGTTCGACACCGGGGGCGCATCCTCATGCGCCTCGCCCAGATTGCGACTGGCCTGCGGCAGCGCGCGTTCGAGATCGCGCACCGCATCCATTACCCGCTCTGCGGCCTGTGCATAGGCGGCGCGTGCCGATTGACCGGAGCTGACCCAGGCCGGGGCAACCACCGTCACTTCGCCCTTGACCCCGTCCAGCACCGCAATCACCGAGGGGCGCAGCATCACTGCATCGGGCAGGTCCAGCGTGTCGGGCGGCACATCGGGCAGATGCTCGACAAGGCGGATCATGTCATAACCAAGATAGCCGAACAGTCCCGCACTCGCGGCCGGCAGATCCTCGGGCAGATCAATCCGGCTCTCGGCGATCAGGGCACGCAGCGTGCCGAGGGGATCGCCCGTCTGATCCTCGAAGGCATCAGGATCGAATCGCGCCTGCCGGTTGATCCGGCTTGATGTTCCATGACATTGCCAGATCAGATCGGGCTTCATCCCGATGATCGAATAGCGACCGCGCACCTCGCCGCCAGTGACCGATTCGAGCATGAAGGCGTCGCGCGCGGCGCCCGTGAGCTTGAGCATCAGCGAAACGGGCGTATCGAGATCGGCGGCAAGCCGCGCATGCACGACCTGATTCTGCCCTGCCTCGTAGGCGCGGGCGAACTCTGCGAACGAGGGGGTCAGATCCACGCGATGCCGTCCTCAGTGAAAATTGGCATGCACGGCATTGAGCGTCGTCTGGTCAAGCGTCACTCCTGCCCGTGCCTGAATATCCTCGGCCAACAGTTGAAACATGTCCTGACCCAGATCAGCGGCCACCTGATTTCGAAGTGCAGCGCGCAGGCGGTCCAGATCCTCGTCATCTTCGGCGGGCGGCTCTACCGATTCCAGCCGCAGGATATGGATGCGTCCCGCGCCCTCGATGATCCGGACCTCTCCGGATGCCATGTCAAACACGGTTTCGATGAATTCTGGGGGCGCGTCCGGCTGATAGTCGCGGCGGGTTATATCGCTGACCTGCGTAGCGGTGAACCCGAGATCGTCAAAATCCGCGCCGCTGCGCAACTCTTCCAGTTGTGGTGCGATCTGGGCCTTGAGGGCCGCAACCGTGGCCTCGGTGCGCCAGCCCGCAAGCACTGCCTCGCGCACGTCCTCGAGCGGCTGGATACGCGGTTCTTCGATGCCATCAAGGCGCAGGGCAAAGATCCCGCCATCCCCCAGCTGCTCGATTCCCGGATATGAGTTCTCTGTCACCTCGTCGGCGGCAGCGCGGAACGCATCATACCCCGCGATACCCTCGGCCAGGCCGGGATGCCAGTCGATCGAGCCCAGTTCCAGATCGGTTTCACGCGCCACATCCTCGAGCGTGGCCCCTCCGGCCAGGAGATCGTCAGCCTCATCAGCAAGAGCCTCTATCACACGCCGCGCGCGGTCGGCGGCCAGCACGTTTCGCAATTCCGGCTCGGCGGCCTCGAAGGATGTGACCTGCGCCGCGAGAACCGCATTGACCCGAAAGAGCGCCGGCCCGAGGCTGGTATCTACCGGGCCCACGACCTCGCCCGGCTCAGCGGCAAAAACCGGATCGGCGGCGGCGCCCAGATCGGCGGCCGAAACATCGCCCATGTCGACATCGCTCAGTTCAAGCCCACGCTCCGCGACCAGCATTTCAAACATGATGCCCTGATCAATCCGCCCCCTGGCGCGCGCCGCCGCCTCTGCATCGGCAAAGACCAGCCGTTCGACCAGTCGCCGCTCGGGCAGGTTGAATTCGGCCTCGCGCGCCGCGTAGGCCGCGCGCAGGGCGGTCTCGTCGACCTCGACCTTGTCGATTATCAGCGCAGGTGTGACCCAGGCATAGGCGATCTTCTTGGCCTCGGGCGTGGTGAACTGTGGCAGGTGGCTCTGGTGATAGGCGCGCAGTTCCGCTTCGGTAGGGACCGGCAGACCTGCGGTCAGATTGTTGCGGTCGAGCGCGACAAAGCTGACACTGCGGCGCTCGGCGAGATAGGTCATCATCGTGTCGATATAGGTGGCGGGGGTCTGCAAGCCCGCGAGCGCCGCTGCATGCACCAACGTGCTGGCGGTCTGTGCGCGTATGCTGTTCTCGAACTCGGTTGCGGTGAGCCCCGCATGCCGGAGCGACGCGCGATAAGTGTCCGGATCGAACCGGCCATCCAGCCCCTGAAATCCAGGGATGTCGACGATCTGGTCGCGGAGCGTCTCGTCGCCCACGGAAATCCCGATCCGCGCGGCCTCATGTTCGAGAGCGGCGCGCGACACCAGTTGCGCCAGAACCTGACGGTCGATGCCGTTCGCGCGCGCCTCGGAAAAGCTGACCGGAGCGCCGCGTTCCGCCGCCAGCGCCCGCAGTTCGTTCTGAAGTGCGTTGGCATAGGTGGACACGTCGATCTCGGCATCACCCACCGACCCTACACTGCTCACCGAGCCAGAGTGATTGGTCGCACCGAACCCGGCAAGCCCGACGATCAGAAGTCCCATCAGGATCCACATTGCCCCTTTGGACATGCTCTTGGCTGCCATCCTCGCGCCCTCCGAAATCGCCGAATTCTGCCTGTCCGTCTATCTACGTGCTGACATCTGCCGGGGCAAGGGGCCAACTGAGACCGGACAGTCGGTCGAACAGATGACCTATCCCCGTCCGGTCGAGATTGGCAAAGGCCACGCGCAGCTCTCGCGCGCCCTGTGGATCCTCCGCTGGGCGGAACATCGTGCCGGGCAGCAGCAGGATCCCGACCTCGCGCACCAGCCGCTGCGCCAGTTGATCCGAGGGCATGGCGAAAGGGTGTGCTAGATAGGCAAAATAGGCCCCGCAGCCCAACAGGCGCCAGCCCTGCGCCGCGATCTTTGGGAGGTTGTCGTGAATGGCTGCTCGCCGGTCGAGTATCTCGGCGCGTTCCCCGGCCAGCCATTGACCAAGGTTGCGCATTCCCCAGAGCGCGGCGATCTGGCCCAGCTGATTGGGGCAGATCGTCACAGTGTCGAGGAATTTCTCGACTTCGGTCAGCCGGGCAGGCGAGGTCACCATTGCGCCAACCCGGTGCCCGGTCAGCCGGTAAGCCGGTAAGCCTTGGAAAAGGAATAGAGCTGGATCAGCGTTCTGTCCCAGTCCGGATCGTGAAAGAGATCGTGCCCCGCGCCGGGGCGCACATCGAAATCGCGATAGGTCTCGTCCAGAATCAGCGCCAGACCACGCTCCCGCGACAGACTGTAGAAGGCCCGCGTCAGATCGGCGGGATATTCCACCCCGCCGGGATTGTTGGGGGTGACCAGTACGATGGCGCGGGTGCGAGGGGTGATCAGCGCCTCTGCCTGCGCCGGATCGGGCAGCAATTCCGCCCCGGCGGGCAGCGGGACGGAACGCAGCCCCTGCATATCCAGCCACATTTTATGGTTGAAATACCATGGGGTTGGAAGGATGACTTCATCCCCTTCGGTGCAGAGTGTGGTGAGGGCTGCACAAAACGCCTGATTGCAGCCGGAGGTGATCGCCACATTGCCCGCCTCGACGATCCCGCCATAGGTCACGGACCATTGTGCGGCAATTTCCCCGCGCAGTTCGGGCAGACCCAGGACCGGGCCATAGAGATGAGCCTGCGGTTCGTGCAGCGCGGCCTCGGCCACCGCGCGGCGCAGCGCCTCGGGCGGGGCCTCGACAGGCGCGGCCTGACTCACGTTGATGAGCGGTCGCTCGGGCGGAAGGATCACCCCGTCGAGCCAGCCCCGCGCTTCCGTGATGGGCGGAGAAAAGGTCTGGGCGGTGCGGGTCACGAGGGGCACGTCACGCGCCCCGATAGGGTTCGACATATTGCAGCGCCATGTCCCACGGAAAGAAAATCCAGGTGTCCTGGCTGACCTCGGTGATGAACGTGTCTACCTGCGCGCGCCCCATCGGCTTGGCATAGACGGTGGCGACATGGGCGCGCGGCATCTGCGCGCGCACCACCGCCAGCGTGCGGCCGGTATCCACCAGATCGTCGACGATCAGCACGCCGGTCCCGTCGCCCACGATCGTCATGTCGGGAGATTTGATCACCTGCGGTTCGGTCTGCGTCTGGTGGTTGTAGGACTTTACGCTGATCGTATCGACCGTGCGGATGTCCAGTTCTCGCGCCACGATCATTGCGGGTGCCATGCCGCCGCGGGTTATCGCGACGACCGCACGCCAGCCGTCTTCGGGGGCCTCGCCCTGCAGACGCCAGGCCAGCGCCCGCGCATCGCGATGCAGCTGATCCCAGCTGACGTGAAAGCCTTTTTCATGAGGCAGACGGTCGGTCATGTCATTCACCTGCTCAACAAGAGTTTCAGACCGAGCGCGCCCAGTAACAATGCCGCCGCCCGGTCGATCCAGGGTTTCGCGCCGAGATAGGCGCGCCGGGCGGATGCGCCGCTCAGCAGAGTGGCAAAACCCGCGTAGAACAGCCATTCGACAATCATGTGATTCCCGACGATCAACGCGATCTCATGGGCGCTCAGCCCCTTGGGAAAGACCACGACCAGAACCGACGCGGCGAACAGCACCGATTTCGGATTGCCGAGGTTGATGAGCGCCCCGTCCAGAAATGCGCGCCCGCGTGGCCTGCGCGTTGCGGCGGCCAGAGGTGCGTGCGCCGCCCGCCACATCCGCCAGGCGATGTATAGAAGATAAGCCGCTCCCGCCAGTTTCAACGTCACATAGGCCCATGGGAACAGCACGAAGAGCGCCTCCAGTCCCAGCAGCGCCGCCAGAGTCCAGCCCGCCGCCACAAGACCCAAGCCCATCCCGGCAGCGACCCCCGCGCCACGCCCGTCCGCCAGCGCCGTGCGCAGCGCGAACAGCAGCGCGGGGCCGGGGCTGAGGATGGCCGCCGCCAGAATCGCGTTGAACGCCAGAAGGTCGAGTGCAGTCATCCGCCCGCCCTCAGGTCGCGTCGATGTCGGGGGCGTCCACGGCCTTCATGCCCACGATGTGATAGCCGGCGTCCACATGCAGCGTCTCGCCGGTGACGCCCGAGCCCAGATCGCTGAGCAGGTAGAGCGCCGAGCGGCCCACATCGTCGATGGTCACGTTGCGGCGCAGAGGCGAATTCAGCTCGTTCCATTTGAGAATATAGCGGAAATCTCCGATGCCGGAGGCGGCCAATGTCTTGATCGGCCCGGCGCTGATTGCATTGACCCGGATGCCGTCGCGGCCCAGATCCTCGGCCATGTATTTCACGCTCGCCTCAAGCGCCGCCTTGGCGACACCCATCACGTTGTAATGCGGCATGACCTGTTCGGCCCCGTAATAGGTCAGCGTCAGCGCGCTGCCGCCCTCGCTCATCATCTTTTCGGCGCGCTGCATCACGGCGGTAAAGGAATAGACCGAGATATCCATGGTCATCCTGAAATTGTCGCGGCTGGTGTCCACATAACGTCCGCGCAATTCGTTCTTGTCGGAAAAGCCGATGGCATGGACCACGAAATCAAGGCTGTCCCAGCGTTTGCCCAGATCGGCAAATAGCTGATCGACCGAGGACATGTCGGCCACGTCGCAAGGCAGCACGATGTTGGACCCAAGCTCTGCCGCCAGCGGATCGACCCGTTTCTTCAGCGCCTCGCCCTGATAGCTGAAGGCAAGTTCGGCGCCTGCGCCCGCACAGGCCCTGGCGATGCCCCATGCGATCGACTTGTCATTGGCAAGCCCCATGATCAGGCCGCGTTTTCCCGCCATCAGAGTGTTCGACATTCCCAGCCCCCGGCCATTTTTCGTTTTTCTGACCTTTAGGCGATTGACAGGATTGCATCAAGGGCTGCTCGTCGTCACATCCCTCTGTCAAAATTTCGGCGAAACGCTAAACTGTGCGCCGGGATCAATGTGACAGACTGGAACGGCGCCGAAATGGAACGTGACGGAATTTTTGCGGGCAACAATCCGTTCGAGATAGCGCGTGAATGGCTGGCCGAGGCAGAAAGGACCGAGATCAACGATCCGAATGCCGCCGCGCTCGCGACGGTCGATGCCGAAGGTCTGCCCAACGTGCGCATGGTTCTGCTCAAGGAGATAGGCGAGGACAGTTTTGTCTTTTACACGAACTACACTTCTGCCAAGGGTCGGGAACTGACCGTCAATCCGAGGGCCGCAATGCTGCTGCACTGGAAATCGCTGCGTCGCCAGCTCCGCATTCGCGGTGCGGTGACACGCGAAGAGGGACCGGCGGCGGATGCCTATTATGCCTCGCGCTCGCTCGGTAGCCGCCTGGGTGCCTGGGCGTCGCGCCAGTCGCAGCCGCTGTCCTCGCGGGCGGCGCTGATGGCAGAGGTGGCGAAGGTGACGGCGCAAAAAGGCCCGAATCCGTCGCGCCCATCCTTTTGGGGAGGTTTCAGAATCGCCCCTGTTGAGATTGAGTTCTGGGCTGATGGTGCGTTTCGCCTGCACGACCGATTTGTCTGGCGCAGGCAAGCGGGAAATGAAACATGGAATGTCGAACGCCTCAACCCCTGAATTTCACGTTACGTGAAATGCAAGGCATTATGAATAATGGCTATTTTGCTCTTGCAAGCGGGTAGTGATTTGACGCAAGTGTTAACATGGTCTTGGGGGTGGGGACTGTTAGGTGGGCGATTGTGACGACAAACGAAGAAGATACTCGCAGAGTAAAAGGGCGCGTTAAGTGGTTTGACCCGGTCAAGGGTTTCGGTTTTGTGATCGCCGATGAGGGCGGGCCTGACATACTTCTGCATGCGAATGTATTGCGTAATTTCGGCCAGAGCTCGGTCGCGGATCGCGCAGGTGTCGAACTTGATGTGCAGGTTACCGAACGTGGCCGGCAGGCCGTGGTGATACATTCGGTCGAGCCACCCGATGACATCGAAAGCTCCGGGCTTGCGGATCTGGATGATATCGACCCCGAGGTGATCCGGGCCGCTCCGTTGTTGCCTGCGCGCGTCAAATGGTTCGACAAGGGCAAGGGTTTTGGCTTTGCCAACACGTTTGGCAGCGAAGAGGACGTGTTCGTGCATATCGAGGTGCTGCGGCGGTCGGGCCTTGCCGATCTGCAACCCGGAGAGGCCTTGGCGATCCGCGTGATCGAAGGTAAGAGAGGCCGGATGGCAACCGAGGTCTGCGGATGGGAAATGGCGGTAAAAGGCTCCGGCTAGCGCTGATCTGGCTCTGGGCAATCTGCGCGGCCTCTGTCGCGCATGCGCAATGCGTTGCGGATCATGTGATGCTGCGCGGGGATTGGGGGCAGGCGCGGTTTTCGGTCGAAGTGGCGGATAGCGCCGAATCGCGGGCGCGCGGACTGATGCACCGCGAAAGCCTGCCGACCACGGCGGGCATGCTGTTTGTCTATCCCGCCCCCAGACAGGTGGGTTTCTGGATGAAGAACACGCTGATTCCGCTCGACATGCTGTTTGTTGACGCGACCGGCACCGTCACCAGCGTGCATCACATGGCGATTCCGCATGACGAGACCCCGATTTTCGGCGGATCTGACACGATTGCCGTGCTCGAGATCAACGGCGGGCTGGCGCGGCGCATGGGAATCACCGCAGGCACGCAATTGCAGCACCCGGCCTTTGCCAAGGACGGGGCGGCATGGCCCTGTTAGGGCTTTTCAATCCGACAAATCACCAGTATTGAGGCGCACGGTCCGGGGCGTAGCGCAGTCTGGTAGCGCACCTGTTTTGGGTACAGGGGGTCGTGAGTTCGAATCTCGCCGCCCCGACCACGGTTCTCACTTGCACGGCACGACAGGAGCAGGCCGCCTGCGGCGCCCGTCAGGGCGGTCCCGGTCGGTGAGCCGGGCCGGGAGGAGAATCGGTGTGACCGGCAAGGCAGAGTTCAAGCGATCTGACAGGTTCATCCGCTAAGCACGCCTGAAACAACACGTTATTTTCGACGCCGCGCTGCTGCATTCTTCCCGCTCTCCCTGTGGATGAATCACACGCCCGTGAAGGCGGGGTGCGGTTACGGATGCAGTCAAACCATTTTTCTTCTGAAATGCGTAAATTTTCGATTGACCCGCGATGCCAATATACGTCAGTTTGTGTAGGCGGGCAGCAAGGCCACAAGATATAGTGGTTAGCCCGGGCAGGGACATGCAACCCAACTAACATATGCCGGATAGCCAAAAGGCACCGACCGCGCTGCGCGTATTGCGTCAGCGACAGGATCGCACTGTGTCTCGCGGATCAACCGGCGTCAGACTCACCGGGCCGAGGGCCTATCGGAATTATTCGGGGACAGAACAGATGAAGATCGAACGCAAATTCACCACCGCCGGACAGGACGCCTATGCCGCGCTGGAATTCGTCACCACCAGTTCCGAGATCCGCAATCCCGATGGCACGACGGTGTTTCGTCTCGATGAGGTCGAAGTGCCCGCAGGCTGGAGCCAGGTCGCCAGCGATGTGATCGCCCAGAAATATTTCCGCAAGGCGGGCGTTCCGCTCAAGCTCAAGAAGGTTCGGGAAAAGGGCATGCCGGAATTTCTGTGGCGTTCCGTTCCGGCGGATGACAACACCGGAACCGGTGGCGAGACCTCGGCCAAGCAGGTTTTCGACCGGCTGGCCGGGGCCTGGACCTATTGGGGCTGGAAGGGCGGGTATTTCTCGACCGAAGAGGATGCACAGGCCTATTTCGACGAAATGCGGTTCATGCTGGCGCGCCAGATGGCGGCCCCCAACAGCCCGCAATGGTTCAATACCGGGCTGCACTGGGCCTATGGCATCGACGGCCCCAGCCAGGGCCATTATTATGTCGATTTCCAAACCGGCAAACTGACCAAATCCGCCTCTGCCTATGAGCATCCGCAACCGCATGCCTGCTTCATCCAGTCGGTAAAGGATGATCTGGTGGGTGATGGCGGCATCATGGATCTGTGGGTGCGCGAGGCGCGTCTGTTCAAATACGGTTCTGGCACCGGCACCAATTTCTCCAGCCTGCGCGCCGCTGGCGAGCGGCTGTCGGGCGGGGGCAAGTCTTCTGGTCTGATGGGCTTTCTCAAGATCGGTGATCGCGCGGCGGGTGCAATCAAGTCGGGCGGCACCACGCGGCGCGCCGCCAAGATGGTGATCTGTGATGCCGACCACCCCGATATCCAGGAATTCATCAACTGGAAGGTCAAGGAAGAGCAGAAGGTTGCCAGCATCGTCGCGGGCTCCAAGATGCACGAGCAGAAGCTGAACGAGATCTTTGCCGCGATCCGGGCATGGGATGGCAGCAGCGAGGACGCGGTTGACCCCAAGAAGAATGAGCAGCTCAAATCCGCCATTCGCGGCGCCAAGCAGGTGCAGATCCCGGAAACCTACGTCAAGCGCGTGCTGGACTACGCCAAACAGGGCTATGACAGCATCGAATTCCCGACCTATGACACCGACTGGGACTCGGAGGCCTATGCAAGTGTCTCGGGCCAGAATTCCAACAATTCGATCCGTGTCACCGACGCCTTTCTCAAGGCCGTCGAGAATGACGAGGACTGGGCACTGATCAACCGCGTTGACGGCTCGGTCGCCAAGACGATCAAGGCGCGTGATCTGTGGGAGGATGTGGGTCACGCCGCATGGGCCTGTGCCGATCCCGGTATCCAGTATCACGACACCGTCAACGCCTGGCACACCTGCCCCGAGGATGGCGAGATCAGGGGCTCCAACCCCTGTTCGGAATACATGTTCCTCGACGACACGGCCTGCAACCTCGCCTCGATGAACCTGCTCAAGTTCTACACCGACGGGCAATTCGACGCGGAAGCCTATATGCACGCCACCCGGCTGTGGACCGTGACGCTGGAAATCTCGGTCCTGATGGCGCAATTCCCATCAAGGGAAATCGCGCTGCGCAGTTACGAATTCCGCACACTCGGTCTGGGTTATGCCAATATCGGTGGCCTCCTGATGAACATGGGGCTGGGCTATGACAGCGATGAGGGCCGGGCGCTTTGCGGTGCGCTCACGGCGATCATGACGGGCGTGGCCTATGCCACCAGCGCCGAGATGGCGGGCGAATTGGGGGCCTTTGCGGGCTACGAGCGCAACGCAAGGCACATGCTGCGGGTGATCCGCAATCATCGCAACGCCGCCTATGGCGCGACCGAAGGTTACGAGGGGCTGGCGACCCGGCCCGTTCCGCTCGATCACAGGAATTGCCCCGATGCGCGGCTTGTCGATCTGGCGATGGCGAGCTGGGACGAGGCGCTCAAGCTGGGCGAGAAGCATGGCTATCGCAATGCGCAGACATCGGTCATCGCGCCCACCGGCACCATCGGTCTGGTGATGGATTGCGACACGACCGGGATCGAGCCGGATTTTGCGCTGGTCAAGTTCAAGAAACTGGCGGGTGGCGGCTATTTCAAGATCATCAACCACTCGGTTCCGGCGGCGCTGGAAAAGCTGGGCTACGGTTCCGCCCAGATCGAGGAAATCGTGTCCTACGCCGTGGGTCATGGCAGCATCGGCAATGCGCCGGGGATCAATCCGACCTCGCTCATCGGGCATGGCTTTGGCGTCAACGAACTGGCCAGAATCGACGCGGCCCTGGGTTCCGCCTTCGATATCCGGTTCGTGTTCAACCAGTGGACGCTGGGTACGGAATTCTGCACGCAGGTGCTGGGCATTCCGGCGGAAAAGCTCAACGATCCTGCTTTCGACCTGCTTGCGCATCTGGGGTATTCCCGGCGCGATATCGAGGCCGCCAATGACCACGTTTGCGGCACCATGACGCTGGAGGGCGCGCCGCATCTCGACCCGGCGCATTACCACATCTTCGATTGCGCCAATCCCTGCGGCAAGACGGGCAAGCGCTATCTCAGCGTGGCAAGCCATATTCACATGATGGCGGCGGCGCAGTCGTTCATCTCGGGTGCGATCTCCAAGACGATCAACATGCCCAACGACGCCACCATCGAGGATTGCCAGAAGGCGTATGAGCTGTCGTGGTCGCTGGGCATCAAGGCCAACGCGCTCTATCGTGATGGATCCAAGCTCAGCCAGCCGCTGGCGGCAAGCCTGGTCGAGGATGACGATGAGGCCGCCGAGATCCTCGAATCCGGCACGCCGCAGCAAAAGGCGCAGGTGCTGGCCGAAAAGATCGTGGAAAAGGTGATCATCAAGGAAATCCAGAAATCGCACCGCGAAAAGCTGCCCGAGCGGCGCAAGGGCTATACGCAAAAGGCGATCGTGGGCGGTCACAAGGTCTATCTGCGCACCGGCGAGTACGAGGATGGCCAGTTGGGCGAAATCTTCATCGACATGCACAAGGAAGGTGCCGGGTTCCGCGCGATGATGAACAACTTTGCCATCGCCGTTTCCGTGGGCCTGCAATACGGCGTGCCGCTGGAGGAATTCGTCGACGCCTTCACCTTTACCAAGTTCGAGCCGGCGGGGATGGTGCAGGGCAATGACAGCATCAAGTCGGCCACCTCGATCCTGGATTACATCTTCCGCGAACTGGCGGTGAGCTATCTCGACCGCACCGATCTGGCGCATGTCAAACCCCTCGGGGCCAGCTTTGACGATATCGGTCGAGGCGAAGAGGAAGGTGTAAGCAATATCAAGGAGATGTCGGGCGAAGCTGCGACAAAATCCCTGGAGGTGCTCAAGCAGATCAGCTCGACCGGCTATCTGCGCAAGCGTCTGCCGCAGGAACTGGTGGTGTTTCAGGGCGGACAGACCATGGCGCGCGCCAGCGGCGACGGGCTCGACCCGGTGAGCATGCTGGCCACGCTGGTGCCGGAAACCGCAGGCGCCACGGTGACGGCGGCGATGTCGAGCACCACCGCCATGGCCACCGCCAGCATCGACGCCCGCACCAAGGCGCGCCTGCAGGGTTACGAGGGCGAGGCCTGCGGCGAATGCGGCAACTACACGCTGGTGCGCAACGGCACCTGCATGAAGTGCAACACCTGCGGGGCGACGAGCGGGTGTAGTTGAGGGTTAAACAGTTCCTGGGCGGGTGCGCTCGCCCTGAACGCGGATCGGGATGCAGGCAAAAACAATCGGGCAGTCAAAACTTCTCCTGATCCGTGATACTTGGGGGGCCTCGTGCCCCCCCTTTCTTTGCCGGCGAGACGGTGGTTCCGCGCCCCCTTCACGCGGGCGTTCTTGCCTGTCTGAGTGCGCGCGCGACCAGCGCGGCAACCCCCGGCACACAGCCGATGGGATCGAGCCGCACGCCCTGAAATCCGGCCAGGTTCAGCGCATCCGGTATGTCGTCGATCACATGGCCGCCTTTGGCCGCAAAGAACGGCAGGCAGATGGATTTCTCGCCCAGATCAAACGCCTGATCGGCCAGGTAGGGCGGTTCCTCGACAAAGCCGACGCGCAGTTCGCGAAAGGGCAGAAGCCGCGCCAGCGCATCCGCAAAGGCGCGGGTGTCGCGGGCCGAATTGGGGCTGCGCCCCGACCCGTGCCCGGCAATGAAAAGCCGCGTCTCGCCGGCCTGCCAGCCCGCGCGCGCCAGCACGGCGCGCAGGTGATCTGCGGCCAGCACGGGCAGGTCGGGCGACACGCCCAGCGGGGCCAGAACCCGCGCGCCGGGCGTGGTCGAAACACGCCCCTTCAGGTTGTCGCCGGTGAACCAGCCCTGCGTCATGAAGAGCGGATAGATCAGCGGCGCAGGCCCCGCCGCCGTCAGTGCCGCATCCAGCGCCCCCTCGCGGGCGAGCGTCGCCGAGCCCACATGCCAGCCGGGCAGGGCATTCGCCACCATGGCCGCAAACTCCGCCAGATCAACCTCGGCCGGATCGGGATCCGAGGGCTGGCCGTGGCTGACGATGATGGCCGCGGCGCTGGTCTCTGAGGCTGTGGGATCGGGGGATCTGGTGGCGGACATTCTGCTTTCCTGTCGTTCTGGTATCGACGGTGTGGGGCCGGGACGCGCCGTAATGGGTTGGGACAGGGACTATATCCCTGCTTACCTCCAAGTAATAGGGCGCGTTCTCGTGACGTCGACGCAGGACTGCATGATTGTCGGCCGCGACCCCTGCCGCACAAGTTCTAAAACCGTTTTCCGGCAATGAGATATCAGGGGATCATGGCAGCCCGTAGGGGAATCGAACCCCTCTTTCCAGGTTGAAAACCTGGCGTCCTAACCGATAGACGAACGGGCCAGCTTTGGCGTGAGGCGTAACTAGGCAAAACGGGCGGGGGGCGCAAGAGGGATTTTGCAAAAACTTCGCCTGCGGCGCGGAAATCCGGCGGGCCGTTCGGCGGGTGTCCGGGTCAGGCCGGGGCGGCATCCTCGAGCCGCAGCTGCACCGATCTGCGCCCGCCCCAGATATTGATATCGAGCCGTCCGGCAAGGTGAAATCGCGCGCCGCCATGGGCCATCAGCGCGGGGCCGAGGGGGCTGTCGAATGCCCCGAATCCGATCGCGTCGAGGCTCGCCCCCATGCCATCGCCAAAGCGCAGCTTGAGGTGGCTCTCGCCCAGTTGTTTGGCAAAGCTGATCTGGCAGTCTGGAAACACGTATCGCGGGCCGGGTGCGCCTGCGCCAAAGGGGCCTGCCGCCTCGATCTGCTCGGCCAGTTCGAGGCTGGCGGCGCCGGGCATCAGCATCCCGTCGAGGCGCAGGTCGGCGGGGCCGCCGCGGCCCGCGCCCTGTCTGCCGAGCAGTTCCGAGAGGCGCGCCATGGCTGCATCCAGCCGGTCGCGTGCCACCGTGAGACCGGCGGCCATCCTGTGCCCGCCGCCCCTGATCAGCAGGCCTTCGGCGGCGAGGCGCTGAATGGCGGCGCCAAGGTCGATGCCCGAGACCGAACGGCCCGATCCCTTGCCTTCGTCGCCGTCCAGCCCGATCACGACGGCCGGGCGGTTGGTGGTCTCCTTGAGGCGGCTGGCGACGATCCCCACGACGCCCGGATGCCAGCCTTCGCCTGCGGCCCAGACCAGCGGCGCGTCGAGACCGCGCGCCTCGGCCTGCTCCATCGCGGCGGCGCGCACGGCGGCCTCTACCTCGCGTCGTTCGGTGTTGAGACGATCAAGCTCCTCGGCCATGGCGCGGGCCTCGGCGGGGTCGTTCGTGGCCAGAAGCCGTGCGCCAAGATCGGCCTTGCCGATCCTGCCGCCCGCATTGATGCGCGGACCGAGCAGAAAGCCGAGGTGATAGGTGGTCGGCGCGCTGTCCATGCGCGCCACATCCGCCAGTGCCACGAGACCGGGCCGCCCGCGTTCGGCCAGCACGCGCAGCCCCTGCCGCACAAAGGCCCGGTTGACGCCGATGAGGGGGGCCACATCCGCGACGGTGGCGAGCGCCACGAGATCGAGCAGATCCATCAGGTCGGGGCCCTGCCGCCCCGCGCTGCGCAGTTGACGCCCCGCCTCGACCAGCATCAGGAACACCACCGCTGCGGCACACAGATGGGCCAGATCGCCGCTCTCGTCCTGTCGGTTGGGATTGACCACGGCAAGGGCGGGTGGCAGGGTCTCGGCCCCCAGGTGGTGATCGAGGATGACCACATCGGCCCCCTCGACGGCAGCAATCGCATCGTGGCTGAGCGTGCCGCAGTCGACGCAGAGAATCAGGTCATGCGCCTTTGCCAGATCGCGCATGGCGGGCACGTTGGGGCCATAGCCCTCGTCGATGCGGTCAGGGACATACAATGTGGGCGCGGGCTGCCCCATCTGCCGCAGCCAGTCGATCAGCAGGGCGGCGGAAGTGCCGCCATCGACGTCGTAATCGGCAAAGATCGCGATCCGCTCGCGCCGCTCGACCGCGCGCAGGAACCGCGCGGCGGCGGCCTGCATGTCGCGCAGGCTGTGCGGGTCGGGCAGAAGGTCGCGCAGGGCGGGGGTCAGATAGGCCTCGGCCCCGTTTGCCGCCACACCCAGCCGTGCGAGCGTCTGACAGAGCGGCCGGGGCAGGGCGGTGGCCTGCGCCATCGCCTCGGCCTGCCGGTCGGTCTCCGCATCCGGGCCAGTCCAGCGCCGCCCGGAGAGCGAATGTTCAACGCCTAGAAAGGCCGTCACCAGCCGCATCCCCTCATTCATCTGGCTCCAAATACCTCGGGGGTGCGGGGGCAGAGCCCCCGCCTGTTGTCGCGTCGGTCACGCCATCGGCGTGCGATAGACCATCCGGCGCAGCGATCCGGTGCGCGAGCGCATCAGCAGGGTCTCGGTCTCGACATAGCCCGGTCGGCGATGGACGCCCCTGAGGATCGAGCCGTCAGTCACGCCGGTGGCGGCAAAGATCACATCCGCCGTAACCATTTCGTCGCGCGAATAGATCCGGTCGAAATCGGTGATCCCTGCCTTGGCGGCGCGGGCGCGTTCATCGTCGTTCCGGAACACGAGGCGGCCCCACATCTGCCCGCCCATGCATTTGAGCGCGGCCGAGGCGAGCACGCCCTCGGGGGCACCGCCGGTGCCCATATACATGTCGATGCCCGTGCGCTCGGATTCGGCGCAGTGGATCACGCCCGCGACGTCACCATCGGTGATCAGGAACACCGCCGCGCCGGTTTCGCGCAGTTCGGCGATCATTTCCTGATGGCGGGGGCGTTCCAGCACGCAGACGGTGATCTCGGACGGGCGACAGCCGCGTGCCGCTGCCAGCGCCTCGACCCGTTCACGGGGCGACATGGCAAGCGACACCACGTCCGGCGCGTAGCCCGGTCCAATCGCGAGCTTGTCCATATAGGTGTCGGGGGCGTGAAGCAGCGTGCCGCGCGGCGCCATGGCGATCACCGTCAGCGCGTTGGGCATGGCCTTGGCCGTCAGCGTCGTGCCCTCCAGAGGATCAAGCGCGATATCGACGCCCGGTCCGTCACCGGTGCCGACCTCTTCGCCGATATAGAGCATTGGCGCCTCGTCGCGTTCACCCTCGCCGATGACCACGACGCCCCGGATCGCCAGCATGTTGAGCTGATTGCGCATGGCGTTGACGGCAGCCTGGTCGGCGGCTTTCTCATCGCCGCGCCCGATCAGGTCGGCGCAGGCCAGGGCGGCCTGTTCGGCGACGCGGGCCAGCCCGAGCGATAGCAGGCGGTCATTGAAGGCAATGTCAGAAGTCATGGGATGGTCCTTGTTCATCTGCTCCGGACAGCATTAGCGCCCGTATCCCGCCCGGGCAAGGGCGGTGGTGCGGCCAAGGTTCAAACGGTTTCGATCCGCAGCGCGACGGGATGTCCGGCCAGCACATCCAGACGGCTGATGCCGGTGAGCGCGGTGTCGAGCGCGTCGCGGGTGGTCTTGTGGGTGACGATCAGCACGGGTGCGGTCGTCGCGTCATGTCGATACTGGCGCATCCGGTCGATGGAGATCCCGGCCTCGCCCAGCAGGGTTGCCACCTTGGCCAGAGCACCGGGTTTGTCGATGAGCGACATGCGCATGTAATAGGGCGCGGGCGTGGCGGTGCTGGCAGGTTTGCAGCGGCTGAGGCTGGTCGCGGGCTGACCAAAAGTCGAGAGACGCAAACCCCGCGCGATATCCATTACATCGCCCATCACGGCGCTTGCGGTGGGGCCCATGCCCGCGCCGGGGCCGCGCAGCACGATCTGTTCGACACTGTCGCCTTCGAGCACGACCATGTTGGTGCCGCCCTCCAGTTGCCCCAGCGGGCTGGTGTCCGGCACCAGGCAGGGCGACATGCGCTGCTCCAGCCCGCGTCCGGTCATTTGCGCCACGCCAAGCAGCTTGATCCGATAACCCATGTCGGCGGCGTGGCGGATATCCTCGATGGTCACGTTCTGGATGCCTTCGAGGGCTACCGCCCCGAAATCGACCTGACAGCCAAAGGCGATCGACGCCAGCAACGCCAGTTTGTGACCGGCGTCGATGCCGCCCACGTCAAGATTCGGATCGGCCTCCAGATAGCCCAGTTTGTCCGCCTCTTCGAACAATGCGTTATAGCCCTGGCCGGTCGCCTGCATGCGGGTCAGGATATAGTTGCAGGTGCCGTTCATCACCCCCATCACTCGGGTGATCTCGTTGCCCGCCAGCCCCTCGCTCAGGGCCTTGATGACAGGGATGCCACCCGCAACGGCAGCCTCGAAGCGGATCACGCACCCGGCCTTTTCGGCGGCGAGCGCCAGCGCCTGACCGTGATGCGCCAGCATCGCCTTGTTGGCGGTGACCACATCCTTGCCTGCGGCAATCGCAGCCTCGGTCGCGGCCTTGGCAGGGCCATCGGAGCCGCCCATGAGTTCGACGAACACATCCACATCCGTGCGGCGCGCCAGTGCCACCGGGTCATCCTCCCAAGCGTAATCGGCCAGGCTGACGCCGCGATCCTTGTCGCGCGTTCGCGCCGAGACGGCGGAAATCGTGACCGGACGGCCTGCGCGAACGGCCAGAAGGTCTGCCTTCTGCCGGATGATCCTGACGACGCCGGTGCCGACCGTGCCCAATCCGGCAATGCCAAGACGCAGGGGTGAGTTCATGGGGCGCTCCGATCGTCACTGTGCAAAGGTTGAGGCGCGATGTAACGGGTTCAGAAGGGGCATGCAACGCGGCTCGGGTGGAAATGGCGTTGCTTTTCAGCTGTCGATGCCGGTTTGCATGCGGCGGCGGGTGTCTTCGTCGATGACATCGCCCCTGAGCCGGTCCGCCCGCGACCGCAACGCCTCGGCCCGGAGGTCGAGGTCCTCGCCGGTCTGGGGCGTGATCGTTTTGGGCGGGATCCCGCTGGTGATATCCTCGACCGGAATGAGATCGGGATAGGTGGCGTTGCGATCTTGTTCAGCGATCTGGGCGTCGAGTTCGGGAAACTGGGTGCAGCCCGCCATCAGCCCCAGAGCAACGACAGCCAGAGCTAGGGGGTAGGGGCGCGGCATTGCGGATCGGTCCTTGTGCAGGCAGGTCTGGCGCTGTCTTGCCACTCTTTGAGGGCAAAGAGCAAGCAGGGGCTTTGATTTGAACGTGTGTTCAGTTAAATCATGTGCATGGCAAGAACCCAAGGCTCTCATTCCGATATCACCGGCCCGCGCGTGCGCGAGGCGGCGCTTGCGCTTTTCGCACGGCATGGTTTCGCCGCAGTGTCGATGCGCCAGATCGCAAGCGCCGTGGGGGTGCAGGCGGGCGCTCTCTATAACTACACACCGGACAAGCAGACGCTGCTCTACGATCTGATGCGCACGCATATGGAGGATTTGCTGGCCGCATGGGATTCACAGACCCCCACCGGCGGCGCGCTTGGGGCGCTGGAGACGTTCACACGGTTTCATATCCGGTTCAACACCCGACGGGCGGATGCGGTCTTTGTCTCCTACATGGAGTTGCGCAATCTCAGCCCCGAGAATTTCGAGGTGATCGAAGGCTTGCGGCGGGATTACGAGACGCGGCTGGAGACGATCCTGCGACAGGGCGCGCGCGAGGGGGTCTTTGCCGTATCTGAGCCACGCATCGCCAGCATGGCGGTGATCGCGATGCTGACAGGGGTGAATACCTGGTTCCGCGAGCAGGGGCGGCTCAGCCTGGCGGAGGTCGAGGCGATCTATTGGGAAATGGTGCGCAAGTCGGTGGCGGCCTGATTCCCCGGACCATTCGCGACTGATCCGGGGAGGGGTGCCTACTGCGCGGGCCTGATGAACGTGCCGTTGCGCAGATCGGCCATGGCCTGACGCAGTTCGTCCTGCGTGTTCATCACGATGGGGCCGTGCCATGCGACAGGTTCCTCGATCGGCGCGCCGGAAATCAGCAGAAAGCGGATGCCGTCGGGGCCAGCCTGCACCGTTACTTCGTCGCCGGTGCCAAAGCGGATCAGCGTTCTGTTGCCGGACATGTCGCGGATATTGACCTCTTGTCCGGCGATCTCTTTCTCGAGCAGCACGCCTGTGGGTCGAGAGGCGTAGGCAAAGGCACCCGCCCCCTCGAACACATAGGCAAAGCTGCGCCGGTAGGTATCTATTTTAAACGTCTTACTGACGCCCGGCGGCACCGAGATGTCGAGATATTGCGGATCGGCGGCGATTCCGTCGACCGGCCCGCGCCTGCCCCAGAAACTGCCCACGATGACCCGGACGCGCGTGCCGTCATCATCGGTGATTTCCGGGATGTCGGGCGCCTTCACGTCCTGATAGCGCGGTGCGGTCATCTTGAGCGCTGCGGGCAGGTTGGCCCAGAGCTGAAACCCGTGCATCTGGCCCTGCAGGTTGCCGCGTGGCATTTCCTGGTGCAATATGCCTGACCCGGCAGTCATCCACTGCACGTCGCCCGCTCCCAGACGACCGCTGTTGCCCAGGCTGTCGCCGTGATCCACCTCTCCGGCGAGGACATAGGTGATGGTCTCTATGCCGCGATGCGGATGCCAGGGAAAGCCCTGCGTATAGCGCGCCGGGTCGTCGTTGCGGAAATCGTCGAAGAGCAGGAACGGATCAAGCTCCGATGGGTCGTGAAAGCCGAAGGCGCGGTGCAGATGCACACCGGCCCCTTCGATGGCCGGCTGCGCCCTGCGGGTTTCGAGTACGGGTCTGATTGACATGATCGTCTCCCTTCGCAGCATATATAGGCGCTGGCCGGGCGCAGAAAATGCCCCGGCCTGTTCAATTGCGAAGGGCGGCTGTGCGCTTTTGACTTCGTTCTCGCCAAGCGCGCGCAACCGGGTTAAAGCCGAACCAAAGGGAGAGACGGCATGCGGGATGGAGAAGTGCTGATGGTGCTGCGCGCCTCGACGGGGCGGCGGCTGTTGGGCGTGGGGGCGCTGGCGGGGCTGGGGCTGATGCTGGTCTATCTGGCGCTGGTGCAGTTGCCACCGGCGGGCTGGTTGTTCTTCATGCTGGGTACGGGTGCGCTGTTGCTCTGGCTGGCGAAACGGATGTGGCGTGCAACAGGCGGACAGCTTGAATTGACGCGCGAGGGCCTGCGCAGCAGCGACGGAACGATGATTGCCCCGCTTGCCGATGTGGCGGCGATCGAGCGCGGGGTGTTCGCTTTCAAACCGTCGAACGGGTTTCTGATCCGGCTGCATGGCAAAGCCCCGAAGGCGTGGCAGCCGGGGCTCTGGTGGCGGCTCGGGCGGCGGGTCGGCGTGGGCGGTGTCACCGCAAGTTCCCAAGCCAAGGTGATGGCGGAACTTATGTCGGAGCTGGCCACTGCGCGCGCGGCGGACGGGCAGCGAAAATGACGGGCGTTGCCTAGCTGCAGGTGGTCTCGAAACACAGTTGCGGCGCGAAGCGCAGATTCATGAACTGGCTGGTTTCCACCCGAATACTGTTTTCCAGACCGACATTGAAGGCTGGGTTGTAGGTCGAGAGGGAACTGACCAGCACGATCTGCTGACCGTCGATCATTTTCGGAAGCGGAATACCGCCGGAGCGCACTTCGGCGTCGGACAGGGCGGCCAGTGCGCCCGTGCCGCGAACGCGTGACCAGACCACGCTGTATTGGTTTTCATCTTCGTCATAGACCACGACGGTCACGCGAATCTGAACAGGACTATCGTCATTGGTCATGGAATTGAACAGGTCGTGGGCACCATCCATGTAGCTGTCGGTTACCGGCGCCTGCTCGCGCGAGAACATGTCGGCCACGGTGTAGGTGGCCTTTTCCCGAACCGCCTTGTGGCGATGGATCTCGAAAAAATCATAAGTCGCCGCCAGAGCCCAGATCAGCAACGGCATGGTGATCACCATCTCGACGGTTACAACGCCGCCGGTATCCTCACGGAACCGCGAGAGCCGAGATTTGAGGCGAGACATGAACATCTCAGGTCGGCTCCTGCACAAAGGCCGTGGTTGACACGATCGCAGCCTGACCGCTGACATCCTTGGTCAGCGCCGAGCCGAGTATGCCCTCCGGAAACAGGGGGTCATATTTCAGGCAGGCGCGCAGTACCATCAACTGGTTCTGCTGGCCGGGAGTGAACTCGCGCACCGGCTTGCTTTCCTCGGAGCGGTCGGTGCAGTCCACGGTGGCATCCAGCGCGGTGAAGACCCTGATATCGGCTGGGCGCATCTCGAGGCGCAGGTTGCTCTCGCAACTCGAGATCATCACGGCATTCTCGCACACGAGCACCTTGATCTGGTCATGCGACGGCGCGCTGCCGGTACCAAGCCTCACTTCGCGCACGGCCATGTCGAGGCCGCGCTCCAGCAGAGTGTGCCGCAAGGTGACCATACCCAGTTCGACCGACAGCGCCATCAGGCCCAGATAGAGCGGGAAGACCAGCACAAACTCGACCGTCGGACTGCCGGACTCGTCCCGCCTGAACCGCGCGAGGCGGCTTTTCAGGAGGCGGATCATTGGGTCAACCGCAGCTGTTTCACGTTCCCGGCAATTGCGCTGAACGCATTGTTGATGTTGGCGCCGTCAGCCCGGTAGTAATGAGCCGGTGACGAGGCGCATTTGCGCAACTCGGTGTCTGCGGTGCCGCCTTCGGGCACTTCGAAGCCGATCGAGTAGACAACAACACCCTCGGTTTTTGTCGCGCTGCAGACGCTCTGCATCAGCGTGTTCTTCTTGGCACCGTCGACGTATTCCGACCCCATGTAATCGTTCCATGGCCGCCAGTCGCCGGTGATGTTGCCGTAGTAGTTCGGCGACATCAGACCCCATGCGATTTCCCAGTTGAGCTGCGTCTTGGAGATGAACCCCTCAATCGAAGTATCGAGATTGCCAAATTCACTGCTCGTAATCCATTTTTCTTCCGAAATGCTCCAGTAGCTTCCGGTCAGCGGATTGCGCAGGTAATAGACGGATTCCGCCTCGCCATTTGTCTCGTATACGCATTCCCAACGCGGCTTATTGCATTGCGACTCGCCGTCGGATCCGTATTTCCTGCGATCCACGTTGTAGATGTCGTAGGCGTATTTGAACACGCGATCCTGAAACACGATCTCGTGCAGATCCGAGAATTTGCCACGGTATTTCGGATTGCTCCTGTCAAAGAAATAGGAGGTGGTATTCTCGCCATCCCCCATGAAGATGATCGCCTTCAACGTATCGGGCGAACCATAGTCCTCGGGGACGTGCGACAGGGAAGAACTTAGCGCACCCACGGAAATCATCGACGCGGTCACCTGCCGGAATGTCGGGTCGAGCAGCGCCGCGCCCCAGTTCATGCCCTCGTTGCCGGAGGTGTTGCCATCCGGTTGCAGCGCGTCGATCTTGGCGTGCAGGTCTGTGATGCTGGTGGAGTAGGGCAGGATGCGCATATACTCATCGTTGTAGCACGACCGCCAGCTGCGGTTGAGGTCATCGAAGTTGCCGTAAGCCGATGTATAGACCATCTGGTTCACCGGAATGCCGCTACTTTGTGCCGATGCACCGCTGGTCAACTCCGAATGCGTGTAATCGTTGTCCTTGAACTCCAGGCATGTCGAGTATTTGTGCCTTTCGTCCACCGCGAGAGCATTGTACATAGCCTCGGTCGGGGACACTGAAAAGCTGAACGGCACGATGGACATGACCGCATTGCCGGTCTCGGACGAGTTCATGATCGTCGTCACAAAATCCTTTGCTGCGGCTTGCAGGTTCTGCATCTTCGAGTTTTGGGCCATCGAGCCGGAAACGTCGAGCACCAGAATGGCCTCGAGCTTGGGAATGTTGACTTCGGCTGTCGAGGTTCCGGCGGCGGTCAGCGTCTCCACACCTGAAAGTTTCATCAGGTAGGTGTCAACCGTCTTGCTGGCACTGGCCGTCACCTTTGCGGACGTGAGCGAAGAAGAGATATCATCGTCCGCCTCGTCGTGCAGATAACTGGCCATGCCGGCCTTGTCGAAATAATCCTCGACGATATTGCGCGCTTCGACGCTGTTGCGGGCTGCCGCGCCCGCCAGCACCGCGCGGTCCAGTGCGGCCTGAATGCGTGTGCGTTCCATCTCGTGACGCATCGTGTCTATGCCCAGACCGGCCACGGTGAGAAAGAGTACGGTCATGAAGAGGGTCAGCGGCAGAATGCCCCCGCCGTCTTCGCCGGCAAATGTCTTCACCGGCGCGGGGAAGCGCTCGTAGCGTATAGCGCCGGAAAGTTTCTGAAAGGCGACGGGCCACTTACCGTGAGTTTGAGCCGAATTCATTTCGTTACCTCATCAACACATACTGTCCGTCGCAGAACGGACTCTATCACGCTGATAAATTCATGAATTCTGTGGCAGAATTATGGCGAGGTGTCAGCAAAACACGGAGAAAAAGGGGACGCCCCGGAACATTCCAGGCAACCGTCCGCCAATGTTTCCCTGCTTGGCACAATCTGCACCCGAACGCCCCGTTTCCGAGAGACGGATCAAGGACGCAGGCGGCTGGGTCTGGACAAAGCGGCCACAAGCCTTAACGATGATTTCATTATCCGGGCCTATTCGGACAGACATGATAATGACGGGGAGAGAGGTCATGACAGCCACCAAGGAGCCAAGTTTTCGCGAGAGTGTGGATCTGATGTTCAACCGCGCCGCCGCACTGATGGAGCTGTCGCCGGGGCTGGAAGAAAAGATCCGCGTCTGCAATGCCACCTATACCGTGCGGTTTGGCGTGCGGCTACGCGGGCAGATCCATACCTTTACCGGCTATCGCAGCGTTCATTCCGAACATATGGAGCCGGTCAAGGGCGGCATACGCTATTCGCTCGCCGTCAATCAGGACGAGGTCGAGGCCCTGGCGGCGCTGATGACCTACAAATGCGCGCTGGTCGATGCGCCGTTCGGCGGATCAAAGGGCGGGCTATGCGTGGACCCGCGCGCCTGGGAAGAGCACGAGCTGGAACAGATCACGCGGCGCTTTGCCTATGAGTTGATCAAGCGCGATCTGATCCATCCGGCGCAGAACGTGCCGGCACCCGACATGGGGACCGGCGAGCGCGAAATGGCCTGGATTGCCGATCAGTACAAACGCATGGCCACCACCGATATCAACTACCGGGCCTGCGTGACGGGCAAGCCGATCAACGGCGGCGGCATCCAGGGCCGGGTCGAGGCGACCGGACGCGGCGTACAATATGCGCTGCACGAGTTCTTTCGCCACCCGGAGGATGTCAGGGCCGCCGGGCTGAGCGGCACGCTGGAGGGCAAGCGCGTCATCGTGCAGGGGCTGGGCAACGTCGGCTATCACGCCGCCAAGTTCCTGCAGGAAGAGGATGGCGCGATCATCACCGGGATCATAGAACGCGACGGGGCGCTGTTCAACGACAAGGGGCTGAATGTCGAATCAGTGCGCGACTGGATGGTGAAACATGACGGCATCAAGGGTTATCCCGACGCCACCCACCATGCCAAGGGCGCGGATGTGCTCGAGGCAAGCTGCGACATCCTTGTCCCGGCGGCGATGGAGGGGGTGATCAACCTATCGAACGCCAAGCGGATCAAGGCGCCGCTGATCATTGAGGCCGCGAACGGGCCTGTGACGGCGGGTGCCGACGATATCCTGCGCAACAAGGGAACCGTGATCATCCCGGACATGTATGCCAACGCCGGCGGTGTGACCGTGTCCTATTTCGAGTGGGTCAAGAACCTCAGCCATATCCGGTTCGGCCGGATCGGGCGGCGTCAGGAAGAGGCGCGGCATCATCTGATCGTGACCGAACTGGAACGCCTCAACCGCGGCATCGGCGACGCATGGGAGCTGTCACCGGGGTTCAAGCAGAAATACCTGCGCGGCGCGGGCGAACTGGAACTGGTGCGTTCGGGACTGGATGACACCATGCGCTCGGCCTATCAGTCGATGCGCGAGGTCTGGCACAGCCGTCAGGATGTGACCGATCTGCGCACCGCAGCCTATCTGGTCTCGATCGCCAAGGTGGCAGCAAGTTACCGCGCCATGGGGTTGTGAGGCACCTGTTTCAGCGGCTGGCCCTGTTGTAGAGTTTTCGGATCCAGTGATCGTCATTCATGTCCGAGAGGATGTCCTTCATGACCGACTTGTAGGCCTTGCGTTCGAGACGATGCTGTTCGTCAGAGAGCAGGTTTCGGTTCAGCACGCGCTTTGAAATGGTGGCGATTTCCTTTTTCGAGACGAATCTCTTCTCGACGCTGTTTGTCGCCTGCCACAGCACTTCCAGAACTCCGGCATCTGAATCTGCCTTTAAGGGTACCGGATCCCCTAAGAAAACCCGCAGTTTTGCGATGTTCGCCCCGGTCGAGATGTCGAGGAAGCGGGCGTTGATCTCGCTCTCGATCATTTCCTTCGGCGCGTTCAGATATCTGTCCATGACACAAAGCACCGTCCCGTTGCCACGATAGGAGATGGAGCTCATGAGGTTGGGCAAGGAAGCGTTGATGCAGATGATGACCTCGCGCAGCATCGAGGAAAACTCCCTCAACGAGCTTTCCGAATGTCCCAGTGTCGGGTCGGCGATCTTGAGCGCGACGACAGAGGCATTGCACTGGGGGCGACGCGCCAGTTCCAGCACGTAGTTGTCGAATTCGCCGTATGCAATCAGGCCATCTGCGCCTCCGTGATCAATCACCTGATCCGGCCCGGTGTCCCCGGCGACGCCGTGTGACCATTTGATGTTCCGGGCCCTGTCGATCCGGCAGACCGACCGCGCCTTTTCGACGGCCAGTCCCTGCGCGTCGAAGATACGGGATTGAAGCTCTCTGAAATCGAACGGCTTGCTGACATAGTCGGTGGCCCCGGCCCTGAAGGCCCTGTCCAGATATGACTTGTCGTGCATGGCCGTCAGCATCAGTATCGGATGGCGCTCATATCCCGGTGTTTGCCGTATTACCTGCGTCAGATGAATGCCGTCGATTTCGGGCATCTGAATGTCGATCAGGAAGCAATCGAAATCCACCTCATCGCGTTCTATCGCGTCCAGAGCTTCCCTGGCGGAAAAGGCCAGCGTCACATCATGATGATCGGACATGCCGAGGGCGTGATCGAGAAGCATCAGAATGCTTGGATCATCGTCGACCGCCAATATTCTCATTCTGCTCTGGCTCCTCTTCGTGCGGTCACTGAAAGAAACGAATCGAAATATCTGTAGATTGACCCTCAAATAGATCGCAATTGCGGTGGAATTTTGAAAAGTATCTCGCAGACTCATGAAATGATGGCTGACCATGCAGGCGCCGCCGGGTTCAGGAAATCCCTGAACGAGGCGGCCTCATGCTTGTTGCGGATGACGCTCTGTGCTGGCTATCGTCGGGAATTCGACAAAGAAGGTCGTGCCTTTTCCAAGCTCACTGACGTAGTCGATCCTGCCGTTGAATTGCTCGACAATCTCTTTTGATATGTTCATGCCAAGACCCGTGCCGCCAGCCTGCCGGCGATCCGAAGAGTCGATCTGGCTGAACTTTCCAAAAACCTTGTCCTGCGCGCCCTCGGGGATGCCTATACCGTTGTCCCGGACGTAGATTGTCGTCTTGCCGTTCTTGTCGTGACAACCGACAAAGACGTTTCCGCCCTTGTGGGAAAACTTTACCGCGTTCGAGATCATGTTGGACATCACCTGCATCAGGCGCATTTCGTCCGCCTTGATGAGTATCGGCGGATCCTCGGAATAATCCGGGATCAGCGCCACGCCCTGCGCTTCGGCGAAGCGCGCATTGGCATCCATGGAGTCGCGTAGGAACGACTTTACGTCCAGCGTCTCCATCCGGTAGGTCATTTCGCCTGCCTCGATCTTTTGCAGGTCGAGCAGATCGTCGATCAGCTTGGACAGTCGTTCACCATTGCGCCCGGCGGTTTCGACGATGCTTTTCATCTTGTCCGGGACGGGACCAAGGGCGCCCGAATTGAGAAGATCAAGCGACAGTTTTATCGAGGTGAGCGGTGTGCGCAACTCGTGGCTCACGGTGGCCACGAATTGCGATTTCACGAGATAGGCCGCCTTTGTGCGGGCATGTTCCTGCTTCAGGGTCTCCATCGAGGCAAGATTCTTGCGATAGAGCTTCAGGAAGACAACAGAGCAATCGATGAGGAAATACATCACGAAAAGCACCGTGAAGAAGTGCAGCCAGAGTTCGGATGTCACGGGCGGCTTTTCCACCCACAGATCCCGGAGCGTGATCACGACGAAGGAAATACCATAAAGCGTGAGCCTGATCGCAAGGGCCGGCACAAGCTGATGGTTGTTCATCGCAGCAAAGAGCGCTGCGGCGAACAGAAAGAACAGGGGCGTGAAATGTCCGCCGGCCTTCTGGCTGAAGGCAACCGAGACGGCATAGATGCAGATCGCACTGGCGCTCAGGAAGGTGTTGAGAAGTATCCCGCTCAGCGCGATCGAAATGGCCTTTTGCTCGTTTGGACGCAGCCTGGAGACGCGCCTGGCAAGCAGATAGTCCTGAAGTTCGCAGAACAGGATGACGACATAGAACAGCACCGCATTCACCGGATCGAAGTAGAATGCCGTCAGAATGGTGGCAGACAGAAAAATCGCCTGCCTCTGCCACAGCAGCGCAAAGGCCATTGCGGTGTAGTCTTTCAGGTTTTGCAGCAGCCGTTCGCGGTTGGCTGCAATTTCACTGTCAAACTGCGATACGTCGATGGGCTTCATTTGCGCAGGGCCTACGGTTGAGCATTTCATTACTTCGCACATGTTCGTGCAAAGATTCCGTCCGCATTCAGTTCAAAGTTTGGCACGCGGCACATGCCGGAGCCAAATGGATGGTATCGGGGGCGGATTCATCCGGGTGCATCCTTTGGGGCAGGTGATGTCCTTCGACCTGTTTCATGGCGGCAACGGCAGCCCGTGTTCGCGCGCGCCCGCATGGAGCCTCTATTGTCAAATCGAACAGGTCTGATACGGTCTTGCTGCTTGGGCATGAAAACTTCATTGCCGCCCCTACGTTGAACATGGTCGTGCCGATATTGTGGTTCTGGTGATCCGGTTGTTTGCGAACCGAACGAACGTCCAGAGCGTTCCATCAGTATTCGTTCTGACAAAATGTGTCATACGTCTGGCGAGGTGATGCAACACAAGAACTGAAACGAGCGGCGTGAAATCAAAGATGGCTCCAGACGGACTGCATAGGGTTGGCAAGACGCAAGAGGCGCGCGATTCCGTGACGCCTGTTCAGGCAAAGTTGGCTGAAAAGCCGATAGGTCTGCTCGAATTCGCGCGTCATGCCGGTCGGAACATGCTGGAAGTCATCCCCATCGAAACCACCCGGCAGACCTATCTGCGGGGACCACTGAACATTCATTATATCTGCGATCCCGAAATCGTCACCGAACTGCTGGTCGGCAAGGGCCGTGATTTTCCGAAAGCAAAGTTCACCAAGGACATCATCGGATCCGCGGTCGGCAATGGCCTCATCCTCTCGGAAGGTCAGAAATGGAAGGCGCAGCGCCGACGCTATTCGCCGCTCTTTGCGGCGCGCAACCTGCCGATGCTGGCGCAGCACTTTGCCGAAACCGGGATGGAGATGGCCGATTCTCTGGCGGAAGGTCACGGGCTGGTCGACGCCGCGCAGATGGGCCCCGCTGCGACGCTGACAAACATCTCCCGTGTTATGTTTGCAGGCAACGAGGAAGTCAGCGCCGAGGAGATCCGGGTAGGGCTCAGAAAGTATTTCGAATACATCACCCTGATTTCCCTGTTCGATCTCATGGGGCTGCCGTCTTGGCTGCCGAGGCAAAAGTGGTTCAGAAGCAAACAGCCGGTCACCAGCATGCGCTGGCTGGCAAGGCAGGTCATCGAAGAACGCCGCAACGAGAACCGGCCCGAACCTCTGGATTTTCTCGACCTGATGATTGCCGCGCTCGAAGAGGATTTCGAGGATATCGAAACAACGGTGGACAATCTGCTGACCTTTGTGGTGGCGGGGCACGAAACCTCTGCCAATGCCTTTGCCTGGGGTGTGTACCTGCTGGCGCTCCATCCGGATGTTCAGGCCGAAATCCGCAACGAAATCAGATCTGTCTCACCCGAGGCCCCGATAACCTACGATGATATCCAGAAAATGCCGCTGCTGCGGGCGCATATCCGCGAGACGTTGCGCCTTTATCCCTCGGCGGCGTTCTTTGCCAGGGATGCGGGTGCGGAACTCACGATCAAGGGTATTCGGTTCGAGAAGGGCGACGCGCTCTTCTTTCCGGTCTATTCATTGCATCGCAACGTGTGCCTTTGGGAGTCTCCGAACTTGTATAGGCCCGAGCGCTTTCTCGGCACAACCGTTCCCAGAGGTCAGTTCATTCCGTTTGGCGACGGGCCAAGGGTATGCATCGGGGCCCAGTATGCGGAAACAGAACTTATGGTGCTTATGGCATCGGTCTTACGTTGCATCGTTTTCTCGATGACGGCCACGCCTGTTCCGCGCCCGGTATTGACGTTCACGATGCGTCCCGGCGGCCCCATCATCCTGAATGCCCGCCCGATTTGAAGCAACCGAAACGTACGATACGTCGGGATAATTGGATACATGGATCCGGTTATTTCAGATTGAGATAGCTCTCTTCGCCGTAAAGCTCCATGAGCACACGCTCGTAGATCCTGCGACGCGTATGTGTGCCGCGCTGGGTTCCTGCGTCAGTTGGATCGTCTACAGGTCGTGTATCGCCCTGACGGAAAATGATCTCGCGCTGCTGTACGCTGTCGACAGCGCGATTTATCGCCGCATCGATACCCGAACGCGACAGTGAGCGCATCGAGAAAGGCTTGCCCACAAGCGCCTGCACCCAGGAATCCGCGCTTCCGCGCTCGCCAAGCATCGCCTGAACATAGTGGTTGAGCTTTTCTTCGGTCGGGAATGCGCGCAGGGACTCGTCATCATGGACGATCACCAGGAACAGGCCGCTGCCCCGGTAGGAGAACATGCAATCGAGATCCGATGTCGCGGACTGCAGGCAGAGCGCGGTTTCGTTGACGACATGACGGAAATATCCGCAATCGGTGACATCATAGAGGGTCTGCGCATCCTGCAACAGGATAGCCAGGCAATGCGATTTGAAAATCTGGCCGCGCGACAACTGATCAATGTAGTTGTTGAACTGCATGAAACGCAGGTGCCGGTCGGCACCCTCAATCACCAGAGGATCGTCGAAATTGAACTGTGTATTCTTCTGAAGCTCCTGTTTCAGAATCGTGACAGCCCGCTTGGTCTCTTCGGTCCTGAGTTTCTCTTTCACGAGACGCCGCGCCGCATTCATCCGACCGCGCAGATCCATCAGGTCAAAAGGTTTCGTGATGTAATCTGTCGCACCGGCAATAAAGGCGTCGTCAATATAATTGCGTTCGCTCATTGCCGTCAGCATGATGATCGGGGTCTCGGAATAGTCCGGCATCCTGCGAATTTTCCGCAGCAGGACGATGCCGTCGGTTTCGGGCATCTGGATATCGAGCAGGAAACAGTCGAACGACGTCTCAGCTCCTTCGATCATGTCAAGCGCGGAATCAGCGCAGGCGGCGACAGCCACGCTGTAGTTATCGATTGCTGCGAGCGCCGTCTGCAATACGTGCAGGATGCTTGGATCATCATCGACGATGAGCACGCGCATCTGATGCTGTGCCTCTCGCGCTCGATCCTTCAGCCTTCGCTGAAAAATGGTGGTGTCATCTTTCATGTCTGCTTTCGGCCAGAAGAGTGTTGATCGGACTTCAACATTGAAAGATGCTTTACGAATTTGCCGATTTTTAGGCCAAATATGGGCCGTTTTGGATTTTCTCGACATGTTTCTGACATAATATCCATTTTGCGTTCCCGCTTTGGAGATAGGTGGCAGAATGCACGGGGATTGGGTCTGGATCCGCAACAATCGGCGGGCGGCGCACAGGCTCAGAGCGCAGAAAAATGGCCCTCCCGTTAACGGATCCGGGGCAGGGGCTGTTGTGAGAAGCCATCCGGACACGCAGTGTGTCCGGGGCTGTTACGGCGTCCGCGCGCAGCGGTCCGGCGGTTCCACCCGGAAAAGCACCGACTGGCTGCGGCTGCCTTCGATGCTGAATGGCGCGCCGATAGGGGTGGCCGTGACGTTCAGTCGCCTCGCCCAGCGAGCCCATACCGCAGGCACGATACCCAGAATGTATTTTGCCCCGTTCTCTTCCGCGACACGGTTCATCTCCGAAAAGAGCCGGCTCTGGATGAGCAACCGTCTCGTCCCCGGAATGCTGTCCTTGATAAAGAAGCGTGACGCTTCCCAGGCCTCAATGTCCACAGGAGGTTCAATGAAAAGCACATCGGTTGGAAAGTCTTCGAGCAAACCGAGGTGCGCGTCGCGGAGCATGTAGCTGTAAATGCCGCAAGCTGCCGTGGTCGGCATCAGGCGAACCCCTCCGATGATGTCACCGAATTCCACCAGAACCACCCACCGGCAGAATGGCGTATCGTACTGATCGAACTCCATCCCTTCGGTTTCGGAAACGTGCCAGTTGAGGCGGTCGATGAAGACGGATTTGCGCGCTTTCAGGTATTTCGGAAACAGGTTTCCGAAGTTGTTCATGTTCTGAAAGGACATGTCCGCGGTCAGAATATTGGCGGTCTCATCGACCGCCTGCCGGGAGTCCTGTCGCACCGCTTCACGGATACGACGTGGCATCTTTACTATCGGCGGCCGGTCAGACGGCTCACCGTCTCGCACTTGCGATGTCGAGGGCGCTGTCATCGACCCAAAAAGCGTCCAGGCATGTTTCATGATCTGCTCTCAATTTTGCCTTACATATGACTTTTTTCTTCGAGGGCTGTCCATAGCCTTATGGTAGTAGAGCACATATTAGATTCGTGTCGGGTGAATCGGTCACATCCGTGGCGAGGTCAGGCGGTAGCGAACCCGTTTTCAGACGGGCAGCGATGCTGCCGCAGGCGCACATCGACACCCGATGAGGGTGGCGGCACTGTAATTTCCGATGCCGCAGGGGATCAGAGGGCGCGCCCGCAGTTGAAGGGGTTTCGAACCGCCTGATGGTCGATCTTCTATGCTCCCCGGAAATCGGAAGTGCGCCGAAATCCGCTCTCAACCGCCATGGAGAGGGGCAAAGTCGGGTTCCCATGTGACATGTGCCTCGGCGCCGTCGGTGGCGCCGATCGACATGGGGGTGGCAGTCCCCGGCAGAACCGCCACATCGAACAATTCCCGGATCGGGCCGCCAAGGCGAATCCATTGCACCACATCGCCGCTCGCAAGGTCGATCACCTGCACGCCGCACCAGGGCTCTGCATCGCGGATCCGCAGTGCCTCGTCGAGCGCGAGACCGCTGAACGAGGCTTCGCGCGGCAGCGAGAGCGTCACGATGGCATGGTTCCCGACAAACGCGAGCCCGCGCAGGAATCCGGGCAGAAAGGCGATGGGCTCTGCGCTGCCGGTCAGGCGATCCACACGGCAAAGCTGGCCGCGGCCGCTGTCGAGCACGTAGAGTTCGCTACCCCGCAGGCGGGGCGAGTGGGGCATGGAAAGCCCCTCGGTCACGATCCGGTCATCCTCGGCGAGGTCGATGATCAACCCGCCCTCGGCGCGTCGGTCGCGCCAGCCTCCGATCACGTCCGACCGGCAGGCGGCAGTGACATAGCGCGCACGCCCGTTCTCCATCGCCAGCCCGTTCAGATGACAGCGATCCTCGGCCGCGAGGCGCGAGATGAAGGGCGGCTTCCAGACCGGGCGAAAGCCATGCACGGTCGAGACCGTGGCAAGACAGGAATGCAGCGTGTTGACAAACAGGATGCGTCCCCGTGGTTCCACTGCAATCTCGTGGATGTCGGTCTCACCCACCGTCTGCGCGTTGCGCGGCACGAACAACCGATCAAAGCGCCCGTTGGCTCGCTGGTCGGGCATCAGCACATTTTCAAGCCGCCAGATCTGGGCCGATGTCGCCATGTAGAGCCGTTCGGGTGTCGTCCAGAGACCCATGGCACGGCCAAAACCGTGCTGGTGAAACGCAACCTGACCGTTCGGGTGGTGCCCGACGAGAAACAGCTGCCCGGTCTGGTAAGAGGTGAAGGCAAGACTTATGCCATGCCATCCGAGCCAATCCGCAAACCCCGCCGAGCAGCTTATGCCGGCCGTCGCTGCGCCTGGCGCTGCTGCCTCCGCGTCGCTCTCTTCGGTCATGCCTCGCCTCGCGTCATCAGTGCTGTCATGCCCGACGGCCACGTCGCCGGCAACCTGCATAATGGCCGGAGTCAGAAATCCATCCGGATCCCGATCTGGCCCGACAGGCTGTCGATCCCGGCAGAATCGAAGGCCCTGCTGACCCGCACATCACCAAAGACGGTGAGCGCCTCGGCCAGCCGCACCTGTCCGCGCGCCGCGATCTCACCGCTGAAACCACCGTGATCGGTCTTGCTGACCGACCCGAACCCAAAGCGCGTCTCGCTGGTGCCCAGAAACTCATAGGCGAGACCGCCGCCGATCTGCACCGAGGACATCGGGTCGATCGCATATTCCAGCATCAGGTTGCCGCGCGCCACCAGGCTTTCGGCCCGGTCAAAGGTGATCGAGCCCGCCGGATCGACCATGGTTGGTCGGGACAGCCGGTCGATATCCGCGTTGCTGTAGACGATCTGTCCCATCGGTGCGAGCGACAGGGCGCCGCCCAGCGGCAGGCGTGTGCCGCCCTCTATTCCCAGCGTATAGGAGAGCGCGTCGCCGTCCGGCCCCGTGACGCCGAGGTCATGCCAGTTCACCATGCCCGCGATGTCCGCATAGGTGTCCGAGTCCGCCGCATACCAGGTGGCACCCAACCCTATGCCGTAACTTGTGGCGCTGAACCCGGTCGAGGCCATACCCTGCTGATAGGCATCGCCGTCCGCCGTGCCATATTGCGCCATCGCATATCCGATCAGTGTGCCGCCCGCTGTCTCGGCCCGCAGGACGTCCGCGCCGAACTGAAGCACGAACTGGTCGATCTCGAAATCTACCCCGCGGGTTCCGTTGCCCGCCTCGCCATCGTGATCGGCCCCGGCGATCCGGCCCCAGAGGCCCGGCGGCTCGGCGCCCAGCCCCGGACGGCGCAGGGCATCCCCGGTGCCGATACGCGCGCCCAGATCGCCGAAGAGACTCTGGAGAACGGGCGCAAAGGCGGCGCCCAACGCCACGCTTTCCGCGACATCGGCCACCAGCCCCTGCTCGACCAGCGCGAGTGTGAAGCTGTTGCCCGTCTGCGCAAGTTCAAAGACGATGCCGCCGAAATCGAGCGGTTGTGCAAGCTGGATATTCCCCATCATCGCACCGCCGAAGGTGATCAGCGGAACCGGGCCTCCGGCCAGCGGTCCACCGAAGATCGGGTTGATCTCGAGAAAGGCGGTTCCCGTTATGTCGCCGCCAAAGGTGAGACGGTCCGCCGCCGCCACTCCGCCGCCGCCGAACAGCACGTCGAGCGCGATGGTGCCGCCCTGACCGATCAGGCTGCCGCTCACATCCGTGCGGTCGTCGGCCGCGCCATCGGTCAGGTCGAGCCGCCCGGCCAGCGTGAGGTCTCCGGTGATGCTGTTGATGCCCGGACTGTCGCCGCGCGCCACCAGCCGCGAGGTCGCGTCGATCGACACGCTGCCGAAGATGTCGTCGAGATCGCCAAGCCGCAGCGCCGAGTTGTTGCTCAGGAACAGGCCCTGCGACGCGCTCAGCACCGAGGCGCCTGCCGGGGCCGCCACGAAATCCGACCCGTTGTCGAATGTGATCGTCTCGAAATTCGTGAAGATGGCGGGATCGAGCACCCCCGCGAGCCCGTCGAAGGTGAGCGCGTCCGTCCCCGTTCCGGCATCGACAAGGGTGAGCCGCGACAGATCGGCGGTGGAGTAGAAGGTGACCCGGTCGTCGCCGGCGTTCAGGCGCGCCGTTCCCGCCAGCGTGCCATGCACATCGACGGTATCGATCGTGCTCGAGACGGAGTTGATCGAGTCGGACTGCCCCGAGGTTACGAGCCCCGTCTCGGTGATGACGATATGCGACTGCGCGCCCCTCACGGATATCGCGCGCGCGGTGGTGTTGGTGGCTACGACGTTGCCCGTCACCGTGACCGAGACCGCGCCGTTGGCGCCGGCCGCATAATTGCGGGCATAGATCCCGGTGGCGCCCGCCCCGGTGGTGGTGACATCGACGACTTCGATGTCGATTGCCCCGCCGCGGCTGAGGGCGAAGATCCCTATCCCGTTGCTGCCCTCGGTCGTGATCTGGTCTGTGGATGTGACGGAGACGGTATTGCCCGCGCCGGTGCCGTAGTTCGATACGAACATGCCCGCAGACCCGTTGCCAAGGGTTCCGACGCTGGTCACGTCGACGTCGACTGTGCCACCGTAGGCGCGTGCGAGGATTCCGTCGCTGAAGCTGCCCCGGGTTTGAATTGCGGCCTGCCCGTCAATCCTCACACCCTCGCCGCCGTCAATGCGTATGGCGACAGAATCGTCTCCACGGGTCTCGACCACGTCGGTCGTGGTGACGGAAACCGCGCCGTCGAACGCCGTGGCGCGAATGGCCCTGGCCAGGAAGCCTTCTGTTGTCACCCGGCCGGTTGTTATGGAGACGAGCCCGTCGCCGGTGACACCCATCACGCCGTTCGCATAGTTGCCGCGCGTCAGGACAGGGCCGATGGATGTGATGGTCACGTCGGCGCCGGGCGCCGTGCTGAAGCTGCTGCCGTAGATGCCCATGGACGAACTGCCTTCGGTGCTCACGGCCGCCTCCGAGGTGATCGTGGCGGTCCCGGTGTAGCTGCGCGCCCAGATGCCGTTCGACGTGACACCACGGGTCGAGATCGTGGCCACGCCCACGTCCACCACCGCGTCGCCCGAGCCGAACAGCGTCATGGCTGCCTGGGAATCTCCGGTGGTGCCGATGATGACGCCATCCTCGATGACCACCGTCAGGTCCGGAACCGGCACCCCGACGTTGCCGTAGAGGATCCCGTCAGGGTAGTGGTTCGTCGGATTGCCGGTCGGGCCGCAGGTCACCGTCCCGCCAGGGACGGCGGGACCGCACTCGTCCGCTGCATGGGCGGGGTTGGGTCCGGCAGCCATCACAACCGCAAGTGCAAGCCACGAAACCCCGAGGCGCAGTGCGCCAAGCTGTCTCTGTCTTGCCGTAATTCCGGCGCTGCCGGCCAGGGGAAACAACACTTTCGTCGAGCCGACAGCACGCATCTCACACTCCCGCGAGGAAAATTTCTATTTCGAGTCAGATCGTTCAGAGCTTTTCTTTGCGTAGCATCAGGTTGCATCGACACTTCATGAACTTATCGTGATCGCTCGTGATGCGATGTGAGCGCCCTTTGACAGGAACGATCCGTCTCACGCCGTTGTTCGGTGGTATCAGTGCCTGAATTCCGCAGGAGATACCGTATCGCGGTAGTGCTCTCGGACGTCGCGACGGACCGGTTATCCCCGCTCGCAGACAGGGCAGCGACTCCAGCCGCAGAGGGGAGGATCAGGCTCTCGATGGTATCGACGTGGTACCATTCCGGTAACCATGGACAGGCGCGAGCCTCTCGCGGAGGATGTTAACATGAGGGCAACCGCGGCTATACTCGGGCGGATTCTTCGGGCGGAACGCGCATGGCGACCGGACTTCATCATGTGACCGGGATCACCCGGAATGTGCAGGCCAATGTGGATTTCTACATGGGCTTTCTGGGATTGCGGCTGATCAAGCAGACGGGCGGATACGAGGATGCCGGGCAGCTTCATCTGTTCTACGGCGATGCACAGGGCACGCCGGGCTCAATCATCTCCTTCCTCGTCTGGCAGGATGGCGCGCCCGGTCGGGTCGGCCATGGTCAGGTCGGTGAGGTTGCATTCGCCGTTCCGCTAGACAGCATCGGCGAATGGATGCGGCGGATGATCGAGGCGCGCGTCGCTGGTGAGCAACCGACGCGAGAATTCGGAGAGACAGTTTTGCGGCTCAAGGATCCGGACGGGATCATCATCAAGCTCGTCGGCATCGACCTTTCCGCAGTTCATGCCCTTCCTGATCCTATCGCCCCGACCCGCCTGAGATCAGTGACACTCTTCACCAACGACGCTGCGGCAACCGCCGACTTCGCCATGCAATTTGGCTACAGGAACGCTGCGGTCGAAGACCAGGTCCGGCGCCTAATTTCCGCGACGGATGTGATTGATGTGCGCGATACGCGCGGATTCTTCAGCGGCATCCCCGGCACCGGCGTGATCGATCATGTGGCCTTTCGCGCGCCGGATGAGGATGCGGTGCGGCGCATGCGGCTTGCGCTCGGGCTTCGGCACATGCCCACCAACGTGCATGACCGAAAATATTTCCTGTCGCTCTATCTGCGCGATCCGACCAATATCCTCTTTGAATACGCCACGGACGCGCCCGGTTTCGCGGTGGACGAGTCGCCTGAAACTTTGGGAACCAGGCTCATCATCCCGGACCGTGACAGCGAGCGTGCAGAGGATCTGCGCATCATGCTGCCGCAATTCGCGCGACCGGGTGAGCCGCGCATGCCAAAGCGCGACCTGACCTTCACACACCGCCTTCGCAGCCCTCAGAACCCGGATGGCAGCACGACCCTGCTGCTTCATGGCACGGGCGGCAGCGAAGCGGATCTGATGCCCTTCGCCGCGCGCCTCAATCCCCGTGCGACCCTTCTCGGTTTGCGCGGTCGCGCCACCGAAGAGGGCGTTGCGCGATTTTTCCGTCGTTTCGCGCCGGATGTCTTTGATCAGGATGACATCCGCGCCGAAGCGGACGCCTTTGACGCATTCCTGCCCGAGGCGCTTCGGGGTTATGCGCTCGACACGGAGAATCTGACCGTGTTCGGCTATTCCAACGGCGCGAATTTCGCGGCTGCCATCATGGCACTCCATCCGGGGATCATTCGTCGCGCGATCCTTGTGCGGGCCATTCCGGTTCTGGTCAACTTGCCGATGGTGGATCTGGCGGGCACCGAGGTGTTGTTGCTCGCGGGGACCGACGACCCCCGCGTTAGCAGAAGCCGGGAACTGGCCATGTGGCTGACGAGGTGCGGAGCCGATTGCGATCTGTCCCTTGTCTCGGCGAGCCATGATATCGTGGCGCAAGATCTGGAAGTGGCCCGCGACTGGCTGCGCCGACAGAGCGAGGCCAGCACCCGCTCTGTCGGCTGATCTGCTTTCGAAGGCTGCCGCATTTACCGGAACGGGTCGGGCGTGTGGTCTCGGAGATTCAGGGTGCGTGGGTGACCTGCCACTGATCTTTCATCCGCCCGCACCCGGAGTCCGGTGGTCATTTACGCCCTTTGGCGCGGGTTGAGCAATCGCAATAAGTAGCTGGCCCATGCCCGCTCAGGCGCGATGTGGGCATGGGCTGTCATCCTGATGTATTGGGCGGCGTGACAATCGCTTTGATCGCGTTCAGCTCCGGTTCACAAGATAGCTGGAAAACAGGTTCCGATAGTCGGGAATATGGTTGGAAAAGAGATCGCCCAGCCCTTCGATATCGTTGCGCCAGTCCCGGTGCAGTTCGCAGGCGGCGCCGAACCATGTCATGAGTTGCGCGCCTGCCGCCGACATTCGGTCCCACGCAGCGTCGCGGGTCATCGGGGTGAACGTGCCCGACGCGTCGGTGATCACGAACACCTCGTAACCTTCCTCAATTGCGGAGAGCACGGGGAAAGCCACGCAGACCTCTGTCACCACGCCGGCGATGATCAGTTGTTTCTTGCCCGTAGCCTTTACGGCGGCCACGAAATCCTCGTTGTCCCATGCGTTGATCTGCCCGGGGCGCGCGATGAAGGGAGCATCAGGAAAGGTCTCTTTCAGTTCGGGAACGATGGGACCGTTCGGCCCATCCTCGAAGCTCGTCGTCAGGATGGTCGGCAGACCGAAGTATTTGGCCGCATCAGCAAGGGCCAGGACGTTGTTCTTGAACTTGTCCGGGTCGATATCCCGCACCAACGAGAGCAGGCCGGCCTGATGATCCACGAGCAGGACGGCCGCGTCTTCCTTGTTCAGTCTTTTATAGGTGAATGACATTCGCGTTTCCTCTTTGTCATGAGGCGGGAGAAATGGCCTCGAACCTCTTGGTTTGCGCGCACGCTTGTGTCCTTAACGTCAGCGGACATTATCGAATCGCGCGACAACCAGATCATATCGAGACCGTGCCGCGTCGCCACGTTCCCCGCCACGAAACCGGTGTTCTGGGTCGGCGAACGGCTCGGCTCAGGGATCTGACACGCGGCGTGGTTACGCCCGCAGCCAAGGTGGGGTATCGCCAAGGCTCGTCACGAGGTGGTTTATGAAGAGGCGCAGCTTCCGTGGCATCGGTCGGATCGGTGGCCAGACGACGTGAATCGGCAGGCCGTGAGACCGAAGTTCCGGCAGAACCTGAACCACGCGCCCTTGTTTGATGTCCTCGTGGACGATGAACATCGGCAAGAGCGCGATGCCAAGCCCGGCACACACCATGTCGCGCATGGCCTCGCCGTTGTTGGTCACAAGGTGCGAGGGCTTCGGCGGCCGAATCGGCGGATCGAACCGCCAGATATCGCCGATCCGCCTGTTCTGATAGCAGATCGTGGAATGATCGGAGAGCTGTGCCGGGTCGGTCAGCGGGCCATGACGTTCGAGGTAGTCCGGGCTGGCAACAATGGCGCGCCGGTCCTCGCAGAGTTTGCGCGAGACGAGCGTGCTGTCAGCCATCTCGCCCAGGCGAATGGCAACATCATGCCCCTTGCGCACCAGATCTACCATCGCGTCGTCATAGTCGAGGACCAGCTCCAGACCGGGATGTGTCCGGGCAAACTCGGCGATGATCGGGCCGAGATGATGGATGCCAAAGCTCATCGGTGCCGATATGTTTAGTCGGCCGCGCAGTTCCACACCGCCAGATGCCGCGCTTTCGGTCGCGTTAACAAGTTGCGACAACGCCGGACGCAGCCGCTCGGCCAATGTCAACGCCGCATCAGTGGGCGTGATGCGCCCGGCATGGCGGGTGAAAAGCGCGATTCCGAGCGCCGTCTCAAAGTCGCTGATCCGTTTGCTGATCACCGATTTCGATACATCCATACGGATCGCAGCCCCCGAAATCGAGTCTGCGTCTATGACCGCCAGAAAGGTTTCGATCTCGTTGATCGTCCACTGCATCCGTTCTGATTACGGCATGGATTGTTCATGCGCAATTTTCAAACGCTGCTCGACTGCGTATTGGACCAAAACACCGCAGTCAGCGCAAAAACGTCGAACTTCACCCTGCTATCAGCATATTGGGATGGTTAGCCTTGAGCTCAAAATGGCGGAGAGACAGTCCGCTACTGCGAAATATACGCCCACAAAAATACAATTATAACAATTACTTACGAATCCGCGTGGTTCGAAATGTGGACAAGGATGTGGACAAGAACATCTGCGAACACGCCGAATCGCGGGGTTCGATTCCCGTCTATTGTCGAAACGAAGAAACCCCCGCCAGATCAGGGCGAGGGCTTCCATGAAAGTGCGTCTGGCGGCGCAATCACAAAGGCCGAAAAGGACACGACCAATGCAAGCGAAAGATAGCCTGAAGACCGACAAAAGCCAAGGGGCTGAGAATCTGAGCGCCGCGCTCGCTCTGGCGGCGGATGGCATCGCCGTCTTCCCGGTCGGCCCCGATAAGCGCCCGCTGGTGAAGGGCTGGCAGGAGAAGGCAACGACGGACCCGGACCAGATCGAAGCGTGGTGGCGTGACCGGCCCAATGCCATGCCCGCCCTGCCGACCGGCAAGCGCAACGGCGTCGCGGTGCTGGACGTGGACCAGAAGAATGGCAAGGACGGCTTCGCCGAACTGCTGGCGCTCGGGCTGGACGTGGACTCGCTGTCCGACACGCAGGTGGCCTCGGCGGGCGATGGTCGCCACATCTTTTTCGAGTGGCCCGAGGGCATGGGCAACAGCGCCGCCGGGCTGCCGCCGGGGCTGGACGTGCGCGGCGAAGGCGGTTTCGTTGTCGCGCCCGGCGCGGTCAACGGCAAGGGCTCCTACCGGCTCCTGAGCGGCAGCCTGACGGCCAAGCTGCCGCCGTGGCCCGATGATCTGCCGATCAAGCGCAAGGCCGTGGACGCGGGCGAGGCGCGGCCCACGGGCCTGCCGTGGCCCGTCTTCGTGGAAGCCGTGCGGGCGGTCCCGAACGACATCAAGGACCGGGAACTGTGGGTGGCTCGGCTCGCCGCTATCCATGCAGAGAGTGGCGGCGGCTCGGATGGACTCGAACTGGCCCACCAATGGTCCGCCCAGCACCATTCCAATGACCCGGCCGAGACCGACCGTGTCTGGGCGTCATTCAAGCGGTCCGATGGGGCGACCGGCTGGCGCTTCATTTCCGAAGCCGAGCGCCGGGGCTGGTCCCATCCGGCCGTCACCGAACTGCGGCAGGCCGAGGCCGTGGCCCTGCTGGACGCTGCGTGGTCCGATGAAGAGATGGGCGAGATCGACCGTCGCTCCGCCGAACTGTCCAAGGCCGAGTGGAAGACGGAGATGCGCCGGAAGTTGGACGCCGAAGGTCTCGCCCTGCTGGGTCTGTCGCCGTCGCGGCTGACCTTCCTGAGTCCCGCTGACTGCGAAGACCTGCCCGCCCGGAACTACGTCATCAAGGGCCTGTTGGGCGAGGGCGACATTGCCGCCATTGTCGGTGCTCCGGGTGCGGGCAAGTCGCTGCTGGCCCCGTATCTGGGCTTCGCCGTTGCGCAGGGCGCGGAAGCCTTCGGGCGTCGGACCCGGCAGGGTCGCGTGTTCTATGTGGCGGCAGAAGACAGCCACGGGATGCGCGCGCGGGTGCGGGCGCTCCGGGACCAGCTCGGCGACGCCGACGCCTTCAATCTGGTGGAGGGCGTCTCCGATCTGCTGAGTGAAGGCAGCGAAGACCTGAAGGCGCTGATGGTCGCCGTTGAGGACCAGCGCCCGGCGCTGATCGTAATCGACACGCTCGCCGTCGCGTTCCCGGGTCTGGAAGAGAACGACGCGAAGGCAATGGGCACTGTCGTCGCTGTGGCCCGGCGGCTGGCGCGTTGGGGCGCGGCCGTGGTGCTGGTCCACCACGCCACGAAGGACGGCAGCAATGGGCTGCCGCGCGGCCATTCCATCCTCAACGGCGCGCTCGACATGAACCTCTACCTGAAGCGGGAAGACGGGACCGTCACCGGCATGCTGACCAAGAACCGCAATGGCAGCACCGACGAAAAGCTGGCCTTCACCGTGGCGACGATCCCGCTGGGCGAGGACGAAGACGGCGACACCATCACCACGGCGATCTGCCGGGAGACGGACAGCGCCGACTCAGGCAGCCGGGAGGTGAAGCTGTCCCCCAGCGCCAATGCCGCGCTGACCGTGTTCCATGAAATCGGCGATGGTGCCCCCGTTGCCGAATCCATCTGGCGCGAGCGGGCTATTGAAGGCCGAAGAGTTTCCGCAGCCGACGACCGTGACGGGCGGCGGCGCACTTTCAAGCGAGCCGTTGAAGAACTGACCCGCAAGAATGTGCTGGTGTTCCGCGACGGGAGATTCGCCACGGGGCAATCCCCCGAAGCCCTGCTGGGAGATGACGATGTGTGAGGGGACCGGACAAGACCGGACGGTCCGGGTTTCGTCCGGCGTCCGTCCGGTTGGGCAACGGTGGCCCGGAAACCGGACGGACAGGACAGGGGCCTTTAGGCCCTGTCCGGCTGTCCGGTCCGGCCATGCCCCGGACCTTAGAGAAGATGTTCCTTTGTGGTGGGGAACTGCTGATCCCCGTGAGGGGGATGCAATGGGTCCCTCTGGGGATGCGCACTGCGGGGGGCGCGGAGCCCCGACATTTCGCCCCGTGGTGAAGATTCTGGTTTGGGAAAACTCCCCGGGGGCACATCCCCCCTGTGGGGGCGGTCCCTCCTGTGGGGGATATACCCGTGAGCACTGACACCCGTGACAACATTGCCGAACTGATCGGCGAAGAGTGGGCCGACGACTTCACCGCCCCCGACACCGTGACCGCTGCCGAACTGGCCGCGTGGCTCGGGCTGACAGCCAACCGGGTCCATGCGCTCGGCCGCGATGGCGTGCTGCCCCGGACGCCCGAGAAGACCTATCCGCTCCGAGCATCCGTGGCCGCCTATTGCGATCACGCCCGGCAACTCGCCAAGGGCAAGGCCGCCGACAAGGCACTGGCCGAAGAGAAGATAAGGCTGGCCCGGGAACAGGCCGACAAGATCGCGCTTCAGAACGCGGCTGCCCGTGGCGAGTTGCTGGACTCCCGGCAGGTGGCGAACGAGTGGCGGGCAATCGTGACCGATCTGCGGGCCGCCGTGCTGGCCGTCCCGTCCCGGGTGGCCAGCCGCCTTGCCTTGGACCGGAAAGAGACCGCCGCGCTCGACGCCGAGATCAGGGACGCGATGGAGGCGATTGCCGATGACCGTTGACCCGCGCTTCGCCCAACTCCGCCGCGACGCTCTGGCAGCGTTCCGCCCGCCCGCCAAGCTGGCCCTGAGCGAGTGGATCGAGTCTCACGTCTTCCTGCCGTCCAGCCTCGCCGCCCAGCCCGGCCGGATGCGGCTCTGGAAGCCGCAAATCGAGATTGGCAATTCAATCGGCGACGTCACGGTGGAGCGTGTGACGATCCTGAAGAGCGCGCGGGTAGGCGCAACGCAGTTGATGGTCGGGGCGCTCGGGCACTTCGTCCAGAACGACCCCAGCCCGGTCCTGTGCGTCGTCCCGGCTGAGGCGGACGCCCGGCACCTGATGGTGTCCGTCATCGAACCGACCTTTGGCGAGTCTCCGGCGCTACGTGCGGCGCTCTCGACCGACGCATCCGGGCGCGACGTCCTCATGCACCGCCATTTTGCAGGCGGCAGCCTGTCCATCGTATCCGCCCGCGCCCCGCGCAACCTGCGAGCCCGGACAGCCCGCATCCTCTTCGCCGATGAGATCGACGCCTATGAACTGAGCGCGGGCGTGGAGGGCGACCCCGTGGAACTGGCCATGCGGCGGACCATGACCTACGGCAACCGGAAGATCGTTTTGGCCAGCACGCCGGTCGACGCCGAAACCAGCCGCATCCTGCGGGCCTATGAGCAATCCGACCGGCGGGTCTATGAGGTCCCGTGCCCCGGCTGCGGAGAGTTCGGCGAAATTCTCTGGGCCGACATTCGATGGGACGACGGCAAGCCCGAGACGGCCCACTGGGTCTGCCCCGAGTGCGGCTGCGTGGTCGAAGACCGGCAGAAGCCCCGGATAGTGGCAGAGGGCCGGTGGCGGGCCACAGCGCCCCATGTGGAGGGGCATAGGGGCTACAAGCTGACCAGCCTAACCAGCACGCTCCCGAACGCCTCATGGCCCCGTCTGGCCGCCGAGTTCCTTCAAGCCAAGCGCAGCCCGACCACGCTGAAGCCGTGGCTGAACACTGTGCTGGGCGAGCCGTGGCGCGGCGAGGGCGACCATCTGGACGACGCCGAACTGGCATCCATGCGCGAGCCCATCGGTCTCGACCGGCTGCCGCCTGAAACGCTCTACCTTACCGGCGGCGCGGACGTGCAGAAGGACAGGATCGAACTGACGACACTGGGCTGGACGGCGGACGACGTGGCGCTGGTGCTAGCCCATGAGATCGTCTGGGGCGACCCCAACGTGACTGATACCTGGGCGGAACTGGACGACCTGCTGCGCCGCGACTTTCGGCACCCGGCGGGCGGTGTGCTCCGCTATGACGCGGTGCTGGTGGACAGCGGCGACGGCGGCATGACGGATCAGGTTTACGGCTTCACCCGGTCCCGCATCGGCCGCCGCATCTTCCCGCTGAAGGGCGTCGCAGGCTTCAAACGGCCGCTGGTGGAGCGGTCCAAGACCCGTGGCATCGTGTTGATGCTGGTGGGCGTGGACGTGGCCAAGCAACGGCTCTTGAACGCACTGCAAGCCCGCTCGGGCTGGCGCTTCGGCGACACCCTGTCCGATGACTGGTTCACGCAACTGACCAGCGAACGCCGCGTGGTGCGCTACAGCCGGGGCCAGCCCGCCGCCCGGTTCGAGCGGATCGTGGGCCGCCGCGCTGAGGCGCTGGATTGCGTCGTCTATGCGATGGCCGCCCGGGCACTGGTGGGCGTCGCCGTTGATCGCCGCGAAGCCGATCTGGCCAGCGTGACGGGGGCTCGCAAGCCCCCGCAGGTTGTCAAATCCAAATGGCTTGATCGTTAAGCCGCTTCCGCCTGAAGCACCGAAATTATCTCATCCGCTGTCAAGTCACGATCCGCAAGTTTTGCGCGCAGTTCCTCAAACTTGGGATACATCTGACGGTAGCGTGGAAGCGACATCTGAGAGTGAGAGTTGAGGTCGCGACCTTCAAAATGGGCGAAACGATCCATTACTTCTATGAAGTGCTTCGCGACACCAAAGTGATCATCGTTGTTTCCATCGAAGCCGGAAAACACCGGTCCGTGGCCATGGTTTGCCGCCTTAACCTTGTCCTTGTCCGCTTCTTCTAGTCGCTCATAGGCCGTCTCAAGGAGCGACCACATATCGAGGATGTCTGCCGTCTCTTTCACGACGTGGTCAGGCGTTTCTTTCGCGCCCAACAGCCCCTGCCAATCCCAGTCCAAACTCCACAAGTTGCCGCTGTAGATTGACTCCATGAGATGTTTTACATCGGTCTCACCTTCGATCTTCAGCGCCTTGTGAACATCCGCCAACATGGCGATGATGATCTTTTCACCGTCCGTCAATTTCATCTTTGTCACCAAATAGTTGCCAATCGCTTCGATAAAGTGACGAAGCGTTAACCTGTCAAGGGGCGGCCAGAACAAAGTGCGAATTAAGGGCCGACAAGGCCATTTATCTTGTGCTGATAGTGGGTGACGTTTTCGGCGATTTGACGGGGAGACGCGGTTCGTTCTTCGGTGCCTAGAGCCATACGTGTGAAGCTACAAAGCCCAGTAAGTTGTTCGTCGATGTAGTCCCCGGGAGGTATCCGGCGCTTGTCGGTCAAGTCGACTTTAACCATCTCAAAATGCTCAAAAATGTCGCCGCGCAATGTCTCGACTTCGTCTGCCAGCCGCGCACGCTCTTGAGTGGAAAGTTCTCGCTCTAACGCGTCCTTGGCTATGGACGCGATACGTTTCGTGAGAATCTGCACATTTTCCATTAGTGGATGGTGCCAAAGTTCGCGAACGAACGCACCAGTCGTTTATCATAAAATCTCGCCGTTCGGCTTGCAGTAGAACTGTGAGCCCAGCGGCGCATCGTGCATGGTGACGCGGCCATTCGTGGCGAAGGCCAGCGGATCGTCGGGGGCGGGATAGCCCATGTGTTCCAGATACCGCCGCGTCATGATGATCGCTTCCCCAACCCTCAGCCCCTCTTCCGCCGACGTCCTGAACATTATTACCGCGAGGCGGCGGGCCTTCTGAACGTCTGCCAAGAAATCCTGCATCGGAGGTCCTTTCAGAATTGGAGGGGGCCAGCCTCGGCGCGAAACCAGCCCCCTCCACACAGGTAGAGGAACGTCGGCGGGCTGTAGTCGCCGACGACTCGGCCTTAGCACAGCAGCCTCTTGCATTACAACTCAAAACCGAGTTATAGAGTCGTAGAGCCAACTCGGAGACTCCTGATGTTCAAGATTTCCCAAGCCTCCGTCGCCTTCGCGGAGATAGACCAGCTTCCCGATGACGACTTCAACACGCTTGACAAGGAACTGCGGAACCTGACGCAGCGCACCAGCATCGCGCCCCGAGAACGTGACGGCCGCGCCGACCTGTTCGACGAAGCCGGGGTTTGTGCGCTGCGCCTCGTCCACATTGCCAAACGCTTCGGCTTCGACCGGTTCCAGCTAGACAGGCTGGCGCGTTTCTTGCTCTCCGCAGACACTCTCCCGGGACGCTATCGGAGTTTCGAGGGTGGACGGCGCGCGCTGTCGGTCATCGAAGAGGCGATTGAGAGGACGCGGGAAGGCGAAGTCTTCGACCTGTCGCTGGTCATGTATCGGGACGGGACTATTGCCGTTCGCGCCGGATGGGCCGACACGACGACCCCCGAGGCGGAAGAGATGCTGGCCGCTCTGGAAGCCGCATCCGGCAAACGGCTGATCGACGCCGCTTTCGTTCTCCCGGTTTCGCGGCTGATCGCGGAAGTGCTGGGCAAGCTGCCCAAGGCAATCTGAGCATGGCCTTTCCGTTCCTCTCCAACGCCGTCCGGCGCATCTTCGACCGCTCCGCCGCTCCGGTGGGGCGGCGCTCGCTTGATGCTGCCACCGGGAGCCGCCGGGGGAGCGGACTGGGCCAGTTTGGACCGATCAACCCGGAGATCGGCGCGGCCGCGTCAATCACGCGGTCCCGCGCTCGCTACCTCGCCATGAACAACCCGTTCATTGCCAACGGCGTCCAGAACTGGTGCGCCTCGCTGGTCGGAACAGGCATCCGTCCCGCCGTCCGGGCGACCGATGCCGGGACTCGTGAACTGGCCGCCGGGTCTTTCGAGACGTGGGCCGACGCCGCAGACCACGCCGGGCGGACCGACTTCTGGGGCCTTCAGCGGGACGTGTCGCGCCACCTTGTCGTGGACGGCGAAGCCCTGATCCTGATGCGCGACGAAGCCGATGGGCTGCGCCTGCAACTGATCCCGCCGGAACTGCTGGACGAGTCGAAGACGGCCACGCTCGGCAACGGCCGGGAGATCGTCTCCGGCGTGGAGTTCGACGCCCAAGGCCGCCGGGTGGCCTATCACATCCTGCCGCAGAAACCGTCTTCCATCTACGCCGATTATGCCCCGCCGGTCCGGGTGGACGCAGCCGACGTTTTGCATGTGATGCAGTCCGCCGCCGCCGGACAGGTGCGCGGGCTTAGCTGGCTGGCCCCGGCGGTCCTGTCGGCCAGCGAACTGGACCAGTTGACCGACGCGCTGCTGGTCTCGGCCAAGATCGCCGCCATGCACGCCGCCTTCGTCACCGACGCCACCAACATGGGCGGCGCGGCGACGGCCTTCCCGGACGCCGATGGGCTGACCGACATTTCGCTGGAACCGGGGGTGGTCCGGGTCCTGCCGGGTGGCACCGATATTCGCTTCAATAGCCCCGAACAGTTGAAGGACGCCCCGGCCTTCGTGCGGATGAACCTGCTGGCACTGGCGGCGGCTCTGGGCCTGCCCGAGCATATGCTGTCGGGCGACCTGACCAATGCCAACTATTCGAGCCTGCGGGCGGGCCTGCTGCCGTTCCGGGCGCGCGTGGAGCAATGCCAGTATGGCGTCCTCGCTCCCCAGCTTTTGCGCCCGATCTGGCGGCGCTGGATTGCCACGGAAGTCCTCGCTGGACGACTGGACCTGTCGCCCGATCTGGGGGCCGAGTGGATCATGCCCCGTCACGCTCAGGTGGACCCGGCCAAGGACATGGCGGCCGTGAAAGAGGCGCTGGCGCTCGGGCTCATGTCCCGGTCGCAGGCCATCAACGAGATGGGCTGGAACGCTGACGATCTGGACCGCGAGATCGCTGCCGACCGCGCGCGGGAAGTGGAACTGGGCCTGTCCTTCGGCAAGGGGGCGACCGATGGCCAAGAGTGAGTCTCAGCTTCGATTCCTCCTGCGGGATGCGAATGACCAGAAGACTGGTCCGAAGCTGACCGCCAGCCCCGTCAACGCCTCGCATGTGCGCGACCCGAAGACCGGGAAGCTGCATGACCGGCGCTCCACCGAGTTCCAGAAATGGGAGTCCCGCCTTGCCGCTCGATAGCACCATGACCCGCGCCGCCACGACGCGGCCCAACAGCTTCGATCCGGAGACCCGGACCGTCTCCGCCGTGGTCGCCACCGCCACGCCGGTCCAGCGCCGCGATGCCCGTGGCCCGTTCCTCGAAATTCTGACCGCCGACACGCTGGACCTGTCGGCGGTCGCGGAATTGCCCGTTCTCGACTCGCACCGGACGTCGAGCGTCCGTGACCAGATCGGCCGGGTGAGGTCCATCGCTCTGGAAGACGGCGTGGTCGTTGCCGTCTTGGAACTGACTTCGGCCGAAGATGCTGCGCCCATCGTGCAGCGGATCGCCGATGGCACGGTGAGCGGAGTCAGCATCGGCTACCGCGTCACCGGATGGACCGAAAAATCCACGCCGCAGGGACGGGTGAAGACCCCGACCGGGTGGCGGATCACCGAAGTCACCCTGACTTCCAACCCGGCGGACCCGTCCGCCCGTCTGAGGCAGAAAGGAACCGAAATGCCCCAAGAAGTCATCGAAACCCCGACGCCCGAAGAGGCGGAGGCACAGCGTCGGAGCGACATCCGTGGGCTGGTCCGTTCCGCCGGGCTCGGCGCTGAGATCGCCGATCAGTTGATCGACCAGAACGCCGACCTGACCGCCGCCAAGGCTGCGATCTTCGACGCTATGGACGAAAAGCGCCGGTCGCAGCCCGTCATCCGCACCCACGCTCCGGCGAACGATGATCCGGCCGTGATCCGGCGTCGGCAGGCCGATGCGCTGGCCTACCGCATGGGCGGGCTGGCCGAACTGCCCGAAGAGGCGCGGCCCTATGCCGACGTGGCCCTGATGGACCTTGCGCGCGAATCCGTGGAGCGGGCTGGGACCAGCACGCGCGGCATGAGCCGCAACGAAATGCTGCACCGCGCGGCGGGCGAGCACACCACGTCGGACTTCCCCCTGACCGTGATGGACGCGGCAGGCAAGACGGCGATGGCTACCTACCGCGCTGCGGAGTCGCCGCTGAAGACGCTCTGCCGGAAGACCACGCTGCGGGACTTCAAGCCGAGCACGGCCGTCCGCCTTGGCGAGATGGGCGAACTGCAAGAGATGGCCGAGTCCGGTGAGTTCACGGCCACGACCCGGGGCGAAGAGGGCGAGGCGATCAACCTCAAGACCTACGGCCGCCGGATCGACCTGAGCCGCAACCTTATCATCAACGATGACCTGAACCTGCTGGGCGATACCGTCCGCGCCTTCGGCGAGGCAGCCGCCCAGACCGAAGCGTCGATCCTTGTGGCGACGATCACCGGCAACCCCGACATGCGCGACGGCACGCCGGTCTTCGATGCCAGCCGGGGCAACATCGGCACCACGGCCGACACGCCGTCCAAGGCGACGCTGGCCGAGAACCGCGAGGCCATGCGGCTGCGGACCGGCACCGATGGCACCACGATCATCGACGCGCCGCCGCGCTATCTGCTGGTGCCCGCCGATCTGGAAACCGACGGCGAAGAAGTGCTGGCCGCGATCTACGCCGCCACCACGGCCGACGTGAATCCCTTCGCGGGCAAGCTGAACCTGCTGGTGGAGCCGCGCCTGCCGTCCGGCCACTGGTATCTGTTCAGCGACCCGTCGCGGCTGGCGGCGCTCCGCTACGGCTACCTCTCCGGGGCCGAAGGCGTGCAGGTTCAGCGCCGCGAGGCGTGGGACACGCTGGGCCTGTCCTTCCGGGCCTTCCTCGACTTCGGGGCGGGCTGGCTGGATTGGCGCGGCGCTCAGCGCGTGGCGACCAGCTAATGGCGCTGACCCTCGCCGAACTGCAATCTGCCCGTGACGCGCTCCTGCGGGCGCGTGCGGGCGGTATGCGCCGGGTGCGGGACCAGAACGGCGAAGAGATCGAATACCGCTCCGACGCCGAGATGGCCCGCGCACTGGCCGCCCTGGACTCGGAGATCGCGGCGCTCGCGAACCGCCCGCCGTCCACCTTCTACTTCGCCACATCGAAAGGAACCTGAGATGAAGACCTTTGTTCAACCCGGCGACCGGATCACCGTGAATCGCTCCGGGTTTGTCGGAGACCTATAGCTTCATTTCACGCGACCATATCGAGCACGTCGCGCTGTGCATAGAAGTTCTCTTCGGCCTCTG
>NZ_FOAG01000023.1 GCF_900109455.1 Roseovarius azorensis | reverse complement strand
CGCTCGGCGACATCTGCGAGCTATTCGACCCGCTCGAATGCTGGAACTTCCTTAAAGCTGCAGGATATGCCTCAGATTAAATGCAAACCGCTTTAGAGCAGAGAATTCGCACTTGCCGTTCCGACGACGAGAGAGGGCCATGCTTGGCTTCAGGCGCATGCGAAGTTTGCAGAAATTCGCCGCCGTTCACGCATCAGTCTACAATCACTTTAATCAAGAACGCAGTCTCTCAACTCGAACGAATTTCAAACTCAACCGCGCCGCTGCTCTTGCCGAGTGGCGCGGTCTCTGCGCGAATTAATGGACAGTGTCCCTGTCCTTGTGGAGACTGGTTCGAATTAGTCTGCCAGCACCGGCCGATGCGCACAACTCCCGACGGCTCGCGACCCATGCTGCGCAGATCGTCCTCGGTGTTGGAAAGGTCGGTGAGGATCTTGCGAGCGGAGGTGACCAGCAACTCGCCGGCTTCGGTCGGCAGCACCCCCTGCGGGCCGCGCAGCAAAAGTTTGGTTTGCAAGGCTTCTTCCATCTTGCGGACTTGCAGTGACAGCGCAGGCTGGGCAATGCGTACCCGCTGGGCGGCTTTGGAAAAGGACCCTTCCTCGACGATTGCGACGAAATACCGAAGCTGCTTTATGTCCATCGGCCCGAGCCAAAAACGGTAAAACCGCATTCGACGCTATAAGCCGATTGTATAGCGGTCAACGAAAAAGTGTATTTGCGTGATAGAGCAGCGCGGTCTCTTATACCGTTCAAACGAGAGAGACGGACCGGAGAATGGGGTGGGGGAAGATATGCTCGATATAGGTACTGCCTATCAGGATCTGCGCGACGGCATCCGCGCGATCTGCGCCGAGTTCCCGGACGAATACCACCGCAAGATCGACGAGGACCGCGCCTACCCGGAGGCCTTCGTCGACGCGCTGACACGTGACGGCTGGATGGCGGCGCTGATCCCCGAGGAATACGGCGGCGCGGGCCTTGGGTTGACCGAAGCGTCGGTGATCATGGAGGAGATCAACCGCTCGGGCGGAAATTCCGGAGCCTGCCACGGGCAGATGTACAATATGAACACGCTGGTGCGGCATGGGTCTGACGAGCAGCGCAAGCGTCTGCTGCCAAAGCTAGCCAGCGGTGAGTTGCGCCTGCAATCTATGGGGGTAACGGAACCCACCACCGGGACGGACACAACCAAGATCAAGACGACCGCGACCCGCAAGGGCGACCGCTATGTCATCAACGGACAGAAGGTTTGGATCAGCCGCGTGCAGCACTCGGACCTGATGATCTTGCTGGCGCGCACCACACCGCTGTCGGAGGTGAAGAAAAAGTCCGAAGGGCTGTCGATCTTCCTTGTGGACATCAAGGCGGCGATGAAGAGCGGGATGGAGGTAAAACCCATCCGCAACATGGTCAACCACGAGACCAACGAGCTGTTCTTCGACAATCTGGAGATTCCGGCGGAAAACCTGATCGGCGAGGAGGGGCTGGGCTTCAAGTATATCCTGACGGGCCTCAATGCCGAACGCGCCCTGATCGCGGCGGAGTGTATCGGCGACGGCTATTGGTTCATCGACCGGGTCACGGCTTATGTCGGCGAGCGCGAGGTCTTCGGGCGGCCCATTGGACAGAATCAGGGTGTGCAGTTTCCCATCGCGGAGGCTTACATCGAGGTCGAAGCGGCGAACCTGATGCGGTATCGCGCCTGTGCGCTTTTCGACCAGGGCCAGCCCTGCGGGGCGGAGGCGAACATGGCCAAGTACCTTGCCGCGAAGTCAAGCTGGGAGGCGGCGAATGCCTGCATCCAGTTCCACGGCGGCTTTGGGTTCGCCAGTGAATACGATGTTGAGCGCAAGTTCCGCGAGACGAGGCTATATCAGGTCGCGCCCATCTCGACCAACCTGATCCTGTCTTACGTGGCCGAGCATGTGCTAGGTCTGCCGAGGTCGTTCTGATGGGGCCGTGCCTGCCGCTGGAGGGGGTTGAGGTCGTGTGCATCGAACAGGCCGTTGCGGGCCCGCTCGCATCTGCGCGGCTCGCGGATGCAGGCGCGCATGTCATTAAGGTCGAACGCCCTGAGGGCGATTTCGCGCGCGGCTATGACGACGTGGCGGCGGGGCAGTCGAGCTATTTCGTCTGGCTCAATCGCGGCAAAGACAGCGTGACGCTCGATCTGGCCAGCGAGGACGGCAAGGCGGCGCTGCGGGCGCTGATCGGCGGGGCGGATGTGCTGATCCAGAACCTCAAGTTGGGGTCGCTTGAGCGGCTGGGTTTTGATCTGGGTGATTTGCATACGGCATACCCGCGGCTCATCACCTGCTCGATCACCGGCTACGGCACTCAGGGTCCGATGGCGGAGCGGAAGGCCTACGATCTGCTCGTTCAGGCGGAGTCGGGGCTCTGTTCTATCACCGGCGGCCCGAGCGAGCCTGCTCGGGTGGGCATGTCCATCGTCGACGTCGCGACAGGGTCAACCGCGTATGCCGCGATTCTCGAGGCGCTGATCGCGCGGGGCCGGACGGGGCAGGGGGTCCGGATTTCGGTGTCGATGTTCGACGTGATGGCAGAATGGCTGACCGTGCCACTGCTCAATCACGAGGGCTGCAAGACGCCGACGCGCGTGGGCCTCGCGCATCCGTCGATAGCACCCTACGGTGCGTTTCAGCCCAAAAGTGGTGGGCCGATCCTGATGTCAGTTCAGAGCGACCGGGAGTGGCGCACACTTTGTGCCAGATTCATAGGTGCGGCGGAGCTGGGCACAGACGACCGTTTCGCCACCAATATCGCGAGGGTGCGAAACCGGGCGGAGACCGACCGCGTGGTCGCCGATGCCTTCGCACGGGCCGATCATGACGACGTCATCGCGGCGTTGACCGCCGCCAATATCGCTTTCGCGTCGGTCAACGACATGGCGGGGCTGTCGGCGCATCCCCATCTGCGACGGATAGAAGTGGAGACGGAGGGCGGCACAGTCGCGCTTCCCGCGCCCGCGCCGATTTGGGACGACGCCCCGCGCCGCTATGGTCCGGTTCCGGCGCTGAAACCGCTGCGGGACTAACGTGGACATCGATCACCTCAGAAAGTGGATCGGGCGCGAGGAGCGAGCCTGCGAGACTATCTCGGAGAGGTTGGTGCAGCAGTTCGCAGCGACCTTCGATTTGGAAATCGACGTCGCCCCGAGGGAGCCCACGCCACTGATGATCCACTGGTGTCTGGAACAAAACGCCGTGCAGCTTGCCATGCTGGGCCGCGACGGTCACCCAAAACGCGGGACGTTCCTGCCGCCGGTGTCGCTGCCGCGCCGTATGTGGGCGGGGGGTGCGGTGACGTTCGAGGCACCAATGCGCATCGGCGATCTGGTCGAGCGGCGTTCGCGGATCGCGGACGTTACGATGAAAGAGGGCCGCAGCGGGTCGCTTTGCTTCGTGACGGTGGCGCATGCGTACAGTGTCGATGGCCAACCCGTGATTTCGGAGCGACAGGATATCGTCTATCGAGGGGAGAGGACGGCGGTCGGCGAAGGTACGGCCCCGGAGCCTGCCGCCCAAGGTGCGTACTCCCGGCGGATCGTGCCGTGGCCGCCATTTCTGATGCGCTATTCGGCGGTGACGTTCAATGCGCACCGTATCCACTATGATCTGGCCTACGCACAGGAGGTGGAGGGCTACGCCGGGCTGATCGTCCATGGGCCGTTACAGGCCACGCTGCTTTGCCAATACGCAGCGGCTTTACATGGCAGTACGCCCAAGCGGTTTTCCTTTCGAAGCCTCGCGCCGATCACCGACCAGGCCGATTTTGTGATCAACGCGGAAGAGGCGGAGGGCGGCTTGCGTCTGTGGACCGCGCAGGTGGGTGGGCCGGTGGCGATGCAGGCGGAGGCGACATGGTAGATCTCGGTGCGATACGCGCTCCGCTCTTCGTGCCGGCGGATCGGCCGGATCGGTTCAGGAAGGCTGCCGGGTCCGGGGCTGATGCGGTAATCCTCGATTTGGAGGACGCGGTTTCGCCCGAGGACAAACCGGCCGCGCGGGAAGCGCTAAGCGCGGGGTTCACTGATCTTCAGGTGATCGTGCGCGTGAACGGGGCGGCGACGGAGTGGCACGCCGACGACATGGTAGCACTGAGAGGGCAAGGCTTTGCTGCGGTGATGCTGCCCAAGTCCGATGATGCCGCGCAGGTGGCGGCGGTGATCGCGGGGATGGAGGAGGCATTGCCTCTGCTGGCCCTGATCGAAAGCGCCGCTGGGTTGGCGAATGCGCGTGCGATCGCGGCGCTGCCGGGCGTGACGCGCTTGGTTTTTGGGTCGCTGGATTATTGCGTCGATCTGGGGTGCGCCCACGCACGGGAAATCCTGTTGCCTGCGCGCAGCGAACTTGTGCTGGCGTCGCGGCTGGCGGACAAGCCGCCGCCTATCGACGGAGTGACCGAGACAATGGGCGACCTCGCTTTGGTAGGCGAGGACGCGGCACACGCAAGCGCCTGCGGGATGACCGGCAAGCTCTGCATTCACCCTGCGCAGGTCTCCGAAGTGCTTGCGGCCTTCGCGCCGAGCGCGGAGGATATCGAATGGGCCCGACTTGTGCTGGCCTCCGGCGAAGGGGCGGCGAAGATAGGGGGGCGATGGTGGACGCGCCAGTACGCGCGCGGGCGCGGCGGATATTGGCGCAAGAACGCGCGCGGTAGGGAAACGGGAAGGACGGAACAGGATGGCTTTTATCGACGACATCATCGACTTGGCGCAGATGCCGACGCAGGAAATCAGCGCCGCCGCCCTGACGCTTGCGCGGTTCTCGTTACTGGACTGGGCGGTCTGCGGACGTGCGGGCATTTCCGAGCCGCTGAGCGGGAAGCTGCGGCAGTTGGCCGAACGCGAGGCAGGGACGGCAGCAGCGTCGGTCTTCGGCGCGGCGCAAGCACCCGCGCGCATGGCCGCGCTGGTTAACGGCGCGACGAGCCATGCGCTCGACTTTGACGATACGCATTTCGCGCATATCGGGCATCTGTCCGTCGGCATCTACCCCGCGGCGTTCGCCGTCGGGGAAACGCGCGATTTGACCGCGCGCGAGGTCATCACCGCCTTCGCCGTTGGGGCAGAAGCGGCTATACGCATCGGCATAGTGTTGGGCACGAAGCACTACAATCACGGCTTTCACCAGACCGCGACCGCCGGTGCCTTCGGGGCGACCGTGGCGGCGGGGCGGCTCTTTGGGTTGAGCGATGCGCAGATGCGCAATGCGATCGGTCTCTGTGCCACCCGCGCGTCGGGGCTGAAGTCGCAGTTCGGTACAATGGGCAAGCCCTACAATGCAGGCATCGCGGCTTCGAACGGGGTGGAATGCGCGCAACTTGCGGCGCTGGATTTCACCTCCGCTGAGGATGCGCTGATGGGCGAGCAGGGATTTGTCGCCACGCATTGTCAGGGTGGTGATGTCGCAACTGCCTGGGCGACTCCGCCCCGCGAGCGGTTCCTGTTTGAGGACAACAAATACAAGTTGCACGCCTGCTGTCATGGGCTGCACGCGATGATCGAGGCGCTTTTGGTGCTCGACCTCAAGGGTCGCGATCTGGCCGAGGTGGCAGCGCTGGAGGTCAGGACCAATCCGCGCTGGCTGCGGGTATGCGACAAGAAACGTCCGGCGACGGGACTGGAGGTCAAGTTCAGCTATGCCTGGCTAGCGGGGATGACCCTGCGCGGTGACACTACCGGGAGCGATCGCAGCTATTCCGACGCCGTCGCTGGCGACCCTAACCTCGCGGAATTCGCGAATAAGGTCACGGTGACGGGCGACGCCGATCTGACGGATACACAGGTCGCGGGCGCGGTGCGTTTTGCGGATGGCACCAGCCTGCCGCTGGCGTTCGATCTGATGGCCCCGCTGCCGCCCGACGTGTTGGAGACCAAGCTGCGCGACAAGGCGGTTGCTGTCCTGGCGGACGCGGGCGCGGCGATCTGGGATCGGCTTGATGTGCTGCCAGAGATGACGGCTCGAGATGCTGGTAAAATACTGATTTCATGATAAAAGTCAAGTTTAAGTCAGAGCGGTCGGCGACAGGTTTCGGGGCCTGCGGCGGGCCGTCATGGTATTCTCTAGATTTCTATTGAGGTCGTCAGACATACCGTTGATGTATGGCTCCCATAGATTCTTTGTCTTTTCCGCCGCGTCAACTCCTGCGCTAGCATTTCCTCACGAAACTGCTGGAAATCGGCTGTTGAAGGGAGGATTTTCCATGACTGCAATGATCCTACGCGCGGCTGTGGTTGCCGGTGCCGCCATGCTGGCGAACGCTGCCACAGCCGATGTTTCCGAACTGCCGGAGGATATCCGAAATGAACTCTATAATCCCGAACTGATGGACCCGAACCAGCCGCTTGGCGACAGCGCCTATCGGGATTTCGTCGCCAAGAATCCGCCGCCGTGGAAGATCGGCTATGCTTCGTCCTATGCGGGTAACACCTGGCGGGCGGCGGTGATGGACCGATTGCAGAACACGCTGATCCCCAAGTGGAAAGGCCTCGGCCTGATTGAGGAGGTGATCGTTACACAATCGAACCTCAACGACGCTACGCAGATCCAGCAGATCCGCCAGCTTGTCGATCAGGGCGTCGATGCGATCATTGTGTGCTGTTCGAACCCGACGGCGCTGAACGCGGCGGTGGAGTACGCTTATAACAATGACGTGGCGGTGTTCTCGGGCATCGGCTATCTGACCAGCCCTTATTCGGTGAACTCGTCTGCGAATTTCGTCGTCGGCGGCCGGATGATGGGCGAATGGATGGCCGAGGAGATCGGCGGCGAGGGCACGGTGCTTAACGTGGAGGGCATTCCTGGCGCGTCGGCCTCGGACAGCCAGAACATCGGCATTGAGGCGGCGATGCTGGAGTATCCCGACATCACAGTCAAGGGACCGCTGTCGGGCATGTGGACCGATCAGGTAGCACAGGCCGAGGTTCAGCGGTGGCTCGCCACAAACCCGGGTAAGCTTGACGGGATTATCATCCAGTCGGCGTCTGAACTGGGCGCGCTGCGCGCCTTGCAGCAGTCGGGTCGACCCATGGTGCCGATCACCATCGGGTCGGAGGAAGGTGCGCTGTGCTACTGGCGCAACAACCCCAATTACGTGAGTGCAGCGATCCACGCTTGGCCTCCGGGTGACGACTTCGAGATGATCTGGAACATCATGATGCGCACGCTGCAAGGGCAGGGGCCGAAGATCCAGTCGATCCTGACGCGCCCGGTCATGATGTCGAAGGAAGAGATGCTGGCCGCTATACCGCAGGATTGCTCGGAGCAGTCGTCTGGCTGGTATCACCCCGGCATCGAGGCCTGGGCTGGAAAGGAATTTCTCGACAACTTCTTCCTGCGTCCGGCGGACCCTGAAGCATACGACCCTGCTTCGCACCCCGCGAACTGACCTAACGCGCCCGGTGGCAATCCGAGCCGCCGGGCGCACGCAGCTCACCCTCTGTCGGCGTATTCCAGCATGGCACAAGTCGCAGCAGACCTGATCGACGTCCGCAAGACATTCGGACCCACCGTCGCGCTCGACCGTGTGTCGCTGCGCGCTTTCGAGGGCGAGGTTCACGCTATTATCGGCGGCAACGGGTCGGGTAAGTCGACGCTGGCTAAGGTGATCTCGGGCGTACTGGTGCCGGACCAGGGGCAGGTGTCGATCTTCGGCAAGAGCGCGACGACCCCATCGGAATCCAAGGCGCTCGGCATCGCAAACGTCTATCAGGAAGTGTTGGTAGCCGATGAATGTTCGGTGCTGGATAATCTGTTTCTGGGTAGTGACGGGCTTTTTGGCACGTCGGAGCCCCATGCGGTCCGCTACGCCCGCGCGCAGGAAATCATGCGCGATCTGCTGGGGTTCGAGCTGGACCCGGATACGATCGTTGGCGACCTGCCGCTTTCCATCAAGCAATGGATCACTATCGCTCGCGGGATGCTGACGAACCCGCGGGTACTGATCCTTGACGAAAGCTCCGCCGCGCTCGACTTCGAGGCGACGGAGCGGCTGTTTGCCAAGATGCGCGCGATGACCGCGAAGGGCTGCGCGATTTTCATTGTCACGCACCGGATCGCCGAATTGGTCCGTATCGCCGATCGCGCGACTGTGCTGCGTGACGGTATCTCGGTGGGAACGCTCGACAAGGGGGAGATTACCGAGGAAAACATCCTACATTTGATCGCCGGCCCCGAACGCGAACGTGCGCAATCGGGTAGCGCGCCGGTTAAGCCGACTAGTGACAGGCCAGTGCTGCGGATGAACGACATCCGCGTCTGGCCGGACACGCAGCCCTTCGACTTTGAACTCTACCCCGGCGAGGTTGTGGGGATCACCGGGCTGGACGGGCAGGGTCAGTCGGATTTCGTGAGCGCCATTGCGGGAGTGGAGGGGCTGGTCAGTGGCAGCATCCATCTGGTCCACAACAAAGTGGCGATACCGATCCGCGGGCTGCAATCGGCGCGCGAGAACGGGATTTCCTACGTCTCGGGCGACCGCAAGAAGGAGGGGATATTCCCCAACCTGTCGATCTTCGAGAATATGTGCATCCCGATCTACCCCGACTACGCTAAGGGCGGGGCGATCAACCTGATCGACCGGACCAAGCTGGACCCGATCTTTCAGCACGAAACCGGCAAGCTAGCCACCAAGATGGGCGATCCAGGGAACCTGATCACCTCGCTGTCGGGAGGCAACCAGCAGAAGGTTCTTATCGCGCGGGCCTTTGCTGAACGGCCCGATGTGTTGGTCCTCAATGACCCCGCCCGGGGCATTGACATCGGGGCCAAGCTGGACCTCTACCGCAACCTCCGCGCCTTCGCAGGACGGGAGAACGCGGTGGTGTTCCTGTCGTCTGAGATCGAAGAGTTTCTCGATCTGTGCAACCGCGTGGTGGTGTTTCGCGGAGGAGTCATCTCGACCACTTTCCAGCCGCCATTCGATGGCCATGCGATCCTTAACGCGACCTTTGGCCGACGCGCCGACGCGCGGTTGCCGGGTGAAGCGCGGCACGAGAACCGCCACGCGCAAGAGACGCGATCGCATTTCGACGAAGGCCGCCCCGTCGGCCGCAAGGTCAATCTGCGTCCCACTATCAACCGGAGGATACGCATGAACCAGTCAGGTTTCCTGCTTCTCGCCGCCGATATTCCGCAGGGTAGCGAAATTCCCGAAAAGTTCTGTGAAAATAACATCCTGTCTCCAGCCCTTGAATGGGAGGGGGTGCCAGAGGGCACGCGAAGTTTCGCGCTCTCCATCACCGACCCGGATCTGCCGGAAGAATTCAATTTCCCCCGCAGCTTCGCGCATTGGCTGGTCTACAACATCCCCGCTGACGCGCGCCAAATCCCTGAGGGCGCGTCGATGTCGGCGAGGATGCCCTCGGGCGCGCGGGAACTGAATTCGGATTTCGTGACCTTTGGCATTCCTGGATTTTCGCGCGGCTACGGCGGGCCGTGGCCGCCCGACAGCGCGCACCGATACGTCTTTACGCTATACGCGCTCAAGACGCCCTCGCTCGATCTGGCGGCGGATGCGGCGTTACCCGAGTTCGCCGAGGTGATCCTGCCCGTGACGATTGACCAGACCAGTTTCACCGCAACCTATGGCCCGGCCAAGGCACCCCTGCCGACGGCCTGATGAACAGGAGAATACGATGAGCAAATATGGCAGCAGAAGTGCCTTCGACCTCGAATGGATCGAGCGTTGGGCGCGGCGCGTGAACGAAGACAGGGTGCTTCCGAAACTCTCGCGCTTCTTCAACGCCCGTTTCGTGCTCGGTATCGACGACACCGATTTCCTTCTCGAAGTGCGCAGGGGCAAGATCGAAAAAATTTCCGAGGGGCTGGAGCCGTCGGACATGGGCTATGAATTCGCCCTGCGTGCGCCGTCCTCGGCCTGGGGCAAGTTTTCCCAGAAAATGCCACCGCCGATGTTCAACGACATCTGGGCGATGGCGCATCCGCTGCACAAACAGCTGAAGATCGAGGGCAACACGCTGACCTTTTGGCAGAACATGCGCGCCATGCATTGGATGCTGTCGCTGATGCGTGAAGTTTGAGGAGAACCCAAGCCATGAATAAACATGATCCAATCGTAGGGCGCTACGTCTACATCAACTGTCAGGGCAAGAGCTATCGCACCTATTACGAGGAAGCGGGGGAAGGCATTCCGATGGTCTGCCTGCACACCGCGGGGGCGGATGGGCGGCAGTATCGTCATCAGATGTGCGACCCCGACTTCACCGCGAATTTCCGGGTCATCGCCTTTGATCTGCCGCGTCACGGCAAGTCGATCCCGCCGGACGGTTGGCATCTGGAGGAAGATGAATACAAGCTGACAACAGCCTTCTATTCAGAGTTCATCCAAGAGTTTTGCCGCGCGCTCGATCTGGTCAAACCGGTGGTCATGGGCCAATCGATGGGCGGGAACATCTGCCTCGAACTCGCGCTACGCCATGAAAACGACTATTCCGCGCTGATCTCGCTGGAGGGCTGCGACCACAGCCCCGGCTGGTGGATCGACCCGCTGCACCATCCGCATATCCACGGCGGCGAGGCGGTGGCGACTTCGGTCTTTGGCCTCATGGCCCCCGACAGCCCGGACGAATACCGCTGGGAGACCTTCTGGTACTATGCGCAAGGAGGGCCGGGTATCTTCAAAGGCGATCTCTATTACTACTCGGTCGACAGCGACTACCGCGACAAGGTGCACAAGATTTCGGGCAAGGTGCCAATCTACTTCTTGACCGGGGAATACGATTTCGCCTGCACGCCCGAAATGACGATGCGGACGGCCGAGAAGGTTAAGAATTCCGAGTGCATCATTTTCGGTGGCGGTCACTTCCCGACCTCGGAAGACCCCGACAAGTTCAAAGAGGTGGTCTCCCCCGTGCTCAAGAAGATCATCCAGAACGATCCAGAGCGGCGCGGCGGCAACACGCGGGACTGGTCGGTGAACGGGGCCACACGGGGATCCGGGAACCGCAGCGAAAAACGCCCCGAGGGGCGGCGCACCATCGACCTGTAAGTAAGAGCGACCGTACCCCCGGACCCGTTTCGGGGATATCCCCTAGCCAGACGAAGTGACCATGACGCAAGGTTCGAACTCAACCAATGCCTACCTGCTGGTGCCCATCGCCCTGATGGCGCTGTTGACGGCGACGGCGGTGATCCGGGGGCCGAGCCTTGTCACGGTCTCTGGTCTAGGGGGCGCCATCGTGGTAGCGGCGCCGGTGATCCTTGCGACCTATGCGCTGATGGTGCTGGCCGTCGCGGGGCGGGGGACGGTGGATCTTGCGGTGGGGCCGCTGCTGGCCTTCATCAACGTAGTGGTCGTCAAGCTTAGCACGGCGGGGCTGCTAGCCAGCCCCATCGCGACCTTCATCGTGGCGCTGGGTTTAGGGATGCTCTACCAGCTTCTGTTCGCGCTGATCGTCATCTACGTGCGCGTGCAACCGATCATCGTGGCGCTGTCGGGGTTTCTGGCTCTCACCGGTATCAACCTCGTGATTCTGCCGCGACCGGGGGGCATCGCGCCCGAGTTCATGGCAAGCTGGGGGGCGGGCACGTCGATCTTTTCGCCGGTTCTGCTGATCCTCGCGATCGCGACAGCGGGCTGGTATCTTTTCACCGCCACGACCTTTTATACGAATCTCAAAATGATGGGCTACGACGAGCGCGCGGCTTGGACCTCGGGCGTCAAGACCGACATAGTGCGCATCGGGGCGCATCTGATCGCAGGCATCTACGTCGGCCTCGGGGCGATCTGCTATACGGCGCTGATTTCCTCGGGCGATCCGTCGCAGGGGCAGAACATGACCCTGACCGCCGTGACCGCGCTGGTGCTGGGAGGCGTGGCCCTGTCGGGCGGGCGCGGTAGTGCAGCCGGGGCGCTTCTGGGCGCGGTGAGCCTTTGGCTGATCGGCTACGTGCTGGCGACTTTCAACTTCGGGGCCATTCAGGCTTTCATGACTCAGCTTGCCTACGGCCTCATTTTGGTGCTGTCGCTGCTGTTGACGCTGCTGGTGCCGGTGATCTCGCGCTACGTCAGCTTCATCTCGCCGCTTGGCGCGTTTTTGGTTGCTGCGATCATTACTATCGGAATCATGATACAGGTCGCAACCTACGGCACCTATGCCGAGCCGGGGTTGGTCGAGGCGACTGGCGCGCTGAGCGAAAAGTATTTCCTGATTCAGCCCGCGCGGGTCAATTCCGGCGCGATGCCCCTGAGTGCAACTCAAGGGATGGCGCTGCTGGTAGGGTTCGCGGCGCTCGCCTTCGTCTTTACCGCGCGGCTCATTGACGCCGAAGCGGGTGCGCGGCGGTTGGGATTGTTCCTCTATCTCTTTATCGCAGTGCTGCTGGTGGGCCTTTTTGTAGTGGCGCTGTTGCAGACCGACACGCAACTGTTCCGGGGAGCGCGATGACCGACAAGCCCGACACCCCGCGCAAGAGCCTGTCCTTGCTGCCCATTCCCGGTTCCACCGCGCTGGTCTGGCTGAACCTGGGCCTTTCCATCGTGGTCGCAGCAATCGGGCTTGGGGTGGGCTTTGCGCAGGGTATCCTGTCGGCGCAACATATCATCCTTTTCACAATCCTAACGTCCGTCGTCACCTTCGTGCTGCTCAACTACATCGCCGTCGCCTTCGAGACTCGATTCGCCGTCGATGGCGCGCGGTCCGAGGACGAGCGCGACGCCGACAGCACCCGCGCCCGCGCGCTCTGGCGCGGGAACCGGGTGATGATTTTAGCCATGGTGGCGCTGCTGATCCTCTACCTGCTGATCACCGCAGGCGTTCCCGAGTTTCGGTCCATCAAGAACCTCATCGGCTTTCTGGTTCTGGAGCTTATCCTGCTCTTTGCCTTCAAGGTCTCGGGCTATTTCGCCGCTGGCCGCTCGGCCTTTATAGGGCTGATCGTGCTACTGGCGCTGATCATCATCTCAGCTTTCTCCATCGAGGGGTTCCTGTCGGCCCCCAACATCCGCGCCATTCTGCTCTTTGCGGCGTTTCTCGGCATCGCGAGCGTGGGGCAGACGCTGGTGGCGTTGATGGGGGGGTTAGATCTGTCCATTCCCTTCGTCATCGGGTCGTCGAACATTGCGTTGTTGTTCCTGATCACCCTGGGGGTGCCGTCCTACGTCGCTTTCGGGTTTATCCTCGTGCTGGGTGGGCTTGTGGGTCTGATCAACGGGATCATTAGCTTCCGACTTCAGGGGCAGGCGCTGATCGTTACGCTTGGTTCGGGGTTCGCAGTGGCGGGATTTACGCAGATCATGACCTCTATCGGGTCGCAATTCGCAGGCAACGTGTTCGGGACGGTGCCGGGGTGGTTGGCAAACCTCGCGGCGATGAACGGTCGGTTCTTCGGCCTGTCGTTTCCGCCGACCATCGTAATCTGGATCGTCATCGCCATCGTGCTGATTATCGGGCTGCGGACAACCGCTTGGGGGCGGAACCTCTATGCCCTCGGCGGCAATCGCCGCTCCGCAAGCTTGATAGGGGTTAGCGAATTCAAATACTGGGTCAGCTGCTACGTGCTGTCGGGCGTCTTCGCAGCCTTAACGGGCTCGCTTTTGCTGGGCTGGTCGGGCGGTGCCTTCATCGGGGTTGGTGACCCGTATCTTTTCACCACGCTGGCCGCGGTCGTCATCGGCGGCACGTCGCTGCTGGGCGGGAACGGCGGTTACGGGTTCACCGTGATCGGCGTGCTGGTCCTGCAAGTGCTCACGTCATTCCTGCTGGGCATCGGCCTGCAATACGAGTGGCAGCAATTCATCTTCGGCCTGCTGATCCTTCCAATGGTCGCGCTTTATGGCCGCTCACCTCATATTCGGGCCACAGTCTAGGAAAACGGCATGTTCACAGCTCTCTATACTTCCAAGGACGTAGTCGCGACAGCGCTGAGCGGGCTTGCCCTGATGAGCATCGCCACAGCACTGATCTGTTTTCTTAGTCTCAGCTGGTCCAACGAACGCTGGCGCGTGCCAAGCGCGCTTGTTGGGGCGGCGTGTTTTGTTACGGCAGCACTTTACGCGGGAGCTGCGGGCTATTGGCTGTCTGGCGAGGCCGCGAGCGCGGGTATGCGTTTTTCGGCGTGGTATACCGTGCATCCGCTTCAGGTCGCTGCCGTCTTCTTCTTTGCTCGCACGCAAGGCATGGTGCCCTCTGGCGTCTTCTGGCGGATCACGGGTGCCACGGTTCTGATGACCTTCGGCCGCTGGCTGGGCGATGCGTCTTTCTTCAACCCGACTCTGGGCGCGCTGATTTCCATCGGTTTCTGGCTCTATATACTGGGCGAGATGTATTTCGGGGCGATGGCTGATGCCGTCGCCAAGGGAAGCCGCCCCGTCACGCTGGGGTATTTTTGGATCAGGCTGCTTTTTACAGTCGGATGGGCGGTCTATCCCATCCTGCATTTCGTCGACGTGGTGATCGGCGTCGGCCAATCGGGTGCTATCATCGTACTCTACAGTGCGTTCGATATCGTCAACCTCATCATCCCTTCCCTCATCGTCGTGGCCGTCGCCGGCCAAGACCGCTACTGACGCCGCCTTTGCGCGCATCCATAGGAGTCATGACATGACCGGAGCCGACATCATCGCAATCATCATCCTCGCGACGATCCTCATCGCTGTGATCGTTTACCTGCTGCACTGGCTCTACCGGCATTCGTCGAAGGACCAGAGCTTCGTGCGCACCGGCTCGGGCGGCGAACGCGTCGTCATGGGCGGCGGGGCGCTGGTGATCCCAATCATCCACGATATCACGGTCGTGAACATGAACGCGATCCCCATTGAGGTGCGCCGGATCGGGGAACAATCGCTGATCACGCGCAACAAAATACGCATCGACATCACGACCGAGTTCTTTGTGCGGGTCATCGCCACCGAAGAGGGCGTATCGCTGGCTGCGAGGACGCTGGGGGCGCGGACGCAGGATCCGATGTCGTTGAAAGAAGTGATACAGGGCCGGTTGGTCGACGCCATGGGGTCGGTCGCCGCCTCGATGACGATGGACGAGATTCACGAGAACCGCACGAAATACGTGTCCGAAGTGTCCGCACGCGTGGCCCCGGTGCTTGCCGCCAATGGGCTCGAACTGGAGACCGCAGCGCTTACCGTGCTTAATCAGGCACCCGTCTCGGTCTTTGATCCGTCCAACCATTTTGACGCCGAGGGCTTGACCCTAATCGTGCGCGAGACCGAGGAACGCCGCAAGCTGCGCAACCAGATCGAGAACGACACGCGAGTCCAGATCAAGACACGCGATTTCGAGGCTGAACAGCGCGTGATCGAGATCGACCGCGATCTTGAATACGTACGGCTGGATCAGGCTCGCGACATCGAGGCGCGCAAGTCGCAGCAGGTGTCCGCCATAGAGGCGGAACGCGCCCAGTCGCAGCTTGCGGTGACGCAGGCGCGCACCAAGACCGAACAGGAATCCGAAAAGGTGCTGATCGCCAAGGATCGCGCCATCGAGGAAGAACGCATCCGCACGGAGGTCGAAATCAAGGCGTTGAACATCGCCGGGCAGCGCGATACCGAACTAGCCGATATCAACTCCAAGACCCGGCTGGAGACCGAGCGCATCCAGACACGCCGTCAGGTGGAGGCCGAACGAATCGAGCGCGAGCGCGAGATCAGCGAAGCGAAAATCAAGTCGCGGCTGGAAGTCACCAACTTCGAGACTCAGACCGAGGGCGAGATCGAGAACACTCGCCTGCTGATGCAGCGCGAGGTCGAACAGGCACGGATTGCCACTGAGAAGATGATCGAGCTTGCCGGTTTGGACCGCGAGAAGGTCGTACGCATCACCTCCGAAGAGGCACAGGCGGAGGGCGAGAAGGCCGCACTCACAAAGAAATTGGGGGTCGAGACCGAGCGACTCAAGATCGAGGAGCAGATTACCGCGCGGGACATCCAGCGCAGGCACAAGATCAAGCTGGCAGAAACGGCGAGCTTCCGCGAAAGTGAGGACGCCCGCGTCGTTGCCGACCGCGAGATCGAGGAGCTGCGCGTCGCCGCCCGCAAATACATCGAACGCTTCGAGATTGAACAGCAGATGGAGATCGAGCTTGCCGACAAGCAACGCTTAATCGCGGTTGTCGACAAGTCCATCGAAGAGGCCGTGAGCCGCACGAAAGAGGCCGAAGCCCGCAAGAATCTGGCGCAGAACGAGGAACAGGTCGAAACCGCGCGGTCGGAGGAAAAGGCGCGGCGCGCGAAGTCGGTGGACGTGATCGAGGCCGAAGCGCGTGCGGAGCGCGAGACGATACGCCTGATCAAGCAAGCCGAGGCCGAACGCGCGGCGAGCGAGCAGCGGGCCGAAGGCGAGATCGCCGAAAGCAAGGCTATGGAGTTCCGCTACGGTGTCGATGCGGAGGGCAACCGCAAGCTCAACGAGGCCGAGAACCTGCGCAGCGACGAGGCGCGCCGCAGCGCCATCATGGAAGGCGTCGTCCGGCGGCTGCCCGAGATCATCCGCGAACAGGTCAAACCTATGGAGAACATCGAGTCGATCAAGATCCTTCAAGTCGACGGTGTGCCGGGCATCAATAGCCCGTCCGACGGCGCGACCGCCTCTGGCCGCGGTGGGGGTGGCGGAGGCAATATCTCCGACCAGGTGGTGAATTCGGCGATGAAGTACCGCACGCAGGTCGCCTTCGTCGATGGGTTGATGGAAGAGATCGGGCTGCCGCTCAAGAACCTCGGCGCGGCAGGGGGCATGCAGTTCAAGAACTTCCCGCCCAAGCCGGACGGCGACACCGACGACTGAACCAAACCTAACAAGGGCTGAGCGATGATGACTGACCGAACCGATACGGAACGCCTCGAGCGGCACGCGTTGGTCATGGCATTCTGGGTTCCGGCGGGCTTTGTTGCGGCCTGCTTGCTGCGGTTGGGGTATACGTCCGGATTACACTGGTGGACGGCGGCGGGCTTTGCGGTGATCATGCTCGTCTTCGTGGGCCACATCATCATCAACGTAACGACGCACAGCACCTTTACCGTGGGTGAGACTGCCTTGGGCGCGGTGATATTCTCGGTGGCTCTCGTGGCGCTGCTGCTGACGCGGCTGACCGGAACGGTCGATTACGGCGAGGGGCGTTTCATGGCGTTCGGGTTCGGCCTCGCCGCCCTGCTGGCGGCGGTGATCCTTTACATGCTGATCGACTTCGGCCCGCGCCGCGCGTTCGAGCGGTTTGATGTCATCCGCGACAACAACCCGCGCCGCGCGTCCTTTCTGCCGCATCGCGGAGGCCGCAGATGACATCTCTTCTCATCGCGGCACTTGCGGGCGTCGTCCTCTACGGCGTCTACATTGCCGCTCGCACCGCCCGGACAAAGTACGACCCCGCTGCCTATCTTGACGGTGCCAACGCCCTGCCGGGTTGGGCCGCGATGCTGATCCTGCCGGGCATTGTCATCGCTGGGCTGGGGGTTGAGCGGCATCTGTGGATGATCGGAAGTTTTGGGCTGCAAGCTTCCCACATCGGGATCGGCGCGGTGCCTGCGGCACTGACCGCGCTGCTCATCTGGACCCGTCTGTGGTACGTAACCCGCACGGCGGGGCTTTCAACACCGGGCGAGGCGCTGGGGCAATACTACGGCTCCACCGCTCTGCGGATAGTCGTTGTCGTACTCGCGCTGCTTTTCGCCTTGCCCTTCGCAGCGAACGCGCTGTCCTTTGCCGCCTTGCTGCTGGAGGATGCGACCTCGGGGCTGATCACGCGCATCGCAGGCGTGTGGCTGCTCGCGCTCGGTGGTGCCTTCGCCGCGATCATAGGCGGCTGGCGGGGCACGGTGCTGACGGCAGCGATGCTGTCCGTATTGTTGTTGGGGTTTCTGCCGACAGCTACGCTGCTGGTCGAGGTGACCGCCGCCGACAACGGCTTTTCGCTGGTGCCGGGTGCCGTCGCCGAGGGTGTCCTGCACGACCGCTTGCCGGGGGTTCTGCAAAACGTCTTCGGCATCGGAAAGTCTATTCCTGCAGGCGGAATATTCTCGGCAGTGGGGGTCGCGTCGAACGTGCTGGCCATGATCGGCATCGTGATAAGCCCTGTAGCGCTGTATCTGGCGCAGACGAGTGCGCCTTCGCGGTTGCACGGGACGTCAGCAGTCTGGCTGACCGGCGGGCTGGTTGGTGGCATCCTTCTGATCGGGGCCCCGTTTCTAGGCTTGCGCATCGCGGGTGACCCGGTCGCCCTCGCGCGGCTACTCTATACCATTGAGCCGCTTGGCGGCGTGCTGATGCTGATGGCAGTGATCACGGGCGCGTTGCTTATGGTGAGCTTCTTTGTCACCGGCGGCAGTATCCTGATTGCCCGCGAAGTGGTACTGAGCTATCTGCTGCCAAACCTCTCACCCGAGCAGAAGCGACTGGCCGCGCGGATCACGCTGGGCTTCGTCTTCTTCTTCATGGCCTTTATGGCTAGCTTCCTGCCAGTAAGTGCTGCGGTCGGTGCAAGCCTCGCGCTACCTCTGTCAGTGCAGCTTCTGCCGGCGATCCTTGGCCTGACCTTCCTGCGGTGGGTAAGCCTCGGCGCGGTGCTGGCAGGGGGAACGCTCGGCGCGCTGATCGTGCTTTTCACTGAGCCGCCGGGCATCATGCTGTTCGAGTGGCTCTTCGTCGATCTGCCGTGGGGGCGCTGGCCGCTGACGATTCACTCTGCCGCGTGGGGGCTCACTTTCAATCTGCTGCTGGTGCTGCTGGCATCCGCCGCGACTCTGCGCCGGCCTGAACGGTTTGAAAGTGACCGACTTCACAACGCGCTCGACGCCGCAAGCGGTCCGTCCCGGCGCGGGTTGGGTGCGCTGGGCGGCGTCTTTATAATCTGGTCCTTCTTCGCCTACGGTCCGGGGGCGGTGATCGGCAATACGTTCTTCAGCGATCCGATCTTTACCGCGCTGACCCCGGTGCTTGGCGTGCCGTCGCTCTGGGTATGGCAAATCCTCTTCTGGCTGATGGGCGTGCCGCTGATCTGGCTGCTGGCCTTCATCACTGGCTATGGCCGCACTTCCATTGCGCACGTGAAGCGCATTAACTTCGGCACGCCGCCGCGCAAGCGTCCGCCCGACTGGATCGCGTCAAGCCTCGCGCGGCTGACGTGATTGAATCGCTCCGGGTTTGTCGGAGACCATCAACTTAAGTAAGGATGATGGTTATGACGAAAAGCAAAATGGCAAATCGCTACTCGCCCGAGGTCC
>NZ_FOAG01000032.1 GCF_900109455.1 Roseovarius azorensis | reverse complement strand
CTGTGACCTTCGCCGCTATCTGGCGCATTTTTTTCGTCGTTAAGCGGCGCTCGCTGTTCGATTGAGCGTCCTGTAAACGGTTGGCCTTGAAACGGCGAATAGCTCGGCGAGGTCGCTGATTGAATAGTCGCCGGTGTCGTGCATGCGGCGCAGTTCCTTGTGTTGTTTGTCGGACAGCTTCGGATTCTTACCCTTCAGCTTTCCCTTGGCGCGGGCGATGGCCATGCCTTCGCGGGTGCGCATGCGGATCAGGTCGGCCTCGAACTCGGCGAAGGTGGCAAGGATATTAAAGAACATCTTTCCCATCGGATCAGTCGGGTCATGGACATTGGCTCCGATGGCGAGTTTGACGCCAGTCTTTTCAAGCTGATCCGCAATCGCACGGGCGTCAGGGACGGAACGTGCCAGCCGGTCAAGTTTTGGCACCACGAACGTATCCCCTTCGCGCACCGCCGCCAGAGCTTGGGCCAGACCGGGGCGCTCCCGATTTGTGCCAGTCAGGCCGTGATCGGTGTAAATGCGTTTTTCCGGCACATTGAGATCGAGAAGCGCCGCGCGCTGTGCAGCGAGGTCCTGTTTGTCGGTCGAGCAGCGTGCGTAGCCGATGCGGGTTTCAGTCATGTGTGCGTCCTTGGGCCGGAAATGGCCGAAGATTGCCTGGCCATGCAATGAGTGTAACGCAAAAGACCCTTCAATGATACAACCATCGTACCAATCAAATGAGATTCGATTTCCCCAATGGATGTTGATGAAAGACCGGCGGTGAGAAGCCGTCCGGTGAGCGATCCCCTTACGGACACCTGAAAGGAGGGAACAATGGATGACGCGATGCGCCGTTTTGCAGTTCTCAGACCTCACATTGAGGATGGTGTTGCTCTGACCGCTGCGGCGCGGGCGGCAGATGTTTCGATCCGGACGGCGCAACGCTGGTTGTCTCGCTACCAAGCGTTCGGGCTGGAAGGTTTGGAACGGCGGATGCGGTCAGATGCAAAAACCCGCAAGCTACCGCACGAACTGGTACGCCTGATCGAAGGGCTGGCACTACGCAAACCCCGACTGTCCAGCGCAGCAATTCACCGGCGTGTCACGGCGGCGGCAAAAGCCCAGGACTGGCGCGTTCCGACTTACAGAACCGTCTACGACATTATCCGGGCTCTTGATCCGGCCATGGTCACGCTGGCGCAGGACGGGGCCGCTGCCTACCGTGATCGCTATGAGCTGATCTACCGGCACCGAGCCACAGCCCCCAATGTGATCTGGCAAGCCGACCACACGATGCTTGATATCCTGATCCTTGATGCGAACGGAACGGCGGTGCGCCCGTGGCTGACCATGATCATGGACGACCATTCCCGCGCCATTGCCGGATATCTGGTCTTTCTGGGTGCACCATCTGCCCTGCAAACATCCCTCGCGCTCCGGCAGGCGATCTGGCGCAAGCAGAACCCGGATTGGCCGGTCTGTGGCATCCCGGATGTGCTTTATGTCGATCACGGCAGCGACTTCACATCTGAACACCTCGATCAGGCAGCAGCAGCCCTGCGCTTTCAGATTATCTATTCGGCTGTCGCTCGCCCCCAGGGCCGCGGAAAGATCGAACGGTTCTTTGGGACGGTGAACACTGAACTGCTATCTGACTTGCCCGGTTGTCTTGCACACGGCAAACCTGCGATCCGCCCAAAGCTCTCTCTGACAGAACTGGACGCCGCGATTTGTGAGTGGATCGTCAACACCTACAACGCTCGCATCCACAGTGAGATTGGCACGACACCCATATCCTGCTGGTGTGGCAAAGGCTGGTTGCCACAGATGCCTGACAGTCTTGAAGACCTCGATCTGCTGCTCGTCATGGTCGCCAAGCCCCGCACCGTCCGTCGCGATGGTGTTCACTTTCAGGGGCTGCGTTTCATGAGCCCGATTTTGGCTCCCTATGTCGGCGAGGCCGTGACCATCCGCTACGACCCGCGCGATCTGGCTGAGATACGCATTTTCCACAAGAACCGCTTTCTGTGCCGGGCGATCAGTCCCGAATACGCGCATGAGACAGTTACATTAAAGGACATTCAGACAGCTCGATCCGCCCACCGGCGTGCCCTGCGCGGCCAGATAAATGAACGGGTCCGGACGGTGGCCGAGTTTCTACCCGATGGAAAGAAACGCCCGCTGCCTTCAGCAAAACCTGCCCCAGCACGCAAAACAAAGCTCCGAACTTACGAGACGGACGACTGATGATGGCAGGGCACCGCAATGGCACGTTCATCTCCACAAAAGAACATCGCCGGTTCATGGAGTTCGTCAGCGCCGTGAAAAAGCATCGCTATATCGGTATATGCTTTGGCCCCGCTGGTGTCGGAAAAACCATCTCGGCACAGCGCTGCGCCCGATGGGACAAGGCCGGGCTGTTACTGGATACCTGGGGGCCGCGCGATCCGTCAGACATGATCGCCTACAAGGCCCTCGCGAGATCGCGCACAGCCTTCTACACGCCAACAGTCAGTGAACCTGCCCGTCAAACCCGCGATGATCTGGGAACCCTGATGACTCGAATCGAAGGGTGTATCGAGCTTGCACAACATCCAGAGAAGGTTTTCCCCGACAACAGACGTTTGAGCCTGATCAACCTTCTGATCATTGACGAAGCAGAGCGCCTATCGGCCCAAGGCCTCGAACATGTGCGCGATATCTTCGACCGAATGGGCATCAGCGTCATCCTCATCGGCATGCCCGGTCTCGAGCGACGGCTTGAACGCTATCCACAATTCTATAGTCGCATCGGTTTTGCGCATCATTATCGCACGTTAAAAGGTGACGAGTTGACCTTTGTACTCACCCGTCACTGGCGCAAGCTGGGACTGCAATTGGACGATGCCGACTTCACAGACCATCAGGCCATTGCATCTATCGCCCGGATCACCGGTGGCAACTTCCGCCTCCTGCAGCGGTTGTTCGTTCAAATCGAACGCATCCTGAAGATCAACGAATTGTCCTTGGTCACGGACGACGTGGTAGAGGCCGCACGATCCACCCTCGTCATCGGTGCCACATAGCGATGAAGAAACCGCGTCAGATAGCGGCGAAGGTCACA
>NZ_FOAG01000024.1 GCF_900109455.1 Roseovarius azorensis | reverse complement strand
GATGAATTTTACCGAAGGTCTCGAAAAGGCTATAAATGACAAGGACTTACCAGTCATAACCTTCTACGACTTCTTCGTTCTGGGCTACCACCTGTTTCACAAAAAGGCGCTGAACGGCGAGCCGTTGAAGCGCCTCCCGCACGACTGGGATCAGACACGCGCCAAAAATGCGCTACGGCGCCTTGAGGCACGGAAAGCGCTTGTCATGGACTCTGACTTCCGCTCGGGCGTGTGGCGTGTGACGCAATCAACGAGAGCTGGGTCGGCGGAAGAGGTCGCCTGCATCGCTGATCCTTTCGCCTACGTCTCGCATCTATCTGCCATGCAGCGCTATGGGCTTACTGACCGCAGCCCACAGGCGCTACACCTGACAACCCCCAAAAGACCCCTGTGGAATGCGCTCCGGGATAAACGTCTTCATGTAGACCTGCCTGATCTCGACCAAATTGAAGCGCCCGTTCTGAATAGGCCTGGCTTCAAGGATACGATCCGTCGCCGCCCGATCGTGGTGCATGTATCAAGCCACCCCTGGACACCGGTCCCCGTGAGTGGTGAGGAAACGCGGATCACTTCAATTGGCCAAACCTTTGCTGACATGCTTGCCGAACCACAGCTTTGTGGGGGCATGCGCCATGTTCTCGATGTCTGGGAAAATGAGGCGGATCAGTGGGTGCCCGAAATTATTGCCGCAATTGATCTCCTCGACAGTAAGATCGCAAAAGTTCGCGCAGGCTATATTCTGTCTGAAGTCATGGACATAGATGATCCGGCGCTGCACAACTGGGAGCAGTTTGCTCAACGGGGCGGATCGCGCAAACTCGACCCTGACGCCGAGTACGCCCCTGAATTCTCAGAACGCTGGATGATTTCAATAAATGTCTGACACTGACCCGCACGCGCAAGATACAAAATTCGACATCGTCGATGTTGATGTTCGTGCATGGGTCGAAACCGCGCGTGCAAACCCAACGCTCTATCGAGATCGCCAGATAACGGAAATTGTCTTGGGGGCAATTGGCCTAGCCCCTTCATTATCGAAGACACTCGTTTTGAAGGGCGGGGCGGTCATGGCCCTGGCTTTCAAAAGCAATCGGGTCACCGGGGATGTTGATTTCACCTCGATGGCAGAGCCCGCCGACCTGACGGAAAAGATCATCACCGAACTGAATGAGGTTCTGCCTCGCACCGCGATCAAGCTCGGCTACCCTGATCTTCTTTGTCGGGTTCAATCGGTGAAGAAGATGCCGCGCGCAGAGAACTTCGAAGATCACGAATTCCCCGCGCTCCGGGTCCGCATTGGCTCTGCCAAGCGTGGCACAGGTGAAGAGGCCCGGCTGGCGGACGGCAAGGCAAGCCGGGTTCTTGATGTCGAGATCAGCTTCCGTGATCAGGTCTATGCCTTCCAGGAGCTGAACCTGCACGGGGCCGGTGTGGCGGTACGCGCGTTCACTATCCATGAGCTCATTGCCGAAAAATTCCGTGCTCTGCTTCAGCAAACCATACGGAAGCGCAACCGGCGACAGGACGTCTACGACATCGCATTTCTGATTGGCGAGCATGATTTCAGCGGCGCTGACAAAACAGCCATCTTGACCACATTGATCGAGAAATGCCGCAGCCGTGGGATCGAGGCCAAGCCAGAGTCCATGGATGACCCGGAAATCAAGCAACGCGCCCAGGCCGATTGGGAAACGCTCGCCCTCGAAATTGGTGACCTTCCGCCCTTTGAAGAGCGCTTTGCTCTCATGCGCGATCTCTATGTTTCGCTGCCATGGGGCAGTATCAAGAAAGCCCTTTAATTCATGAATTTGTTCAACCGTAAGACCCTGAAGCGCCACATCAAAGCCGATCCGATCCCGTCCGACCATTTGGCTGCGCTGGAAGCCTGGGCCGAGCTGATCAGCTCGGGGCGGATTGAACGCCTGAAGGAAACCGCCCTGCATGGGCAGTTCGCTTCCAAGATCGTTGAAGGTGTTCTCGGCTACCACGGCCCGGCTGGCGGAGCAGATTACAACGTCTCAACCGAACAAAATATTCTGCGCGGCAGCGTCGATCTGGCGCTTGGCCGCTTTGGCGGCAAGACGCCTGACATCGTGGCACCATTCGAGCTGAAGGGCGCAGATACCCGCGACCTCGATGCAATCATGCCGGGCCGAAACAAAAGCCCCGTTCAACAGGCGTGGGAATACGCCATGAACGCGCGCGGCGTGAAATGGGTGCTGGTCTCGAACATGATCGAGCTGCGCTTCTACGGTTTCGGGGAAGGCACCTCGGCCTATGAGGAATTCCGCCTCGACCAACTGACAGACCCCTCAGAATACGCGCGCTTCATGCTGCTTCTGTCGGCGGAAAATCTGCTGTCTGGCCGCACGGCTGATCTGCTGAAAGAAAGCCGCCGCGAAGACAAGGACATCACCGACAGCCTGTATCAGGACTACAAGGACCTGCGCCTCAAGCTCCTGAGCGCTGTCCAAAAAGCCGATGCCGCGATCGCGCCCCTCGATGCGATTGCCCTCGCGCAGAAGATCCTCGATCGGGTGCTATTCATCGCCTTCGCCGAAGATACCGGTCTGCTGCCAGACAACACGCTGGAAAACGCCTTCGTCGCGCGCGACCCTTACAACCCTCGCCCCGTCTGGGACAATTTCAAGGGTCTGTTCCGCGCCATCGACGAGGGTAACAACGAGCTGAAAATCCCGCGCTACAACGGGGGTCTGTTCCGCGAAGATGCGGTGATCAACGGGCTGAACATCCCCGATGACATCTGCGAAGGGTTCAAAACCCTGGGCGAGTATGACTTCGCCTCCGAAGTCTCGGTCACGGTCCTCGGCCATATCTTCGAACAGTCCATCGCGGACGTGGAACGTCTGCAAGCGATCGCCCGCGGTGAAGAGGAAGAGCCCGAGAAAACCACTGGCACAAGCGGGCGGCGCAAGCGTGACGGGGTGGTCTACACCCCTGACTACATTGCGCGCTTCATTGTGGCCGAAACCCTGGGCACACATCTGCGGGAAATCTTCGACGACACCTTGCGCGCTCATGCCAAGAAGGGCGCGGATGTCACCGTCTATGAAAACATCCCCTGGCGGAAAAAGTCGGCCGAGCTGGAAGCCTGGCAAGCCTATCGCGATCGCCTGAAATCCCTGCGCATCGTCGATCCCGCCTGTGGCTCTGGCGTGTTCCTGATCATGGCCTTCGACTTCATGAAGGCCGAACTGACCCGCGTGAACGACAAGATCAAAGACCTGCTGCCCAAGGCCGAGCATTTTGGCGATCTGCTCGACTATGTCCCGGACAGCGAAATTCTGACCGATAATCTCTTCGGCGTGGATGTGAACGAGGAAAGCATCGAGATCACCAAGCTGTCACTCTGGATCAAGACCGCCCGGCGCGGCAAGGTTCTCGACAGCCTGTCGGGCAGCATCCGCGTCGGTGACAGCCTGATCGAGGACAGCAACTTCGCCTATCTCGATCACGCCTTCACATGGGAAACAGCCTTCCCCGGCGTCTTTGCCGAAGGCGGCTTTGACGTGGTCCTGGGCAACCCGCCTTATGTGCGGATGGAATTCCTGAAGCTGCTGAAACCCTATCTGGAAAAGCGGTATGAGGTGGTTTCCGACAGGGCTGATCTCTACTGCTATTTCTACGAACGCGGCCTGCGCTTGCTGAAACCGGGCGGGCGCTTGGGCTACATTTCCTCGAACACCTTTTTCAAGACCGGATCGGGCAAGCCCCTGCGAGAATACCTGCTGAAAGAGGCAACCATCGAGAGCGTAGTCGATTTTGGCGACCTACAAGTCTTCGAGGGCGTAAATACGACGCCCGCCATCCTGACCATGAAACGCGGGTTAGCCCCTAAGGGCCACGAATTACGGTTCTGGCAACTGGATGCCCTGCCAGAGGCAAACTTTCAGGCCACTTGGGAAGCTGCCGCCGGGCCGTATCCACAAGCTGCCCTTGGGGCCGGATCATGGGAGCTGGAAAACACCGCACTGCGCACCCTGCGGGACAAGATCAGGACCGACAAGAAAACCCTGAAAGACGTTTACGGATCACCGCTCTACGGTATCAAGACCGGCCTGAACGCGGCCTTCGTGATCGACAGCGCCACCAAAGAGCGTCTCTGCGCCCAGGACCCCCGAAGCGTCGAGCTGCTGAGGCCCCTTCTCAAGGGGGGTGATCTAGCACGTTGGCATATCCAGCCTGAAGGTTGGTGGATAATCTACATTCCAAAGGGCATGATTGATATTGGCGACTATCCAGCCATCCGAGATTGGCTGCTTCCCTTCCGCGAAGCGTTAGAAGCTCGCGCCACAAAACAAGCATGGTTTGAGCTTCAACAAGATCAGCTAGGCTATGTTGCGGGGTTCGAAGAAGAAGGAATATGTTTTCCAGATATGTCTCAAGGGCCAAAGTTTTCGATGGCTCCTGCTGGTTATCTGTATGAAACGACTACCTTCAAGATCAATGCCGACTTCACGCTTCTTGCCCTTCTGAATAGTAGGCTTTTCTGGTTTTGTCTAAGAGGGGAAGCCAATGCCCTACGGGGTGGAGAATGGCGTCTTCGCCTAAAGCGGCAATATATCGAACCTCTGCCTATTCCTCAGTCCGATGACAATTCGCGGGCAGAATTAGCTCAGGGGGCGAAGAAAATCAGTGGTCTAGCGAAGGAACGCCTAGCCCTGCAAACCTCACTGACCCGCCGGATTCCCGATCTCTGCCCGCCTGATCGCGAACCCAAGCTGACCAACAAGCTCAAGGAATGGTGGACCCTGCCCGATTTTGCCGCCTTCCGCGCCGAGGTGAAGAAAGTGTTCAAGGCCGACATCCCGCTGGCCGATCGCTCCGACTGGGAGGACTGGATCAACCGCGACCGCGCCGAGATCGCCCGCCTGACCGCCGAAATCGCCCAGGCTGAAGCCCAGATCGACAGCATTGTCTATGACCTGTTCGACCTGACCGAAGACGAAATCGCGCTGTTAGAAAGCGCGGTTTGACGTGACAGATCAGAAAATGAAACCCGCCATCCTAAATTTGTATCTGGACGATTCCGGCACACGTCACCCAAGCCGGAAGCCTGGTAAGAAGCCTGCGCATGGCTATGACTGGTTTGCCCTTGGCGGTGTCCTGGTCCGTGAAGAGGACGAAGAGGGAGCTCGCCGTCTGCACGCAGCCTTTGTCGAAAAATGGGGTGTCACCGCCCCTTTGCACTCATCTGAAATCCGGTCCCAAAATGAAGGTTTCTTTTGGCTGCGAGATAAGACAGACGAGGAGCAAGCCGCGTTCTATGAAGACCTCTACGGTCTCATGCGCGATGCGCCGGTGATCGGTATTGCCTGTGTCATTGACCGTCCAGGCTATAACGCCCGGTATGCGGCTCAATACCTCGAAAACCGCTGGATGCTGTGCAAGACGGCTTTCTCTGTCGTTGTCGAGCGCGCTGCAAAGTTTGCAATCGGCCAAGGCCAGCGGCTTCGTGTGATGCCGGAGAAGTGCAACAAGACGGAAGACGCGGCTTTGAAGGCGTATTACGCCGAGTTACGAACTGATGGCCTGCCCTTCGATACCAAGAATTCCGGAAAGTATGCACCGCTCACCACGGAACAGCTCAAGACCACGCTTTATGATCTACGGTTCAAGGCCAAATCATCGCCCATGGCCCAGCTTGCAGACCTCTACCTTTGGCCCGTTTGTATGGGTGGCTACAACGCTGGAAACAGGCCATATCGCCGCCTTCGGGATGATGGGAAACTGATCGAATGCATTCTGGACGATGCTGATCACGCGACTCTGGCAACAAAATACAGCTGCTTTGAAGGCGTTGATCGGAAAGCATAAACCCCGCCACAAGGGGCGGGGTATGGCGACCGCACAGGCGATCTCGTAGGCTAAGCCTGTTACGGCATGTAACGTGTTTCAGTTAAGAAACCAATAATTTTTCGCATAACGTAACTTTTCTTGATCACGTGCTGTTCCTGGTCCTCGCCCCTCAAGGGCGTCCGCGCGAAGCGCCGGGCCTGTCGGCGGGTGGCCTTCAGGCTGCCTGCCGACAGGTCACCCTAAAACCGCCCTGCCCAGGATCACGCCACACCGAAAAAAGGCCCCCGCCTGCTGACGGGGGCCTCGATCATTTCAGAGGTGCGGGCTGCTACTCGGCGGCCATCCGGTCGGTCTGCACGGTGCGGGCCATGATGTAGTCAACGGCTTTCTGCGCCTCGGACGCGGCACGGAAGATCGCGCGGCTGTCTTCCTTCATCGCTTCCAGCCATCCTTCGACATAGGCCGCGCTTTGATCGAATTCAGGCTCCACCCCGATCTGCGCGCAAAGCATGCAATTTCCGATCTCCGCGACCAGTTCCTCAAACGCGTAGGCCTTGCGGTCGTTGAACCGGCCCAAGCGGTCCAGTCGCTTTGTCGCACCTGTCCAGTGGGTCAGTTCATGCGCCAAGGTGCCGTAATATCCTACGGCCCGGTGAAACGTGCCAATCGGCGGCATGTGGATGCGGTCGGTCTTGATGTTGTAGTAGGCGCGCGGCTCCTCGGTCACGTCGATCTGTGCGCCAGTCGCTTCAAAGAATGCCTCCAGCGCGGGATTGGCGACGGTGCCAAGATCACGGGGCGGATCGGGCAGGATGTAAAACTCAGCAGGCAAACCTTCGATCTGGTCGGCGTTGAACACGCGGTAGGCCTTGGCATAGGGGATCTGGCGCTCCTCGCCGTTTTCGTCCTCGCGCTCGACGGTGCCGTATTTCACCACGGTTGCGGATTTCTCGCCCTTGCGGACATGGCCCCCAAGCTGCTTGGCCTGATTGAACGTCATCCAGCGGGCTGAGCTGTAATCCCTGGCCATCGCTGTCGCCCAAAGCATCAGGATGTTGATGCCCCGATAGGCCTCGCCGTTGAACCGTTCCGGCAAGCTGACAGACACTCCTCCGCCAGTCCACGGCTTACGCCAGGGCGGCGTTCCCGCCTCGATCTGCGCGATGATCTGGTTGGTGACATGGGAATAAACGTCAAACTTCTCTGCGGTCATTTGTGACCCTCCTTCGAGTGACGCGGGCCGGGTCTCTTCCCCTTTCCGCCGATGGGCGGGCCTTCCTTCTCTGCTGTCTGGAATGCCCATGCATTCCGGACGGCAGAGCAGGTAAGGGCAAAGCCCGTCCTGCGGCCCGGCGGGGCCGTGACAACCGGGTGGAGGGCGTGAATTTGGGAGGGAACCGCGCGCCTCGCGCGTGGGAGGAACCGGAATTCTCGACCGGAACCGACGCCAAAGGCGGCGCTTGCCGGTTTTCTCGGACCTGCCGGGATGGCAGGCGGATCAAGAGGTATTGGAAACTGTCAGGGTTGGGGTGAGCGGGCGTCAGCCCGTCGATCCCCTGCCTTGTCTATCGCTCAAAGCGAGACCGGCACACTGCCGGGATCACTGAAATCTATCGAGCCATTCCCTGCCCGATAATATACGATTGATGCCTTGGTTAGATTCGGGCAGAAGAATATCATCATTGTTTCTGTTGATATGCGCTATGAACCAGACGGCTGAAATCGAACTAAACGTGACCACCGAACAAGGCCTTCGGGCGCTTGCCGAGGAGGGCCACACGGTCGAAGTGCTGTGCAAAGCCGATCCTGAGCGCAAGGGTCCAAGCTGGTATGGTCTATGGATCATGCGGACGGTGGGAAACGACGGACAAGAGAAAATTCTTGTCACCGCCAGGACGCGCCTGACGCAGAATGCAATCAAGGTACGCGAGTTCAAGACTGCGACCGGTGTGATTTCATTCCTTGTTGGCGTCGGGTTCTCTCAGGTGAGCATTCCCATGAAGAATGGGGAAACGACCTCTCACCGCCTCCTCAGTGACTGAGGCCCGGATCGCGGTCGATGTCCCGATCCTTCTCGACCTCCTTCTCCTGGTCACGCTCGTTCTCGATCTCCAGCTTTTCGCGCGGCTTGTTCAGCACGTCCTTCAGACGCTCGTTGACGGACGGCTTGCGCGCCTCGCGCCCGGCGTCTTCGCCCAGATCATACTCGCTGTGGCCGTCCAGCTTGTGAACCGCCGATTGGCCATCCCGCCCGGCGTCTTTCTCCATGATCTCTTTGAGCCGCTCCCGCGCATAATTGCGGCCTTCCGGTTTCGGCGTGTCGTCTTGGTCTTTTGACCGGCCCACAACGCGCGCCAGTCGCTCTCGGAAATCCTCCGGGTCCCGCTCGCCACTCCGATCCTTCGCGGTTGCGGCCCTGAGTGCCGCCAAACCGGCAGAGACACGGCCCTGCCCTGCCTCGCGTTCGGCACCGTAAGTCTCCCGCGCGATGTCCAGGCGCTCGCGCATTTCGCGGAATGCGGCACGAGCCTGACGGGCGGCATGGACCACGGCCCCTCGCTCGGTAACGGGCACATACTCCCGGCCCTGACGCTCGGCTACTGCCTTCGCGCGTCGTTCCATGGAATTGGCCGCTGGCCCCAGCTTCAGCTCGGGGTCGCGGTCCAGCTCCTCCGCCGTCAGCTCGTCACCCCGTTCCAGCGCCGCCTCGCGCTGCGCTTCGAGCGACCGGTGATCGACGCGCTCCACCTCCCCTGCCCGCTCCAGCGCGCGGTTCTGCAACTCGGCCCAGAGGCCACGCATCTGCTCGATCTCAACGCCGCCGGTCTTGGCGGAATCGAGCACGCGGGTTTTGGCGGTGAAGCCCCCCGCTTCCAGCTTGCGGGTAGAGGTCAGGACGTGGGCGTGATGGTTGCGCTGATCGCCCTCGCGGTGGGGGGCATGGATCGCCACATCGACGGCCACGCCGTACCGGCTGACCAGCTCCTGGGCGAAGTCGCGGGTGATCTGCGAGCGGTCTTCGGCGCTGATCTCGGAGGGCAGGGCCAGCTCCCACTCGCGGGCGGTGACGGAGTTGCGGCGGGTCTCGCTGGCCTCGACCTCATTCCAGAGGCGGGACCGATCCGTGGCCCAGTCCGGGGCGTCCTTCGGGGTCAGGATGAAGGTCTCCTCGATGCCCTGCTTGCGGGTGTAGTCGTGGACGCGGCCTTCGCGCTGGCACTCGATGCGCTCCCCAACACGGTAGGCTGCTGCCGCCGTGGCAGAGCGCCCGGCGCTGCGTTTGATCGTCTTCACAGAGAGGTGGTAGCTCGCCATCAGCCCTCCTCTCTCAAAGCCGATAGTTGCCGCCGTGGCAGAGTGCCCAGCTCTTGGCTCGTGACAAGAGCTGAGGTGTTGGTGCAGAGTGGGGATGAAGCCCAACCTCTTCCGGTTCCCTTCGGAAAGGGCTTCGTCCTCCCTGTTGGGCGTAAGACGGTGGTTTTGGAGATCAATGATCCAAGACCGCCGCAGCTTTGCGCAACCGTCTTTTCCCCGGAGGCCCGCGCCCCAAATCGCAGTGCGCGTTCGCACCGCTGGGGCTGGAGTGGAAAAGACAGCACGCCCGAAGTGAGCCTCTGGCTCTCTGAGGCGCGGGCTTGCCATTGATCTGCCCCCAGATCCCCAGCCTCATGGGGGGCGGGATATGGGGACAGATCAATGGCGGTTTGCCAGGGGCAAACCCGGTTCGTGTCGGCACCGTCAGGTCCGACGGCACGGACCTCCCGTAAGGGAGACGCCTGCGGCAGACCGGCCCCCACCGTGGGGCATCGGGCGAAACGCTGGCGCGACATTGCGGGACGCGATCCAACTTCTGAAGTTGGCCCTGGAGAGTTTGAGAGGCCGGGTGGGCCTTTCATTCCGGCGCGCATTGCGTCGGACGGAGTTCGCCATCGGCTGAGGCCACGCCTCAAGGAGATCGCACGCAAATCTCGAAGCCGTAGGTGGAGAGTTTGCATAAGTGCGCCCTTGTCCTTTACAGGCCTACGGGTAAGCGCTATCGGTTGATCTGGCAAGAAGAACTTCAACCACAAGAATGTTTGGTGGCGAGGGTAGAGATTTGGCAGAAACAGAACTTGAGCGCGCCGAGAAACGATATGCCCAGGCCAAGGCCCGTCTTCAGGCGCTGAAGAACCGGGAAGCCACCAGACAGCGCAAACTCGACACCCGGCGCAAGGTGATCCTGGGCGGTGCGCTCATGGACCTGGCGGAACGGGATACCGGGGCTGCCGCGATGCTCAACCGGCTGATCCGCAACCTGCCCCGCGAACAGGACCGCAAGGCCTTCGCGGACTGGGGGACGCCCTCCCCTGCACCGTCCAGTTCTGATCCGGAAAAGCCGTCCTGATGCGGGGCGTGATGCTCGTCTTCGGAGGGCTGTTCCGGTTCTTCGGTCGATTGATCTTCACGCCCATCCTGTTGGGCTGGATGATCGGCGCTGTCCTGTTCGGCGCGATGATTGGGGCACTTGTCGCCACGCCGTTCGTCTTCGCCTTCTTTGACCAGCCGCCCGGAGAAAGCGCATGGCAGTGGCTGGTCTTCGGGCCGTTCATTTTTGTTGGTGGCGTCTTCGGATTCCAGTATTGGCGCATGGCCTCTGGCGCGGACGCCTTCTTCGGGCTGACCGGCGACAGCCACGGCTCCGCCCGCTTCGCCAACCGCAAGGAGCTGAAGAAGCTCCAGCGGGAAGACGGTCTTCTGATCGGGCGCAACCCGCACACCGGACGGCTGCTGCGCTATGACGGCCCGGCCCATCTGATCACCCTCGCCCCGACAAGGGCCGGGAAAGGCGTCGGCACCGTCATCCCGAACCTGCTGGCGGCGGAACGCTCGGTCCTGGTCATCGACCCCAAGGGTGAGAATGCCCGGATCGCCGGGGAAGCCCGGCGGCGGTTCGGAACGGTCCACGTCCTCGATCCGTTTGAGGTCTCCGGGATGCCCTCTGCCGCCTACAATCCGCTCGACCGGCTGACACCGGACAGCCTTGATCTGGGCGAGGATGCGGCCTCCCTGACAGAGGCGCTGGTCATGGACCCGCCGGGACAGGTTTCGGAAGCGCATTGGAACGAGGAGGCCAAGGCCATCCTCGGCGGCCTGATCATGTTCTGCGTCTGCCACGAGGACCGCAACCGCCGGACGCTTGCCACCGTCCGGGAATATCTCACCCTGCCCCCGGAAAAGCTGCGCGCGCTGCTGGAGCTGATGCAGGACAGCGATGCGGCAGGCGGGTTGATCGCCCGCGCCGCCAACCGCTTCCTCGGCAAGGCGGATCGCGAAGCCGCCTCCGTCCTGTCGAACGCACAGCGCCACACACACTTTCTGGACAGCCCGCGCATTGCCAAAGTCCTGTCGCGGTCGGACTTCCACTTCTCGGACCTGCGCCAAAGGATCACATCGGTGTTTCTCGTGCTGCCCCCAAACCGGATGGACGCCTACAGCCGCTGGCTGCGCCTTCTGGTGTCTCAGGCCCTTCAGGACATCGCACGGGACGCTGAGGCGTCCGTAAGGCCCCTGAGCAGCCCTGCAGGCGCACAGGGGGGCACACAGCGCCTCCAGACGCCCACGCTGTTCCTGCTGGATGAGTTTGCGGCCCTGGGCCGCTTGGAGGCTGTGGAGCGCGCGATGGGGCTGATGGCGGGATATGGCCTCCAGCTCTGGCCGATTCTGCAGGACATGAGCCAGCTCAAGGACCTCTACGGCGAACGTGCGGGCACCTTCATTGCCAATGCTGGGGTGCAGCAGGTCTTCGGGGTGAATGATTTCGAGACGGCCAAATGGCTGAGCCAGACGATCGGCCAAGAAACTGCCGGATTCCAGACCGACAGCTTCAAGCCCGGTGATGCCCCCAGCTTTAGCAACAACCTCACGGGCCGCGATCTGCTGACCCCCGATGAAATCATGCAGCTCCGCCCGGAAAACCAGCTTCTGCGCGTGCAGGGGCAAGCCACCGCCGTCGCGCAAAAGCTGCGCTACTACGCCGATCCCGAGTTCAAGGGGCTGTTCGTCCCGCAGGACCAGTAACCCGAAGGACGCCTCCCGATGCCAGACCAACCCGACCTCCCTGCCCTCTCCGACGATGATCTGCGCGAAACGCTCGATCTCATGGCAACGGCTGTCGCCAGCATGTCCGATAGGATCGACGATCTGACCGCCGTGGCGGACAAGCAGATCAAGGTCGCGACGGAAGCGCGGATCGCAGCTTTCGCCGCACGGGACCAAACCAATCCGAAAAAGTACGGGGATCTTCTGGGTCAGACCCTCGACAGCCACTTGGGCGCAACCGCAGACGCGATGACCGAGATTGTCCGACGCCTTGGCGTCCAGACGGACAAGACCATCGGGGCCTTGGCCAAATCGGAAGATGACAGGTCCACAGCTTATCGAGCGGTGTTCGAACGGGAACAGAAAGCGGATCGTCTCAAAAGCCGTCTACCCTGGTTTGGTCTGGGTGCATTGGTTGTGGCCCTGGTGCTGACGGTGACGCTTCCTCGTTTCTTAGCCAGCAACGCTTCCACATGTGCTGTCCTTGGGGCGTCCTGGACCACGACAACCACGGGTGTCGGTGCGTGCGTGTTCTACCAGCGGTAATGAGTGAAGCACTGTCGGTGATCGTCTCAGCCTATCAGGCTGGGTGTTATATATGTGTTAGAATCTGTGTTACAGGTGAGCAGATTACACGTAGTCTTTTGAATTTTATTAACTTTTCCTATCAGTTGGTAACTGATAACACGAATCTTGGTAACTGAAATCCTGCTTTCGGTAACTGATAACACGAATCTTGACTGTGGTAACTAAAACCACGAATGTGGAACCATGGTAACTGATAACACGAACGCTCTCGCCCCGCTCCTTCCGGATCGCCACCCGCAGCATGATCTCTTCATCTGCGATGTCGCTGACGCTGTTTTGAAGGACGTGATGCAACATATGGAGCATCCGTTCTACTCGCTTTCGAAGAAGCCGGAAACAACGGTCAAGCGATACGAGAATGGCAATAAGTGGCTGCAGATCACGCCTAGTGTGAAGGGTCTCGCAACGATCTACGACAAAGATATTTTGATCTACTGCATCAGTCAGATCATGGCGAAACTGAAGGAAGGCCTTCCGGTTTCGCCCCGTGTTCGGATCAATTCCAGAGAGCTGCTTATCTTCACAAATCGCGGTACCAGTGGCCGGGAGTATCAGTCCCTTCTCGATGCCCTGGACCGTCTTGAAGGAACCCGTATCAGGACGAACATTGTGACCGGTGACGAAGAACAGGTCGATGGATTCGGCCTGATCGACGCTTCCTCAATCCGCCGAAAGCATGGTCTCGATGGTCGCCTGCTCTGGTGTGAGGTGAAGCTGTCGGATTGGGTCTTCAACGCGATCCGCAACGAAGAAGTTCTGACTCTGCATAGGGACTACTTTCGTCTGCGTAAGCCCATTGAACGGCGGGTGTACGAAATTGCTCGTAAACACTGTGGCCAACAGAAATACTGGCGCATCACACTGGCTAAACTGCTTCTCAAGACTGGTTCTCAAAGCCCTCAGAAGCGCTTCCGGCAGATGATCCGGCAGCTTGTAGAGCATGACCACTTGCCGGACTACCACGTCACCTTCGAGGATGAAGCCGACATGGTGGTTTTCACCAATCGTGGCACGATGTCACCTACCTCGCTCGTAGAGGGCAGCATTCCACCTTTGCAGGCTGATACCTACGAAGAAGCGCGGCATGCTGCTCCTGGATGGGATGTACGTTTTCTTGAACAGGAGTGGCGCAGCTGGTGCGTAGAGCCTCCTCGCAACGCTGATCGAGCCTTTGTGGGGTTTTGCCGGAAGTGGTTCGAAAAGCGTGGTAGACCTTAAGATTGAAAACCGGTACCAGAAATAAAACCGGTTTTGGATTTAAATCAGGTATTGGAATTTTTACCGGTAAAGGATATAAAACCGGTAACATAAAACTGGCAGGATCGAGCAATGCCCGTCATCGTCATGGCAAGCCCCAAAGGAGGGGTAGGTAAATCCACATGCGCCGTACTTCTGGCGTCTGAGTTTGCTCGCATGAAAGCGGATGTCACAGTGTTGGACTGCGACCCGAACAAATCTCTAACCAGATGGGCTTCGCATGGATTGCCAGCTGGTGTGACCCTCAAGAGCGAGATCGGCCGTTCAGAGATCGTTCCCACTATTCGGAGTGCTGATGGCGATGGTAAGATCGTCATTGTGGACCTGGAAGGCGTCGCATCACAGTTGGTCAGCCGTGCGATTTCACAAGCCGACTTGGTTATTGTTCCGATGCAGCCGACCGCCCTCGACGCAGAGATCGGTTCCGAGGCGCTGGCATTGGTGCGAGAGGAAGAAGAGGCGCTCGGACGTTCGATCCGACACGCCGTGGTTTTGACAAAAACCAGCGCCGCAGTCAAAAGCCGCGTCCAAAAGGAGTTGGAAGAACAGCTCAGAGGAGCAGGGATCGACGTGATTGAGCCATCCTTGGTAGCACGCGCGGCATTCTCGGAACTGTTTGCCTATGGCGGCGATTTGACCGCGATGATGAATGACCCTGAGATGATGACAGGCGGTAAAGTGGATAAGGCGTTGATCAACGCCCAAGCATTCGCGGAGGCTGTTTATGAGCGGCTCAAATAGACTCGCAGGGCTCAAGGCGCGCCCGAAGGATACGACTGTTGAAGAGGTCAGGCGTGTGGATGAGGTTGGAGAGGCGAGGGGGTTCCTAGACAGGACACCTCGCAAAAAACCAGGGCGCAAACCGAGCCCTAGGACGTACCAATTGCATCCGAAAGTTTTCCCTGAAGTAGGAGAGGCCATTGCCACTGAGGCCGAACGCCTTGGCGTCACGCAGGGGCAACTAGTAGAAAAAATGTGGGATCTCTACAAGAGCTCCCACATTGACTGATTCAAACAACGCGAAGAGTCGCTCTCCGCTCGTTAGGTGAAGCAATATCATGGCTGGAAATTGCCACTGTTGCTAGACCATGCATAAGCCCCACTACCTCCGCGTGGGGTATATGCGTTTCCTCGGCAACCAATCTCAGGCTGATGCCCTTATTGAGCAAAGTCTTGAGGACGATATCCAAGACATATGATTGTTCATGTGGAATTGGCGACGGCTCTACTTCGTGGTATCTGCGTCGTCTCATCTCAATAACCATAGACTTATAGTTCCAGTCCCTCAGATATCCGATCTTGTTTAGACGGTACGCGAGAGCAGCTGCAGAAACTCCCCATCTAGATTTAAGTCGGATAATTGCGTCAATCGTCATCTCCCTTGGGAGGTGCCTCTGGATACTGCCTATTGTCATAAGAAAATTCGAGGCAAAAACATTTGCTTCTTTCTCAGCAACTTGACCAACGGGAGCGCCATGGCGATGGAGGATCAAGTGGCCAAGTTCATGTGCCAAGTTAAACCTGATCCGTTCAGCTGATCTTGTCGTGTCTACCAGCATGAATGGGATATCATCATACCAAAAAGAACATGCATCAATTTCTCGACAGTTTTCTGGAAGTGCAAAAAGTCGGACCCCCTTTGCTTCCAACAGGTGAACAAGATTCGAGATAGGCGCTGTGCCTAGGCCCCAATCACGACGGAGTAGGTCAGCAGCGAAATCAGGTTCCTCTGAGGAGAGGTCCGGAACGTTAACGCTGTTGCGCCCAAATCGAGGATCAAGCCAAGCCGAAAGGTCAACTGCAAGGTCGCACATCGAAAGGGCAGCATCGCGTTGACTTGCCGTTTTGCGGCTCAGTGAACGGAAACTGACCGCCCCGGTTGATACACTTGCAGGATCGGGCAACTCTAAAAAAGAGCGCGAAAACCCAAGAATTTGAACTAACGAAGGGATTCTATCCTCTGGTATAACAGCACCAGCTTCCCACCCACCTATTGTTCGTGGAGTAACTCCCAGTCTTTCGGCGAGTTCTGGTCTGCTATATCCTTTCCGTTGCCTTGCAATGGCCAGCCTTTTCCCATTCATCTCAAAACCTAATTTCAACATCAGGAGTGATGACCGGTCCCTCATCGTTCGCCGACTCGTCATCGGCCATGGCATCAGGAAGCGGGACGTGCAGAATAACGCGCTCACTCCATTGTGTAATCATCCCATCATTCGCTTCGAGCGGCCTGGATAGCTCTGCCCTCAAGATTTGCTGGCCACGATCCACAACATGATAATGAAGAAGCAACCAGACCTTTGCATCGGGCAATGCAACGTGACGCGTCTTGACCTCATCATCTCCAAAGAGATCAGTGGCGACGATTTCACTTACCTCTAGGAAAAGATCGCCTTTAGAGCGCTTAGTCTTTGGTTGATCGCCGACTAGCTGCCCAGTTTGATGGTCGCCGCTACAAACAATTATGACGGTTCCTTCAGCTGGGTCCCTGACCAGAGCAATATTGTTGCTGTCGCTCAGTTCCCAACCTGCTTCATACAGACCTTTCCGCACATATCGCGTCGTATAGCGATAGAGATCGTACCCGCCAGCAGTCGCTGGGTCGAATATCTCAGCGGTCAGCTTTTCAGCTACACCACGTTGCAGCGCATCTACGAGCAACTCCTCTGCGATGGTCAATTCTTTGAGCTTTGCGTTGCGTGATGCTGGTGTACTGTAGATGATGCAGTCGGGCTTCGAGGATGCCTTACCGCCTATTTTGATAGGTTCAGCCATAAGGCCCTCCATTTCCGATTTCGTACATACCAGTATGTTGAAAATCGGAAATGAAGTCAAGTGGCCATTGAATTTCCGCAGAAACATGTCAGGCTACAGTCATGCAAGCTTTAAGAAAAAAGCTTGCATGAGTGCCCAAGCCAAAAACCCAACAAAACATGGGGAAAGTGCAGCATATCGCAACATGCCACTTTCGTTATGCAAGGTTTATGAGTAGTATATCCATATAACCTCGCAAGGATTTGCCAGTGAAAGCTGCTGTCGAGACCACCTGGAACAAAGGCCGCGTCGTGGGCAAAAAACCTCCGCTGACGCCCGACCAGGTATCCCTGATCCGGATGCTCCTGCATCAGGAGAAAGCCTTGCGTGATCTGGCACTGTTCAACACCGCCCTCGATACCAGCTTCCGGGGATCGGATCTGGTGCGATTGCGGGTGGCGGATGTGGCCACGCCTGCCGGGGTGCGCGAGATCGTGGAAATCCGGCAGAAGAAGACCAAGGCCCGCAATGCACGCCCGGTCCAGGCGCGGCTGTCCTCGGGCACGCGCGACAGTCTGCGCACCTATCTGGCAGCTTCAGAAAAGCCGTTGCACGGCTGGCTATTCACCGGGCAGGGGGCGCGGTGGTCCCAGTCCCATCTCAGTGAAAGTCAGCTCTGGCGGCTGTTCCGGGTCTGGCTGGAGAAGGCTCGCCTCGATCCCAGCCTCTACGGCCTGCATTCGCTGCGCCGGACCTTCCCGACCCATATCTACCAACAGACCGGTAACCTGCGCGCGGCCCAGCTGCTGCTCGGCCATGCCAGTATTGAAAGCACCAAGGAATACATTGGTACCGAACAGGCCGAAGCCCTCGAAATTGCGCGCAAGTATCACCTGTGACGGCCATGCAGACCTATCTTGAGAAACGCCAGCCTGCGCAGAAAATGGCCCGGTTCTACCGGATGTCCGTCATGCCGAACTTGTTTGGCGAATGGACGCTCTACCGCGAATGGGGCCGCATAGGGCAGGGCGGTCAGGTTCGGATGGATTGGTTCGCGGATGAAAATCAGGCCGTCGCGGCGCTGATTACACTGGAAGCCTCCAAGCGTCAGCGCGGCTACTGGGTGGAGCCTCAGCAGCTCGCGATGTTTGGATAACTTTATTGGCCCAGTTTACATCTGAGCAGGGTGTCTATATGTCCTAAGGACATATAGACACCCTGCTCGAACCTAATCATGCTTTTGTTTGTTTTGAGAACATCTCTTGACATAACGCCACCCTTACCCCTATGTCCTAAGGACATAGGGGTAAGGGTGGCAGATGAATTTTACCGAAGGTCTCGAAAAGGCTATAAATGACAAGGACTTACCAGTCATAACCTTCTACGACTTCTTCGTTCTGGGCTACCACCTGT
>NZ_FOAG01000025.1 GCF_900109455.1 Roseovarius azorensis | reverse complement strand
ACGCCGCTGAGCAGATCCGCGATTGTGCCATTGCCAGCGTGGATATTGATGAATTCGTCCACGTCGCAGACCAGCGCCCAATCGCAGGCACGGCGCAGGGGGTGTTTCCACGCGGCTTTCAGCGCCTGCCATTGTGGGCTGACATCTGCCGCGACCGTCTGCGGGACATGGGTAAGCACACCCGCCCGGTGCAGATGGTCCAGCAGGTGATCCGTGCCATCGGTACAATCGTTTGAATAAATCAGGAAATCCGTGACACCGGCGCCTTGCAGATGCGCGATCCATTCCAGCAGGAAAGGGGCTTCGTTTCGCACGGTTGAGACACACAGGATACGCATTGCCAATGACGTTAGCGGAGGGGCTTTGTGAATTACAGCCGTTTGCCATCCAGTTTACGGCCCAGCACCCCAGGCTTTGACTTCTCCGGGGTTGGCTGAGCGTCGGTTTGTTGCCAGCAGATCTGCAATGAGAAGAAGACCCGGGATGCCAAAACAGAAGCAACATGCGCGCGTTTTCAAGGCGCAGGTGAAAATCAGCCGGGCAGTCCCAGGTGGCGCAGCAGGGTTGCGGTCAGCGGATTGCCCGGCTCTGTCATGGCTTCGACGACCGAAAAATGGTGGTGGCCGGGCGTTTCGATATATGCGACGCGCCCTGCTTCGGCCTGCCAGGCGGTGGCCAGATCGCGCGATTGCCGCCGGGCTTCGCCGGTTTCATCCGCCCCGGCCACGATGCTGATCGGCATTCGCGCCGCCGGGGTCATAAACCGCGGGCTGTTGCGGGCGGCGGTGGCGCGGTCCATCTGCACCGCCGCGTTCACCGAACAGAACCGCAAAGGCTCCAGGTCAAACAGGCCGCTGACGGGGACAGCGGATTTGATCATGTCCGGTGGCAGGCCGGGCTGAAACGCCGCCCAGTCCGTTGCCGCCATCATTGCCGCCAGGTGTCCGCCCGCGGAATGACCGGTCACATGCAGCCGTGCCGGGTCGCCGCCATGATCGCGGGCGTTGTGCCAGACCCAGGCGCAGGCGTGGCGCACTTGGTCGACCAGCGCATCCAGCGTGACAGCAGGGCAGAGCGTGTAATTGACCGAAACCACCATGGCCCCGGCTGATACCAGGGGTTCGAGGGCAAAGGCGTAATCGTCCTTGTCCAGCGACTGCCAATAGCCGCCGTGGATGAAAATTTGCACCGGCGCGCCGGGCCGGGCGGGGGGCATCAGATCAAGCCGCTGATCGGGCAGGGGGCCATAGGCGATGTTGCGCAGGACGTCGGCGCGGCCCAGGAAATCCGCGCTGCGCCGCGCCCACCGGGCCATGGTTTTGCCAAGATCCATGTCCGAGGCATCGCTGGCCCAGGGCCTGTATTCCTGTTCCAACCGGGTTTTGTAGATCATGCGACCCTCAGTCATGATATGTTGGCTCCGATCTGCGGGTCGCCCGTTTTGCGCCATCCGGCTGTGGCGCCCACGGATTGACATATAACAACTCGATTCATAACATATCAAGAATTGCATGTAGACCGGCGGCGGTCACACCCAGCTGGGGCGCGCATGACACTTACCGATCAGGCCTATGAAACCATCGAAGAACAAATATGCACGCTCGTCTTGCCGCCGGGGGCCAGCCTGTCGGAAATAAAGCTGTCCGAACAGTTGGGGATCGGCAAGACCCCGGTGCGAGAAGCGCTGCAGCGGCTGAAATATGACGGGCTCATCACCATCACGCCACGGCGCGGGGCGATGGTGACCAGCATAGACATCCAGTCACAGCTCAGGGTGCTTGAGGTTCGCCGGGTGATCGAGCCGCTGACCATAAGCCTGGCCACCACGCGGGCCACCGCGCCCCAGCGCGAGAGCCTGGCCAGGTTGGCGGGTGCCATGCGCGAGGCCGGGGATGCGGCTGAAAATATCACCCTGATCCGGCTGGATGCGGAATTCAACCAACTGGTGGTGGATGCCGCCCAGAACGATCTGGCCCGGCGCACCATGGCGTCGATCAACGCGCATTGCCGACGGTTCTGGTTCCAGTATTACAAATCTGTCGGCGATGCTGCGACCGAAGCCCACCTGCATGCGGATATCGCCGACGCCATCGCCAGGAACGCCCCGGCGGATGCGGACAGGGCGTCCCATCTTTTGCTGGACTATTTCCAGCGGTTCACCCGGAAAACGCTGGACCTGTGACTCCCGGCTGAAAACCCGCCACCCGGGCGGATCGTGACCTGGGTGACATGGCATATTGACAGGGTGCCGGGTTGACATTATTGGTATTACCAAATTGGCATACAACTAATGTTCACCCCGCCCCGGTCAAGGGCGGGCGTTCAGGGAGGATCCAGAGTGAGCCAGAAAATGCGCTGTTACTGTGTTACCAAACACAACGAACCACTTGTCGCGGTGGATACGGAAACGCCCACGCTGGAGGGAACGCAGGTCCTGGTAAAGGTCACCCGCGCCGGTATCTGCCACACCGACCTGCACCTGTGGGAAGGCAGCTATAACCTGGGCGGCGGCAAGCGGTTGGATATTTCCGACCGGGGCATCGATTTGCCCCTGACGCTGGGCCACGAGATCGCCGGCGAGGTGGTCGCGGTCGGTCCCGATGCCGGTGCCAGCGTGGTGGGGACAACCTGTGTCGTGCACCCGTGGCTGGGATGTGGCGAATGCGACACTTGCCAGCGGGGCCAGGAAAACATCTGCCTGAAATCGGCCTCTATCGGTGTTTTCAGACCCGGCGGTTACAGCGAATATGTTGTCGTGCCGGACCCGAAATTCTGTGTCGATATCGGCGATATCGACCCCAGCCAGGCGGCATTGCTTGCCTGTTCCGGTGTCACCACCTACAGCGCCATCCGCAAGTTCGGAGAGGTCCTGAAGGATGTTCCGCTGGTGATCATCGGCGCGGGCGGGCTGGGTTTCATGGCCCTGTCCATCGTTCAGGCGATGGGGTTCAAGGGCGCGATCATGGTCGATCTCGACCAGACCAAACGCGACGAGGCAATCCGGGCCGGGGCCTTGGCCGCGATCGATTCCGGCGCCGACGATGCCGCCGAACAGATCATCGCCGCCACCGGCGGTGGCGCGATGGCGGTTCTGGATCTTGTCGGGGCCGAGGCCACCACCAGCCTGGCCATCGCATCGGTTGCCCGCGGGGCCCATATCGTGATCTGCGGGCTGTACGGCGGCGAACTGGTTGTGCCGCTGCCCTATATCCCGATGCGGCCCCTGCATATCCAGGGCAGCTGGGTCGGCAATCTTGCCGAGCTGCGCGAACTGATCGGGCTGGTGCGCGACCGGGGTCTGCGCACGGTGCCGGTTGTCGAACGCCCGCTTGAGACCGCGTTTGATTCGCTCATGGATCTGAAACAGGGCCGCCTGCTGGGGCGGGTGGTGCTGGTGCCCTAGCCGCGCGCGGCGCAAAAGAAGCAGATATCATGACCGAGCTGCCAAACAGATTGCATCGCATCCTGGACCAGGGCGCGGCAAACGGGGCCGACCGCGTCGCTTTTGTCGACGAGGCCGGAGACAACTGGAGTTTTCAGGATCTGATCGACACCTCAGCCAGGGTGGCGGATGACCTGTCCGCCCTGGGGGTCCGGCCCGGCGACCGGCTGATGATCGTCTGCGAAAATTCAATCGCCGCGATCGTGTTGCTTTATGCCGCCAGCCGTATCGACGCCTGGGCGGTGATGACCAATGCCCGCCTCAGCGCCCGCGAAATCGACGCAATCAAAGAAGACTGCGCACCCCGGCGCACGGTCTATGTGCACGGGACATCGGCGGATGCGGGTGGCCATGGCCGCCGTACCGGCGCGCGGGATCATGAATTTCACCGCATCGGCAGCGTCCTGATCAGCGATCTGGACGAAACCTGTTCCGTTGAACCCGTCAGCCCCGATCCGGCAAAACAGGTGGCGGTGCTGATTTACACCACCGGGACAACCGGGCGGCCAAAGGGCGTGATGCTGAGCCATGCCAACCTGGTCTTTGTCGCCAGCCAGGGCAAGCGGACCGGCAGAATGCTGCCCGAAGATGTCAGCCTGTGCCTGATGCCGATCTCGCATTCCTATGGGCTGACGACCATGCAGGGCATGCTGTATGCCGGGGGGCGTCAGCACCTGATGGCGCGGTTTTCCGTGTCCGGGGTGGCGCGGCTGATCCTGGACCAGACCCTGACCGTGCTGATGGCGGTTCCGGCGGTGTACAGCCGGCTGGTCAATTTCGCCAAGACGCAGGACCGCAGGCTGGTGCCCAACCGGTTGCGGTATCTCTATACCGGCACCGCGCCGCTGGATCTGACCCTGCGTCGGCAATCCGAAGACGTGCTGGGCGTGGTCATGCAAAACGGCTATGGGCTGACCGAAACCTCCCCCACCATCAGCAGAAGCGGCTTTGCCCTGGGCAGCGACGAGACCCATATCGGGGTGCCGATACCAGGGGTCGAAGTGCGGATCGCCGCGCCGGGTACCGGTGAACCGGTGGCCGCGGGCACGCCGGGCGAACTGTTGGTGCGCGGGCCGAATGTCATGGTCGGCTATTACCGGCGGCCCGATCTGACCCGCGCGGTCATCGACGCGGACGGGTTTTTCGCCACCGGCGACATCGCGCGTCAGGCCGAAGACGGGGCCCTGCACCTGGAAGGCCGGGCCAAGGAGCTGATCATCCGCTCCGGGTTCAACGTCTACCCCCAGGAGATCGAGGCCGAACTGAACGCACATCCCGGCGTTTTTGCATCCGCCGTTGTCGGGCGCGATGTCGAAAACGATGAAGAGATCATCGCCTTTGTCGAGCTGGCTCCGGGCCAGCCCGTCACGGCGCGGGCGCTGGCGGAATTCATCGCCCCGCGCCTGACGCCTTACAAGCGGCCCCAGCTTATCGTCATTCTGGATGCGCTGCCGCTGTCTCCGAATGCCAAGATCCTCAAACACGAACTGAAGGCACGGGCGGCAAAGCTGCCGATGACGGCAGTTCAATGAGACCCGGCCAGCGGGCTGCAGCAATACGCGGGGCCAGCAGACCCCGAATTCTTATGGAGAGTGACGACATGTATCCGAAAATACAGATGTATATCGACGGGCAGTGGTGTGCCGGGTCCGCAGGCCGCGTTGAACCGATCCTGAACCCGGCGACCGGCCAGCCGATCGGCGACGTCCCCTGTGCCGAGATCGTCGATCTGCAGGCCGCCGTCGATGCGGCGAAGAAAGGGTTCCAGACCTGGCGGCGGACCCCGGCCTATGCGCGGTACAAACTGATGCGCGCGGCGGCGGAAAACCTGCGCAACAACGCTGACCAGACCGCCCATTGGATCACGGCGGAACAGGGCAAACCCCTGGCCGAGGCCCGGATGGAAACGCTTCTGGGGGCCGATCTGATCGACTGGTTCGCCGAAGAGGCGCGGCGCACATACGGGCAGGTCGTCCCGGCCCGTGCGGGAAACATCCGGCAAATCGTGGTCAAGGAACCGGTCGGGCCGGTGGCGGCGTTCACCCCCTGGAATTTCCCGATCAACCAGGCGGTGCGGAAAATATCGTCGGCGCTGGCGGCGGGCTGTTCGATCATTGTCAAACCGGCCGAGGAAACCCCCGCCGGTTGCCGGGCGCTGGTGCAGGCCTTTGCCGAGGCCGGGTTGCCGGACGGGGTGCTGAACATGGTGTTTGGAACGCCTTCGCAGGTGTCGGAATTCCTGATTTCCCATCCCGACATCGCCAAGATTTCGTTTACCGGCTCAACCGCGGTCGGCAAACAGCTTGCCGCCCTGGCGGGGACCCATATGAAACGCACCACGATGGAACTGGGCGGGCATGCCCCGGTCATCGTGTTCGAGGATGCCAATGTCGAAAAGGCCGCCGAACTGCTGGCCGCCGCCAAGTTCCGGAACGCGGGGCAGGTCTGTGTGTCGCCGACCCGTTTCATGGTGCATGAAAGCCAGTACCAGGCGTTTGTTGACCGGTTCAGCGATATTGCACAGAACATCAAGGTCGGAAACGGCGCCGACCCGGATGTCACCATGGGCCCGCTGGCCAACCCGCGGCGGCTGGAAGCCATCGAAGGGTTCGTGCAGGACGCGGTGACCCGTGGTGCCACGGTCAGAACCGGCGGCAGCAGGATCGGCAACGAAGGGTTCTTTTTTCAGCCCACGGTCCTGACCGATGTGCCAAAAGACGCGCGGATCATGAACGAAGAACCGTTTGGGCCGGTGGTGCCGATCACCCCGTTTTCCAGCTTTGATGAGGCGGTCGCCGAGGCAAACCGCCTGCCATACGGGCTGGCCGCCTATGCCTATACCCGGTCAGCGCAGACCGCCGCCGATATCGGTGCCGCCTTTGAAAGCGGCATGGTGGCGATCAACCATCACGGCCTGGCCCTGCCCGAGATCCATTTCGGCGGCATCAAGGATTCGGGCAGCGGATCGGAAGGCGGATCAGACGCGATCGAAGGCTATCTCAACACCAAGCTGATAACCCAGGCCAGCCTGTAGCGGTTTCCCCGATCCGGGCACCAGCGGCCAGATCGCCGCTGGTATAGGGACGAACCGGGCACGAATCCTTGACATTTTTCTGACATGTTAATAGAATGGCAGACGCAAGCGAACGAAAGGGCCGCCAAGATGGCACACAAGACACCAAGTATCCATTTCGAACTGACCGACGGCAGCCTGCGCACGGTGCCGGCAAAGGCCGGTGTCAGCCTGATGCGGCATGCGCTGGACAACGGCATTCCCGGCATCCCGGCGGATTGCGGCGGCGATTGCGCCTGCGCGACCTGTCACGTCCATGTCGACCCCGGCTGGTTCAGCCAACTGCCCGAAACCACGCAACAGGAAAGTGACCTGTTGGATATCGTGGACGACCTGTGCGACGTCTCGCGGCTGTCCTGCCAGATCGTCGTCACCGAAGACATGGACGGGCTGACCGTCAAGATCCCGGAATTCTACGTGTAATTCCGGCAAGCGGAGGAAAAAGGCGATGAACATAGCGGCCAATGATCTGCTCGCAGAGCATACCCAACGCGCCCGGCAGATGCGCGTCGAAGACATCGACGTCGTTGACGGTGCCCTGTACCAGGACGGCACCTGGATGCCCTATTTCGAACGGCTGCGGGCAGAAGACCCGGTGCATTATTTCGAAAACGGCCGGTTTGGCCCGAACTGGGCAATCACCAAGTTCGAAGACATCATGGAAGTGGAAAAGGACTGGCGCCTGTTTTCATCCGATGTCGACTGGGGCGGGGTGCTGATCTGGCAGAAAGCACCCGAGAACCGTTTGCGCAGCCTGATATCTTCTGATCCGCCCAGCCACTCTGTCAAACGCAAGGCGGTGCAGACCGTGGTGCACCCCCGCCGGTTGCAGCAGATGGACCAGCTGGTCCGCGAGCGCACCATAAAGCTGATTGAAGACCTGCCCCTGAACGAAACCTTCAACTGGGTTGAAAAGGTTTCGATCCCGCTGACAACGCTGACCCTGGCAACCATTTTCGGCTTTCCGATGGAGCACCGGCATCTTCTGACCCATTGGTCTGAGGTGGCTTTTGCCGATCTTCTGGGCGACTGCGATACGATCAAGACCGAAGAAGACCGCGCCGTTGAGCTGAACAAATGCCTGGAAACCTTTCTGGAACTGCGCGCCGAGCGGCGGCGCACCGGCGAAACCGACGACCTGCTGTCCATCCTGACCCATAGCGAAGCGTACCGGGATGTTGATGACAAAGAGCTGCTGGGAAACCTGATCACGCTGATTGTCGGGGGCAATGAAACCACCCGCAACACCATGAGCGGCAGCGTTCTGTTCCTGAACCAGTTCCCCGAAGAAGCCCGCAAACTGCGCCAGAATCCCGATCTGATCAACAGCATGGTCTGTGAATCGATCCGTTTCCAGTCGCCGATCCTGGCCTTTCGGCGCACCGCGACGCGGGACACCGTGCTGCGCGGCAAGCAGATCAAACAGGGCGACCGGCTGGTGCTGTGGTATGTCTCGGGGAACCGGGATTCAGAAATCATCGAAAACCCGGACCAGTTCATCATCGACCGGGACGACCCGCGCAAACATGTTTCCTTTGGCGGCGGCGTTCACAGATGCGTCGGCAACCGGGTTGCGGAAATGCAGCTGCGCATCCTGTGGGAAGAACTGCTGAAACACGATCTGCAAGTCGAAGTCGTGGGAGAACCGCGCCGGCCCTATAACCTGTTCGTTCACGGATATACGGACCTGCCGGTGCAGGTCAGATCCCTGGCCGGGTAAGACGTGGGGCCAGGTAACAAGTCCGGGGCCTGCAGCCCTGTGAACCCGGATCACAGGCGATCCAGAAAGAGACGCGATGATTGATTTCTATTTTTGGCCGACGCCAAATGCCTACAAGGTGGCGGTCATGCTGGCCGAAATCGGTATCCCGTACCGGGTCATGCCGATCAACATTTTGGAAGGCGAACAGCACGCCCCGGAATTCCTGGACATCAACCCGAACGGGAAGGTCCCGGCGATTGTCGATCCCGATGGTCCCGACGGCAAACCCATCGCGATTTTCGAATCCGGGGCGATCCTGCTCTATCTTGCCGAAAAGACCGGGAAACTGCTGCCCACCGACAGTGTCCGCAGGTACGAAGCCCTGCAATGGCTGATGTTCCAGATGGGTGGGTTCGGGCCGATGCTGGGGCAGGCGCATCATTTCCGCGTCTATGCCCCGGAACAGATCGACTATGCGGTCGAACGTTACACCCGCGAAGCCAGCCGGTTGTACAAGGTTCTGGACCGTCGGCTGGCCGAGGTCGCATTCCTGGCCGGGGAATATTCGATCGCGGATATCGCGACCTTTACCTGGGTGCGCACCAGAAAGATGCACGGCCAGGACCTGCAAGATTACCCCGCGGTCCGGGACTGGTACAATCGCATCAAGGTCAGGTCCTCGGTCAGCGAAGCCCTGTCGCTGCTGAAAAGCGACATGACATGGAAGGTCGATAAAAAATCCGACTCATGGACCAACATGTTCGGCGCCAAGGTCTGACAGCGGATCGCGCGCCTGTTCCGGCCAATCGGTTTCCCTGAAAATCGCTGGAAACGCACGCGAATTCGCCGTGCCCGGCCCTCGCAGGCATTTGGTAAGTTAAGGATTGACTTCCCAATGTGGTCATACCAATATGGACTACCATAGGCTTTGCCGATTGCGCGGGAGCATCTGTTTCAGCTCTGCACCAACCGGGCAATCGAACCCGGTCCCGCCCGTTCGAGCGAGGAAAAAACCAAGAAACAGGCCGACAGTGGGCGCGGGTTTCAAGCCACCAGAACCATACGACTGACTTGAAAACGGGAGGACGGACCAATGAAAAAACTGACAACGACAGCAACCATGCTGTCAATCGCGATGACCACAGGCGCCATGGCCGAACCGGAAAAGTTCAACATGGCAACCCCCTGGCCCGGCGGCCAGATCATGAAATCCGCAAATCGATTTGCAGACCGGGTGAAACTGTTCACCAACGGCGAAGTCGAAATCGAAGTTCATGTCGGCGGCCAGCTTGGCGGCGCGCTGAAGGTGACCGAAACCGTGCGCAACGGGGTCGCCGAGGCGGGCCATACCTGGATGGGCTATGACTGGGGCGTGGACCGCACGACGGTTCTGTTCGCCGGTTGGGCCGGCAGCCCGAAAACCGACGTTTTTGGTGCCTGGCTGACAGAAGGCGGCGGCGCGGAACTGCAGGCGCAGTTCCGGGACGAGGAATTCGACGTCGTTTCGATCAACTGCGGCCTCGGCTCGCCCGAAGTCGGCATGGTGTCGAACAAGAAAATCCAGTCGATTGAAGACTTTAAGGGGCTCAAGCTGCGGACCTCTGGTGCCTGGGCGGAAATCGCCGTGGGGCTGGGGGCATCGACCGTCACCGTTCCCGGTGGCGAAACATTCGAAGCACTTGAACGCGGGCTGATCGACGCGCTGGAATGGGGATCGCTTGGCACCAACCGCAATGCCGGGTTCCACGATATTGCCAAATACAGCATCTTTCCGGGCATCCACCAGCCGACGGTGATCTATGAATGCCTGTTCAACAAGGATGCCTGGGAACGGATCGGCGAACGGAACCAGCAGATGATCGCGGCCGCGGCGGAAGTCGAAATGTACGTGAACTATACGGAACGCGGCCATGAAGACGCCGAAGCCTATCAGTTCCTGAAGGAAAACGGCCACAAGTTCATCGTTCTGGATGACGAGGTTCTGGTCGAAGTCGCCCGGCTTTCGGCGGAATGGGCCGACAAGGTCGCCGCCGACAATCCCTGGTTCGCAAAGGTTCTGGAATCACAGCGCGCATATGAGGCGCTGTGGGAGAACTCTGAAAACTACAGGTAACTTCAGGCGTAGATATCATGTGTTCTTGCATCCTGGGCATCGACAGGTGTCCGGGATGTTGTTGAGAGACATCGGGGGGAAGCATGTCACGTTTGGTCAACCTGCTGGAAAGCATCGTCCGGGGCTTTGGTTACCTGGCCGCCATCCTGGTTCTGCCGCTGATCGCGGCGATGATCTGGGAAGTCTTTTCGCGCTACGTGCTGAAAGCCCCCACCATCTGGGCGTTCGAGGTCAGCTATATGCTCATGGGGACGCTGTTTGTCGTCGGGCTGGGATACACGTTGCAAATGCATAACAACGTGCGGGTCGATTTTTTCTATGGCGCGGTCAGCAAACGCTGGCGCGCCGCGATCGATCTTTTGATCTTTGCGATGATGACGGTGTTTACCGTCTGGCTGCTGTTCGGGCTGTGGGATTACCTCTGGGAAGCGGTCAGACGAAACGAGACGTCGGGTGAATCCTTCTGGAACCCGCCGGTCTGGCCTTTTCGGCTGTGTTTCATCATCGGTTTTGCGCTGTTCCTGCTTCAGCTGGTTCTGGAGCTGATCAAATGCCTCTTCGTGTTGTTTGACCGTGATCCGCCGGGATGCACCCCGGAAAGCCTGAAAGGGGCAATCTGACGTGGAACTGGCTTTATGGATGTTTCCGGCGCTTTTTGTCGCCATATTTATCGGGGTTCCGGTCGCCTTTGCGCTTCTGGGGGTGTCGCTGGTCTTTGGTTTCATAAGGTTCGGCGATGCCGCCGTGCACCAGTTCATCGCCGAGGTTCAGGATCTTGCATCGAACTATGTGCTGGCCGCAGTGCCGCTGTTCATCCTGATGGGCACGCTGCTGGAAAGCACCGGCATTGCCAAACAGCTGTTCAAAGCCGTCCATATGTGGACCCGCCGGCTGCCCGGCAGCCTGGCGGTCAGCACCATCCTGCTGGGCACGGTCTTTGCCGCGGCCAGCGGCGTGGTCGGGGCCACCGAAACCGTCATCGGGCTGTTGGCCATCCCGGTCATGCTGAGCCACAATTACAGCAAATCGCTGATTTCGGGCACGGTCTGCGGCGGCGGCTCGCTGGGAACCGCGATCCCGCCCTCGGTGGTGGTGATCGTGCTGGCGCCCTCGGCCGATGTTTCGGTGGGGTCGCTTTTTGCCGCCATCCTGTTTCCCGGCCTGATGATGGCGGGGCTGTTCATCCTGTATATCATCGTCCATGCCACGCTGGACCCCCGTGTCGCCCCCCGGTCTCTGCCCGACGAAGACGACGACGGGATGAGCCTGCTGGGAAAACTCAGGTTCACGCTTGTGGCCTTTCTGCCGCCGGTGCTGCTGATCTTTTCCGTGCTGGGGACCATTCTGCTGGGCTGGGCCACCCCGACAGAGGCTGCGGCCTGCGGCGCGCTTGGCACGCTGCTGCTGACGGCGACAATGGGACAGTTCAAGCTGGCGGTGTTCTGGAACGCGATCAAACGGTCGCTGCTGATTTCGGTGATGATCCTGACGATCCTTCTGGGCGGTCACATCTTTTCGGGCATTTTCGCGGCCTCCGGCGGCGTTTCGGCGACCCGTGAAATTCTCGATGCGGCCAACCTGTCGCCCTGGAGCATCATCCTGCTGATCCTGCTGATCGGGTTTATCGGCGGGTTCATCCTGGATCTTGTTTCGGTGGTGTTGATCGTCATTCCGCTGGCGATTCCGATCGTCAATGCGCTTGGCTTTGATACGATCTGGTTCCTGGTCCTGTTCCTGATCGTTCTGCAGACCGGGTATCTTACCCCCCCGATGGCCCCGTCCATATTCTATCTGCGCAGCATTTCGCCGCCTGAAATGCTGCTGAAACATATGTACCGGGGGGTCATTCCGTTCATCGGAATGCAACTGGTCACGCTGGTTCTGGTGATGGCGTTCCCGGAACTGGCCCTGTGGCTGCCCGAATATATCAGGGGACCATGACACCCCTGCGGGCGGCCTGGCCGGCGGGGGGGCCACTCACCCTCTCCGCCGGCGAACCGGGGGTGATCCCCCGCCGACAGGCGGCGATCAGGGCAGTTCTTCGGCCAGGATGGTTTTCCACAGGGTCGATGTCTGCGACAGGTGTTCCTGCATGATCTTCGCGCAGCGCTCGGGGTCGCCTTCCGACAGGGTGGCAAATATTTTCAGATGCTGGGCATGGGAAATCCGGCATCTTTCGGGGTCTGAAAAATACATGACCCGGCGGTCCTTGGACAGTTCGAAAAACGAATTGACGACCCGCAACAGCAACGAGTTCCGCGTGCTGGCCGCGATCCGTTTGTGGAATTCTTCGTCCTCTTTTTCGATCGGCTGGCCTTCGTTCAGGCGCTCTTCGGTCTGGTCCAGCACCTGTCGGATGTCTTTCAGGTCGTCTTCGCTGCGCCGGGTGGCGGCAATGCGGATGGCTTCGATTTCCAGGATGCGCCGCAATTCGATGGCGTCATGGATTTCATGCGCGTCCGGGATCATCCCCGACTGAACCTGCAACACCAGCGCGTCGATGCTGCTGTCCGCGCGCATGTCGCGCAGGTACAGGCCGGACTGGGGCCGGCGTTCAATGACCCGCAACGCTTCGAGCGCGGTCACCGCTTCGCGAATCGCCGGGCGCGTGGTGCCGAATTTCTCGGCAAACTCGCGTTCGGAAAACAGCCGGTCGCCGCTTTCGAAATGCCGCTGGCGGATGAACTTCAAAATCTCACCCTGCAATAAATATGATTTCGAAGACATATCATGATTCTGAAAACTACTGGTCTGTGAATCCTAGACCGTTCGCGGGCTTGGTACTACCAGAATCTTTTGCGATTTTGGCGGCCAAAGCCCGCTGTCGGATCAACGCCTGCGCTGCTGCGCATCTGAAGTGGCCCCTTGACTCGTCCCGCCCGCCTTGCTAGCTGGTATTACCAACAAGGCTATACCAGAATGGCTTCTGCCCGACGGTTGGCCGCAAGCGCATGACATCCTGAAAAGCCCGCCGGCCTGACGGATGTCTTGTGGCCATAAACAGGCTGAAAGGAGAGGGCCATGTCATCAAAGAGAAGCGGGTATTTCGGCGAGCGCCGTAAATTCTGGACCTGGGGTTACGAAAGCGACGAGACCCCGCAGGCTGCCATCGACAGCATGTGCGAACGGGTGGCCAAACGGCTGAACGTGCCGGGTTTCGATCTGACCCCGGACCCGACGCTGGACGAAATCGAACTGCGCGCACCGCGCATCGAAATCCCGCGCACGCTGGAATCGTTCTGTACCTCGGACAAATGGGACCGGGTCATCCATACCTATGGCAAAGGCTATAAGGACATGGCCAAGATCTACCGGCGTCAGTTCGACAACCCGCCGGACATCATTGCCTATCCGCAGAACGAAGAAGACATTGCCGCGGTCCTGGACTGGTGCGGTGAAAATGGTTACGCGGCCATTCCTTTCGGTGGCGGCTCAAGCGTGACGGGGGGCTTTTTCGCCCCGGACGGCGATGAATATCCCGGCGTTGTCATCATCGACCTTGGCAACATGAACAAGATCCTTGAAATCGACCCGGTCTCGCGCGCGGCGCGCATCCAGGGCGGCAAACTGGGGCCGGCGCTGGAATCCGAACTCAAGCCGCACGGGCTGACCCTGCGCCATATCCCGCAATCCTGGGAATTTTCGTCGCTGGGCGGCTGGATCGCCACCCGGTCGGCGGGGCATTATGCCACCCAGCTGACCCATATCGACGAAATGGTGCAGTCTTTGCGGGTCGTGACCCCTTCGGGCACCATCCAGAACCGCCGCCTGCCCGGATCCGGGGCAGGGCCCGACCCGGACCGCACCTTCATCGGTTCCGAAGGGACGATGGGCATCATCACCGAAGCCTGGATGCGGCTGCAGGGCCGGGTCAAGTTCCGCGCCAATGCCTCCATTTCATTCAAGACCTTCTATGAAGGCGCGGATGCGGTGCGCCAGATCACCCAGGCCGGGCTGTTCCCCGCCAATGCGCGGTATCTCGACGAACAGGATGCGTTTTTCTACGGCGCGGGGGATGGCACGGAATCGGTTCTGCTGCTGGGCTTTGAATCGGCGGATCACCCGGTGGATGCCTGGTTGGAGCGCGGCCTGGAAATCTGCCAGGATTACGGCGGTGTCGTAAAACAGAAGGCCGGTACAGTCGACAACGCGCTGGAAACCAGCCGGTCCGGGGCGCAGGGCAGCTGGCGCGACCAGTTCCGTTACCTGCCGCGCCTGATGCACGTCCGGGCCGCCATGGGGATTGTCAGTTTCACCTTTGAAACCGCCTATACCTGGGACATCTTCAAGGAAATCGACACCGAGATCATGGCCCGCATGGCCGATGCCGAAAAGCGGATCACCGGTGGCGGCATCGTGTGCCGCAGGTTCTCGTTCCTGTATCCCGATGGGCCGGCGCCGTATTATTCGATCATGGCGCCCTCGACCCATGCGCGCTGCCTGGAGGATTACCAGGCCTTGTCGGACGTGGCTTCGGATACTCTGACCGAGCTGGGCGCGACAATCACGCACCACCACGCGGTCGGCCGGACCTTCCGCCCCTGGTACGACAAGGAAGTCGATCCGCTGTATCGCAAGGCGCTTGGCGCCATCAAGGGCGAGCTTGATCCGAACTGGATCATGAACCCCGGCCTTTTGGTCGACAAGCCGAAGAACTTCAAGATCGTCGGTTAAACGCCCCGTATCCAGAGCGCCGTTTCCCGGTTTTTCGGCGTTCTGGATCAGCCCGGCATGGGCAGATTACATGTCTCACAACAGAAAGGTCACGCTATGGCAGGCCCGCTTACGGATATGAAGGTGCTGGACCTTTCGCGCATTCTGGCCGGTCCGTGGCTGACCCAGATCCTGTCCGATCTCGGGGCCGAGGTCTGGAAAGTCGAACGCCCCGGCAGCGGCGACGACACCCGCCACTGGGGCCCGCCCTATATGAAGGACGACGCTGGCAACGATGCCGAGGATTCGGCCTATTTCCAGGCGGCGAACCGCGGCAAGAAATCCATCTGCATCGACATCCGCAGCGCCGAGGGGCAACAGGTTGTCCACCGGCTGGTGCAAAAGGCCGATGTCGTTGTCGAGAATTACAAATTCGGCGATCTGGCCCGGTATGGGCTGGATTACGACAGCCTGGCCGCCAGCAACCCCGCGATCGTCTATTGTTCGATCACCGGCTACGGGCAGACCGGTCCCTACCGGGAACGGGCCGGGTATGACATGGCCATCCAGGCGATCAGCGGCCTGATGAGCATCACCGGCGAACGCCAGGACCGACCCGGCGGCGGCCCACAGAAAGTGGGGGTTCCGATTGCCGATCTGATGACCGGGACCATGTCCGCCGCCGCCGTCATCGCCGCCTATCACCACGCCCGGAAAACCGGCGAAGGGCAAAGTGTCGACATGGCATTGCTGGATGTGATGGTGACCACCCTGGCCAACCAGAACATGAACTATCTCTGCACCGGCGATGCGCCCCGGCTCATGGGCAACGCGCATCCCAATATCGTGCCCTATCGCACCTTTCAGACCGCGGACGGGAATTTTGTCCTCGCCGTCGGAAACGACCGCCAATACGCCAAGTTCTGCGAGGCCGCAGGCTGTCGGCATCTGGCGACCGATCCCAGGTATATCGACAACGCCAACCGGCTGAAAAACCGCGAAACGCTGGAAGCGGAATTGCAGGACATATTGTGTCTCAAACCAACCGCGCAGTGGATTGATGAGCTGTCCCGGCTGGGCATCCCCTGCGCCCCGATCAACACCCTGGACCAGGTGTTTTCCGACGAACAGATACGCGCACGGGACCTGCTGCAGCACGCTGAACACAAACATAACGCCAGGATGCCCATCGTCAGCAGCCCGATCAAACTGTCGCGGACAAGGCTGGACACCGGGTCTGCCGCGCCGGTCCTGAACCAGCACCGGGACTATATACTGGACGAGGTTCTGGGTCTGTCGGACGACGAAAAGACCCGGCTGGCCAAAGGCATCCCGGTGTGATCCGGCCCCGGCCTGACCCCGATCGACGCGGCAGGTTGCAATGACCGGGATCGTCATCGTCGGCGCGGGCCAGGCCGGGGCCGCGCTCGCAGCAAAACTGCGCACCCTGGGATACACCGGGGCCCTGACGATGATCGGTGACGAGGCGTCGCTGCCCTATCAGCGCCCGCCCCTGTCAAAAGGCTATCTGCTGGGCGAAGTCACACAAGAACAGCTGTACCTGCGCGCGCCGGCCTATTGGGACGCGCAAAACGTGACGCTCAGGCTCGGGGCGCGGGTCACCGCGATTGATCGCATCGCAAAGACCGTGCAGGTGGGGGCGGAAACCGTTCCCTATGACCAGCTTGCACTGACCACCGGGTCATGCCCGCGCCGGTTGCCGGCGGCGATCGGCGGCGACCTGCCGGGGGTCCACACGCTGCGCACCCTTGCCGATATCGACGCCATGGCCCCGGATTTTCAGGCCGGGCGCAAGCTGCTGATTGTCGGGGGCGGCTATATCGGCCTGGAAGCGGCAGCGGTCGGGGCCAGGCTGGGGCTGACGGTTGCGCTGGTCGAAATGGCCCCGCGTATCCTGCAGCGCGTCGCGGCGCCCGAGACGTCGGATTATTTTCGCGCGCTGCATGCGGATCATGGCGTTACCATCCATGAAAACACCGGTCTTGAACGGCTGACCGGCACGCGCCGCGTCACCGGGGCGATCCTGTCGGACGGCAGCACGATCAAGGCCGACCTGGTCATCGCCGGGGTCGGCGTCAGGCCGATGACGGCGCTGGCCGAAGATGCCGGGCTGCAGATCGACCAGGGCATTTGCACCGATGAACAGGGGCGCAGTTCGGATGCGTCGATCTGGGCCGCGGGCGACTGCGCCTCGTTTCCGTACCGGGGCGGGCGCATCAGGCTGGAAAGCGTCGGCAATGCCATCGCCCAAGCCGAGATCGTGGCCGAAAACATGCTGGGGGCGGGCAAACCCTATGCGGCAAAGCCATGGTTCTGGTCGGATCAATATGACGTGAAATTGCAGATCGCCGGGCTGAACACCGGGTATGACCGGATCGTGCCCCGCCGGATGGACAGCGGCGCGGTCAGTTTCTGGTATTACAGGGGCGCGCGCCTGATTGCCCTGGACGCGATGAACGACGCGCGGGCCTATATGATCGGCAAACGCCTGATCGAAGCCGGAAAATCCCCCGACCCAGCCGCGATTTCCGATCCCGAAACCGATCTCAAATCGCTGCTGAAATAGACCGCAAATACAACCCGGTGCAGCGCGGCACGGGCATCCC
>NZ_FOAG01000029.1:0-5000 GCF_900109455.1 Roseovarius azorensis | reverse complement strand
CTCGACCCCATGAAGTCGGAATCGCTAGTAATCGCGTAACAGCATGACGCGGTGAATACGTTCCCGGGCCTTGTACACACCGCCCGTCACACCATGGGAGTTGGTTTTACCCGAAGGTGGTGCGCCAACCTGTTCGCAGGAGGCAGCCAACCACGGTAGGATCAGCGACTGGGGTGAAGTCGTAACAAGGTAGCCGTAGGGGAACCTGCGGCTGGATCACCTCCTTTCTAAGGATGATGTCGTCAAGGTGGGTTCACACTCGCCCTACGAGATCACTTAGCAAGATCGGCATACAAAGCCGGTCAACAATCGAACCGGACCGTCCTCATATCTCTTCAGGAACGTAATCACAGACCTACCGGTCTGTCTTGGGTCGGTAGCTCAGGTGGTTAGAGCGCACGCCTGATAAGCGTGAGGTCGGAGGTTCAAGTCCTCCTCGACCCACCACTATTTGCGGGCCTCAGGTGGCCGAACGGGCGGTAGGCCAGGGAACATGGGGCCTTAGCTCAGCTGGGAGAGCGCCTGATTTGCATTCAGGAGGTCAGGAGTTCGATCCTCCTAGGCTCCACCATATCCCGATTAGATCGCCAAGCACCGGGTCCGGTGCTTGGCCGTCCAATCGGACGATACGTCCTCAGGTAGCCGCAAGGCGGTAGGACATGACATTGACATCGTTAAGAGAGATACAAATCAACACTGTTTGGTGTTCGCGAGTAGGCGAATATCCTCAGTCTGGTGCCGCTCCCTTCGGGGGGAGGCGAGCCTGTGCCGCGATTGCTTCCTCGATCGCCCACGGGTCTGCCGGCTGAAACGAACAGCGTTGTCCAAGTCAAGTACACTAACCAAATGTCCGGCCATTGGCCGGGCGGGAAAGTATGCTTTTGATCGGAAGATGATGGGCTGTAATCGGTCTTTCTTTTTCTGGATCAAATCAAGCGCGAAAAGGGCGTTTGGTGGATGCCTTGGCAGTAAGAGGCGATGAAGGACGTGATACTCTGCGATAAGCCATGAGGAGCCGAGAATAGGCTGTGATCCATGGATTTCCGAATGGGGCAACCCACCTGACAGTTTGTTATTGTTACCCTCGGGTAGTCAATAACGGGCTGAACCAGGTACTTGAGGACTGAATACATAGGTCTTCAAGAGCAAACCCGGAGAACTGAAACATCTAAGTACCCGGAGGAAAGGACAGCAATAGCGACTCCCCCAGTAGCGGCGAGCGAACGGAGACCAGCCGAGCCCGAGAAGTGACCAGAATGCGTTGGGAAGCGCAGCCATAGCGGGTGACAGCCCCGTATGGGAAGCTTTGAGGGACGTATCAAGTAGGGCGGGACACGTGAAATCCTGTCTGAAGATCGGAGGACCACCTTCGAAGGCTAAGTACTCCTTACTGACCGATAGCGAACCAGTACCGTGAGGGAAAGGTGAAAAGCACCCCGACGAGGGGAGTGAAACAGTACCTGAAACCGAACGCCTACAATCAGTCGGAGCTTGACTGGACTCCAATGATAATCTGCCTCATGAACGAGGGAAGACGTGTTCATGGGGAAAACGAATGACGGATCTGGCTTTCATAACGGATGGCGGGGCCGCGGTTGCGGGACTTGTTCTGGGGCTCATCTCGATGGGTGTGGAACATTGTCCGGGCGACGGCTGTCTTGCCCGCCGGGATGTGACGCCGGGCGCCAGCGTGGCGGCCGGGGCGGTGGTCTTTCAGGAGCGCACGACCGGCGCGGAAGTCTATCTGCGGCGCGATACGCGGGTGGCTTACGGCCCGTTCCGCCTGACCTACGGCGCCTCGCTGAGCGAGGATGGCGAGGCCTGGGCGGGGGCGGGGTTCGCCTATCGGTTCCAGCCGCGGGCGTGGAAGTGGTATGCCGAGTTCCACCTGATGCCGGGGCTTCATGCCGAGGGCGATGGCGCTGATCTGGGCGGTCCGGTGCAGGTCCGTTCCGGGCTGGAGCTGGGCTATGAGACGCGGCGCGGGCTGCGCATCGGGCTGGGGTTCGACCATCGTTCGAACGGCGGGCTGCGCAGTCGCAACCCCGGTCTGGAGACGGTGCATCTGCGGCTCAGCTTTCCGACCAACTGATCGGGCGGCGGGGCGGAGACGAAGCCCTCAAGTGGCCCTCCGGACGGTAGGGCAAATACAAGGATTATCATTGGTGTCCAGTCTTGTGACGGCGTACCTTTTGTATAATGGGTCATCGACTTGGTCTATCCAGCAAGCTTAAGCCGTTAGGTGTAGGCGCAGCGAAAGCGAGTCTTAATAGGGCGCATGAGTTGGATGGATCAGACCCGAAACCGAGTGATCTAGGCATGACCAGGATGAAGGTTGGGTAACACCAACTGGAGGTCCGAACCCACACCTGTTGAAAAAGGTCGGGATGAGTTGTGCCTAGGGGTGAAAGGCCAATCAAACTCGGAGATAGCTGGTTCTCTGCGAAATCTATTTAGGTAGAGCGTCATCTGAATACCCCCGGGGGTAGAGCACTGGATGGGTAATGGGGCCCCACAGGCTTACTGATCCTAACCAAACTCCGAATACCGGGGAGTACTGGATGGCAGACAGACGGCGGATGCTAACGTCCGTCGTCGAGAGGGAAACAACCCTGACCTACAGCTAAGGCCCCCAATTCATGGCTAAGTGGGAAAGCAGGTGGGACGACCAAAACAACCAGGAGGTTGGCTTAGAAGCAGCCATCCTTTAAAGATAGCGTAACAGCTCACTGGTCTAAACAAGTTGTCCTGCGGCGAAGATGTAACGGGGCTCAAGCCATGAGCCGAAGCTTAGGATGCCGCAAGGCATGGTAGCAGAGCGTAGTGTGACATGGTTTCCATCCTCTTTGGTGTCCCTCGGGGCGGCATGGAGGCCGGAAATCTTCGATGAAGCGGGCGCGTGAGCGATCCCGTGGAGAGATCACTAGTGAGAATGATGACATGAGTAGCGACAAAGAGTGTGAGAGACACTCTCGCCGAAAGTCCAAGGGTTCCTGCTTAAAGCTAATCTGAGCAGGGTAAGCCGACCCCTAAGGCGAGGCCGAAAGGCGTAGTCGATGGGAACCAGGTTAATATTCCTGGGCCAGATGGAAGTGACGGATTGCGGATGTTGTTCGCCCTTATCGGATTGGGCGGGCCGCTGAGCGGTTCCTGGAAACAGCTCCATCATGAGATCGTACCCGAAACCGACACAGGTGGACTGGTAGAGAATACCAAGGCGCTTGAGAGAACTACGTTGAAGGAACTCGGCAAAATACCTCCGTAAGTTCGCGAGAAGGAGGCCCGGTTCCTAGGCAACTAGGGGCTGGGGACACAAACCAGGGGGTGGCGACTGTTTACTAAAAACACAGGGCTCTGCGAAGTCGCAAGACGACGTATAGGGTCTGACGCCTGCCCGGTGCCTGAAGGTTAAAAGGAGGGGTGAGAGCTCTGAATTGAAGCCCAGGTAAACGGCGGCCGTAACTATAACGGTCCTAAGGTAGCGAAATTCCTTGTCGGGTAAGTTCCGACCTGCACGAATGGCGTAACGACTTCCCCGCTGTCTCCAACGTAGACTCAGCGAAATTGAATTGCCTGTCAAGATGCAGGCTTCCCGCGGTTAGACGGAAAGACCCCGTGCACCTTTACTATAGCTTCGCACTGGCATCAGGATTGTGATGTGCAGGATAGGTGGTAGGCTTTGAACCCGGGACGCCAGTCTCGGTGGAGCCACCCTTGAGATACCACCCTTCGCACTTCTGATGTCTAACCGCGGCCCGTTATCCGGGTCCGGGACCCTGCGTGGTGGGTAGTTTGACTGGGGCGGTCGCCTCCTAAAGCGTAACGGAGGCGCGCGAAGGTTGGCTCAGAGCGGTCGGAAATCGCTCGTTGAGTGCAATGGCAGAAGCCAGCCTGACTGCGAGACTGACAAGTCGAGCAGAGTCGAAAGACGGCCATAGTGATCCGGTGGTCCCAAGTGGGAGGGCCATCGCTCAACGGATAAAAGGTACGCCGGGGATAACAGGCTGATACTGCCCAAGAGTCCATATCGACGGCAGTGTTTGGCACCTCGATGTCGGCTCATCTCATCCTGGGGCTGGAGCAGGTCCCAAGGGTACGGCTGTTCGCCGTTTAAAGAGGTACGTGAGCTGGGTTTAGAACGTCGTGAGACAGTTCGGTCCCTATCTGCCGTGGGTGTAGGATACTTGAGAGGAGTTGCCCCTAGTACGAGAGGACCGGGGTGAACGAACCACTGGTGGACCTGTTGTGGCGCCAGCCGCAGTGCAGGGTAGCTATGTTCGGACAGGATAACCGCTGAAGGCATCTAAGCGGGAAGCCCCCCTCAAAACAAGGTATCCCTGAGGGCCGTGGTAGACCACCACGTCGATAGGCCGGAGATGTAAGCGCAGCAATGCGTTCAGTTGACCGGTACTAATGGCCCGACAGGCTTGATTTGATCCAGTAATGGCAAGACTGTTACGGATAAACAGCAAAAGCATACACAATACACAGGGTGCTGACTTGGAAATCAACTCCAACCGGAGACAAGACGGTTGGAGACACATCCGTCCTCAAGTCGCCCTCCGGGCGGCAGGACACACTAAAATGAGGTTTTTTCCCGGTCTGGTGGCCATAGCACGAGCAAAACACCCGGTCCCATCCCGAACCCGGCCGTTAAGTGCCGTCGCGCCAATGGTACTGCGTCTCAAGACGTGGGAGAGTAGGTCGCCGCCAGACCTGGTAAAAACCTCATCAAACACCCCGTATCTCTCGAAAACGATCAGACGCCCGGAACACACATGCACAAAAGCATGACGGCCAAACGCGAAAATGCGCCAAAGCCAAAACGCCCCAGAGGCAAAAGGCCGTAAAACCGGCCCAAACCAGCCATCCGGGCAACAGGCCACAAAATGCCGCGGGATGGAGCAGCCAGGTAGCTCGTCAGGCTCATAACCTGAAGGTCGTAGGTTCAAATCCTACTCCCGCAACCAAAAATACTCATAATAAATCAACACGTTTGA
>NZ_FOAG01000030.1 GCF_900109455.1 Roseovarius azorensis | reverse complement strand
GCCGCCATGTATTCCCTGATCGGCACGGCAAAATTGAACGACATCGATCCGCAGGCCTGGCTCGCCGACGTCATCGCCCGCATCTCCGACATGTCCGTCTCACGCCTGCACGAACTGCTGCCGTGGGAATGGAACGCAGCAACGCACCAGGTCAAGGCTGCCTGACCGCGGCCCTCGGCGGATGTTTACGTTGCAGCGTCCAAATAAGAAGAAACGTGCCGACGGCAATGAGACCGGCGGAAACCCAACTAGCCCATTTCATGCTCTGGGTAGCCTCATTCATGGCTTGCGTAGCGGCGTTCATTCCCTGCTGGGCGACAAGATCGTCTTTCTCACGCTGAGTGGCTTCGGATTCGCTGGCCTTGCGGGCCTCGGAGGCTTCATCGTCTTCGATGATTTGAACCGGAAGCGGAATAGGCAGGCTGTGGGATGGTTCTTGCTTTGCGTTGGACCTATCGTTAGCGCTGCCTGCTTGCTCTTGGGCCTGCAATGACGTTGCAATAGTTAGTCCAAATGCAACTGCGATGATCCAACGGCCTTTAGACATTGCAACATGAACGCTGCACTAAACTTCCCTCGGGATAGCTTGTTGGCAACATTCACTTCCTTTTCGTTGATTCCAATGCCAGCCAGCTTTTCAACAAGTTGCGCATAAGTCACCCCCTGACGTTTCAATTCTGCCTTAAGAAGGTTTGCGGCCATCTTTTCCCATTCTGTTTGCGTTGGCATGTATCACCCATGATGTAAAAACTAACGTATTTAGTATATAACCTATTGCAAACAGTATGTCACTATACTATATTCGATATGTAGATAACGGATATAGTATAAAATGGCCCAACACTTCCTTCTCTCAGCAGCATCCCGCACTCTCAGCATCCGCCAGATTTACAAGGCGGCCGAGGATGCGGCTTACCAGACGTTTTGCGAAATGCGCTGGCCCGAGACGAATGGCGAGGCGGTTTGCCCGCGTTGCGGCCATGATGAAACCTACCAGATCACCACCCGCCGCAAATTCAAGTGCAAGGCATGCGCGCACCAGTTCAGCGTTACCTCTGGCACCATCTTCGCCAGCCGCAAAATGGACTTCGTAGACCTTCTGGCCGCGATCTGCATCATCGTGAACGGTGCCAAAGGCATTTCCATGATCCAGCTTTCCCGTGATCTGGACTGCCAATACAAGACCGCCTTTGTTCTGGCGCACAAGCTGCGTGAGGCGATGGCGCAAGAGGTCCAGACCGGCGAAGTGCTGCAAGGTCACGTCGAAATTGATGGTGCATACTTTGGCGGTCACATTCGCCCCGAGAACCTCAAGGCAGACCGCAAGGACCGTCGCCTGAAAGCCCACCAGACCGGCAAGCGCCGCGTGGTGATCGCCATGCGTGAGCGTGTAGGCCGCACCCTGCCTTTCGTCAGCACCAATGAGGGCGAAGGCGTTGCACTGGCAAACGAGAACGTCTGCCGCATGGCCACCATGTCAGCCGATGAGGCAAGCCATTGGGACATGCTGCACATTGGCTGGGCGGTTGATCGCGTGAACCACAGCGAGTGCTACAGCGACCACGGCAAACATACGAACATGGTGGAAAGCTATTTCTCGCGTCTGCGCCGCATGGTGTCGGGTCAGCATCACCACGTCAGCCCGCAATACCTGCACCAGTATGCGAACCACGCCGCTTGGCTTGAGGACAACCGCCGCTTTGACAACGGCGAACTGGCGCACCGTCTGGTGGCGAACGCGATGGGTGCGCCGGTCAGCCGGAACTGGAAAGGGTATTGGCAGCGGGCGGCGTAAATTGTCACAGGTGCGCAACTTATCGCCACCCTTGTTTTCTTTCGAATATCTGTATGGTTTAAGACTAAAAAGTGTGATTCGCGCGTTTGGTTAAATTCCCGTTAGGGAGTGCCATTTAAATCATTGCCTAACAAAAGCCAGAATCGGTTGATTTGTAAGGCTTTGAGCGTATATCATGGGAAACGTTGAGGAGAAACACATGGCGAAGAAAGCAAAAGCAACCATTGGCAGTGCCAATGGCGGTTTCCATAGCTTCCCGCCTGAAGCTTTTGATTACTCTGACGATATTGTCGGAGAAGTGGTTGATGCGATCCGCAAGGAGCGTGGCGTAGACGTGAAAAATGGCGATTGGGAACTTGTCGATGGTATCGGACAGGTTATCCACGCCTGAGTGGGTAAATAACCCACCTTCAGCAATGGACATTGTTACAGGAATATACCCCGAGTCAAATCCTCGGGGTGGCGTTCCCAGTGTGCGTCCGTGTCTTGTAATGAATGTCTACCAAAACAAAAAAACAAACGAAATAGCCCTAAATATTGCATATGGGACAAAGAACCTAAAGCTTCTAACCAGAGAAGGTAAGGACTTAATTGTTCAAAATGTATCTGATCTAAATGCAATGGGTCTTCCCGCAGCAACGCGATTTAACATTCAGGATTCGTATCGAGTAAATTTGCTGTGGGGGCCGTCTAATTTCGCGTGTTGGCCAAACAGGTCACATCCGAGATTAGGCAGTTTGTTGACGGATTACCAAAAGGAATTGATGTGGCTTGTTGCACGGCAATAAATCAAAATCTGAGCCACACCCGCCCCTCACGCTTAACCAACCCCGCATTCCGCAGCTTGGCCAGACATTGCCCACATCGCGTATAGGCAATGCTGTAGTCTATCTCTGGCCTTCTGGCGCTGACATATTCCGCAATGCCCGTGAGCGGCTTGGGGCCGTCCCTGAGGGCTTCCAGCACCAGCAACCGCATATGGCCGCACTTGGCTGCGTCCTGTCGCTTGGGTGGCATTACGCGGGGCATATCCACCCCACGCTGGCGCAACAGCGCCTCGACGTGATTCAGGCCCTTTCCGCCCGCGCGGATGATCGTAACGGCCCGATTGAGACCGCCTGCCGGCTGGAGGCTACGTGATCTAAGATACGTGCATAACGACGTCCTTTGCGACGTGTCTTAGATGGAGGGGTCATGCTGGGCGAAGTTCTTGGCGTTGAGCGACGTCGGCGTTGGAGTGACGACGAGAAGCTCGAGGTCGTGCTGGCGGCGGCGGCTGACGGCGCGACGGTGACTCAGGTCGCTCAGCGCTACGAGGTAACTCGCTCTCAGATTTACAGGTGGCGACGGGAGTTGAAGCAAAAGGGTCTCTGGTCGCCCGGTCACGGTGCTCATTTCCTTCCCGTTGATTTCCCGGAGTTGGCGGCTGCAGCGCCCAGGCCGAGCCGGCCGGTTCCGGTGGAATTACGGCTGGCCAACGGACGGTGCCTGAGGTTTGACAGCGGCATGGATGGGGAAGCTCTGACCCGTCTGATCAGGGCCGTGGAGGCGGCATGATTGGGCCGGGAACGGGTGTCCGGGTCTACCTCGCCTGCGGCGCCACGGACATGAGGAAGGGCATTGCGGGTCTTTCGGCCATGGCACAGGACGTTCTGCGCCAGAAGCCTGCAAGCGGCGCGGTCTTTGCATTCCGGGGGCGTAGAGGCGACCGGCTCAAGCTGCTTTATTGGGATGGCCAGGGCTTCTGCCTCTACTACAAGGTGCTTGAGCGCGGGCGTTTCCCGTGGCCCGGCACCGAGGGCGGCGTTGCCCGGCTCACCTCCGCGCAGCTGGCCATGCTCTGGGAAGGCATCGACTGGCGGCGTCCGGACTGGGGCGCACCGCCTGCGCGCGTGGGGTAAATTATCTCCCTGAAACTCCTTGTTTTGTTGGCCATTCCGGATGCCGCATGGTATCTGTCGGCATGTCCGACGATGCCGACATTCTCTCTGACGATCCCGCCGTTCTGAAGGCCTTGATTGCCGCCCTGCAGGCGGAGAATACACGCATGTCGGCCACGTTGCAGGCTCATGAACAGCTGGTCCAGGCGTTGCGCCTGCGGATCGCCAAGCTCCAGAAGCAGGCCTTCGGCAAATCGTCGGAAAAGATCGAACGGGAGATCGCCCAACTCGAGCTCGCGCTGGAAGACCTGCTGATCTCGGCCGCCGAGCAACGCAATGAACCCGCTGACGAAGAGGATGCCGAACTTCCAGCCGCCGTTACCGGCGCCGCCGAGGTGAAGCCCCGCCGCAGGCCGAGGGTGTCGGACGAGACACCTCGTGAGCGCCGCGAGCTCGATCCCGGCACCTGCTGTCCCGATTGTGGGGGCGACCTCCGTGTGGTCGGCGAGGATGTGAGCGAGCTGCTCGACATGGTCGCCGCGCAGATGAAGGTGATCCAGATCGCGCGGGTGAAGAAGTCCTGCCGCCGGTGCGAGAAGATGGTGCAGCCCGCCGCCCCGAGCCGTCCGATCCCGGGCAGCATGGCCGGGCCAGGCCTTCTGGCCCATGTCCTGGTCTCGAAGTTCGATGACCACGTCCCGCTCTATCGCCTCAACGAGATCTACGCCCGCATGGGCGCGGACGTGCCCGACAGCACGCTGCTGGATTGGTGTGGCCGCGCCATGAAGGTGCTCGAACCGGTTATCGAAAGGATCGAGGCCGAGGTCATGGCGGCGCCCGTGCTGCATGCGGACGACACACCCATCCGCGTCTTGGACCGCTCCCGTCGCAACCGCGGCCTCGGCAAGGGGGTCAAGCAAGGTCGGGTCTGGGCCTATGTCTCGGATCAGAGGCCCTGGGCCGGTAGCGCACCGCCTGGCGTGGTCTACCGCTTCTCCCCGGACCGGAAAGGGGACCATCCCCGGCAACACTTGCAAGCCAGCAGCGGCATCCTGCAGGCAGATGCCTACGCAGGCTTCGGTCAGCTCTATGAGCGGCGCGCGGACGGCAGTAGCCAGTTCCGCGAGGCAGCCTGCTGGGCCCACCTGCGCCGCGACTTCCACGATGTCTGGGAGGCAACCAAGTCGGAGATCGCACGTGAGGCGCTCGATCGGATCGGGAAACTCTACGACGTCGAACGGCAGATCGCCGGTCAGCCCGCCGCACTGCGCAAGGCGGCGCGGCAACAGCATTCCAGGCCCAAGGTCGATGCCTTCAAGGCGTGGGCCGAGGCGCAACTCGCCCGCATTCCGGGCAAAGGCGATCTCGCCAAGGCCTTCCGCTACGGACTCTCCCGCTGGTCCTCCTTCGAGCTCTACCTCGAGGACGGGCGTATCGGCATCGACAACAACCCGGCCGAGCGCGCCATGCGCCCGATCGGGATTGGCCGCCGCAACTGGCTCTTCGCCGGCTCAGACAGTGGCGGGGAGACTCTGGCGCGGGCGATGACGCTGATCGAGACGGCGAAGATGAGCGGACTGGACCCGCAGGCTTGGCTGGCCGACGTCCTCGACCGCATCCACGATCATAAGATCAACCGGCTCGACGAACTGCTCCCATGGAACTGGCAGCCGAGAATCCAACCTGAAAGCGAGGCAGCCTGATGGCTGCGACAACCCATGTCTGCTTGATCAGCCACGTCGCCAGCCTGCTTGGAGAGGATTTGGACCTTCTCGAAGCCATTGTCAGCAACGACGACAACCTCTCCTACGGCAGTATTGTCAGTGTCCAAGTCGATCACGACAACTACCAAACGGCCCTCACAGACGATGGTATCGGCGAACTCCGGGACATGCTCATGTCTGCCCGGGTGTCGGTCGAGGAATGGCATGGCTTCCTCGAGGACTTCGTTGACGATCCCGACATCATCGCACGCGTCAAGGACATTCCACTGCGGTAGCTACCGGGCGCTTACGGTTCTCTTGGACCGTCACAGTTTGAGCGAGCTTGCGAACATCGTCTGAGGAGCTTTCAGGCTTTGCCTCGATCTCCCGAGCCAGTTTCAGCCCTTCTGAAAGCACCTGTTTGTCTGCGTTCTCGACCTTGAAAGTCTCTAGTAGGTTGTAGAGAACACGGCTCCGGTCCCTTTCAAGTTCATTAACGAACCGAAGAATGATAGACTGGAATACGCGGAATTCTTCCGTTTCGATTATGCCTTCGCGGTTTGACTGATCGACAAGCACACTGTTTTCGATGCGCGAAATGTTCACAGTACCCGCAATGTTCTGCGGTGGGACTGGCCAGTTCAGACGTGTGGGCGCAGCTGGGTTCGCCGCCTACGCTGACCAAGCGATAACCAGTCATAGGCGCCGCTGTTTGGCTCCCCGTAGGGCCTCACACCAAAGTTATCTCGATAAATACGGATGCCGCCAAAAATATCGAGCCATTCCCGTCGCCGCTGTGGTTGAAAGCTCCGATATGGATACTGCCTGTCTTCGGCCTTTGATGGCATCTGAAGCTTAAAGAACCGCAGAACAACGTCGAACGGTCTGAATCGCTCCGGGTTTGTCGGAGACCATCAACTTAAGTAAGGATGATGGTTATGACGAAAAGCAAAATGGCAAATCGCTACTCGCCCGAGGTCC
>NZ_FOAG01000037.1 GCF_900109455.1 Roseovarius azorensis | reverse complement strand
CAAAACGCACGGATGTTAACAATGCAGGTGGGTCAATTTTAGATGATCATAACCCACCCAAGTGGGTCACTTTTGATGGGGTGGATGCCCCCGCCCGACGGCATCGCAATGTGCCAGGATGGTGATGTTGGAATCGCCATAGAAGGAGGAGGCATCCATGGAAGAGGTTAGCATCGTTGGCGTCGACCTGGCAAAGCAGGTCTTTCAGGTCCACGGGGCCGCGGCGAACGGGCGGGTATTGTTCCGCAAGAAACTGTCGCGTCTGCAGTTTGCGAAGTTCATGGCGTCGCTGCCGCCCTGCGTGGTAGCGATGGAGGCCTGCGGCACCGCGCATTACTGGGGTCGCGAGCTGTCCCGGCACGGTCACGATGTCCGGCTGATCCCACCAACTTACGTCAAACCCTTCGTGAAGAGGCAGAAAAACGACGCTGCCGACGCCGAAGCCGTGGCAGAGGCGACCCTTCGCCCGACCATGCGCAGTGTGGCCGTGAAGACTGCTGACCAGCAGGCACGCGCAATGCTGTTTCGCACGCGTGATTTGTTCGTCGGCCAGCGGACCCAGTTGGTGAATGCATTACGCGGACACCTTGCCGAGCATGGGGTCATCGTCGGCCAAGGGCTCGGCAACATTGCCCGTCTTGCTGCGCGCCTTGAGAGCGCCCCCCTCCCAGACCTCGTTCGCGACCTCGGTCGGATCTACCTCGATCGGGTCGCACAGATCAGCGCTGAGATCGCAGCGCTTGACAAGCGTATCACCGAGGCGGCCAGGGAAAACGATGTCGCGCGCCTTTTGCAGACCATGCCGGGTATCGGGCCCATCTGTGCAATGGCGGTCGCGGCCTTCGCTCCGGACATGCGGGAATTCCGCCGCGGCCGTGACTTCGCCGCCTGGCTCGGCCTCGTGCCGCGACAGCATTCGACCGGGGGTAAGCAAAAGCTCGGGCGTACATCGAAGATGGGCCAGCGCGATATCCGGCGATTGTTGATTGTCGGTGCGATGTCCGTCGTACACTGGAGGGGACGGGATGGCGGCCGCCCGGGCTCGTGGCTGTCGCGAATGCTTGAGCGGAAACCTCGCAAGCTGGTCGCCATCGCCCTGGCCAACAAGATGGCGCGCATGGTCTGGGCCATGCTCGTGAGGAACGAGGATTACAGGGATCCGACCGGCGCGGTTTGCTGACCGCGGCCGCGGGTACGTCGGCGATGTGAGGAGGGCGATGACTCGTATGGGCAAATGATCGGCAAGATCCGGATTGGGAAAACCAGGGGCATGCAAAGAGCATTGAGCTCGCAATTTTGATCTGGACCCGACCCGCGCATCACCATACCGGCCCGCGGCACGACAGGCCGCACATGAGAGGCCTGAAACATGACCGCACCCGATCACATGCTCAGAAAGTCATAAAATCCTTGCATCGAAGGGGGCATCCAAACATGCATGCCGATTCACAGCCATCACGGTGCCGAGCGTGGCCAGTGACCTCAGGATGACTTGGTCTTCTGCTTGCTCTTTGAGCAGGTTCTCTGTAACGGCCCGATTGAGACCGCCTGCCGGCTGGAGGCTACGTGATCTAAGATACGTGCATAACGACGTCCTTTGCGACGTGTCTTAGATGGAGGG
>NZ_FOAG01000042.1 GCF_900109455.1 Roseovarius azorensis | reverse complement strand
AGGTTTCTGGTTTGCCCGACCCGGATCATGTCGATCATGTGCCCATTCGGATCATGCCTTCCTCACAACTCGGTGGCCCGGCTGCCGATTCAACGCCGTGTCAGGCGCCGATCAGCACTGGGCCGCGATAGCTTTCACCTCGCGTCAGCATCGCCCAGATGCCGCGCGCCATCTTGTTGGCCAGCGCGACGGCCACGACCGGGACCGGCTTCCTTTCCAGCATCCGCGCCAACCAAGACCCCTTCGGCGCACCGCGGCGCGAGGCCCAGCGGATCACCGCGGTCGCCCCGATGACCAGCAATCGACGAATGTCGCGCTGCCCCATCTTCGAGGTCTTCCCCAGCTTCTGCTTGCCGCCGGTGGAATGCTGCCGCGGCACCAGGCCGAGCCAGGCGGCGAAGTCGCGCCCTCGGCGGAACTGATCCATCGGTGGTGCGAAGGTCTCGACCGCCAGTGCGGTGATCGGGCCGACACCCGGCATCGTCTGCAGCTGGCGCGGCATTTCCGCTTCGTTCGACAAGGCCGCGATCCTGACTTTCAGCGCATCGATCCGCTCGGTCAGCTGGTTGATCTGATCGAGGAGCATGCGGCAGATCTCGCGCGCCAAATCGGGAATGTCGGCGTCAGGATCTGCGATGACCCGTTCCAGGCGCGGCACATAGCCAATCCCCACGGAGGCGACATGGCCGAACTCGTAGAGATGCGATCTCAGCGCATTCACCGCTTCGGTGCGTTGCTTCACGAGTTGCTCGCGCGTCCGGAACGCGACCGCGCGCGCCTGCTGTTCCTTCGTCTTGGGTTCCACAAACCGCATGGTCGGTCGCAGCGCCGCCTCGACAATCGCTTCGGCGTCGGCGGCGTCATTCTTCTGGCGCTTGATGAACGGCTTGACGTAGTGCGGCGCGATCAGCCGGACCTCATGCCCGTGGCGGGACATTTCCCGCGCCCAATGATGCGCACTGGCGCAGGCCTCCATCGCCACGAGGCACGGCGGCTGCTCCGCCATGAACCGGGCGAACTGTGGTCGCGTCAGCTTCTTGCGGAAAACGACGGACCCGTCCGCCGCGGCCCCATGCAGTTGGAACACGTTCTTTGCGAGATCGATGCCGATGATGGTAATCTCTCCCATGGATGCCCTCTCCTTCAGCTTGTGATTCAACACCGCAAGCTTGGCACATTGCGATGCCGTCTGGGGAGAGCGGCATCCACCCCATCTCCA
>NZ_FOAG01000043.1 GCF_900109455.1 Roseovarius azorensis | reverse complement strand
CATGGCAAAGGCAAAATTTGACCGCACGAAACCGCATGTTAACATCGGCACGATTGGTCACGTTGACCACGGCAAGACGACGCTGACGGCGGCGATCACCAAGTATTTCGGCGAGTTCCGTGCCTATGACCAGATCGACGGCGCGCCGGAGGAGAAGGCGCGGGGGATCACGATCTCGACGGCGCATGTGGAGTATGAGACCGATGCACGGCACTATGCGCATGTGGACTGTCCGGGCCACGCCGACTATGTGAAGAACATGATCACGGGCGCGGCGCAGATGGACGGCGCGATCCTGGTTGTGAACGCCGCCGACGGCCCGATGCCGCAGACGCGCGAGCATATCCTTCTGGGCCGTCAGGTGGGGATTCCCTACATGGTGGTCTACCTGAACAAGGTCGACCAGGTGGATGACGAGGAACTGCTGGAACTAGTCGAGATGGAAGTGCGGGAGCTTCTGAGCTCGTACGAGTATCCCGGCGACGACATCCCGATCATCAAGGGCTCGGCGCTGGCGGCGATGGAGGGACGCGATGCGGAGATCGGCGAGAATTCGATCCGCGCGCTGATGGCGGCGGTGGACGAGTACATCCCGACCCCGGCGCGGGCGGTGGACCTGCCGTTCCTGATGCCGATCGAGGATGTGTTCTCGATCTCGGGCCGGGGCACGGTGGTGACGGGCCGGGTCGAGCGCGGCGTGGTGAACGTGGGCGACGAGCTTGAGATCGTGGGCATCCGCGACACCAAGAAGACGACCTGCACGGGCGTCGAGATGTTCCGCAAGCTGCTGGACCGGGGCGAGGCGGGCGACAATATCGGCGCGCTGCTGCGCGGCATCGACCGCGAGGGGGTGGAGCGCGGCCAGGTGCTGTGCAAGCCGGGCTCGGTGAAGCCGCACACCAAGTTCGAGGCCGAGGCCTATATCCTGACCAAGGAAGAGGGTGGCCGTCACACGCCGTTCTTCGCCAACTACCGTCCGCAGTTCTACTTCCGCACCACGGATGTGACCGGCACGGTGAACCTGCCCGCGGGCACCGAGATGGTGATGCCTGGCGACAACCTCAAGTTCGAGGTCGAGCTGATCGCGCCGATCGCCATGGAAGACGGCTTGCGCTTCGCCATCCGCGAGGGCGGCCGCACCGT
>NZ_FOAG01000026.1 GCF_900109455.1 Roseovarius azorensis | reverse complement strand
TCGATTTGAGGGCGGTTGATAAAGTCGGACATAACGTCGGACTTACTATCGGATCGTAGCCGAAGTCAGACGGCCCCCGCCGGAGCGTTACGCTGGATGCCGTAGCATGTTGGGAATGACGCGCTTTTGAAGGTTATGGCCGCCTGCGCAGCCTCCAAAATTGCGCAGCAGGCGGCCATAACCGGATCTCGGATCACTATGGTGGTTTTGCGAACCACACCACAGAGGAGGCCGGCTATGGCCACGAACATGTAAAGCTTGAGGATTCAGCCAGCGCTCGGAGTTGGTCAAGGCGGCCATTCCAGACATTCGCGGATGGCAACTGTTCGGTGCGCCCTGTCAACGTGTCGAACTCACCACTCACTCGATCCGTGACAGTGCAGCCATCGCGGCTTTATTGACGTGATCGCGGCTTAGGTTCTCTGCCAATGCACAGTCCCGCGCGCAGATGGCCTCCACTAGAGAGGAAAGTTCCTTAAGCGATGTCTGCCGCCGCTCGGAACTCGAAAGGGAGAGCGCGCGCAACTGCGAGACGCGAATGTGGATGCTTCGGAGCATTCGTTCAGCCTCTGGGTTGTCCGCGCCTTCCATCAGCACATCGTAGAACCGCGTTTTGGCGTCGATCGGACTTTGAGAAGCATCCTTCGCATATGCCCGCTTCACGTCTTCGAAGGCAGCGCGGCAAGCTGCAATCTGCGCATCCGTCGCATTCTCGCAAAAAAGTCGGCTAATAAGTCCCTCAAGGGAAGCCCTCACGTCGAATACATGCTTAGCGATCCTGGCATCGAGCTGAGCGATGATAAGGCCCCGGTTCGGCAAGTTTGTCACAATGCCCTCGTTCTCGAGCTCACGCAGCGCTTCCCGTAGAGAAGTCCGGGACACGCCGATGCGTTCGCACAGGACACGCTCGACCAGCCGTTCGCCCGGCTGCAGCTCCCCGCGTGCGATAGCCGCGCGAAGAGTGTCTGCGACCTGCTTTCTGAGCGTCGGCGATGCGTTGACCCTGAGGCTTTCCATACTTGTGCGCCTTTCCTCTTTTTCCCCGTGGTCGGTTCCGGTGATTACCCTAGTGGCCGGCCGAATTGAAGCCTCGCGGCACGTAGGCGGCATTTATCTCCGACAGTTCGCCTTCCGACAATGACAGATCGAGCGACCCGACTGCTTCATCCACGTGCTGTATCGATGTCGCGCCGAATATCGGAGCGGTCATACCGGGTCGCGATAGCGTCCATGCCAGCGCCACCTGCGAAGGACTGCAGCCATGCCGTTCAGCAATCCCGGACAGTACCGCCTGAACAGCGAAATCACCGTCGCGGTAGTAGTATTTGTGGGTGTAGTCGTCGGTGTTGGTGCGCGAGGTGGGGTTTCTTCCGCCCTGCCGGTTGGCGGAGAGAAAGCCGCGGGCCATCGGGCTGAACGGGATCAACGCGACATTGTCATACAGACAATAGGGCATCAGCTCGCGCTCGCATTCGCGATGCGCGGGGTTGTACTCGCATTGCATGGAAACGAACTTGGCCGACTGGCGGCGCTCTGCGTGAGTCCGGCAGACGGCCAGCGTCCAAGCCGGCATCGTCGTAACCCCCACGTAGCGCGCCTTACCGGCCTCCACAATGGCGCCCATCGTGTCCACGAGTTCCTCCAGATCGGTATCCGCGTTCCAGATATGGGTCTGGAAGAGGTCGACGTGATCGGTGCGCAGCCGGGCGAGTGACTGATCGATCGCGTTGAAGAGGTGCTTGCGGGAATATCCTCGCCCATTAGGGTGCGATGCCATCGGGTTGCCGGCCTTGGTCGCCAACACGAAGCTGTCCCGCGGGTGCTTGCCCACAAGAAGTTTCCCGAGAATGCGCTCGCTTTCGCCGGCCGAGTAGAAATCGCACGTGTCGAAGAAATTGATGCCGTGTTCGATGGCGCGATCGATGATGGGTTCGGATGCTGCCTCGTCCAGAACCCACTCCCGCCAAGTCGTTGATCCGAAGCCCATCGCGCCGAGGCACAGACGCGAAACTTTCACATTGCTGCGGCCTAATCGAACGTATTCCATGCTTAACCTTCCTTGCCGGGTTTCGTTTCGTTGTTGTTTAGGGTTTTGAGGACGTCCACCGCAAAAGCCGCGGAGCGTTCCACATAACTGCGGATCAGTTCCTCGGCCCTGATCGCCTCGCGCGCTTTCAGCGCTTCGCGAATTTCTCGAAGCAACCTCATTGACTCGATACGGCGATCGGCTGATGCCACGCGGGAGGTAATCGTTCGCAGGTAGGTGACCCGTGTGCGCAAGACGGAGGCCATCTGGCCCGTTACGTCGTTTCCGGCGCCCCGGGTGATGACCTGAAAGACCTCGTCAAGATCGCGAGCGTGTTCTCGCGCATTTTCCGGATGATCCGACCGTTCCGCCTGGTCAACTGCCCTGTCCAAGGCGGCCAAGTCCGCATCGCCGGCGCGTTCGGCGAACATCCTCGCCATCGCCGATTCGAGGATTGCACGGGCTTCGTAGATGGCGCGCGCCTCGCTTTCAGAGAGCTGGCTGACATGCATGCCGCGGCCCTGAACCCGCGTGATAAGTCCCTCGGCCTGCAACTTGCTGAGAGCTTCCCGGATGCTTGTACGGCTGACGCCTGTCTGATCCGCAAGAGTGCGTTCAACAAGTTTCTCGCCCGGCTTGAACACTTCGTTCAGGATCGCCTCTCGCAATACATTTGCAGCCTGTGCGCTGAGGCTGGGCGTTTCCTCCAAAGACCAGTCGACAATTTCACTTCGCTTTTCCATTGGCGGTCCTTCTTGACTGGTCTCCGGCTGCCGTGGGGCATGCCAAGACACTTTATCCAATTCAGATTGCCTCACACTCTCAGGACTCCAGACCGGTTGACCATCGTATTGTATGTTGGTATACCAATAATCAACCGAAGTGCCAACCAGCAATGAGTCCAAGAATGAAAACGGAAGACGGCACCATCAATTTCGAGGTCAGCGGCCAAGGAGTGCCGCTTGTGCTGATCCACGGCGTTGGGGCCAACCTCGGAAGCTGGGATGCCGTGAGCGCTGAACTCGAAGATGCCTTCAAGATCATCCGGCCGGACCTGCGGGGGCACGGCAGTTCCCTTCCGATAGATGGGCCCTACTCTGTTGAAAAGTTCGCCGCTGACATCATCGCAGTTATGGATGCTGCGGGCGTAGAGCGTGCGCATCTGGTGGGATTTTCACTAGGCGGCCTGATCGCCCAGAAGCTTGCGACGGACAACACAGACCGATTCGACCGAATTGTCATTCTATCCGCCGTGGCCGGGCGCACCGAGGAGGAAAGGGGCAAGGTCGTAGCGCGGCTGGACCTGATTCGTGATGGCGGCATGGATGCAATCACCGGCGCCGCCGCCGATCGGTGGTTCACAGAGGAGTTCGCCAGACGCCACCCAGAGGTGATCGAAAATCGAATCGCGGAATTGAAATCCGTCCACTTGGATTCGTACCTCGAAGCCTACCGTGTCTTCGGGACGACGGAGCTGATTGACACGCTGCACCGTATCGACCGGCCGGTTCTGGTCATGACGGGCGAGTTCGATCAGGGCTCGAACACGCGTATGGCGCGCGACATGCACGAGCTCATTCCCAGGTCGGAATTGATTATTTTGCCCGGCCTGAAGCACAGCGTGCTGGTTGAGGCGTCGGACGTAGTCGCTGGGCACGTGCGCGAATTTCTACAGCGCAGCCAGTGGAACCAACGGAGGGGATAATGGACAAACAGCTATTTGACCGGGGGCTTGAGCGGCGCAAAGCCACGCTGGGTGCCGAATATGTCGAGCGGTCGCTCAGCGACGCGACCGAATTTTCAGCCGACTTCCAGTCCATCGTAACTGAATACTGTTGGGGACTCGGCTGGGGCGACGATACTCTCGATGCTCGCACCCGTAGCATGCTCAACATCGTGATGATCGCGGCGCTCAACCGTATGCACGAATGGGAACTACACCTGCGCGGCGCCGTGCGCAACGGGGTAAGCCGAGGCGAACTAAAAGCCCTGATCACGCATCTGACGATCTATTGCGGCATTCCCGCCGGTGTCGAATGCCACCGAATCGCCAATCGCGTCTTTGCGGAACTGGATGAAGTGGAGGGCGAGGCGTGAAAGAACCCGTTGTTCGGAAAGTTGTGGACTGCGTGGAAGACACCTTGGTCGAGGGTGGCCGGGGCGCCGAAAAACCTCTGCGGATGGTGGCCTGCGCCGCCGTCATCAAGAACCCGTGGGCGGCCATGGATTTCGTTGAGGATCTGCAACCACAGATTCTGGCACATGCAAAGGTGCTTGCGGACATTCTCGTGCCGCGCGTCTTGGGGCAGATGGGTGGTCCAGATACCATCGAGGCTTTCGGAAAGTGCGCGATCACCGGCACATCGGGAGAGGTGGAGCACGCAGCTGGCCTCATCCATACTCTGCATTTTGGCAACGCCTTCCGGATTGCCTCAAGGGCGGATTCCTTTCTGCCTTTCACGAACAAGCGCGCTGGCGCCGGGACGGCGATCACCATTCCGATGACCCACAAGGAGGCGGAAAGCAAAGGCAGCCGCGCCCATTTTCTGACGTTGGAGTTCTCGATCCCGGATGCGCCGGCCCATGACGAGATCGTGGTCGCCATAGGTGCGGCCAGCGGAGGACGCCCCCACCATAGGATCGGGGACCGGTTCAACGACATGAAACTGATGGGAGTCGATCAGGCAGGTCGGCCCTTGGAAACATCGGAAGATCCGCCCGCCGAGGGCCAATAACCGGCAGCAAACTGTCGACAGATCAAACGAATAACCAACTGGAGGAAAGAAAATGAACAGAAGGCAACTCTTGTCCGCAGCCAGCGGACTCGTTCTCACTGCCGGCCTTGCCACCGGCAGTCTCGCGGAAGAAGGCGCCCCGGTCTCTGGCGGAACTCTGAACGTGGGCTTCATCAGTGACCTGCGCACCATGAACCCGCTGGAATCGACGCAGTGGACGGAGCGGCAGGTGCTGTTTTTGATGTTCGACCGCCTCGTCGATCTCAACCCGGATTTTTCCCTGAAACCGGGCCTCGCAGAGAGCTGGGAGTTCGAGAACGACGGCGCGCGCGTCATCCTTAACCTGCGGAGCGGCGTCCGGTTCCACGACGGCACGCCCTTCAACGCGGAAGCCGTCAAGTGGAACCTTGACACCCGGCTCGACCCGGAAGGGAACTCCTCCCAGCGCCGACAGCTCGAGGGTGTCATAGACAGCGTGGAGGTCGTGGACGACCTGACCGTCGCAATCAACTTGTCCTCGCCCTATCCACCTCTCCTTTCGCTTTTCGCCGACCGGGCAGGCCTCATGGCCTCTCCCGCCGCGGCGGAGAAGTATGGCGAGGATATTGGGTCCCACCCGGTCGGAACCGGCCCATTCAAGCTCGACGAATGGACGCGCGGCGCGACCCTCACTGTCAGCCGTTACGAGGATTTCTGGCAGGATGACATGCCGTATCTCGACGCGGTGACATTCCACGACATTCCGTCGAACGTGGTCGGTATCCAGCGGATGACAATCGGCGAGCTGGATTACATCGGCCAGTTGACGCCGCTCGACACCAAGCTGGCCGAGGCCAGCCCAGATATCAAGCTGGTGCCCTCGGCAGGCGGCCTGTGGTATTCGTTGCAGTGGAAGTGGGATTCAGAGCCTTACAGCAACCCCGACCTGCGTCGCGCTGTGGCGCATGCGCTGAACCGCGACCGGATCAACGAAATCCTTTGGGAAGGTCAGGGCTCGGTCTCGGACGGGTTCGTTCCGGAGGGGCTGTGGTGGACGCCCACTGACCTCAAGCATTACGAGTACGACCCCGACAAGGCCCGCCAGATCCTAGAAGAGGCAGGGCTAGTGGGTACGGAGCTTCAGCTGGCTGCGCCAAGTGGCGATGCGCTGCGTCGGCTCGCTGAGCTTGCGCACGAAGACCTCAACGCCATCGGCCTTGATGTAAAGCTGGAGCCAGTTCCGCAGAGCGAATACTACGCCAAGACTGTGGCCGGCGAAATCCGCTTCACCCCGATGCGCTGGACCCAGCGGGCCGATCCGGATGGGTTGATCCAATATCTCTTTGCCTCTGATGGCACGGCCAACAGCTCGAAATACAGCAACGAGCAGGTTGACGAGTGGATCTACGAGGCACGAGTTCTCACCGATCAGGAGAAGCGCCAGGAGCTATACAACAAGGTGCAGCGCCAGATTTCCGAAGATCTGCCGTACATGCCCATCGGGTTCTCGCGCGAATTCAGCGCCCTGCGCACGGAAGTGCACGGCTACACGCCGATGCCGGACCTGATCCCGCGCTACCGCTTCTTCTGGAAGGAAGAATAAGGCAAAGACGGGGGCCGCCTTCCGCGGCGGCCCCAGGACTCCAGAGGCTCCGCGCCGTGCGTGGCCGCAACCCGAGGCAAATACTTCAGGATATCCATGACCAAGAACTACCAGATGTATATCGCTGGCGCCTTCTGCGATGCGGGTGATGGTCAGCGCTTCGACTCTGTCAACCCGGCCACCGAAGAGGTTTGGGCGAGCTTTCCGGAAGCGACCGCGAAGGACGTGGATCGCGCCGTCAAGGCCGCGCACCAGGCCTTCACTGAGGGGCCTTGGTCGCGCACCAGCGCGCGGGAGCGGGGCAGGGCACTCAAGCGGATCGCCCATGAACTTGAGAAGGTTGGCCCCGAACTGTCCGTGGCGGAAACCACCGATACCGGTAAGCTCCTGCGCGAGACGAGATGGCAGGCCGGCAATCTTGCGGAAATTTACGATTACTATGGTGGACTTGCCGACAAAGTCGAAGGTAGTCTGCCGCCGGTAGGGCCGAACCAACCGCTGTCGATGATCGTGCGAGAGCCGCTCGGGGTGGTGGGCGCGATCGTGCCTTGGAATTCGCAGCTCCACCTTGCCGCCTTCAAAATCGCCCCAGCACTCGCCGCTGGAAATACTATCGTTCTAAAGCCTTCGGAGGAGGCGGCGGCGGCCATCGTCGAGTTCGCCCGCGTCATGCATGCCGCAGGGCTGCCTGAGGGGGTATTCAACGTCGTCACCGGCGGTGGCAATCCTTGCGGGCAGACGCTGGTGTCGCATCCGCTGGTGCGCCGCGTCAGCTTCACCGGCGGCGTTGAGACGGCCCGCAAGGTTATCTCAGCCTCGGTCGAGAACATCGCCATGCTCTCGCTCGAGCTCGGCGGCAAATCACCCGTCGTCGTCTACGACGACGCGGATATGGACAATGTCGTGAACGGCGTCACGTCGGCAATTTTTGCAGCCAGCGGTCAAAGCTGCGCGGCGGGCTCCCGGTTGCTGCTCCAGGACGGAGTCTATGACGATGTAATCGATCATCTCGTTGTCCGAGCTGGGGATATCGTAGTGGGTGATCCCATGGCGGATGACACACAAATGGGCCCACTGGCCACACGTCGCCAACGCGACCTGATTGAAAGGCTGCTCACAGAGTCCGTTGATGCGGGGGCTAAGGTACTAAGCGGCGGGGGGCGGGCAGGCCGTGACAAGGGCTGGTTCTTCGAGCCTACCATCGTCGCATGCGATGGGCAGGACTATCCCATGGTGCGAAACGAACTCTTTGGACCCGTACTGAGCGTCCTGCGCTTCAGGGACGAGGAGGAAGCCATCCGGCTGGCACGCGACAGCGACTACGCCTTCGCCGGCGGTGTCTTCAGCCGGGATTTCGGCAAGGCGTACCGCACGGCGCGAGCGATCCCAGCTGGGCGCTTCTGGATCAATACCTACCGCGTGACGAACTACGCCATGCCCTTCGGTGGTTCCGGAAACAGCGGGTACGGCCGGGAAGGCGGGATCGAAGCCATCCACGACTACACCCAGACCAAGGCGATCTTTGCGGATCTCTCGGGCGCCCCGGTCGCTGATCCCTTTGTAATGCGGTGATGTCGTTATGATTGCGCTTATCGCTTCCCGCATCGCCATCATGATCCCAAACGTGATCATTCTCACCTTCTTGCTCTTCGCGGCGACCACGTCGTTCCTGGGAACGCCTGCGGCCATTATGCTCGGCGAGGACGCATCGCCCGAGAGCATCGCAGAACTTAACGCGAAACTGGGGTTCGATGAGCCGTTGCTGATGCGTTATTGGGCTTGGGTTACGGATGCGCTTTCCGGAGACTTCGGACGCAGCTATTCGACCCAGCAGCCCGTGGCCGAGATGATCGCGAATGCCTTGCCGCTGACCATGGAGCTAGCGCTCTGGGCGATCTTATTTGCCTTCTTCGGCGCGGCACTCATCAACTCTGCTACGTTTTTGAAAGGCTTCGTGGACAGGGTCGTGGCAGCGGTCAGCGTCGTGGGGATCACAGTGCCGAACTTCTTTCTCGGTCTGCTTCTGATCTATCTGTTCTCAGTACAGCTCCGGCTTTTGCCGACCACGGGCTGGTCGCCCTGGGAGAATGGCGCGGGCAAGCACCTGCTGCACATGATCCTGCCGGTGGTGACTCTCACGACCTTCTATTTCAGCTCCTTCAGTCTCGTTTATAAGGCAGAATACAAGTCGGTTGAGAATAACCTCTTTATTCGGGCCGCACGCGCCAAGGGTTTAAGCGAGAGCCGGATCTCCTACCGACATATCCTTCCCAATAGTGTCCTGCCTCTGGTCACCTACGCCGGTCTCTCACTCGGGCAGTTGGTCGGTGGGGCCGTGGTAACTGAGACGGTATTCTCGATGCCCGGCATGGGCCGCCTCCTCGTCAATGCCATCTCCGCCCGGGATTTTCCCGTGATGCTAGCGGTTGGAATGGTCATTATCGTGGGCGTCATGCTACTGAACCTCCTGGCGGACATAACTTACTCGCTCATCAACCCGCTGGTTCGGACGGCTGGATAGGAGATGGCGATGAAACGTTTCTCCGTACGTCTGATCCTCGGGTTGACGCTTCTTGTGCTGGTGACTGCCTCGGCGCTTTTCGCACCCTGGATCGCCCCCTATTCGCCGATCCAGACGACGACATCAGTTCTGGCCGTCCCCAGCGCCGAACACATTCTCGGAACAGACCAGCTTGGCCGCGATGTGTTCTCCCGCATTATATGGGGGACGCGCGTATCTCTGCAGGTGGGCGTCGCAGCCGCGGTGGTGGCCGTGCTGCTCGGGGCACCGATCGGCCTCGCGGCGGGCTTCTTCCGCGGACGGATCGACTTCTTCTTGGTACAGGTTATCGACATCTTTATCGCCCTGCCCGCGCTTGTCTTGGCCCTCATCATCACGGCCATGTTGGGACCGTCCGTCACCAACCTATCGGTCACGCTCGGCGTCGTCACGGCACCCACCGTTGCGCGTCTTATACGGGGGCAGGTCTTTGTGGTGCGAGAGACGCTCTATGTGGAGGCTGCGCGCGCAACGGGGGCGAGTTCGTCCTGGATTATCCGCAAGCACATCATGCCGAATACAATGCGGGTCGTCTGGGCGCAGTTCGCTATCAACGTCTCACTGGCTATCTTCACTTCTGCGAGTCTGAGTTTCCTTGGATTGGGCGTGCCGCCCCCCGCGCCAGACTGGGGTGGCATGGTGCGTGACGGTTCGATGTTCCTGCCGATTCGACCGGCCATCAGCCTCGCGCCCGGCGTCGCAGTCGCCCTGACTGTCCTGACATTCTATCTCATCGGGTCGAGCATGAATGAAGATGACTGACTTAAGGAGCTTCAAGGGGAATTTGCCAATGTCCAAGACCGCATCAGAAACGGATCTTCCGCCATTTCTGCAGGAACGCCTGACCGAAGCTGCGGGAGGCAAGGAGCAGGCCGAGCGGGTGCAAGGAATGATGCGGCCCGCGGACGAACTCATGCGAGTGGAGTCTCTTAAGTGCTTCAAGGCCTCGCGTCTGAGTTTTGCCGACATGTTCAGTCGCCGGATGGTGGAGCGCAATTGGCGGATCATACTCGCCAGGAGCGAAGTGCACGCCGACGGTTCGGGTAAATTCGTCTATAACGTTGAAGCGGAAGGCCGCCGAATGACGTATATCGCACGAGCCTATCCATGGGACGGGATCGAGAAGGTTGGCCGCCGTGCGGACGGTGCCTTGCGTGACATGTTCGGCGCCCTCTTCGTTGGCGAGGCGAGCGAAGAACGGATCGAGAGGGAATTCGCGACGTTTGACGTTAAATCGGAAGGGGACATGCGCACTACGGCTGAAGTCATCGGCTGGACACCCGCCAACCGCAGCAGCCGTCATTTCGATACCGTGGTAGACTCCCTCGCGGCGGGCAAGCAACCGGAAGCAGACCTCGCCTACTTGATGCGCAATGGCGGTTTCCAATCCAGCGGACGAAACGGCTCGGTCTCGTTTCACGGTATCCCGCGGGACCACCCGCTGAGCCATCCATTTTACGCCGATATGTTTGCGATCTACCTCGTGCGTATCTTCTCGATCGACCTGGTCAACGCCATCGCGCGGCGCCGCAACCCGGATGCCGCACAACTCGATCGCTCGATCGCGCGCAATCTCGGCATCGGGAATTCCTCCGGTCAGGGCATGTGTGTTGCCCTGCAAAGATGGCCGCACTGGGTGGCGACTTGGGTCGTCGTGCGTGAACTTGCCCTCGCGTTTACAAAAAACCGCGCCATCACCGCCAACGCCCGAAGCAGAATGCATGCAGCGATTGTACACACGATTGACATCTACAAAGCGAGTGATCCGCAGGTTGAGGATTACGTCACGCCCAACGAGGAGATCATCGCCAATCTCGAGGCCATAGACAGGTGGTTGGACGACGCGGATGCCAGCAGTTGGAACGAGTTTGCGAAAAAGGTCGCCGCCACTTTTGACGGTGAGACTCGTGAGCAGTTCAACAGCCTGCTGATCGACCTGGAACCGGAGTTTTGCGACGCTATCGCTCCGTGGCTGCGGTCCGGCTCCATACGAAGGCGTGATTTCGACCCGCGCATGTCCGTTGCCGTTCTGCGCGGAATCCTTCGGCGAAACTACACATGGGCGCTAGAATACGACCGGACGCTCGTCTCCACGCACCAGTGCTTCTGGTACCACTCCGAGGACAACGGCGAACAACGGCGCGGCGAGCGGGTCATTGATCCGCACGAGGAATTCGAATCCTTTATCGACCATATCGGTCTCGTGCAGCGTCTCGCCTCCGTTCTCACGGCCTACGGCGACGACGCGCGGATGGGCGACGTGGTGCTCGATCACCCAGATCTGCATTACGCGATATCGCGCGTGCAATATCTCGACGGCATCCCCTACGCTGAGATACGCGACAGCGTCGCGCACAAGGATTTCATCCCTGCGGATCTCATCAGGTTTTATCACGCCTGCCTCGGGATGCGCGGGGCCACGCCGCTAAGCATAAGATACGTCCGCGGCACGTTTTTCCAGGCGGAACCGCTTCCGCAGGATCTCTCGGAAAAGACGGCACCGCAGACAACGCAGGTTTCCACGCAAAAAGAGGTGCAGGTTTGAAGCTCACTGTCGCAGTTGGAGAACTCACGCGCGTTCTGCCTTGGTCGCTTCGCGCACTTGGATACCCATTTGGAACCGCAGACCGCGCCGCAAGGCTCGTGGCCATGGCCGCCACGCTTGATCCTGCAGTACTGGACCGGATTGCGGAGGCAAGAAAACGGCCGGAGGAAGGCGTGCGGTTCTTTTACGAGGCTGACAGTCTGAAGGTCGAGGCGAACGGATGCTCACTCTTCGAGACGGGCGCGGTCATCATGGACTATCTTGCTGCTCACTCAAATGAAGCAGCCGTGGTCTCTGCCGAAGTCATAGACGGGACCGACCCAGAAGTGCTGTCAGCGGTTCTTCTGACCGGCGCTGATTACGGGCTGACTGCCGTGGCGGTGCGGCCGAATTCGCAAGGCGGGGGCTGGCTGGTAGCCACGCCAAGCGGCACCGGGCTGCGGCTATACGAAGGCCAAGACTGTGAGGCGCTGGTAGGCGGCGTTGGTCATGCCGGGCTCGCCGACCGCATACGGCAGGCTAATACGCCCCGTGGTTGTGTATTCGTTGCGACGGAGCAACCGGTAAAACTCGCCTTAGCCACACCCGGCGCGGATGTCTCCGAGGCTGTCGCCAAGGCAAATTCCGAGGGCATACCGGTTTTTGCGCGCACCCTGAAGGCGCTCTACGGGCTTGAAATGATTACCTGGGCGCCAACTTCCGAGCGATCGCGCGCGCAGGCGGGTTTTACGCCGAGATCGACGGTGACTTCATGACCCGCGCGGCTGACGAACCCGTTGTCGAGATGGACCGGCTGACCATTGCTTTTGGCAAAACCGAGGTTGTCCACAATATCGGTTTCAAAATCCGTGCCGGTGAAACCCTCGCTGTCGTCGGCGAAAGCGGCTCGGGCAAGAGCGTTACGGCGATGGCGGTCATGGGCCTGCTGCCGCCGGAGGCGAGAGTTGGCGGTTCGATCCGTCTCGATGGCCAGGAAGTCGTCGGCGCATCGGAACGTCGGCTGCGCCGGATGCGTGGCCAGACGGTTAGTATGATCTTCCAAGAACCGATGATGAGCCTCAACCCCGTGCTTCGGGTTGGAACACAGATAAAAGAGATGCTGCGCCAGCACTTGCCTCTTAGCGATGCCGAGGCGCGCAAGGAGGGAATCCGCCTCTTCGAACGCGTACGCATACCGGACGCGTCCCGAAGGTTCGATGACTATCCCCACATGTTTTCTGGCGGGATGCGCCAGCGCATCATGATCGCCATTGCCCTCGCGTGCTCGCCCAAGCTTCTTATCGCCGACGAGCCGACGACCGCACTCGACGTTACAATCCAGGCGCAGATCCTCGACCTCCTGAATGATGTTCAGCGCGAGACGGGCACGGCCATCCTCTTCATCACGCACGATATGGGGGTTGTTGCCAACATGGCCGACCGTGTGATGGTCATGCGTGAGGGTGAGACCGTGGAGACGGGCAGCGTCCACGACATCTTCCATAAGCCGAGTCATCCTTACACTCGGATGCTGATCGACGCGGTGCCGAGGCTCGGGCGGGGGACCGGCCCTAATACCGGTGCAAGCTACGACAGAAAACCGATCCTCGAAGTCCGCAACCTCGTGACACGCTTCGATGTGAAGGGCGGTTATTTCAACCTCAAGGTTGGCCGGGTCCATGCCGTGGAAGGACTCGATTTCGAGATTTACCCCGGCGAGACGTTGTCCTTCGTGGGCGAGTCGGGTTGCGGGAAGTCGACCACCGGCCGAAGCCTGCTTTACCTCAATCCGCCCGATAGCGGCGAGGTTAAGTTCGATGGAAAGCGGATCGACCCAAACAGCGCGGCGGACCTGTCACACCTGCGCCGCAACGTGCAGATGGTGTTCCAGGATCCATTCGGTTCGCTTGATCCCAAGCAACGTATCGGGGCAACGCTTGCTGAGCCTCTTCTCTGTCATGGGCTAGCAAGCAAAGCGGAGGCAAAGGAAAAGGCCGAGTATCTGCTCGAGCGCGTCGGACTGGAGGCCGGGATGATTTCCCGCCTGCCGCACGAGTTTTCCGGTGGGCAGCGGCAGCGCATCTGTATCGCACGCGCGCTCATGCTCGACCCAAAGGTCGTCATCGCCGACGAGGCCGTCTCAGCACTGGATGTATCGGTGAAGCGTCAGGTGATCGACCTTCTCATAGATTTGCAGGAGGAAATGGGGCTATCCTACCTCTTTATCAGCCATGACATGGCAATCGTGGAGAGCGTGAGTCATCGAGTTGCGGTAATGTACCTCGGCGAGATTGTCGAGATCGGCCCGCGCGCCGAGGTGATTGGCAACCCGCGTCATTCCTACACTCAACGCCTGATGCAGGCCGTTCCGGCAGCGGAACCGATTGAGAACCGCCACCGCACGATCGGGGCACCCGTCACCGAATTGCCGTCACCGATCCGCCCGCTGGACTACTTGCCACCCCGACGCAACTATCGCAGCGTCGGACCGGACCACCTGGTCGCAGAGTGAGCGTGGAGGTCCACGCCGAGTTCCTGGAAGCGGGCGGCATCACGACCCGCTACCTCGTTGCCGGAGAGGGCCGTCCCGTGGTGCTGCTGCACGGGTCATCCCTTGGAATCGACGCACAGGTCACGTGGATGTGCACCCTTCCCGTTCTTGCGCAACGCTTCCGTGTCTATGCCCCCGACATGATCGGATTCGGTGGCACGCCACCCGCACCTGATGGTCGCCACGTTCAGAGGATGGAACGCTGTTTCTACGTGCGGGCTTTTCTTCAGGCGCTTGGCCTTGAGCGCTGCGCGATGGTCGGTCATTCGGAAGGTGCCTTCGTCGCCACCCGGCTCGCGATCGAGACCCCTGGGCTGGTGGAGGCACTTGTGATAGTCACCAGCGGCGCGACCGCGCCACGCTTGGGCGGGGAAGCGGACGCCGATTGGAGTGCGGCCGCAGCGGCCGTCTACGACGTTGCCGGCAGTTGCACGACGGAGGACGACTTCATCGCCACCATCGCCCCGCTGAGCACCACCAACCCGCCGGACTATCTGGACGTCATGCGCCGCAATTACCGCGCTGCGCGAAATTCCGGGCAGTTCGAGCGGCTTACTGAGGCGTCCTTCAAGGGTGATTACAAGAGCTATACCCGGTTGCAGGAAGAGATGCTGGTCCCCAGCCTCTCAGAGATCACGGCCCGCACCCTACTAATCTGGGCAGGGGCTGATGCGACCGTCCCGGTGGCACGAGGCGTTGCGCTGCTGGACCTCCTATCCAGCGCGGACATGCACGTATTGGGGCGCGCTGCACACATGGTTATGATCGACCGCCCGCGCGCCTTTAATAGGCTTCTTATGGATTTTCTTGATGGGGAAAACGCCCAGTGAGTGGCTCGGGTTAACGCAGTAGCATGTGACGAAGGTCGGAACTGGCTCCCCACAGCCCAAGTGGCGGAAAAGGCTATCATGGACGAGGTATTGAAAGGATCCGAAATGACCACATCAACCGAAACGAAGATGAGCGAGAAGGTAACGACCTTTCTGGCCCGGAAGCACGGGCTGTTCATCGACGGCGACTGGCTGCCAGCAGTCTCCGGTAAGGTATTCGACAGTTTCGACCCGGGTACCGGTCGCGTGATCGCGCAAGTGCCAGAGGGGGATGCGGAAGATATCGACCTTGCGGTTAAGGCCGCGCGCCGGGCTTTCGAAGACGGGCCATGGGGCCGCATGACCCCCTCCGAACGTGGCCGGCTGCTCTTCAATCTCGCCGACCTCGTGGAGGAAAATGCTGAAGAGCTGGCCGAGCTAGAAGTGCTCGACAATGGCAAGCCGCTGTCCAATGCTAGGGCAGCCGACGTGCCACTCTGCGCCGACATGTTCCGCTACATGGGCGGCTGGGCGACGAAGATCACCGGTGAAACCCTGTCGATCTCGACACCGGGGGAATATCATGCATTCACGCTGCGCGAGCCCGTCGGTGTGGTGGGGCAAATCATTCCTTGGAATGCACCACTGCTGATATTGTCCTGGAAAGTGGCGCCTGCGCTCGCCGCCGGTTGCACAGTGGTCCTCAAGCCGGCTGAGCAGACGCCCTTGACGGCACTCCGTTTTGGCGAACTGGCACAGGAAGCCGGCATTCCTAAGGGGGTCATAAATATTATAACGGGCTTTGGTGAAACGGCAGGCGCCGCCATCGCCGCGCATCCGGATATCGACAAGGTGTCATTCACCGGATCGAGCGAGGTGGGCCGGATTATTGTGAAGGCGGCGGCTGGAAATCTAAAGCGTGTCTCTCTCGAACTGGGTGGCAAGTCACCTGTGATCGTTCTGCCAGATGCCGACCTATCTGCCGCCATCCCCGGTATTGCGCGCGGGATTTTCCACAATAGCGGCCAGGTCTGTACAGCTGGTTCCCGCCTCTATGCGCACAGGAATGTGTTCGACGAGATCGTCGATGGTATCGTGCAACAAGCCGGTCAAATCACGGTGGGCCACGGGCTGGAGGATGGCAGCCAGATGGGGCCGCTGATCTCGCCTGTTCAATGCGAACGCGTCATGGGTTATATCGGGCAGGGTCGCGACGCCGGGGCCTCCATCGCGACGGGAGGCGCCCGCCTTGACCGCGACGGAAACTTCATCGAACCCACGGTTCTGGTCGATACCCGACCAGAGATGTCGGTGGTGCAGGAAGAAATTTTCGGCCCGGTACTCTGCGTCATGCGCTTCGACGATGACGACCTTGAACAGATTGCCAAGCAGGCCAACGACACTATCTTCGGGTTGGCTGGAAGCGTATGGACCCAGAATATAAGCGCGGCCCATAAGCTAGTTAGGCGCATTCGCGCGGGTCGAATCGGTGTGAACACGCATGGATCGGTCGATGCGACACTACCCACCGGTGGATTCAAGCAATCAGGATGGGGCCGTGAAAAGGGCCACGACGGTTTGAACCTCTACACGGAGGTAAAATCAGTCATCGTCTCACTGTGATTTGTAGGCAGCAAGGGCGAGCGGTATCGACATGCCGGGCCGAGGGCCTTGTGAATGATATTGCCAACATCCGCATGGGCAAAAAGCAGAGGATGCGCTTGTCTCCGCGCGGGGCTCACCGCGTGGCGACGGTGAGAGCAGTTGTCTTGGATGGTAGGCTTTCAGCCGGTCGTCTTGAAGCGGCCTGATCCCCACATTCTTTCCACTCCCCAGTGACATCTCCCATTGTCCACTCCTGCCTTCCTGAAACAAGATGCCCATTTTTGCCGTCGTCGAAGCCTTGTGAGGTTATCGAACCCCGGCTTTGGATGTCTAGATATCCAACTCGGACCAGAGCAGCTGGAAGTAGTCCTGATACCGGGCATTGCTGCGCAACTTCACCGGATCGCGTTCGTCGCGGCGCAGGTC
>NZ_FOAG01000027.1 GCF_900109455.1 Roseovarius azorensis | reverse complement strand
GGTTTGCCCATGATCCACCTCCAAACAGAAGTGAATCAGACAAAAATCCTCCTGTGAATCCCCATTCGATTCAGATCAAACGCAAACCGCTTTAGTGTTCAGCCAGCGGCCAGTTTCTTGGCGGTGTTTCGCACCAATCTCCTTCAGCGCGGCGCCGTAGGACCGCAGCCGATCCGTGACGATAACGTTCGGGCGGCCATGCTTACGCGTTGCTTTCTTTAAGAATTTCAATGCGGCTTTCTTGTCGCGCGTCCTTGTGACAAAACTTTCCAGGACTTCGCCTTCGTGATCCACGGCCCGCCAAAGGTAGTGCCACTCCCCATTGATCTTCACCAACATCTCGTCGAGGTGCCAACGCCATCGGCTGGATTTCATCCCCTCAATCCGTCGCTTTCGAATCTTCGCCGCGAACATCGGGCCGAACCGGTGCCACCAGTATCTCACCGCTTCGTGGCTGACATCGATGCCACGTTCGTGGAGCAAATCCTCGACATTTCGAAGGGACAGAGGAAAACGGACGTACATCATCACCGCCAGGCCGATAATCTCTCGGCTCGTCTTGAAATAGCGAAATGGGTCAGGTTTGGTCATCCGGCGAGGTTACGAAACCGCCCTGCCTGTCAATCGGCTCAAGCTGGTTTCGTCTGACAGTGCCCATCATCCTTCAAAACCACTTCAAAGAATGATACGAATTAAAATTCCGGGTGACTAGGGCTTGTCCGCAAAGGCTAGAGCTGCGTTGACACAGCTTGCAGTTGGATAGCGTTCTGAACGGCAGGTTCCGATCGACAATGGAACGCACTAGTATAGATCCAAATGCGAAGCGTGTGGTTGGCTTGTCGGAATATAATTGGATAAAATCAAACTTAAGTATCGTAAAGTTTCGTTTTCCAAACGTAATCGTCACAGGCATATTTCCCTCAGATGCTTGAGGTGCCCCGCACGGGTAGCAGCAGATGCCCGCACCGGCTGAAACTTCCGGCACCTGACAGGAGGAAGAAATGCAAGACAGAAATGATATTTTCCGCCACGATTACCTGAACGGGATGCGGCAGGTGGCCTGTTCGGTGGCAGTTGTCACAACCGACGGAATCGCGGGACGACATGGCGCGACAGTCAGTGCGTTCTGCTCGGTTTCAGCCGATCCCCCGACCGTACTGATATGCCTGCGCTGCGATAGCCGGATCGCTTGTCTGGTCGAGCACAACAAGGTCTTCACGCTCAACATCCTGCCACAGGAAAGACAGGATATTGCACGCACCTTTGCCGGTGAGTTCGACACCATGAACCCGGATCGGTTCGCCAAAGTTGCGTTGACACATCTTGAGGGCCTTGCACCCGGTATCGACGGCGCCACCATTTTCGGATGCGACGTTGTCAGAACCGAACAGCAAGGAAGCCACATAATCTTCTTCGGCAAAGTCAAACATATCACGGCCGAAAACCGTAAGCCTCTCACCTATCTGGACGGCGCCTACCGCCGGATACAAGACGACTCCATACGTCTGAGCGCCTGAGCCGAGGCGCATCGAGCGGCCTCGCTCATTCCCCGGACACATCCAAGATCAGAGAACAAGCACATGGATTTCAACATACACCTCTCGATGGACCTCTACGACAAGACTTATGGGGGAGACCGACTTTATGCCGACATGCTGGAGCAAGCTGTGCTGGCAGACAAACTGGGCTATAGATCAGTTTCGGTGACCGAACACCATCTTCTGGAACTGGGGGTCATGCCAGCACCCTTGATGGCAGCCGTTAAAATCGCCGCACATACGCGGAATGTCGACATCCTTACAGGGGTGGTTGTGTTACCGTTGCACGACATGCGTACCTACGCCGGTGAGGTCGTCCTTGCCGACATTTTCACCGAAGGAAGGCTTGTGCTCGGGGTCGGGCGTGGCGCTTTCGCCTACGAGATGGAGCGCCTTGGGATCCCGATGGCCGAAAGTCGGGAGAGATTTGATGAATCCCTCGATGTTCTCAAGGCGCTGTTGGCCGATGAAGAGGTGTCATGGGACGGGAAATACTACAAGTTTAAACCGCTCACCGTCATGCCGCGCCCGGTCCGCGCCGGAGGCCCGCGTATGATGATGGCAGTGCTTAGACCCGAGGCCATTTATCATTGCGCCAAGCGTGGCTTTCACATCATGACCAACCCGTTGACCGGAGATGCCACACATTTCAAGGAACAGGTGGACGCGTTCCGGCGTGGCAAGGCTGAATTGGGCGAGGCTGGAAAAGACCTGACGCTTGCGGTGTCGCGCGCCGCATTCATCGCCACGTCGGACGCGCATAGCAGGGCCAAGCTTGAGCAGGCGCAGGACCACTATAGCCGGTTCGATAACGTATTTACCGGACCCGGTATCGTTGACCGGGGCATGGCGCGCGCACTCCCGCGCAAACAAACGATCGACGAGCTTGCCCGGAACCTGCTGATCGGTTCATCTGCCGAGATGGTGGACCGGCTTGCGCCGTTTGCAGAGCTTGGGGTTGATATCGTCAGCTTGACGATCAATTTCGGGGCGTCCCAGCAGGAAGTCCTCGAGACAATCCAGTGTATTGCAGAAGAGGTGATGCCTCATTTCACCGTGAGCAACAGTGAAACCGCGCTGAGTGCGTGAGGTTTGATAGAGCGGTATGACAAGGATATTTCTGAAAAACCTCAACCTCTGGCGCGGCGAAGGTGACAGGATCGACGAGAATGTGACCATCCTGATCGAGAACGGTAGGATTGCGCAAATTGATCCCGGGGACACCCTTTCCGCACCCGGTAGTTCAAAAATAGTCGATTGTCATGGTGCGACGGCGATCCCGGGACTCAGCGATATCCATGTCCATCTGACCACCAATTCGGACCTCGGAAGGGTAGTGGACAACGCTACCTATCGCGCCCTCGTATCCGGAGCCGAGAAGCAACTGCACGGGCTGCGAAATGGATTGCGCGCATTGGCGGCAGGGTTCACAACGTTACGGGTGATGGGGCATCGTGATGGCGGTGATGTAGAGCTTGGCAATTTCATATCGCGCGGCCTGCTGCCGGGACCCCGGCTCAGCGTAGCGCCTTGGGTCATCTCGATGACTGCAGGGCGCGGTGATCTGTTCTATCCTCGGGCCTGGCCGCGTCAGGAACTGGACACTGCCGACGGAATCGACGAATGCCGACGCGTCGTGCGCACGCATCGCAAACTTGGTGGAGACTTTATCAAGTTCACTGCAAGCGCCGGATTGCTTTCTGCAGGTGACAAGGCCCATTGGCCGAATTACTCGGTCGAGGAAATGAAGATCATCGTGGCCGAGGCGCATGATGCGGATATGCGCGTCGCTGCCCATGCCCATGCCACCGAGGGTATCCGGCGTGCACTGGCAGCAGGTGTGGATACCATCGAGCATGGATCCTTTCTCGATGATGACTGTATCGAGACTATGCTGAATCAAGGTACATACCTCGTGCCAACTATGTCGATTTCGGATTTCATCATCCGTAATGGCGAGAAGAGCGGTGCGCGGCCCGAAGGTATCGAAAAGATGAAGTTGGCCCGCGAGATAAAGATGCGCAACATCCAAAGGGCGATGGAGGCGGGTGTCAAGGTGGCGATGGGCACGGACGCCTCAGGTAACCTTTGTCCGTTCGGGCAGAACGCACGGGAACTTGAAATATACGTCGAGATGGGCATGACGCCGGTGCGTGCGCTGGAAACAGCCACAGTGCGCGCGGCCGAGGCACTGGGCCGCGCGGAGGTGACGGGCCGTATTGAGCGGGGTGGCGTCGCCGATATCGTGCTCGTGAACGGCAACCCGCTGGAGGATATCTACGTTCTTCGTCGAGAGGGTGGGATCCGCGCTGTCTTCAAGGACGGGCAGGACATGACGAATCCATGGCCAGAACCGTTCCGCAGCGCGGGTGGCTTCTGATCTGTGTGGTTGAGAAATGACAGAGATGGAAAGGACAAACGTGTTTCGCAAGACTTCGTTTTACATCGACGGTCAATGGCAGGAGCCCTTGGCGGGCAAGGATTATTCGGTGATCGACCCCGCCATGGAAACGGCATTCGCAATGATTTCTCTGGGCGGGGATGTGGATGTCGACCGCGCGGTGGTGGCCGCCGCCCGCGCATTCACGGTCTGGCAAGAAAGTGCACGATACGAACGCATTGAACTGCTTGAGCGGCTGCTGGCAATCTACACGCAGCGCATGGATGAGATGGCGCAGACCATATCCAGAGAAATGGGCGCCCCGATGACGCTCGCGTCCGGCCCGCAGGTACAGATAGCGCGACGGCATATCAGGGCCATGATCGATGTGCTGAAAGACTATCAGTTTGACCATCCGCTGCGCGCGGACGCCCCAAATGATCGTATCCTGCATCAGCCCATAGGGGTGTGCGGGCTGATCACGCCCTGGAACTGGCCGATGAACCAGATCGCTCAAAAGGTCGCGGCGGCCTTGGCCGCGGGCTGTACGATCGTGCTGAAACCTTCGGAACTCGCGCCCCTTTCGGCCATGCTGTTTGCCGAGATGATCGACGAGGCCGGTTTCCCAGCTGGTGTCTTCAATCTTGTCAATGGCGATGGCCCAGGCGTCGGGCACGCCATCGCGCGGCACCCGACTATTCGCATGGTCTCGCTCACCGGATCGGGCCGGGCCGGTGAGGCGGTGATGCTGGCCGCAGCCCCCACGTTCAAGCGGGTCGTGCTCGAACTTGGTGGAAAGGGGGCAAACATCATCTTTGGCGACAGTGGGATTGCCGAAAGCGTCCGGCGCGGCACGTTGCAGTGCTTCAACAACACCGGGCAGTCCTGCAATGCGCCGACCAGAATGCTGGTTGAGCGCAGCTACTACGACGAGGCAGTCGCCGTCGCGGCTGAGACAGCACGCAGTGTGACCGTCGGCCCCCCATCCGAGGAGGGTGGACATCTGGGTCCACTTGCCTCTGGTCGGCAGTTTGACATTGTTCAGGATTATATCAAATCCGGCATTGCGGCGGGGGCACGATTGGTTGCAGGTGGCGTGGGACGGCCCGAAGGTGTCAAGCGCGGGTTCTATGCCCGACCCACGGTCTTTGCCGATGTCACACCTGACATGCGTATCGCGCGAGAGGAAATTTTCGGCCCTGTCCTTTCGATCATGTCGTTCGATGATGAGGATCAAGCAGTTGCGTTGGCCAATGCTAATGATCTTGGGTTGGCGAATTACATCCAAACTGCCGACCAGACCCGGGCCGAACGCTTGGCGCGTCGCCTCGAGTCTGGTGTCGTGGTGCTCAATGGTGCGACGCGCGCACCCGGCAGTCCATTCGGCGGCATGAAACACTCAGGTAACGGACGTGAAGGTGGTCGATGGGGGCTTGAAGAGTTTCTCGAGGTCAAGGCAGTAAGTGGCTGGTCGTCGTGAAATAAAATGCCACTGTTTCCTGGGACTCTAAGTATCAGCCCGCATCCACGGAAAGATGACTTCGTTTGCTTCCCGCCATACAAGGTGGACATTTCGGACGAATTCGGGCGATGCAGTCACCAAATGGAGTTCTTTGTTATCAAGCAACGGCGCTACAAGACCCAACGGCAGGTAGGCCGAGCCTCCATGAGCACGCAGATGCTCGAGCGCCCAATAGCTGATTGAGAACGTCATGCCGGCAGTACTGGCGTTCGGAAAGGCACTGGAGTGTTGACGACGAAAGTCGGGACCAAGATCGACAAACACATAGTCTGGATCAGGAGTAGCGAATGGGGCGGTCTGAGTGCTGACATGCACGATCTTCTGCTCACAAAAGTGTTGAGAGGCTAGTCCTGAACCTGAAATCGGCTCTATCGTCATGGCGAGGTCGGTCAAACCACTGCCCAGCCAAGCCGCGATTTCGTTACGACGACCGGGGCGCGCTTCGTATGCAAGTTCGGGATGTGCGGTTCGGGTCTGATAGATCCATTCCTGGCCTAGATCATGCCAAAGATCGAACTCACAGGCGAAACTGAACAGGCCGGAATAACCTTTCGGCAGGTTGATTGCCTTGCGGGCCTGTGCCCAGCCATGGACCAGCAGTTCCGCATGGGGGCGTAACTCAAACCCGGCTCGCGTCAACCGCGTACCGCGCCGTGAGCGCACCAGCAAACGCCGACCAAGCGCATCTTCCAGCGCATCTATCCGGGTCGTCACGGTCGATTGTGTAACGTTCAGCCGTTCGGCCGCCTTGTTCAAGTTTCCCGTCTCAATGACCGTCAGAAAGGTTTGCAGGAAAGTGAGGTTCATGGCACCTTCGTTGATTTTTGAAAGTCGAACTAACTCTTCATAAAGTTTCGTTTTAAGTTGTTAGGAACAATCGGCATAGTCAATCGAAATATCGAGTCTCGCGCAAACCTTTTAGCGCGATCTCAAAGTGGGAGCGAACACATGCTATGGGCGATGATGATGAGGCGACTCTTGTTTGGGTTGCTGACTTTGTTTGCAATTTCTGTTCTGGTGTTCGTCGGCACTGAAATCCTGCCCGGGGATGTGGCGCAAGCCGTCCTGGGCCAATCGGCCACAGCAGAAACGATCGCTGCCTTGCGCGAAAGGCTCGGTCTCGATCAACCGGCACCGCTGCGCTACCTGGCGTGGATTGCAGGCGTGTTACAGGGGGACCTTGGTGTTTCGCTCGCGTCTGACCGTCCGATCGCAGCCATGATTTCAAGTCGACTTGGCAACACCTTCATGCTGGCAGGGATTGCTGCGCTGATTGTGGTGCCACTGTCACTTATCCTTGGGTTACTGGCGGCAACCCGACCGCGATCACTCATTGACCGCGCAGTGTCCCACCTGACCTTGATGAGCGTTTCGGCTCCGGAGTTCCTGATTGCCACGCTTCTGGTCATGCTTTTTGCAGTGCATCTGAACTGGCTGCCAGCGATCTCGAACATCTCATCGGCGGACGATATCGGAGCCCTGGCCCGTTCGATTGCGCTACCAGTTCTTACCCTGTCACTGATGGTGCTTGCACCGATGACACGCATGACGCGAAACTCCGTGCTGAGCGTTCTGGGATCACCAGCAATTGAAACAGCAATCCTCAAAGGCTTGTCACGCCGTCGGATCGTTCTGTTCCACGCCTTGCCCAACGCCATTGCGCCTATCGTCAATATTATCGCGATGAACCTTGCCTACTTGGTGAGCGGCGTCGTGGTGGTCGAGGTGGTCTTTTCCTTTCCGGGTTTGGCCAAGCTGATGGTCGATGCCGTAGGCACACGCGATCTGCCGCTGGTTCAGGCGTGTGCGCTGATTTTCTGTTCCGTGTACGTGCTAATGAACATCTTTGCCGATGTGATCTCGGTCCTTGCCAATCCGAAACTGAGGAGGTCGGCATGACTCTGCATGAGCAACCGGTACAGGCGAGCACGAAATCTGGAATGCTATCGCCATTGGGCCTCAGCGGAACCATCGCCGTTGGCGTGCTGATCAGTTTTCTTGTGGTCGGCCTTGCCGCGCCGCTGATCGCACCGCACGGCTATAGCGAGGTGATCAGCGACATGAGCTTTCTGCCTGTCGGAGAAGCAGGTCTGCTCGGCACTGACTATTTGGGGCGTGATCTGCTGTCCCGCCTTCTATATGGAGCACGGACGACTCTGCTGCTGGCACTGGCGGCGACAGCCATCGCTTTTGTCTTCGGTGTCCTGGGCGGAGCGGCGGCCGGCATTCTCGGCGGTCGCTGGGATATGGCAATGAGCCGGATCAACGATGTCTTCTTCGGCTTTCCACAGATCATGCTGGCGCTGATCGTGGTCTCTGCCGTCGGCACGTCCTATACCGTGCTAATCGTCACCGTAGGGTTCATCGAAGGTACGCGCGTCTACCGCATCGCCCGCGCGCTTGCGCAGAACATCATGACGATGGAGTTCGTGCAGATTTCCATCGCACGTGGCGAGAACATGGGCTGGATCCTCTGGAATGAAATTCTGCCCAACGCCGCGGTGCCCCTTTCGACGGACCTTGGACTAAGGTTCACCTATTCCATATTGCTGCTCAGCGCGCTGAGCTTTCTCGGTCTGGGAGTTCAACCGCCTGCGGCGGATTGGGGCGTAATGGTGCGCGAGAATCTGACTGGGCTGCATTTCGGAGCCGCAGCAGCCCTCATGCCGGCTCTTGCAATCTTCAGTGTAACCCTTTCTGTCAATCACCTCGTCGACCTGAGGCTATCACGGATGCAGCGCGACATCTCCGAGGAACTGTTGTCATGAGCAAAGTTCTTGATGTCAGATCGCTCAGAATGGAAACCGAGTCTGGCGTTCCCATTATCGACGATGTGTCGTTCAGTGTTGCGTCGGGTGAAGTGGTAGCCCTGATTGGCGAGTCTGGCGCTGGAAAATCAACGATCGGACTCTCCGCACTTGGCTACAAGCGCCCCGGGCTTCGCTTTTCGGGCGGGCAAGTTCTGCTCAACGGTCAGGATATGTTAAGTGCGAACCCCGCAGAGTTGAGGGCGCGACGTGGCCGGGAGGTTGCCTATGTTGCGCAAAGTGCGGCGGCGGCGTTCAACGCCGTGCACAGGCTTGGATCCCAGATCACCGAGGCCCCGCAACAACATGGCATCATGTCGCGCACAGAGGCCGAAGAGCAGTTGGTCCGCCTGGCCCGGCAGATGCAGCTTCCCGATCCCGAGAACATAGCAAGGCGTTATCCGCATGAGGTGAGCGGCGGGCAGCTCCAGCGCCTGATGGTGATCATGGCCATGGCATGCCGCCCCGATCTACTCGTGTTCGACGAACCCACCACAGCGCTGGATGTCACAACCCAGGTTGAGGTTCTTGCAGCGCTCAAGGAAACGCTCCGCGACAGTGGCGCCTCGGCAGTCTATGTCTCGCATGACCTGGCCGTTGTCGCGCAGATTGCTGACCGGATCGTCGTTCTGCGCAACGGGCGCATGGTTGAAACCGGCACGACCGCCCAGATCATCGAAGCGCCTCAACAGACTTATACAAGGGAATTGCTTGGCGCCGTAAACACCGTGCCCAAGCTGAAGGCAGTGCCACGCGAGCATACGGCCAGACCGCCCGCACCAATCGTGGAACTCAAAGGTATTCAAGCCGCCTATCCGAAATACGGCAAGGCCGATGCGGCACCCGTTTTGCATGATATCAACATCAGCATTCCAAAAGGCCGCGTTCTGGGTGTCATCGGAGAATCCGGCAGCGGCAAAAGCACCCTGGCCAAGGTGATTTCAGGATTGCTGCCGCAAACTGGGGGAGAGGTTCTGCTGGACGGCCAGGTGCTGTCCAAGCGAATTCGTTCACGTTCTTTGGCACAGCGGCGCGATCTGCAATTGGTGGTCCAGATGCCGGATCTCGCATTCAACCCCGCCCGCAGCATTGCTTCCTCGCTGGATCGTCAACTTGCATTCTTCACAGATCTGTCAGCAAAGGCCCGCAAAGATCGCATCGCGGACCTTATGCGCATGGTCGAGCTTGATCCTGAAATCACTCAGAGGATGCCGCATCAGCTTTCGGGCGGACAGAAACAGCGCGTCAGCCTCGCACGTGCGCTGTCGACGGAGCCTGCCCTGCTTTTGTGCGATGAAGTCACGTCTGCATTGGATACGGTCGTAGCGGCCTCGATTGTCGACCTGCTCAAGAAGTTCAAGCATGACATCGGCCAATCGATGATGTTCATCAGCCACGATATCGCCACCGTCGCCAAGCTGGCGGATTATGTAGCGGTTCTGAAGGCGGGATGTGTGGTCGAGTTGAAGCCGCTGCGCGATCTGCTGAGCAAACCGGAACATCCCTACACACAGATGCTTCTGAACGCGGTGCCGGATTTGCGCCCCGGTTGGCTGGAATCACATCGCGGGGATGCCGGAGTCCGGAGCGCGGAGCACAATTTCTCGGAGCGGAACCGGACAGGCGCCGCATGACAGGATCGGCGCATTTGCCATTTACTTTCAATGACAATCAACAAGGGAGAGAACGATCATGAAACCTAATGAATCAAGACTTCTGCTACCGGGTCGGCGCGATGTCCTGCGCGGCCTTGGCGTGACAACTGCCGTTATCGGCACTGCCGGGCCGTTCGCGCTGTCTGGCGGGCGCGCATTGGCCGCAACGCCGCAGCGAGGCGGGCGTCTGCGCATCGGCTGGTACTCTTCAAGCGCGAACGATACGCTGAATCCTGTCCGCCTGACATCAGCATATGACTGGATGCGGGCGCATCTCATCATGAACCCGCTGGTCCGCTACGATGCTCAGATGAACCTGGAACCCGACCTCGCTGTTTCCTGGGAGTCGGATGATGCAAAGGTTTGGACATTCCGTCTGCGCGAAGGCGTCGAATTCCACAATGGAAAATCTCTGAGTGCCGAAGATGTGGTCTATTCCCTGGACCTGCACAGGGGCGACGACAGCGAGAGCGCGATCAAGGCCTGGTTCTCGGCAGTAGAGGACATCTCGGCGGTCGACCCCATGACTGTGCGGATTACTCTTTCATCGCCCGATGCTGACCTGCCGCGCCTTCTGGGCTGGCCGTCCACCATGATTGTGCCCGCCGGGTTCACGGATTTTGCCAATGCTGTAGGGACAGGCCCGTTCCGCCTGCAAGAGTTCGAGCCGGGCGTTACCCTACGCGGCACGCGTTATGAAAATTATCATTTCGACGGCAAACCCTACGTGGACGAGATACAGACAATCGGTATCAGTGACAGCTCGGCGCGCATGAATGCCCTCCTGTCTGGCGACGTGGATTACATCGCGGGTGTCGATCCCAAGGTTGTCCATCTCATCGAGCGCGCCAACGGGGCCGAGGTTGCTGCTGCGACGGGGAGTCAGCATTTCACCTTTCCGATGCGTTCAGAGCATGACCCCTATTCAAATGTCCACCTCAGGCAGGCACTGCGTCATCTGACAGATCGGCAAGCCATGCTTGACAACGTGCTGAAGGGCTATGGTGCATTGGGCAACGATCATCCATTCTCACCGGCTGATCCTTATTTCTGCAATGAGATTCCGCAGCGTGCCTTTGATCCCGAAAAGGCGAAGTGGCATCTGGAACAGGCGGGGCTGGATGGTGCCAAGCTTACCCTGCATACCTCAGAAGCGGCGGGTGGTGCTATGGCACCGGATCTGGCGCTATTGCTCAAGGAGTCAGCGGCAGCAGGAGGGGTGGAAATCGAGGTAAAGCGCGAGCCAACCGACAGCTACTGGAGCGGTGTGTGGAACAAGCAGCCCTTCGCGATGTCGAACTGGCTTCCGCGCCCGACGGCGAACATGATGCTGTCGCAGGTCTATCTTTCTGACGCCAAGTGGAACGAGGCGAATTTCCAGAATGAGCGTTTTGATACGCTCGTTCGAGGTGTCCGGTCAGTGACGGATGAAGCTTTGCGCCGCGAGATGTACTGCGAGGTGCAGCAAATTCTCTATGACGAGGGCGGCTCCATCATTCCGCTGTTCATGAACTGGATCGACGCCCGCAGCGATAAGCTGAATGGTTGGGAAGGGCATCCTTTCGGTCCTGCCGATGGTTACCGGCTTGGTGAGCAGGCTTGGTTTACGGCGTAAATCCACGTTTGTTGTGTCAGGCGATTTTTCGCTGCCGCCTGACACGCAACCTTTGAGCGGTCGAAAATAGTGCTACATCTCTGATTTCGTAGAGTATTTGTTGCACGACTCATCAAACGTTGACTTGGCGTTGACTCGTTTTGCGCTTATGCTGTGCAAGTGAAACGGTCAACGTTTAAGCGTTTGTTTTATTAAGTGATTTTGGTTGCGGGAGGGGGATTGGAACAAGCTCGTACAAATAAGGCAATTTTGATCTCAGTTTGATCGTAACGCTCCGGCGGGGGCCGTCTGACTTCGGCTACGATCCGATAGTAAGTCCGACGTTATGTCCGACTTTATCAACCGCCCTCAAATCGAAGT
>NZ_FOAG01000041.1 GCF_900109455.1 Roseovarius azorensis | reverse complement strand
GGTGATGTCCAACCGACCGTCGGCTTGGATCACATTGTCGTCGATGTGGATCGTCTCGACCTGAGCAAAAACGACATCGACGGTGCCGTGGCCCGAATTGCCGCGCATTGTATGCGTGCTGAGATACCGGCATTCAAATTTGCAGGGGCTTTCCTTGACCATCGGCACCGCGCCATTGTCGGAATAGATGCGGGTCACGTCGATACGGTCGAATTCGCTTTCATCGGCCGACAAGGCCATGGCGCTGATGTTCACGGCCTCGCGCAATGCGTAGGTCGCCATATTCCAGACAAACCAGCCCGTTTCCTCAGCATTCAGGACGGTATCCTTGCGCCGCCCGTCCGGGTAGCGGTTGGCGGCGAACATCACCATCGGCGGGTCGAAGGTCAGGTTCTGCCACTGACTGTAGGGCGCGATGTTCTCCACGCCGGCGGCGCTGCGGCTGGACAGCCACCCGATCGGGCGCGGCACGGTGCAGCTTTTGAACGGCGAAAACGGCAAAGGGCAGCGTTCGGAACCGGGCGCGTATTTCATGACGGTATCCCTCTCGACCTTGCTTTCAGTTTATAATATATGACTGATATATCGATCGCATGTCAATCCTTATTGATATAGAGCCGTGGTGCAGGCTGCATCCGGACTGGAGGGCGAAATGAACAAGACAGAACAGGCGGTTGCCATGCTGGAAGGCATGATAGAGCGCGGCGAACTTGCTCCCGGCTCGATGGTGTCCGAACGCACCATCATCGAAATACTGGGCCTGGGCCGGACGCCGATTCGCGAGGCGATCCAGCGTCTTGCACCCAGCTACATGATCCGTGTGCATGCCAGCCGCGGAATCGAGATCCCGGCGATAACGGTCGAAGACCAGCTAAGCCGCCTTGAAGTGCGTCGGCCGGTCGAGGTGCTGGCGGTGGAGCTTGCATGCAAAAGGGCAAGCAAGGCACAGCGGTCGGCCATGCGCGATCTTGCATCACGGCTTGAAGGCCGGTTCACCCTTCAGGAATACACCGACACCCTCCGGCAAACCCATGCCCTGATCCTTGATGCCGCCGGAAATCGCTATCTGGGATCGTTGATGCTGCCCTTGCAGGGACTGTCGCGCCGCTTCTGGATCGTTCACGCGCGCGAAGAAAACGGCGATATCGATCGTGGCCGGGATCTGCATCGCGCCATCCTGACGGCCATCGTCGATGGCAATGCCGAGGCCGCAACAGACGCATCACGCGCGCTGAACGATTATCTGGTTGAATTCGCATTGGCCGTTGTGGCGCGTCAGGCAGCACGGTGA
>NZ_FOAG01000028.1 GCF_900109455.1 Roseovarius azorensis | reverse complement strand
TGTTTCGCGGCCGGTGATGCGCTTCAGTTCGATTGGAGCGAGGAATATGTTCTGTTGGGCGGCGTTGAGCACAAGGTCCATGTGGCCCATTTCCGCCTGTGCCACAGCCGCAAGCCTTTCGTGGTTGCCTACATGAACGAGAAGCAGGAGATGGTGCTTGATGCCTTTGTGCGGGCGCTCGCATCGTCAACGGCGGAGACAAAACCGGCCACGTGGCGGCGCAAAAGTAGGCCAGTGGCGGGGCACCAAGCGCCACGGCGCGTGCGCTCCCCAGATAGCCGGCGCGGGCCATGGCGCATTGGCCCGGAGGGCCAGTTCTGCAAGGTGTGATCTGTTGCCGGCTTGGGCCTTTCGAGCGCGGCTTTGGCTGAGGCGATAGCTTTTGCCCACTCCCCATTTGCGAAGCACCGCCAGAACCCTTAAGAGACCTGTGCGCGGGTGGTGCTATGCATTGAGTTCATTCAGTCTTTCAGTTTCCCGGAGGAGGAGCGGAAAGCTGCGGTGATCGGTGCCGGCAAATCCGGGTTGTGAAGCTGGTCCGGACGATGAAAGGGGGACCTTTGACCCGTTACCCGACCGCAGCGATGATTTTCAGACTGCGTTTCATGTTGTAGGCGATGGCGGTAAGGCGGATCTGAATGGCGGCCTTGGCAAGTCCGCGCCATCGCATGCGTCGAAGCCCATAGCTTCGCTTCCAGGTGCCGAAGATCTTTTCGATGCGGGCCCGGATCCGATGGATCGGCTGGTTCCAGGCTGCAAGGCGCCCGAGCGTCTCGGCTTCGTCACGACCCCACATGCCGGTGGCGACAATGCGCGGCGTGCCGCCCCTGGCACGGACCGCATCGCCGAAATGATCGCCACGATAAGCGCTGTCGGCAAACACCTCGCCGGGATTGTCCGGCAGGGCGTCCAGGCCGGCCCTGCCATCGTTGACGTTGGCGGGCGTAACGGCGACCTCCTCCACCAGGGCGGTATCGGCATCGGCGCCGACATAGGCCTTGAAGCCGTGAACCGCCGGTTTGCCCTTGTGCTTGACCCAGCGGCCCTGGTCATCCGCTTCGCTGGCCGAGGCGATGATCGCCGCGTCGACTAGCGTGCCGGTCTTGACCTTGATCGCCCTGGACTTGAGTTGACGGGTGATCTGCTCGAACAGAGCCTTGTCCAGCCCGTGCGTGGCAAGGGATTTTCGAAAACGGACGAAGGCCGTGCGCTCCGGCGTCGGCTCCGATGCCGAGAAGCCGCAGAACCGCCGGAAAGAGGCGCGATCATCCAGCGCTTCGGCAAGCTTGACATCCGAGAGATCATGCCAGATCGACAGCAGCATCGCCTTGAACAGTGCCAGCGGCGGCCAGGCGGGCTCGCCCTTGGCGGCACAAGAAATCACCCCCAATGCGCCAGAGACCGGTGCCCAGTCGATCAAGCTTGCGAGGTCATCCAGTCACGATTGCCGACTGCGTTCAACGACAAAGCCGAACTTCTCCTGACCAATGCGCCGTCGTGCCATCGCGTCCCTAAATCCGTTGTTCGGATCGATGGAATCACGGATGTTCAAACCGGTCAAGCCACCCGCGCACAGGTCTCGATAAGTGAACAAGTCAGGCACCGTCATGCCGATTGCTAGCGTATGCCGGGTCGGGCGGATCGAACTGGACACGGTCTCCGAAGCACAGCGCTAGGTCGGTACTCTGCATGACCCAATCCCTCTCGAGCGTGATTTCAGAGTCATCTGTCCAGACCGCGTTACTCTGCCGTGCCATCCATTTGCTTGGCGGCCCAAGCGTCGAGGCGCGATGCGTGACGTTCCAGATGAAATAGTGATGCGGCACGATCACTTTCGGTCGCAGCCTTCCCCGGATCGCCTCAACCTGCTCATATCCCAGCACGTGCTGCGAGCCGTCGATGGGCAGGAGCGCCACGTCTACCTGGCCCAGGCGTTCCCAAACCTCGGGCGGCGGATCGGGACGGTTGTCGCCCCAGTGAAGGATGCGCAAACCGCCCGTCTCGATCAGCAGCAGCGTGTTGTCGAACGAGCGCCAGTTGTTTGGCGGCAGCGTCTCCATGGGGGTGAGTTTGCGCGTGAGCCCGGCCCAGTCCACATTCGCATGCGAGGTGTCCGAAACGTGCTTGTCGGCGATGCCGGTGATGGTCACGTCGGCGAATTCATAGCGCCCGACGAGACGATCGAGGAGCGTGCTTGCGTGCAGGCGGTGGAGGCAGTCATGGTCGAAATGTGCATGTGTCGAGAGGCCGATATCCACCTCGACTTCGGGAAACTCGCACAGGTACCAGTTCCACGTGCCCCACGGTGGGTTGCGCCATGGGTCGATCATCAGAGTTAGACCCGAGGGCGTAGTGATGCGAAAAGCCGAGCCGCCGAAATACGCCAGCCGCACCGGCCTATCCGCGAATGCGGCGCGCTGCAGCGCGATCATGCGGTTGTTGTTTTCGCTCTGCTTCCAGGCCCAGAGACCGTCGTTCAGGTGATCCGTCATCCCGCTCCTCCCCTACCGCTGCCATTCAGGCTAGCATCTGCTCGACGCCGTCCTCCATCTCGATCTGAAGCGAATCGTTGACTCGGTTGAAGAAGCCGCAGAGCGCGATGCGCAGAGTCAATTCCACGATCTGTTCCTCAGTGAAATGGCACTTCATCTCGTCGAAGATCGCGTCTTTCATGTAGTTGAAATTTTGGGTCACCTGCACGGCATAGTCGCGCACGAGGATGTCGACGGCGTCAAACCCCTCGGGGGTATCGACGAGAATGTCCTCGACCGCCGCCGCGCTCAGCCCGTGCGACACGGCGCGCGGCGCGTGGTGGCCGATGCAATACTCGCATTTGTTGATGGTCGAGACGGTGACCAGCGCGATCTCCAGGTATCGCTTAGGCAGCACCGCCTCGTCATGCAGCTCCAGCAACAGCCCCATGATATGCTTGACTGCAGGCGGACGGTGGGCAAAGACCTTCACCTGGTTGAGAAAGGGGCCGTAGTCGCGCGCGTAGCGCTCGTAAACGGGGCGGACCTCCTCGGGCACCTCGTCGATCTCGACATCTCTGACACGGGCCATATTACCTCCATTTTTTGGTTTGGAGAGGGGCCGCGCCCCTCTCCCGTGGTTTCAGTATTCAAGACGTTGCAGCACCACATCCTTGCCGTCGCGGATTTCCGAAAGCTGGAAATCGCGTCCGAGCACCATCCCCTCCTCGTCAAATTCGAGGCTGCCGGACGCGCCGGAATAGTTTATCTCCTCGCCCGCGCGCAGCGCCGCGAGACCATCGGCGACGTTGTAGACCGCGGTTTTGCCCTCGCCGGTGGTCACGTCCCAGACCGCCCGCGCCACGGCGGCGCGGTCGGCCGTCCCGGCCTTCTCGATGGCCAGGAGCAACGCCGACATCTGGTCACGCCCGGCGGTTCCGAACGGATGCTGGACAGATCCGGTATCCTCGAGTCCGGCCTCGTCCAGATACTGTTTGTAGGCGGGTGAGTTCAGCGCCGGAACGGGAAAGCCGTGGATGATCCCGTCGCCCGCCGCACCGACGGCTTCCTTGAACTGGTCGCCGGTCGACAGCGATGTGGTGATGACGACACCCGCGTATCCCTGCCGGTAGAGCTCCTTGTAGACGGCGGTGAAATCGGTGACGTAGGAGGGGATGAACACCGCCTCCGGCGCCTTCTCGATCAGCTGCGTCACCTCCGATCGGTAGGAGGATTGCCCGGCATTGTAATAGAACGGCTTTTGCACGAGAGCGTCCTCTCCCACCTTCTCTATAAAGCCGTCCATCATCGAGCGCGTGAAATCGTTGTTGAGCGCCATCAACGCATAACTCTCGATGCTGCGACTCAGGACGAGATCGGCGATGGCGCGCCCCCAAATCGGCGACAGCGGCTGGAAGTTGAACACCAGTCCCTTTTCGTCGGCCACGGGGATATCCGAGCTCGACGAGGTGCACATCTGGATGACGCCCGCGCTCTGGCACTTGGGCATGATCCCAAGAGTGACCGAGGACGACCAGGTGCCGATGATCGCCAGCACCTGATTGACGTTGATGAGCTTGTCGGCGGCGCGCACCGCTGTTTCTGGGTTGGTCTCGGAGTTCTCCTGGTAGAGCCGGATCTGCCGGCCGAGGATCCCGCCCGCGGCGTTCACCGCATCGGCCACCCGCTTGTGCGAGGCGGTGATGTTGGGGCCGAACGGACCGCCACCACCGGTGTTGGGGGTCAGCGATCCGATTGCGATATCGCCCTCTTGCGCGCGTAGAATCGACGGCGCGGCAAGCGTGGCGACACCGCTGGCGAGAAGCGTGCGTCTGGTCATCAGGGTCGTCATTGCATTCTCCTTGTTGGCTTGGGGTCATGTACCATCTGTTAGGCGCTTAATTTGGATGAAGCATTGAATTTTCGTTCCGGCAGCAATCCGCGCGGGCGCAGCCGCAGCGTCACGATGAGCAGAAGCCCGATCCCGATGATCCGCAGGGCCGACATCTTCTCGGCGTCGAGCGCATCGGTGAAATCGCCGACGAAGCGTGTACCCTCTAGGAAGACCATCACCGCGCCCGCACCGAGCAATATGCCGCGATTGTTGCCCGCGCCGCCGACGATCACAGACATCCAGATGAACATGGCCACCACGGGCATGAACACCTCGGGGCTGATATTCTGCACGTAATGGGCATAGAGCGCCCCGGCCAGCCCCATGAAAAAACCACCCACGGCGAAGATGCGCACTCGGTGCAACAGCACGTTCTTGCCCAGCACCGCTGCCACGACATCATCCTCGCGAATTGCTCTCAATGTGCGGCCCATCGGCGCGCGCCGGATCGCCTCGCAGACCGCATAGGCCAGCAGCACGCAGGCCGCAACAAGGCCAAGATAGAAGAGCGGGTAATGCTCCGGGGCGATCATCGTACCGAAGGGGCGCGCCTCGATCCGCAACCCGCGCGGGCCTTCGGTGATCTGATCCTCGTTGAGCACGATGAGCCGGATCATCTCGCCGACGCCCAGTGTCACGATGGCGAGGAAATCCTCGCGCAGTCGCACCGACAAGAGCGCCACCGCTGCCCCCAAGCCAAGCCCCGCAAGGCAGGCCGCCGGAATGGCCAGACCCACCGGCACGCCCAGCCTGACTGTCAGCAGTCCCGATGTATAGGCCCCCAGCGCGTAGAACCCTGCAATGCCGAAGTTAACCATGCCGGTGATTCCCCATTGCAGGTTTAGCGCGAGTGCCAGGATCATGAAGAACCCCACATAGGTGCCCATGGAAACGAGATAGACACTCATTTCTTGATCTCCGCCGTTCCCAACAGCCCTTGCGGGCGCACCAGCAGCAGCACGGCGATGATGACGAATCCCACCGCGATCTTGTAGGTCGAGGGAAGTACGAGGATCGTCGCCTCCTCCGCAAGCCCGACCAGAATGGCCCCGAGGATCGCACCATAGGGCGAGCCGATGCCGCCGAGGATCGCGGCGGCGAAAATGGGGATCGTGAGGTTCCAGCCGACCAACGGTTCGATCACCAGATCGAGTCCGGCGAATACCCCCGTCAGCCCGAAAAGAGCCCCGCAAATGGCAGTGGTGAAGGCCGTGACATGCGCTGCGCTCACGCCACGGATCGCCGCCAGCATCGGGTTGTCGGCCACCGCCCGCATCGCCCGGCCGATGCGCGTATGCGCCAGCAGCAGGTGCAGCATGACGCCGATCACGAGGCTCCAGACGATGATCTCCACCTGTTCGGGGGTGATGCGCGCGCCGAAGACATTCCACGGGCGTTGAAGCGGAATGTCGAAGCCACGTACATCCGCCGAAAAGAACAGGCGAATCAGGTTCTCGAGGATCAGTGTCACCGCGATCGACACCACTAGAAGCGTGATCGCCGACTGCCCCTGCATCGGGCGAAACACCACGACATGCGCGCCCCAGACCACCAGCGCGGTGAACGTCATCGCCCCCGCCGCCGCCAGTGGCAGCGGCAAACCGAGCGGCACGTTGAGCGTATAGGCGGCGAAGGCCCCCACCGTAATGTAGCCGCCGATCGCAAAATTCGGAAACCGCAGGATCCCGAAGAGCAGCGAAAAGGCCATCGCGGGCGGCGCGATCAGGGCGGCGTTGACCAGCGCGTTGACGATCATCTGAAGGCTCATGCGCGCGTTCCCAGATAGAGTTCTGATACTTCGTTTGAGGCGAGCAGCGATTGGGCAGTGCCTTCGAGCGCGACCCGCCCCGCCGCCATGACGATGCCGCGATGCGCGATGCGCAGCCCCTCGATGGCGTTCTGCTCGACCATCAGGATCGCCACGCCTTGGGCGTTGACGCGGCGCACGATGTCGAACATCTGCCGCACCATCAGCGGGGACAGCCCCGCCGATGGTTCGTCGAGCAACAGCACCTGCGGTTCCAGCATCATCGCCATGCCGAAAGCCACCATCTGGCGTTGTCCGCCCGAGAGGTTGCCCGCCCGCACCCGGCGCAGCGGTTTAAGATCGGGAAACATCCCGTAGACCCGCGCGCAGGTGGCCTCGGCCCGGCGCGGATCGGTCCATGCGCCCATAGTCAGGTTCTCATGCGTGGTCAGTTGGCGAAAGACGTTGGCCTCCTGCGGCACATAGGCCATGCCCGAGCGCGCGATACTCGCGGCAGGCAGCCCTGCGATCTCGCGCCTGGCGATGCACACGCTGCCCGAGATCGGGCGCACAACTCCCGCGATGGTCTTGAGCAGGGTCGATTTGCCCGCGCCATTGGGCCCGATGATGCAGGTGATCTGCCCCTCGCACAGATCGAGCGTCACATTCTGACAGATCACCGCCTTACCATAACCCGAGGTGAGGCTGCGCGTGGCGAGCACCGTCTCAGCCATTCGCCACACTCCCCAGATAGGCCTCGATCACCGCCGGATCGCGACGCAGATCGTCGAAGCCGCCCTTGGTCAACAGGCTGCCCTGCGTCATCACCACCACCGGGTCGCAAAGCTGCGCGATCATGTCCATGTCATGCTCTACGATGAGAAAGGTCTTGCCGTGCTCGCGGTTCAAGCGCCAGATCATGTCCGTCAGCGTGTTCATCAGCGCCGGGTTCACCCCCGCCCCCGGCTCGTCGAGCAGGATCAGGTCGCAATCGATCATCAGCGTGCGAGCCAGTTCCAGAAGCTTCTTCTGTCCGCCCGAGAGATCACCGGCGTAATCGTCGCGCAGATTCGTCAGCGTGGCGATCTCCATCACCTCGCAGGCGCGGCGATAAACCTCCGCCTCCTGCGCGCACACCGCGCCGGGACGCAGGAAGATCGGCCAGAAGTTTTCGCCAAGTTGAAGCTGCGGCGCGAACATCAGGTTTTCTAGCACCGTCATGCGCTGAAATTCCCGGGCAAGTTGAAATGTGCGGATCAGCCCCAGCCGCGCCCGCCGCCAGGGCGCTAAGCGCGTGATGTCTTGCTCCTTGAAACTTACTTGCCCCGCGTCGGGGCGTATCACGCCACTCAGCAGGTTGAAAAGCGTCGACTTGCCGGCACCGTTGGGCCCGATCAATCCCGTGATCGTGCCCCGGCTCACCTCGAGAGACATGCCCCGTACAGCCTGCACGCCGCCGAAACTCTGCCACATGTCAGTAGCTTCCAGCAGTGCGCTCATGGCCTGATTGCCCCGGTCAGACGCAGGCGGATAAGATCGGACAGCAGAGCAAGTGCCGACCGCGCCTTTTGCGGATCAGGTTCGATCATCTGTCCCACGCGCAACCCGCGCAAAGAGGAGGTCACAACAAGCATCAGCGTTTCAGCTTCGTCCGCACTCAGCCCCGCCGTGCCGAAGACTTCACGCGCGGTGCAGCGATAGCTCGCAAACATTCGTCGCATCCAGCCTTCGACATGCTGCTTGAGATCAGGATCCCCACGAGAGGCCGTCATCATGTCAATGGTGACCGAAACATAGGTGTCCGTCATGAGTCCGGTCCAGGCGCGCTGGATAAACACATCTGGTTTTAGTCCTTCCTTGCGGTGCTCGGCGCGTATCGCGGTAGAGGCTTCCACCACCGAGGCCCACATCCCGCCGGTCGCCCGCTTCACGAGATCCGTCCGCGTCTCGAAGTGATGAAGAATCGCACCTCGTGATGCATCGGCGCGCTGCGCGATCATGGTCGTAGTGAGATTGGCGTATCCGACCTCGGCAATGAGCGATACCGTCGCGTGGCACAGATTTTCAATGGTCGCGGCTGAGCGCTCGTCCTGCGTCCGGCGCCGTGTCGCCCGGGTGGCTCCGGGCACGCTCTTGCGTTGCTGGGCCTTCATCACATTCCCCCTTTGGTCCAAGCACAACACAGGCGTTTCGCTTTTGCAACAAACATTCATGCTTGTATGTAAATATTTACCCCCGACGCCACCCACCTTGCTTCCGGGAGATCGGAGTGTCTGAGCGCCTCCAACAAAACCACGAAACGAAGTGATACCCAGTGGGATGATCCTTGGCATCACCGGCGCAGCGGTGACGGATCTTGGAAGGATGGGTGTCGCGGAGCCCTTATTTGGGCTCATTCTCAATTTGTGTGTCACTATTTAGCGGCGCTTTGCAGATTGAAGGGATCGGTTCGTGGTATCGAAGAAACATTGGGCCCCAACTGGCAGCGTCGAAGTCGGTGAGGTTCGCCAGACTGAAACGGGCGCTTGTGTCGTATCAGGCAGGCTGGTGACGCCGTCGAGGGCGTCCGCGGGTCGGCGGTAATCATGCGATTTGGCAGCCGATAGGCGCTGTTCAACGTAGCGCTCTGGATGCAGCCGGTGACTTCCTGTTCACCGTGCTGCCTGACGCGCCACAACGGCCAATGCGAATTCAACCAGATAATCGTTCAGCGCGCGTGATGCGTCTGTTGCGGCCTCGGCATTGC
>NZ_FOAG01000035.1 GCF_900109455.1 Roseovarius azorensis | reverse complement strand
CGGTTGGCGATCAGTTCCTCGACCACCGAGGGGTCTGCGAGTGTCGAGGTGTCGCCGAGGCTGCCGTAGTCGTTTTCGGCGATCTTGCGCAGGATGCGTCGCATGATCTTGCCCGAGCGGGTTTTGGGCAGGCCGGGGGCCCATTGGATGAGATCGGGCTTGGCGATGGGGCCGATCTCATGGCGGACCCATTGTTCCAGTTCCTTGCGCAATTCCTCGGTCGGCTCGACCCCGTTCATCAGGGTGACATAGGCATAAATGCCCTGGCCCTTGATGTCATGCGGATAGCCGACCACCGCCGCCTCGGCGACCTTGGCGTGGGCGACGAGTGCCGATTCGACCTCGGCGGTGCCCATGCGGTGACCCGAGACGTTGATCACGTCGTCCACCCGCCCGGTGATCCAGTAATAGCCGTCGGCATCGCGGCGGCAGCCGTCGCCGGAGAAGTAATAGCCCTTGTACTGCTGGAAATAGGTCTGTTCGAAGCGTTCGTGATCGCCCCAGACGGTGCGCATCTGGCCGGGCCAGCTGTCCTTGAGCGCCAGAACGCCCGAGGCTTCGGTCTGGGTGATCTCCTTGCCGGATTCGGGTTCCAGCACGGCCGGCTCAACGCCGAAGAAGGGCAGGGTGGCGCTGCCGGGTTTGGTGGCGATGGCGCCGGGCAGGGGGGTGATGAGGTGGCCGCCGGTTTCGGTCTGCCACCATGTATCGACGATCGGGCAGCGGCCCTTGCCGACGTTGTCGTTGTACCAGTTCCAGGCCTCGGGGTTGATCGGCTCGCCCACGGTCCCCAGCACCTTGAGCGAGGACAGGTCGCATTTGCTGACGAACCCGGTGCCCTGCCCCATCAGCGCGCGGATCGCGGTGGGGGCGGTGTAGAACTGGTTGACCTTGTGTTTCTCGCAGACCTGCCAGAAGCGGCCGGCGTCCGGCCAGGTCGGCACGCCCTCGAACATCAGCGTGGTCGCCCCATTGGCCAGCGGGCCGTAGACGATATAGCTGTGCCCCGTGACCCAGCCGACATCGGCGGTACACCAGAAGATATCGCCGTCGTGATAGTCGAAGACATACTGATGCGTCATCGCGGCGTAGACCAGATAACCGCCGGTGGTATGCACCACGCCCTTGGGCTGGCCGGTCGAGCCGGAGGTGTAGAGGATGAAGAGCGGATCCTCGGCCCCCATCTCCTCGGGCGGGCAATCGGTGGCGGCTTGGGCGGCGAGGGCGTTATAGTCGTGGTCGCGCCCGTCGACCCATGTGGTCTGGCCGCCGGCATGTTTGACCACGAGGCATTTCACCTTGTCCGAACAATGCAGCAGGGCGGAGTCGGCGTTGGATTTGAGCGCCGTCCTGCGGCCGCCGCGCGGGGCCTCGTCGGCGGTGATCACGACCCCGGCCTGACAACCGTTGATCCGTGCGGCCAGCGCATCGGGCGAGAAGCCGGCGAAAACGATCGAATGGATCGCGCCGATCCGCGCGCAGGCCAGCATCGCATAGGCCGCCTCGGGGATCATCGGCAGGTAGATCACCACCCGGTCGCCGCGCCCCACGCCCAGCCCCTTGAGGACATTGGCCATGCGGCAGGTGTTCTCGTGGAGTTGGCGATAGGTGATGTGCCGGGCGGCGTCCTCGGGATTGTCCGGCTCCCAGATGATCGCGGTCTGATCGCCGCGCGTCGCCAGATGGCGGTCGATGCAGTTGGCGGCGACGTTGAGCGTGCCGTCCTCGAACCATTTGATCGAGACCTTGCCGAAGTCGAATGACACGTCCTTGACCCGGCTGTAGGGCCGGATCCAGTCGATCCGCCTGCCATGCTCGCCCCAGAACGCCGCAGGATCGCTGACCGAGGCGGCATACATGGATTTGTATGTGGCGGCGTCGATATGGG
>NZ_FOAG01000036.1 GCF_900109455.1 Roseovarius azorensis | reverse complement strand
GAGGGGCTTGGACGCGATCCGCATGCGGGCGAGATATTCTGCTTCCGTGGCCGTCGCGGCGATCTGGTCAAGATTTTATGGCACGATGGGGTGGGCATGTCGCTCTATCTGAAACGCCTTGAGACGGGAAAGTTCATCTGGCCGGCAAGCGGCTCTGGGGAGGCTGTGCAGATATCGACGGCCCAGCTTGGATATCTTCTGGAGGGGATAGACTGGCGCAATCCGCGCTGGACGCAACGCCCTGCAAAGGTTGGATAAATCTCGGTCATAGCCCTGTTTTGCATGGGCATTACCGAACCGGCATGGTAGATCGTGACCATGTCTGATGTCGCCTGCGAACTCGAGAAACTGCGCGCCGAGCTGGCGGCCACAAAGGCTGAGCTGGCCCAGTCAAATGCCGTGGTGTCGGCATCAGAGGCGCTGATCGCAGGCCTGAAGCTCGAGATCGCGATGCTCAAGCGCGACAAGTATGGTCGCCGCGCCGAACGCACCGCCCGGCTGATCGACCAGCTCGAGTTGCAGCTCGAGGAGATGGAAACCACCGCGGCCGAAGATGCCATCCGCGCCGAACAGGCGGCGGAGAAGACGACGAAGGTTGCAGGCTTCGAGCGGCGCAAGCCGGTGAAGAAACCGTTCCCCGAGCATCTGCCGCGCGAACGGGTCGTGGTCGAGGCCCCCTCGGCCTGTGCGTGCTGCGGGTCCGAGCGGATCGTGAAGATGGGCGAGGATGTCACCGAGACGCTGGAGGTGGTGCCGCGCCAATGGAAGGTGATCCAGACCGTCCGCGAGAAGTTCACATGTCGCGATTGCGAGAAGATCAGCCAGCCGCCCGCTCCCTTCCATCCGATTCCGCGGGGATGGGCGGGTCCGAGCCTGCTCGCCATGATCGTGTTCGAGAAGTTCGGGCAGCACCAGCCTCTGAATCGCCAGGCCGACCGCTATGCCCGCGAAGGTGTGGACCTCAGCCCGTCCACGCTGGCCGACCAGGTCGGCGCGGTGACCGAATTGCTGAAACCGCTGCATGCGCTGATCGAGGCCCATGTCATGGCGGCCGACCGATTGCATGGCGACGATATCACCGTGCCGCTGCTGGCCCGGGGAGGAACGAAGACGGCCCGGCTCTGGACCTATGTGCGCGACGACCGCCCCTTTGGTGGAACCGCGCCGCCGGCGGTGGTCTTCCGCTTCTCCCGCGATCGGGGCGGGGAACATCCAACCGGGCACCTGAAAGGTTGGCAGGGCGTCCTGCAAGCTGACGCCTATGCCGGATACAACCAGCTTTATGATCCGAAACGAGTGCCGGGGCCGGTTGCTTCGGCCCTGTGTTGGGCCCATGCACGCCGCAAGTTCTTCGAACTGGCCGACGTAGAGCGGAACATCCGCAAGGGCAAGAACGCCAAGGAGATCTCGCCGATCGCGTTCGAGGCGGTGAAGCACATCGATGCCCTGTTCGAGATCGAGCGCGACATCAACGGCAAATCCCCCGCCACACGCCTCGAGGCGCGGCAACGCCTGTCGGCCCCGCTGGTCGCCGATCTGGAATGCTGGCTACGCAGCGAACGGGCGCAGCTGTCGAAGCATGCCAAGGTCGCCAAGGCGATCGACTATCTGCTGTCGCCAAATCACTGGCCAAGCTTCACCCGGTTCCTCGAGGACGGTCGCATCTGCCTGACCAACAATACCGCCGAAAGATCGCTGCGCGGTGTGGCCCTCGGCAGAAAATCATGGCTCTTCGCCGGGTCCGAACGGGGCGGACAGCGCGCCGCCGCCATGTATTCCCTGATCGGCACGGCAAAATTGAACGACATCGATCCGCAGGCCTGGCTCGCCGACGTCATCGCCCGCATCTCCGACATGTC
>NZ_FOAG01000038.1 GCF_900109455.1 Roseovarius azorensis | reverse complement strand
AGAGGCCGAAGAGAACTTCTATGCACAGCGCGACGTGCTCGATATGGTCGCGTGAAATGAAGCTATAGGTCTCCGACAAACCCGGAGCGATTCAGATCACCGATCTCAGGCAGGGCAACGATGGCTTGGTCGCCCGTTGCCTGGCCTGCGACGGCAGCGTCTACATCAGGACGGCGCGACGATGTGGCGTCAGCCTCCCACTCTTCGCGCATTACAGCGGAAGCGATCCAAGCTGCCCCTGGTATCACGGCCGCAACACCGTGCCAGACGACGCCCGCGCGGCTCAGTATCAGGGCCGTCAGGAATCGGATTTCCATAGGCTGATGTGCGAGCAAGTGGCGGCGCTCGTGGCGCTCGACCCGCGCCATGTGAGGCACGCGGTGGCCGAATACCTGCCACCGACCGAGGCGGCGCATGGCCGGTTCCCGGATGTCTATGTCGAGTGGGAAGGCTTCGGCGCCTTCGCCGTCGAATTCCAGATGTCGAGCACCTTCCAGACAGAGATTTCGGCCAGGTGCAAACACTATGAGCGCGAAGGGGTGCCGCTGCTTTGGATCTTGTTCGGGATCGACACCAAGGCCCAGGTGCAGCAGAGCTTCATCGATGTCATTCGCCGGCACCGGGGAAACGCCTTCGTCCTCGACCCGCCCGCGGTCGAGGCGTCGAAGGAACAGCGGACTCTCGTCCTCAACTGTTATCTGCGGAGCGGCGACGGCTTCGATCCGCCGAAACTCGTCCGGTTCGATGAGCTGACCATCCCGAGGTCGAAGCTCCCCTATCATGAGGACCGGATCGTGACGCCGCTCCTCGCGGAGATCGAACGACGTCGCCGACCGTGGTTCAGCAGCCTGGGCAAATGGGATCACTCTGCGCCTCTGCATGGCCTCGAACGTCCACAGAGCCTACTCTTGGCGGCGGCCTTCTCGATCGTGGCAGCGGCGAACGGAAAGGAGCGCAACTACGCGAGCGGACACCCGAACATCCGGGCGATGCTCAATACCTACCTGCATGCGGGCACCTTCGGTGGCTACACCGACCTGCTGACGCGGTTGATAGGAAACACGGCAATGGCTGGATTGTTGAAGGCCAAGGTAGGGGAGCATCTGCGTCGCCATCGCAGCGAAGCACAGGCTGATGAGCGGTCTCCGGAATGGTTGATGCTCCGGCACCTCCTGCCCGAGGCGCTCGATCCCGTGGTCCGCGAGGAGCTGAGATACCTCGATGCGCTGCCGGCATGGGCGAGCACCGAATGACGCGCAAGATGACTGAAGAGTTGCTGGGAGTTGTTGCCAGCTCTTGGCACAGCTTGGTTCTGAGTGGTAAGCCTCCGGGGGCGGCCGTCTGATCTTGGGTTCGCTCCGATGGTAAGTCCGACTTTATCAACCGCCCTCAAATCGAAGTTCTGTCTGCTGCC